>NZ_LANA01000001.1:0-122021 GCF_012932795.1 Candidatus Pelagibacter communis
AAAGTGGAAAAAGAAATATTGATGGTGATCTATTAATTAAAGTTAGTAAAGAATTAAGAGTGGATCTATCTGATTTAACTAGTAAAGCTGATGTTAATTTAGAAAATGATATTTCTGAACTTTTAGATGATCAATTATTTGAGGATCTGGATATATTAGGACCAGAAGTAAAAGATTTAGTAAATACAAATCCAAAAATTGCAAAAGCGTTAATTAAATTAGGAGATAATTTTAAACAAAAAGATCATGATATAGTAAATAAAGTTGAAGATATTTCAGGAAAAAAAATTGATAGCAGAAAAACAGCTTTTCCTGGAGAGGTAATATCAGATTTTCTTCAAGAAAATAAAAACTACTTTCCAAAACTTGAAGAATTTGCAGATAAAATTTTTAAAAAAGTACAAGTTAATAATAGAACTAGATATATTGCCCTATGTGATTTTTTAAAAAAAGAATACTCAATAATAGTTAGGGATATAATTCCTGAAGATGGAAAACCTTTTTCGAAAATTTATGACAAAAATAAAAAAGAACTTTTATTAAGTGATTATAATACTTTAGAAACTAAAAAACTTCATGCCGCATCACAAATAGCACAAGAAGGAGCTTCAAAAGAAATTTCCCAGTATTTATCTGATTTTAATTTTCCATCTAATGAATCTAAAAGACTTACTCAAGTTGCTTTATTAAATTATTGTGGTGCTGCAATTTTAATGCCTTACAAATTATTCCATTCAGAATGTAAAGAATTAAAATATGACCTAGAGCTTCTTCAAAATACCTTCGCAACTTCTTTTGAGCAAGTTGCTCATAGAGTGACTTGTCTTCAAGACCCGAAGTTACCCGGTATCCCATTTCATATGCTAAGAACTGATATTGCAGGTAATATTTCAAAAAGATTTTCATTATCTGGTATTGAAATTCCAAGATACGGTGGTGCCTGTCCAAGATGGAATGTTTATTCTGCTTTTACAAGACCTGGAGTAATCCAAGCTGCTGTGAGTAAAATGACTAATGGTGAGAAATATGTCTGTATTGCTAGAACTGTTGAAAAGGGAGTTGGTCGATATGGTTTGTCAAAAAGTATTTTATCAATAGGCTTAGGGTGTGAAGCAAAATATGCAAAAGAATTCGTATATACAGAAAATTTAGATATATCTGATAAAAAAACAGAAATACCTATCGGTGTATCCTGTAGAACTTGTGATAGATTAGACTGCTCTCAAAGAGCATTTCCTCCATTACACAAAAAATTTGATATAGATATTAATTCTAGAGGGGTATCAGTTTATGTTAATGATAGTAATTAACTTAAAAAATCTTTAATAAATTATTTCCAATCACCTATTTTACTAAAAAGAAAATTTCTGAAAGCTGTAATTCTTGCGGTATTTTTTAAAGATTGGGGATAAACGAAATGAGCTTCTGTTATTGGTCCTTCTGAATTCGGAAGTACTTTTATGATATTATTTGAGTTTGATATTAAGTATTCAGGAAGTGCTGCAAGCCCAACACCCGCTTCTACCGCTAAAAGTAAACCCATAACACTATTTACCTTCATTACTGGTTTTCTTTTTTTTCCATCTTTAATTCCAAGTTTTAGAGCCCAATCTGGATCATAAACTGGTGATGGCGCTCCTTTACCAAATGAAATAAATTTATGTTTATTAAGATCTATAATAGTTTTGGGCATCCCATATTTTTCTAAATATTTATTAGATCCATAAACATAGTATTTAATATCTACTAATTTTTTTTGAATATAATTAAGTTGTTTAGGTCTCCTCATAAAAATACCTATATCCGCCTGTCTTGTACTTAGATCTAACTCTTTATCATCAAAAATTAATTCAATTTCAATTTCAGGGTTTAAAGTCATAAACTCTTGAATTCTAGGAGTTAACCAGTGAGTACCAAAACTTCTAACTGTCGTTATTGTTAATTTTCCAGTAGGTTTATTTTTTTGATCACCAAGTGATGTTTCGACTTCTTTTAGTTTGCTAATTACATCACGAGCTGTCTTAAAAACATACTCACCATTTTCGGTTAAAGTAAGACCTCTTGCGTGTCTCTCAAAGAGTTGCACTTTAAGATCTTGTTCTAATGATTGAATTTGCCTACTAATTGCAGATTGACTTAGGTTTAAATTTATCGTTGCATTAGTAAAACTGCCTGCTTCTGCAACTGCGTGGAATATTTTTAATTTATCCCAATCCATTTATTTGTTAAGATCAACTATATATCTTCCAGATGTTTCACCTTTTAGCATTTTTGGATATATATCTATTAAATCTTCTAAGCTTACTGTTTTAATTGATTTTTCTAATTGTTCAAAATCAATAAGATCTTTAACTTCATTCCAAACAAATTCTCTTCTTTTTATTGATGCTGTAACAGAGTTTATGCCCCAAAGCTTAACACCTCTAATGATAAAAGGCATAACTGTAGTGTTTAATTTATAATCAGAAGCATTTCCACAAGCCGCAACAATTCCATTGTCTCTAGTTTGTGCAAGTGCATTAGCAAGTATCTTTCCACCAACAGTATCAACAACACCGTCCCATAGACCTTTATCTAATGGTCTAGCATCTTTATCTAAATCTGTTTTATTTATTATATTTTTTGCACCCAATGATCTCAAGTACTCTTCATTTTCAGCTTTTCCAGTAACAGCTGTAACATCATAACCAAATTTATTTAAAATCATCACTGCAATACTTCCAACACCTCCAGAAGCACCAGTAACCAAAACATCTTTAACTTTTTCACCTAATAAAAGTTCTTCTCTTGCTTTAATTGCAAAAGAACATAGTAATGCTGTAAGTCCAGCAGTTCCTAAAATCATTGCTTGTTTAGATGTAATATCTTTTGGTCTTTTAACTAAAAAATCTCCATTAACTCTAGCAAACTGAGAATAACCACCAAAATAAATTTCTCCAACTCTCCAACCTGTAAGGATCACCTCGTCTCCTTTTACAAATTTAGAATTATCACTTTCTAAAACAGTTCCTGCAAAATCAATACCTGGAATATGAGGAAATTCTTTTACTAATTTCGCACCATTGTTTAAGATTAGAGCATCTTTATAATTCAAATCTGAATAATCTACTTTAACAAGGACATCTCCGTGTTTTAAAAATGATTTGTCTACTGATTTTACTTCACGAATAAAATTTTCACCATCTTGACTTAATAACAATGCTTTAAAGTTGTCTGACATGTATTTTACCCTTTTAAAAAAACTACTTACTTATATATGTTAGGTATCTATTTTGAACATTAAGATCATCTTTAAATTGACCTAAAAAATAATTAGTAACTGTTGTTGCTTTCTCTTTTTTAATTCCTCTCATTGTCATACATTGGTGAGCAGCATCAATCGTAACCGCAACTCCTTTTGCATCCAGTGAAGTCATTAAAGCATTTGCAACTTGCATTGTAAGTCTTTCTTGTGTTTGAAGTCTTTTTGAAAAAACTTCGACAACTCTTGCAAGTTTACTTAAACCAACAACTCTTTCATTTGGAATGTAAGCAACATGGGCTGTTCCAACTATTGGTGCCATGTGATGTTCACAATGACTTGTGACTGAAATATTTTTTTCAACAACCATATCGTTATAACCTTCAACATCACCAAAGGTTTTACTTAAAATTTGTTCTGCATCCTGTGTATAACCAACGAAATATTCTTTAAAAGCTTTAATTACTCTTTTTGGTGTTTCTAATAATCCTTCTCTTTTAGAATCTTCGCCCATCCAAGTTAATATAGTTTTAACTGCTTCTTCAGCCTCTTGGTCTGAAACTTTATTTTCTTTTAAAACTTTTGCATCTGTGTCTTTAACTAATTTCATGTGGTCAGTTTATACAGTAAATCCTTGATTTTAAAATATTTATTATATTTGCATATATGCTACATAATTACCTACTTATGTTTAAAAAGAGAGAAAATATACTTGAAATTGAAGAGGGAAACTTGCTTTCTCCCCGATTTGATAATGATGGTTTAATTCCAGTCATTACAATGTGTTCAAAAACCAAAGATGTTTTGATGCATGGTTATATGAATGTAGAGGCTCTTAAAAAAACTATTGAGACAAAAGAAGCTCATTACTTTAGCAGATCAAGACAACAAATTTGGCATAAAGGTAAAACTAGTGGCTTCACTCAAAAAGTAAGAGAAATTAGAATTGATGATGATCAAGACTCTGTATGGTTAACCGTTGATATTGGAGATGGCTCTAGTTGTCATGTAGGTTATAGATCTTGTTTTTATAGATCAATTCCATTAGGTCCAATCGAAAATGGTAGAGAAGTTGAGATGAAATTTGAGGAAAAAGAAAAATCTTTTGACCCTGAAATTATTTATAAAGGTCAACCCAATCCTACAAAAATTTAATGAGCAAAAATCAAAAAAATGTTCTAGGTGAAGACCTCGAAGAATGTTCTAATGATCCTTTAACTGGATGGTACCGTGATGGCTGCTGTAGTACTGATGAAAATGATCATGGTGTTCATACTGTTTGTGCAAAAGTTACTACTGAATTTTTAGAATGGTGTAAAAAAGCTGGTAATGATTTAATAACACCTCACCCAGAGTTTGGCTTCCCTGGTTTAAAAGATGGAGATGGTTGGTGTGTTTGTGCTAGTTGGTATACAAGAGCTGTTGATGCTGGAAAAGGTTGTCCTGTTTATTTAAAAAGAACACATGAAAAAACTTTGAAACTTGTTTCTATGGAAGTTTTAAAGAAAAACGCAATTGATTTATCTTAATCAATTGAAAAATAAAATGATTTACTTGATAAACTCATTTTGAACTAATAAATATCAATAATGGAAATTGTCACAAAAATAGCACCTTTAGGTTTAGCTTTAATAATGCTTGGACTTGGAATGAGCCTAACGGTTAAAGATTTTACAAGAGTAGTTAAATTTCCAAAAGATTTTTTAGTTGGTTTTATTTGCCAGATGCTTGTTCTTCCAATTATTGCATTCTCTCTTATTAAATTATTAAATACCCCACTTGAGCTAGCTTTAGGAGTGATGATAATTGCAGCTGCACCTGGAGGAGTAACATCAAATGTGCTCACTAAATTTGCAGATGGAGATGTTGCTTTATCGATAACTCTTACAGCAATTATCAGCTTAGTAAGTGTTATATCTGTTCCTTTTATTATTTTTCTTTCAATTGATTTATTAAATATTAATTATATTACAAAAGAATTCTCTATGATTGGCATTTCCTTAAAAATGTTTTTTATTGTCACTGTACCAGTTTTAATAGGAATGATTATTAGATATTTTGCTGAAAATTTAATTCTAAATAACGTTCGATTAATTCAGAGAATTTCAATAGCTTTATTTGTCCTAGTATTTATTGCTATCTATATTGAAGAATGGGATAATATTTCAAGCTTTATAAAACAAGCTGGTTTAATTGCACTAATACTTAATATTGTAATGATGATTGTAGGTTTTTATGTTGCAAAATTTTTTACTTCAGGTGTTGCGCAACAAAGATGTATATCATTAGAGTGTGGTTTACAAAATGGAACTTTGGCAGTATTTGTTTCAACTCAATTATTCGATGAGATGGTTTATATCGTACCTACAGCAGCTTACGCATTAGTGATGATGACAACTTCTTTGTTTTTTGTCTATATTGTAAAAAAGAGCAGCTAAAACTTAATTATTTTTTATTAAACATAAGTTATAAATACGTGCAGTAAATTTAGATAAATTATTTAAGGTCGTATGTTGTACTTTTAATAATTTATTTAAATGATTACCTGTTGAAGAATAACATTTTTTCTTATCTATTTTTAAAAATTTTAATTTTACTAATCTATTTAATTTTCTAATAACTGTAGCTCTTGGGATTCCTGAAATATCTGAAATAGACATTGCATTAATGCCTAAATTATCTTTTTGAGTAGAAAAGAAATACTTTTCTAAATAAAATTCTTTACTCATTTCAGTATTATCGTTTTTTTTTGAGTTTAGAGCATGGTTTGTTATACAAATACCATTAACATGGAAGGACTCTAAATCACCATAAACTTTTTTAAATTCTAATAACATAGGCATTTGCATTTCATAATAAAGTTTCCAAACAAATGAAAAATACTCCTTAGATGTTGCTGTTAATTTTTCACTACTGATTGGTTCTGCCATTAGCTTCGAATTAACACACATCTTTGAAAGAGTTGATAAAAATCTTGTTATTCTTTTCATCGTTTCTTGAGGTTTAATGTTTGGCCAAGTGTTTCTATCAATTATGATCTTTTTATCCATTCTTTTTATTACACCCTCTTTTTCTAATTCATTGATTTTTCTTCTAGTAGTTTCTTTTGGTATATTAAGAGATTTAGATATTTCCATTACATTAATTAATTCTATTTCAACATTAGTATGATTAAAATATTCTTCAAAATTTAGCATCACAAAGTTTTTTGAGTAAGTTTCAAATGTCTTCATCAATAAATACATAATGATCATAAATTTTTCATAATCATTAAAAGTTCTGTAAACACCATTGACCCATTCTAATTGTAATGGTGACCAAACAGGCATTATCGAAACAAAGTTTTTTTCTATTACTTCTCGTACATCCTCGCTGCGGATTTGCTTAGATATTTCAGGTAATAATTTAGACATAGATTGTTTTAACCCAAAATGAACATAATTAAACTTAAAGTCAACCCAAAATGAACATCGTATTAATTGCACTATTGATAGTTTGATGGTTTTCTATGTTCATGAGCGCTGAAAAAGTAGTTTCTAATAAAATAAATGATCTTCCTCCTTTAACGACCCCTAATAATAGTGAGGAAGTTTCATCATCAGGAAGAGTTGATATTAATATTCTTTTAAATAGAGCAAGAAAAGAAAAGGAAAAAGAAACAAGAACTAACTTGGTTTTTGTAGGATTAACTTTATCTTTAATTTTTGTTGTAGGTCTAATATTATCTTTCTAAAAGATATTTTTATTACATATTTCCATATTTAGGTCCACCACTTCCTTCTGGGGTTACCCATGTAATATTTTGGGATGGTTCCTTGATATCACAAGTTTTGCAATGGATACAATTTTGTGAGTTAATTACAAACTTATTTTTATCATTTTCTTTTTGAATTTCATATACACCTGCAGGACAATACCTTTGTGCAGGTTCATCAAATTTTTCTAATGTGTAGTCAATTGGTAAACTAGGATCTTTTAATTGTAAATGTACTGGCTGATTATCGGCGTGATTAGTTCCTGTTAAATAAACTGAGCTTGTTTTGTCAAACGTAATTATGTTATCTGGTTTCGGATAATCTATTTTTGGCATTTCGTTTGCTGGTTTTAAGGTTTCATAGTCAGCATGTTTGTGTTTTAGTGTAAAAGGTAGTTTTCCTTTAAATAAAATTTGATCAATTCCAGTAAATATTATTCCAAGAATTAAGCCCCAACTAAAGCTTGGTTTCACATTTCGTGCACTATACAACTCTTCATGTACCCAGCTTTTTTTAAACTTATTTTCATAAATAGATAAATCTTTATTCTCTTTTATATATTCAAATATTGTTTCTGCAGCAATCATTCCACTCTTCATTGCGGTATGAGATCCTTTAATCTTTGGCATATTTAATGTTCCTGCATCACAGCCAATTAATAAAGCCCCAGGCATAAACATTTTTGGTAAACTTTGAATTCCACCTTCAATTAACGCACGTGCTCCATAAGAAATACGTTTGCCACCCTCAATTATCTTTTTAATTGCTGGATGTGTTTTAAATCTTTGAAATTCATCAAATGGTGAAAGGTGTGGATTTTTATAATCAAGACCTATTACATATCCTAAAAAAATTTGTTTATTTTCAGCATGATATATAAAACTTCCACCATAGGTATTATTATCTAATGGCCAGCCCGCTGTATGCATTACCATTCCTTCTTCATGGTTTTGTTCACTTATCTCCCAAATTTCTTTAAATCCAATTCCATATTGTTGAGGGTCTTTGCCTTTTGACAAATTAAATTTCTCAATTAATTGTTTTCCAAGATGTCCTCTACAACCTTCAGCAAACACTGTAACTTTTCCTAAAAGTTCAATACCGGATTCAAAGTTATCTTTTTTATCTCCATTCTTATCAATACCCATATCTTGGGTGGCTACACCTTTAACTGAACCATCTTCATTGTATAAAATTTCATTTGCTGGAAATCCTGGAAATATTTCAACACCTAAAGCCTCTGCTTGTTCTGCTAACCATCTACATAAATTTGCTAAGCTAATTATATAATTATTATGATTTTGCTGAACCGATGGTAGTAACCATGTGGGCCAACTTAAAGATTTTGATTTTCCTAAAAATAAGAATTTCTCTTTAGAAACTTTAGTTTTAATTGGTGAGCTAAGCTCTTTCCAATTAGGTATTAATTCATCTAAAGCTTTAGTTTCAAAGACATTACCACTTAATATGTGAGCACCTATCTCAGAAGCTTTTTCAAGTAAACAAACATTTATTTCTGGGTCTAATTGTTTAAGTTTAATTGCTGCAGAAAGTCCTGAAGGACCACCACCAACGATTACCACATCATAATCCATTGCTTCTCTAGGCATATCTTGAATTTTTACAGCACTGGTTATTTTTGTATACTATTTAATTTGTTCAATTCTTCTAAGAATTGAGGTAACGCCTCAAATAAGTCAGCTTCCAGACCATAATCTGCGACACTAAATATTGGTGCTTCACCATCTTTATTTATAGCTACAATTATTTTGCTTTCTTTCATCCCAGCTAAGTGTTGAATTGCTCCTGAAATTCCAACTGCAATGTACAAATCAGGTACTACCACCTTACCAGTTTGACCAACTTGGTGTTCATTACTTATATACCCAGCATCAACTGCTGCACGCGATGCACCAATTGCAGCATTTAATTTATCTGCAATATCGGTGATCAATTTAAAATTTTCTCCATTTTGCATTCCTCTGCCACCAGAAACCACAACTCTAGCTGTACCAAGTTCGGGTCTATCTGATTTAACCTCTTCTCTTTTAATAAATTTAGATAATGCAAACTCTTCTGTGGCATCTATTTTTTCTATTGGAGCAGATCCACCAGAAGTTTCACAAGGTTCAAAAGATGTTGGTCTAATTGTTATACATTTTTTTACATCAGTGCTTTTTACTGTTGCAAATGCATTGCCCGCATAAATAGGTCTTAAAAATGTATCAGCTGATATCACTTTAGTAATGTCACTTACTTGGGATATATCTAAATTTGCTGCTATTCTTGGCATCAAATTTTTACCAAATGTATTTGCAGAACTAACAATATGAGAATAATTTTCTGAAACTTTTACAACTAATGGTGAAAAGTTTTCTGCTAAGTAGTTTTCATAATGGGCAGCTTCAGCATGTAATACTTTTTTAACAGCTGGCATTTCAGATAATGATTTAGCAACATCTCCACAATTATTTCCAATTAGTATAACATGTACATCTCCATCCATTTGTGATGCTGCAGTAATTGCATTTAATGTAAAGGGTCTTACTTCTTTATTATTATGCTCTGCTATTAATAGAACTGACATTATATTACCTTTGCCTCATTTTTAAGTTTACTAACTAATTCAGCAACGCTTGCAACTTTAATTCCTGCTTTTCTTTTTGGGGGTTCTTCTACTTTAATTTGTTGAACTCTAGGTGTGGTATCAACTCCTAAGTCAGCGGCTGTTAAAATTTCCAAAGGTTTTTTTTTAGATTTCATAATATTTGGTAGTGAAGCATAACGTGGCTCATTTAATCTTAAATCACATGTCACAATAGCTGGTAGATTAATTTCAATTGTTTCTAATCCTTCGTCAATTTCTCTTGTCACTTCTAAAGTTTTGTCTTTTATTTCAATTTTTGATGCAAATGTTGCTTGAGGCCAATTCAATAAAGCACTTAACATTTGACCTGTTTGATTACAGTCATCGTCAATTGCTTGTTTGCCCATAAAAACTAAGTCTGGTTTTTCTTTTTCAACAATTTTTTGTAGTGCTTTTGCTACGGCTAATGGCTCAACAATTCCTTCGGTTTTGATTAAAATTCCTCTATCAGCACCAACTGCCAAAGCTTTTCTGACAGTTTCTTGTGATTTTTCCTCACCCACTGTAATTGCAATAATCTCTGTCGCCTTACCTGCTTCTTTAATTTTTACTGCTTCCTCAATCGCATTATCATCTGGTGGATTGCTCGACATTTTTACATTATCAGTAACAACACCAGTTCCATCCTCTTTAACTCTGACTTGAACGTTGTAATCAATTACTCTTTTAACAGCGACTAATATTTTCATTATGCTCTCAATAAATTATTTTCTGGGTCGTAAGGACTCTCATCTAATATAGTAGCATCGTACATTTTTCCTAAAATATCAATTTTCAATTTTTGACCAGTTGTCGCAACATCAGGATTCACCATTCCTAATGCAATCGATTTACCCAGTCTAAATCCAAAATCTCCTCCTGTTGCACGTCCAACAACTATGTCGTTTTCATAAATTGGATTGTTTCCTAAAACATCCGCATCTTCAACATTGTGAATTTCCATAGTAACCAGTTTATTTTTAAAACCTTTTTCTCTCCACTTATTAAGTGCTTCTAAGCCAATAAAGTTTCCTTTATTAGGATGTATAAATCTATCTAGTCCAGATTCGTAAGGTGAATATTCAATTGATAGCTCTGTTCCTACAAGTTTATAAGATTTTTCAAGTCTTAAACTATTCATTGCTCTAATTCCATAAGGCTTAAGACTTAAATCTTTTCCAACTTCCATTAATTTATCAAATATATGGTTTTGGTATTCAATTGGATGATGAAGCTCCCAACCTAATTCACCAACAAAGTTTACTCTCATAGCATTCACTGGTGCATTTCCAACATTCACATTTTTTGCACTCAACCATTTAAAGTTTTCACCAGAAAAATCATCACTGGAAACTCTTGTCATTAATTCTCTAGCCTTTGGACCAGACACAACAAGCACACCCATACTATTAGTGAGATTTTCAAATTGAACTGTCCCATCATTTGGCATCCATTTTTGGATCCAATCATGGTCTAATCTTTGGTTCGCTCCTGCAGAGACTAAATAGAAACTATCTGGTGCTTCTCTCATTATAGTAAATTCAGAATGTACTCCTCCTTTAGTATTAAGAGCATGACATAAACCAATTCTTCCTATTTTTTTTGGAAGTTTGTTTGCTACTAAATAATCTAAAAATTCTTCTGCACCAGATCCTTTAATTCTACATTTTGCAAATGCAGTCATATCTAAAAGACCCACATTTTCTTTTACATTTTTACATTCTTTTTTTATTGCTTCAAACCACTTGGATCTTCTAAAAGACCAATCATCTTTTTGTTCCATTCCATCTACTGCAAAAAAGTTAGGTCTCTCCCAACCAAATTTTTGACCAAAAACAGCCCCTAATGCTTTCATTCTATCATAACAAGGTGATGTTCTTAATTCTCTAGCAGCACCTCTTTCTTCATCTGGATAATGAACTTTAAATACATGGTTGTAAGCTTCTTCATTTTTTTCTTTTAAATAAGATTTTGTTGCATAGTCACCAAACCTTCTAGGCTCAACACCAAGCATATCAATTGTTGGTTCTCCATCTACAATCCATTCTGCAAGTTGCCATCCAGCACCGCCTGCCGCAGTAATACCAAAGCTATGTCCTTCATTAATCCAAAAATTTTTAAGTCCCCACGCTGGTCCTACAATAGGATTACCATCTGGTGTGTAACAAATTGCTCCGTTATAAACTTTTTTTACACCAACTTCTCCAAAGGCTGGAACACGATGAATTGCACCCTCTATGTGTGGAGCAAGTCTATCAAGATCTTCTTGAAATAATTCGTACTCTGAGTCTTTTGATGGGCCGTCTACATAACAGGCTGGAGCACCATCTTCATATGGTCCTAATATTAATCCACCAGCTTCTTCTCTCATGTACCATCTACTATCACTATCTCTTAAAACTCCCATCTCTGGTAAGCCTTCTTTTTTTCTTTTTAAAATATCTGGGTGTGCTTCTGTAACAATATATTGATGTTCAACTGGAATAACCGGAATATCTAAACCAACCATTTTTCCAGTTTGTCTTGCAAAATTTCCTGAACAAGAAATAACATGTTCACATTCAATAGCTCCTTTATCAGTTTCAACAATCCACCCATCTTTAGTTTGTTTAATTCCAACTACAGCTGTATTTCTATAAATCTCTGCACCCATATTTCTTGCTCCAGTTGCCATTGCTTGTGTTAAGTCTGCAGGTTGAATATATCCATCTTCTGGGTGTTGTATTGCCCCAAGCAAATCTGAAGTATTACATAAAGGCCAAATTTCTTTTACTTGGTCTGGGGTTAAAAATTTTACATCAACACCAATTGTTTGCGCAACACCTGCATATTGATGATACTCATCCATTCTATCTTTAGTACTTGCTAGTCGAATATTTGACACAACACTGAAGCCAACATTTTGTCCTGTCTCTTCTTCTAATTTTTTATATAAATCAACTGCATATTTATGAAGCTGTCCGACTGAGTAGCTCATGTTAAATAATGGAAGCAATCCTGCTGCATGCCAAGTTGATCCTGATGTTAATTCTTTTCTCTCAACAAGAACAACATCTGATAAACCTTTTTTTGCTAAGTGATAAAGTGCACTAACTCCTACTACACCACCACCAACTACTACAACTTTTGCTTTAGATTTCATTAGTGCGATTCCTACTATTTTTTTATTATTAACGAAACAAAATTCGTTTAGTTGTTAACTTAAATCGAAGATCCAAGAGGCATTGGCGAGGACACCATTGTGGTCAGCCAGCAATCCTTAAGAGGGCCATCTTTTATATATTTTTCAACTGCCCACTTAAATTTATAATAAACCTTATTCTTATCAAGAACCGTTACTTCAAAAAGAGCCGTTAAATCATCAGATTTTATCTCCACAACCTTATGATCCAAGTGATTAAGTAGCATCACATAAGACTTACCCTTAATCATAGTCTTAAAACGCTCTAATGGACCTGTATTTTTTTGATTATTTGGATGCGCAAATTCCCAGGTCTGTTCAATTCCATTATCTTTTTTAGGGTTGTCATTCTGTTTTAGGCTTCTTAATTGAATTTGAACAACTAGAAAAGGTTCAATCCCATTGTTAGGCTTCACTAACTCAGCATGAGATATTGATGAGGTAAATAAAATAATTAATGTTATCTTAAATATTAAGTGCTGTATTTTTGACATCTTCCAAAAATTGTTTTCTTTTATTATCACTAACAAACGGTACAGCAAAATATCTTCGGTAGACAATATTATAAATGCCACACATATGAAATACTCCCCTTTTTAACCTTCTAATTGGTAAGTTTAAAAAAAATGTTGTGATTGCCAATCTTGGAGATCCATAAGTACAAAATATAATTGCTTTTTTTTTATGTAAATTACCAATTGGATATCCATAATTTCCCCATAACTGCTTAAACGTAAACGCCCAAGGCGGAGCTAAAACTTTATCTATCCATCCCTCAACTATAGCTGGCATTCTAAAATTCCAAATTGGAGCAATTAAAACAATTGTATCACAGTCTTCTATTCTTTTACGATGACTCAAAACATCTTCACCTGCTTCTTCACCTGCAAAAACCGGGTCAAATTTTTCTTTATATAGATCTACAGTATCAACCTTATTACCATTTTCTTCTGCTGTTTTGATAAATGTATCTCTTATGGCTGCATTAAAAGATTTATCATCATAATGACCATATATAAGAAATATTTTTTTCATTTGCATATTTTTAAACTAGTTTTATAAGAAAGCCATGAAAAATTTTTATGTAATTGAAGGTGAACATACAAACCCTAACGAAATTGAAACAATATTAAAGGATACTAAAAAAAAACACGGTCCTTTTAAAGAGCAAGAAGCTAATCAGATAGCCAAAGCATTGATTCAAAAAAATATAGATGACTTTTACCATCGAGCATGGGTAATCAAAAACTAGTTTTGTAAAACGATAAAAGCCAATTTACCCTTAAAATACTAATTATTATTTTAATAAAAAATATTTTTCTAAATTATTCCAAATAATTTTTCAAACTCAATTTTACTACATTTGTTAGCAATGTAATAAATTTTATTTTTTAGAGCTATTTCTTTAGCTTTATTATTTTCAATGTTAAGTTGGAGCCACAAAACTTGTGCTCCAATTTCTTTAGTTTGATTAGCAATATCTATAGCCTCCTCACTTGGCCTAAAAACGTTTACAATATCTACTTTTTCTTTAATATCTAATAGAGTTCCGTGCACTCTTTCTCCATGTATTTTATCATTTATATATGCTGGGTTTACGGGAATAACTTTATAACCAGATTTTTGTAAAAATTTCATTACTATATTTGAATCTTTTTCTTTTTTCTTGCTTGCCCCAACTAAAGCTATAACTCTTGAACTAATAAATAGTTCTTTAATCTTATCATCAATTACTTGTTCTTCCATACAGGTTTTCTTTTTTCTAGAAACGCAGATATTCCTTCTTTTGCATCTTTAGCCATCATATTTATTGTCATCATTTTACTAGTATAAGCATAGGCTTTTCTCAAAGGCATTTCTAATTGTTTATAAAAAGTTTGTTTACCTATTTTAATTGTCAGATTTGATTTTGAAGCAATAATTTTTGCAACTTTTAAAACTTCATTATCTAATTTTGATTTAGAAAAATGATCATTAATCAAGCCAATTTCTTTAGCATAATTAGCTTTAATAGGTTCACCCGTTAAAAGCATCTTCATCATTTTTTTTCTGCTCACTTTTCTACTTACTGCAACCATAGGTGTACTACAAAATAACCCAATATTTACACCTGGTGTTGCAAAAATTGCTTCGTTCGTACTGTAAGCTAAATCACAACTAGCCACTAGTTGACATCCTGCTGCAAATGCTGCTCCATGAACTTTTGCTATTACTGGTTTTTTTCCTTCAACAATTTGAAGCATTAACTTTGAACAAAGATTAAAAAGTTTTTGATATTTAGCTTTTTTTTTTAATTCATCAACTTCTTTTAAATTATGACCTGCACTAAAGCCCTTACCTGAACCTTCAATGATTATTACTTTGGTATTTTTATCACTATCTAATTTTTTAAATGCTTTAATTAAATGATCTAAATTTTTAAATGAAAGAGCATTATATGTTTTGGGCTCATCAATTATTATTGATTTAATATTGTTATTAATTTTTTTTATTTTAATATTATTTAAGTTTGCCATCTTCTCTCATTTTAGCTCTAATTTTTGTTGCTGAGATTTCATGAATTTCTTTTGAAAGTTCAATTTCTTCAATTTTATAACCAACACCTCTGCCATAACAAATATTAGTAATATTTGGTACTATCATAACTTTAAAACGACCTTCAAATTCTGGATTTAGCTTTTCTTCAATATTTTTTTTTACAGTTTCAAAATCAAAAGGATTATCATCAACACCCTGGACATCTCTTATTTGAATGCAAACTTGGCCTGTTTTTTTTATAATTTCTTTAAACAAAGTATAATGACCCTCATGAAAAGGCTGCCATCTTCCTAACATTTGAGCTGTAGGTTTTTTATTATCCCATATGTAAGCCATTAATTAATCTCCTTAAATATTATTGGTGCCCATTTTTTAGCATCTTGTGTTGTAACATGAAAGTCAAACTTATCAGGCTTTACAAACATCTTGTTAGTATCATCAAATCTACCTTCCTTAATAGTATCTACCCAAACTATATAATCTGCTGGAAATAAGCTTCTTGCTTCTGGTGTCGGGCAAATAAAATCTGCTACAACAAAACTACCTTGGTTTTTTAATTTTTTTGCAAATTCTGCCATTCTCTTCGCTTGTCTTTTTCTGCCTTCTTCAGAAAAATCCCAATCATTTGCTTCTTTCCTAACTTCATCAGCATTAAGTCTTTTTGCATCTATCATAGGTGCCAGTTCATTAGCTAAAGTTGTTTTGCCAGACCCTGGAAGGCCCATTATTAATATTATTTTCATAGTGTTTTTAACTTTCTGCACATATGGGTTAATTAATAAATAGCTTTATTATTACTAGAGTTATTGTAATTAAGCTATTAAATTTGACGCAACCCATTTATGAAATTGGTGAGTTGGGCCATCCATTACAGGAGAGAAATTTCCACCATTATAAACTGGAGAATTTCTACCTTCTTGCATTCCTTCAATAACTTTAATGTCTTCTGACATAACATCTTTCCAAAATCTTACATTCTCTTTTCTCATACTTTCAAATTCTTTTCCGTTAGCACTATTTTCCCCAATATAATACATTGCTAGATGCTCTTTAGTTTCATTAACTGAAATAGGCTCAAGCCAAAATGTATAGAAATGATCAATGTGCAAACCAATCATAACATTTGGAAATAAAGCAATATATTCTGATTTTTTATTTAAATCTTTTGGCCAATTTTTAAAATTATCAAATGATTTATTACCTTTTATTAATTTTTCATATTTTTTGCTTCCCTGGCCTGCAAATCTATTTGGTAAACCTTGAATATGATAATGATCACTTATATTTGATACTTTGTTTAATTCTGGGTGTATTGTTGGCAAATGATAACTTTCACAATAATTTTCGATTGCAAACTTCCAATTACTTTTCACATCTAAACTAAAATGTCCATGATCTCTAGAATATACTAATAAATGTTGGTCTTTCTTAGTAATAAATTTTGACCATCTATCCTCTAATGGCTTAACATATTCCTTAAACTCTACTTCGTTGTTATTAATATTAACAAATATTATATCCATCCAAACATTTGACCTAACTTCTTTTAAATTACTTTTAGATTTATCAAATTTTTCTAATGTATGAATATTTAGGCCTCCAATATGAGGTGTGGCTACTAATTTACCTTCAAAATCATATGACCATGAATGATAAGGACATCTTAAAACATTTTTTAGGTAACAAGGCTCACTCAGAAGTTTAAAACCTCTATGGCTACAAACGTTATGAAATACTCTTACCTTGTTCTCCTTGTCTCTTAAAATAATCAAGGGGATCCCTAGTAGGTTGTATGGCTTTGCATCTCCAGGGTTTGGAACTGAGCTTCCTACACCTATAACAGTCCATTTATCCTTAAAAACGTTCTCTCTCTCGATCATTAGGTACTGTGAACTTGTATAGCACTCATTGGGAAGGCCATTAGCCTGCTCAATTGGTTGATTAACTGCCTTAATTTTTTCTATATCCAAGATCTCTTTTAGATTAAGATTTTTGGAATTTTCAGCCATCCAAAAAGTTATCATGGGTATATTTTTTGACAACAAATTTCGTTATCCACAAGATGGAATTTCTTTGACAGCTTTTTTAAAAAAGATAATGATCGGGAAAAATGAATTTTTCACTTGAGGTAGGACCTCATACAGATCTTGATACACTACCTCCTGTTAAGGATGTTTATATTACTATGCTGCCAGGGGGAGACTATAAAGAGACAGCTCAAAAATCAGGGGATTTAGTAAAAAAAGGATTTAATCCTGTTCCACATTTTCCAGCAAGATCAATTGCAGATGAAACTCAGCTTAAAGATTATATTTCAAGGTGTAAAGATGTGGGTGCAAAACAAGCATTAGTAATTGGAGGAAGTAGAGATCCAATTGGAAAATTTGATAGTTCAATTCAAATTTTAGAAACAGGATTTTTTGACGGAATTAAAATAGGAATAGCAGGACACCCTGAAGGTAGTCCAGATATGTCCGATACAGAATTAGAAAAGGCTATGATAGATAAAAAACCTTATGCAGACTATATAGTAACTCAGTGGTTATTAGATAGTCAACCTATTGTAGATTTCATTTCTAAGCAGTCAGTACCAGTGCATGTAGGAATCACTGGGCCAATGAAAATATCTAGCTTAATAAAATTTGCTAATATTGTAGGGGCAAAAAATTCCATTAACTTTCTTAAGTCTAATTTTAGTAAGGCATTAGATTTATTGAAACCTAAAGACCCTAATGAATTAATTGGGAAAGTGAAAGAGTTTACTGGTAACTTCCACATTTATACATTCGGCGGCTTGAAGGAAACTAACAAGTGGTTGAAGGAGAACGGTTATGTCTAAAGAATTTGACTATACTAAACTAAAGCATGCTACTTCTGTAGATCAATCAGATCGAGAAGTACCATATAACTTAAGACAAAGTGGACCAACAAAAGTTGAAATGTTAATTTCAACAAGAGTAAGAAAATCTCCATACTGGCATCTATCAATGGAAGCTGGTTGTTGGAGAGCAACTGTTTACAATCGTATTTATCATCCAAGAGGTTACGTAAAACCAGAAGATGGTGGAGCGATGGTTGAATACGAAGCGATTAAAAATCATGTTACTATGTGGAATGTTGCTGTTGAAAGACAAATTAGAGTTAAAGGTCCTGATGCAGAAAAATTTACTGACTACGTAATAACTAGAGATGCAACTAAAATCTCACCTATGAGAGCAAGATATGTAATTTTATGTAATGCTTATGGTGGTGTTTTAAACGATCCTATTCTTCTTAGAATTTCAAAAGATGAATTTTGGTTCTCATTATCAGACTCTGATATTGGAATGTATCTTCAGGGTGTTAACGCTGATGGGAGATTTAATTGTACTGTTGAAGAAATTGATGTTTGTCCGGTACAAATTCAAGGACCTAAATCAAAAGCTTTAATGAAAGATCTTTGTGGAGATCAGCTTGATTTTGACAATATGCCTTTCTATGGTTTAGCTGAGGTTAAAATTGGTGGAAGAAGTTGTGTTATCTCACAATCTGGTTTCTCAGGTGAGGCTGGTTATGAAATCTACTTAAGAGAAGCAACTAAATATGCTGATGATATGTGGAACGCAGTTCTTGAGGCAGGAAAAAAACATAGCTTAATGGTTATCGCTCCTGCTCACCATAGAAGAATTCAAGCAGGAATTCTTTCTTGGGGACAAGATATGGACGCACAACATAATCCTTTTCAGTGTAACCTTGGCTATCAAGTATCATTATCTGGTAAAGGCGAGTGGAATAAAAAAGCTGACTATGTTGGTAAAGCTGCACTAGAGAAGATGGGTGCAGAACTTAAGGATGGTAAAAAACCTTACAAACTTCAGTTAGTAGGTCTTGAATTGGGTGGAAAACCAATTGAGGAATATGCTCCAGATTTTTGGCTAGTGTCAGCTGAAAGTGGTGGAGATCCTGTAGGATTTATCACATCACCTTGGTATCACCCTGAAAAAGGTCAAAATATTGCAATGGGATATGTGCCATTTGATGGAACATTAAATGCCAATGGTTTCCCAAAAGCTAAAGTTGGAACTAAATATAAAGTTCACTTACCAGCTAAATATTCTGATACACCAGGAACGCCTGTTGATGCAGTGGTAGTGGATATTCCATTTACAGAATCTTATAACGCAAATACAAGAGAAGTCGTTAAAGGTTAAATTAATTACTTGGGGGAGATTAACTTCTCCCCCCATTAATAATGACAAAATCATTTCTAATAGCTGTTTGCATAATAATTATAATTGCTTTAATATTCTTTCCACTATTAGTTTCTTATAAAGCGCAGAAAAATAGTAAAAAAAACAAATAATGTTTGGTCAATTTTTAAATATAATTGTTCGGTCTATTAAATTAGATAAAACTCTTTACAAAGATAATAAAAACTTTGGTGAGGCTGCAATATATTTTTCAGGTCTTATAATGATATTAGATGGCATAGCAGGTGCCATTGCAGCAAATACTGTTATTAAAACTGCCGTTGCAATGTCTGGTTTAACAGCAATTCTTACATGGTTTGTTTGGGGACTTTTTATTTATGTGATCGGTGTAAAATTATTTCCAGATAAAGAAACAAAAGTTCCATTTAAAAAAGTATTGACGGCTGTAGGATATGCTCATGCGCCAGGTCTTTTAAGGTTTTTTGCTGTAACTCCAGATTTAATGATCCCAATAATATTTCTAACTCAATTTTGGATATTTGCAGGATTAATCATTTCAACAAAACAGGTTTTAAGTTTAAACTCTAATTTTAAATCATTTGGAATAGTCTTTTTAGCTTTTTTGATAATTGCTTTTCTTTCAATATCATTTGTGATGAGCAAAATGAATGCTTTGCCTATAAGTAATATTAGTTAAATCGGAAATATAGTTTTTGAAAGTTTGCAAGAATTACAGGTTTTAAATCCTGTTAAAATTAAATTTTGAGAAACACTCGGGTCCTCTTTTTTGCACTCTTCACAAAAATCATCTAATTGAAGAACTTCTTCATCATTATTAGTTTGATCATCATAGTCTTTAGTCATTATCAGTAAGACCAGCGCCTGCTCCACCTTGTTTTAGGCTTTCATTTTCCTCAACAAAAGTTTCTTCAGAAAGCTTATAAAGTTCATTCCATTCTTTTTCTTCAAAAGAATCTCTGTTTTCTAAAACTTTTAGGTAAATATTTTCAGCAGTTTCGATAATTTCGTTTTTAATGTAATTAGAATAAATATTGTTATTAAAGTTTAATAAAAACTCCCTGTCATCCATTTTTAGAAATATTCTTTTACCAATCACTTCAGCTGCCCTACTTACAAATGGTAAGAAAAGTAATGGATATGAGACTTTTTTAAAAGTTATCTCTTTTAAAGTTTCTAAAGTTTTAATCTGATCTAAAAAGTTTACCCCTGCAATTATCGGACAATATTCATTTTTATTAGCCTCATTATCTTGCTTTATAATACTAATATTCTCTAACCTTAACTCTTTTTTTTTCTTAAAAAAACTATTTAAGTTTTTAATTCCAGGTAAGCTAAAAATCTCAAGTAGTCTTATATTTTTTCCAATCTCCTCTGCAATCCCCCATGAATATCCAGCAGCCTTACTCGATCTTTTAGAAACTGTATCTATTTCACTTAATGATCTCATGTTGACTAATTATAAACCCAATGCTCATCATAGTTTTTTAATTGCTCTGGTAAGGGTGCTCCTTGAAACATGCATATTCTTAACCATTTATCAGAACGTGGATCAAATTTTAATGCTCCAAAAAATGATAACTTTAATCTCAGCATATCAATGGGCATTATTTTTTGGCCAATGGTATTATCTTGTATTTCAGAATATGGAAATTTCTCTACTATAAATGCTCTTCTAACAACGTGTCTTAATTCATTATTAGTTGATAAAAATCTAGCTATTGTCCAGCTATTTTTAGTCACTAATAACAATTCATAAAGTTTTTTAACATCCCTTGCAATTGCTAGAGGTTGTTCTAACTCAGCGCCTACTTCATCAAATCTATTTGCTAGTCTTGGTTCTTCTTTATTTTTTGAGATAAACCAAAAATTTAAATTATTTTCGTCTTTGGCAAAATCTATCATTAAGATATCTGGATATTTTTTTTCTAAAATCAGCTTCAATTCTTCTACTGTTCGCTCAGTTGGAATATTAAAATATCTTTCTTCTTCAGAACTCATTTCTTTAATTAACGGAGACGTTATATCATCATATGGCTCCATCATCATTGAGACAACATATTCAATGCACTCCTCACAGTATTCTTTTTCTAAAAAGAGATATAATTCATTAAAAGCATAATCTTGCTCAAAATTAAAATTATTATCTAAGTAGTCAATAAATTGATTAAGATCTTTTAATAAAAATTTAATCTTATTTATTTGATATTCGCTTTCTGTATTCCAAGAAGTGATATTCTTTATTGATTTTTTTAAACATTCTAAAAATAAGTTTTTATCTTTCTCTGATATTGTTTTTATCTCTCTTATCTTTTTTAAAGAAATTTCCCTTGCTGAAATCCAATTATTTAAAAGAGTTGGATGGTTAACAATAAATGGTGCCATTCCTAGACCCGTAGAATTTCCTATTCCTAAGCTTTTACAAATATTTATATCAAGGTTTACAGCTTTTTTGGGGTTCTTGCTTTTTGCAACGTGATTAACCTGATCAAAAGTAAATTGCCTAACCAAATAAACTAGCATCATTTCCAATCTAAAAGGGCCATATATTTCTTCTCGGTCTTTAATTCTAAACCTATCAGCTAAGCCAAATTTACCTGATCCATAAACTGCTGTGGTTCTATACAAATAACCAACACTAGATAGTAAATCATTATCAGGCTGCTTACCTTCACTTAAACATTCAACTACATGATTGAAAACTCTAACTGATTTATTAGCTCTTGAAAGGGTTAACTCTTTATATGAAAGTCTTCCAAACTCTTGTTTAGGTACTTCGTTTTTTAATCTTTCAATATCTTGTTTTTTTGGAACACCATCAAAAAGTGTAAAGGCTGCATCCCATTTAGTAGCAATAACTCTATCTGATCTTTCACTTTCATCCAATTCGTTTGCAAAACAAATTAATGAATACACTCTATTTTTTTTATTAAATGAATAAACTGCTATACCATAACCATGTTCGTTTAATTCAAATAAATCTCTTTTATAATCCCAGTCTTTAAACTCTTTTAAAAAACTTCTTAAAAATGAAAGTTTAGATTGATGAAAAGACCCTAGTCTAGATAGCTTCATTACTACATTAGGATTTCTTAAGGAGATATTCATTGGTTCATTTCTTTGTAAAAATTGTACCAGTTGTTTCCAAGAATTCCATTAACTTCACTTTCTGAAAAACCAACTTTCTTAAATCCTGACTCTAAGTTTTCAAATCCTCTTGAATCTAAAAACCAATCAGGTTGTTTTGGAAAACCCGGTCTGTTTTTTGATCCTTCTCCATAATTTTTACTTTTAGTCCAAGTACCATTTCTCATCCACTCAACAATAGTATCTGGTTGGTTTAAACAAAGATCTGAACCAATTCCTATTTTTTCAACTCCCATAATCTCAGCTGTCTTAGCGGTCATTTCACAAAAACTTTCTAAAGAACAGTCTGTTCCATCTTTTAAATGATGAGGGTATAAAGACAGACCCAACATTCCTTTATGTTCCGATAAAATTTTTAATAGTTCGTTTGACTTGTTTCTCTTAGCTGGATGCCAAAATGATGGGTTTGCATGAGTTACTGCAATCGGTTTTTCACTTATCTCAATTGCATCAATTGTACTTTTTTCTGCTGAATGAGACATATCTATTACAAGGCCTAGTCTATTCATTTCTTTAATCACCTCTCTACCAAATTTAGTAACTCCACTATCTATTTTTTCATAACATCCTGTCGCTAGTAAGGATTGATTGTTATACGTAAGCTGCATAAACCTACATCCTAAATCGTAAACTTTTTCAACTAATCCAATATCGTCTTCTATAGGTGAGCAATTTTGAAAACCAAAAAAAACTGCAGTTTTATTTTCAGATTTAGCTTTTTCAATATCTTTAAAACTTTTACCGTGAAAAATTAAGTCAGAGTTTTCTGAAAAGTGATTTTCCCAATTTTTTATTACCATCTTCAATTCATCAAAATCTTCGTGATAAACAATTGTTACATGTATCGCATCAAGTCCTGCTTCTCTGTTGATCTCAAATATTTTTCTTGACCAATTGCAATACTGTAAATTATCTATTTTAAAATTCATAAATATTTATAACAAATTATTTTTTTAGAATCTTTATAAAAATATACTTAAAAAATAGCATAGGTCTTAATAACAAGAATATCAGTAAAGAATAAAATCTTTTCAAAAAAGCAGCCCCATACCCATTTTCGTTGGTCAAATTTCTTAAAAATTTTGGTATTGGTTGGAATGTTATAAAATTTTTTTGTTGTGGAGATTTAAAAAATTCTTGGTAATTAAGTTCATTATTTTTAAAAAATAAATATTCTCCATAATTATTAAAGCCGACTCTGAATGGTTCGCATATTGAATAAACATTATGCATATCTAAAGGTTTGTATAAGTTGTTATTAAAATCTTTTTTTATAAAAATTAAATTTCCAATTGTTGCTTTTATTAATTCATAGTTTTTACTTTTAGCAAAATTGTCTATCGCAAGATAACTACTTCCTATATTTCTATCCGTGTTATCTTCAAAGTTTGTATCAAATGGTATTGTTCCATTGTACTCTATTATGATTACTTTCGGCTCTAGGACATTTAAACTTTTCCATATCAGTAAATCTGCACCATCGACATCAATAGACATGACGTCTATTTTTTTTATACTATTTTCTAAAATGAGCTTATTTATATTATTTAACTTATAGTCAATTTTTTCGTTCAAGGTAATTATATTTTCATCTTTTTTATAATTATTTTCGAGCTCTTTATATTTTTTTTGATCTAGCTCTACAAAACACCCCGACCAATTATTTTCATATAACAGTCTACAATTACTTAAATGAATTCCATCCCATGCACCAAATTCAAAAAAGAAACAATTCTTTTCTTTTTTTTCATTAAAAATGTTTAGTAAAAATTTATCTTCTTGATGTTGTGAATAACTATTCATTATTTATATATAACATTTCATTAATGATATTTAATTTAATTCTATGAAATAAATCATCTATTTTATTGAATTATAAGCTTTAATTTGAAATAACCCTATAGGTGATAAAAAAATTAACGCCTAATGCCTAAAAATAAATCTAATAAAGTTTCTATTATTATGGGAAGTCAATCTGACTTTAAAACTATGATATTATGCCAACAAATACTTAAAAAATTAAATATAAAATTTGAGACAAAGATTATTTCTGCACATAGAACACCTAATAGAATGTATCAATATGCTAAAAATATCGAAAAAAATAATATCAAGGTTGTTATAGCTGGAGCAGGTGGAGCAGCACACTTACCGGGAATGATTTCAGCATTAACTTCACTTCCAGTTTTGGGGGTTCCTATTGAAAGTAAAAAACTTAGAGGACTTGATAGTCTATTATCAATCGCACAAATGCCAAAAGGAATACCTGTTGGAACATTAGCTATTGGAGAAGATGGTGCAATTAATGCTGCTTTATTAGCGGCATCTATTATTGGCTTACATGATATTTCAGTTAAAAAAAGATTAAATCAATTTAGATTAAGTCAAAGTAAATCTGTTAAGAAAAAACCAAAATAGTTTTTAAGTATGTCTAAACCAATCCTTGGAATTATCGGTGGAGGCCAGTTAGGTAGTATGCTTGCTATGGCAGCACATAAATTAGAAATTAAAACTGTTATTTTTTGTGACGATATAGAAGCACCAGCTCAGAAGTTTGCTAATGATTTTGTTTATGGTGAATATAATGATCATAATAAAATTTTAGAATTTATAAACAAAGTTGATGTAATCACTTATGAATTTGAAAATATTCCATATAAAACTCTAAATGAAATTAATAAAACAAAACCTGTTTTACCGAAACCCTCAATAAACAGAATAATTCAACACAGATTGGCTGAAAAAGACTTTATCAATAATTTAAATATAAGAACAACAAGATATATTTCTATTAAAAAAAGATCTGAAATGAACTCTGTACAAGATCTACTACCTGCCTTACTAAAAACTGTCACTTTAGGGTATGATGGCAAAGGACAATACCCCATTAATAGTTTAGAAAAATTAGACTCAATTAATATTGACTATTCAAAAGGCTATATTTTAGAAAAATTAGTTAAACTAAAAAAAGAAATTTCAATAATCATAACAAGATTCGAAAATCAAAAATATGAAATTTACGAACCTATTGAAAATATTCATGAAAATCAGATTTTAAGGAATTCAAAAATTCCAGCTGAAATTAGTGATAAAATTTTCAAACAATCTAAACTATGGGCAACTCAAATTGCTGAAGAATTAAAATACGTTGGAACTTTATGTGTTGAATTTTTTATTGATAGAAATGATAATCTTTATGTAAATGAAATAGCGCCAAGAGTTCATAATTCAGGACACTTAACGATTAATGCCTTTAACATAAGTCAATTTGAAAATCATATAAGAGCTGTTTGTAGACTAGAACAAATTCCAATAAAAAAATTGTCTAATGCTAAGATGACAAATATCATTGGCAAAGAAATTATAAGTTATAGAAATAAACAGTATACTGAAAATGAATTTTTCTTTGATTATTCAAAGAAAGAAATTAAACAAAAAAGAAAAATGGGCCATTTAACAACGCTCCTTAGTTAAATATTTTAAAAATGTTAAAATCAATAGAAGATAATTTCGACGATCCAGAGGTACATTCGCTTCTCATCAAGCATTTTATTGAGTTAAGATCTGTATCACCTGAAGATAGTTGTCACGTACTAGATATAGATGGGTTAAAAAATCCTTCTATTAAATTTTGGAGCCTATGGGATGGAAATCATCTTATGGGAATTGGTGCATTAAAGTTTCTTGATAAAGAACATGGTGAGTTTAAGTCAATAAGAGTTAATGATAAATTTAGAGGCAAGGGAAACGGCTTAAAGGTAATAAATCACTTAATTAATGAGGCAAAAAAAATCAATATTAAAAGATTAAGTCTAGAAACTGGTGCAGGTGACTTCTTTTTAGCTGCTAGAAAACTGTTCAATAAATCTGGGTTTGAAACCTGTAAGCCTTTTTCTCATTATAGGAATAATATCAATTCTGTTTATATGACTATGCTAATTAACAACAAATAAGTCTTTAATTATTCAATATTGTAAATTTAGTTGACAAAACCCTATAAAATCTAAACAAAGCGATAATTACTTAATTATAAGTAATAAATGTAACATAACAAAAAGTAAGAAGATAAATATGAGTCTACAAGGAAAAGTAAAATGGTTCAATCCAACTAAAGGTTTTGGTTTTATTGAAAGAGAAGATAAAGAAAAAGATGTATTCGTTCACGTTTCAGCTGTAAGAGATGCTGGCATGAACGGTTTGGATGAAGGTCAAGCTTTGACTTTTGATGTTGAAGATGGTCCAAAAGGTCCTTCAGCAGTAAACTTAAAAACTGCATAATATTCACACTTTCTATTGGCTGAGATTTTTTAATTAATTTAATTTTTTAATTATTTAGCTAAATATTTTAGCCAATACCAATCAGATTTTTTTTAGGAATTTTTCCACAATTAGATTAAACTCAATAGGCTTCTCTAAGTGAACATTGTGTGAGCATCCTTTAATTATTTTTAAATCACTATTTGAAATATTATTATTTAGAGTTTCTACTTGATTAAAATTATAAGCTCTGTCTTGATCTCCCCAAATTATTAATGTTTCATTTTTAATGTTTTTTAAATTTTTAACACCATTCCAATTTTTCATAGCAACTAATCCATTATCTGTAGCTTCTATAGAAGTTTGCTTTCCAGCTTGTTCACACAAGTAAAAATACCTTGCCCTTTCTCCTTCCATAAACCAAGTTTTTGCTATCCTGTAGGCAGTATCTTTCAATCCATAGACTTTTAGTTTTTTTCTAGATTGATCAATAGTTTCAAATCGACCAGGTATATTTCCTCTTGGACCAGTACCATAACAAATTAATTTTAAAATTTTGTCACCTGCTATTTTTGCTATTTCCTGTACAATCATTCCACCCATTGAATGACCTAATAAATTAAAATATTTTATTTCTTTTTTTTCTAACAAATCTAGTATTGCTTTAGCCATACATTCGATCGAATTACATGAATTCACATTATTACTATTTCCAAAACCAGGTAAAGCTGGAGCTATAACCCTAAAATTGTCTTTAAAAAATTCTATTTGTGGACTCCACATAGCTGATGAGCCTAAAAAACCATGAACTAAAACTAAAGGAATTCCATTACCTATATCTTCAGCAAATATATCTTGCATATTTATTATTTATTTATAATCATTAAATATAACAACTATGACAAAAAGAAAAATAACTAATCCATATGATGTTGAGTTTATTCCATTTGATAACTATGGAGCAGTCGTGCCAGGTATGAGTTGGTATAAAATTAGCTATAACAAAGAAAAAGGTGGACAAGGCACGTATGTTTTAAAAATGGAACCAGGCGCAAGAAGTTTACCTCATAAACATACTGGTTTTGAGGAATTTTTTATGTTAGATGGAGAATTAATTGATCCAGATGGAAAAATTTTTAAAAAAGGTGACTTTATATCTTTTGAACCAGAGTCAGAGCACTCATCACATACGATAAATGGTTGCTTGGTTTTAGTATTCATGAGAGGTATAAATCAACCTCTATAATAAAACACAAAACAAATTTTTAACAATATTTAAAAGTATCAATAATCATGATTGGAATTTTAGGCGGAATGGGTACGCAAGCAGGACTTGATTTTTGTAATAAACTTGCCATGCTTTATAGAGGCAAGATTGATCAAGAATATCCTCTTTTCATACTCTACAATAAATCAAACATACCAGGAAGACCTGAGTCAATTGGAGTTCAAACTAGAAAGTTTTCAGATCTACCAAGAAGTGTAAAAAATAATAATAAATATAATAAAGTTCTAAAAAGCTTACTTGAGGGTTGTAGGTCACTCGAAAAAAGTGGCTGCAAATTTATTGTCATACCCTGTAATACTGCTCATTACTGGTATGATGATTTAAAAAAAAAGATTAAAATTCCAATCATAAATATGCCTAAAGAAGTATTTTTATATACAAAAAAAATTTGTAAAAAAAATTCAAAAATTGGACTCTTAGCTACAGAAGGTACTTTAAAAACAAAAATTTATGAAAATCAGTTTAAGAAAGAATATAAATTCATCACTCCTCCACATGACTTACAAATTAAATCTGTTAACAAAACTATCAAACATGTGAAGATGGGAAATATAAAATTGGCTGAAAAATCTATTCAACCAAGTATAAAATATTTAATAAGAAATAATTGTAAAAAAATTATATTAGGTTGTACGGAACTGCCTATTGCAATTTTTGCATTTAAATCCTTAAAAAATGTAAAAATATCAAAATTATATTTAGACCCAAATTTAATATTGGCTAATTCATCTATGGTAAAATATAGAAAATAAGATGCTAGCCAAAACTAAAAAACCATACGTTATATATATGGCAGAAGTTATATATAGAGAGATAGTTAAAATAAAAAAAAATAATCCAAATATTTCAAATATTGATGCTATTGAAGGTTTTATAGGAACACCCATCTATGAAAACATAAGTAGTGGTAAATTTCATGATACTTGGTTTCAAGATTTAAAGAATAACAAATTTACTGATAAAAAAACAGGGGAAAAAATTCCTGACGAAACTATTAAACTTTTACAAATACAAAAAGATATAACAGTAAAACAATTTATAAAATATCCAAAATTATATTATACAAAGAGCTCTTTTCCTCTTGAAATTTCACAACGAGCATTCGATCACTTATGGAGAATTTGTGAGAGCTATGAACTTTGGTGCAAAGAAGCTGGACGATCTGAAAAAATAATTTTAAAAATTATTGATTAATCTTTAAAAAAAAAATTAATCTCTATTTTAGCATTTTCAACACTGTCGGACCCGTGTACAGAATTTTTATCAATAGAAATTCCATATTTTTTTCTTATGGTGCCTTCTGCTGCTTCTTCTGGTTTAGTTGCTCCCATTAAATCTCTATTACCTAGTACTGCACCTTCTTTTTCTAATACCATAACAACTATTGGTCCTGATGATAAATATGCACATAAATCGCTATAAAATGGCTTTGTTTCATGAACTTTATAAAATTGTTCTGCTTCAGATTTAGTTATTTGGATTTTCTTATTTTTTAAAATATTGAAACCTTTATCTTTAAACATTTCCTTAATTTCATTTTCTAAATTTCTTTCTACAGCATCTGGCTTAATAATTGATAGTGTCTGTTCTATATTACTCATAATTATCCTCTATTAGTTTGTTTAATAATCTAACTCCATAACCAGTTGCTCCACCTGAATTTAAAGCTCCACCATATTTTGAAAAAGCCATACCAGCAATATCTAGATGAGCCCAAGGTGTCTCTTTTAGAATAAATCTTTGTAAAAATTGTGCTGCAGTTGTTGACCCAGCTCCACCAACATAATTTATATTTTGCATGTCAGCATTTTTTGAGTCTATAAGTTTATCAAAGTTTTTATGTAGAGGCATTCTCCATAATTTTTCATCAACTTTTTCACCAGCATTTAATAGTTGTTTTGATAACTTTTCATCATTTGAAAACAGTCCAGCATATTCAGAGCCTAATGAAACTATTATAGCACCAGTTAAAGTTGCCAAATCAACAATAAATTTCGGCTTAAATTTCTTCTCTGTAAATGTTAAAGCATCAGCTAAAACCAATCTTCCCTCTGCATCTGTATTTAATATTTCTATTGTTTTGCCACTATAAGATTTTACGATATCGCCAGGTCTTTGAGCGTTACCACCTGGCATATTTTCTACAAGTCCCACAACTCCAACTGCATTAATTTTTGCTTTCCTTAATGCTAAATTTTTCATTAAACCAACTACTGTAGCTGAGCCAGCCATATCATAAGTCATATCTTCCATAAATTTTGCCGGTTTCAATGAAATACCACCAGTATCAAAACAAACTCCTTTACCAACAAATGCTACTGGTTTAGAATTATTTTTAACACCATTCCACTCCATTGTTACTAGGTATGATCCCCTTATACTTCCTTGGCCTACACCCAACAAAGCATTCATTCCCAATTTTTGTAGTTTTTTATCGTCATAAATATTTATTTTCAAACCATATTTTCTTAAAGAATTTAATCTTTTTGCATACTCATCTGGATGTAAAATATTTCCTGGTTCTGAAACAAGATCTCTTGCAAAAAAAGTTCCCTCTTCTAAAGCTTTAAATCTTAATTTATTTTGAGCAGAAATTTTATTTTTACTTCCAATAACTTTTACAGAAATGACTCTTTTATTTTTTACCGATTTATAGATATTAAATTCATAAGATTTTAATTTTAATCCATGTAAAAAATATCCTACAAAATTTTCAATTTTACTATTTATAGTATCTGAGTTTACAAAATAATCATTTTTCTTATCATAATTTATATGTCCATGAAATTTAGCACCTAAACTTTCTATGTCAGAAGTATTTAAATCTTTCTTAATAGATATTAAAAATATGGTTTTTTTTGAATTAATTTCAAAAAAAAGTAAGTTTTTTTTTAAATCACTAGTAATTAATAGGTCAGATATGTAAGAAAATTCAGTATTTGAAATATATTTTTTTAAACTTGTAATATTAAATTTTTCATCGGTAAATAAGACAAGATTGGCTGATGTTTTATTGCTTAAATTGTTTAAATAACTAATTTTAATAGACATAAATTTTAAATACACTCCATACGTGTTTGGTGTTATATAAGGATAAATATTAACAATTTCAATGAAAAAATTAATTTTTAAAAATTTAGCTAAAAACTTCTTAGGATTTTTTCTAATTACATCGATAAGTATGACTATAATAGTTTGGGTTATCCAGGCAGTCAATTTACTAGAATTTGTCTCAGAGGATGGCCATAGCTTTAAAGTATATTTTATGTTTTCAATTTTAAACTTACCTAAAATTTTTAGTAAAATATTGCCATTTATGTTTTTTATCTCACTATTTTATATCTTATCGAAATATGAAGAAAAAAATGAATTACTTATTTTTTGGTTAAGTGGTATTCACAAAATGGAGTTTTTGAAAAACTTAATGATTTATTCATTATTTTTTTTATTTTTTCAAATTTTTTTAACAACTTATTTTGTTCCAAAAACTCAAGATATGGCAAGATCTTATATAAGAGGATCAACAATGGATTATTTTCCAAATTTAGTAAAAGAAAAAAAATTTATAGATGCGATTTCTAATATTACTATTTATATTGAAAATAAAGATCAAAATGGAATGTTAAATAATATTTTTTTAAAAGAAAAAAACAGTAAGACTGATGCGAAGTATCACAAAAATATTTATGCAAAAAAAGGTTATATTAAGAAAAAGGGGACAGAGCATTGGCTAATTATGAATGATGGAAAAATTATTAACTATAAAGATAATCAATCAACTATTATTAGCTTTGAAGAAACTCAAATAAATCTTTCAACTTACTCATCTAAAACTACGACATTTCCAAAAATTAAAGAGATGAAGACAATAACTCTTTTGAGCTGTATTAAAGCGCTTCACTTGAATAAACCTTATATGTCTGAAGATAGATTCTTAACATGTAAGGATAATGTCAACATATCTGTTTCAACTGAAGTTTTGCGGAGACTGTATTTACCTTTTTATCTACCTGTATTAGCTTTAGTAATTGGATTTTTATCTTTAACTTCAAAAGATAAGATTAATTATAAAAGATTTAAATTAAATGTTTTTTTTATCTGTGCAATTATAATAGTTATTTCTGAAATGAGTTTAAGCTTACCGATAACTTCCTCTAAAAATATCTTGGCATTTTTTCTAATACCAATAACATTATTTATAATATCCATTTTTCTATTCAAAAAAAAAGTCAAACATAATTAGTCAAATGTATTTTAAATTATATCAAAAAAATCTAGTTTATATATTTCTTAAAGTTTTATCTGAGATAACAATTATATTTTTTTCGTTGATCTTTATAATGGGCTTAATAGAAGAAATTGCTTTCTTTAGAGAGCTTAATGAAAACTTTTTTTATCCAATATTATTAACGTTATTTAAATCTCCAACAATATTATACGACATTTTCCCTTTTATTTTTATTATATCCACACAATTTTTTTTTATTAAAATAATTGAAAATAATGAATTATCACTATTCAAAACTATAGGAATAAGTAACTTAAAAATTGTATGGTTATTGATTGTCACATCCTTTGTATTATCTTTAATAATCAATATCATATTTTATAATTTTTCTGCTCAATTAAAGTATCAATACCTGGTTTTAAAAAATAATTTTTCTACAGATAATAAATATCTTGCTGTAATTAATCAAAATGGTTTATGGATAAGAGATCTAGACAAAGATAAAGTTAAAATTATTAATTCTTCCCGATTAAAGGGTAATTTTATAGAAGATGTAGAGATAACAGAATTTGATAAAGATTTTAATTTAATAAAAACAATACATTCTAAAAGAATTGATATTTCAAAAAATGATTGGATAATTACAAATGCTGAAATATTAAAGGATAACAATACAACTTTTATTGATTATGATTTTATTTACAATACAAATTTCAACTCTGAAAAAATTCGTAACTATTTTTCTGATTTAAAGTCACTGTCTATATTTGAATTATATGATGCAAAAAAAAATTATCAAAAACTTGGGTATTCTACAAACGACATAGAAGTTCATCTTTTTAAATTTTATACTTATCCATTCTATCTTACAATAATGACATTATTTTCTTGCGTTATAATGCTAAACTTAAAATATAATAGACCTAAAATATTTCATATAATTTTGGGTGTGATGGTTTCTGTGATTATCTATTACATAAATTTATTTTCTAATGTTTTAGGTCAATCTCTTGATTTTTCTGGTGAATTATCAGCATTACTACCTATGGTGATTATTAGCTTATCTTGTTGTATAGGGTTAATTAAAATAAATGAAAAATAAAAAAAGACTACTCTATTTAATCTGTTTAATTTTTTTTATTAGTTTTGAAAAAACACTTGGGGATCAGTTCAATTTTGAAGCAAAAGAAATTCAAACACAAAATAATGGTAATTTAATTAATGCAAAAAATGGTATTAAGATTACTACAGATAATGGTATTAAAATACTAGCTGATAATTTTATATATAATAAAGATAATGAAACTTTGTTTATTAAAGGTAACGTAGAAATAAATGATTATAAAAATGATCTAAAAATTTTTGGTCAACAATTTACTTACAATAGAAATGAAAAAGAAATATTTACAGATCAGGATGTAAAATTTATATATAAAAATAGGTATAATCTTGATGCTAAGGAATTAAATTATTCTATTGATGATAAAAAAATTACTTCAGATAAAAATATATTGTTAGTAGATGATCTAAATAATTCTATTAAATCTGATAACTTATATTTTTTAATTTCTGATGATATTATCAAGCTTAAAAATCTAATTTATACAGATGCTATTGGAAATAAACATACCATTAATCAAGCAATAATAAATACATACAATAATGAGTTAATTGGAAAAGATTTAGAAATTAATTTTGATAAAAAAACTTTTGGAAATAATAAAAATGATCCAAGATTAAAGGGTAATGCAATTTTTTCTACAAAAAATAAAACCAAAATAACAAAAGGAGTTTTTACAACTTGTAAAAAAAATGATACATGCCCGCCCTGGGCAATCTCAGCCAAAGAAATAGTTCATGATAAAACTAAAAAAACTATAAATTATAAAAATGCTGTCTTAAAATTGTATGACAAGCCCGTATTTTATTTTCCAAAATTTTTTCACCCAGACCCAACTGTAAAAAGACAATCTGGGTTTTTGATTCCTTCTTTTGCAGATAACAGTAATACAGGTTTACATCTATCAATTCCTTACTTTAAAGTTATTTCTGGTAGTAAAGATTTTACTTTTAAACCAAGGTTTTATTCTGATGAAACGATGCTCATTAATACTGAATTTAGATCTGTTAGTAAAAACTCTAAAAAAATAGCAGATGTTAGCTTTAAAAACAATAAATCAGGCACAAAAAATGGTAATTCTGAAAAACATATCTTTTATAATTTTAAAACTGTCAATTTAAATAATTCTTTATTTGAAGATAGTGAAGTTGAATTTAATTTACAAAAAGTAAGCAACGATCGTTATTTAAAAATTTATGATATAGACTCGCCCCTGATAACCAGTACATCGACTATGCACTCGTATGTTGATTTTAATGGAATGAATGAAGATTCTAATTTTAAAGTAAGTGCAGAAATTTTTGAAGATACCACAAAAGATTACAGTGATAGATATGAATATATTTTACCAAGTGTTGAAATTGATAAAATTATTAATTTAAAAAAAGAACTTAATGGTGTTTTATCATTAAATACTACTGGGCTTATAAAACAGTATCAAACAAATATTACAGAAAAAAGTGTTATAAACAACCTTAATTATGAGTCCTACTCAATATTTGCAAATAATGGTGTTGTAAGTGATTACTCTCTAATTTTAAAAAATGTTAATAGAGACTCTAAAAATTCAAATACTTATAAAAATAGAAAAGAATTAGAATTTTTAAGTGCAGGAATGTTTACATTAAGTTATCCATTAAAAAAAATAGAAGAAAATTTTAAAAAATTTTTTACACCCAAAATGTCATTTAGATACAGCCCAAACAATACAAATAACATGTCACTAGATGACAATAGAATTGATGTGAATAATGTTTTTTCATTAGGAAGACTATCATCAAATGATAATGTGGAAAGTGGAGCTTCAATTACAATAGGCTCAGATTATTTAATAAAAGATAGTGCTGACAGCGATATTCTTAAACTAGGGCTTGCAACAGTGTTCAGAGATAAGGAAAATAAAGATCTACCGATTAAAAGTACATTGGATCAAAAATCATCTAATATTTTTGGTAACATAGAATTTAAACCCAGTAAGTTTTTTAATATAGAATATGATTTTTCTTTGGATAACGACTTTGAAAGATCTACATACGATCATATCAAAACAGAACTTTATATAAACAATTTTGTAAATTCATTTGAGTTCTTAGAAGAAACAGGTCCTCTAGGTAACCAGGGTTATTGGAACAATAAGTCAACTTTTAATTTTAGCAGTCAAAATTCGATATCATTTAACAAAAGAAGAAATACAAAGACAAATTTAACTGAATTTTATAATTTAATTTATCAATATGAAAATGATTGTTTAACAGCTGCAATTGAATACAATAAAAATTTTTATAATGATCAAGAATTAAAACCTGCAGAGGAATTATTCTTTTCGTTAACAATCGTTCCTTTCACAAAAGTTAATAGTACAAATATGAATAAGTAAAATGAAAAACAAAAATTTAAATATTTTATTTATTTTATTTTTCTTAATATGTTTTAAATCTGTGAACAGTGAAAATAAATCTAGTATAGTAATTAAAATTAACAATAAGATTATTACAAATATAGATGTCCAAAATGAAAAAAAATATTTAATAGCTATAAATCAAAATTTAAAATCTTTAGATAAAGATGAAATGTATAATATTGCAAAAAATTCATTAATAAGAGAAAGAATAAAGAAAAATGAATTGGAAAAACATTACAACTTAAATATTAATTCAAAATATATGGACAGTTTAATAAAAGACTTTTACATGAGATTGAAATTTCAAAGCAAAGAAGACTTTGATGTCTATTTATCCAACAACAACATAGGTTTGAATGAAATTAAAAGCAAATTAAATATCGAAACAATATGGAATGAGCTAATATTTAATAAATACAAAGATAAAGTAGAGATCGATGAAGAAAAAATTAAAAATAAAATTAACACACTTGTTTCAAAAGAAGAAAAAGAGTCGTATTTAATTTCTGAAATTATTTTTTCAGCAAATACAAAAGAAGAAATTTTAATCAATCATAAAAAAATATTGAAAAGTATCGATGCAATTGGTTTTAGCGACACTGCAAATATTTATAGTGAAGCAGAAACCTCTAAATTTGGTGGAGAAATTGGATGGATCGATACCTCTCAATTTTCAGAGAAAATTTTTAAAAAATTAAAAAGTCTTAAAACTGGTGAAATTACAGATTTAATTAATGTTCCAGGTGGTTTCCTAATATTAAAAATAGTAGACAAAAAACTAACAAAAATTAAAATTGACAAAAAAAATGAATTTAATCAATTAATCACATATGAAAAAAACAGGCAACTTAATGAATTTTCAGCAATATATTTTCAAAAAATTAAAAAAAATTCAATTATAAATGAATAATAGTCCAATCCTAGTTGTTTCAGGTGAACCATTTAGCGTATTTATTGAAATTTTTTTAAAGTGTTTGAAAAAAAATAAATTTAAAAAAAAAATTATTCTAATTGTTTCTAAAAAACTTTTTATGAAGCAAATGAAATCATTGGGTTTTAATTTTGATATAAACTCAATAGATATTAACAATATTAATGAGCAAAATTTATACAAAAAAAAAATTAATATAATTGATGTCAATTTTGTATTCAAAAATAGTTTTGAAAGGATTACAAATAAATCAAATAAATATATCAATGAATGCTTTGTTGTTGCTTTAAAGCTTCTTGAAACCAAAAAATTTTCAGGTTTGATAAATGGTCCTATATCCAAAAAAAATTTTTTAAAAGGTAAGTTTTTAGGCATTACAGAATATCTGGCAGAAAAAACTAAAAAAAAAAATGAAGTTGCAATGTTAATTTACAATAAAAAATTATCTGTGAGTCCTATCACTACCCATCTGCCATTAAAAGATGTTCATAAAAATTTATCTAAAAAAAAAATTATTAAGCATATTTTTTTAATCAACCAATTTTACAAAAAACACTTTAAAAAGAATGCTAAAATTGCAATAACTGGATTGAATCCACATTGTGAAAGTAATTTCAAAAATAGTGAGGAAAAAAGATATATTAAACCAGCAATTAACACTCTAATTAAAAAGAATTATAAAATTAAAGGTCCTTTTCCTGCAGATACAATCTTTATGAAAGAACAATCTAAAAATTATGATGTAATTGTGGGCATGTATCATGACCAAGTACTAGCACCAATGAAGACTTTATTTGACTTTGATGCGATTAATATAACTTTAGGCCTCCCTTTTATTAGAATTTCACCAGATCATGGACCTAACCATATTATGCTTGGTAAAAATTTATCTAATCCAAAGAGCTTAATACAAGCTTTAAAGTTTTTAGATAAATAAATGTTTATTAAACCAAAAAAAAGTTTGGGTCAAAATTTTTTAATAGATCGTACTGTTTTAGAGCAGATAATTGATACAGTTGAAATTACAAATAAAGAAGTTTTAGAAATAGGTCCTGGTAGTGGAAATTTAACCGCTTATATATTAAAAAAAAAACCAAAGAAAATTTATGTAATCGAAAAAGATAATGATCTAGTATTATTATTAAAAGATAAATTTACTAGCGAAATCGATATTATTAACGAAGATGTTTTAAAGGTACCAGAAGATGAAATTTCTGATGAAAAACTAATTGTATTCGGAAACTTACCTTATAATATTTCAACTGAAATTCTTTCAAAATGGATAATAAATCTTAATAAAAATTTTTGGTTTGAGAGTTTAGTTTTAATGTTTCAAAAAGAAGTTGCTGAAAGAATTATTGCAGAGTCAAATACCTCAAAATATGGGAGATTATCTATTCTATCTGTTTGGAAAATGAACATAAAAAAAATAATAGATATTAAACCGCATAGCTTTTCACCACGTCCAAAAATTGACAGTACCCTCCTACTATTTACCCCAAGAGTAAATTTTTTTGAATTAAAAGATCCTAAGAATCTTGAAATGATCACAAGAGTTTTTTTTAACCAACGAAGAAAAATGCTTAAAAAGCCTTTTAACCAAATATTTAGAGATGCTAAAAAAATTGCTGAAAAATTTAATATAGACTTAAATCTCAGACCACAAAATCTAACACCTGAGATTTACTTTAAGCTTGTTAAAGAATACGAAAGTTTAAATTGTTAATTTATTAACATGCTTTCTAATATACTCTTTATCATAGTCTTTTGAACCATTTTTCATTTCTGCATCAATTAATTTGTTAATCTTAGAATAACATTCGTCAAGATTATCATTAATTATGACATAGTCATAATTAATCCAATGCAAGACATCTCTACTGAATTCTTTCATACGTTCTGCTACAATCAATTTATCTTTCATATCCCTATTGGAAAGTCTGTCAAATAAAACTTCTTTGCTTGGCGGAAGTATAAAAAAAGTAATCAATTTATAATTTAATTTTTTATTTTTAATTTGATCAGCTCCTTGCCAATCAATATCAAATATTACGTTCTCACCTTTTTCTAATTTCTCTATGACAGGTGTTCTTGTTGTTCCATAAAAGTGATTAAAAACTTTTGCATATTCTAGAAATTCTTCATTTTTAATAAGAGTCTCAAATTTTGGATGGCTAACAAAATAATAATCTGTGTCAGCAACTTCGCTTGGTCTTGCTTTACGAGTAGTGTGTGATATTGAAATTTGAAATTTTTTATTTTTTGAAAGAAGTTTTACTAATGTTGTTTTACCTGCCCCAGATGGGGATGATAAAATTACCATTATCCCATCTTTTTTTTTGGACATTTAAATAGATTTAATTTGCCTTGCCTTCAATAAACTTAATTGCATCACCAACGGTAAGGATTTTTTCAGCTTGACTGTCTGAAATCTCAGATCCAAACTCCTCTTCAAAGGCCATTACCAATTCAACTGTATCTAAACTGTCAGCTCCAAGGTCATCAATGAAACTCGAGTCCTCTTGAACTTTTGCTTCATCAATCCCTAAATGGTCTGCAACAATTTTTTTAACTTTGCTTGAAATATCATCTGACATATTGTTCCTTTTTAGTTATATTTCGTTATTAGTTTAAAAAGTGACTTTGTCAACCCAAATACATGCCTCCATTTACATGTAATGTCTCGCCATTTATATAGTCTGATTGATCAGAGCTTAAAAAAACCACTGCATTTGCTATATCTTCTGGTTTGCCCAATCTATTAGATGGAATTTTAGCAATTATTAATTCTTTGTGCTTTTCGTCAATTTGATCTGTCATTGCAGTGCTTATAAATCCAGGTGATATGCAATTAACATTTATGTTTTTTTTAGCATACTCTATTGCTAAACTTTTTGACATAGCAACAATTCCTGCTTTTGAAGCTGTATAGTTTGCCTGACCAGCATTTCCTGTATGTCCAACTACAGAAGTAATATTGATAATTTTTCCACATTTATTTTTAAGCATTTTTTTTATAGAAAATTTGCACATTAAAAAAGTTGAGGTCAAATTTATATCTATAACCTTTGTCCACTCCTCTAAATTCATTCTAATTGTTAAATTATCTTTTGTGATACCAGCATTGTTAATTATACAATCAAGTGATCCACCTAAACTTTCTGTTGCATTGTTTATAAATTCTTCAATCTTTTCGTGTTGGGAGATATCAAATTTAAGTATCTCAATATTGTTAAATTTTGACTTTAATTCTTCAAGTTTTTCAATTCTTGTACCAGTTGCTAAAATATTAGCACCATTTTTGTGTAGCTTTTCAACTATCGACTGGCCAATTCCACCTGATGCACCTGTGATTATAATTCTTTTATTTTTTAAGCTAGTCATTAATATTAATTAACTTTATATCTTCTTCTGTGTTTATTGCACTAACTTTTACACTTTTGTCTATTCTCTTTATTAAACCTGACAAAACTTTACCTGGTCCTATTTCAATAAATTGATTTACACCTTTATTCATCATTAACAAAACACTTTCTCTCCAACGAACTCTACTTTCGATTTGCTGAACTAATAAATCTTTTAATTCATTCGAATTTATTATTTCTTTTCCAGTTACATTAGAAATTAAAATATTTTTAGGCTCTTTAAAATCTAATTTTGCTATCTCTTCGCGCATTATAAGTGTTGCTTTGTTCATTAATTTACAATGAAATGGTGCACTTACAGGAAGTTTAATATTTTTAATATTTGCAGACTTAAGGTCAACCATCATTTTTTCTAAATCCTGCATATTTCCACTTAGTACTATTTGACCTAAAGAATTGTCATTAGCAATATAGCACTCATAATTATTTTTATTTTCATTTATAATTTTTTCTACAGTTTCAATTTCAGAGCCTAACACCGCAACCATTCCACCCACTCCTTTGGGCACCGAACTTTGCATGGCCTTTCCTCTTATCTTTAATATCTTTAAAGTATCTGAAAATGATAGCGCTTCAGCTGAGGCTAGTGCTGAATATTCACCAAGCGAATGTCCCGCAAAAAAACTTGCTTTATTTAGATTAATGTTAAATTCTTTTTTAATCAGTTTAAATATTAAGTAACTTATTAAAAATATAGCCGGCTGAGTATTTTCTGTTAAATCTAGATCCTCTTTAGGCCCTTTAAGAATAAGATTTGACAATGAAAAACCTAATGTGTCGTCTGCTTCATTGAATAATTCACGGACTAGAGAGTATTTTTCATGAAAGTCCTTACCCATACCAACTAATTGTGAGCCCTGACCTGGAAAAATAACAGAAAACATTTAATTATTTAAATTTTATAATGGTTTTAAGTGTTGTAATTCAATTGTTATAATAGTATATCCTCAATTTTTATTAAAGAACAATTATGAATTTATACGAACATACGATTGTAGCAAGACAAGACACAAGTCCAGCTCAAATTAAACAATTAACAGAAAAATATTCTAAAATTGTTGAGAAAAATGAAGGTGAAATAGTTCAAACTGAAAAATGGGGGCTATTAAATTTAGCCTATGATATAAAAAAAAATAGAAAAGGAAGCTACATACACTTCAAAATAAAGGGTTCAGGAAAAATTATTGCAGAATTAGAAAAAAATGAAATTATCGATAAAAACCTTTTGAGATATATGACTGTTAAAGTTAAAAAGTTTGATTTAGAGGCAAAATATTTTTTAAAAAAAGAAGAATTTGAAAAGAAAGAATATAAGAAAGATTATAATAAAGGTTAATTATGCCATCAAAAAAAAGAGTTGGAAATAAAAGAGGTAACCAAAGCAATTTTGCAAAACTAAGTATATTTCAACCAAACAAATATAAATTTAAAAAATCGTGCCCATTGTCATTAAAGGGCGCCCCAGAGGTCGATTATAAAAATATAAAATTACTCAAAAAATATATGTCTGAAAATGGTAAAATTTTACCTTCAAGAATTACAAATGTTTGTCAAAAGAAACAAAGAGAATTGTCTCTTTCTATTAAAAGAGCTAGAAACTTAGCGTTGATATAAATGAAAGTTATACTTTTAGAAAATTTAAGAAGAATTGGCTCAATAGGAGAAGTCATAGATGTAAAAAGAGGTTTTGCAAGAAATTATTTAATTTCAAATAAAAAAGCTCTTTATGCTTCTAAAGAAAATATTGCTGAAGTTGAAAAAATTAAAACTGAATTAGGAAAAAAAGATGCTGACAAAAAAAAGGAAGCAAAAAAAATTTCAGAACAAATAAATAATAAAGAGTTTGCAATTAAAAAGTTAAGTACCGAAAATAAAGAGCTTTACGGTTCTGTTAAACCAACAGAAATTTCAAAATTGATACAAGAAAATGAAAAATTAGATATTAAACCATCAATGATTCAACCTTTAACTGAAATTAAATCACTTGGAAAATTTAAAGTAAAAATTATTTTACACTCCGAAATAGAATCAGAAATTACAATCAATGTAATTACGTCAGAAACTATTCAATAATTATACAATTTTTTCCCCAACATAAATTTGCTATTTTCTTAAATTTTATTTTAAGTTAAAATTTATTAATGGATAATAATCTAAGCATTGTTAAAGACACCTTTAAAGAACTTCCTAATAATATCGAAGCTGAACAAGCTGTAATTGGATCGATATTAGTTCAAAATGAAATATTTGATGAAATAAATACTATTATTTCTAGCGTGAACTTTTACGATCCCATGCATCAAAGTATTTTTTCAGCAATCGAAAGTCTGATTTATAAAGGCATGCTTGCAAACCCAATCACTTTAAAAAATTATTTTGAAAATGAAAAAGATGAATTAAATGTACCTGAATATTTAGTTAAAGTTACAAAATTTTCTACGCCGACGAGACAAGCAATAGAATATTCAAGAATTATTTATGATATGTTTGTAAGAAGAGAATTAATTAAAATATCTGAAAATACAATTGATGCTGCAAAACTAAATACTCTTGATGCTAATGGACAAAATATAATCGAAAATTCAGAGAGATTGTTATTTGATCTTGCTGAAAAAGGGTCTTTCAATTCTTCTTTGGTTAAATTTGATGAAGCTATGAAACTAACGATAGAAATGGCAAAAACTGCTTACCAAAATGAAGAGGGGATTGTAGGTGTACCGACGGGTCTGACCGACTTAGATGATAGACTTGGAGGTCTTCATAACTCTGATCTCATTATTATCGCAGGTCGTCCTTCAATGGGAAAAACCGCTCTGGCAACTAACATAGCCTTTCATGCTGCTGAAAAACTTCTTCAAAATGGAAAAAAATCTTCAATAGCTTTTTTTTCATTAGAAATGTCATCAGAACAATTGTCAACTAGAATTTTGGCAGAACAAGCTAGAATTAAATCAAATGATATAAGAAGAGGAAAAATTTCTGATGAACAATTTGATAAATTTATAGAAACATCAAAAAATATATCTGAACTTCCTTTGTTTATAGATGAAACTCCAGCCATCAGTATTGCTGCAATGAGTAACCGGGCAAGAAGAATTAAAAGATTGTGGGGTTTGGAAATGATTATTGTAGATTATATTCAATTAATGACAGGCTCTATTAATAATAGAGATGGAAGAGTTCAGGAAATTTCACAAATAACCCAAGGTCTCAAAGCAATCGCCAAAGAGTTAAGAGTTCCAGTCGTGGCATTGTCTCAGTTGTCTCGAGCTGTAGAACAAAGAGATGATCATAAACCCCAATTATCAGATTTAAGAGAGTCAGGTTCGATAGAGCAAGATGCTGATGTTGTAATGTTTGTTTATAGAGCAGCCTATTATTTGCAAAGAAAAGAACCACAGGCCGCAACTGTTGAACATGCTGAATGGCAAGCAAAAATGAGTGAGATCGCACATTTGGCCCAAATTATGATTGCTAAACAAAGACACGGCCCAATAGGGAATATTGACTTAGAGTTTGAAGAAATGTTTACTAAATTTAAAGATTTACAGAAATAATAAAGATACTCAAATTAATTATTATCTAATATAAATAGTATTAATGTTATCTCATTTTTATGAAAACGCTGTCTTAAAAAATCCTAAGTCAATTTTTATACTACTTTTAATTACATTATTAAGTTTTGGTTATTTCTCTAAAGACTTTAGATTGGATGCTTCTTCTGATACCCTGTTAATTGAAGGAGACCCAGATCTTGAATATTTAAAAGAAATTACCCAGAGGTATGGCTCAAAAGAATTTTTAGTTTTAACCTACACTCCTAATGAGGGAATGATTTCGGAATCTTCAATTAACAACCTTTTAAGTTTGAAGTATAAAATTCAAAGTTTAGACTGGGTTCATAGTGTTATTACATTATTAGATATTCCCTTACTCAACAACTCTGAAGCTCCTTTACAAGAAAGATTAGAAAGCTTTAAAACATTAAAAGATAAAAATGTCGACACAGAAAGAGGATTTAAAGAAATACTCGATAGCCCAGTCTTTAGAAATTTTGTTATTAGTGAAGACGGTAAAACAAGCGGTATAATTGTTTATATCAAAAAAGATGAATTAAAAGATGTTAAGAATAAGACAGAAAAGGAAATAGAATTATTTAAAGAAACTCTAAAGAAAAAAAATCATGAAAACATTAATCAAATAAGAGAAGTAATTAAAAGTTACAAAGATATTGGAAGAGTTTATTTGGGGGGTATTCCAATGATTGCTGATGACATGATGTCATTTATTAAAAGCGATATAATTGTTTTTGGTTTAGGTGTTCTTCTCTTTATAATTGTAACACTATGGTTTATATTTAAAAAAGTAATTTGGATTATAGTACCAATCAGCAGTTGCTTCTTTTCAGTTGTAATTATGGTGGGTCTTCTTGGTCTTTTAGGTTGGAAAGTTACTGTTATTTCATCAAACTTTATTGCGCTAATGCTAATTTTAACTATGGCAATGAATATTCATATGAGTACTCGTTTTTTACAATTAAGAAGTGACTTTCCAAGCTTGGATAACTTTGAAATTATTTCGATGACAACTAAAAAAATGTTTTGGCCAATTATTTATACAGTTCTTACAACTGTATGTGCTTTCTTATCTTTAATTTTTAGTGGTATTAAACCCATTATAGATTTTGGTTGGATGATGACACTTGGTTTAATTACATCTTTTGTAATCACATTCAGTCTACTTCCTACGCTTTTAGGGTTCATGTCTAGTAATAATATAAAGATTAAAGAAGAAAATGACTCAAAAATTACTTATTTTTTTGGAAAAATTGCTACAAATAATAAAAATTCTATTTTTATAATTACCACACTAGTTATTATCTTAAGTGTTATTGGTATAAGTCGCCTTGAAGTGGAGAATAGTTTTATAAATTACTTTAATAAAAATACCGAAATATATAAAGGCATGAAGCTTATAGATGAAAATTTAGGTGGCACTACTCCTTTAGAAGTTATTTTAAAATTTTCGGATAATGTAGAAGTAAAGACAGATGAAGATGATGAATTTGAAGACTGGGAAGATAGTGAAAGTCAAGATGATGAAAAATATTGGTTTACAAAAGATAAGATTGATAAAATTCAAGCAGTTCACAACTATTTAGACAGTTTACCAGCTGTTGGAAAAGTTTTATCTTTTAGTTCTATTATAGAAGTTGCAACTCAATTAAATAACAATAAACCCTTAGGAACACTAGAAATGGGTGTTCTTTATTCAAAAATTCCTGAAAGTATAAAAAAAGATATTATAAATCCTTATATTTCTATCAAGGATAACGAAGCTAGAATAAGCTTAAGAATTATAGATTCTCAAGATGGTTTACGGAGAAATGATTTAATAAATCAAATAAATTACGACTTAGAAAATAAATTAAAATTAAATAAAGAAGAGTTTAAACTTGCTGGTGTTTTAATTCTATTTAACAATTTACTTCAAAGTCTTTTTAAATCTCAAATATTGACATTGGGACTAGTAATGATTGGGATTTTTGTGATGTTTATAATTTTATTTAGAAACATTAAGCTATCTTTAATTGGAGTAGTACCAAACTTCATTGCTGCTTTTTTTATTTTAGGAATTATTGGCCTACTAGGAATACCTTTGGATATGATGACTATTACAATAGCAGCAATTACTATTGGTATTGCAGTAGATAACAGTATTCACTATATCTACAGATTCAAAGAAGAGTTTTCAAAAAACAAAAACTATAACGAAACCTTAAAAACTTGTCATTCTACTGTTGGTGTTGCAATACTTAATACATCTATCACAATTGTATTTGGTTTTTCTATTCTTGTTTTTTCAAAATTTATACCCACTATCTATTTTGGTATATTTACAGGTATAGCAATGTTACTTGCTATGATTTCTGTTTTAACTCTTCTTCCTTCTCTTATTTTAATAAGTAAACCCTTCGGGAAATAAAATTAACATGCTTGATGCTTTAAAGGACTTTTATGAAGCAATCTCAGTTATAGATTTAATATTTTTAATCATCACTATTTTATCTGTGATTAAATGTTATAATAAAGGATTTATTTTAAGTCTACTCTCAGCTTCAAAATGGCTTTTAGCTTACGTTATAACGCTAATTTTATTTCCTAAAATCAAACCTTATTTTAAAAATATAATTGATAGCGAATATTTACTTGATGTAACATTGGGAGTGACTATTTTTGTTTTAGTGGTCTTTATAATATTAGTTGTAAACAAAGGAATAAGTAGAACAATTAATTTTGTTGGACTTGGAAGGCTTGATTCTATCTTTGGGTTATTTTTTGGTTTTATTAGGAGTTATGTAATTTGTGTTTGTTTATTTTCTGCAGTAGATATTGTCTATAATTATAGTAAATGGCCAATTAATACCAACAAATCATACAGCTTTCCATACATAGAAAAAGGTAGTATTTATCTAATAAAAGTTTTTCCTAATGAAAAAACATATCAGGATTCTAAAGAAAAAATTGAAGATCTATAATCCAAAAATTAAGGAAGAATGTGGTGTATTTGGCATAAGCAATAATGCTGATGCTGCTGCCTTAACTGCTCTAGGTCTTCATGCACTTCAACATAGAGGTCAGGAAGGATGTGGGATTGTATCATTTGATGGAAAAAAATATCATTCAGAAAAAAGATTTGGTTTGGTTGGAGATAACTTTAATAAAGAGAGGGTTTTAAAAAATCTTCTTGGAAACCATGCAATAGGTCACAACAGATACAGCACAACAGGTGAAAATACCCTTAGAAATATTCAGCCCTTTTTTGCAGATACTAACGCTGGTGGTATTGGTGTTGCACACAATGGAAATTTAACCAACTCTGTTACTCTTAGAAATAAGCTAGTTGAAGATGGTGCTATTTTTTACACAACTTCAGATACTGAAACAATTGTTCAGTTAATTGCTAAATCAAAAAGAAATAAAACTGTTGATAAAGTTATTGATGCAATATTTCAAATTCAAGGTGGCTACGCATTAGTTATGCTTACACAGAGCACTTTAATAGGTGTTAGAGACCCATATGGAATAAGACCTTTGGTTATAGGTAAGATAAAAGATAGTTATGTTTTTGCTTCAGAAACTTGTGCTTTAGATATTATAGGTGCGAAATATATAAGAGATGTTGAAAATGGTGAAGTTGTTTTGATTGAAAATAATGAGTTAAGGAGTTTCAAACCCTTCCCTGTCAGAAAAGTTAGGCCCTGTGTTTTTGAGTATATTTATTTTGCAAGACCAGATAGCTTGATAAATGGAAAGTCTGCTTATGAACATAGAAAAAATTTAGGAATTGAACTTGCTAAAGAAAACAAAATTAGTGCAGACATAGTAGTACCTGTACCAGACTCAGGAAATGCTGCAGCACTTGGATTTGCTCAACACTTAGGAATTAATTTTGAATTAGGTTTAATTAGAAACCATTATGTTGGACGAACTTTTATAGAACCCAGTCAAAAAATTAGAAGTTTAGGTGTAAAGTTAAAACTAAATGCTAATCAGTCTACAATCAAAAATAAAAGAATAATTTTGATAGATGACTCTTTAGTGAGAGGAACAACTTCTTATAAAATTGTTAAAATGCTTTATGATGCTGGTGCAAAGGAAGTTCATGTAAAAATTGCTTGTCCTGAAATAAGATACCCAGACTTTTATGGGGTGGATACGCCAACAAAAAAAGAGCTATTAGCTGCTAACAAAACTAATGATGAAATTTGTGAATACATTGGCGCTAGATCTTTAGATTTTTTATCACTTGAAGGTCTGTATAGAGCAATAGGCTTTGAAAAACGTAACAACACTTACCCTCAATTAACTGACCATTATTTTACAGGAGATTACCCTGTAAAACCAATTGATGAATTGGGTGATGATAAGATAACTCAACTATCATTATTAAGTACAGCTTCAGGAAATTAAAATAAACAAAGTAAAGTTTGTTTAAATGACTTTAAAATAATCATTATATCACTATATATAAATCAATGATTACTCATAAGGAACAAATAATTAATTACTTCAAATCTGGCATCAGAGAGACTAAAGATTTCAAAATTGGTATCGAACATGAAAAATTTTTATTTGATCAAAATAAAGATAAACGAGTCGATTATTCAATAATTCTTAAAATGTTCAAAGGTTTATATGAATTTGGCTGGAAACCTATTTTAGAAAATAAGAATGTAATTGGTCTTAAAAAAAGTGGTAAAAGTATTACTCTGGAACCTGGAAATCAAATTGAACTTTCTGGAGATCAATTAAACAACATTCATGAAGCGTGCTCTGAAGCTCAAAATTACTTATTTGAAATTAAACAAGTTATAAAAAGATTGGATTTAAAAATAGTAAGTGCTGGATTTGATCCAATTTCTAAAATTTCAGAAGTTCCTAATAATCCAAAACAAAGATATGAAGTAATGACAAAAGATATGCCTAATGGTGGTGAATTAAGTTTAGACATGATGTACCGAACTTGTGGGACACAACTTAATGTAGATTACAGTTCTGAAAAAGACTTTGTTAAAAAGTTTAAGGTAGCAAATTCTATTGTCCCTATTTCAATTGCTTTATTTGCAAACTCATCAATTGTAGAAAAAAAAAATAGTGGCTATCTCTCTTATAGGTCTAAAGTTTGGCAAAATACATCTAGAGGCGGGTTGCCTGAAGCTTTTTTTGAAAATATGAATTTTGAAAAATATGCAGATTTTGCAATAAATTTCCCAATATTATTTATTCAAAAAGATAAAGAATATATTTCTGGAAAAAAATATTTATTTTCAGATTTTATGAATGGTAAAATTAAAGAATTAGAAAATAAACTACCTACTGAAAATGATTTGACCACTCACTTAAGTACAATCTTTACAGAAAATAGACTAAAAAAATACATAGAACTTAGATCAATGGATGCATGTGGGTGGGAATGTTTGTGTTCTGGACCTGCTTTCAATACTGGAATTTTATATGGAAACTTAGATGAAGCATATGATCTAATTTCTAAATGGGATAAAAATAAGATTATAAATGCATATCTTGAAGCTCCAAAAAAAGGTTTCAATACAGAATTGATGGGTAAAGATTTATTCTATTGGACATCGATACTATTAGAAATTTCAAAAAAAGGCTTAGAAAGTAGAGATATAATTGGTAAAGGTGGATATAACGAAACACATTACTTGGGTCATTTAGAAAAAATAATTGATAATAAAACAACAAACGCAGATCATATGATTAGTGAATTTTCTAAAAATGAAAATTTAAATGATTTATATGATAAATAAAATAATTGCTATCCAAGGAAATCATCCTTCAAAGTTAAACCCTACTACAGATACGAGTGTTTTTCTGGCCCATGAGATTCAGAATAAAAAGTACAAAATATTTTATTATGATCCTAAAGATCTATCGATAATTAATTCTAAAGTTATCGCCAAAGGATTTTTTATCAAGTTTAATTATAGTCAAAAAAAGTTCTTTAAGATATTAAAAAAACAGAAATTAGATCTTTCGAATTGTAAATATATCCTAATTCGTCAAGATCCTCCTTTTAATCTTGAGTATATTTCAACAACTTACATTTTAGATACTATCAAAGATAAGGTTAAAATTATTAACAATCCCACATCAATAAGAAATATCTCTGAAAAACTTTATTCTGCTAAATATCAAAAGTTTATGCCTAGAACTATTTTCACTCAAAATATTGATGAAATTAAAAAATTTTTTAAAACTCATAAAAAAGTAATTATAAAGCCTATTCACAGCTATAGTGGTAACGATATTCACTTATTAGATAGTTTAAATTTAAGATTTATTAAAAAATTTATTAAGAAACATGATCACATTATGTGTCAAAAATATTTATACAAAATTAGTAAAGGAGATAAACGAGTTTTTTTAATCAATGGAAAAGTATGTGGTGCAATATCAAGAGTTCCTAAAAAAGGATCTTTTTTAAGCAATATGAGCAAAGGTGCTAAACCAATTAATATTGAATTAACTAATATAGAAAAAAGGATATCAATTTTAATTGCAAAAAACTTAAAAAAAGAAAATATTTTTTTTGCAGGTATTGATTTTATTGATCAAAAACTTAATGGGGATATTAATGTCACCTCACCTACTGGATTAAAAACATTATTTGATTTATCTGGGATCAATCTTGCTAAAGTTTTCTGGAAAGAATTAAGGGCTTGAAAAATTTAACTGAACAACAAAAAGGGTCTTTATTAGCATTCGTTGCAGTAATGTTTATCACTCCAGATTCTTTATTTATTAGACTTTCTAATGTCGACACCTGGGGGCTAGTTTTTTATAGAGGAGTAATTCCTTTTATTACAGTTTTTCTAGGAATGTTAATAATTTATAAATTAAACTTCTTTAAGATGCTTTTTTCAAGTGGGTATCATGGGCTGCTTTATATAGGAACCTTTTCAGTAACGAACATCACCTTCGTTGTTTCTATACAAAATACAAATGTTGCAAATACATTGGTCATGATTGCTATGGCACCTATGTTATCTGCTTTTCTTGGTGCTTTATTTTTAAAGGAATTACCTGATAGAAAGACTTGGATCACAATATTTATAACTTTTACAGCTGCAATATATATATTCTATGACTCAATACAAATTGGCAATTTTTATGGTGATGTTTTGGGCTTAGTAACTGCCCTAGGTTTAGCTGTTGGTGCTGTTACTATTAGATCTGCTAAGGATAGAAATCTAATTCCTGCAGCTGTTGTTGGGAAATTAATTGTAGCTCTATTTGCGCTGCTATTTATTGAAAGTTTTGCTTTAACAAATGGTGATTTAATCATTGTCCCTTTAATGTGTATTATGTGTGTTGCTATACCTTTTGTATTAGTAACTATAGCTCCAAGATTTATTCCTGCTGCAGAAGTAAACTTATTTTTCTTATTAGAGACAATTATTGGACCTATATGGGTATGGTTAATCATTAAGGAGCAGCCTAGTCTTGAAACTATCCAGGGTGGGGTTGTAATTATTACTGCTATAGCAATTCACTCTTTCATCAAATTAAAAAATTCTTAAATCTGTCATAATAAAGACTTGATTTGCAAGTAAATCGCAAATAGATACGGTCAATTTTATGAATAAAGTTTTAAAAAATTCCTGGGCATTATTTTTAGGTATGGGTTTTTTAATGATGGCCTATGGATATCAGAGTTCACTCCTAGGGGTAAGAGCAGTGCGAGAAGAATTTAGTCTAGCATCCACTGGTTTTATGATGTCAGGGTATTTTGTTGGGTACTTTATTGGCACAACATCAATTACTGGTCTTATATCTCGTGTTGGTCATATCCGAGTTTTTGCAGCTTTTGCATCTTTAGCTTCTTTAGTCATCTTGGTTCACTCCGTTTTTATTAATCCATATATCTGGTTTATACTAAGAGTTTTAACCGGAATAAGTATGGTTTGTATTTATACTGTTGCTGAGAGTTGGTTAAATGATAGGTCCAACAATAAAAATAGGGGAAGTGTTTTGTCTATCTATATGGTTGTTTTATATGGCTCAATGGGTATAGGAATGTTTTTATTAAATTTTAGCAATCCTATAAATTATGAACCTTTCATATTAATTTCAATCATTACATCTATTGCTCTTATACCAATTTTATTAACTAAAAAAAAACCACCTACATTTAAAAAGATTAAAGGTATGCCTTTAAAAGAACTTTATGAGACTTCACCTTTTGGTGTGGTAAGCGCATTTTTTTATGGAACTATTCAATCAGCACTCTTCACATTGTTAGCAGTTTATTCAGCATCGATGAATTTTACTATATTCCAGATATCACTTGTAACTTTTCTACTAGCAATTTCTGGTGCTATTTCACAATATCCTATTGGAAAACTTTCTGATAAATACGACAGAAGAAAAGTAATAGTAATTTCAACTTTTGGTGCATGTATTTTTGCTTTGTTTGCTATTTTGGCATCAGGTCAAATGTATTTACCTGGTGAACTTGCTACAAGCAAAATATGGTTTTTTATTTTTTTAATTTGTTTTTCTATTTGTAGCTTACCAATGTTTTCTTTAATTTGTGCTCATACAAATGATTATATTCCAAAAGAAAAATTTGTAGCAGCAGGAGCTGGAATACAGTTTACATTTGGTGTGGGTGCAATGGGTGGCCCATTTCTTTGTTCTATTTTTATGAACATAGTTGGTTCAAATGGTTTTTTTGTATTCTTACTTTTCTTTCATGGTCTAATCGGGGTATTTGGTATTTATAGAATGAACATAAGGGAAACAGTTGAAAATCCAGATTCTCAATTCGTTGCTATGCCTTCAACTATTACACCAGCTGGAATTGAATTAAACCCTACAACAGAGCCTATTGAAGAGACAAAAAAACCAGAATAGACTCTATCAAATAATCTTTAAGCATGCTGACCTGCCACATAACCAGAGGACCAGGCCCATTGAAAATTATAACCACCTAAATGACCAGTTACATCAACTACTTCACCAACAAAGAATAATCCAGGATGTTTCTTCGACATCATTGTTTTAGAGGAAATTTCATTAGTGTCGATACCTCCTAAGGTAACTTCTGCTGTTCTATAACCTTCAGATCCTGTTGGTTTTATTTCCCAAGTATTAATTGAGTCACTTAATCGATCTAATATTTTGTTTGATATTTCACATATGTTTCCACTAACATTATTTTCATTACAAATTATATGAGCCAACCGTTTAGGGAGAAGCTCTGAAATAATAATATTTATATCTTGCTTGGGATTAATATTTTTTTTATCATTTATGAACTTAGCAACATCCAGTTTTGGGGACAAATTAATTCTAATATTCTCTCCTAATTTCCAGTAAGAAGAAATTTGTAATATAGATGGTCCACTTAATCCCCTATGAGTAAATAACATTCCTTCTTCAAAGAATACTTTTTTGAATGAAACAACAGTTTCAATAGATAATCCTGTAAGCTTTTTACATATAGAAAGTATTTTTTCATTAAAAGTTAAGGGAACTAATGCTGGTAATGTTTCAACAACTTTTAAATTAAATTTTTTTGCAACATCATAGCCAAATTGTGTTGCTCCAATCTTAGGGATGGATAAACCTCCTGTAGCAATAATCAATGATTCGCTTAAATATTTATCAGAATCAACTGTAATAAAGTATTTATCATCTTTTTTATCAATATCTTTAATTTTCATATCTTTTTTTAAAATTACATTTGCTTCTTTACATTCTAGCAACAACATTTCGATAACCTGTTGTGCACTCTCATCACAGAAAAGTTGACCTAATTTTTTTTCATGAAATTTTATATTATGTTTTTTTATTAATCTTATAAAATCATTTTGAGTATATTGTTTTAAGGCAGAAATTATAAAATTTGGATTTTTTGAAATAAACTTGTCTGGATGTGTGTGAATATTTGTAAAATTACATCTACCACCTCCAGATATTCTAATTTTTTCACCTATTTTTTTTGCATGATCTACTAAAAGTACTTTTCGTCCACGTTTGCCAGCTTCTATAGCACTCATCATTCCAGCTGCACCCGCTCCAACTATAATAACATCATATTTTTCTGTCATGAATATTGATAATTGGTTAATAGTGGGGTGGTTTTTTATCTTCCATAACCACACCTGCTTCATTACCAATTTCTAAGTCATTAATTCTTTTTTCAAAATTTAAGAATTGTTTTTTTAAAACTGATATTTCTTTTTGTTGACAGTACAGCTCATTGCTCATCTGTGACATTTCATTTTGAAGAAAAGCTACTTGTTCCTCCAATCTTTTTATTAAATTTTTCATTTTTTTTGATAAATTATAGTTAGTTTTGAGTAAAGAAAACCTCTATTAACTATGGAATATCACATAGTAAACTGGTGATTGTTATGAATAATAATCACTCATAAGTTGTAACTCATTTTAGACACATATAAAAAAATAAATAAAATTTTATAGTTGTCTATTTCGTGAGATTTTGATGGAATTAAATTTATATAAAATGATTAAAAATAAAAAAAAAAAAACAAAAACAAATAAGCCAAAGAAAATAGGTTTATTATTAAATAAAGTTTACGATAATTTTAAAAAAAAACAAAAAAATAATGAAAAAAAAGAGATTAAACTTAGAGAAGATCAAATCAAAAAAGGATTAGAAAAAATCAAGTTAAAAGAAAAAGAATTGAAGGTTAAAGAAGAAGAAAATAAGAAAAAAGATGATTTTTATAGAAGAAAAGATGAAGAGTTGAGAAAAAAAGATCAGCAACTTCAATTAAAAGACGATGATTTGAGAGTTAAAGATGTAGAATTCAAAATTAAAGATAAAGAACAATTTTTAAAACAAGACGAATTAAGATTTAAAAATGAACAATTAAAAAAGGGTGAAACTGGTTTAAAAATAAAAGGAGATGAGCTCAATAAATTACAGAAAGAGCTTAAAAAAATAGAAATTCAATTAAATTTAACCAAAGAAGAACAGTCAAGAAAAGATATTAATCTTAAGATAAGAGAAGAAGATCAAAAAAAGAAAGATCAAAAAGAATTGAAAAAGAAACTTAAGGAACAAAAGCTAAAAGATCAGGATGAAGAATTAAAAAAAGATTTAGAGGCAAAAAGAATAAAAGAATGGGAAGATAGATTTGATGAAGAGCAGAAACTTAGATTAGAAGAAGAAAAATTAAAAGATAATAGAATAAAACAAAGAGCACGATTAAGGCAAGTTATAGAAGAACAAGGTGATAAAAGTTTACAAGATGAATTAATTTCTAAACTTGAAGCTTTTGAAGTTGACAAATCTAAAGAAAATTAAAAAACAATTTTAGTTAAGGTGAACAAAGAAAACGCAAGTAAACTGTGGAAAACGATACAGGAAGCTGGCGATTATTTACTAAGTGGATTACCCGACCACCCAAATCATCCTAAGGGCCGTAACCCATACGCTCATGTTGCAATATGTGTCAAAGAGAAGTTTGGTAACTCTTATAAAGATATCCCTGATGAAAAATTTAATGAAGTTTTAAAATATATTCAATTTCTTAAAGAAAATCCAAGCTAGCTTTTAGAAAGAGTTTCTAAAAGTTGATCAACATCACTCTCTTTGGTGTTCCAAGCAGCTACAAGTCTTACCGCTTTTCCATCTAGCTCTTCTTGATTCATTTTATAACCTTCTGAATTCAGATGCTTAATAATAGGTTTTGGAAATTTAGCAAATACTTCATTAGCTTCAGTTGGATAAGCTAATTCAATATTTGAATTTGATTTTAAGCCTTCACTTAATTTTTTTCCCATCTTATTTGCATGTTTTGCATTTCTTAACCAAATATCATTTGATATATAAGCCTCTAGTTGAGCTGAAACAAATCTCATCTTTGAAAGCAAATGGCCTGATCTTTTCATTAAGAAAGGAAGGTTTCCTACTAATTCTGGTTTAAAAAATATAATCGCTTCTGCAGCAATACATCCATTTTTTGTAGCACCAAAAGATAAAACATCTATTCCTGACTTCCATGTCATTTCAGCAGGAGTTGCACCAAGTGAGACTAATGCGTTAGCAAATCTTGCCCCGTCCATATGCATTTTTAGATTATGTTTATGTGCAGTTTCAGATATAGCTGTAATTTCATCTAACTGATAAACTTCACCTGTTTCACATAATTGAGTAATACTCACTACAGAAGGTTGTGTGTGGTGTACGATACCAGCTCCCCCAATATTTTCGGATAACTCTTCTGGTGTAAATTTTCCATTAATTCCATTTAAAGGTACAAGTTTTGCACCCCCTGTATAAAATTCAGGAGCTCCACATTCATCTGTATTGATGTGTGAATGTTTGTGACAATAAATACTTCCAAAAACTGGTGTCATTGCTGATAAAGCTAAAGCATTTGCGGCTGTACCTGACGCAGTTGGATAAACAATTACATCTTTTTCAAAAATTTCAGAAAACTTATTTTGTAAGTTCGTTGACCACTCATCATTACCATATGGAGTGCTGTCTCCTTCATTAGCTTTTATGATTGCATCTAAAACTTCAGGACATGCACCCGCTACATTATCAGAGGCAAATTTAACACGCTCTCGTTTTGTTTTAATTTTTGCCATAACTATTGTTTTGGAAAGTAATCTTTTAACTCCCCTTCTCTATAAACATCTGCTGTGCAGCAGTGTAATCCTCCACCAAATGCATAAGCATCTCTCATGTCTACTGGGATAACTTCCATTCCTAATCTATCCAATTGATCAGCTTGATATACTTCACTTTTTTCAACACAAACTGTTTTTGGATCTAACACTAAAACATTCATCGAAAGCCAAGTTGAAGAATAACATAATGGTGGTGGCTCATTGTGTGCTGGTTGTGCACTATCAATAATTTCCCATCCATTATTTTCAAAAAGTTTTCTTTGTTCTTTTGGAAGTTTTCTTTGGGGGTTGTTAATGATCAAACCCTCTTTAATTGGTGTAAACGTTGCATCTATATGAATTGGATAAGGATCACCTGGAAAATTGACCGCATGAACTCTATGATCTTTGTAATGTCTTTTAAGCCAATCAATCCCTTTTAAGTTTGTAGTAAAACCATGTTGAACAACTAAATCCTTACCAAATCTTAAAACATCAGCAGCATCAAATAAAGGTTCTTCTTCTGTGGTTACAAAAAATTTATCTTCGGTCCATTTTAGTCTTTTTTGAATTCCTATTTTGTCAGATAGATAATCTTTTCTATAATCTGCATCAGTTAATCTTGGCTTTGGAGCTGACTCATGTTTCATATTAGGATCATCATCATAATATTTTTTTAATAAAGGCCTATAACAAAGATACTCAAACCATCTACATCTATAGCTCATCGTAGCCTCTAAAATTTCATTTCCTACTGTTAATAAAACATCTCTTGGAGGCATACATCCAAACATTGTGTCTGCTTCCCAATCTGGTGTTGAAGTTTTTTGATTAAAATTAATTGGGTCTGGTCTGTCTACTTTAATACCTCTTTTAATTAATATGTTGGAAAAATTATCAAGCAATTGATTTGCTTTATCAACTGTATCTTTTGTTCTTGGTCCAAATTGACCACGCATATCTGAGTCTTCTGGAACCTTGGCGTCTAATGCTGGTTCCGGTGCAGGAATACAAGTTCCATCTGCTTTACCAACAATTACATGTTTTAAAGGATCCCATTCATTCCAACTATTAACTATAGTTTTTATTTTACTCATAATTTATGATTTAATAATATTGTGTTCTGGACCAAAAGGAAATTTGGTAATATTTTCTACACTATCTTTTCCTAAAACTAATATATCATGCTCCCTATAACCACCTGCTCCTGGAGTGCCTTCAGGTATCATGATCATTGGTTCCATAGAAACAACCATATTCTCCTCTAAAACAGTGTCAACATCCTCTCGCAATTCTAATCCAGCTTCTCTTCCGTAAAAATGAGATAATACACCAAATGAGTGACCATATCCAAATGTTCGGTAGTGGAGATAACCAAGTTCCGCAAAAAGTTCATTTAATTCATGACAAATATTGGAACATTTTACACCTGGTTTAATTAATTCCAAACCTCTTTTATGAACTTTAATATTTGCTTCCCAAGCTTTCAAGGATGCATCATCGACGTTATCAATAAAAAGAGTTCTCTCAAGAGCCGTATAATACCCAGAAATCATAGGGAATGTATTCAAAGATAGAATATCTCCTGATTTTAGTTTTCTATTAGTTTTTGGGTTATGTGCACCATCTGTATTCAGTCCTGATTGAAACCAAACCCAGGTATCCATGTATTCTGCATTAGGATATGTTTTTGCAATTTCACGTTCCATTTTATCTCTTCCTGCTATTGCAATTTCAAGCTCACTTTCTCCAACCTTAATATGTTTTTTTATTTCCTCGCCTCCAAGATCAGCTATTCTTGCTCCATTTTTAATAATTTTTATTTCTTCAGCTGACTTAATCATTCTAAGTTGCATCAAACTCTTTGACACATCACTGAAGATTGAAAATGTAAAAATAGAAATTAGTTTTTCTTTAATGTCTAAAGTTACATGATCGTTCTCAATACCAATGTTTTTTGGTGGTTCATCTCTACCTACAATTGAAACTATTGCTTTTAAAAAATTATCTCTTTTCCAATCAGTAAATATCACATTATCACAATGCGATCTTCTCCAAGGTTGACTGGCATCTATATTAGCTGAAATTGTTGAGATTTTATCAGAAGTTACAACACAACCATAAGGTCTTCCAAAAGAACAATAGATAAAGCCTGTGTAATAAGCAATATTATGCATTGAAGTTAAAATAACCATATCTAGATTATTTTTACTCATTATGATTCTTAAATTATTTAATCTTCTTTGGTATTCTTGATCTGTAAAAGGAAGTTTTGCTTTATCGCCATTTTTGAGAGTAAAAAAATCTGGTCTTTCCATCTTAATTAATTTAATGCAATGAATCTTCTATTGGTTTTAATAGTAAGACTATAATAAATAATAGACATGAAAAGAAAGAAACCACCTATAATAGTATTAGTTGAAGGTATTTCATTAATTCCTAAAAATGGTACCCACACCCAAAAAATTCCACCAATAACTTCCATTAGTGATAGTAAGGTAAGCTCTGCTGCTGGTATAGCTTTTGACCCTATGGAATATAAAATCAAACCCATACAGACTAAAGTTCCATGAAAAGAAAATAAAGCACTATTATAACTCGTTGATAAAAAAACCATATCATTACTTAAAATAATTATTACTGAAACTGCAACACAAAAAAATCCAGCAAAAGCAACTGTAGTAAATTTTGGTGTTTCTTTTCTCCATCTTAAGGTTACTGAAAAAACTGAAAAACCAATTGATGAAATCATTCCAAATACAAGACCTAGTAGAGAGCTTTTTTGAGTATTCCCCAAAGCTATAATTACAATCCCAACAGTTGCAATAATAATTGCTACCCAAACATTAATTGATATTCTTTCTTTCAAAAATAAAAAACCTAATAACGCAGTAAAAAATGGCATTGCTGCCAAACAAAGTAAAGTAATAGCAGCACTTGTATTGGTAATTGAATATATAAATGTGATCATAGCAACCCCAAGTCCAGTACCACCAATAATACCTGATATTCCTATTCTAAAATAATTTTTATAAAAATTTTTTCCTTCTTCAAAAAAAAGATACAAGTTAATTACTAAAAAAATTGTTAATCCACGAGCAAAAATATACTGCCAAGGAACTAAATTTGGATCGTTCATATATCTAACTACTAAAGGACCAAAAGACCAAATTATACCAGCCATTAAAACAACAGGTATGGCTATTTTATCGTTTTTTAATTCAATCATTATTAGATATTTAATGCTAATTATTTTGCACTACAATAAAAATAGCTCTATTCAAAAAAAATTTTTGTTTGGTCCAATGGCAGAAAAGCAATCAATTAACTCTCCTTTTTTAAATTTAGACTGTCCATCTTTAAATAGACCCCATACATTTGACTGAACAAATGATTTAATTTTGAAGGATTCTTGACCTTTTAAAACCTCCAGTTCTAATTTTCCATCTTTGGTTGAAGTTAGTCTTGCTTTTAAAAATCGAATTATTTCTTTATTTTTAGAGTAATCATTTTTCAGTTTAGCTTTAAATGGTTTTTCAGCCTTAACACCTAGAATATTAAGGAGATAAGGATAAACAAAAAATCTAAAACAAGCTGAAGATGAAATAGGATTTCCAGGAAGGCCAAATATTGCTTTTTCAAAACCTTTTAATTTTGCAAATAGAATTGGTTTGCCTGGTCTTATTAAAACTCCTTTAAAAAAATTAGATAAATTTAACTTTTTAACAACGTATGGAACAAAGTCGTATTTTCCAGCGGAAACAGCTCCAGAAGTAATTATAATATCTATTTTTGATTTAATACTTTTCTCTATTTGCTTTTTAAAAAGTTTTGTGTCTTTATCTCTTAAAATTCCACCATCAATAAAATTAAACATAAAATTTTTAGATAGTGAATTTATGTAATGACTGTTAGAATTTCTAACTTTCCAATTAACAATTTTTTTATTATTAGAAATTTCATTTCCAGTTGAAAAAAATAAAATATTTGGTTTTTTTTTAACTTTTATCTTTGTAACTCCTAATGTTTTAAAAGCCAAAACATGTGCTGATTGGATGATTGATCCTTTTTTTATTATTAAATCTTTCTTTTTATAATCAGAGCCTGCAAATCTTATATGTTGGTTTTTTTTTATTTTTTTGTTTATTTGAATATATTTTTTATCTCTATTAAAAATTATTTTTTCAATAGGAATGATTGTGTCAAAGCCTCTAGGTATAAGTGCACCAGTCATCACTTCAACTGTTACATTCTTTTTAATTTTATTTATTATTGGGTTATCTCCAGCAGATATAGTTTTTAAAATTTTGAAGTTTTGAGAGTTTTTTTTATTTAACTTGTTTGTTTCGTTAGAATTAATGGCAAATCCATCGAATGCAGCATTTGTAGCTGCTGGATAATTTACAGTTGAATAGATATCTGATACATTAATTCTATTTAATGCCTTTGATGATTTTATAATTTCATCTTGAATTTTAATTTTTGATTTTATTAAAATTTTCTTAGCTTTTTTATAATTAATCATTTTAATTTTTTTTTAGTATTTTTTTTGCTTCTTCTAAATCTTCTTTGGTATTTATATTAAAAAAAGGATCAAATTTTTTAGGCTCTATATCAATTGTTTTTACTCCTATTTTATTTGCCCAATCCTCTACTTTCCTAAAATTATTATTAATCAAATCATTTTCTAATGGTTTTAATAATTTAATTGACCATAAACCAAAAATATTGTGCCTTTTATTGTTTGATTTAATAAAATAGAGCAAGCTACCTTTCGTTTTAATTCTTTTTTGATATTCATCAATAATTGAGATTTCAAAAAAGGGTGTGTCTGATGGAAATGTTGCAATCCATTGATACGATTTTTGATTTTCTTTAACCCATTTCATTGCACTTAAAACCCCTGCTAATGGTCCAAAGTCATCAAAACAATCAGGAATTATTGTTACATTTTTTATTTTTTTTGTATCTAAACTGAGGCTTGAGACAATAAGTATCTCTTCATATCTATTACTAATTTTTGATAAAACATGCTCTAACAATGTTTTATCACCAAGTTTTGTCTGGTTTTTATCTTCACCAAATCTCTTTGATTTTCCGCCCGCTAGCACAACAGCTAAAATATTGTTATCTTCCATAAATAAAATATAAAACATTAATCTCTTAATTAAAGAATTATAATGGACTTAAAAATTTTAGAAATTGCATCTGACACAAAAAACCACAAAATAGTTAAAAATCATACACACCAATCGAAAAATAAGAACCCCTTATGTGGTGATGAAATGGAAATTAGCTTAATAGTTAAAGACAATATAGTTCAAGATATAGGATATCAATGCAGATCATGTGTATATTGCCAAGCTTCTGTTAGTTTACTTTCAAAGTGGGTTATGCAAGCACCAATAGAAAAAATTTCAGATTTTGTCTCAAATGCTGAGTTTTTCTTTGATGAAAATTTTGAACAATTAAAAAAAATTAATATAAAAGATTTGAAAGTTTTTAAAAAAATAATGAATCCAGAAAATATTTCTAGAAAAGAATGTTTATTGCTTCCTTTTAAAACTCTTTCAAAAGCCCTAAAACTTTAAACTAACAATAAAAATAAAAATAAAAAAATATGATAAATACGATAAAAGAAAACTTTAACAGAGCTCTATATGCTTTAATATTTTCAATAATCACAATTGGTACCCTTTCATTCTTAAGTTTTGAAACTCCTTATGGATTGTTTTTAGCTGGATCATTTGGGTCTTCTATGGTTTTACTTTTTGGATATCCAGAAAGTCCTTTTGCTCAACCCAAAAATGTTTTCTTTGGACACCTAGTGACATCTGTAGTTGGTGTGTTAGTTTTAATGTTTCTTCCAGTTGATCAATTTTTACAAATAGCTATCGCTGTAGGTCTTGGTATTTTTGTAATGATACTTCTTGGTGTAACCCACCCACCAGCAGGTGGAAATCCTATAGTTATAATTCTAGGTGCAGTTTCTTATGATTTTTTACTAAACCCAATTATTTTTGGTTCAATAATAATAATTGTTTATGCAGTTATTCTAAATCGTTTCATTTTAAAGAAAAACTACCCAAGTAGTTGGAAAAAATAATCTTTTCCTTGTTTCAAATTTAGCCAGTTTAAATATACTGGCTAAATGAATTCTAATTATAAAATCATAAAATTTAGATCTAATAACTCGAAAGAGGTTAGTGATCAAATATCCATTGAAGAGCCATTGGAAATAATACTCAAATATAAAGATAAAGAAAATTGGATAGAAAATACTATATCCATTACGATGAGAACACCTGGGGATGATGAGGATTTAGTTACTGGCTTTCTTTTTAATGAAAGAGTAATTGAAAAAATTAGCCATATAGAAAATATTGTAGCTAGTGGTGAACCTGTTGGACAATATAAATTACAAAATAAAGTTATTATTACAATAAACAATTCAGAGAATATAGACATCGATAAAATTAAAAGAAATTTTTTGACTAATTCATCATGTGGTGTGTGCGGAAAAACTTCTCTCGAATCTTTAGAAATTATTAAGAAAGATAAAATATTGAAATCTATACCTAAAATACATCATGAAATTGTAATGAAATCTCCAGATATATTAAAACAAAAGCAATCTGAGTTTTCAAAAACTGGTGGAATTCATGCCAGCGGGTTATTTAGGGCTAATGGAGAAATTATTGCTGTAAAAGAAGATGTAGGCCGACATAATGCCTTAGACAAACTAATTGGATTCGTTTTAAAACAAAATTTACTTGATAATAGCTCTCAATTTCTAACCTGCTCTGGCCGACTTAATTTTGATTTAGTTCAAAAAGCTCTTATGGCTAATATAGGTGTCTTAATTGGTGTGGGTGCGCCAACCAGTCTCGCTATAGATTTAGCTAATAAGTTTGACATGACATTAGTTGGCTTTGTAAAAGAAGGTAGCTTTAATATTTATAGTAATAGTGAAAGAATTATAATAAAAAAATAAAAATTTTAATAGGGTAAATTGTGTCAAAAAATATCAGTAACTTATCAGGAAGAATTGGTCTTAAAAAAAACCTGTTTGAAAAAATTTCTGAGAGATCTTTAAATTCTAAAGACTCTAGTGGTATCAAAGAAATAGCTAATGAATACCACATGGGTATATCTACTATTCATGGTGCAGAGAGTTTTTATGAATTTTTAAGACCATCTCATAGAGCAAAAAAAGCTTTTGTCTGTAATGGAAGTGCTTGTATGTGTTCTGGAACACAGGAACCTTTAAAGAAAAAATTAAAAGAAAAACTAGGTGATGATAAAGTTGGTGAGATGTTCTGTCTTGGCCACTGTTATGAAAATAAAGCGTTTCACTATGATGGTGAAAACTATGCTGGCAATGATATTGATAAAATTGATGAGATAATCAAAGGAGAAGAGATTACACAGGAAAAATTTTTCTCAAAAAGTTTTGCTTCAACAAGTTTTTTAATGGATGATAAGCTTTCAAACTTAGATCAATTTAAAGATGTTTTAAATAAATTTATAAATACAGATAAACAAGAAATTATAAAGTCACTTTTAGATTCAAACTTAACAGGCAGAGGTGGTGCTGGTTTTCCAGCTGGAATGAAATGGGACTTTTGTAGAAAAGCTCCCTCTGAAAAAAAATATGTTATATGCAATGCTGATGAAGGTGACTCAGGAGCTTTCTCTGATAGATATTTATTAGAAGATCAACCACTTAAAGTTTTATTTGGAATGATTATTTGTGGATATGTTATTGGAAGTGATGAAGGTGTTTTATATATAAGAGGTGAATATCCAAAATCTATTGAAGCAATAAATGGATGTATTAACTCTTTAAAAAAAGAAGGGTTATTAGGTGAAAATATTCTTGGAACAAATTTTTCTTTTGATCTAAATATTTGTATAGGACAAGGAGCGTACATATGTGGAGAAGAAACTGCTTTAATTGCATCAATTGAAGGAAGAAGAGCAGAAGTTGATGTCAGACCACCCTTCCCTGTTACTGAAGGACTTTATAAAAAACCAACAGTTGTTAACAATGTTGAAACTTTAGCTGCGGCTACTGGTATACTTATTAATGGAGCTGATAAATTTTCAGCAATTGGAAATAAAAAATCTGCAGGTACAAAGTTAGTTTGTTTTGATAGTTTTTTTAATAATCCTGGTGTTTACGAAGTCGAAATGGGAACTCCAATGAAAAAAGTTTTAAATGATATTGGTGGAGGTTTTAAAGAACCTATTAAAGCATTACAAATTGGTGGCCCACTTGGTGGTGTTATACCAATTACTGAAGTAGAAAAATTAAACTTAGATTTTCAAGAGTTTACTGCTGCCGGTTTCATGTTGGGACACGCAAGTATAGTAAGCATTCCAAAAGACTTTCCAATGGTCGAATATATTCATCATTTATTTGAGTTCACAGCTGAAGAATCATGTGGAAAATGTTTTCCTGGTAGACTTGGTTCTTACCGTGGTAAGGAAATGTTTGACCAAGCAAAGAATAAGACTGCCAAAATTCCATTAAAGCTATTAAATGAGCTGCTAGTAACAATGAAAAAAGGCTGTTTATGTGCTTTATGTGGTGCAATACCTACTCCAATCATGAACATATTAAAATATTTTGGTGATGAAATGAAGGATGATATGGTGAAAGATAATTAATGAGCTCAGAAAAAAGAAAAATTGCATATATAGATGGTAAACCATATGAAATTGGTCCTAACCATACTTCTGTTTTAAAATTTGTAGAAAGCTATCTTGGTGAAAAAAAGATTCCTGCTTTATGTAACGATCCAAACTTAGCACCTTATGGAGCTTGTAGAGTTTGTTCAGTTGAGGTTGCTTTAGTTAAAGATGGTCCAACTAAAGTTGTAGCCTCATGTCATACACCAGTTGGTGAAAACCAACATATTTTTACAAACAATGAAAATTTAACGTCTTTAAGAAAAAATATTGTTGAACTAGTTTTAACCGACCATCCAATGGAATGTGGAACTTGTGAGGTTAATAATAACTGTGAACTTCAAGATGTAGCCAATGATTTAGGCATATCAGATCATAGATATAATGTACCAAAACAACATAGAGGTATTCCAAGAGACACCTCTCATGATTACATGAGAATGAATTTAGATAACTGCATTAATTGTGGAAGGTGTGTCAGAGCTTGTGATGAAATTCAAGGTTCATTTGTTTTAACGATGAGTGGAAGAGGATTTGAGTCTAAAATTACAACAGATAATGATGCGTTATTTGGGGACTCGTCTTGTGTATCTTGTGGAGCCTGTGCACACACTTGCCCAACAGATGCCATCTCAGATGTATATCAATCTAAGTCAGTTGCTGTTGATGAAAAAGTAAGAACGACTTGTTCTTATTGTGGAGTTGGTTGTAATCTAGAAGCTTCAATTAAAAATAATAAAGTTGTTGCAATTTCTACACCTGAAAAATCTGAAGTTAACGCAGGTCACACTTGTATTAAAGGAAGATATGCTTTTGGATTTTATGATCATCCTGACAGATTAAAAACTCCTTTAATTAAAAGGAATGGAAAATTTGAAGAAGCTTCTTGGGATGAGGCATATGACTTCATTAAAAAAGAATTAAACAGAATTACAAAAGCAAATGGACCAGATGCAGTTGCTGGTATTTCTTCGGCAAGATGTACTAATGAAGAAAATTATGTTTTCCAAAAAATGATTAGAGCAGCAATAGGAACTAATAATATAGATTGCTGTGCAAGAATTTGTCATTCACCTACGGCGTGGGGAATGCAACAAACATTTGGAACTGGAGCAGCTACAAATTCTACAGAGGATATTTACCATGCAGATTTATTTATGGTGATTGGAGCAAATCCAACAAATGCTCACCCAGTTACTGGTGCTAAAATTAAGCAACAAGTAATGAAGGGTAAAAAATTAATTGTATTAGATCCAATTACTACAGAGCTTGCTAAACTTGCTGATTATCATATTAAACTGAGACCAGGAACAAATGTAGCCATATTAAATATGATGTTGCATTATATTTTGAAAGCAAACCTTTATGACAAAGACTTTGTCAGAGATAGAACTGAAGGTTTTGCAAATTTCATTAAAGAAATTGAGAGACAAGATATGGATCATCTAGCGAAAGTTGCTGGTGTTGATAAACAGTTAGTTAAAGAAGCTGCAATTGCTTATGCAACCGCAAAAAACTCTATGGAATTCCATGGTTTAGGAGTTACAGAACAGGAGCAAGGATCTAAAACGGTAATGTTAATTGCTGATCTTGCAATGATTACAGGAAATATTGGTAGAAGAGGTGTTGGCGTTAATCCATTAAGAGGACAAAATAATGTTCAAGGTGCAGCAGATATGGGCTGTCAACCTCACCAAGGAGCTGGATACTTTGAAGTTTCAGACAAAAAAAATCAAGATTTTTATACAGAAAAATATGGAGTTGTTCATCCAACTAAACAAGGATTAAAAATCCCGGAGATGTTTGATGGAGCAATTAATAAAGATGTAAAAGCTGTCTGGATTATTGGAGAGGATATTGTTCAAACAGATCCTAATAGTGCACATGTTATAGATGCAATGAATGCATTAGAATTATTAGTAGTACAAGAAATTTTTATGAGTGAGACTGCGAAACTTGCAACAGTAGTATTACCTGGAACAACTTTCTTAGAAAAAAATGGAACTTTTACTAATACAGAAAGAAGAATTCAAAGAGTGAATCGAGCCGTACCTCCTTTGCCTGGTACTAAAACAGATGGAACAATCGTAACAGATATGATGCAAAAATTAGGATTTGATCAACCTGAATATGATGCTGATCAAGTTCTTGCGGAAATAGCAGATGTAGTTCCTTTCTTTAAAGGTGTAACAAGAGAAAGACTTGGTAAAATGGGATTACAGTGGCCAGTACAAGAGGATGGTACTGATACACAAATCTTACATGAAAAAACATTCAAATTAGGAAAAGGGCAACTTAAAAATTTTGATTGGAAAGAATCTAATGAGATAGCTACAAATAAAAAAGATTATCCATTAATTTTAACAACTAGTAGAGTTCTTCAACATTATAATGCTGCTACTATGACAAGACGTACTAAAAATATTAATATAGTTTCTGAAGACTTGCTATTAGTTCACCCTAATGATGCAAAAAAAAGAGAATTAAATACTGGTGATATTGGTAGACTTTATTCTGGCAGAGGTGAAGTAGCTTTAAAAGTAGAGGTAACAGATAAAGTTAAAGAAGGAATTGTATTTACAACATTCCACTTCCCAGAACATATGGTTAACATGGTGACTGGTCATGGAAAAGATGAAGAAACAATGTGTGCAGAATATAAAGTTTCTTCTGTAGAAATTCAAAAAATATCCAATCAATTTAAAACTGTCGTTGAACCTAAAGAAAATCAAGCAGAACTTTCATAAATACTCATTTTTTATAGGTGCTTTAAAAAATTATTAAGTTTATAATTTTAAAAATGACTAATTCAAATATTGACATTAATAAAGCAGGTTGGTCTTTTGATAATACATATGCAAGACTACCTAATGATTTATTAGTAAAACAGAACCCAATTCCAGTAAAATCACCAGAACTTATAATTTTAAATAAAGATCTATCCAATGATTTAAATTTAAATTTTACAAACATTGAAAAAGAAAATTTATCTCAGCTATTTTCTGGAAATTTATTGCCAACGGGGTCAGAGTCAATTGCACAAGCATATGCAGGACATCAATTTGGGCATTTTACAATGTTAGGTGATGGGCGAGCAGTTCTTATGGGTGAACACGTATTAAAAAATGGTGACAGATATGATATTCAATTTAAAGGATCAGGAAAAACACCATTTTCGAGAAGTGGTGATGGAAGAGCGGCGCTAGGACCAATGCTAAGAGAATATATTGTAAGTGAAGCAATGCATGAATTAGGGGTCAATACGACTAGAAGTTTAGCTGTTGTTAAAACTGGAGAAAATGTAATTAGAGAAACACATTTACCTGGTGCTGTATTAACAAGAATTGCTACTAGTCATATCCGTGTGGGAACATTCCAATATATTGCAGCCACACAAAAAGAACAAAATTTAAAAATCTTATTTGATTATGTAATCAATCGACACTATCCAAATATTAAAAATTCCAAAAATCAAGCTTTAGATTTATTAAAGACAATAATAAATGTACAAATTAATTTAGTTATCAGCTGGATGCGTGTTGGGTTTATTCATGGTGTGATGAATACAGATAATGTGTCAATTTGTGGTGAAACAATTGATTATGGTCCATGTGCATTTATGGATACTTATAGTCCCGAAACAGTCTTTAGTTCAATTGATCATCAAGGAAGGTATTCATTCTCAAATCAACCGAAGATTATTAAATGGAACTTAGCAAGATTTGCAGAGTGTATCTTAACACTTATAGACGACGACAAAGATAGAGCTATAGAAATTGCATCTGAAGCAATTAATTCATTTGAAAATATATATGAAGAAAAATGGCTTAATATGATGCGTGATAAATTGGGGTTATTTGGTGAAGATATAAATGATCAAATATTAATTATGGAACTTCTAACTTGGATGCACAAAAATAAAGCTGATTACACTAATACTTTTTGTTTTTTAATGAATGAAAAGTTTTCTGATAATAAAATTTATAATGATAAAAACTTTCTTATTTGGAAAGAAAAATGGGAGTACCGCTTAAAATTAAACAATAATAGTCCAGAAAAGTATTTAAAATTAATGCACTCAGTAAACCCAATAATTATTCCAAGAAATCATAAAGTTGAAGAAGCTTTGACAGCTGCAAACAATGGTGATTTAGAAATTATGAATAAATTATTAACAGTTTTAAATAGACCATATGAAAATCATAGTAGTATTATTGATTTTCAGTCTCCTGCACCATCAACTAATAAAGCTTATCAAACATTTTGTGGAACTTAACCCTTAGAGAACATAAGGTTCAGGTCTTGCATTGTTATCAAGAACTCTTTCGACAGAAAAATCACTTATATCAATCGTTTGATAAGATCCTGTAGAGATTAATTCAGTTAGTGCTCTTCCTATTCCAGGAGCTTGCATTAATCCTCTACCTGTAAATCCTGAAGCCATATATACATTTTCATATTTTGGATGTTTGCCAACCACCGCATTATTATCTAATTTGTTACAATCATAATAACCAGCCCATCCACCAGTTAATTTTAATTCTTCAAAAGCTGGAATTCTTTGTGCTAAGGCTGGCCATACTAATTCTTCAAAATCATTCCAAGCTGGTTCTAAATCAGTAGCATCAAATACTGAATTCGGTGAACCCGCTAAATATTCCCCACCTTCTGGTCTCCAGTAAACACCTGTTGTTAAATCACCCGTTAAGGGCATTTCTTTAATGTATTTAGGACATTTAACTCTAAAAACAGTATGTTTTTGAGGAACAACTGGAATATCTTTTAATAATTCTTTAGTCCAACATCCTGCTGCAGATATGATTGTTTTAGCTTTTATATCTGAAATACTTTTTACGTCACCTTTAATAAATTCCGCACCTAATTCAATTGCTTTACTTTTTAAAGCACCATGAAACATAAAAGGGTCAATCCATCCTTCACTTTGGTTGTCTGTATAAGTTGCTGTTTCAATGCCTTCACTGTTAATATATGGAAATATTTTTGATAATTCAGAATTTTTAATATTTTTTGTACCAGCATCACAAGCTTTGTGATTTTTTAAAGCTTTATACTGTTCCTCAGCATGCTCAGGACCAAACATTAATAAATATCCATTAGTGACCATACTTGCTGTTGGGTTTGGATTCTTTTCAGTTTTTAACAGTTCTGGTATTTGAAAAATAAATTCTCTAGCAAACTTACCTAATAAAATATTTTCTTTTTGAAAAAACTGTCTTCTAAATCCACCGAGTGATAATGGAAAAGAAGCAGTTTTATAAGTTGGGTCTCTTTCTATAACTTTAACTTTTCTACCTTCTTTAGATAAAAAATAGGCTGTAGCAGTTCCTATTATTCCACCACCAACTATTACAACATCGTCCATAATTTTTTTAATTTAATATGATTAAGCTTGAATTAAGCAATAATGCAAAGAGACACCAAAGTAAATAAGGAATCATTAAGTAATAACTGTACAAGTTGACACGCTTAAATCTCATTATAAGAATGATTATCAGTAATATTAAAATTACCAATACAATTAGAGCTAAAATAATTTTATGAAAAACAAAAAAAACTATACTCCAAGTTGTATTAAAAATTAAATGAATAAAGTAGATGTAAATAGTATTCATATCTCTATTTTTACTATGCCAGAATTTCCAGATAGCAATTGCCATAAACAAATAAAGCGTAGTCCAAACTGGTGCAAAAATCCAGTCAGGTGGATTAAATGAAGGTTTAATGATTGAAGAATACCAGGGCTCCTTAAACCCAACTGTGGCCAAACCCCCTATTACAGATGATGAAAAGGTAACAAGAGCAAATAGAAAAAAAGATAAGAATTTGTTTTTTAACATATTTCTATTATACAATAGAATATGGAAGAAAAAAAAGTTATTTGGATAACGGGTGCTAGCAGTGGAATTGGCAAAGCTTTAGCTTTAAAGTTTGCAAATGAAGGATGGATAGTAGCGGCATCTGCAAGACGTGAAAATTTATTACAAGAATTAAATAAAGAAAATTCAAATATTCACTCTTTTCCTTTGGACGTTACTAATATCGATCAATGTAAATCTGTTTTTAAAAACATCATTGAAAAATTTAACAATATTGAAATATCTATATTTGGAACTGGCATACATGACCCCAAATCAGAGAGAGAATTCAATCTTGATAAGATTAGAAAGATTATGGAAGTTAATTATTTTGGAACAATAAATTCGATTAACTCTGTTTATAATTATTATAATAATAAAAAAAGTGGTCAAATATCAATCATTTCCTCTGTTGCTGGATATAGAGGTTTACCTGCTGCAGGAGCTTATTGTGCATCTAAATCTGCGTTAACAAGTTTCGCAGAAAGCCTTCACTTTGAAATGAAAAGAAAAAATGTAAGAATTTCTCTAGTTAGCCCTGGATTTATCAAAACTCCAATGACGGATCAAAATGATTTTCCAATGCCAATGATAAAGTCACCAGAATTTGCTGCAGAACAGATCTATATAGGCTTAGTTAAGAAGAAAGGATTTGAAATTCATTTTCCGAAAGCTTTTACTTATTTTTTGAAGTTTTTAAGTATGCTACCAAGTAGTATTTATTTTAAAATTGTTGAAAAAGGGATGAAAAAAATAGATTACTAATCTTTAACAAACATAACCGTAAGTTCAGCAACTTTTATTCCAAACTTAGTCATTGTAGCTCTATTAATTGCTACTTTTTCATCTTGCATAAAAATCCAATCGTCAAAAGTAATTTTCATTTCTTTGCCCTTAATAGGTACTAATAAGACATATTCAAATTTAAAAGCAGGACCATATGAATAGCCTTTAGCCTTACCAACAACATCACCTGCTGTTCCTTCATAGTTATGTTCATCTAATTTATCAATTGTCCATTGTCTTTCTTGAACTTCACCATCATTCCAATTAAACTTTTCATTTAAAATTAATTGTTTACCATCCCACGTACCATTTAAATCAGCTGAAAATTGTCTAGTCACTTTTCCAGATCTATTTTGTAAAATTCCCCAAGCTTTAACATTTCCAGAAAGATATTCTTCGATAATTAATCTTGGTTTTTGGTCTTTAAAATCTGTTGGTTTCATATTGTTTCCTGTGCAACTGGTTAATAAAATTAATGATATAAAAGTAAATATAAATTTCATATGTTTATTTATTATATAAAGAGAATTGAATCAAATCTATATTTCTTGATTTAAAACCAGCCTCACAATATGAAAGGTAAAATTGCCACATCTTTTTAAAAGTTAAGTCAAAACCTTGATCTTTAATTATATCCCATTTTTTATTGAACTCTTCTCTCCAAACAATAAGTGTGTCTGAGTAATGATCTGCATAAGAGTTATATTCTCCAAATTTTAAACCATTAATATCAATATAATTTTGTATTTCACTTTTGGATGGTAAAAAACCACCAGGAAAAATATACTTTTGAATAAAGTCTTTCTTATTTTTATATCTGTCAAACAAACTATCATCAATTGTTATGGCTTGAATGCCAACTGTACCTGATGGATTTAAATTTTTTTTTATTGTATTAAAGTAACTGTCTAAATAATTCTGCCCTACTGCCTCAATCATTTCTATAGATGCAATATGATCATACTTTTTCTTAAGATCTCTATAATCCTTAATCTCAATGTTAACTTTTTCATTAAGCCCACATTTATGAATTCTTTCTTTAGCAAATTCAAATTGTCTTTTAGAAATGGTTATACAATCTAATTTCACATCATAATTAGTGCCTAGATATTCAGCAAAACCACCCCAACCACAGCCAATTTCAAGTATATTACTGCCAGCAGCAGGCTTTAAAAGATCAGTTAATTTTTGATATTTATTATTTTGCGCAAGGTAAAGATCTTGTTTTGAATTTTCAAATATTGCACTTGAATAAGTTAAAGATTTGTCCAACCAAAGAGAGAAAAAATCGTTACCAAGGTCATAATGTTTTGCAATATTTTCCTTACTTCTATTTTTTGTATTTTTAATAAATTTATTCTTTAAGAAATTAATTAAAGGCAAATCGAAAATACCAGAAAACTTATAAATAGTTTTTATGTTTCTAGCTGTTAATTCAATTAAATCAGAAAGATTATTAGTAATAAAAAAATCTTTCATATAAGATTCTCCCAAACCTATACTGCCACTTTTAATTAAATTGTAAGTAAGGCTTTCATCTTTAATTTTTAACGATACTTTTAAACTATCTTCTGGATTACCAAATTTTAAAACTTCTCCATCAATTTTGATTATTTCAAGGAAACCATGTTTAATTTTTTTTAGTGCATTAAATACAATTAAATCTGAAATTTTATAAATTATCATTAATTCTCTATTGTAATATTATTTTTAATCTTAATTTTTTTACTTATAAACTTAATTCCTTTTGTCCATAATTTAAATGCCTCAAAGTGTATCGCTAAAATAATCTTAAATGTCATAAGCGGATGTTTTAAATAGGATTTGATCAAGTTGGTGTTACTTAATTCACTTTTAACACCATCTTGTGATGCATAAAGAATTTTACCTTCTGGATCTTGTAAATCAATAATTACTGAAATCTTATTACCTGGTTTTAATAGTCTAAAAAAATAAATACAATTCATTGCTATAAATGGTGAAACATGAAATTTTTTTTTACAGACATGTTGTATTAAATTTTGATCTTTTTTGGCTTTAAAAACATAAGTATGTTGCTCACCAAATGTATTTTTAACTTCATAAAGAATAGATACTAAATCCGAATTTTTATCATAGATATAAAATACACTTAAAGGATTGAACACATATCCAAATATTCTAGGATAACACAAAAGTTTAATTTTAATGTTATCACAATCAATATCATTTTTTTTTAGATTATCTATTACCCAATTTTTAAGTGAACTTCCATCTCTGGGACCATGATCTTTATTAAAAAAACTAATAATATTAAATTTATCATACGAGAACAGTTTTAAAGTTTTATCTAATAACTTTATTTCTGATAAATCTATGAGCAATGAGAATACCCTATAATTGAAGGTATGAATTTTTGGTTTAAACCTTTTGTGAATTACAGTTCCAGTGTAGATATATGAATGTTTAATCATTTAGGGTTTTTAGCATTTCAATAGATGACTTTATTCCATCCTCATGAAAACCATAACCAAAATAACTCCCACAAAATAAAATATTCTTTTTATTCTGAATTTTTTGGAGATTCTTTTGGTTTAATAGTGCGTCTGTATCAAAATAAGGGTGAGTAAAACTGACTTTTTTGTATATTTTATCGGCAGAAATTTCTCTAAATGGGTTAATTGTTAAAAAGATATTTTTATCTATCTTTAGATTCTGTAACTGGTTTAACCAATATGTTACTGATGTTCTTTCAATATTATCTACACTCATTGATGAATTCCAAGAACACCATGCCTTCTTATTTTTAGGCATAATACTTTCGTCAAAATGAATAACAGCTATATTTCCTCTATATTTAAAATTTTTTAATATAAGCTCTTCATCTGAAGTTGGATTATCAATTATTTTTAAAGCCTCATCAGCATGTGTTGCAATTACAATTTTGTCATAATCAAAAAACTCATTCTCTTCACCATAAAAAATTTTAGCTCCAAAATCACTTCTAACAACTTTATTTATATTATAATTTTTAAAGTATTCTCCACTAATTTGACTTATTACCTTATCTACATAGGTTTTACTTCTATTGGCAACAGTAAACCATTGAGGTCTATCTTTTATTTTAAACAAACCATGATTTTTAAAAAAATTTAAAAAGAATGATAATGGCATTTGTGTAGCCTCATAAGGTGGCATTGACCAAATTGCTGATACCATTGGAACAATATGATAATTAATAAAATAATCTGATATTTTTATTTCTTCTAAGTATTTCCCCAATGTTATTGATTTAACTTCTTTTGTTTCTATTTTTTCACAGTTTTTATAAAAACTAATTATTTCAAAAAACATTTTAATAAACTTTAAATTCATCAAATTTTTTTTATTTGAAAAAATTCCCCCTAAACCTTTGCCACAATATTCCATATCATTATCCTTTACAGATACTGAAAATGACATATCACTTTTCTCAATCTCTATTTTATTTTCTGAAAAAAAATTAATTAAGTTTGGATAAGTATTTTTATTAAACACCATAAATCCAATATCTACTGCAACTTCTTTATTGTGGTCATAAGCAACTTTTAATGTATTTGCATGGCCACCAAATTGATTTTCTTTTTCAAATAAATCAACTTTATGTTTTTTAGATAAATAATAAGCTGCACTTAATCCAGATATACCAGCACCTACAACAGCAATTTTCATCTTGGTAAATATTTAAGCTGCAGTATCTTCGTACTCATCCATAGAAGGACATGTACAAAATAAGTTTTTATCACCATAGACATTATCTACCCTACCAACTGGAGGCCAATATTTATTTGTTTTTAAAAACTCAGAAGGATAAGCAGCCTCTTCTCTTTCATACTTATGATCCCATTTATTTGATGATAATTCAACGTGAGTATGTGGCGCATTCTTCAACGGGTTGTCAGTCTTATCAAATTCTCCTGATTGAATTTTATCTATCTCTTGTTTTATCTTTATAAGGGTAGAGCAAAACTTGTCAATTTCACTCAAACTTTCACTTTCTGTTGGTTCAATCATCATTGTACCAGCAACAGGCCAAGACATTGTTGGAGCATGATAGCCAAAATCAATCAATCGTTTTGCAATATCCTCCTCTGTTATTCCTGTATCACTCTTTATTGTTCTAATATCAATGATACATTCATGAGCTACATTGCCACTTTTACCCTTATACAAAATTGGAAAAGAGTCTTTTAGTTTATGTGCAATGTAATTTGCATTTAATATTGCAACTTGAGATGCTTTTCTCAAGCCTTCAGAACCCATCATTTTTATATACATCCATGATATTGACAAAATACTTGAGCTACCCCAAGGTGCTGCAGATACTGCTCCCATTCCAGTCACTGGTCCACAATCTTTTATTACAGAATGTTTTGGTAAAAATATTTCTAAGTGTTTTTTACATGCTATTGGTCCCATACCAGGTCCTCCACCACCGTGCGGTATACAAAATGTTTTGTGTAAATTTATATGACAAACATCAGGACCAAAATTTCCTGGTTTAGCTATTCCAACTAGTGCATTTAAATTTGCTCCATCCATATAAACTTGTCCACCATGGCTATGGATTAGTTGACAAATATCAGTTATTTTTTCTTCAAACACACCATGTGTTGAAGGATAAGTAACCATTAATGCAGCTAAATTTTCTGAGTGCTCCTCAGCTTTATTCTTTAAATCTTCATAATCTACATTTCCATACTGATCACATTTCACCACAACAACTTTCATACCAACCATTTGAGCACTTGCAGGGTTTGTGCCATGCGCAGAACTTGGGATCAAACAAACATTACGATTTGTTTCTTTATTTTTTTCATGAAATTTACGTATTACCATTAAACCAGCAAACTCACCTTGTGCTCCAGCATTTGGTTGCAATGATACTCCAGAAAACCCTGTTATTGATCTCAACCAATTTTTTAAATCAGTGAATAGCTCTCTATAACCATCCATTTGTTCTACAGGAGAAAAAGGGTGTGGTTGAGAAAACTCTTTCCATGTAACTGGTATCATTTCTGAAACTGCATTAAGCTTCATGGTGCATGAGCCCAAAGCAATCATTGATTTATTTAAGGCAATATCTGAATCTTCTAATTTTTTTAAATATCTTAGCATTTCAGTTTCTGAATGGTAACTGTTAAAAACTGGATGATCTAAATATCTTGAAGTTCTTAATAAATTTTTTGGAATATTAGATAAGCTCTCATTCATGGATTCTTTAATTGTTTCTGAACAATTAAAAATTTTCAATAATTGATTTGCTCTATAAAGGTTTTTTCTTTCATCAAAAGAAACTGCTAACATTTCAGAATTTACTTTTCTAATGTTTACTCCTTGATCTAGGGCATTTTTATAAATCTTATCAGTTTTATCTAAAGTTTTTACTGTGACAGTGTCAAAAAAATGATCTGAATAAAGTTCATAACCAGATTGTTTTAATTTATCTGCAAAATTTTTAGTTAATTGAGAAACACTTTCTGCAATTTTTTTAATACCTTTTGGACCATGATAGACAGCATAGGCTGCAGACACTATTGCTAATAATGCTTGTGCTGTACAAATATTACTTGTGGCTTTATCTCTTCTTATATGCTGTTCTCTTGTTTGAAGGGCAAGTCTATATGCTTTTTTTCCATGTCTATCAACCGACACACCTACTATTCTACCTGGCATTGATCTTTTATATTCATCTTTTGTTGCAAAAAATGCGGCGTGGGGACCTCCGTAGCCCATTGGAATTCCAAAACGTTGTGAGCTACCGACTGCAATATCAGCACCTAATTCTGCTGGTGTTTTTAGTTTAGCAAGAGCTAATAGATCACATGCAAGAACAGCTTTTCCATTATGTTTATGTATTTTACTTATAGCTTCACTAGGATCTTTAATATCTCCCAATGTGCCTGGATATTGAATAATCCCACATATAATATCTTCTTTAATATCTTTATCTTCGTCACCTACTACTATTTCTAAACCGAGTGGTTCTGCTCTTGTTTTGATTACATCAATAGTTTGTGGGTGACAATTTTTTGAAACAAAAACTTTTTTAGTCTCAGATTTAGATATTCTATAACTTAATCCCATAGCTTCTGCAGCTGCTGTTCCTTCATCTAAAAGAGAAGCATTAGCAATATCCATACCTGTAAAATCTATAATCATTTGCTGAAAATTAAGTAACATCTCAAGTCTCCCTTGTGCGACTTCAGGCTGATATGGTGTGTAAGAAGTATACCACCCTGGGTTTTCCAGTATATTCCTAAGTATTACATATGGTGTATAAGTTCCATAATAACCCATTCCAATGAAGCTTGAATAAACTTCATTTTTTTTTGCAATATTTTTTAATTTTCTAAGAGCTTTATATTCTGAGTTTGGATCTCCAATATCTAGATCATCTTTAAGAAGAATTTTTTCTGGGACAGTATCTTTTATTAATTCATCAAGATTTTGATAACCCAATTCTTTGAGCATAATACTCTGTTCATCAACAGATGGACCTATATGTCTTTGTATAAAATCTTTTTGAGCATTTTTCAACATTTAACTACCACTTTCTTTTGAAAATTTTTCGTATTCATCTTTATTCATTAATGAGTCCATTTCAGACTTGTCGGTAATTTTTAATTTAAAAAACCAAGCTTCATTCTCTGGATCAGCATTAACCTTTGCAGGATCATCAACAATTGACTGGTTGTTTTCAATAATTTCACCAGATACAGGAGTGTAAATATCACTTGCAGCTTTCGTAGATTCTACAACACCTGCATTTCCATCTTTAACAACAGAGGACCCTATCTCTGGTAACTCTACAAAAACAATATCACCTAGCATTTCGGTTGCATGTTGTGTGATTCCTATAACAGCAGTATCTCCATCTAATTTTATCCACTCATGTTCTTTTGAATATTTTACTTCACTCATTTGCTAGCTCCTTTCACATAACTTTTTTTATAAAATGGCAAATTACTTATAATTGCTGGATATTTTTTTCCTCTCACTTCTAAAAAAACCTTAGTATCAATTTTAGAAAATGAATTTTCTACGTAACCCATGGCGACTGGGGCCTGAACACTTGGTCCAAAAGTTCCACTTGTAATTTCCCCAATATTTTTATCCCCTTCACTAAATATTGAGGTTTTTTCTCTAGCTATAATTCTTCCTTCTGGCTTAATACCTACACGGATCTTACTTACTCCTTTCTCAATTTGAGATTTAATTTTTTCACATCCAATAAACCCACCCTCAAGAATTCTATTCTTTGATATTGCCCATTTTAAATTTGCTTCTACTGGGCTTTTATTGATATCCATGTCATGACCATACAAACAAAGCCCTGCCTCTAATCTCAAAGTATCCCTAGCACCTAATCCAATTAAACTAGCTCCTTCATCTATGAGTTTTTGCACAAACACCACAGCAGCATCATTTTTTATTGATATCTCAAATCCATCTTCACCTGTGTAACCAGATCTTGTGATATAAATATTTTCTTTAAGATTTTTAAATGTATCACCATTCATAAATTTTAAATCTGACACTCCATTTATTATCTTTTCTAATATTTGGACTGCTTTTGGCCCCTGTATTGCTATAAGAGACAGTTCTTCACTTAAAATCATTTCATACTTATTTTCTAACAATTTAGATAAAAGTTTAAAATCTGTGTTCTTACAAGCAGCATTTAATACAATGTTAAAACCACCTTCAACTTTTGTAATAATTAAATCATCATAAATTCCTGCTTCTTCATTCATCAAAAAACTATATTTTGACTGATTTAACTTAGCATTACTTAATTCAGCTGGAAAAATTTTTTCAAGGTCTTTAGCCAATGAGTCATCTCCTTTAATGAATAGCTGACCCATGTGTGACACATCAAAAATACCAGCATTTTCTCTTGTATTTTTATGTTCCTCAATAATTCCATTAGAATATTGGATTGGCATTTGATAACCAGCAAATCGAACAAACTTAGCTCCATGCTTTTGGTGTAAATTGTAAAGTGCTGTTTTTATATTTTCCATATTAACTAACTATACCCATCTGTATGTTTGCCTGAGAGTTTTATTCCGTCGGCGAGAACTTAATCTCTTTCCAGAGTTAATATGTTACGGTCCTTTTGCCTGAGAGATTCCTGGGTGGTTGCTCCTTCGGCGCTACGATAGTTTGTAGTCTCTCCCGTATTGAATAATAATCTACCAGATGTATGTCAGAGTCAATTAATAATTTTTTTCTTTTTTATCAGATAAAAGCAACGATGAAAACTGAAGTAAAACAGCAAATAGAATAATTGCACCTCCAATTAATGTAAATAATGATGCCCTTTCACCTGCGAATAAAAAAGCCCAAACAGGTCCTAAAACAGATTCGGATAGCATAATTACTCCAACCATTGCTGAAGGTGTGCTACGTGCACCAATAGTAATAAATATAAAACCAAAACCAACTTGAAAAAAGCCTGCTAAGAAACCTAAAAATATATCATTTGGTGAAACCATTAAATTGTGTGAATAGTAAATACATGCACTTAACCCTATTAAACATGAGCTTACTCCAGCAACAAATTGAGCAGGTATCATGTCTACTGTAGGAAATTTTCTTACAATCATGATTAAGACCGCAAATGAGATAGGCATTGTAAATGCAGCTAAATTTCCTGAAAGATTACCTGGTCTCAAATCATTTCCAATCATTAAAGTAACTCCTGTTATTGCTAATATTATTGAAACAAGAGTTATTGTTGAAATTTTTTCCTTTAGAAATAAGTAACCAAAAATTGCTAGAAATAAAATCTGTAATGATATTATAAAATTAGTATTAGCAACTGATGTATTAGACATTGCATATACATAACCACAAAATCCAAATGATAATACAATACCACCAAAAAAGCCTGGCAATCCAGATTTATAAAAAGAGCTTATAGTTTTTTTTTTATAGGTAATTATTAGAAAGGCTAAAACAGTAAGTGTAAAAAATAAAGATCTCCAAAAAAGAATTTGCCACTCAGTAGAGCCTTCAAATTTTTTAACAATAAGCCCCCCAAAACTCAAACTTAGAGCTCCCATAAAAATCAGCAATGGACCAGGAATTTTATTAATTACATTCATTTAAATATTTATTTGTCTCTTCTATGTATGCTTTAAATATATTCTGGGCTTCTTCAAGACTTACTTCCTTAAAGTTTATTTTTGTTCCAGGGGTTAATTGCCCAACTAAATCAAGATCAGCAGCAATAACTACACCAATCTTTGGATATCCTCCAACTGTTCCATGATCAGATAACATTATTATTGGATTACCATCAGCGGGTACCTGAATAACTCCTCTTACTATACCTTCCGATTTGATATTGGTATTTTTTATATTTTCTAATTTTGGACCCTTTAACCTTATGCCCATTCTATCAACAAGGTTTGTGATTAAAAAATCTTCATTAAAAAAATTGCCTATTGCATCCTTAGAAAAATAGTCAAAATTTGTACCTTTAATAATTCTAATAATGTTATCAGTAGAATAATCATAATTTATTTTTTTATTTATTGCGTTTATGGTATCTATTTTTTTAATAAAAATTTTATCATTTAAGGAATATTTTTTTCCATCATTTGGTCCAATATTTGCTTTAGTATTTATAGAATAACTGCCCCAGGTTTTTTCTAGATCAAAACCACCATTAACTGCCAAATATCCATACGTAGAATTTTTAGTTGATATTATATCTATTTGATCCTCTTCATCTAAAATATAACTTTTATAACACTCACCATCTTCAATCTCTAAATTCTTTCTAATAATCTTAAAAAAAATATCTCCAGATATTGCAAAATTAATTTTTCCATTCTTTAACTTTAAGAGAGGGCCTTGGTATGCAAACTCTACTACAGGCTCATTTAATTGATTATCAACCAATCTATTTGATAATATGTAATTTCTTTGGTCGATTGCACCACTCACAGCAATACCAACATAATATAAGTGATTTCTGCCTTTGTCTTGAATGGTAGTGTTAACTCCTGCCCTTAAAATTTCAAAATATGCTTTATTCATTCCAATTTAAATAATCTTCTTTTGTTATTTGATAAAAACTTACTTTATCACCTGGATTAACTAGAGCTGGTTGATCTAAATTTTTATCATCAAAAATTTTCTTTGGAGTGTTACCAATAATATTCCAACCACCAGGGCTTTCAAAAGTATAAATATTTGCAAATTGTTCTGTTATTCCTACTGATCCTTTGGGCATCTTTAATCTTGGCGTTTCTAATCGATCACATCTTATATTTTCATTAAGATCTCCTAAAAAAGGCATTCCAGCAATAAAACCTGTCATGTAACAAAAATATTCTTTGTTGAAATATAGTTCTAATATTTTATCTTTATCTATATTTAATTTTTTAGTTAATCTCAAAAAATCCAATCCATACTCATCATCACAACAAACTGGAATTTTAACTTTTTTATTATTGTTTTTAATATCTCTATTAATAGTTAAACCTTCTATAAAATTTTTAATTTTTTTATAGTTGGTTATTGTTAAATCAAAACTAATAATTAATTTATTATAAGAGGGTGTTAAGTTGGTTATTCCCTCAATTTTTTTATCTTTTATTAATTTTGATATATGATGAAAGTAATCTATGACACTTGCATTTATTGTTTCATTAACATCTGAGCCAAAATCACAATAAACAGCTGCGTCACCAAGATTAGATATATTTTTAATCATGTCATGTTATACTCCAGACTTTAAGTTATGGAAATTAATATCAATTGCGACCTAGGTGAAAAATCAAAGTTTCATTCAATTGAAAATGATCCAAAATTACTTAATATTGTTAATTCAGCCAATGTTGCTTGTGGATATCATGCGGGTGATAAACCAACAATGGAAATGGTTATTGAAATCTCCAAAAAAAATGGTGTTAGTATAGGTGCTCATCCATCTTTTAATGATCCTGAAAATTTTGGAAGAAAGAGAATAAATTTAAATTCTTTAGAAATAAAAAAATTAATTTTTGAACAATATGAAATATTACAAGAGATAGCCCAAAGGTATAATGAAAATGTAACACATATTAAGCCACATGGTGCTCTCAATAATATGGCTTGTGAAGATTTGGAGTTAGCAACAACACTTGCTGCTTCAATCAATGAACTTAATAAAGATATCATATATCTTGTTCCAACCGGTTCCAAAATGGAAATTGCTGCTAAAAAATTTGATATGAAAATAGCATGTGAAATATTTGCAGATAGAAATTATGAAGATGATGGAAATTTAGTTTCAAGAAAGAAAGCAAAAGCATTGATTACAGACCCTGAACAAGCAAAAAAACATGTGCTAAGTATGGTAAAAAATCAGGCCCTAAATTGTCTCAGTGGTAAACAAATACCTTGTGAAATAGATTCTATTTGCATACATGGAGATAATGATAGTTCATTATCAACTGCTAAATCTATTAAAGATAATTTGGTTAATAATGGACTAATACTAAGACCATTAAATAAATTAAATAAATTTAATTAAATATGAAAAAAATTATATATATCTTGATATTTGCTTTTGCTTTGACAACTAACACATTTTCAGCTGGTGGATCAGGCGGTGATAATGATGGCGGCAATAAAATATCTAATTATACAAAAGCACATAATTTAATTAAGTCCGCCAAAAAGTATGAAAAAAAAGGAAAAACAGAAAAAGCACAGAAGAGATATGCAAAAGCACAAAAGCTTCTTTTAAAATCTAATAAAAAAGAACCACTTCAAGCAGATACTTTAAATTATTTAGGTTTTACCACTAGAAAACTTGGAGATTATGAAAAGGGTGAAGAATTTTATTTACAAGGTTTGCAAATTGAACCTAGTCATAAAGGAATAAATGAGTACCTTGGTGAACTTTATGTTGTTACTGGAAGAATGGATATGGCTAAAGAAAGATTAGAAGTATTAAAAACTTGTAACTGCGGAGAATATGATGAGCTTAAAGAAATAATTGAAGGAACTAAAAAATCTAAGTATTAAGTTTTTAATTAATATTTGCTGACATTTTATTTGGCAACCATAATGCAATCTCAGGAAAAATTACTACAATAATAACTGCCAGTATCATAAGTAAAAAAAGTGGAAATGCACTTCTTGCAATAAATCCCATATCTTTGTTTGCCATACCTTGTAGTACAAATAAATTAAAACCTACTGGTGGAGTAATTTGAGCCATTTCAACAACTATTACTAAATATATACCAAACCAAATCATGTCGAAACCAGCCTGTCTTATCATTGGCTCTATAATAGCCATAGTTAAAACAACTGCTGATATTCCATCTAAAAACATACCTAAAATAATATAAAATATAGTTAGTACAAATAATAATGTGTATGGAGATAGGTTCATTTCATCAATCCAAATTGCTAAATTTCTAGGTAAGCCTGTGAAGCCCATCGCTAATGATAAAAAAGTTGATCCTGCTAAAATAAAAGCAATCATGCATGAAGTTTTAGTTGCTCCTAATAAGGATAGATTAAATGAATTTTTATTCAGCGTCCCTTGCAAAAAAGATAAGATTAATGCACCTACAACACCCAAAGATGCAGCTTCAGTAGCAGTCGCTATACCTGTATAAATTGAACCAATTACAGAAGAAATAAGTAAAATTACAGGAAGTAATTGTTTCGACCCCTGAACTTTTTCTAAAAAAGAAAAGCTTTCAGCTGATTTTGGCATCAATTTTTTATTTAGAATAGACCAAAAAATTACATACAACATAAACATTAACGCAATCATTATTCCAGGTAAAATTCCTGCCATAAATAGTTTTGCTATAGAGTCCTCTATTGTTACTCCATAAATGATTAATATAATTGATGGAGGAATTAATAATCCCAAAGTTCCTGATCCGGCTAAGCTTCCTAATAGCAATTTTTCAGGATATTTTCTTTTTCTTAATTCTGGGATAGACATTTTTCCTACAGTAGCTACTGTTGCTGCTGAAGACCCTGATATTGCTGCAAATAACGCACAACCCACAACATTTACATGAACTAGTCCACCAGGAAGTTTTGACAACCATGGTGATAGGCCTTTAAATAAATTTTCTGATAATTTTGTTCTAAATAAAATTTCTCCCATCCAAACGAAAAGTGGTAATGCGGTTAATGTCCAGGATGAACTAGTTCCCCATATTGTTGTTGCCATTGCATCTCCCACAGGTCTAGTTGTAAATAATAGCATACCAACTGCAGAAACAGCTATCATACTTAAAGCAACCCAAATACCTGAGCCCAATAAGAATAGTAATAAAGAAATAAAAAATATTGTTAAGTATATTTCTGTCATAATTAATTTATTTTCTTATCTAAAATTGAAAAAATTAAATGATGAAATATGCAAATAAAAAATACAAAAGAACCAATTGCTAAACTAGTTTGAGGTATCCATATAAGAATTTCATCTGCACCTTCACTTCTTTCTTCAAATTTTATTGAAATGATTACCATTTTAATAAAATAATACGCCATAAAACCGGAAAAGTAACTTGCCACTGATAAACACCATATTTCAGCCAATCTTCTCTTTTTATTTTTAAATTTTTCTAGAAATAAAGTTATTCTAATATGACCATTATTATAAAAAGTGAAAGCAAGTGCAAAAAAAGATGCTGCTGCCATACTATACCCTGAATATTCAGCTAAACCTCTTATGTAAAAACCAAAAATTCTGGAACTAATTCCAGTTAAAATAAATACTGCAACAAGTATTAAAAATATTGATGCTAAATATCCTGAAAATTTATAAACTAATTTTAAGAAATTATTTACTTTATAAATCATAATAAAAAGGCCGTTAGTTAATAACGGCCTTTTTTGCTTTAAATATTATTAATATGCAGCTAAAACAGCTTGCCCTCTAGAACCAGCTCTACTAGCCCATTCTTTAGACATGGTTGCTCCAACTTCTTTAAAGTGTTTATTTAAAGTTGAATTTACTTTGCCAACTTTCATACCAGCATCAGCTAAAGCTTTTTTATCTGCCTTGTTTCCTTTTTTAGATAGTGCCCAACCTTTTTTTTCTGCTTTGGCAGCTTCTGACATCACTAATTTTTGAGTTGCAGAATCTAATTTATTCCACGCATCTTTATTAACAATGATCATATTTTTTGGGTACCATGCTGCGATATCATAAAAATATTTTACACCATTTTCCCAAATTTTACTGTTCTTACCAGTAGTTGGTGATGTAATCATACTTTCAACTGCTCCTGTTGAAAAAGCCTGGCTTATTTCAGCTGCTTCAATTTTAGTTGGTGCCATTCCAGTAAGTTCAGCTAATCTAATTAAAGATGAATTATATGCTCTAAATTTTAAACCTTTTAAATCATCTTTAGAGTTTATTTCTTTCTTACTATAAAGCCCTTGTGCTGGCCATGGCACAGCGTATAAAAATACTAAACCTTTAGCATCTAAACCCTTAACTATCTCCGGTTTTGAAGCTTTGTATAATTTCATAGCGTCACCATATGATGAGGCTAAAAAAGGTTGAGAATCTATCTCTAACAATGGATCTTCTTTACCCAAAGCTGACATAAATCTTTCTCCTATTTGAGCCTGTCCAGTTCTCACTGCTCTAAAAATTTCTCCACCTTTGTATAAAGAGCCACCAGGATGAGTAACTATTGATAGTTTTCCACCACTTTTATCTGATACATTTTTAGCAAATTCTGTTGCATTTGCAGAATGAAAGTTTGAAGCACCATAAGCTAGAGCCATATCCCATTTTTCTGCTGAAAATGCTGTATTAGCATTTAATAAAATTGCAAAAAATAATACTAAAATTTTATTAATTATTTTCATTTTTCCTCCGATTTGTTAAGAAGCCATTTCATTACGAACTAGAATAAAAAGCAATAAAAAAATATTATACTTTAGATTGAATTATAATATTTATTCAATATTATAAAAACATCTTGATAGAAGAATTCGTAATTTTAACCCAAATTATCTTTATAGATATAATTTTAGCAGCAGATAATGCAATCATAATTGGCTTGATTGCTGCAAATTTTGTACCGAAGAATAGAAAGCAAATAATCCTTTGGGGTGTTGCAGGAGCTTTAATTTTTAAAGTTATATTTGCTCTTTTTGCTACTTATCTATTCGAATTTTATTATATAAAAATTTTAGGTGGATTTCTTTTGATTTGGATTGTTAATGATTTACGAAAAGATTTGGTAGAAATGAAGAACAAGATTAAATCTCCAATAAAAAAGTCTACAGAGCCTTCTTTTGTAAAAAGCATTTATAAAGTTTTATTTGCAGATATTACAATAAGCTTTGATAACGTGATTGGTGTAGTTGGTGCTGCAAAAGGTTATTTTGGTTATATGATATTTGGTCTTGTTTTGTCAGTAGTATTAACTGGTGCGTTAGCAACCTATTTAGCAAATTACATTCAAAAACACTTGTGGATAGCCTATGTTGGCCTAGCTTTTATTTTAATAGTTGCTCTTCAATTGATAATAGGTGGATTAAATGATTATGGTGTTTTATCAATTAACGAAACATTTAAAAAATATTTTTAATTTAGTATGAATGTTTCTTCGTAGGAAACTTACTTTTAATCACATCTTTCTTAAACTTTAACACAGCATCATTTATCTGTTTTTCAATATTGGAATATCTTTTAACAAATCTAGCATTTATTTTATTTAATCCTATAAGATCATCTGTAACTAAAACTTGTCCATCACAGTAAACTGAACCACCTATTCCAATTGTTGGTATATTAATTGTTTTTGTAATTTCTTTTGCTAAAGAACTTTCAATACATTCTAATACAATTGAAAAAGCACCTGCTTCTGTTAAAAGCTTAGAATCTTTCAAAATAATTTTTCTTTCATTCAAATCTTTACCCTTAAATTTAAAATTCTTTGCAGATTGAGGCAAAACTCCTAGATGTCCCATAACTGGAATTTTGTTCCTAATTAAAGTTTTAATTATTTGACAAACTTTTTTTCCACCTTCTACCTTTACAGCATCACATTTTGTTTTAGATATTATCTTCTTTGCGTTTCTTAATGCTTCTTTAGAATTTCGGTAGGTGTTATGAGGCATGTCTACTACCATCATAGCTTTTTTAACACCCATTCTTACACTTTTTGAGTGTTCAATCATCATGTCTAAAGTAACTTTTTTTGTTGATGAAAAATTATAGAGTACTGAGCCTAGAGAATCTCCCACTAAAATAATATCACAATGTTTGTCAATAATAGATGCAATATTTTTAGAATAAGCAGTCAGACATATAATTTTTGATTTATTTTTTTTATATTTAATCTTCGAAATTTTTTTCATAATCTTCTAAATTCTATAAAGGATTATCACTCTAATTCAATAGTGCTTGGTGGTTTTGAGGTAACATCATAAACAACTCTATTAATACCTCTAATATTATTAATGATCTGGTTAGAAATTAATTGCATAAAACCTCTTGGAAAATCAAAGAAATCAGCTGTCATTCCATCTTCAGACGTAATAGCTCTTAATAAACAAATATGTTCATAGGTTCTGTTATCACCCATAACGCCAACAGTTTTTACTGGTAGCAAGGCTGCATATGCTTGCCAAATCTTATGGTATAATCCATACTCTTTTAAGGCTTTAATGAAATAAAAGTCTGCTTCCTTTAATATTTTAATTTTTTCATAAGTTATAATCCCTGGCATTCTTATTGCTAAACCTGGTCCAGGGAATGGATGTCTAGATATAATATCTTTTGATAAATTAAGTTCTAATCCTAATTTTCTAACTTCATCTTTAAATAAAAATTTAAGTGGTTCCACCAATTTTAATTTCATTTTTTTTGGCAGACCTCCTACATTATGATGTGATTTTATCTTTGATGTTTGACTACCTGTTACAGATTTACTTTCAATTAAATCAGGATAAAGAGTACCTTGAGCAAGAAATTTGACATTTTTAATTTTTTTTGCATATCTTTCAAATATTTTGATAAATAAATTTCCAATTATTTTTCTTTTTTTTTCAGGGTCAGATACTTTAATCAGTTTGTTAATAAATTCTTTTTCTGCATTAACATAAATTAAATTTATTTTTAATTTTTTTTTAAATGTATTAACAACTTGTTTTTCTTCATTTTTTCTTAGTAAGCCATTATTGACAAAAATACATATTAATTTTTTTCCAATTGCTTTACTTAATAGCTGCGCAACTACGCTGCTATCCACACCTCCAGATAAACCACAAATTACTTTATTATTTCCAACTTGTTCTCTAATATCTTTAATTAATTTTAATTTTTGGTCTTTTGAGGACCAATTTTTTTTGACTTTACAGATAAGGAAAAGGAAATTTCGTAATAATATTTTACCTTTTTTTGTATGAGTTACCTCAGGATGAAACTGAACACCATAAAAATTATTTTTAGAGTTTTCAATTATTGTTAATTTTGAATTTTTTGTCGATGCAATCACTTTAAAATTTTTTGGCATTTTAGATACTTGATCTGCATGGCTCATCCAAACATTGCTAATATTTTTTTGGTTAAAAAAGTTTTTAGTTAAAACACTATTTGAAATTTTATTGATCGTTGCTAAACCAAACTCTCTATGTTTTGACTTTTTTACTCGTCCACCTAATTCTTTTGACAATATTTGATGTCCAAAACATATGCCCAGTATTGGCAAACCAACTTTCAAAATTTTTTTATCAAATTTAAATTTATCATTTTGATAAACATTAAGAGGGCCGCCAGAAAGAATTATTCCACTTATATTTTCTTTAATAATCTTAGTTACATTAATTTTTTTATGACTAACTATTTCTGAAAAAACTCCAAATTCCCTTATCCTTCTGGCAATTAGTTGGGTAAATTGAGATCCAAAATCTACTATTAAAATTTTATTTAGATTATTACTAAGACTCATTTTTAGGTTCTAAATTCTTTAATGAATCTAAAATAAAAGTTTTTTTATCACAAAGTTTTTTACAAATTTTGCTAAAATTTTCAGCTAACTCTTTAACTTTCGAATAATTGGATTTATTAAGCTCTATTTCCATTAGGAAATAATTTGCTTCTTCATTTTTCGGGTCTAGCAAAATGACTGTATCAATATTTTTTTGCTCTTCTTTTTTATTATCTTCAAATTTAAATATTTTAGCTAAGTAAAGATATGACTCATGATCTTTTGGATAAAATACAATGCTTCTTTGAAATAAAAATTTTGACTCATCATATCTTTTTTCATCATATTTTTTTTTACCTTCTTCAAAAAAAGTATTTTCTGCTAGCGCAAAGTTCATTAAATTAAAAATTACAAAAAAAACTGAAATTATTTTAACTATTTTTGTCATTGATATTTATTATCATTTTTTACTTTATCAACATTGTGAACCATGCTTTCATAAAAACCTGCTTTAGTTATTTTTACAAAATTTGGTTTAACTTTAAGATTATGAACTTTTTTTGCTCCAAGGTAGCCCATAGATGATTTTAGTCCACCAATTAGTTTATAAATTATATTTTTAACATCACCTTTATACTTAGCGAAACCTTCTACACCCTCTGGCACATATTTAGAGGTATCTTTTTGTTTTTTCTGAAAATATCTATCTGCTGATCCTTTATTCATTGCTCCAACTGACCCCATTCCTCTAAAACTTTTAAATAGTTTTCCATTTTTCTTAATCAATTTACCAGGTGTTTCTTCACTTCCTGCAAATAAAGATCCTATCATTACCGCATCAGCCCCTGCTGATAATGCTTTAGCTATGTCACCTGAGTATTTAATTCCACCATCAGAAATCATTTTCACTTTATTATTTTTTATACCTTTTTTAACTTCTAGTATTGCACTTAATTGTGGCACACCAATTCCTGCGACAAGTCTTGTGGTACAAATCGATCCTGGACCGATCCCAACTTTAACAATATCTACTCCAAGCTTTATTAAAAATTTTGCTGCTTCTGTGGTAGCTATATTTCCAGCGCATAATGCTGTTCTGCTTGTTTTATTTTTTTTTATTATTTTTATAATTTCTGCAACTTTTTTACTGTGTCCATGTGCTGTATCAACTACAATTAAATCTACTTTTTCTTTTAAAATTGCATCTGCCCTTTCAAGCTCTAAAGGGCCAGCCCCAACAGCCGCTCCAACTAATAATTTCAATTTTTTTACTTTTTTAATTTCTTCTATTTGTTTTTTTATGTCCAAATTTCTATGTATTACCCCTATACCTCCAGCTTTTGCTAAGGCTATAGCCATTTTACTTTCTGTCACCGTATCCATTGCAGACGATAGTAAGGGGATTTTAAGCATTAAATTAGATGATAACTTTGTGCTTGTGTCTACCTCGGAAGGTAAAACTTCTGAATATTTTGGTGCCATTGTGACATCGTCAAAGGTGAGAGCTTCTTTTATAGGATCCATAATCATTTATATATGATTCTTTTTAAAATTAAAGTTCTATCTCAAACTTTTACAAACAATAAAACTTTCCTTAGATTCTTTCCTGCTAGATTTAGGTTTAAATACCTTTACTTCTTTAAATATTTTTTTACCTAATGCAACAATTTCATTAAATGATGAGCCTAAAAAAATCTTTGAGACAAATCGTCCTTCTTCCACAAGAATTTCTTTAGAAAAATTCATTGCTTCCATGGCTAATTCTCCTGTGTAAATTGCGTCAATATCTTTGATGCCCGTTGTATTAACGGCCATATCTGACACTACAACATCAACTTTTGATTTAAAAAAACTTTTAATTTTTTCTTGTGAATCTATTTCAGTAAAATCACCTTTTATTTGAATTATATTATTAATTTCTTTCATATCTTTTAGATCAATTGACACTAATCTTCCACTCTTGACTGTTTTTGATATATATTGAGACCAACTTCCAGGAGATGCACCTAAGTCTAACACTGATATTCCATTTTTGAGTATCTTAAATTTTTCATCAATTTCAATTAATTTATATGCTGATCTTGCTCTATATCCATCCACTTGAGACTGTCTGACATAGATGTCTCTTTTTTGTTTATTAATCCAATTCTTTGAAATTCTATTTTTTTTCAATTAATAACCAAATCTTAAACTTTTAGATAATAGTCTTTTTTGAATAGTTTTAACCTTAATCAAAATATCTTTGTTTAATCTCATATCTTTATTTCCATCCCAAATTCCAGCAGCTAAATGCATAATTCCTATCTTATGGTTTGGCAAGTAAGGCTCAACAAATGTATTTTTTATTTCATCGAATTTAGGTAATAAGTTGCTAGCAATCCAATTACAATTTAGTGGCAAAAACTCAGTTTCTAATTCATCTATATATACTGACATATTGATAGCAAGACCTTCTGAACCAAAAATATTTCCACTCTTTAATGTCTGCTCAAGATTTTTTTGCCAAGAAGACCACCCTGGAGAATTTTTCTCCAATGAAAAAACACCAATATTTATATGAGGAGCAAAAGCTAGTTTTCTAGCTTTATTAATTCCAATTTTTGATTTAATTGCATGTTTAAAATTTTGAGATTTAATTATTGCTATTTTTCCAAATAACCAATTTACTTTAGACATTATCTTATATCCTGGTCCTAATGTTTGGGTAATTCCTAACTTTCCATCTTCACAAGCCTTAAAATACAATTCAACAGACTCCCAGTTATTGACCCACGCATCACAATCTATCCATAGGTATTTTTCATAGTTTGAAAAATATTTTGGAAGGAAGGCTCTTGATACTTGACTCTTTAGCCATTCTTTACCTTTAACCTTAAATGCTGGGACATCAATATCCCATTCTGCAGATTTAATTTCATCAACCTTTTTAACCAATATATCTTTTTGTTGTTTCGATAAACCAGCATCTAAAATACAAATTGCTGTATCTTTACTTTTTTCAAAACTTTTTATGGAATCTACTAATTCATTTAGAAGTTCAAAGTAATTTGAGTCAGCCAATGAAACAATTACATTTTTTTTCATTTACAAAATATCTTCTATATTGTCATTTTCATTTATATCGTTAGTGATATTTTTTTCTTTTTTTATTTTTTTATAATGAAAATAACTAACTGGGATTAAGCATAAATAAAGAAATGTACTAATAGCTAGTATTTTAAACGTGTATACTAATAAAGCTCCAAAAAATAAAACTATTCCAAACAATAAAAATTTAGTCATGGTTCTTGGTATAACAATTTTTTTAAATGAATATGTTGGAACTGTGCTTATAAGTAGTATTGAAATTATTATGAAAAACATAGGTACTATAAAATCATAATTAAATTTAAGATAAAGGTCATCTAATCCACTAAAATTTATTACCAGTGGCATTAAAACAACAATTCCACCTGCTGGTGCAGGTATACCTTCAAAAAAATTATCTTTCCAAGATGGCTCATCTTCAGAATTAACATTAAACCTAGCAAGTCTTAAAGCAACACAGACTACATACATCAAACAAACAAACCAACCTAATTTATCAAGGTATTGTAAATTCCAAAAATACATTATGAAGGCTGGCGCAACACCAAAGCTAATTACATCTCCTAAGGAGTCAAGCTCTTTACCCATCTTGGATGTTCCTTTAATTAATCTTGCTATACGACCATCCAAAGCATCCATCAATCCTGCAAATAATATTGCAATTATAGCTAGTGCAAATTTTCCATCCAAAGCAAATTTAATAGAAGATAAGCCTATGCAAACCCCAACTAATGTGATTGCATTAGGTAAAATCATTCTTGTTTTTTTATCAGAAACAATTTTAAAATTTTTTTTAGGTTGTTCCATAAATCATTTTTTAGCTAATAGTGTTTCACCAGCAATTGTTTTTTGTCCTACTTTTACTAAAGTTTCATAACTTTTAAAATAAACATCTGCTCTACTTCCAAACCTAATCATTCCAATCCTTTCTCCTTGCTGAAGTTTTTGATCTTTATTTGATTCACAAACAATTCTTCTAGCAATCAAACCTGCTATTTGTACAACAACCACTTCATCGCCTTGATTATTTATGATTTTATAATAATTTCTTTCATTATCTTCGCTTGCTTTATCAAGCGATGCATTTAAAAATTTTCCTGGTTTATAAAGTATTTCTGAAATTGTACCCTCGCAAGGTGTTCTATTTACGTGGCAATCAAAAACATTCATAAATATACTAATTTTTGTAAATTTTTGATTTTCTAAGCCCAATTCCTTTGGCCCATCAACTTCGTGTACCATTAAAACCTCTCCATCTGCTGGGCTTGTTAAATACTTTTCATTATTTATTGAAATTCGTTCTGGATCTCTAAAAAAATAATAAACCCATATAGATAATATTAAGCCAATTAATCCAAGAAATCCGTTAAGTAAATTTAAACCAATTGTTAAAAAAATTGATATAGCTAAAAATTTATATCCTTCTGTGTGAATTTTTGGGAAAATTTTATCTAACATAAGCTTCTATTTGATAATTTTTTATTAATATGTATATAAAACACTAAATTACAATTACTAATATATATTAATCATTTATGGCTAAAATAAACGTTAAAAACCCTGTTGTTGAACTAGATGGTGATGAAATGACTCGTGTCATATGGGATTTCATTAAAAATAAACTAATTTTACCATATTTAGATTTAGACATTAAATACTTCGATCTTGGTATGAAAAGTAGAGATGACTCTAATGATCAAATAACTATCGATTCAGCTAAGGCAATAAAAGATCATAGTGTTGGTATCAAATGTGCAACAATCACTCCTGACGAAGCACGTGTTGAAGAATTTAAATTAAAAAAGATGTGGAGATCTCCAAATGGAACTATTAGAAATATTCTTGGTGGAACAGTATTTAGAGAACCTATAATTTGTAAAAACATTCCAAAACTAGTTCCAACATGGACTGACCCATTGATTATTGGAAGACACGCCTTTGGTGATCAATATAGAGCAACAGATTTTAAAGTTCCAGGAAAAGGAAAAATGGAAGTTAAATGGACTGCTGAAGATGGAAGTGATCAAATAAAATATGAAGTTTTTAATTTTCCAGGGCCTGGAATTGCTTTATCGATGTACAACTTGGATAAATCTATAGAAGACTTTGCAAGGTCTTGTTTTAATTATGGTATAATAAAAAAATGGCCAGTTTATCTCTCTACCAAAAATACTATTTTAAAAACTTATGATGGTAGATTTAAAGATATCTTCCAAGAAATTTTTGATAAAGAATTTAAAATAGATTTTGAAAAACTTAGTATTACTTACGAACATAGATTAATTGATGACATGGTTGCTTGTGCTATGAAATGGAGTGGTAAATATATTTGGGCTTGTAAAAATTATGATGGTGATGTTCAATCTGATACAGTGGCTCAAGGATATGGGTCATTAGGTTTGATGACAAGTGTACTTCTTGCCCCTGATGGAAAAACTATGGAAGCTGAAGCGGCTCATGGAACTGTGACTAGACACTATAGAATGCATCAAGAAGGTAAAGAGACTTCTACAAATCCAATTGCATCAATTTTTGCTTGGACTAGAGGTTTGGCTCATAGAGGAAAATTAGATGGCAATGAAGATTTGATTAAATTTTCAACTACATTAGAAAAAGTTTGTATTGATTGTGTTGAAAGTGGCTCTATGACTAAAGACTTGGCAGTTTTAATTGGTTCATCAAGCAGTTATTTAACCACTAATCAATTTTTAGATAAACTGGATGAACAACTTAAGAAAAAACTTAATTAATTAATTTCTTAATACACTCAAAAGATTCTTGAATTTTTTCTGGCAATATGCCCCCTGCTTGAGCAAAGTCACTTCTTCCTCCTCCACCTTTGCCACCAATAACCTCTGACCCGACCCTTGCAATTTTTACAGCATCAAACTTGTTTTGTAGTGCTTTAGTTACACCTACAGCTAGTCCAACTTTATTATTATTGATTGCGTAAATTATTACTAATCCTTCACCAATTTCTTTTTTTCCTTCATCAATTAATTTTCTTAAATCTTTAAATGGTAAATCTAAGACATTTTGAAATCTAACTTTTATTCCATTAATAACTTGATCTTTAATTAAATTTTTTGTTTTATCATTTAAGATTGAGACAACAGAAAGTTGATCAAATTGTTTATTAAGATCTTTTATTAAAGTTACTTGATCCTTGTTTTGAAGATTAGGTTTTCCTCCTAATTCAATAATCTTTGTCTCTAATTTTTTTATAACTGCCTCATTTTTTTGATCAGACAAACTAGATAGGTTTTCTTTTTCTTTTAAAAAATTAACTAACTGTGCGTCTCTTAAAGCTTCAATTCTTCTTACACCTGCAGCAATAGATGATTGGCTTATAATCTTAAATTTTCCAATATCAGCTGTGTTTACAACGTGAGTTCCTCCACATAATTCAGTTGAGAAAAATTTACCTTCTTCGTCTCCCATTGACAAAACTCTTACTTCATCACCATATTTTTCTCCAAATAAAGCTAAGGCACCATTTTCAACGGCTTCTTTAGGTGTCATTACTCTTGTTTTCACCTCTGACCTTTTTTGAATTATTGAGTTAACATAATGTTCAATTTTTCCCATCTCATCTTCTGAGATAGGTTTCATGTGACTAAAGTCAAATCTTAAACGATCAGACTGAACTAAAGATCCTTTTTGAGTTACATGCTTACCTAAAACTCTTCTTAATGCTTCATGTAATAAATGTGTAGCAGAATGGTAGGCTCTAATATTGTTTCTTCTTTGTGTATCTATTCTTAATTCGACACTATCTTTTAATTTAACCGAACCTTTTATAACTTTTCCATAATGAACAAATAAATCTCCTAGTTTTTTTTGGACATCAGACACTTCAAATTCAAAAACTTCATTAGAGATTACTCCTGTATCAGCAACTTGCCCTCCAGACTCGCCATAAAAAGGTGTTTGATTTGTAATTATTATTCCTTCATCATTTTCTTGTAGATCTTGGGCTTCTTTATTATTTTTAATAATTAAAGTGACTACACCTTCTGCTTTATCTGTAGAATATCCTAAAAAATCAGTTGCCCCTAAACGATCTTTTATATCAAACCATATTTGATCAATCGTACTATCCCCTGATCCTTTCCAATTTTGTTTTGCAAGTTCTTTGCTTTCTTTCATTAATAAATCAAACTTCTCCCCATCTACCCTCAGTGATTTATTTTTCAAAATATCTTCGGTTAAATCTAATGGAAAACCAAATGTATCGTAAAGTTTAAATGCTACTTCACCAGGTAATATTTTTTCTACTTTCTCTAACTCTTCATTTAAAATTTTTATTCCTCTATCTAGTAAAACTAAAAACTTTTCTTCTTCTGTTTTTAAAGTTTCTTTAATTAAAGATTGTGCTCTTTCTAACTCAGGATAATTGTTAGACATTTCTTCTAGGAGTGTTTTAAAAATATTATAAAAGACTGGTTTTTTAGAACCTAGCAAATGTGAATGTCTCATTCCACGTCTCATAATTCTTCTAAGCACATATCCTCTTCCTTCATTAGAAGGTAGAACTCCTTCTGCTAATAAAAATGAACTTGCTCGTAAATGATCAGCTATCACTCTAAAACTAGATTGATTAGTCTTGTTAACTTTAACATTTAAAGAGTCTGACACTGATTGTATTAACTTTTTAAAATGATCTGTTTCATAGTTATCATGTGTTCCTTGTAATAACGCAGCTATTCTCTCGAGACCCATACCCGTATCCACAGATGGTTTTGGTAAATCTATTCTTTTATCTTTTGAAATTTGCTCATATTGCATGAATACTAAATTCCAAATTTCTATAAACCTATTACCATCTTCATTTTTAGTGCCAGGTAAGCCACCCTCTAAATGCTCACCATGATCATAAAATATTTCAGAACATGGTCCACAAGGCCCTGTATCACCCATAGACCAAAAGTTATCCGATGTTGCTACCTTGATTATTCTATCATCACTAAAACCAGCTATTTTCTTCCAAAAGTTAAATGCTTCTTCATCGTCATGATAAACTGTTACATAAAGACGATTTTTATCAATTCCAAACTCTTTAGTTATTAAATTCCATGCATAACTAATTGCCTCTTCCTTAAAATAATCTCCAAATGAAAAATTTCCAAGCATTTCAAAAAATGTGTGGTGTCTTGGTGTGTAACCTACATTTTCAAGGTCGTTATGCTTACCACCTGCCCTTACACATTTTTGTGAGGTTGTTGCTCTTACATAATCTCTTTTTTCTAATCCAGTGAATACATTTTTAAATTGTACCATTCCTGAATTTGCAAACATTAATGTTGGATCATTATTTGGAACTAAATTACTAGACTCAACTACTCTGTGATCATTTTTTTCAAAATAATCTAAAAAAGTTGTTCTGATTTGATTTAGTGTTTTGTCAGCCATATAATTAAAATACAGCTTTTTTATTTGATGTCTAGATAAGTGTAGGGAAAAAAGGCGCTTAAATTAAGCGCCTTTTAATAATTAAAGATGACTTTAACTAATTCTTTTTAGATGGAGGTGTTACTTCTTCCTTTGTTTCCACTTTAGGTTCTTCTATTTGATCTTTTGCTGCTTTTTCAGGATCAAGTGGATTACCTTCAATTTTTTTTGCTATCACACCAGCTTTTTCTCTAATTGCCATTTCAATTTCTGCTGCAATTTTAGGATTTTGCTCTAAGTAAGTTTTCGCATTTTCTCTTCCTTGGCCAATTTTTTCACCTTTATAAGCATACCAAGCTCCAGCTTTTTCAACGATGTCAGCTTTTGCACCAAGATCAACTAATTCACCTACTTTACTAATACCTTTGCCGTACATTAGGTCAAATTCAACAACTTTAAATGGAGGTGCTACTTTGTTTTTAACCACTTTAACCCTTGTTGAGTTACCAATAATTTCATCTCCATTTTTGATTGCACCAATTCTTCTAATATCCATTCTTACAGATGAATAAAACTTAAGTGCATTTCCACCAGAAGTAGTCTCTGGACTTCCAAACATAACTCCAATTTTCATTCTAATTTGGTTAATAAAAATCATCATTGTATTCGTGCTTGAGATTGAGCCTGTTAGTTTTCTTAAAGCCTGACTCATTAATCTTGATTGAAGTCCTACGTGGTGATCTCCCATTTCTCCTTCAATTTCAGCTCTAGGTGTTAGTGCTGCAACAGAGTCGATTACGATTACAGAAATTGATCCTGATTTGACTAATGTATCAGCTATTTCTAGAGCTTGCTCACCAGTATCGGGTTGTGAAATTAATAATTCTTCAGTATCTACTCCAAGTTTTTTTGCATAAATTGGATCTAAAGCATGCTCTGCATCTATAAACGCACAAATTCCTCCAGCTTTTTGGGCTTCTGCTAAAACTTGTAATGCTAAAGTTGTTTTACCAGATGATTCTGGTCCATAAACTTCAATAACTCTTCCTTTTGGTAAGCCACCTATTCCAAGCGCCACATCTAAGCTTAATGATCCAGTTGAAACTGACTCAACATCCATTGCTCTTCTTTGACCGAGTTTCATTACCGATCCTTTTCCAAAATTATCGATAATTTGGCTCATTGCCGCGTCCAAAGCTTTATTTTTTTCGTTACCTTCTGCTTGTTGTGCTTTTGTAGTTTTAACTACTTTTAAGTTGTTTTTAGTCATTTTATGCCCTTTTTATTAAATAATTAGTGTTCGAATCGTGTTCTAAATGTACACATTTTGTTCTCATTATCAATAGTTTTTTTTTAATTAAATATTGGCTTAATTATTGGAGTTTTAGATATTTGTTACTTAGTAAGCCAACTGATTGAAGTAATTTAAATCTTGAAAGTAAATAATTTCTTTCAGAATCTGCAAGGCTTATTTTTGAAGTTAATAAAATTGAGTTTGATTGAATAACATCCAGTGTTGATCTTCCAAGGCCAGATTCGTACTCAACCGTTATCCCTTCATTTGCAATTTCTGCAGCTTTTACTTGTGACTTAACTGAATTTAGTAAGCTTTTTGAAGATTGTAAACTTAACCATGCACTTGCAACACTAGCTTGATTTGTTTTCATGGCATTATCAAATAATAGTTTATTTCTATTCTTTAAATTTTTACTTCTATTTAATGAAGCAGTGTTTTTTCCACCATTAAAAATTGGCCAAGAAACAGTTGCAGTTAATACTTCTTTATCTCTTTCATTAATTGTTGAACTTGTATCTTCAGTTTTTGATCTATTAAAAGACATTGTTGCAGAAGGGGAAAGCTCTGATCTTGCAATTGTAACATCTTTTTCTGATTGTTCATATTCTAATTTAGAAATAATTAAGTTTGGATTGTTTATTTTTGAGATTTCAATTGCACTATCTAAATCTGAAGGAACTTCAAAGGCAAAATCTAGTTTTTCATCTAAAGTGTTAGGATCATTGATTGGGCCTATTATTTTTTCATATATTAGTTTAGCTGTAACAACTTCATTTCTTGCTTGTATAAATTTCGCTTGGGCACCTGCTAGTGAAGACTCAGACTGTGCTAAATCTGTAAAAGTAATTTGACTTCTTTCTAATCTTGCTTGATCTGTTTCTACTTGTCTTTCTAATAAATTAATATTATTTTGATTAATCTTAAATTTTTTATCTGCAGATATAAATCCTGAATAAGCTTCTGCAGCTTTGTATAAAATTTCTTGCTCTGTTTTTAAAAGTTTTGCATCAGCTAGACTTATTCCAATTTTACTTTTTTCCATTCCTGCAAGACCAGCAAAACCTTGGAACAGTTTTTGTTCTATAACTACTGATTGACTTTGAGGGTCAACATCTGTGATGGTAGAATTTGTTCCACTTCTATCCGTTAGCTTTTCTGTGCTTTCTTGGCTCTTAGAACCTGAAAGAGTAACAGTTGGTAAAAATTCACTTTTTGATATATTTAAATCTTCTTTTGAAACTTGAATATTTTCTCTTTCAGCATTTAATTCTGGATTATTAATATAAGCTTGGAGTAATGCTTCTGATAAAGAAACTGCAAAAGCTTTTTGGTTAACCAAAACTAATGTTAATAATAATAATAATATTTTTTTCATTATTTTTTAAATTTCATATTTTGAATTTGATGTCTGCTATTTAAATTCATAATTATAGATGAGTTTTTTATAGCATCTTTAAACATTTGTTGAGTTATTCTTTGATATGTTTGCATAAAATTTATTACATCTCCAATACTCATAATTTTAAGGTCCTTTTTATTTTTTGTTTGTATCCGAAGTTTTCTCTCTTGTTTTAACCTCCAATTTCTCAATAAATTAAAATTTTTAGCCTTCAAATACAATAATTCATCTAACTGATTAAATAGTGTCTTATATTTTGTTTTCAATTGATTATTAACGTGAGACCTCCATTTAAGCTTTTTATCATAAACTTTTTCAAATGAATTAACTGGTTTTTTTAGTTGTTTGGCAGTTTGAGATTTGGCGCCAACACACCAACCTTCAAAAATTACCACGTCTGGTTTGAATTTAAGTTTATACCATAAGCTTTTTTTATAACGATCATCTATTGATTTATTAAATTTAGGAACTGTTAGGTTTTTAAACCTCTTTGACTTAACTTTTTTAAAAAATTTTAACATTAAATCTACGTCATGAGTGCCTGGAACTCCTCTTGTCATTAATAAAGAGTGCTTATTTTTAGATAATAATTTTCTATCTTTTCTCGTCTTATAAAAATCATCAATTGAAATTTTAAAAACTTTTAATTTAAAATACTTTTGTAAAATTAATGTTAAAATTGATGAGATAGTAGTTTTACCTGAGCCTTGACCTCCTGCCAAACCTATTATTAAAGGTTTTTTTTTATTAGTTCTCTTTGATATCCAAAAACTTATTGGGATTAAAAAAGATTTAATCATCTTTTCTTTATTTTTAAATTTATCTCTCTTTGTTTCTTGAGAAGAAATAAATTTAAAACAATCTTTTTTTACTTTAATAAAACAATCATTAACTTGTTGCATAAAAAAACTATTTATTATCAAGTGGATGGTTATGACCATCATTTACAGCAACATCTTTTAAATCAAAAGTATTTATTTCATTTATACAACCAAGATTAAATCCTGTCATAGCTGGATTAGCCCTTGGATTGTGATGAGTATAAATCCCACAGTTAGAACAAAAATAGTGCTTTGCAACTTTTGAATGAAATTGATAAAGTTTTAATTTGTCTTTACCTTTAACTATTTTAAAATCTTCGTTCTTAACCATAGACATAACTGCATTTTTTCTTTTACAAATTGAACAATTACATTGTAATACTTTTTGTAAATCTCCATCTAAATTTATTTCTGCTTCTACTTCTCCACAATGGCATGTTAATTTTTTCATTTATATTTCTTTTATAGGTTTATATCAATTTTAAACATAGCCTCGTTTCTTCTAAGCATAGGCAGTGTAAAAGGTTTATCATATGTTGCTTTAATGGGTGAACTTAAAATCAATATATTGTTTTTTTTTAATTCATTTTTTAAAATATCTTTATGTTTAATAAAATTTTTATCAGAAGCCCTTCCTGAGTATTTTATAACCGCATAGTAACCACCTTTTATATTTAATATCTTGATATCTGAGTTGGATGGCCTTGGTGTGTTGTCTTTATTAAATTTTGAAGGTAAGTAAAATTGCATAGTCATACTTCCTTTTTTTTCTATTTGAGTAACTGGTGTTGTCATACTGATTTCTTCTTTATTCTCATTATTGCCTGAAATATAATTAAATAATTTTCTAAAACTACTACCTTGATTGGAAGTTATTGTTTCAATTGCTAAACGATCAGAATACTTTCTAATCTCATAAACTTGATTTTGTTTCACCACTTCATAATTTACTTCTTCGTAAGCCACGACTTTAAAAGCTATAATTAAACTCAGAACTATGATTGAGAAAACTTTTATCATTTTAATATGAGGTTTAAACTATCTCTGGTTGAAGTTATCCACAAGAGCACAAAATGTAGTTTTGATGTTCACGTTTTGATTCACCTTTGATTCAGTTATAGACTCAAAATACAACTTCTTGCATGTACTGTATAACTGGTCTATAAATAAGAACAAAACAAGAACATGAAACTAACTATACCCTTTTATCTACATAAAGCAGGTGCTGGCTTTCCTTCTCCTGCAACAGACTACATCGAAGAAGATGTAGATCTTAATGTTCACTTAATCAAAAATGTTCCAGCTACTTTCATCATTAGAGTTCAGGGGAAATCAATGACTGATGTTGGTATTTATGATGGTGACCTATTGGTTATTGATAGAAGTTTAAAACCTAAAAACTTTTCAACAGTAGTTGCAAATGTTCATGATGAGTTAGTTGTTAAAAGTTTTGTTAAATCAAAAGACGGTCAATTTTTAACATCTGGTTCAAAAAATATTGAAGATAAAATAATTATTGGAGACGAATCTGAAATATTCATTTGGGGGGTTGTGACTTATGTCATCCATTCAACATACTAAAAAGATAGCACTAGTAGATTGTAATTCATTTTATGTTTCTTGTGAAAGATTATTTAATCCTAAAATTAGAAATAAACCTGTAGTCGTTTTATCTAACAATGATGGTTGTATTATATCAAGATCAACTGAAGCAAAAGCTCTTGGTATTAAAATGGGAGAACCTTATTTCAAAGCCAAAGATATAATACTTAGAAATAAAGTTTATGTATTTTCTTCAAACTATTCTTTGTATGGAGATTTATCTAGAAGAGTAATGAGAACTTTAAAAAGATTTAATCCAATATTAGAAATATATTCTATTGATGAAGCTTTCTTAGATTTAAGTAATTATCCTGATAATGAAGTTGAAGATGTTGGAAAAGAAATTAGAAGCATTGTTTTACAGTGGACAGGGATACCAACAAGCATCGGTATTGCTAAAACAAAAACACTAAGTAAGATTGCAAATCATATAGCAAAGAAAAAACAATCTGGTGTTACAAACTTAATAGGAATTGAAAATATTGATCCATTATTAGAAAAAATAGATATCAATGATGTGTGGGGAGTTGGTAAGCAAATGACAAAATTTTACCAGAAAAATGGAATTTACAATGCTAAACAGTTAAAGAGTATGTCAAACACTTGGATTAAAAAAAGTTCTAATGTTTTAAGCTCTAGGACTGCATTAGAACTTAGGGGCATTCCTTGTATTTCTTTGGAAACCAAAAATTCGAAAAGAAAAAGCTGTGTAGTATCAAGATCATTTGGTACTAGAGTTGAAAAATTTCAAGAACTTCAAGAAGCTGTTGCAAGTTACTGTTTAAACGCTTCAGAAAAAATTAGATCAGAATCTTTAATTGCAAAATCAATAACGGTATCTGTTAGAACAAGTCCTTTTCAAAATAGAGGAGTATATTATTCAAATGCTAAAACTATAGATTTTCCAATTGCCACAAATAACAGTATTGAAATAGTTAAAACTGCTTTGATTACATTAAATGAAATTTTTATAAATGGATATAGATATCAAAAAGCAGGTATAGCATTGACTGGCTTAACTTGTTCAGATGGTAATAAAAATTTATTCTCTTCAGAAAAAGATGAGAAGATTAAAGGCTTAATGAAGTCTATTGATAGTACAAATTATAGATATGGGCGATCAACACTAAGTTTAGCTAGTGCTGGGGTCAACAAAAAGTGGAATATGAGAAGAGATTACTCTTCAAAAATAGATACTGCTGACTTTCATTCGTTACCAATAATAAAAGCTATTTAATCAAATATTGCTTTTACATCACCAAATGCTGATGATGTAACTTCTATTACTTTTTTCTCATTAATTGGAACTGGAAACCCATATGCTCCCGTTAATATCAAGTCACCTTTTTTTAAAATATTATTTATTTTAGCTTGCTCCTTAACTAACCAAGCTACTTCAGATAACATATCATGAGGCCATTCTTTATCAGGCCAAGCACCTACTGTTTCCTTATCATAAATAAGTTTTAGGTCAGTAAATTGATTACTTTTAGGAAATTTATTTTCAAGCCCTAAAATAACTCCAGCATGAATAGCGTTATTTGCAAGAAGCTCTGCTCCATGAGGAGCATCTCCATAAAAAACTAAATTATGAATCTCTATTAGGGGGTAAATTGATTTAATAGATTCTAGTATGTATTCGAAAGAAATAAGTTCAGGTTCCAAATCACGATTTAATATAATTCCAAATTCTGCCTCCATAGCAGGGTTTGAATAATCTTTTTTACTTAATGATATCCCACTAGCATGCAATTCCTTTTGCCAAAGTGTCCCCCAAGCAGGTTGAATAAAACCCATTTTCTTTTGAGTTTCTTTTGCGACACATCCTATCTTATAACCAATGATTTCCTCTCCCCTCTTTTTTCTTAACTTAGAAACAGCTGATTGGATAAGTGAGGCTTCAATATTATTTATCTGTATTTTATTCTTAAATATTTTTCCAGGATCTTTTAAATCATAATCTTCTAAAATTTTTTTTGCAAATAGGTCAATGTCTTTTTGAGTTAATGCAGACATTACTTAAGTGTATCTATTTTTTCAATATTATCTAAAGAATTATTAAATTCTGAAATATTTTCTCTTTTAGATAATATCATCACTGAAATCATCATAATGATAACACCAATAACTGGTATTAATGTAATCATTGAAATTTTTCCTATCATTAAAAATAAGTAAGCAATTAAGAACAGTATAGACCTAATTAACAAAGTTGTTTTAAAAACTGCAATAATTGAAAGAGAATGCTTTAATAAATTTAAAAAACTCATTTTAGATGGGCCAAAATATCTTGTACCTCTTTCGGAAGGAATAGACTTTCTATTTTTTGCTACTTTTGCTAATGACCCCGAAAAACTACTCCATGTTGCCGCCTCATTAACCATTTCGTCAACTACTGACTTTGGTAGACATGTATAGTTTCCATATTTAATTGTCTGACCTGTAAAAACAAGAGTTAAATACTTGTGAGCTAAATAACAAAACTTAAATATAAAACCTTCAGATCTTTTTATTCTATTAGCAGTAACAGCTACATCTGGATATTCTTTAACTTTTTCAATCAATAAACTTAATTCTTCAGGTCTATCCTCTCCATCGCCATCCATTGGAATTACGTAATCGAAGTCTTCTTTTTCATTAATGTATTTTAATCCTGCAGCATTACATCTTGCGTGACCTCTGTTTTCTTTAATATTGATAATTTGAACAGACTTTAAATTATTTAAATCAGCTGAAAATTCTGGTCTATTTTCAGTAGATGTATCGTTGAAAATTATTACTGAAAACTCACCATCCAATTTTGAAACTTCTAAATTAATAACTTTTAAAAGTTTAAAAACTGATTGCCAATCATTATAAACAGGAATTAAAATTTTTATTTTGTTCATCTGTTTCCTACACAGATATTATCAATACATGTAAATTTTGATAATAAATTTAACTTATCTTTTGTAATTGGCCCTTCCCAAGTAGGTCTTGATCTTAAATGATATGAAAGGTTTCCAGCATACCATTCATCTCCAAGCACAACATTTATGGGTTCTTTGTGATCTTGACTCCAGACATATTGAGTTTTTATAGCTATTTCTTTTCCAGGATAGTCCGTTCTCTTATCTGTTTCTGTTAAAGAAATATAAGCATAAGCAAATGGAGAAAAAATAAATAGAATTAAAAAGACTGATATAAAGCCATTTAATTTTTTTAGATTTATTTGTTTTTGGAATATATAGACAACCAATACCCCAATGAACAAATAAAATGGTGTCATCCACATTGTTCTAATTTTTGACCCAATTAAAATTGAGGTTAAAAGCATTAACCCTATTGGAACTAAATTAATGAATATTAAAAATAATAATTTATTATCTTTTAAGGAAATTTTAAATTTAAATTTATTTATTAAAAAAAATGACATAATACCAAATGGAATTAATAGTCCTAATTGTTTGCCTAAAAATATTAATGGATAAATTACATGATCTAAAAAGCTTGAATTTTCTAACCCAGTTCTTGCCAGTCCATAAGTGATGGTTATATAGTTATTACTCGTTAACCAAACCAGATGTGGAACTAATAAAACAAAAAAAACTTCTAGAGATACTAAAAACTTAAAATCAAATTTTTTATATCTTTTTATAAAAATTACATAAAAAAATAATAGGTTTATCGCTATTAAAAGATAAATAAAAAGATATTTTGATAAAAAACCTACTGCTGCAAATACTCCTAATAAGAAACAATCCTTGAACGTTATCTGTTGTTTATCAAATAATTTCCAAGAATAATAAACACATAATGACCAAAAAGGTAATTGGCAAACATTTACATTAAATTCTGGTGTTGTGAAATTATAAAAATAAATACCTTCAAGTAAAAGAACTGATACTAAACTTAAAGTTTTATTTTTAAATAAATCATCTGCAAATTTAAATACAAAAATAAAAGCTATAACTACAAATATTTGACTTAATAAATAATAAACCCAATCTTGTGATCCAAATATTTGATAAAAAATTTCAAGAAAAAAAGCAACTGCTGGAGGGTGCTTATTAAAACCCCAATCTAAGTTACTGCCCCATGCTAAATGTTCAATCGTATCAAGTGGTAAATTATTATTTGTTAAAGTAGGAATTAACGTCCACAAAATTAAATGGATTGTAAGAAAAATATAAAGCAGCTTATTTGTATTTTTTCTATTAATTAACATTTAATTGGTTTTATATGAATTAAGCTTACTTGACACGTATTTATTGCTGAATATACTCCGGCCACTAAATTTTATATATATGCCTAAAATCTCAAAATCATCTACTAAAAAGACCAAAACTAAAACAAAAAAAGTTGGAGTTGCAATCAAAAAACCTAAAAAAATAATAAAAAAAAATTCTGTCAAAGAAAAAAAAGCAAAAGAGCCAATTAAAATTTCAAAAAATTATACACCTAAAGATACTGAAAAGTACATGTGTGATAAACATTTATCATTCTTTAAAATAAAACTCACTGAATGGAAAAAAGAATTAGTTAGAGCAAACAATGAAGCTCTGTACCATGGGTCAATGGATGACAATAGTGTTTCTGCAGATGTTGTTGATCAAGCAAGTTCTTACACAGATAAAACAGTAGAAATGAAAGCAATCAATAGACAAATAAAGTTAATTTCTAAAATTGATCAAGCATTATTAAGAATAAAAAATAATACCTATGGATTTTGTGAAGAAACAGCAGAGCCAATCGGACTAAAAAGATTGATGGCCAGACCGGTTGCAGACCTTTGTATTTCGGCACAAGAAAAGCATGAAAAAGAAGAAAAAGTATACGCTGATGATTAATCTAAAGTACTTTCTTAATTTGCATCAAGCACAGCATGTAAAAACTGTTTAGTTCTCTCATTTTGTGGATTATCAAATAGTTGCTGAGGAGGTCCTTGTTCAAATATTTTTCCTTCATTAAAAAAACAAACACGATCTGATATTTCTCTAGCAAAACCCATCTGGTGAGTAACCATGATCATAGTAAGATCATATTTTTTGTTTAAAGATCTAATTACATTTAAAACCTCCCCAACAACCTCTGGATCCAATGCTGATGTAATTTCATCTAAAAGCATAACTTTAGGTCTCATGGCTAGAGCTCTTGCAATTGCAACTCTTTGTTGTTGGCCACCTGACAATCTTGAAGGATGCTCATCTTTCTTATCTGAAAGTCCAACTAAATCCATCAAATCTAATGCTCTCTCTTCAGCTTCTTCTTTTTTCATTCCCAGCACTTCAATTGGGGCTTCGATACAATTTTGAAGAGCCGTCATGTGAGGAAAAAGATTAAATTGTTGAAATACCATTCCAATTTTTGATCTTCTTTTTCTTAAATATTTCTCATCTGCAAAAACTAATTTTTCTTTTTCTGGCATATGAGTTAAAGGTTCACCATCTAAATAAATAATGCCTTGGTTAATTCTTTCTAAAGTCATTAAAACTCTTAAAACTGTTGTTTTTCCAGATCCTGATGGACCAATAATTGAAACCATCTCGTTCTTTTTTATTTCTAAATTAAGTTTATCTAAAACAACAAGGTCTCCATATTTCTTGGTAACATCAGAAAATTTTACCAAGATATCATTAGAGTCTTTTTTATTATTCATTTAATATTTTACCTTTCCTTGTGCTTTATTTACTGATTTTTCTAATTTTCTAATACCCATAGCAGCTGGGACTGAAAGAATTAAGAAAATAATTCCTACTATAGTATAAGGTTCAAGATATCTATAATGATAACCACCTACTGCTGTTGCTGCATGAAATAATTCAGCAACTCCAATAGTTGAAAGAAGAGGTGTATCTTTAAATATTCCAACTAAATAATTTCCCATACCAGGAATTGCTATTGGAAATGCTTGAGGCAAAACTATTCGTCTATAAGTATAAAAATTTGTGAAATTTAAAGCTCTACAAGCTTCCCACTGAGTTTTTGGAACACCTTCTAATGCACCTCTATAAACTTCTGATAAATAGGTTCCAAAATGAAGTCCAATTGTAATCATTCCACAAACCCAAGCTGACAAAGTAATACCAAATTGAGGGAGAACAAAATAAACAAAAAATAATTGAATTAACAGTGGTGTTGATCTAATAAATTCAACAATCTCTCTATTAATCATGTTGACTATTTTAATTGGTGTTCTTTGGCCTAATAAAAATAATAATCCAACAATAGTTGCTATGGCATAACCTATGCCTGCTGCCATTATAGTGTTTAATGTAGCCCATAACATTTGTGGCAATATTTGAAAAGTAAAGTCCCATTTCCATTCTGCATTCATATTAAATTTTACCCCTTCCAACTTTTCTTGCCGCAAGAACTTCTAGCCACCTTAAAAAAGGGACTAAAAAAAATCTAGAAATAATGTAATATATTAAAAGTGCTGTTCCAAAACATTGGGCTGACAGCCATGTAATTGCATTAATTTGTTTTGCTTCAAATGTTAAATCAACAACAGTTACTAATGCAACTAGAGCTGTTGCTTTTAAAAGCTCTACAGTTAAGTTTGCTACAGGAGGAAGTATAATTGGAAAAATTTGAGGAATGATAATATTTTTCATTCTTTTAAAAGGACTAAAATTTAATGCATGGGCTCCTTCCCACTGTCCTTTGGGTACTGCTAATATTCCACCCCTGACAATTTCAGCTCCATATGCTCCAAAATTCATTCCTATTGCGACAACTCCCGCAGTAAATGCCTCTAATGAGATACCAAAAAAAGGTAATACGTAATAAAACCAGAACAGTTGAACCAACAAAGATGTTCCTCTAAAAAATTCTATATAAACAGTCGCTATACCTTGAATGGCTGAATTATTTGACACTCGCATCAACCCAAAAATTATAGAGATAATCACATATAAAATAGTAGCACAAATCAACACCTTGAGTGTAGTAACTGTTCCTAGCAGTAGTGTAGATCCATGCTCAGCTAAAAATGAAAAATAATTCACGTTTAAAACCTTTTATTAAATTTAAAAAAAAATCAGGCGACTTTTATTCATCGCCTGATCAAATTAATCTATTTTTTATTACTTAGTTGAGCAAGCCCACTCTGTACTCATTGATGGAGGTGGAAGCTGAGCTTTATCATACCCATACTCACCTGCTCTTTTTAACATTGTTGCTGGGTTAGCCATAACTTTTGCTAACGCTTTATTAAAGTTATCTCTAAATTCAACATCAGTTTTTCTAAAACCAATACCAACTACGTTTAAAGTTTCTTTAGGCATCAATTTAGGATCAGTTACTTCAAACTTGCCGCCAGTTTTTGCTTCATGTTCTTTTGCACCAAAAAATGTTTGAACAGCAACATCAGCTCTACCAGCTTTCATCGCAGCCAGAATTCCAACTTCACCTTCAACTAACATCATTTGGCTATCAGGCACACCATACTTTTTAGCAGCTTCAACAGTGTTAAATCCAGCACCAGTTACAAGTTTTGCCCCTGTTCTGATAACATCTGCATAGTTATTAATTCCTTTAGGGTTGCCTTTTGGAACTAACATAGCATCACCAAAAACACCTATAGGGTCTGAAAAGTTCATGTTTTCACACCTACTTTTAAGAATATACATACCACCAGTTACCATATCTGAACGATTTGCATTTATTCCTGGAATTAATCCTGACCACTCAAATACTTTAGTTTCATGTTCAGTAATTCCCATTTCCTCAAGAACTGTTAAAGCAATCATATTAACAAATCCTAGAGCTTCACCATTATCACCAGCATAAGCCCACGGTACAGCAGTACCAAAACCGAGTCTTAATTTGTGACCATCTTTTAATCTTTCAGTTAATGTTGCTGCACTAACTGAAGAAATACTAAAAATGATTACAAGAAAAACTCCTATTGATTTTAAAAATTTATTCATTTTTTTTCCCTATTTAAGTTTATTTAAATAATTAAAACAAAATTGAACTTGTTTGTACATCAAAAAAATCTAATTTAAACTCAACTATAAATTGAATTTTAACTTCTTAAGTTAACTTGTTTCCAATACCTATTTCACCATCATCTAAAGCAGTTAAATAAATTCCCATTTCAAAATGATCATATGTTTTTTTCAATGATTGAAGTAAATTAAAAGAATTATCATCTGTTTGTGGTTTTAAATTAATTGCTACACATCTTGGTATGTTTTTTTCAACTTTAAAAGAAACACCATTAATCTTAATAATTTTACCAATCCATTCTCTCTCTTTCCAAGGTTCAATTCCATCAATACAAATATTTCCTCTAAATATTGATGTTTCAATCTTCTTGCCGATTTTTTTCTGAAAATCATTTATACTTTGTATATTTAAAAGTGAAACTGAATTAACAAAATCAACTTTGTTTGAGATCGATGTATCAAAAAAAGGTAATTCTTCGTTTTTCATTAAAACTATTGGTTCCTTTAAAGAATTTTCTAATTCTATAATTTTATTTGAGAGTAATTGGCGTTCTTTTAGCTCACTCACATTAATTGTTAAAATTTCCTTATCTTTAAAAGTTAGTGTTAATTTGTTTTCCTTAAAAAAAAAGTTATATTTATTTAAAACTGGAGAATTTTTAAGAGTTAAAACTTTATTCCATTTACCTTTTCTCTCCTCTGGGTTTTTTTCAAATAATAGTGCTTTGTCTGGTTCTAAATCTTTAGCAAATGCAAAAATTCTATCTCCTACGATTCCAATTTTCTTTTTAATTTCACACTTTTCAATTGTTTGAAAAGATACAGATTTTACTGGACAATAATTTATTGAAGAAATAGTTGTGCTCATATAATATTTATAAATAATATGTCTAAATTGACCTCAAATCAACTTCAAGAATATAATGATAACGGTTATGTGGCTCCAATAGAAGTCTTAACTAAAGATCAAGCATTTGAGATAAGAAAAGAAATAGAAAATATCGAAACTAAATGGCCTAATGAACTGAAAGGGGCTGGAAGAAATTATGTGCATATGATTTCTCCCATACTTGATGAAGTTTGTCATAATTCTAAAATGTTAGATGCTGTTGAGAGCATAATTGGAAAAAATATTCTTATTTGTGGAACCACTTTATTTATCAAAAACCCACATGAAAAAGGATTTGTAAGTTTTCATCAAGATGCAACTTATATTGGATTAGAACCACACAATTGGGTAACTGCATGGTTAGCAATAACTGATGCTAATGAAGAAAACGGTTGTATGAGGATGTGGTCTGGTTCACATAAAGATAACATCAGACATCATGAACAAAAATATGATGAAGGTAATCTATTAACTAGAGGTCAAACAGTTGAAAACGTCCCTTTAGATAAAACAACTCCTTTAGTTTTAAAAGCAGGGCAAATGTCATTACATCATCCAACTATAGTTCATGGTTCAGGACTAAATAAAAGCAAAGATAGAAGAATTGGTTTTGTTATTCAAAGCTATATTGGCACCAATGTAGAACAAGTTTTGGGTAAAATGTATGTTCAACAAGCAAGGGGAGATGATACTTTTAAATACCATCAACATACAAAAAGACCACATAAAATAATGAGTTCAGAAGATATTGAAATAAGAAAGAAAGCAAATGATGACCTTCAAAGAATCTTTTATCCTGGGTTTACAAAAAAAAGAGATCTATAATTAATAATGAAAAAAAATAAATCTAGGAAAAATTCAATTGCATTTAGTTTTGCTAAAAAACATATTTTTTATTATTATGCTTTGATTTGGATAATTTTATTATTATATTTATTTAATTAAATGAATAAAAAATTAATATTAATTGTTGTTATTGTATTGGTTATAGAGCTATCTGGAAATGGTATTTTAAGCTCTATATACAGACTGATAGGTTAAAAAATTAAGGTTTAGGAGGAAATTCGTTTTTATTCATAAATTGATACCCTTTTATTACAGCTTCTCTTTTAGATATATCAGTATACCATCTTGATAAATTTTTATAATTCTTAAGCCCAATATCATGCCACTCATGCCTCGCAATCCAAGGCCATGTTGCAATATCTGCAATTGTATAGTCATTCCCAGCCAAGTATTTTGATAAAGACAATCTTTCATCTAGCTCTCCATAAAGTCTTTTTGCAATCTTAAAAAACCTTTCTTCTCCAAATTGGCTTTTACCTGGATTATAATGATGAAATTGATGATGCTGTCCAAGCATTGGACCTATAGTTCCCATCTGTGCCATCAGCCATTGGTTTATAACATTGCGATCTTTAGCTTCATAAAATTTATTATATTTTTCTGCTAAATACATAAGGATCGCTCCAGACTCAAAAACAGATTTTTTATTTTCATGATCTACAATTACAGGTATTTTACTAAATGGACTTATCTTTTTAAAATCAGGTTTAAATTGATCATCTTTTGATAAATCCATTGCTGTAACTTTAAAATCACAACCTATCTCTTCTAATAATATACTTATTTTTTTTCCATTTGGAGTATCAGAACTAAAAAGTTCAATCACTCCTTCACACCCAGTCGCTCTTTAACTGTTTTTGAAGATGTGGTGAATTCAAACCTATATTTTTCATCTGGTTTTGCATATTTAAAACATCCTCTAGCAGCAAGAGCACCCTCATGAAAGCCTGATAGAATTAATTTAAGTTTTCCAGGATAAGAGCAGATATCACCAATTGCAAAAATTCCCTCTTTATTAGTTTCAAAACTTTCAGTATTAACTGGAACTGTTTTTTTATCTAAATTTAAACCCCATTCTGCAATAGGTCCAAGTTGCATTATCAGACCAAAAAAACCTAGCACATAATCTGTTTTAATTTCTTTTATAGTTTTATCATCATGTTTTATATTAATACTTTCAACTTTATCTTTCCCTTGAACAGAATCCATTTGATATTTTGTGTAAATTTCTATTTTGCCTTCTTCTTTTAATTGATGAATTTTATCAATACTTGCTTGCATTCCTCTAAAATCATCTCTTCTATGGACTAATATAACTTTAGATGTACTTGATAGCTCAATTGCCCAATCTAAAGCAGAATCTCCACCTCCAAAGATACAAACTGTCTTATCTTTAAAAACTGTTTTATCTCTAATTGAATAAAGTATTTCTTTTCCCACAAACTTATCAATTTCTTTTGTTGAAAATTTTCTTGGCTCAAAAGAGCCTACTCCTGCAGCTATAATTATACTTGAAGACTCAAATTCAGTTCCTTTATTTGTTTTTGTAATCCATTTTTTTTCAATTTTTTTAATTTCTTCTACTCTCTCATTTAAATGAAAGTTTGTTTTAAATGCTTTAATTTGTTCAATTAAATTATTAGTTAATTCTTCTCCTGTACACTCAGGAACTGCAGGGATATCATAAATGGGTTTATCAGGATAAAGTTCTATGCACTGACCACCAATTTTATCTAAATTATCAACTACTTCACATTTTAATCCAATTATTCCTAATTGATGGACACAAAACAATCCAACTGGTCCTGCGCCAATTATTAAAGTATCTGTTTTAATCATTTAACCTTGTTTTGATGGAATGCTAACAGTTAACCCATCTAGTTCATCTGAAACTAATAGTTGGCAACTCAATCTACTAAATTTATTAGGCTCAAATGCCATGTCTAACATATCTTCTTCCCCATCTTCTTTTTTTTGAAGCTTATCAAACCACTCTTCTTTGACATACACATGGCAAGTAGCACAAGCCATTCCTCCTCCACAATCTGCATCTATTCCAGGTATATCGTTTTGTACAGCACCTTCCATTACAGATAATCCATTGGCTATTTCTATAGTGTGTGAATTTCCATTATTTTCCACGTATGTAACTTTAGTCATAGACTTATTTATAAATGCTTAAAAAAAAAGGGCAAGTACACAAAATGTACTCGCCCTTTAGAATTGTTTAAGTATTACTACTTATCTAGATCTTCTTCCACTAGATTGCGTTGCTGCAGCCCAAATTACTAGACCAAATGCAATTTTGTTTAAGAAGTCAGCAAGGTTATAAATAACATTAAGTGTGTTAGCATCCATACCACCTGTTAGGTAACCAAATACGTAACCTAATGGGTAGATTGCCCAACCTACTGTAATAATCATTCTCATTGCACCAAATGCAGTAACAAGAGCTTTGTTTCCACTTTTTGCTGCAGCTTTACCTGCTTCACCTGAGAATACTTCATAAAGAATGTAGAACCATCCAGCCATACCGATTACAAAACCAAGTGTAGCGTTAATGTATCCTGCTTCTCCTAAGTATCCACCAACTAGCATTACCACAGTACCAATTAACAATCTCCAGAATATTCCAGAATTTGCTTTACCTACAGCGGCTAGAATTAAGTAAAATTCTATCATTTGTAATGGCACAGTGATTAACCAGTCAATATATCTGTATACTGTTGGTGACTCACCAGTCATAACCCATACTTCTCTCATATACATGTAGTGTATGAAAGCGATACCAGTTACAAGACCAGCAACAATTATTGACGTTCTCCAACCAGAAGCAACACTTCCTGCTTCTAAGAAAAAGAAAGCAGTTGTTGCTAACATCGCCATTGAAATCACCCAAAACGAGATTCCAACAAAGTCATCAGATGCCAATAACACGGTCTCTGCGTTTGCTACACCTGAAACACCCATTAGGGCTACAGCTGTAAGGGCAAACAATTTTAGTTTTTTCATAAAAAACTCCCTCTTTTGTTAGTTTTTAACTTTTAGTTTATATAAACTAGACCTAAACATTAGCTTAAGTCTTGTTGGGCTTAACTATCAAAATTATTTAGTTTTTAGAAGGTTTAATTACATCTAATTTGTGTTGATTTTACTTGCTTTTTAAATTTTAATGCAATTTTTAATTTAATAAGCAGAAAAAAATAGCAAAATAGAATCAAATTATATGTCAAAGAAATTTAATGAAATTTATCAAAATTCTCTAAAAAATCCTGAAAATTTTTGGCAAGAAATGTCCAATGATATTTTTTGGTTTAAAAAACCTACTAAAATTTTAAATAAATCTAACCCACCTTTTTATAAATGGTTTGAAGATGGTGTTACTAACACTTGTTATAATGCTTTAGATATTCATATTGATCAAGGCAGAGGTGATAAGCTAGCTTTGATCTATGATAGCCCCATAACTGGAAACAAAAAGCAGTTCACCTATAAAGAATTAAGAGAAAAAGTTTCAAAATTTGCAGGCGCTCTTAGAAACCAAGGAGTAAAAAAGGGTGACAGGGTAATAATCTATATGCCAATGATACCTGAGGCTGTTATAGCAATGTTAGCTTGTGGTAGAATTGGAGCAATTCACTCTGTCGTGTTTGGAGGGTTTGCTTCAAATGAACTTGCCAGCAGAATTGATGACTGTAAAGCAAAAGTAATAGTCACTGCTTCATGTGGCTTTGAGCCTGGAAAAACTGTTGAGTATAAACCACTGGTTGATGCAGCAATTAAGATGGCTTCCCATAAAATAGATAAGATGATCCTATTTCAAAGAATAGATCATACAGTTAAACTTAATGCTCCAAAAGAAATTAGTTGGGGTGAAGCACTTTCAAATGCAAAAGAAGTAGATTGTGTAGAAATGAATTCAAATGATTTTGCTTATATTCTATATACCTCAGGAACTACAGGTGTACCAAAAGGAATAGTTAGAGATATTGGTGGTCATATAGTTGCTCTTAAATGGACTATGAAAAATATCTATAATATTGATGCTAATGATGTTTGGTGGTCAGCAAGTGATATTGGCTGGATAGTTGGTCACTCTTATATTGTGTATGCTCCTTTATTCAAGGGGTGTACTACTGTTATATTTGAAGGTAAGCCCGTTGGCACTCCTGATGCTGGCGCATTTTGGAAAATAATTTCTGATTATAAGGTTAAATCTCTTTTTACTGCTCCAACTGCATTTAGAGCTATTAAAAAAGAAGATCCTGAAGGTAAATTTTTTTCTAAATATGATCTAAGTAAATTTGAGTCATTATTTTTAGCTGGTGAGAGAGCTGACCCAGATACAATTAAATGGGCAGAAAATTTATTGAAAGTCCCCGTAATTGATCATTGGTGGCAAACTGAAACAAGTTGGGCAATTAGTTCAAATTGTACTGGAATAGAAATGATGAAAACAAAATATGGATCAGCATGCAAAGCTGTACCAGGGTATGATGTTAAAATTATGAAACCAGATCAAACTTTAGCTAAGCCGAATGAGATGGGAGATATAGTTGTTAAACTTCCATTACCTCCAGGAACCTTTCCTACATTATGGAATGCAGACAAAAGATATAAAGACAACTATATGACTAATTATGAAGGTTATTATGAAACGTATGATGCGGGTCATATTGATGAGGATGGCTATATTTGGATTATGTCTAGAACAGATGATATTATAAATGTTGCTGGTCACAGACTATCAACAGGAGCGATTGAGGAAGTTTTATCAGAACATCAGTCAGTTGCAGAGTGTGCAGTTCTTGGAGTCGCTGATAGACTAAAAGGACAGTTACCAATAGGATTGGTTGTTCTTAAGTCAGGGGTTGAAAAAAATCATGAGACAATTTCAAAAGAATGTATTCAAATGGTTAGGAGTAAAATTGGACCTGTTGCTGCATTTAAAATTGTAATTGTTATTAAAAGATTACCAAAAACAAGATCTGGAAAAATATTGAGAGGAACAATAAGAAAAATTGCTGATGGAGAAGAATATAAAGTTCCAGCAACTATTGATGATCCTGTAATTTTGACTGAAATAAAAGAAGATTTAATTAAAAGTAATATTCTTAAGTAATGTTTAAAACATACTTGTTTTTGATTATTGCTATTTTTTGTGAAGTTGGTGGTACAATGCTTTTACCAGTTTCACAGAATTTTACCAAGATCATTCCCACTACTGCTCTCGCAGTTTTTTATTTAACATCATTTTATCTTTTAACATTTGTAGTTGATAAACTTCCAATTGCTATCGTTTATGCAACATGGAGCGGTCTTGGAATATTTACAATTGCGATATTGGGATATGTTTTTTTTAAGCAGTCCTTATCTTGGCAAGCAATATTGGGATTATTCTTAATTGTAGTTGGAGTTGTCCTTGTAAATAGTTTTACTGTAAAAACTATCTAAAATTTCAAAGGCTTACCCTCAGGATCACCTAAAATTTTACCATCTCTCATTTTAACTTGCCCAGCTATAATTGTAGATACTGGTGTTCCTTTAAATTTAAACCCATCAAAAGGTGACCAGCCACATTTACTTTCAATATTTTCATTCTTAATTTCAATTGTCTTGTTCATATCTACAATTGTGAAATCAGCGTCAAATCCTTCTTTTATAAAACCTTTGTTTTTAATTCCAAAAATCTTAATTGGATTTTCACATATAGAATTCATTAATTGCTCTAAAGTTAACTTTCCATCATTAACATGATTTAACATAACTGGTAAAAGTGTTTGAACACCAGGCATACCAGATGGTGAGTTTGGATATCTTTTTTCTTTATTCTCTTTTAGGTGTGGAGCGTGATCAGAACCAATTGTATCATTAAGATTATTTTTTACTCCATACCATAATCTGTCATAATGAGACTTGTCTCTTAAAGGTGGATTCATTTGAGCATAAGTTCCAAGCCTATCATAACAATCTGGAGCATAGATTGTTAAATGTTGTGGGGTAATCTCAAATGTTATGTTGCCTTTGTGTTGTGATAAAAAATCAATCTCTTCTTTTGTAGTAATATGAAGAATATGGGCTTTTTTCTTATATCTCTCAGCAATTCTAACTATTCTTCTAGTAGATGAGATTGCACATTCGACACTTCTCCAAATTGGGTGTGAATAAACATCTCCTTCTTTAATTAGTTTTTTATTAATATTTAAAATTTCTTCATCCTCTGAATGTACGGCAACAACTTTTGAGCTACTTTGAAATACTTTTTCAATATCCTTTTCCTCAGCAACTAAAAGATTTCCGGTTGACGATCCAGCAAACAGTTTAATTCCACAACAACCCTCTAAATTTACCAAATCTGCTAACTCACTTGCGTTATCAGCTGTTGCGCCAAAATAAAATGCATAATTGCAATACATTCTATTTTTGGCAAGATCCAACTTTTTCTGAAACTCTGCCTTGGTCGATGTTGGTGGATTAGTATTTGGCATTTCAAAAACGCTTGTTATGCCACCTACTATTGCAGCCCTACTTCCTGAGTGTAAATCTTCTGTATCTGTTGATCCAGGTTCTCTAAAATGAGTTTGTGTATCAATGCACCCTGGTAGAACTGTTAACCCTTTAGCATCAAAAGTCTCTTTCGCTTCACTGTCAATTTTGCCAATTTTTATAATTTTACTGTCTTTAATGGCTATATCTTGATCTTTAAGATCTTTATCTATGAAGCACGAGCCGTTTTTAATTATTAGATCTAACATTTATGAAAAAAGTAATTATATCATATTTAGACATCAATCAATTATGAACATGCAGAAAGTATATATTTTAGAAGATAGAGGAATTCTGTACATAAATGGAGCAGATGCTAATGAATTTTTACAAAATATGATTAGCAATGACATTAATAAGGTCAATGAAGGTAATAGTTGTTTTGCATCACTACTAACTCCACAAGGAAAATTTCTATTTGCTTTTATTGTTGTAAAACACAAATCTGGTTATTTCATAGATTGTGAAAAATCTCAAACAGATGCTCTCTTTAAACAACTTAGCATCTACAAGCTTAGATCTAAAGTTGAAATTATGAATTTAAGCAATGAATTTGTAATTGCAGCATTTAGTCGTGAAAAGTTTTTAAAATTTGAAGGTGCTAAGGATCAACCTGGAAATACAATAAAATATAGGGAGGACTCAATTTTATTAGACCCAAGAAATAAAGAACTAGGTGCCAGGCTTATTATTAATTTAGAAAAACTTTATCTATCTTTAAAGAAATTAGAGCTAAAAGATTCTCCAATTGCTGAATATTATAAATTAAGTCATGAATTAGGAATTGCTCAAAAAAAAATGAATAAATTACAAAATAAATTATTTGGAATTGAGTGTAATTTTGAAGAGCTAAATGGAATAGATTTTCAAAAAGGCTGTTATGTTGGTCAAGAAAATACAGCAAGAATAAAACTAAAAAACAAACTTTCTAAAAGATTGTTAGCTATACAATTAATCAGTGGAAAATTAACTGAGGGTGCTTCAATTTATGCTAATGATATTGAAATAGGAAAGGTATTGATTGACGATGATTATCCTTTTGCTTTAGTCAAATATTTAGATGATAACTTTAAGGAAGATAGTGAATTAAAAAGTGAAAATGCTATTTTAACAATAAAAAAACCAAATTGGATTAAATGAAAAGTTATTTAATATCATACGTTAATTCAATTAAATTTTTATTTGTTTTATAGAAATTTTTCAAAAATAATTTTTTCTTCTCATATTTTAAGAATATTTTATTAAATAAATAATTATTTCTAAAAAAAATTTTTACTTTATCTTTAATTTTTTTCCACACAATACTTAAGGAAGATTTTTTTATAGTGTCAAACTGAGTATTATCTGATTTTTTATTCCAAACATACTCATAATCAGATTGTTGAGCTTTTTGGATTATATTCTCTGATTTTTTTGTTGTTGCTACAAAAATATATAATGGTGTAAAAGAATTTAATTCTAGTCTTTCATTTTTGGGTTTTTTATTTATTTGCCAATAAGTTTTATCATCATAACTATCAATTAAATGGAGTTTGGTTGATTGATATCCATTTGAATTATCATAAAGACTAAAAAAGAGCTCTGGAGAAAATTGCCAAAATCCATGACCACACTGATTATTTGCTGGTAGACAATGAATTATTCTTCCACCTTTTTTACAAAGTTTTGATATATTTTTTAAACTCTGGTTTACATTAAAAACATGCTCTGAAGTTCCAATATCAATAATTGTATCATATTGTTTAGTAATATTTTTTAGTTCTTCATTCATATTAAAAACTATATTGGCACCTTCAAAATTTGAATTATCAATTGAATGTACTAAATTTGCACCAAAATATTCTGTAAAAATTGTATCACAATACTCTTCAGAAAAAGCTATATTGCTCTCTAGTCCTAATAACTTCAATTTTTTTTTATCAATTTGGTTACCTAACCTGCCTAATGTAAGCACATCTCCAAGTTCGCCAAATTCATCTATGTTTTTTTTTAATAAATCAAATGTTTGAAAGGTCATTCCCATAATTTTATTATATATAATATTTAAACATTCTTGTAATTATAAATGCGTCAGATTTAGTAATGACAAGGTTCTCTCAAATTGATAGGTTTTGATATGGAATTTACAACAGAAATAAGAATAGCAACAGATCCTATTTATCAAAAGATCTCAAAGGTTATGCCTGAGATTGAATGGTCAGTTCATGCTCCTTACATTCATAGAATTAATCAATTAAAAAAAGAAAAAAATGCAATTTTGCTTGCTCACAACTATCAAACTCCAGAAATTTATCATGGTGTAGCAGATGTTGCTGCAGACTCGCTAGCTCTTGCAATAGAGGCAGCAAAAACTAGTGCTGATATAATTGTAATGGCTG
>NZ_LANA01000001.1:122062-262532 GCF_012932795.1 Candidatus Pelagibacter communis
AAGTTTTACTGCCTGATATGGCTGCTGGCTGTTCTTTATCATCATCAGTAACTGGTAAAGATGTAAGGTTATTAAAGGAAAAATATCCCGGTGTGCCTGTTGTATCTTATGTTAATACTTCTGCTGAGGTAAAAGCTGAAACAGATATTTGTTGTACCTCTGCTAACGCAGTTAAAATTGTAGAATCTCTTGGAGTTAAAAAAGTTATTTTTTTACCTGACGACTACCTGGCAAAATATGTTGCTTCTCAAACCAATGTTGAAATTATTGCTTGGAAGGGGATATGCATGGTACATGACCAATTTAATGAAAGAGAAATACATGATATCAGAGCAAAAAATCCTGGTATTAAGATAATAGCTCATCCAGAGTGTCCACCTGATGTAATTAAAGCTAGTGACTTTGCTGGATCGACTGGTGGAATGATTAAGTATGTAGAGGATAATCAACCTAAAAAAGTTATGATGGTTACTGAATGTTCAATGAGTGACAACATTCAAGTAGAAAACCCAAATGTAGAATTTATTAGACCGTGCAACCTCTGCCCTCATATGAAAAGAATTACATTGCCAAAAATTTTAGAATGCCTAGAAAATGAAACTGGTGAAATTATAATGGACAAAGAAACAATAAAAAAAGCAAGAATCCCAGTTGAGAGAATGATTACAATCGGCAGATAATAAAAGTGTCTCAAATAAAATTAAACAATTATTATATCAAAAATATTGTAAAGCGTGCTTTGAATGAAGATCTATATCCTTCTGGAGATATTACCTCAAACTTAATTAAAAATAATAAAATAATAAAAGTCAAATTAATTTCTAACCAACAAGCTGTAGTTGCTGGATTAGAGTTTGCAAAACAAACATTTAAATTAATAGATAATAAAATTAAATTTAATATTAAAAAAAAAGAAGGTTCATTAGTAAAAAAAAATGATCTTATTGCAACAATAAAGGGTAAAGCTGAAAATATTTTGATTGGTGAAAGGGTTGCTTTAAATTTTATGAGTCATATCTCTGGAATTGCTACTAAAACTAATCAATTTGTTAATTTAGTTAATAAAAGATGTAAGATTTGCTGTACTAGAAAAACAATTCCAACTTTAAGAGTAATACAAAAATATGCTGTTAAGTTAGGTGGGGGTACTAACCATAGATTTAACTTAAGTGATGAGTTTTTAATTAAAGACAATCACATAGCAAGTTCAGATATTAAAACTTTAGTATCTCTTGCAATTAAAACTAAAAAGGGAAGAAAAATTACAGTAGAGATAGATAATTTAAATCAACTAAGAGAAATAATGGGTTTAAAGTTTGATAGTGTCCTATTTGATAATATGAACAACAAAATACTTAAAACTGGTGTAAAAATGGCTAAAAAATATTATGAAACAGAAGCTTCTGGAAATGTAAACTTAAAATCAGTTAAAAAAATTGCAGCAACAGGTGTTGATAGAATTTCAATAGGTAGCATTACACATAGTGCTTCTGCAGTTGATTTTAAATTAGAAATTTAGTTTCTCTTGGAAAGCTCAGCTTGAGCAGCAGCTAGTCTTGCAACTGGGACTCTATAAGGTGAACAAGAAACATAATCCAAACCTACATTTGCACAAAAATGAATACTTTTTGGATCACCACCATGTTCTCCACAAATTCCAAGTTTAATTTTTTTGTTTTGCTTTCTTCCTTTTTCTACAGCAATTTCAACTAAATCACCTACTCCATCATCAATTGATATAAATGGATCGATAGAAAATATCTTATTTTCAATATAATCATTTAAAAACTTACCACTATCATCCCTGCTTAAACCAAATGTCGTTTGTGTTAGATCATTTGTACCAAAACTAAAGAATTCTGCATGTTTTGCTATATCATTTGCTTTAATAGCTGCTCTTGGTAATTCAATCATAGTCCCAACTAAAAAATCAAGTTTTACTTTTTTATCTTTTTGAACTTCTTTTGCAACTCTTACTACTAAATCCTTCATTATTCTGATCTCAGCCTCTGTTGAAACTAATGGAATCATAATTTCAGGAAATGCTGATTTAATCTTTTTTATTTTAAGTTCTGATAAAGCTTCAAAGATTGCTCTACATTGCATTTCATAAATTTCTGGAAATGAAATCCCCAATCTACATCCTCTGTGTCCCAGCATTGGGTTTTGCTCATGTAATTCATTAATTCTAGATTCAATTTCTTTTAAAGGAAGACCTACAACAGTCGCCACATCATTAATTTCTTTTTCAGTTTTAGGAAGAAACTCATGCAATGGTGGGTCTAATAATCTTACAGTAACGGGCAGACCATTCATAATTTTAAATATTTCAACAAAATCTTTTCTTTGATGTGGCAAAAGTTTTGCTAGAGCTTTATTTCTATCCTCCACAGTTTTTGATAAAATCATTTCTCTTACCGATAAAATTCTTTCTTCATCAAAAAACATATGTTCTGTTCTACAAAGACCAATACCTTCTGCTCCAAAGTCTCGTGCTGTTTTGGTATCCAGTGGTGTTTCTGAATTAGTTCTAACTTTTAATTTTCTAAAACTATCTGCCCAACTCATTAATTTTGAAAAGTCTCCAGAAATTTCAGGTTTGACTGTTGGTACTTCACCTAAAATAATTCTACCCGTTGAGCCATCAATTGTAATAATGTCACCTTCTTTGACTTCAGTAAAAGATGTTTTAAAAAGCTTTGCCTCATAATTAATATCAATTTCACTAGAGCCAGATACACAAGGTCTGCCCATTCCTCTAGCAACTACTGCTGCGTGACTTGTCATTCCACCTCTTGCAGTTAAAATTCCTTTTGCTGCATGCATTCCATGAATATCTTCTGGTGATGTTTCAACTCTTACTAAGATGGTGTCTTGCATCATATCATTTAATCTCTCAGCTTCTTCTGATGAAAAAACAACCTTACCACTAGCAGCTCCAGGTGAAGCAGGTAAACCACTTGCAATAATATTTACTGAACTCTTTTCATCCAACGTTGGGTGTAATAAAGTATCTAGAGAAGCTGGGTCTATTCTCATTACTGCTTCCTTTTTAGAAATCAGTTTTTCTTTAACCATATCAACAGCAATCCTAACTGCTGATTTTGAAGTTCTTTTGCCAGACCTTGTTTGTAACATCCATAATTTTTTACTCTCAACAGTAAATTCAACATCTTGCATATCTTTATAATGTTTTTCTAAAACTTTTAAAATTTTATCTAATTGTTTGAAAACTTTTGGCATAGACTCCTCCATTGAAGCTTCTTTTGCCTTTGCATCTTTTCTTGCTTTTTTTGTTATATACTGAGGAGTTCTTGTTCCTGCTACAACATCTTCTCCTTGAGCATTAATTAAATATTCTCCATACACCTCATTAACACCGTCTGATGGATTTCTTGTAAAGACAACACCGGTTGCACAATCATCACCCATATTACCAAATACCATAGACTGAACATTGACTGCGGTTCCCCATTCTGAAGGAATCTGGTTTAATTTTCTATAAACTTTTGCTCTGTTACTTTCCCAAGATAAAAATACAGCGCTAATTGCACCAAGTAATTGGTCATATACATTTTGAGGAAAATCTTTTTTAGCTTTATCTTTAACAACTTTTTTGAAATCATTAATTAAACCCTCCCAATCATTTTCATCTAAATCTGTATCTAAAAGGACTCCTTTGGTTAATTTGTAGTTTTCAATTAATTCTTCAAAAAGATAACCTTCAACTCCCATCACAACATTTCCATACATTTGAATAAATCTTCTGTAGCTATCTTTTGCAAATCTCTTATTAGAAGTTTTATTTGCAAGTGCAATTACTGTATTGTCATTCAAGCCTAAATTTAAAATTGTGTCCATCATACCAGGCATAGAAACTCTAGCACCAGATCTAACAGATAATAATAGTGGGTTTTTTAAATCACCAAATTTTTTTCCAACTTCTTTTTCAATAACTTTTAATTCTTTTTTTATAGTATTAATAATTTGTGAATTTAATTTTTTTTTATCTTTATAAAATAATTCACAAACTTTAGTGGATATTGTAAATCCAGGAGGAACAGGTAGCCCAATTCTTCCCATCTCTGAAAGATTGGCTCCCTTTCCACCCAAAAAATTTTTTGGATTTTTTATTTTTTTTGAATCTTTAGATTTAAAATTTAAAATTAGTTTATTCACTATTTTGTTTCTATATTTGAAAAATTTATATAATAATCGAAAGTTCTACATAACATTTGCAAAAGTTCCAATCTATTTTTTTTAATATTCTTATCTTCGTCGTTAACTTTTACATTGTCAAAAAACTCAAAAATTACTTTTTTGGCACCAGCTAAATTTGTAAGGGACTCTGTATAATTTTCATCTTTATTATTATTTTTAAAATATTTTCTTAATTCATTAATTTTTTTTAGTAAATTTTTCTCATAGTCATTTTTGAAAATACCAGGGTCAGTTGTATTTGATAGTTCAATATCATTATTTTTTAATTCACTTTCTAATATGCTAAATGCTCTTTTATAGCTTTCGATTATGTCCTCACCAACTTCATTCTTAATATGATCATTAAGAGTTAAGGCTTTTTTATATATTTTATTCATATGATCTATTCCATATGAACTAATGCTTGCTTCAATAATGTCATTTCTAATTTTTTTTTCCTTCATGTAATATTTTAATCTATCTATTAAAAATTCTGCTACCTCTTTTTGTGATAAATCATTTGATATTTCAAAACCCTGGTTTTTGTGCAAAGAAGTCGAATAACTAATTAGATCATTAATCTTAAACTCTTTGTTATTATCAATTAATAATTTAATAATACCTAATGCGGACCTTCTTAATGCAAAAGGATCTTTTGAGCTTGTTGGTTTTTTATTGATTCCAAAAAACCCTACTAACGTATCAATTTTATCAGTTAAAGCTAAGGCAATACTAAATGGTTTTTTTGGTGTTTTGCTATCAAGACCCATCGGTAGGTAATGTTCACTTACTGCTAAAGCTATTTCTTTATCAAAACCTTGCTCCATAGCAAAATATCCACCCATAATTCCTTGAAGCTCTGGAAATTCACCAACTAAGTCTGAAATCAAATCAACTTTACAAATTGATGCTGATAGTTCGACTTGATCTTTGCTAATTAATAACTCATCAGAGATCATTGCTCCAAGTTTTCTCATTCTTTGAATCTTATCAAAATAAGACCCTAAACCTTTAAAATAATTAATGGTTTTGAGTTTTGATACTTGTTTGACTAAATTTTGAGATTTATTTTTTTCCCAAAAAAATTGAGCATCACTTAACCTTGCTTCTACTACTCTTTCATTTCCTGCTTTTATAAAGCCTTCTCTATCTTTATTATTTGCTACTACCAAAAATTCATTCGTAATTTTTCCCTTTTTGTCAAAAGTTGGGAAATATTTTTGATGAAATTGCATTGTAATTATTAAAATTTCTTTTGGAATACTTAAAAATTTTTCATCAAAATTACATATTAAGATATTAGGTTGCTCAACTATATCTGAAACTTCATCTAGAAGTTTATTATTAGACTCAATAGTTAGGCTTTTATTATTAGATATTTTTTCAAATGCCTTAACAATAAATTCTTTTCTTAAATTATGATCTATAATTATACCTGATTGTTTGAAAAAAATTTTATAACTTTTAAAATTTTTAAATATTTTTTGCTTATCTTCAAATTCTTTATCAGTAAATGTTGTATTTGAGGATGTTAAATGATGAAATTTAAAGTTCAAACTTTTACCATCAAAAACTGCAAGAATGGACTTCAAAGGTCTCGCCCAATTAAGGCTATAACCTCCCCATTTCATTGATTTTTTCCATTGAAGTTTATCAAGAACTAAAGGTGCATGTTCTTTCAGTAAATTAATTGTACTAATCTTTTTGGAAGGCTTCTTGAAGAAATAAAACTCTCCTTTTTCGTTTTTTTTTTTTAGTAAGTTTTTTTTATCTATTTGGTTTGATCTTAAAAAACCTTCTAAAGCTTTTTCTGGAGCATTAACATTTGGCCCTTTTATTTCTTCAGCTTTTTGGGTTATTTCTTTAGACATCCCCTCGAAGAGAACTATTAAACGATTTGGCGTTGAAAAAGATGAACTTTTTTTAACCAAAATTTGTTTTTCTTCAAATAATTTCTGAAAGCTTTCAAGCAAAGCATTACGTGAATTACGTTGTAAACCAGCTGGTATCTCTTCACTGAATAGTTCTAAAAAAAATTCTGACATTAATCTATTTGACTACTCAACCAACTTTCAGCAACTGCTTTTGTAATATCCCTAATTCGTCCAATATATCCAGCTCTCTGAGCAACACTTATAACTCCTCTTGCATCTAAAATATTAAATACGTGACTTGCTTTTAGACATTGATCATACGCTGGTAGAGAAATTTTTTTATCTACTAATGATTTTGCTTCAAGTTCAAGCATATCAAATATTTTAAATAAGTTATCTGTATTAGCATGCTCGAAATTATATGCAGAAAATTCTTTTTCTGCTTGAAGGAATACATCTCCATATTTTACATCTTCATTATTCCATAACAAATCATAAACATTTTTTTTTTGCTGAGTGAACATGCAAATTCTTTCAAGACCATAAGTAATTTCAACTGAAACAGGCTTACATTCAATTCCTGCCATTTGCTGGAAGTATGTAAATTGAGTAATTTCCATTCCATCGCACCAAACTTCCCAGCCTAATCCTGCGGCTCCTAAAGTTGGACTTTCCCAATCATCTTCAATAAATCTAATATCATGCTCTTTATGATTGATACCAATTATAGATAAACTATTTAAATAAAGTTTTTTTATATTGTCAGGCGACGGTTTAATTAAAACTTGAAATTGATAATAATGTTGTAATCTATTAGGGTTATCTCCATACCTACCATCTGTAGGCCTTCTTGAAGGTTGTACATAAGCTGCTTTCCAAGGCCTAGATCCTAAAGATCTTAAAGTTGTGGCTGGATGAAAGGTTCCAGCACCCACTTCAATATCGTATGGTTGAAGAATAATACAGCCTTGTTTCCCCCAATACTTTTGAAGATTCAAAATAGTATCTTGAAATGATTGAAATTTATGTTTTTTAGTTTTTTCTTTAGAAGCCATATCTTTGCCAGATAGATCTTTCTTCTAAAATGTTTGTTAGTTGATCAATTTGATTATTAGAAGAAGAAAGTTTTTTACTTAACCAACCTTTAGATTTTTCAAATTTCTTTATAACAACATCTTCACCAAATTTTTGTTTTAATATTTCGTTTGCATTTCCCAACCCATCTACTAATCCTAGATTTTTTGCTTTACTTCCTGCCCAAAATTCACCTGAAAATAATTCGACTTCGTCTTTATTAAGCTTAGAACCTCTACTTTCTTCTACTACCTTAATAAAATCTTTATGCAGATCTAATTGAATGTTTTTTAGTCTTTCGATATCTTCTGTTTTTTCTTCCTGAAATGGATCAAGAGAACTTTTATTTTTTCCAGCTGTATGAACTCTTCTCTCAATACCAATTTTTTTTATTATTTCTGTGAATCCAAAAGATGAGTAGATAACACCTATGGAACCAATAATTGAACTTGAATTTGCATATATTTCATCACCTGCACAAGCTATTAAATATCCACCAGAAGCAGCAACATCTTCAGCAAATACTATAACTTTCATTTTATTTTTTTTTGCTTGAGCTCTAATGAATTGATAAATTAAGTGTGATTGAACTGGTGATCCACCTGGTGAATTTATAGTAATTGCTACTGCTTTTGCTTTTTTTAAAGAAAAAGCCTTCTCGATGGTCTCTTCTTGTCCTGCAAAATCTATGCCTTGTTTAAATTTTCCAGCGTTACCAATGATTCCATTCAATTTGATATGGGCTATTATTTTTTTCTTTTTAAAAAAGGAAATCATTGCTAATTCTTATAGAGTTTTTGATTTAATATAAAGCCTACTTATAGTTGAAGATTTAGGTGCGTCAATTGATAAGTAATAAATATAACTTAATTATACTAACTTATTTTTATGGGAACAGTTGTTCAGCTTAAAAACCAAATAAATAATTCTTATTTTCAACTAAAAGATTCGGTTGATGAAAAATTAGTTTTAGTTGAAGAAAAAATTAAATCTAAGCTTTTAAGTGAAGTTGATTTGGTTCAAATAATGACAGATTACCACATAGAAACGGGTGGTAAAAGATTACGAGCACTATTAACTCTTGGGTCCGCTAAGTTATGTGGATACAACAAGGGTGGTAGAGATATTAATTTAGCTGCATGTGTGGAAATGATACATGGTGCAACCTTAATGCATGATGATGTTATTGATCTTGGAAACATCAGAAGAGGCAAAAAAACATTAAATTCAATTTGGGGAAATCATTCTTCTGTATTAATTGGAGATTATCTTTTAAGCAGATGTTTTGAGATGATGGTAGAAGATGGTAACTTAGAAGTTCTAAAACTTTTATCATCTACTTCTGCAAAAATTGCTCAGGGAGAAGTATTACAACTTCAACACAAAGGTGAAGTTGATATGCTAGAAGAAACTTATTTCAAAATTATCACAGCTAAAACAGCTGAACTTTTTTCTGCTGCAACTAAGGTTGGTGCAGTTTTATCTAATAAAGAAACTAAAGAAAAAGAAGCGCTAGAGTTTTATGGAAAAAATTTAGGTTTAACATTTCAAATTGCTGACGACACTTTAGATTATAACTCTGATTTAAAATTTTTTGGTAAAAAAATTGGTAAAGATTTTCTCGAAGGTAAGATTACTTTACCTATAATTTTATTGTTTCAAAGTGTAACTTCTGTTGAAAAAGAAAAGTTAAGAAATATTTTTAAACAAGAAGTAAGATCAGATGATGATTTAAAATTTACCTTAGATCTTATTAAGAAATACAATATAATTAATAAATGTTATAAAAAAGCTGAACATTTTATAAATCTTGCATCAAATTCCTTAACAGTATTCAAAGATAGTGATGAAAAAAAAATTTTAGAAAATCTCACTTCTTTTAGCTTAGAAAGAACTTTCTAGGGACTCAATAAAGACTTGCTCCAGTTACCATCATCATCTTTAGTATACTTAAGCCTTTCATGAATTCTGCTATCACCATCTAGCCAAAATTCTATACTTGTGGGAATTAAGTTCCAGCCTGACCAATGATCTGGTCTTGGTACTTCATTTTTATTATTATATTTTTTTCTATATATCTCTATTGAATTTAAAAGTTCATCTCTATTAAATAATATAGAACTTTGCTTTGAGGCCCATGCACCAATTCTACTTTCATAGCCTCTGGTGTTGTAATATTCGTCTGCCACTTTATCAGAAACTTTTTGTACAACTCCATTAATCCTTATTTGTCTTAAAAGACTTTTCCAATGAAAACACATTGCAGCTTTTGGATTTTTTTTAAGATCATTTCCTTTTTGACTATTTAAATTTGTATAAAAAACAAATCCATCTTTATTAAAGTCTTTTAACAAAACCATCCTAATTGATGGTGAATTATTATGATCAGACGTTCCTAATGCTACTGCATTTGGATCATTTGGTTCTGTTTTTTTTGCTTCATTCATCCAAACTTCAAATAAGTCTATTGGATCATTTTTATCTAAAAAGCAGTTATTAAGGCCTAATAAGTTTTTTTGATTCATAATTATAACAAAATAATCTATATAATATAGATAATGTCATTTAATACTTTTGGAAAGCAATTTCGTTTCACAACTTGGGGAGAATCTCATGGTCCTGCATTAGGTTGTATTGTTGATGGCTGTCCACCCAATATAAAGTTGAAAGAACAAGATATTCAAGTCGAGTTAGACAAAAGAAAGCCTGGACAGTCAAAATTTACAACTCAAAGAAAAGAGGATGATAAAGTCCAAATTTTGTCAGGAGTTTTTGAAGGTAAAACAACTGGAACCCCCATTTCTCTAATTATTTACAATCAAGACATGAGGTCGAAAGATTACGGAAATATAAAAGATAAATTTCGACCTGGACATGCTGATTTTACATATTTTAAAAAATACGGAATAAGAGATTATAGGGGTGGTGGAAGATCTTCTGCAAGAGAAACGGCTGCAAGAGTTGCTGCAGGAGCAATTGCTAAAAAAGTTTTAGAAAATAAATTAGGTAAAAAATTTAAAGTTGTAGGTGCAGTTACTCAATTAGGAATATTAGGATGTGATACTGCTAAATGGAATGATCAAGTAATTAAAAAAAATCCATTTTTTTGCCCAGATAAAAGTATATTAAAACTATGGAAAAAATACCTGTTAGATGTAAGAAAATCTGGATCTTCTTGTGGTGCAGTTATAGAAGTAAGAGCCAGAGGAATTCCTATTGGGTTGGGTGCTCCAATTTATTCTAAATTAGATATGGATATTGCTTCCGCGATGATGAGTATCAATGCTGTTAAAGGAGTTAATATTGGCTCGGGTATGAACTCTGCACAATTAAGTGGAGAACAAAACTCAGATGAAATTTCGCAAAAAGGTAAAAAATTGAAATTTAATTCTAACAATGCTGGTGGAATACTTGGCGGAATTTCTTCAGGACAAGAAATTGTTGTTTCGTTTGCAGTTAAGCCAACATCATCCATATTAACTACTAGAAAAACTATAGATAAGTTTGGAAAAAATACCACAATCTCTGTTAAAGGTAGACATGATCCATGTGTTGGTATTCGTGCGGTCCCTGTAGGTGAAGCAATGATGAATTGTGTTTTATTAGATCATTACTTAATGAACAAAGCTCAGTGTAGCTAATATTTTAAATTTAATTTTTAACTGCTTTAATCGACTCTTTTGTAAATAAAATATCTAATATTTTTTTTGAAATTTGAGACGCATTAAGGCCAGCAATATCATACATTTTTTTTGGATTATCTTGTTCGATAAAAGTATCAGGCAATGTCATAGATCTAAATTTTAAACCTTTATCAAATATACCTTTTTCTGATAATAAATTTTCTACATGAGAACCAAAACCACCTATAGAGCCCTCTTCTACAGTAATCATTACCTCATGTTCTCTTGCACATTTTAAAATAAGTTCTTGGTCCAAAGGTTTAGCAAACCTTGCATCGACTATTGTTGATTGAATTCCTTTATTTTTTAATTCTTCAGATGCAATTTTACATTCTTCTAACCTTGTTCCTATACTTAAAATGCAAACTTGTTTTCCTTCTTGAATAATCCTTCCTTTTCCTATTTCTACTTTTTCATCTATGGATGGCAATTCCAATCCAATTCCACTGCCTCTTGGATATCTAATGGCACTTGGTTTATTATTAATATTCATCGAAGTGTTTATCATTTTAACTAATTCCGACTCATCACTTGGAGCCATTACTATAAAATTAGGAAGTGTAGAAAGATAAGTAATATCAAATGAACCTGCATGAGTTGATCCATCAGCACCAACCAAACCTGCTCTATCAATTATGAACCTCACGGGTAAGCTTTGAATAGCCACATCATGAACCACTTGATCATAAGCTCTTTGTAGAAAAGTCGAATAAATTGCAACATAGGGTTTATATCCTTCTGTTGCTATTCCTGCAGCAAAAGTAACTCCATGTTGTTCCGCTATCCCAACATCAAACATTCTTTTTGGAAACTTTTTAGCAAAAATATCCATGCCTGTTCCACCTGGCATTGCAGCTGTAACTCCTACAATTTTACTATCTCTTTCTGCATGTTTAACTAAAGTATTTGCAAAAACTTTTGTATAGGCTGGTAGATTAGTTCCACTTTTTAGCTGCTCTCCAGTTACAACGTCAAATTTTGAAACACCGTGATAATGATCAGTTGCTTTTTCAGCATACGAATAACCTTTTCCTTTTTGTGTTTTGATATGAATCATAATCGGACCTTGATGTTTAGAGTCTCTTGCATTTTTTAAAATTGGCAAAAGGGTTGTCAGATCATGTCCATCAATTGGACCCACATAATAAAATCCTAAAGAATTAAAAAGAGTACCACCGGTTACTGCTGAACGTAAAAAATCTTCAGCTTTTCCTGCTTTTGCACTAAATCTTTTAGAAAAAGCTGACATAATTAATTTAAATGTTTCTCTTAAATTAAAATAAACTTTTCCTGTTAAAAGTTTTGCTAAATAAGTTCTCATAGCACCTACAGGTTTAGCAATTGACATGTCATTATCATTTAAAATGACAATCATTTTAGTTTTTGAAGCACCTGCATTATTCATTGCCTCATAGGCCATCCCAGCGCTAATTGCACCATCTCCAATAACAGCTATTACATTATTTGATTTATTTGAAAGCTTGTTTGCTTCGGCTATTCCTAAGGCAGAAGATATAGATGTTGAACTATGCGCTGCACCGAATGGATCATATTCACTTTCAGATCTTTTGGTAAATCCAGACAAACCATTGCCCTGTCTTAAGGTTTTAATTTTTGATTTCCTGCCTGTTAAAATTTTGTGAGGATATGTTTGATGGCCCACATCCCAAATTAACTTATCATTAGGAGTATCAAATATGTAATGTAAGGCGACAGTCAGCTCAACAACACCTAAACCTGCACCTAGGTGTCCACCAGTTTCAGACACAGCATTAATCATTTCTGCTCTGACTTCATTAGACAACTCTTGAAGATTATTTTCAGATAACTTTCTTAGGTCAGAAGGAAAATTAATATCTTTTAAAAATTTATAATCTTGAATCATTTATTTCTTGTTAAGATATATTCTAAAGTTTCATTCAAATTATCAGATCTTAATTTACGCTTTTTTAAATCTTTAATTATTTTGAATCTAATTTTATCACCATATTTAATAGCATTTTGATGCCCCAGTAAACTGATTAAAGTTGCTTTACCTTTTTTCTTATCTTTCCCTGTTATTTTTCCAGCAGTTTTAGAAGAACCTTTAAAATCAATAAGGTCATCAGCTATTTGAAATAAAAGACCAATACTTGCACCAATATTTTCAAAAAACCTTATATCTTTTTTATTTTTCTTTTTAATAATGACTGGTGCTGTACAACAAAAACTAAATAGCTTTCCTGTTTTTTTTTTTTCCATATCTATAATTCTATTTTTAGATATTTTCTTCTTTTCAAAACTTAAATCTAAATATTGGCCTCCTGCAATCCCCAAGTGTCCAGAAGTTTCAGATAAATTTTGAACTAAATCTACTTTTGTTTTTTCACTAATCTTTAAGTTTGAACTGGTTAGAATTTCAAACGCCATTGTTAAAAGAGAGTTTCCAGCAAGGACAGCTGTAGACTCTCCAAATTTAATATGAGTAGAAAGTTTTCCTCTTCTTATCCTGTCATTATCCATGCAAGGTAAATCATCATGTATAAGAGAATATGCATGAATGCATTCTACTGCAGCACCTATAACAATTAAAGTTTTATATTCAATTTTAAACATAGTCCCTATGTCTAATAAAATTTTTGATCTAATCTTTTTTCCTCCTGGAAACAAACCATACTTCATAGCTGTTACTAACTCTGTTTTTTTTTGTTGATTAATAAATTTTTTTAAAAATAAATTTGTATCTTTTGCTACTTTAATAAGTTTATTTTTCATTTTTTTTGATTATATTTTTTATTTTACTTTTTGTTTCTTCATTAATTGTTTTTGAAGTTTTATAAAATTTTTTTTCAATAACACTATTTAATTTTAGTAATTCCTGATAAGATTCAATTGAATTCTGAAGGTCTTTTTCTGCTTCTAAAGACTCAATAATATTATTTGCTTCTTTTGTTAATTCTTCTAAAGATAGTGTATCATTATCAGGTGGTAAATTTTTATCATTCATATAATAATAATTATTAATATATGAAATTTAATCAATCAAATATTAAAAAAGCAAAAAAATACCTTGATAAAAATTGCTGTATAGGTGTTCCAACTGAAACTGTCTATGGTTTGGCTGCAAATGCGTACTCAAATGTAGCTGTTAAAAAAATATTTAAACTTAAAAATAGACCAAAAACTAACCCTTTAATTGTCCATTATTTAGATATCAATTCATTAAAAAAAGATTGCTTAATAAATGATAATTTTATTAAATTATATAAGAAGTTTTCCCCTGGGCCAATAACATATATTTTAAAGTTAAAAAAAGATTCTAAAATTTCAAGAAACATAACTAATCACTCAAAAAATTTAGCTGTGAGGTTTCCTAACCATAAAATGTTAAAAAATCTATTGAAGTTATTAGATTATCCTTTAGCTGCACCCAGTGCTAACATCTCTAATAGAGTAAGTGCAGTTAAAGCTACCGATGTTAGAGAAGAGTTTGGAAAAAATATCAAATATATTTTAGATGGTGGAAAATCTACTATAGGATTAGAATCAACAATAATTAATCTCACAGACAAACCTACTGTATTAAGGTTAGGTGGTCTGAATATTGAAAAAATTCAAAAAGTTTTAGGAAGTAAAATGAATATTAATATAACACCAAAAAAAATAATTACCTCTGGGCAAATGCGTATTCATTATTCACCAGGAATACCATTACAAATGAATATTGTTGAACCCAAAAAAGATCAAGCTTTTATTCTAATTAAAAAAAGAAAAATTAAATCAAATGATTATTTTTATATTAGTAAAAAAAATAATTTAAATGAGGCTGCAAAAAATCTATACTCTTGCTTGAGAAAAATTAAAAATGCAGGTTATAAATCTATTGCTGTTGAAAGAATTTCAAATAAAGGATTAGGAAAAGCAATAAATGACCGACTAAATAGAGCGTCAAATTTTTGAACCCTTAATTCAAATATTTAAATGTTTTTTATTTATTTACTGATATATCTTTATTTTGTTACCTATTTTTAAAAAAATTAGTTATTAATTAAAAAATAAAACTAAACTATGGCTAGTTCTCACGAAATTAACAGTTCTATATTAAAAAAAATTATAAAAAAAATTTTTTCTTTTTTTGGATTTGAAATTTTAAGAAAAAATAATTTTAATGACAGGTATGGTGAATATATTATTGAATGTAACGATGAGGATATGTCAAATATTAATAAAGCATTAAATTATGCACTTTGTAAAAAGCCAAATATCTGGTCATTAATACAATCTATTAGATATATATCCAACAACAAAATTCAAGGTGATTTCGTAGAATGTGGAGTTTTTAAAGGTGGAAGTTTAGGAATCATGGCTCAATACGCTGAAAAATATTTAATTGATTTAAAAATTTATGGATATGACACATTTGAAGATGGTTTTTTTGATGCGCCATTACATAATAAAGATGTTTCTATTAAAAATAAAAAAGTCACACCAGAAAAAAAAATAAACAACTTTTATCCAAATAAGAGTGAAGTAGAGAATATTTTAAAGACATTTATTACGAATGAAAAGTACCTACCTATTTTAATCAAAGGTGATGTTTTAAAAACTCTGAAAGACAAAAAAAATCTTCCTAGTAAAATATCCTTGTTAAGGATGGATACAGACCTGTATTTAACAACAAAATTACAACTCGAAATTTTATACCCCAAACTAGTTAAAGGTGGAATTTTACATATCGATGATTATGGATTTTGCCCAGGTGTAAAAGCTGCCGTAGATGAATATTTTGTAAATCAAAAAATATGGCTTCATAGAGTTGATTTTACCTGTCGGCTAATTATCAAAGACTAGTGTGGTGCGCCTGCTAGGAGTCGAACCTAGAACCTCCTGATTCGAAGTCAGGCACTCTATCCAGTTGAGCTACAAGCGCATATAGTATTAATATTACATTTTATGGAAAAAAACATTAATTTAATAGTTGAAGAAAATGAAAATAATCTAAGGCTTGATGTTTTTGTTAATAAAAGAGAAAAGTTACTTAGCAGAACTAGAATCAAAAATTTAATTCTAAAAGAAAAATTAAAATTAAATGATACAATTATTAATAATCCCTCAAAAAAAATCTATTTCGGAGACAAAATTAGCCTTGAAATTCCAGAGCCAAAAGAAGCTTCATTAAAACCCTATGATTTTAAATTAGAAATTATTTATGAGGATGAAGACTTGTTGGTAATAAATAAACCAGCTGGAATTATTATGCATCCTGGTGCTGGTAATTATGATGAAACGATTGTAAATGCTTTAATACATTACGACAAAGATTCACTATCTACTATTGGGGACGAATTAAGACCAGGCATCGTTCACAGAATAGATAAGGATACTTCTGGGTTAATAGTTGTTGCTAAAAATAATGTAGCTCATGAGAATTTATCCCATCAATTTAGTGAACATACAATTACAAGAACTTATCAACTTTTAATTTGGGGAAAACTTAGACCATCATCTGGAAAAATTGATACCTTCATAACAAGAAGTTCAAAAAATAGACAAATGATGGAAGTTAGTAGTTCTAAAGGCAAAAAAGCAATAACTAATTATAAAACTATAGAAGTTTTTGAAAATGATAAAACTCCTACACTAAGCTTAGTTGAATGTAGACTGGAAACAGGAAGAACTCATCAAATAAGAGTCCATATGACTCATATGGGTAATAGTATTATGGGTGATGGTAAGTATAAAAAAAAATACAAAAAACTAAAAAATATAGATACAAATTTAGAAAACTTAATTTATAAACTGAATAGACAATTTCTTCACGCACAAACGTTAGGTTTTATTCACCCTAAAACTAACAAAGAAATGGTTTTTACCTCAATTTTGCCACAAGAACTTGAAAATATTTTATTATTGCTTAGAAATACTAGCAAATAAATGCTTGAAATATTATTAAAGTTAATTAAATAAATACAACTTATGAGTACTACAATAAACAGTAATCTTCCTACACTTTCAAATGAGGGTGGCCTATCTGTTTACCTTGAACAAATTAAAAAGTTTCCAATGTTGGCAGCAGAAGAGGAATATATGCTAGCAAAAAATTGGAAAACAACAGGAAATGTTAAAGCCGCTGAAAAACTTGTTACGAGTCATCTTAGACTTGTTGCTAAAATTGCGATGGGTTATAGAGGGTATGGGCTTCCTGTTAATGAAATGATTTCAGAGGGAAATGTAGGTTTGATGCAAGCAGTTAAAAAATTTGAACCAGAAAAAGGTTTTAGATTAGCAACCTATGCAATGTGGTGGATTAGAGCTTCAATTCAAGAATATATATTAAGATCTTGGAGTTTAGTTAAAATAGGAACTACGACTGCGCAAAAAAAATTATTTTTTAATTTAAAAAAAATTAAAAATCAAATTGCACCTCAATCTGAAGGTGATTTAAGACCTGAACATGTAAATGAAATAGCTAATAAATTAGACGTTAGTGAACATGAAGTTGTTTCAATGAATAGAAGGCTTTCTGGTAAAGAGTTTTCTTTGAATGCTCAAGTTGGAGAAGATGGTGATGAATGGCAAGACTGGTTGGTGGATAAAGAACTAGATCATGATCTAAAATTTGCACACCAAGAAGAAATGGGACAAAGACAAAGTTTACTTAAAAATTCTATAAAGACTCTTAATGAAAGAGAGAGAGAAATTCTTTATTCTAGAAGATTAAATGACGAGCCTACAACGTTAGAAGATTTAAGCAAAAAATACAAAATTAGTAGAGAAAGAATTAGACAGATAGAAAATAAAGCGTTTGAAAAACTTCAAAAACATATGCTATTATCTGCTAAATCAAAAAATTTACTTCCAGTAAACTAAACGTCAAAAGGATTTACTAAAAGAATTGTATCTTCACGTTCCGGGCTTGTTGAAATACTAGAAATCTTCGTTCCTATAAAATCTTCTAAAGCATAAACATAATTTTTTGCATTGTCTGGCAAAGACTCAATATTTTTAATCCCTTGAGTAGAACTTTTCCAGCCAGGAAATGTTTTGTAAACTGGTTTTATCTTAAGTTGATCTTCAACTGCAGCTGGAAGATAATCCATTTTTTTTCCATCCAATTGATATTCGATACACACCTTAATTTCATCAAGTTCATCTAGGACGTCTAATTTAGTTAATGCAATTCCGTCTATTCCAGAAATTTTTATTGTTTGTCTCACTAGAACTCCATCAAACCAACCGCATCTTCTTTTTCTACTTGTTACTGTTCCAAATTCTTTTCCTCTTGAACCCAGCAATTCTCCCGTCTCATCTGTTAGTTCGGTAGGAAAAGGACCTTCCCCAACTCTTGTTGTATAAGCTTTGGTTATTCCAAGGACATAGTGAATGGAATTTGGTCCACATCCAGTTCCTGTGGCGGCACTTGAAGCAACTGTGTTAGAAGAAGTTACGTAAGGATATGTTCCATGGTCTACGTCTAATAAAATTCCTTGCGCACCTTCAAATAATATTTTTTTTCTTTGTTTTTTAAATTCATCAATTCGAAGCCATACAGGTTGAGAAAATTTTAATATTTCTGGTGCAATTTTTAACAGGTCTTTTTTTAATTTATCTTTTTCAAAAATTTTTTTACCTAATCCTTTTCTAATTGCATTATGATGAAGAAGCACAGTTTTTAACCTTTGGTCTAGATTTGTTTCAGACCTTAAATCCATAACTCGAATAGATCGTCTTCCAACTTTATCTTCATATGCAGGTCCAATTCCTCGTCTTGTGGTGCCAATTTTTCCTTTACCAGCTGCATCTTCTCTTATCTCATCCATTTCTCTGTGAAAAGGTAAAATAAGATTTGCAGATTCAGAAATAATAAAATTATCTACATTTACTTCAACACCTTTTGATTTAATTTCTTTAATTTCTTCTAATAGAGCCCAAGGATCAACCACAACACCATTACCAATAATAGATATTTTATTTTTTCTGACGATTCCAGAAGGTAGTAATCTTAATTTATAAGTAACTCCATTAATTACCAATGTGTGACCAGCATTATGACCTCCTTGAAAACGAATTACAACATCTGCTTGATCTGATAACCAATCAACTATTTTTCCTTTTCCTTCATCACCCCACTGTGAACCAACAACTACTACATTTTTCATTATCTAAATCTTCTATCTATAATAATTGAACTCAAATGATTTATAGGACCTTGGCCTTTACCATAATTAAGGTTAGATCTTATGGAATTGTTTACATATTTAGTAGCTAGCTCACAAGATCTCTTTAAGGTTTTTCCACAAGCGTAAAAAGAAGAGATAGCAGATGATAAAGTGCAACCCGTCCCATGTGTATTACTGGTTGCAATTCTTCTATTTTTTATGAAAAGAATTTCTTTTTTATTAACAAAAATATCTTGCACAATTTTAAAGTTTAAGTGGCCACCTTTAATAAAAACATTTTCTGCTCCTAATTCAATTAATTTACTAGAAGCAAAAATCATATCCTCTTTTGTTTTTATTTTAGTTCCAGTTAATATTTCAGCCTCTGGAATATTTGGAGTTATTAAACTAACTTTTTTTATTAACTTAGTTTTTAACAATTGAATTGCCTTGTCATCTATTAGCTTTGCACCTCCTTTAGCAACCATGACAGGGTCTAAAATTATTTTTTTAACATTAATAAGGTCTAGTGAATTAATTACTGCTTTTATTACACTTGAAGAGTGTAGCATTCCAATTTTTATTGCATCAGGTTTAATATCTTTTGAAGTAAATTCAATTTGATTTGATATTTCCTTTGGATCAATGGGCACTATTGATTTTACACCTGTTGTATTTTGAATTGTAACAGCAGTTATTGCTGTCATTGCATATGAGCCTAATGCAGTAATAGTTTTTATATCAGCTTGAATTCCAGCCCCACCAGATGAATCTGAACCAGCAATAATTAATATTTTAGACTTTGGTTTCAATCTATTTAATCTTTTTAATTATAGTTTTTAAGCATTTTTGAAGTAGTTTGATATTTTCACTCTCTCCCATTACTCTAATTTTTGATTCTGTTCCTGAACTTCTAACTAATATTCTTCCATATCCTTTTATTAATTTTTCTGAAGATTTAACAGATTTTTTAATATCAATTTTATTGATTATTGTTTTATCCTTTACCTCAATATTTTCCAATATTTGAGGAGTTTTTTTAAAAGTATCAAAAAAATTACTAGCTTTTTTTCCTTTTCTTAACGAAAATAAAACTTCTAAAGCAACTAACAGGCCATCTCCTGTGGTTGCATATTTACCTAAAATAATATGACCAGATTGTTCACCACCTAGATTAAAATTATTTTTTTTCATTTTTTCTTTTACAAAACGATCACCTACATCTGACCTTAAAAATTTTATATTTTGAGCTCTAAAAAATTTTTCTAGTCCATAATTAGACATCAAAGTGCCAATAACACCTCCCTTTAGCATTTTTTTTCTTTTCCATCTAATTGCCAAAGCAGCAATTATTTGATCTCCATCAATTATCATGCCACTTTCATCACACATAATAATTCTATCAGCATCTCCATCAAGTGAAATTCCTATATGTGCCTTGTATTTTTTTACTGCAAGTTTAATTTTACTTGGAAATGTAGAGCCACAATTTTTATTAATATTAATACCATTAGGTTCAACTCCAATTGAAAATACTTTAGCACCTAAAGATTTTAATAATTCTGGCCCTGCTTTGTAGGCAGCACCATTAGCACAATCAATAACTATTCTTAGACCTTTAAGGTTAAAGTTTTTTGGAAAATTTTTTTTTAGTATTTTGATGTAATCATCATTTGCGGACTCTAATCTTTTAACTCTTCCTAATGCCTTGGGTTTTGACAAAGAATTACTAATTTTTTTATCAATTAGAGTTTCAATTTTTTTTTCAATTTTATCTGACAGTTTCAAACCATCTGGACCAAATAGTTTTAGCCCATTATCATGATATGGATTATGAGAAGCTGTAATCATAATGCCCATGTTTGCCTTCATTACCTTTGTTAACATAGCAAGCCCATTTGTTGGCAATGGGCCTAAAGTATAAACGTGCATTCCAGCTGATGTAAGACCAGACACTAAAGCAGGCTCTAGTGTATATCCAGATAATCTAGTATCTTTTGCAATTATTGCTATTTGTTTTTTTTTTTTTTGAGTTTTAAAATAAGTTCCTGAAGCAAGGCCAAATTTAAAAAACATATCACCATTAATTTTACTACTATTTACAAGGCCTCTTATTCCATCTGTTCCAAAATATTTTTTTGTCATTAACCTCTTATCAGTTGTTTAAATATTTTTATACTTTGCATTAATTCGTTCACATCATGAATTCTTAAAACTTGAACTCCTTGCATCATTGAATACAAAGAAGAAGCAATTGTTCCACCCACCCTTTTCTTAGTATCATTTTTTTTAGATAACTCTTTAATAAATTTCTTTCTAGAAAGTCCAAGTAATACAGGAAAACCTAAGGTATGGAAAATAGAAATGTTTCTTATTAAATTCATATTATGTTTCAAATTTTTTCCAAAACCAATGCCTGGATCTAGTATAATATTATTGTGTTTTATACCTCTGGTCCTTAAAAATTTTATCTTTTCCTCGAAAAAATCATATATATCCAATAACTCATTTTTATACTTTGGGTTATTTTGCATATTCTCTGGAGTTCCTTGTGAATGCTGAATTACAAATGGAGATTTATTTTTTTTTAATATTTCTATCGTTTTAATATCATAACTTAATCCCGAAACATCATTAATAAGCTTGATCCCAAGTTTAATTCCTTTGTTCATAATATTAGATTTTCTTGTGTCTAAAGAAAGTGGAATTTTTTTGCTAATTCTTTTTATAATTTTTTCAATTCTTTTCCATTCTGTTTTTTCACTAATAGATTTAGATCCTGGTCTTGTAGACTCACCTCCAACATCAACTATATCAGCACCAAATTTGAACAAGTCAATTGCATGTTTTAAGCCTACTTTTTTTTTGTTAAACTTACCACCATCAGAAAAACTATCGGGTGTTAGATTTAATATCCCCATTATGTTTGGGATTTTTTTAAAATTTAAATTCGAAAAATTTTTATTTTTTTTAACAATTATTTGAATATCGTTTTCAATTTTTTTTTTTAACAATAAGGGTAATTTTTTTAAATTTTCAAGACCAATAATTTTTTTTGAATTTCTTGTGATAATCTCAATCTTATTAAATGAAATTTCTTTATTGCCTCTTAATGGAAGTGTTTTTTTTTGATTAACTAATTCTACTGATATTTTACCATAAAAAAAATTACACGCTCTTGTGTAATACTTTTTCATTTATCTTTAGTGAACTATTTTTGGCTTAAGACCCATTGAGCTTAAAGCTGAATTTTTATCTTCATCTTCAACTTTTAAATCTTCTTTATTGCTGGGGTATATGTTTTTATTTATTAAGTTTTCTATTTCTTCACCAGAAAGTGTTTCATATGTTAATAGAGCTTTTGCCAATTTATGCAAATCATCAATTTTTTCAGTTAAAACTTTTCTTGCCCTTTCATAGCCTTTGTCTACAATTTTTCTAATTTCAGAATCTACTTTTTTCGCAGTTTCTTCTGACATATTTTGAGTCCTCGCAACAGATCTACCTAAAAATACCTCTTCTTCATTTGAGCCATAAGCAACTGGTCCTAATTCTTTACTAAGACCTGCTTTCATTACCATAGCTTTTGCTCTTTGCGTCGCTTGTTCTATATCACTCGACGCACCAGTTGTAACCTTATCTTCACCAAATATAATTTCTTCTGCTACTCTTCCACCCATAGCTATAGCTAGCTGAGCATGTAATTGCTCCCGTGTTTGGGACAATTCATCTCTTTCTGGTAATTGCATCACCATTCCCAATGCTCTACCTCTTGGAATAATTGTTGCCTTATGAATAGGATGAGCTGCATCCTCATTAATAGTTACTATTGCATGTCCTGCCTCGTGATAAGCTGTTAAAGTTTTTTCTTCTTCCGTCATAACCATAGATCTTCTTTCTGATCCCATCATCACTTTATCTCTAGCTTCTTCAAACTCAGTTAGAGTAACTATCCTTTTATTTTTTCTCGCAGCAAGTAATGCTGCTTCATTAACAATATTTGCTAAGTCCGCACCTGAAAATCCTGGAGTTCCTCTTGCTACTGTTCTTAAATTTACATCTGGAGCCATCTTAATTTTTTTCACATGAACTTTTAATATTTTTTCTCTTCCTATAATATCTGGAAGTCCGACCACTACCTGTCTATCAAATCTGCCTGGTCTTAATAATGCTGGATCTAGTACATCAGGTCTGTTTGTGGCTGCAATTATTATTACACCTTCATTGGTTTCAAAACCATCCATTTCAACTAATAACTGATTTAAGGTTTGTTCTCTTTCATCATTACCACCTCCAAGACCAGCTCCTCTACTTCTTCCAACAGCATCTATCTCATCTATAAAAATAATACATGGTGAATTTTTTTTGCCTTGTTCAAACATATCTCTAACTCTTGACGCTCCGACACCTACAAACATTTCAACAAAATCTGAACCTGATATGGTAAAGAATGGAACTCCTGCTTCACCAGCTATAGCTCTAGCAAGTAAAGTTTTACCCGTTCCTGGTTGGCCAACTAACAGACATCCTCTTGGTATTTTTCCACCAAGTCTACTAAATTTTTTAGGATCTTTTAAAAATTGAACCACTTCTTCTACCTCTTCTTTAGCTTCTTCTACTCCAGCAACGTCATCAAAAGTAACTTTACCTTTTAGCTCATTCATCATTTTAGCCTTGGACTTGCCAAAACCCATAGCTCCACCTTTGCCTCCTTGCATTTGTCTCATAAAGAAAATCCAAACAGCAATTAATAGCAACATTGGAAACCATGATAATAGCACTCCAAATAAAGATGGCATTTTATCCTCTAAAGGGGCAGCTGAAATACTTACACCCTTACTAGACAATTTTTCAATTAAGTTTGGATAATTTGGTGAGTATGTAGAAAAAGAATTTCCATTTGCAAGTAATCCTCTTATGTTGTTTCCTTTTATCTCAACCTTCACAACTCCACCATTTTCAACTTCTGTTAAAAACTCTGAAAATATTATTGAATTACTTTTACCTGCGGTTGCTTGTGGGTTTTTAAACATATTGTAAAGACCAATTGTTAAAAAGACTATTACAGCCCACATTGCTAAATTTTTTATATTCATATACATAAGATAATAATTATTATCAATTAAACAAGTGTCAAATTGTTACAAAATTTAGACTTTATGCTAAATTTCTTTAGATATTAATATAGTATCGTTAACTCTTTCAACAAAGCACCCTCCTAGAGTAATCTTTTTAAAAGACCTCCCATTAATTTTTTTAACTAATTCGTTTATGCTTTTTCCTCTAACAGGATAATATTTTTTTCCAAGTTTTTGTATTAAATTTGATAAAGATCTAAAAATAACTTCATGTGATTGATTAAAAAAATCATAACTTAAAATATAATTATTTTTTGATTTTAAGAAAACAACATTATTTTTTAAATTTTTATTTACATAAAATTTAATTGACTCATTTGAATCTTTTAAGTGATCAATAGTTAATTTTAGTTTTTTTATATCCAAACCCTCTTTTTCTAAAGAATCTAACAAATTTCTAATTCTGGTTCTTTTATAATTTTCATTTGTATTTGAAGGATCTTTAACGAAAAAACTAAAAACTTCATTAGAGATGTGAAGTAGTTCTTTTTTTTCCAAATCTAGTAATGGCCTTAAAATACTTAAATCTTGATCTCTATATTTTATATTTTTATTTAATGAAATTAATCCATTTAATCCACTACCTCTAACTATTCTAATAAAAAAATTTTCAAACAAGTCATTTAAATGATGTCCCAATAATAGATATTTGATACTATTTTTTTTACACTCGTTTACTAATAAAGAATATCTCTTGTCTCTAGCTGTTGCTTGAATCTTTTTTAAGGGTTTTTTTCCGTTCCAATTCAAGATTGTACATTTAATATCAATCTTTTTTAAAACTTTTCTCACAGTCTCTGCTTCTAATGAGGATTCTTTCCGAAGTTTATGATTTACTATGTAATATTTAACTTTTATTTTATTTTTTAAAGAATAACATTTAGTTAAATATGCTAATGCCAAGCTATCTGGTCCACCTGAAACGGCTACTGCAAAGTCTTTTTTAAGGTTTAGTGAGCCTGAAAATTTATTATAGATTTTAGATATTTTTTTTTTATTTAACTTGCTAAGAATTTTTTTATGTTTTTGGTTTTGAACATTCAAATTTTTTAGATTCATACTTTGCTTTTTGTAACACTGATTGATTTGCTTTAGGATATTGTTTTTCTACTGCATCAATCATTTTGCACCCTTGATCCTTTTCTCCTATCTGGACCATTGATATACCCAGTTTTAGTAAATTTATAGGGGCTTTATTTCCTTTAGGGTATTTTTGATATCCTTCAAGATATGCTGTTGCAGCGTCAGTGTAAAGTTGTCTTATCCTGAATGTTTCTGCATACCAATATTGAGCATTACCGGCTAAATCATGATCTGGATTTGTTAACACAAATTCTCTAAATGCTCTCTCAGCTGTACTGTAATCACCTACCTTTAAAAAACTGGTTGCAAATTCATATTGTTTTTTGGGTTCACCAACTGGTAAAATATTTTCTTCAGTCTTAAAGTTTTCTGTAATAATTGTTGCAGTTGCGTCTACTGATTGTGTCTGTTGTGTTGTTTGAGAATTATCTGTGTTTTCATATGAAATTGAACCTAGGTCTTGTGGCTGTGAAGATCCTGGTAAATCTTTATCATTTTCCTTTTTTGTTTTAGTGGTTGTTTTTTTATCACTATTGACTGAGGGTAAAGCATTTTCTATTTCTTGAAATCTCATTTGATTATCTGCTTGAACTTTTGAAAGTCTACTAGCTAGCTTATCTAGTTTAAAATTTATTTCTTCAAATTTATTTGTTAATACCTGAAACTGACCCTCAATTTCTGATAATTTTAATAAATGCCGTGTAAGTACATCCTCTGAATTTTGATCAAGCACACTTTGTTTGTTTGAGTTTTTTGAATTATCACCTAAATTTAAAGAGCCTGAGTAAACTGCTTTTTCTAATGTTCTCAAATTTTTTTGAATTAATTCCAAAGTCTCATTTATATTATGATTATCAGCAAAGCTTAAGCTACTAAATAACAATATTATTGAAATTGATAATATTTTTAATCGAAATATTTTTTTATAACTAAACATTCAAATTGATTAGTAATTATAATGATGGCAAAAAAAAGACCCTGTACATTTAATAGTAGAAGGGTCTTTTAAAATTTTTGACTAATTTGTTTTTACAGTAACTGATCTTCTGTTTTTTGACCAAGATAGTGGGTTTGATCCTGAATCTACAGGTCTTTCTTTACCATAACTAAGAGTAGATATTCTGTTTGAAGAAATACCATAAGTCATTAAGTAGTCTTTTGCAGAATTGGCTCTTCTTTCACCTAATGCTAAATTGTATTCTCTTGTACCTCTTTCATCAGCGTGACCTTCTAATACAACATTAATATCTGAATTTTTTCTTAACCATGAAGCTTGTTTTCTTAAAGTTTCTCTTGAAGCAGTTGTAAGAACTGTTTCATTTGTTGCAAAGAAAACTCTGTCAGGAACACCTGAAGCTAAAAACTCAATCGTATCAGATCCAGTGTAAACATCTCCCTGAAGCTGTCCTGTTGTTTTTTTTGTTGCACAAGCTGTCAAAACTAAACTTGCAATTAATATTAAAAATCCGTTTTTTATAGTTTTACTCAAGTTCATTTTTTTGCTCCTTAAATCTAATTTGTATTACATACTTTTTCACAACTAAATAGATGTTTCAAGATAAAAAATCAAGCAATTTAGTAATCAATTACCTAATAAAGATGACCATGATGGGTCAGATGCGTCAGTTTCTGTCTCAACCATTTTTTCGTTGTATCCAGTGAGATCAATAGACCATAATTTGGCTGTAAACCCCTCTCCTTTCGAGTCAGTTTTTGTTTCTCTATAAAAAATTAAAACTCTTCCATTTGGAGACCAAGAGGGGGCTTCTTGATAAAAATTTTCTGTTAATAGTCGCTCACCAGTTCCATCTGTTCTCATTACTCCAATATAAAATTTTCCTTTATGGAGTTTGGTGAATGCGATTAAATCACCTCTAGGCGACCATACAGGCGTTCCATAGAGACCATTTCCAAATGAAATTCTTTTAACATTTTTTCCATTATTTTTCATTATGTAGATTTGTTGATAACCACTTCTGTCAGAATTAAAGGTAATAAATTTTCCATCTGGAGAATATGAGGGAGATGTATCAATCGATGGATGGTTAGTAATTCTTTCAACAATTCTATTTTCTAGATCCATGGTATAAATATCTGATCTTCCATCTTTAGCAAAACTCATTATAATTTTTTTTCCATCAGGTGAAAATCTGGGTGCATATGTCATGCCTGGAAAATCACCAACTACTTCTTGCATACCTGTTTCAACATCTAATAAATAAACCCTTGGTAAATTTTTAAAGTAAGAAAGATATGTGACCATTTGATTTGTTGGACTAAATCTTGGAGTTAAAACTAATTCATTACCTAATGTTAAAAATTTATTGTTAAAACCATCTTGATCCATGATTGCTAACTTTTTAATTCTTTTTGTTTTTGAGCCTTCTTCAGCAACATAAATAATTCTAGTATCAAAATAACCACTTTCACCTGTCAAACGTTCATAAACTTTATCTGTTATTATATGACCTACTCTTCTCCAGTTACTTGGGACCGTTGTAAATGCTAATGCCATCATTTCTTTTCCAGCTAAAACATCCCATAATCTAAATTCTACTCTTAACTTTTCATCTACAAAAGTCACCTTACCTGTTATTAATGCTTGGGCTTTTATTAAATTCCAATCCTCAAACCTTGGTTTTAAATTTGCAATATCTGGTTTCTGAAGAAATGAATCTTTATTAATAGGGTTGAACAAACCCGATTGTTTTAAATTATTTTCAACAATAATAGATATTTCAGATCCAAGGTTTTCTTTTTTTAAAATATCTTTAAAATTTTTTTTTGAATTTTCATCTATTGACAAAGGAGAGACAGCAATAGGAAGAGGGCTTAAATTTCCTCTAGTGATATCAACTTCAATTAAAGCAAAAGTTTTAATTGGTAACAAAATTAATATTATAATTAAATATCTTAAAATCATTTTATCCTTCTAGCATTTCTCGCGCATCAAAGTTTAGTTGTAATTCTTTCCACCTTTCATACCCCGTACTTGGTACTCTAAGAGGTTGGCAAAGTTTTATAGCTCTTAATGCGCTTTCAGCTAAAACTTTATAAAATCCTTGACCAGGTCTATTCATTCTGGCGTGATCAAGAATTTCAGATCTTATAATAGAGCCATCTGGTTTTAATTGTAACCTAATTCTAACTAATAAATCTTCATTATATGGCAAACCTAAAGGAATGCTCCAACATCCAAAAATTTGAGCTTTTAAAGCATCTTCCTCGCTTAGAGTTAATCCTCCAAAATCCATTTCTTTATCTTGGTTTTGAGTTACTTTATCTATCTTTCTATTTGTTTCAGCTTTTTCAATCTTAGATTTATCAATTAGTGCTGCAATATTGTTGGTATCAAAGAGTTCTTTTTTTTCAAATTCTGAAATCTGCTTAATTTCTGTTTCTACTTTTTCAGGATTCTGTTTTTCATCTTTGATTTTTTTTATTTTTTCAATCTTTTTATCAGGTAATGGAACTGCATCTGGTTTTATTTTTTTTACTTTCTTTGGAGGGGCTTGCTCAGATACTAACTTTTTTTCTTTTTCTTTAACTTTTTCTATTGTTTTTTTAGCCTTTGGCGCAAAGGGGATGTTGGTCTTGTCTGTGATTTGAATTAGCTCAACTGACACAATTGGTGGAAGATTAATTGGTTTTTTGGAAAGAAATGGGAGACTCATTGCTGTAATCATTACTAACAAAATATGAAGGCCAAAAGAAATAACGATATTTCTATTCATTCATTTACCTCTCTTTATATGGCTCAGAAATTAATGCTACTTTGGTAAAGCCAGAACCAGACAACATTCCCATTATTTCTAAAACTCTACCATAATTTATTGACTTATCTCCTCGAACATAAATTCTTGTATCTGTTCTATTTTTAGACACAGCTAAAATTTTTGCTATTATTTTATCGTACTCAACTTTTGACTCTTGGATAAATATTTCACCTTTTGAATTGATAGATAAAGTTAGTGGTTCTAATTCTTCTGGTAATGAGTCTGCAGAACTTTCTGGTAAGTCAACTTGTACTCCAACGGTTAAGAGTGGTGCTGTTACCATAAAAATAATTAATAATACTAACATCACGTCTACGAAAGGTGTGACATTAATTTCACTCATGGGTTCTTTGGATGAACGGTTGAGTTTGAAAGCCATTTTATATTATTGATAAAAATCTTTTAGAAAAGTTTTCTAATTTTTGAGAATACTTTTTTGTGTCATTATTAAATTTATTATATGCAACAACTGCTGGGATTGCGGCCAATAAACCAAGTGCAGTTGCAAATAAAGCTTCTGCAATACCAGGTGCTACTATTGCTAAGCTTGTATTTCTTGAAATTGCAATAGACTGAAATGAGTTCATTATTCCCCAGACTGTTCCAAATAAGCCAATGAAAGGAGCCGTAGATCCTACTGTTGCCAGAAAGGTAAAACCTTTTTCAAGATTTGATATTTGCTTTTCAATATTAACTTCAAGCACACTACTAATTCTGTCACTAAGATTAGATTTACTCTTCGCTTTTAGCAAAGTTTGCATGGAGTCTTTAAATAATAAAGCCATAGGGTTTTCTAAATTAACAGGCAAATTATTATAAAAAGTTTCTGCTGATTTTGATTTCCAAAACTTTTGCTCAAACTCTTCAGATTCTATGTTGATTTTTTTAAATAATCTAAACTTTTCAATAATGACTGCCCATGAATAAATTGAACAACCAATAAGTATAAGTATTACAGCTTTTACAATGAAATCAGCTCGAATAAATAAGCTCCATAATGAAAAATCTGTGTTCGATGCTAGTCCTACCGCTTGAGATGTTATATCAGCTTCCATAATTAAGATTTCACACTTAAATGTGTCATGAATTTGACCTTATTAAATTTAATTTACTCTTCTATTTTATAGGTTTCATAAAAAAAACTAGCAATTAGGATTGCATCTGCTTTATTTGAGTCTTTTTTTCTTGATAATTGTGATGAAAAATATGGAAATACTTCTATTGCTTTAGTTCTACTTGCATCTTTTTCTGAATTTATAAGATTAAAATACTTTTTCCATTTGGTAGGTCTAACAAAATACATTGGCAACTGCATCGCCGAACACAAGCCTTTTAAAATTCCGAAGGATTGACCAAAATTAAACATGCTGGTTACACCTTGCCCGGGCATTGCCGAAACTTGCTCTATTACAACTTTAATTTCTTCTTTTTTAAGGTTTTTAATTCTTAAAGAAATTTCGTGATAAATTTGTGCTCCATTAACCTGTTTCTTATTTTTTTTGCCCTCTGCCATATTTGGCATTTCGACTACATCAATTATTTTTCCATTTTCAAAAAAACAAATGGAGCCTGTGATACCTGGATCAATTCCAATTATAAGCATTAGTTATTTCCAAAATTTATATTTGAATAAACACTTTGAACATCATCATCATCTTCCAGAGTCTCTAAAAACTCTAATGCTGTTTCTGATCTGTCTTTTGATACATTCACATTATTTAATGGTACCCATTCGATTTCAGTTGAAATAAAGTTTACAATTATTTTTTCTAATTTTTTTTTAATATTATAAATTTCATTCATAGCACATTGAACCTCATGATAGTCATCATGTGAGATACATTCGTTTGCCCCTGAGTCAATTGCTAATTCAAAAATTTGCTCATCTGAAATTTCTTTTTTATCAATTTTAATAATACCCATTTGATTAAAATTATGTGATGCTGAGCCTTGTGTTCCCAAGCTTCCACCGCTCTTTACAAATATAGATCTAATATTAGAGGCTGTTCTATTTTTATTATCCGTTAAAGCCTCTACAATCACAGCTATCTTATCTGGTCCAAATCCTTCATATCTTAAATTTTCATAATTAGTTTCAGAATTTATAGATGATTTAGCAACAGCTCTTTCTATATTGTCTTTTGGCATGTTGGCTGATTTTGCAGCTTGAATTGCAGATCTAAGTCTTGGATTCATGTCAGGATCTTTGTCACCTAATTTTGCAGCTACACTAATTTCTTTTGAAAGTTTAGAAAAGATTTTAGATCTTTGTTTATCCGCCTTACCTTTAGAATGTTTTATACTTGCCCACTTTGAATGACCTGACATAATAATTAATGAGAATTTTTTAGTTCTCCCCCATATATAAAGTTTTCTGCTTTTTTTGCTAATCCTGTTTCTACATCACATTCAACAATCAAACCACACAAACTGGCTTCTCCAATTGCTGGAAAATGTTTAATTGATTTTTTTTTTAAAAATCTATTAATTGAATTTTCTTTATTCATGCCAATAACAGAATCATAGTCTCCACACATTCCTGTATCTGTTTGATAGGCTGTTCCTCCTTTTAATACTCTAGTATCATTAGTTGGAATGTGTGTGTGAGTGCCAACAACTAATGTTGCTTGATTATCAAAAAAATGTCCCATGGCTGTTTTTTCACTCGTTATTTCGCCATGAAAATCAACCAACAAAAAATCATAGTCACTTTTAAGTTTATATTTTTTTAAAAATTTTTCAGCAGTTTCAAAAACATCTTCACATTTTTTCATAAAAACATTTCCCATTAAGTTAAGTACACCAACTTTCATGCCATTTTTAGCTTTAAATATTCCAAATCCCTTTCCTGGGGCAGGTTCAAATAAATTTATAGGTCTAAGAAGTCTGCTTTCTTTTTCAATATAAGACATTATTTCTTTTTGATCCCATATGTGATTTCCGGTTGTAATTACATCAACACCACAGTTAAAAAAATCTTTACATATCTCTTGTGTGAGACCCACACCTTGGTCAGCTGCATTTTCACCGTTAACGACTACAAAATCAATTTGTTTATCTTTTATTTGTGAAAGTAAATTATTCAAAATCATCGACCGTCCTGAAATACCAACTACGTCACCTAAAAAAAGTATTTTCATTTTATAATATATTTATTTGTTACAATATAATCTAATTTTTGATCATAAGTATTAATTGGAACGTTATCTATTTTTTGACTCGAAATAGCCAGACCTATCTTTATAATATTTTTTTTTTTAGATAATTTTTTAATAAATCTGTCATAATATCCACCACCATACCCAAGTCTGTTTAAATTTTTATCAAATGCTACCAAGGGAATTAATAAAATATCTGGATAAACCATATTTTTGGTTTCTGGCTCAGGTATTCCATATTTACTTAATTTTAATGGATCAGCAAATGACCATTTATAAAAATCCATCTCAAAATTTTTTTTTATAACTGGTAAAGAAATAATGAATTTATTTTTTTCAAATCTTTCTAATAAGTCCAAATCGTTTATTTCAAAGTTGACAGGATAATACCCACCAATAATTCTTTTCTTTTTTTCTTTTCTAAAAATTTTGATAAGTTGTTCAAAATTAATCTTGGTATTTCTTTTGTTGGTTTTTTCTCTTATTTTAAGAATTTTTTTTCTTAATCTAGATTTAGACACAAATTTACTGAATGGGATTTTCTAAGTTTGCTTTTTCAACGAAATTTTCGATTTCATCTGTAGCTTCTTCTATTATTTTTTCATAATCTTCTTTATTTTTTTTTATTTCTTTTTTAAAATCTTCATGATCTTGTGACAAATTTTTCATCTCTTCTTCTTTTTTTTCTTTATAATTATAAACTAAAGATTTTAATTCTCTAAATTTATTAGACAAATTTTGTAGCTCCTTTTTTTTTTGTTCTACTTTTTTTTTAGTCTCAAAATACTCATCCATTATTTTAACTGAAGTGATTAACAAAAGTTTATTTTCTCCAATGTTTCCTAAATCCTTCTTTAAGTTGCTGAATTTTTCATTAATATGGTTTAACAATTCTTCTAAATGCTCTTCTTGTCCATCGTCACAAGATAAGAGAAATTCTTTTCCATTAAATTTAATATTTACATTTGCCATTTGTCTATTTCCTCTAATAACGTATCTGTTTCTTGATTTAATTCATCTATTTTTTCTGAAAATTCTGTCTCTTTTCTTTTTTCATTTGTTTTTTTTTGATTAATATCCTCCAATTTTTGATTAAGGGCTTTGTGTTCACTCATCAAGTTTTGATATTTGTCCTCTATTAATTTTTTTTCAATTTCTAATTGATTTTTTTGGTCACTTAAATTCTTTAGGTTATTCTTTAAAGTTGGGTTTTGTAAACTTAAACTCTTTAACCTATTGAGTGCATAACCAAGTTTTTTTTCTTTTTCACTGTCTGTTTTCATATATATATATTTATAATATTAAATTGAGTCTTCTAAGTCTAGATAGGATATTTTTGAGCAAGCTACATAAAGATTTATCAAACGCAATAAGGTTTTTATCTATAGATGCTGTGCAAAAAGCAAATTCGGGGCATCCTGGAATGCCAATGGGTATGGCAGATGTTGTAACGGTTTTATTTAAAAACTTCCTTAAATTTAACCCAAAAAATCCTAACTGGTTAAATAGAGATAGATTTGTTCTTTCTGCAGGCCACGGATCAATGCTCCTTTACTCCTTGCTGCATTTGACTGGGTACAAAAGCATCTCTTTAAAAAATATTAAAAATTTTAGACAATTAAAATCAATTTGCGCAGGCCACCCTGAGTATCACCCTGGCACTGGAATTGAGACTACAACAGGTCCTCTTGGACAGGGGATTGCTAATTCAGTTGGGCTTGCTATTGCAGAGGAAATTTTAAAAAAAAAACTAGGTAAGGAGATAATAAATCACAAAACTTATGTTTTAGCTGGAGATGGGTGTTTAATGGAAGGCATTAGTCATGAAGCGATGAGCTTAGCTGGACATTTAAAATTAAAAAACTTAGTAATGCTTTTTGATAATAATGCAATTTCAATAGATGGACCAACTAGTTTAGCGGTTTCAGATAATTATAAAAAAAGATTTGAGAGTTATGGCTGGGATTACATTCTAATTAATGGTCACAATGAAAAAGAAATTTTTGCCGCATTAAAAAAAGTACAAAATACAAAGAAACCTACTGTCATTTCTTGTAAAACAAAAATTGGTTATGGTTCACCTAATAAATCAGGAAAAGCTTCTTCTCATGGTAGCCCTCTTGGTCAAGATGAGGTTAAACTTGTCCGAAAAATATTGGATTGGAAATACAAGCCTTTTGATATTCCAAAGAACATTTTAAGTGAATGGAAAAAAATTGGTAATAAGGGTGTGAAGCTTGAAGCGAAATGGAACAAATTTTATAAAAGAAAAAAACAAGAAATAAATAAAATATTAAAAAACAGTTTCTATAAAACATTAAAATCTGAGAAACTAGTTTCTATTAAAGAAACTAAAAGTATTGCTACGCGAAAGTCCTCTGAATTAGTATTAAATGCCCTTACTAAAAAAACTAATACTTTAATAGGTGGTTCAGCTGATTTGGCCGGATCAAACAATACAAAAACAAAATACCATAATATTATTAAACCTGGTGATTTTAATGGAGATTATATTCATTACGGAGTGAGAGAACATGCTATGTGTGGAATAATGAATGGTATCGCTCTGCATAGTAAATTTATTCCTTATGGTGGAACTTTCTTAATATTTACAGATTACTGTAAGCCTTCAATTCGGTTATCAGCATTAATGGAACAAAGGGTTATTTATGTAATGACACATGATTCAATTGGACTAGGTGAAGATGGTCCAACCCATCAACCAATAGAACAATTATCTGGATTAAGATCTATTCCAAATTTAAATGTTTTTAGACCTGCAGATAGAATGGAAACTATTGAATGTTGGGAACTATCACTAAAAAATTCAAAAACACCAAGTGTATTATCTTTAACCAGACAAAACCTTGACCCTATCCGAAAAAAATATTCAAATATAAATAAATGCTCTTTTGGGGCTTATGAGGTTTTGAGAACTGATAAAAAGATTTCCTTAACTATACTTGCTAGTGGTTCAGAGGTTAATTTAGCAATTGAAACTAGCCATAAATTGGCCAAAGATAAGATATACTCTAAGGTTATATCAGTACCATGCCAAGACCTTTTTGACTCACAATCAAAATTTTATAAGAAAAAGATTCTTGATGAAACAAAGTTTAAAATATCAATTGAAGCAGCATCGACAGATTGCTGGAAAAAATATGTTGGAACAGAAGGTTTGACTTTTGGAATTGACACATTTGGTAAAAGTGCACCATACAAGGAAATTTATGAATATTTTGGATTAACAGCTGAAAATATTTCCAAAAAATCTAAGAATCTAATAAAGAGTTAAATATGAAAATAAAAGTTGGAATTAATGGAATGGGAAGAATTGGTAGAATGGTTATTAGAGCTATCATTGAAAGCCAAAATAAAGATATAGAAATTAAACATATTAATAACCGGTCCAATTCTGAGGCAAGCTGCACTTTAATTAAATATGACTCTATTCATGGAAAATTTAATGCAAACTTAGATTTTGATGAAAATCACCTTATTATTAACCAAAAAAAAATAACTTTTTCACAGGATACAAAAATTGAAAACATAAACTGGAAAAAATTTGATGTTGATTATGTTTTTGAGTGTACAGGAAAATTTAATTCAAAAGAAAAATTATTAGCACATATTAAAAATGGAGCCAAAAAAGTTATTGTCTCTGCACCATGTAAAGATGCGGATAAAACAATTGTGTATGGTGTTAATGAAAATATACTTTCTAAAGAAGATCAAATAGTTTCAGCAGCCTCATGTACAACTAATTGCCTAGCTCCAGTTGCAAATGTATTAAATGAAAGTTTTGAAATTGAAAAAGGTTTTATGACTACAATTCATGCATTTACTAGTGACCAGAGAATTTTAGATAACTCACACAAAGATCCTAGAAGAGCAAGATCTGCTAGTCAATCTATTGTGCCAACATCAACGGGGGCATCAAAAGCAATTGGTGAAATTATACCATCCCTAAAAGGGAAACTTGAAGGTGTAGCCATGAGAGTTCCAACTCCAAATGTTTCACTTATAGAGCTCGTCTTTTGTACCAAAAAAGAAATAGATAAAGAAAAAATTAATGAAGCTTTTGCTCAAGCAACTAAGAAACAATCAAAAAGAGTTTTAGAAATCACAGAAGAAAAGTTGGTATCAATTGATTTTAATCATAATTCTGCTTCAGCGATTGTGGACTCTTCCTTGACAAGCGTTGTGGGTAAAAATATGGGAAAAATTTCAGCTTGGTATGATAATGAGTGGGGTTTTTCAAATAGAATGTGTGATATTGCAGAATATCTTCATAAGATCTCCTAATGAGAAATATAAAGGATGTAGCTAACCTTAATCAAAAAAAAGTCCTGCTACGCCTTGACCTAAATGTTCCGTTAGATAGTGGAAAAATTACTGATACTACAAGAATAGACAAAATACTTCCTACTATTAAATTTTTACTAAAAAATAAATCAAAGATAATAATATTATCTCACGTCGGAAGACCAAAGGGGAAGATTATAAATGAACTGTCTCTTAAGCCCATATGCGAGGATCTGAAAAAAAAATTAAAAGAAAACATAACTCTTGTTACAAAAAATTTGAAAGAAATAAATTCCAAAGAACTATTTAACAATGAAGATGAAAAAATTGTAATGCTTGAAAATCTTAGATTTAATAAAGAAGAAGAAGAAAATAATAGTGAATTTGCAGAAAATTTAGCAAGTCTAGCTGATATTTACGTTAATGATGCTTTTTCATGCTCTCACAGAACTCATGCTTCAATTTTCGAAATTACAAAATTTCTTCCTTCATATGCAGGTCTTCAATTAAATTTAGAAATTGATGCCTTAACTAAAATTACGTCTGAAATCAAAAAACCTGTAACTTGCATAATTGGAGGCTCAAAAATATCAACTAAAATTAATATTATTAAAAATTTAATCTCAAAATTTGATTACATTGTGATTTTGGGAGGCATGGCTAACAATATACTAAAATATAAAGGCCATAATATTGGAAAATCATTACAGGAAGTAAATTGTGATAAAATTATTGAAGAAATATTTTTTCTCTCAAAGAATAAAAATTGTAAAATAATTTATCCTGAAGATGTCATAGTAGGAAAAGATTTAAATGGATCACCTAAAATAAAAGAAGTGAATAAAGTTTCTGAAGATGAATTAATTTTAGACATAGGTCCTAAAACAATACAAATAGTTAATAAACTTATTGAAAAAAGTAAAACTATTTTATGGAATGGGCCAGCTGGTTATTTTGAAAATCCAAATTTTGCTAAAGGAAGTTTGGAAATTGCAAAAAAAATTGTTGAAAAAAATAAAGCTAATACAATTTATTCAGTGGCAGGTGGTGGAGATACTGTAGCTCTGTTAAATAGTATAGGTGTTATTAATAATTTTAATTTTGTTTCAACTGCAGGTGGAGCCTTCTTAGAATATCTTGAAGGAAAAGAACTTCCTGGTATAAGTGCGCTAAATTGATATGTCAGAATTAAATAAAATTGCTTTAAAAATCCTATCAAATGGAAAAGGCATCCTAGCTGCGGATGAAAGCACTGGGACTATGACCAAAAGATTAGAAAGCGTAAATGTGCTATCATCTGCAGAAAATAGACTTTTATTTAGAGAAACACTTTTCTCATCTGAAAGTATGAAAAATTGTATCGGTGGGGTAATTTTATATGATGAAACAATCAAACAATTAACCAATTCAAATAAATCTATACCTGATTTAATATCTTCTGCTGGTGCTGTACCTGGTATAAAAGTAGATACTGGTGCAAAAGTTTTGGCCGGTTCACCTGAAGAAAAAATCACTGAAGGTCTTGATGGATTGAGAGAAAGATTAAAAGAGTATTACCAACTTGGAGCACAATTCACAAAGTGGAGAGGCGTATACAGTATTTCAAATAAGTATCCGAGTAAATTATCAATTTATTCAAATGCACATGCACTTGCTAGATATTCTGCTCTTGTGCAAGAATGTAAGATGGTGCCAATAGTTGAGCCAGAAGTTTTAATGGATGGAAATCATTCAGCAGAGGACTGTTTTAATATAACTTCAGAAGTTATTAAGAAATGTTTCGAAGAATTAATACTTCATAAAGTTGATTTAAGTGGAATAATTTTAAAACCAAATATGATTTTAGCTGGAGCTAACTCAGAAAAAAAAACATCTAATGAAGAAATTGCTAAACTTACTTTGAAATGCCTTAGAGAAAATGTTCCATCAGATGTACCTGGGATTGCATTTTTATCAGGTGGCCAATCAGAAGTAGAAGCAACTGAAAATTTAAATTTAATAAATAAAAATAATGATACAAATTTTATTATGACGTATTCATATGGAAGAGCACTACAGCAAAGTGCCCTTAAATTTTGGTCAAAAGATATTGAAAATACTGAAGGTACTCAAAAAGTTTTTAACCACCGAGCCAATATGTGTACACTTGCAGCTCAGGGAAAATGGTCAGCAGAACTTGAAACAAAATAAGACTAATAAAAAATTTATTTATCTAATTTCTCCAAATAAAATTAAAAATGAAGATTTCTATGTCAATCTTTCATTAGTATTGAGCTCAAAAAAAGTAAGTTTTTTTCAATTAAGAATTAAAAAAGAAACAAATAAAAATAAATTAATAATTGGGAAAAAAATTCACAAAATTTGTAAAAGATACAAAGTTAAATTTTTAATTAACGATGATCCAAGACTTGCTAAAAAACTTAATGCTGATGGTTGTCACTTGGGTCAAAAAGATATGGACATTTTAAAAGCTAGAAAAATATTAAAAAATAAAATTATTGGAATTACTTGTCATAATTCGATTAATTTAGCAAAAAAGGCAATTAATAATGGTGCTGACTATTTAGCATTTGGTGCCTTCTATTCATCTCAAACAAAAAAAATTAAATATAAGGCGAGCTTAAAAATATTAAGACTAGCTAAAAAAATAACAAATACGTCAATTGTAGCAATAGGAGGTATAAAGCTAAGTAATTATAAAAGACTCTTATTGAATAAAGCTAACTTTTTGGCTATTTCAGGCTACATTTGGAATAATAAAAAATACAAACCATTAGAAGCTATTAAAAGATTAAAATGAAAATATACGCAAGTGAAATCAGAGTCGGAATGCTAGTTGAATATAAAGACGACCTTTGGCAAGTACTTAAAACACAACATGTAAAACCAGGGAAAGGTGGTGCATTTGCTCAGGTTGAAATGAAAAGTGTTAATAAAAATACAAAATTAAATGAAAGGTTTAGATCAAGCGAGTCTATAGAAAAAGCTTCTTTGGATGAAACAAAGTTTAATTATCTCTATGATGATGAAACAGATTATTTCTTTATGGATCCTAAATCTTTTGAACAAATTAATATAAAAAAAGATTCAGTTGGTGAAAAAGGAAAATTGCTTACAGAAAATCTAGAAGTTAATATCAGTTTCTACAATGAGAAACCATTAACTGTAGATTTACCAAATCAGGTCACTTGCACAATCCAGTCAACAGATGTGGCACTTAAAGGGCAAACAGTTTCTTCCTCTTATAAACCTGCAACTTTAGATAATGGAATAAATATTCAAGTTCCTCCTTTTATTGAAAGTGGAGACAAAATTATAGTTGATACCAGAACTATAGAATATATTAAAAAAATATAAATTATATGCAATCAATATCAGCTAATCTAAATATTATGATAAAGGCTGCTGAAAAAGCATCTAGAGCTTTAATTAGAGATTTTGGTGAAGTAGAAAAACTTCAGGTTTCAACAAAAGGACCTACCGATTTTGTTTCAAATGCTGATTTAAAAGCAGAAAAAATAATTATTGACGAATTAAAAAAAGCAAGACCCTTTTATTCTATTATAAGTGAAGAAGACGGTTCTGAAATGAACAAAGATAAAAACAATATATGGATTATAGACCCTATTGATGGTACTACAAATTTTTTACACGGCATTCCTCATTTTGCGATATCTATTGCCCTGAAATCTGGAAATGAAATAGTTTCTGGCTTAATTTATGATCCAATAAAAGATGAGATGTTTTATGCTGAAAAAGAAAATGGTGCTTTTTTTAACAACCAAAGAATTAGAGTCTCTAAAAAAAAAGAGCTTAATAGCTGTTTATTTGTTACGGGAGGATTATCAAAAAATGAAATTGATCTTCCTCTAAGAAAATCTGGAAGTGCGGCACTTGATATAGCGTACGTCGCTGCAGGTAGATATGATGGGTATTTTCAAAATGATCTAAATTTATGGGATATTGCAGCAGGTATCATAATTTTAAAAGAAGCTGGTGGAATGATTAATGAGATAGATCTGTCTCAAAACAAAAATATTCAAATAAGAGCATCTAGCACGGCGATTAACGATAAAATGCTTGAAAAATTGAAGAACTTTTAATTGTTTTATAAAATTCTTTTGCTATAAGTCTCGATATGAAAAAAGACATACATCCAGACTACCATACTATCAAAGTAGAGATGACTGATGGAACTCAATTTGAGACTAGATCAACTTGGGGAAAAGAAGGAGAAGTTTTAAAATTGGAGATTGATCCAAAATCTCATGCTGCTTGGACAGGTGGAAAGCAAAAACTAATGGACAAAGGTCGTGTTAGTAAGTTTAATAAGAAATTTCAAAACTTCAGATCAGAAAAAAAGGATTAAATGTCAAACGTACCATTAATGCCTATGGCAACTGCTGTTTGGCTAGTAGAGAATACAACTCTAACATTTAAGCAAATTTCAAAATTTTGCAATTTACATGAGGTAGAAGTGCAAGGCATTGCAGATGGTGAAGTCGCAAAAGGAATAATGGCTTATAATCCAATTATATCTGGTCAGCTTACAAGAGAAGAAATTGAGTTGTCTTCACAAGATCAAAATCGTAACTTACAAATCAAAACTATAGATATTGAAATATCTAATTCTGATAAAAAAATAAAAAAATATATCCCTCTATCTAAAAGACAGGATAAGCCAGACTCTGCTTTATGGTTAATCAAGCATCATTCATTTTTAAAAGATTCTCAAATAGCAAAATTGGTTGGTATAACTAAAAATTCTGTTACATCGATTAAGAATAAGAGCTATTGGAATTATAATAATTTAAACTCAAAAGATCCAGTTGCTTTAGGGCTTTTTTCTCAAAAAGATTTAATTGATGCTATTGAAAAAGCTGAAAGAAGAATAAAGAGAGAAAAAAAAGAAAAAGAGAAAGCAAAGAGAATACAAGAAGTTTCAATTAATGAATAAATTTAATAGACATCAAAATTATATAGTGATAATTACTCACCTCTTTAGATAAATTTATGAAAATAGAAGTTAAAGACAATAATATTGAACAAGCACTTAGAGTTCTTAAAAGAAAACTACAACGTGATGGTTTTTTTAAAGTGATTAAACTTAAAAGTGTTTATGAAAAACCGTCTGAAAAGAAAAAAAGAATTTTACAAGAAAATGTAAAAAGAGTTAAAAAGTTAAATAAACTTAAGAATAGAATATAAATATACCGCGGGGTGGAGCAGTCTGGTAGCTCGTCAGGCTCATAACCTGAAGGTCGGCGGTTCAAATCCGTCCCCCGCAACCAATCCCAGCAACACTTTTTTGATTTAGATAACGTTCAAAAAATAATTTGTCCACACTATATACTCACTCGGAGTCAAAAATCTGTTTTAGTTAGTTGCAAAGTGGTAGATGAAATACATAATTTCAAATATTATTACTATTTTAAGTATCGACATATAATTTTATTTGACAATGTAAATAAGGTCATAGTATGGCTAGAAATTATCTTTAAATATATAAATAAAAGTTAAAACTATAAGAACTATGATAATCCAAATAGTAAGATAAGTTAATAGTTGTTTTAATTTTGAATTAGATTGTAAAAAAGCAGGAAGAACCAATAAGAGAACTCCTATCATATAAACTACAGGTATTATCTGATCCATAATCCAAGATTAACAAATCTAAAATCAAGTGTCTAGATGGTTGGGGTGGTATTAGCTTACAGTTTTAACCTTTTAAAACTATAGCAATATAACTACACAAGAAAAAAGCTGACAAACCAGCAAGATATTTTGTTTCCCTAGTTTTTCCAAATTTCTTATACTGAATTACACTTAATAAAATAAATGATATCGAGGTAATCAAAAAATATATTGGTTCAATAATTCCATCTAATGGAGTCATAAATGAATTATACGATATTTTTAATTGGGAATCTAGATGCAGGATCGTCGCTAGTTACTCTTATAAAATTTTTATTTTGAAAAGACCTTAAAGATTTTTAGTTATATCCTCTGTCATTTTTTTTGCATCTGCAAACAGCATCAAAGTATTTTCTCTATAAAAAAGATCATTATCAATGCCAGCATATCCGGGAGATAAACTTCTTTTCACAAATAATACAGATTTACATTTTTCTACATCTAAAACGGGCATGCCATAAATCGGACTTTGTGGATCAGTTTTTGCTACTGGGTTTGTTACATCGTTTGCACCTATAACAAAAGCAACATCTGCATTAGCAAAATCATTGTTAATTTCTTCTAGCTCAAAAACTTCATCGTAAGGCACGTTTGCTTCAGCCAATAACACATTCATATGTCCTGGCATTCTTCCTGCAACTGGGTGAATTGCATATGAAACTTTAATATCATTTTTTTTTAGTGTATCCACCATTTCTCTTAGAGCGTGCTGCGCCTGTGCTACCGCCATTCCATAACCTGGTACAATTATAACTGATGATGCATTTTTCATCAAAAATGCAGCGTCTTCAGCATTGCCACTTTTGACTGGTTTTTGTTCTTTATTCCCAGCTGAAGCAGATTGTTCTGTGGCCCCAAATCCTCCTAAAATTACATTGAAGAAAGAACGGTTCATGCCTTTACACATAATATATGATAAAATTGCACCTGAAGAACCTACTAAAGCTCCTGTAATTATTAATGCAGTATTTTCTAAAGTAAATCCAATTCCTGCAGCAGCCCAACCAGAATATGAATTTAACATTGAGATAACTACCGGCATATCTGCTCCTCCAATTGGAATTATTAATAAAAAACCAATTAAAAAAGAAATAGCTATTAAAATCCAGAATAGATCTGAAGATTGTGTTGAACATAAAAGATAAGTTATGACTATGATAGATGTTAATAACAACGCGTTAAGAGGGTGCTGTCCTTTAAATGTAATTGGCGATCCAGACATTATTCCTTGAAGTTTTAAAAAAGCAATTACAGAACCTGAAAATGTTATTGCTCCAACAGCTGCACCAATCGACATTTCGATTAAACTTCCAAGCTTAATATTGCCAGGAGTCCCAAGATTAAATGCATCTGGATTTAAAAAAGCTGCTATTGCAACAAACACTGCCGCAAGACCCACAAGACTATGAAATCCAGCTACAAGTTCAGGCATAGCCGTCATTGGTATTTTGTATGCTATGAAAGCACCAATTAAACCACCTATTAAAAGAAAAATTAAAACGTAAACAAAACCACTAGAAAAATTTCCTATAGATAGAAATGTAGCTGTTATTGCAATCACCATTCCTATAATACCAAAGAAATTACCTTGCCTTGAAGTTTCAGGTGATGAAAGACCTCTTAATGCTAAAATAAATAATACACCTGAAATTAAATAAAAAATCGCTGATATGTTTGGTGATATCATTATTTATCTCTCTTTTTTTTTTTATACATGGCAAGCATTCTTTGAGTAACTAAAAAGCCTCCAAAAATATTTATTGCTGCTAAGGATATAGCTAAAAATCCAAAAATACTTGATGTGTTAAAAATAGTTTCAGAATTCCCAGCCAAACCAGCAATAATAGCTCCAACAATTATTACTGATGAGATAGCATTTGTAACTGACATTAATGGTGTATGTAATGATGGAGTGACACTCCAAACAACATAATATCCAATAAAAATCGATAGGATAAAAATACTTAGTCTAAATATAAAGGGATCTATTTCCATAATCTTATTTAATTAAAGTTTTCTCTATTATTTCATCTTCTAAATTAATATTAATTTTTTTATTTTCTTTATCATATAGATTTGTAACAAAATTAAATAAATTTTTGGCATACAAACTTGAAGCAGAGATCGGAAGTTTGTTTAATATGTTTGTTTCACCCATAATTCTTACACCATCTTTATTAATTATTTTGTCTACTTCAGAATAAGCTGTATTGCCCCCCTGGACTGCTGCTAAATCATAAATAACTGATCCTGTTTGCATATTTGTAATCATATTATCTTTAATAATTACTGGTGCTTTTTTTCCTGGTATCAAAGCAGTGCATATTACAATATCAATTTTTTTTAGTGTTTCTCTCAAAAGTTCTTCTTGTTTTTTTTTGAAATCTTCTGAGGTTTCTTTTGCATATCCTCCCTCTGTTTCAAGATTTTCTGAACCTTCTACTGTTAGGAATTTTCCACCTAAACTTTCAACTTGTTCTTTAGATGCCATTCTAACATCTGTTGCAAAAACTATTGCTCCCATTCTTTTTGCTGTTGCAATTGCTTGTAATCCAGCAACTCCTGCTCCAACAACTAAAACTTTTGCTGCAGGAACAGTTCCTGCTGCTGTCATCATCATTGGAATGGCCTTTTCAAAATTTGCAAATGATTCAATAACTGCTTTATAACCAGCAAGGTTAGCTTGTGATGAAAGTATATCCATAGATTGTGCTCTTGTTATTCTTGGTAATAATTCTAAAGAAAAGATGTTAATTTTATTTTTGACTAAATTTTCTATTTTTTCTTTATTTTTGTAAGGGTTTAAAACACCTATTAATATTTGATTTTTTTTGATTAAAGAAATCTTATCATCTGATGGGAGTCCTAATTGAACAATGATATCACCACTATTTATAATTTCTTTTTCATCTTTATATATTTTTACACCTAATTCTTTGTATTCATCATCTCTAAAACCTAAGTGCTCACCATAGTTTTCAGATATAGATAATTCAAAACCAAGAGCTATATATTTTTTGGCAATTTCAGGAGTAATTGCTATTCTTCTTTCAAATTTTATATCTTCTGAAACTGAGACGATTTTCATTATTAGATCTTATAACAAGAATACTGCCATTAGAACTAAAACAGCTATTACCGCGACAGTTCCCCACAATACGAATTTAGTGAAATTATTCCAAGTGCTTTTATGGTTTTCATTATCCATAAAAATTACTTCTGTCTTGCTTTAAACTTTGGGTTTGTTTTATTAATTATATACACTCTTCCTCTTCTTCTAACTAATTTAGAGTTAAGGTCTCTTTTTTTTAGTGATTTTAATGAGCTTTTAATTTTCATAATTTTTCTTTATAGCCGGCAATGTCCTACTCTTCCGTGTCTTAAGACAAAGTACCATTGGCGCTGAAGGGCTTGACTTCCGAGTTCGGAATGGGATCGGGTATTACCCCTTCGCAATAATCACCGGCGAGAGAGTTATACCTAATTAAAACATATTGTAAACAGTGAAATATTCTAATTTTTAAGGTTTTTTTTGAATTTTTCTACATATTCTTTAAGACTTATTCTACCAAAAATTTTATAAACTTTATTGGAAAGATTCATATTTGTCAAAGCTGAGGCATATCTCTCTCCACTTCTGGGGGATAACATTTTAACTTTACTACCAAATAGTTTAGCGACTTCTAAAATTGTATAATCTTTTTTGCTAGAAATACTGTAATGACGACATCTATTTTTTTTCCAAGCATCAAAACAAACTTTAACTGTATCATTAATATGTGTAAATTTTCTGGATTGTGTTCCAGGTTTTACTACGGTCAAAGGTTTTTTTTTTATATAAGCTTCTTCGAATATTCCTATGACTGTTGCCATTTTACCTTTAGAAATTTGATTTAATCCATAGACATTATAAAAATATATTATTTCATATTTCATTTTAAACCACTTTTTTAAGTTTTCTAATAATTCTAGGTTAATGGATTTTGTAAATGCATATGGTGATAGATCTTTATCTCTTCCTTTGTTTCCCAAACTTGCAGATGTTGCTGAATATATTAATTTAATTTTATTTTTCAAACAAAAGTTAAAAACAGCATGAGATCCTACAGTATTAGAGTCTATACACTTATCCATATTTAAAAAACTTTGATATATTCTTGAGAATTCACCGAAATGAAAAATTACAGAAATTTTTCTTATTTTTGAATTAAGTATTAGAGAAATATTTTTAGTATTCCCTTTTATATATTTTACTCTTTTGTGCTTGATTTGATTTTTTTTTAACCCTGACGAATAATTATCTAAACTTATTATATTTTGCTTCGTATTTCTCAATAAAAAAATAACAAGATTTGAACCAACAAAACCTGCACCACCAGTAACTACTATAGTATTTTTCATTATTTGTATTTGTTTATATAAGATTCGTAAGTTTTTAAAATTTGTTTTGGCAAATTAAACTCTGGCTTCCAGCCATATTTCTTAGCCAAAGAAATATCTAAAACTTTTCTAGGTGTACCATTAGGTTTTGAAAGATCATATTTAATTCCAATTTTTCTATTTGGAGCAATAATGCTTATAAACATTTTAGCATATTCTTTTATTGAGTAATCCTTTCCACTACCAATGTTTAATACAGGGACTTTTGTTTTTTTATTCATAAAATAAATACATGCTTTGGCTAATTCATCTACATATAAAATTTCTCTCTTAGCTTTTCCGTTTCCCCACAACACAATAAATTTTTTTTTCTTTATTTTTGCTTCGTGGATTTTTTTAATTAAAGAGGGTACAAAATGTGAATTTAGCGTGTGATAATTATCGTTAGGGCCAAATGTATTTGTAGGCATCAAACATCTGTAATTAGTTTTATATTGTTCATTATAACTATCGCACATTTTTATGCCTGCTATTTTTGCAATAGCATAAGCATCATTGGTTTTTTCTAACTTTCCATCTAATAAATACTCTTCTTTGATTGGCTGTTTACTTTTTTTTGGATAAATACAACTTGAACCTAAAAAAATTAAATTTTTTATTCCACATAAAAACGCTGAATGTATTAAATTTGATTGAATCATCAAATTTTCATAAATATATTGACCTTTATATTTACTGTTTGAATATATACCTCCAACCTTTGCTGCTGCTATAATAATAAAATCTGGTTTTTTTTTTTTTAAAAAATTTAAAACTTTTTTTTGATCTACTAAATCTAATTGGACACGTGTTGCTTTTATAATATTTTTAAAACCTTTTTTTTTTAATTCTCTTATAATTGCACTTCCAACTAAGCCATTATGACCTGCTACATAAATCTTTGACTTATAATGCATTTTTATCTAGACTTCTAAGTTCAGAACTCACCATATCACTAACTAGATTTTGGATATTTGTTTTTGCCTTCCAATTTAATTCTTTTTTAGCTTTATTTGGGTTGCCTAACAAAGTATCTACTTCTAACGGTCTATAATATTCTTTATCACACGCAACAATACATTTGCCACTCTCTGTGTAGCATTTTGAGCTTATTCCTTTACCCTTCCATTTAAATTTGATGTTGAGCTCTTTCAAAACTAAATTTACAAATTGTTTTACAGAAAATTGTTTTCCTGTAGCAATCACATAATCATCTGGTGTTTTTTTTTGTAACATTCTCCACATTGCATCAACATAATCTTTAGCGTGACCCCAGTCTCGTTTTGCTTCTAAATTTCCCAAATATAATTTATCTTGCAGGCCCAGCTTGATTTTACATAAAGCAATTACTATTTTTCTAGTAACAAATGTTTCTCCTCTTCTTGGGCTCTCATGATTAAATAAAATTCCATTGCAGGCAAAAATATTATATGCCTCTCTGTAGTTTATTGTTATCCAATGAGCATATACCTTTGCAACTCCATATGGGCTTCTTGGATAAAATGCTGTTTTTTCTGTTTGCGGTACCTCCTGAACCTTTCCAAACATTTCTGATGTTCCTGCTTGATAAAATTTAGTTAATTTTTCAAAACCATGAAACTTTATAGCTTCCAGAATTCTGAGAGCACCGACAGCATCTGCATTTGCAGTGTATTCTGGCACTTCAAAAGATACTGAAACATGAGATTGTGCAGCTAAATTATATATTTCTGCAGGTTTAATTTTTTTTATTAAAGATGATACAGATATTGCATCAGTAACATCTCCATAATGTAAAAAAAAATTTTTTTTATTTGCAAAAGGGTCTTGATAGATATGATCTATTCTGCCTGTATTAAAAGATGAAGACCTTCTTTTTACTCCATGAACTAGATAGCCTTTCTTAATTAAAAATTCAGCCAAGTATGAACCATCTTGTCCTGTGACACCAAAAATAAGAGCAGTTTTTTTTTTCATTATTAATAAGTTTTATATAGTTTTTTTGTAATATATATAGTCAAAAGATTTTCTAAGTGGCATCTTAATTTTAAAAACTTGATGAAATCCATTTACATTTAAATGATCATGTATTTCTGAAAATTTGTAGCTTTTTTTTATCATATTATCATAATGGTGTTCGAAATAAATATAATTTACCAGATTAATACTATCTTCAAGTCCTTTTAAAACTTCAAGCTCATAGCCCTCTGTATCAATTTTAAGTATATCAATTTTCAATAAATTTTTTTCTTTAATAAAGTTATTGAGTTTGATTTGAGGAACAAAAATTTTCTTAATAAAAAAGTTTTTTTTAGTAAATAAAGAAAGTATTTTATTTTTTCTCTTAAAATATGAAGAGTCCTGATCTATAAAATTAAATGTGGAAGAATTACTCTCAGATAGCTCATTAAATAACTTTTTTTCATTGGAGTTTCCTACTCCAGTATTAAAAATCTCTATATTGGTTTGGTTGTATTGTTTTCTTATTTTATCTATTTTGATTTCGAGTGTTGTGTAGGTATTTTTACTTGCTTCAAAAGAATAAATATTTTTGATTTTAAAATTTTTTAAGAAACTATCTATTGTCTCACCTTTGTGAGCCCCAACATCAATCAATGTGTCATATTCTATATTTTGATTACCTTTAAAAAAGGTAATTATTTTTCTTTGGTAAAAAAAATCAATACCTTTTAATAGTAGATTAAATATAATTTTCATTTTTCATCTCTATAATAAACATATTTATTATATAACAATTTTACTTTTAAATAATCCTCTGAACATGCTTTGGATTTTTTTTTTATATAACATTCATTTAAATTATGTATTCTTTGAAAAATTTTAAAATTTTGCTCTACTTTTCTTGGATAGGCACTTTCTAAAATATTATAATTATAGAGAACATATTCATTACTTAGTCTTGATGTATTTCTACCAAGAAAAATAATAACTGACAATAATAAAACAAGATAAACTTTTTTTTTTAATAATTTTCGCTCAAGAAAAAATTTACTTAAAAATATCGAAGTGGGTATAAATGTTAACAAAGCAATTAAATGATATCCACCATACCTTAAAGTTGGTAATGTACAAAACCAAACTAATGTTAAAAAAATCAATATAATGTAAGTAAGTGAAAATTTAGGTCTTTGAAATTTTTTAATTTTTTTTGAAAAAAAAATTAAAAAAATAAATAAGTTTAAAAAAACAACTGCTAATAAAAAATCGGAAACTTTATTAAAAAAATATCTATCAATCCAATTACTAATCCAGTTGAAATTTTGAATATAAAGTTCTGGGTTATCAACACGATAATTTGGATTAGCACCTGCTTTAGCCCATTGTTGATACCATAAATTCATTTTATCAACTTCACTTATGGGTATCGACCAAATAAAATTTTCAAAACATAAAACTTTGACAGGATATAACAAACATCCCGTATTAAAAAAATTTACACTTATTAATGCAACTAATACAAATAAACAAAGGTACATCACTATGTTTTTGAAAAAAAAAGTTATGGAAATATTTCTACTTAAAAAATATAAGATTAACGGAAGCAACAATAATCCATATAAAATATAAAAAGTTTTTAAAGAAATAATAAGTGTTATTAGTACTAAAAATTTCAAAAATAAATATTTGTTAGTATCCTTTTTTTTGTTTGTTAAAAAAAACAATTCAACAATTGTTACAATAATCAAAATCATTGCAGAACGATCTGTTCCATGTTCAGCAAGTCGATAAAAAAATATGTTAATAAAGATTAAAGAGAAGAGCGATAAATACAATAAGTATGAAGAGCTTCCATTCTTTAGTTGGTCTTTAATTTTATTATACAAAATAATATTTGAAAATCCCATAAAATATACTGGTGATAAATGAAACAAAGAATAATTTGAAAAAGGTAGGTTAAATAAAGATGATAAATAAAAAATTGATGAATGTGTTCTAAACCCATGTACAAAATTTCCCAAACCAATCATATTTGAAAATTCAGTTAAAAGATGAGTATACGGAAAATGATAAGCAGGGAAATCATCATGATTTTTACTTACAAATATAAAAATCATTAAAATTAAAAAAATAATTAATAATTTTTTAATATTTTTTTGAATTATGATGTTACTCCAATTAATACAAAAATTTACAAATCCAATTACAAGTAATATGGAATTAAATATTTCAGTATGTGATAAAAAAAAACTTGAAAGATATGAAATAAATATAAGGATAAAAATTCCATATATTCCTATAAATCCTATGTCTTTGTCGTGTGATTTTAAAAAGTATTGATTAAATAATATGCCATAACCAACTATAGAAAATGTAATTATCCAGTAATAAAATGATAAAGTTATAAATTCAAACATTATTTAATTAATTGTTTTGTTTGTTTAATAAATAAACAATTGCTTTAGTTATATAAAAATCATAATTTTTTTTATATGGAATCTTGTATTTTTTAAAAATATCGCAGATAAAATAATGTGCATCTAATCTTTTTATCCACCATTTATTAGAAAATTTTTTAATTTGAGACATAATACCATCTGAAACTTTTCTATACACAGTAATTATTTCCTCGGTAACAAAAAAATTTTTATAAATAATTTTAGATAAGCTTGTAATTCTAAAATCAATTTCTAAAAGGGGGTAATTATCAAATAACTGTTTTTCTAAAATAGTTTTAAAGAATGATCTTTTAATGCTAATTGAGCTGGTTGGATGTGTTGTTGGCCAAATATATTTAGAATATTTGTTTTTTATTTTAAAGTAATTAATATTACTGTTAATTAAAATTTTAGGTTTGTCAAAAACTACCTCGATTTCCTTTTTTTTAGAAAAAATTGTCTTTAGCTTTTCTAATTTATTATTCTCAAAATAGTCATCTGCATCAAGTAAACAAGCAACCTCACCCTTGGATATTTGAAATGCTTTTTTTAATAGATCTATTTGATTTACTGAAGAATAGTCACTACTTTTGAACACTTTTTTAATAATTATATTTTTTTCATATTTTTTTAGAATTGTATCAGTGCCATCGTTTGAATGATTATCAATTAAAATAATTTCAAAATTTTTATATGTTTGTTCCAAACATGATTGTATGCATTTTTCTATATAATTGACTTTGTTATAACTACTTATAAGAATTGAAAATTTCATAATTATTATAATAATATTTAATTATGACTTTTTTTGTTTAAAACTATGAAACTTTTAGCCATAATAATTTTGTATAAATTTAGTAATAATATAATAATGATCTAAATCAATGAACAATACAGTAAATATAAAGAAAATCTTTAATAATTTAACGCTTGTTGTCCCTGCAAAAGAAGACACAGATTGTTTATTACATGTACTAAGGGAACTTGAAGATTTTGATATTGAAAAAATTATAATCATACCAGAAAACGACAAATTATCTGTTGATTGGAAATTTGATAAAATGAAGATTATTAATCAAAGTGGTGAAGGCTATGGTAACGCTTTGATAGACGGTATTAAAGAGGTAAAAACAGATTTTTTTTGTATATTTAACGCAGATGGCTCATTTCAACCAATGGAGCTAGAGGGAATGTTAAACTTAACAAAAAAATTTGATTTTGTTTTTGGATCTAGATATTTAAAAAATGCTAAAAGTGATGATGATACAATAATAACCTATTTGGGAAATTTTATTTTTTCAATGCTGGGAAGAATTTTTTTTAATATTAAGTTATCAGATATTTTATACACCTTTGTATTGTGCAATACAGAAAAAACAAAAGTACTAAATTTAGCAAGTAATGATTTTGGTTTTTGCATTGAACTTCCAATAAAAATCAATAGAAAAAAATTTACCTATATTGATGTTGCTTCACATGAGAGAAAAAGAATTTCAGGTGAAAAAAATGTAAATGAATTTATTGATGGCTTTAAGATACTATTTAAAATGATTAAGTTTTTTTTTAATAATAAAATATAAAAACATATAAATAATAATATTAAGAAATATGGCTAAAACTAAAAATTTAGTAAATGAGTAGTAATTATAGAAAATTGCAAATATCAAAAATATAAATAAATTTATCAAAGTTCCTGTTATCGTATTTAAATATTTTTTCTCAAAGAATTTGTTATGAACAAAAAATTGATAAATTAATTGATGTAAGTGGCCCTGATCTGCTTTGGCCAAATCACTTTTAAAAAAAACTCTTCTTAGTATAGAGAATAAATTTTCAAATGCTGGGTACCATAATAACAAACAAATAAAATAAGGAGAAACAGTTAAATTCATTGAAAAAAAATCTAAGATAAAAAATGCAGTAAAAAAAGATATTAAGTATGAACCTGCATCTCCTAGATAAATCTTATTAAAAAAATTAAACATATATACAGTGCATAAAAAAATTAATAAATAAAAAATATTTGGGTTCAAGTTTAAATTAAATTGAATTGATGTTGTTATGATGACTCCCATAACTAAAATATAATAACCTAAAATTAAAGTATTAACTCCATCTAAAAAGTTGCTTCCATTAATCAATATTAAAATACAAAATATAGTAAATAATATAGAAAAAAATTTAATTTCCAAAATATCTCTAATAAAATTAATTCTTAGATCCGTGATAGCTAAATTTTGGTTTAATACCAATAAAAGCAAAACAATAAGAAACTGAATAATAAATCTAAACTTAGGAGAATTAAATTTATTAGTATCAGAAAGTATACCTACGATTAACATGCAGCCTCCAAGTATTTTTAAAACATAGAGCTCATGGTCTAAAAAAACTACAGAACATATAAAGATAATAATTCCTCCACACAAAACTGTTTTAGATGAAGAAAAAATACTTGTTAGTCTCTTGTGCGATGAAGTATTAACTTTGTCTATTAACCAATTTTTTTTTTTGAGAAAATGCAACATGACAAATGATAAAAGTATAGAAAAAATAAAAGCATATGAAAAACTATTTATTAAATTCATAGATATCGTTTTTTTAAAAAATTAAGAGACAAAATAAATACACAATATAAAGATTTAATATAATTAAATTTTAAGTGTTTATTATAGATTAATAAAGCATCATGTATTTTTTGGAACGTTGAGCTTGAAAGAGAATTTTCTGTTTTTCTCCATTTCATCAATACTTTATTAATTCCCATCATTTTAATTTTTTTTTTAGATAAATTTAACCATAATAAATAATCTTCTTTAGTTTTTAAGGAAGAAAAATTACATATTTTTAAAACATCAGATTTTAACATAACTGACGACAATCCAATATCACATGAAAATAAAAGCTCTTTAAACTTAACTTGTTTGGGTGATTTTATTTCTTTTAATATTTTCATTTCTTCATTGATAATCAAATAATTTGTGTATGAAAAGTCGACTTTTTTTTTTTTCATGAATTCAATTTGATTTTTAATTTTATCTTTATGCCAAATATCATCTGCATCAAGAAATGCTATAAATTTTCCACTAGATTTTGATATACCTTTATTTCTTGACATACCGGCGCCCAGATTCCTCTTATTGATAATAATTTTTTTACTTCTAATTTTTTTAAGTTCAAAATTTATAAAATTGAGGTCTGATCTATCTACATCATCATAAATTAAAACTATTTCTAATTTTTTATAAGTCTGTTTTTTAATTGAGTCGATAGTTTTTCTAAAAAATCTACTTTTTTTAAAATATGGTACTATAACTGAAACTAAATCATTCATATTTTTTAAATATAGTAATAAATAAAAGAACCACAATATAAACAAAAAAAATATAAATATAAATATTTTATATCATCTTTTAAATTTTTTATTAAATTTTTTATCATATCACTTTTAAAAATACAGAAGAGCAGAATAAAACTTAATGGATCTAAATATTTTTGGTAAATATAATTAACTTGAAACATCATAATTAGTATCAAGTATATAAACATATTTTCTTTAAAGTTTTCCATAATAAAATAAAAATTTATTAAAAAAGAAACAAATAAAACTAAATAAAAAAATAACAAAAAATTTTCATAATAAGAAATTTTAAATAACACACCACCACCTACACCAGTGGAATAATCGAAAAATTGCATTAAAAAAAAAGTGAGAAAAATAATTACTAATGAGTATTTAAAATTTTTTTTATAGAAAGAAAATATTTTTTTAATATTTTCTTTATTAAAATATAATGGTAATAAATAAATTGTAAATATAGTTGGAATTATAATTAAATTATTAAATAAATTCTTACTTAAAAAATTTGTAGAATAACTTAAATTTTCAGTATTAAAAACTGCGTTAATAGCTGGTAAACTTAAGATTAAAGAAATTATCAAATAAATTAAAATTATTTTTTTTTCAAATAAAATAAAAATTTTGTATGCAAAGAATAACCAAAAAACTGCATAATATTGTCTAGTGTATGATGCTAAAATTAATGCAAACAAGTTGAGTAAAGAAAAAATTAAAATCCTTTTTTCAGGTTTTTCATTTAATACCTTTAAATAAAAATAAATTGCCAATGAAAAAAAAATTAGTGCAATATTGTCATTTAAAGCCCAAATCGCATTGCTCCTAAAATAAACAGATAAAAATAGGATACCAGGTAAATATATTAAATAAGGGTTTTTTTGATCAAATCTTATCGAAATAATTTTGTAAAATATAATTGGTAAGAGTAACGACAAATGTAGAACTAAAAATTTTAAAGCAAGTACGTTTCCAAAAAAGGTGAAGATATAAGATAAAAAAATATAATAATATGGAAAATGGCTAATATTAAAATCATTAAAATTTTCAAATGTTGCATCAAAGTTAATTGAAAAAGCTATTATCGCTTTTGATATAATTTGAAAATCATGAATTGCACCTCCTGATGAGTTTTCATTCAAAAAAAAACCAATAAGCAAAGTTAAATAAAGAAAAAAAAAGAATAAAATTTTTTTATTAAAAGTTTTCATTGCTCAATATTTGATTAAATTTTTTAAAATGGCTAAATAAGGTAAAATTATTTGACATCTTTAGACTATTTATGATTATTTTATTTTTACTTTTTTTTAAATCCATAAATTCTGAAAATTTATATTTAAAACTTTCTAAATTATTAGATTCAAAAACCACTCCATTAACTTTATCCTGAATTAGTTCTTTTGGTCCATTTCCACAGTTGCTAGATAATATAGGTGTTTTACAAAATGCAGCTTCTATCAATACAAAACCTGGGTCTTCCCACAACGAGGATAAAATAAAGCCCTCAGAACTTCTTAAATATGAAAAAATATTTTCTACATGACCAATTAAAAAAATTTTATCTTCTAAATTTTTTTTTAAAATATAATTATTAATTTCTCTTTTTTCTTCACCTTCACCTGCTATTAATAAATTTATATTTGGATATTTTTTAATTAAACTATAAAAAGCTTTGCATAAAAACAGGAAATTTTTTTGTTTGGTTAGTCTTCCAGCAGCAAGAAAATATTTTTTTCCCTTAAATCTTAAAATTTCATCTTTCAAGAATTTTTTTTCATTTATCTTTTTTATATCTAATACTGGGTCATACAATAATTTTACTTTTTCTGGTGGAACAATTTTTAAACTCTTTATGTATATCATTGTATTTTTTGTTGGACATGTAATTAGATATATTTTTTTACATGCTATGGTCCATAAAAATTTTCTAAAAATTCCTAATTTTGGTAAACCCGAAATTCTTAAAATAAACTTTGTCTCAAACTTAAAAATCAAAAGAAGAAATAGTGGTAATGACGTGATCAATTGAATTATTAAATAATCAGGCTTTTCTTTTCTTAATAGGTTTTTTAAGGGAAAAAAAGATAATATAAAAATTAAAATGAAAGAAAAGCGACTTTTTATTTTTCCATATTTTGGAAAAAAATTAATCAAAGAACTTTTGTAAAAATTAATTGTATTTATTTTTTTTTTTTTTAATTCTTCATTAAAAGTATTAAATTCTCCAAAAAAATTTATTATAGAACAATGATTATCTTTAGAAAATTTTTGTAACGCAAAAGCTGAATTTACAACTGCTTTGGGTGTAGCAATTGGAGTTAAAAAAGGAGACCAATAAAAATATTTATTTTTCAATTTTAAATCTTTAATTTAAGTGTATTTTTTTCTTTTAATAATGTGTTTTAACAATATATCTCCTATAATATTTTATATAAATATATTATTAAATAAGAATATGAATGATTATAGTTACAAATTGGACAAATTTTTGTTTCCATTAATATCAAGTGTTGATAAGCCAAATATTTTAGAATTTGGTGTGCAAAACGGAACTTCAACGCTTAAATTTTTAGATATTTGTAATAAAAATGATGGACACTTATATTCAGCAGATGTGATTGATTGTTCTCATATTTCTAATAACCCTAGATGGCTTTTTATTAAAAGCAGAGACGATGAATTCGATTTAATTAAAGAAAAGATACCCAAGGAAATTGATGTTGTCTATTTAGATAGCCTACATGAGGCCTCTCATGTTAATAAAATATTTTATGCCTACTATAACATGCTTAAAGTTGGAGGTTATTTCTTTATTGATGACATCTCGCACCTTCCTTATTTAAAAAATAATGAGAGAAATAGTTTTTATTGTGAAATTAATAATAGGGAAACATTTCAAGAAATTTTAGCAATTTTTAATAAAAATTCTGATCTTTTTGAATTAAATTTTTCTTTTTATTCCTCAGGTCTGGCAATTATAAAAAAGGTAAGTGATCAAAAATTAAATACTAAAGTCAATATACTGTCGCGTGAAAAATCTCTTAAAAATATTTTTAGATTGATATGGAAAAACCTCAAAAAAGGTTAGTTATTTTTATGCCTTCAATGGATGGAGGGGGCGTTGAAAAAAATTTAATCATAATCACAAATTATTTATCAAAACATATTAAAAACTTAACTTTAATTACTTTTGATGACGGATTTAAAAAAAAATTTTCAAAAAAAATTAATATTATAAATTTTAAAAAAAAATCAAAGATAAATTTTACTAAGTATTTTAAATATTTAGTTTGCTTAATAATTTTGTCTAAAGAAATACTAAAAAATAGAAATACATCTGTTATTTCTTTTCAAGCTAACATTTATGCAATTATTCTATCAACTATCTTGAGATTTGAACTAATAATAAGATCAAATGCATCACCTTCTGGATGGACAAATAGTTTTTTTAAAAACTTTTTATTTAAAACATTTTTTAGATTTCCTAAATCTATAATTGTAAATAGTTTAGATTTTAAAAAAGAGATAGATAAAAAATTTAAGATAAAGTCTACTTTAATTTATAATCCTTTAAATAAAAACGAAATACTTAAAAAAAGTAAAGAAAAACTAAACTTTAAAATATTTAAAAAAAAAAAATCACTAAAATTAATAAATATCTCAAGGTTTACAGACCAAAAAGATCATATAACATTATTAAAAGCTTTTAATAATATTCATAAAAAAATTAATATTGAACTGTTAATTATGGGCTATGGTGCAAACAAGGACATGATCAATAAATATATCTTTAAAAATAAACTGAATGATAAAATTAAAATTTTAGGTTTTCAGGATAACCCCTACAAATTTTTAAAAAAAAGTGATATTTTTATATTAACTTCAAAGTTTGAAGGTTTACCGAATGTACTACTCGAGTCACTCGTTTTAAAAAAATTTATAATATCGACTGATTGTCGTACAGGTCCAAGAGAAATATTAAAAAATGGTAGATTTGGTTTTTTGTTCAAACCTCTAAATTATAAAAAATTATCAAAATTTATTTTAGAATATTCAATAAATAAAAAAAAATATAAAAATAAAGTATTACTAGGCTATAAAAGTTTAGATAGATTTGATTTAGATAAGAATAATAAAAAATATTTAATTGAAATTTTAAAAATATTATAAATGAAAATTTTACATTTAATTAAAGAAATTTTGTTTGATAATGTTGCAAAGCCAATCTTGAAAGAAAAAAAAATTTTATACAAAAGGCCACATTATGACTTTATTTCATATGGAAAAAAAAATCCTAAATTAATCTTTTACGTTATACGAAGATCTCCTGGAGCTGGATTATTTTCAAATTTAATATATGTCCTTAATCATTTAAAAATTGCTGAAAAGCACAACTTTATTCCAATAATCGATATGGAAAACTTCCCTACAATTTATAATGAGAAAAGGGCTATCAATGGTACAAAAAATTCATGGTTATACTATTTTAAACCAGTTTCCAAATATTCTCTTGCAGAAGTTTATAAAAGTAAAAATATAATTTTATCAAAAAATAGATTTTATGATGTATTTACTCATAAAATATATAATGAAAAATCTTTACTAAAACTATCCAAAAAAATAATTATAAAAAAAAATATTAAAGAAAAAGCTAATAATTTTTTAAATAAAATTTTTATTAACAAGCATAAAATTTTAGGCGTTCATTATAGAGGAACAAGCTATAAAGATGCAGCAAATCATCCATTTCCGCCAACATACAGTCAGTTAGTCAAAAAAATTGACAATTTAATTAAAATAAAAAGGTTTGATAAAATTTTTTTTGCAACTGAGGATGAGGGAATGTTTAACCAAATTAAACAAAAATATAAAAGTAAATTAATTTTTTATCATTCATTTAGATCTGTAAAAGATGATGCCTTTAAAAAATATACTCGTCCAAATCATCGTTTTAAACTAGGTGAGGAAATACTAATTGAAAGTTTAATATTATCTAAATGTAATACATTTTTATTTGTTGAAACAAATGTTAGTGCTTTTGTCAGATTCTTAAAGATTAAAAATCAAACTTTAATCCCATTTAATAATGGAATAAATTCATCTAATGCATTTATTGCAAAATGGCTATGGTATATAAAAAAAATGCTTCCAACAAAACTTGGGGGGTTTAGTTGATAGCCAAAATTTACTATATCTTTTAAAAATATGCTAAAAAATTTTCTAAAAAAAATTTTAACCAATTTAGGTCCTCAAACATATTTGAAAAAATATAAAAAAATAAAGATGCCTATTTTGAATAATATCAAACTGGATTCATTAGGTAATAAAAATAAACATAAGAAATTTTACATTATAAGAAGGTCTCCTGGTGCTGGTTTTTTTTCGAATCTTACCTATGTGCTTGGTCATTTAGAAATAGCAGAAAAGTATAGATTTACTCCTGTCGTAGATATGAAAAACTTTCCCACTATTTATAATGAGAAAAAATCTATAAATAATTCTACTAATTCTTGGGAGTATTATTTTAAAAAAGTTTCAAAGTATGATTTGAAAGAAGTTTACAAAAGTAAAAATTTAATTTTTACTAGCAATTTCTTTGAGAGTCATATGGCAACTGACATGGCTTCAAAAAAAAATTTTTATAAATTGCTTAAAAAATATATCCATATCAAGTTGAATATAAAAAGAGAAATAGATATTTTAAAAAAAAAAATTATGACGAATGATAAAGTTTTGGGTGTTCATTTTAGAGGAACCACTTATAAAACTGCAAGAGGACATGCTTTTCCTATACCTCTTGATTTAATGATTAAAAACTTAGATTTTTTAATTAAGAAATTTAAATATGATAAAATATTTATTGTTACAGAAGAGGAAAAATATTTAGATTATTTAAAAAAATATTACAAGAAAAAATTAATTTTTTTAAATGTTTTCAGAACAAATAAACTTGATGCATTTAAACACTACCCAAGATCTAAACATAGATATAAACTTGGTAAAGAAATATTAATTGAAACTATACTTTTATCTTATTGTTCAGGGTTAACATTTGTAAAATCAAATGTTAGTTCTGCTGCTATACTTTTTTCACGGAAAAAAATTAAACTTCATCCTTTATTTATTGGTTATAATTCTAGAAATAAATACATATCAAAATGGTATTGGTATTTCAAAAAAATATTACCTGAATGGATGGGTGGTTTTAGATTAAAATTTAAATAAATTTGTCAATAAGATGGAATTTATTTTATTATTTAATAAAATTAATGTGATATTTTAATTATGAAGTTTTGGTAATTTTCAGCATATTTTTTTCTTTTTAATTTACTATCATTATAAGCTTTTAAAATATGCATTTTTTCTGCCTTCTGTTTTATTTTTAATGAACTTACTTTGATGAGTTTAGAAGCTAAATCCTTATGATTATGCTTTTTAAAATAAACTCCTCTAAATGGTTTTTGTTCCTTATGAACTTTAATATCTGAAAGTATTATTTTTCTTCCATAACAATTAGCTTGATCAACAGTGTTACTCCATCCCTCACTCAATGAAGGATTTATTACACCAACACTATATTTCATTAAACATAATACATCTTCAAAAGGAACAACACCCAAAATTCTAAAATAGTTTTCTAATTTTTTTTCTTTTATATAATTTTTAAGATATTCAAAATGATTTGGAAATCTATAATCTGTAATGTTTCCACTTGATATTATATCAAAATTTAATTTTTTTTTTATCTGGTTAAGTGCTTTTAAAACAACAATATGATTTTTGTGTTTCCAGAAATGATTTGGTAAAAAAAAATATTTTTTTTTTAACGAATATTTTTTTTTTAAGTAATGGTAGTTTTTTAACTTTTCAGGTTTAATAATTTCATTAACATGCTTAAAAATTAATCCTTTTTCATAAGCTTGATTATTAATTTTTTTTAGATCATTTTTGACTGAAGTACTACTTATAATAATTTTTGTTGAGTGTTTTGCAGCCATTTTAATATCATAGGATCTAGCTAATATTTGCTTTGAGTTAAACAATTCTGGTAAATGGATTTCTTGAAAATCTGGAAACCACTTTAAGCTAATGATATTACTATTTTTTCCTAGATAGCTTGTATGTGATATAATATTTATATTATTTTTTTTTAAAAAATTATCTAAAAAAATATTTCTTCCAAAAATGCTAATTAATAAATTATTTATAATTTTTTTTCCTCTACTTTTTCGATCTACTAAATGAGTTTTTATTATTTTTACACCTTTAAAAAATAACTTTTCATTTTTTGTAAAATGATAATCTGTAATTATAATTGGTTTTATTTTCGAGTTTTTTATATTATTTATTGAATTTAAAAAATTTTTATAATAATTGCTAACTCCTAACCACCCACTTAATCTATAATTGATAATGAAACCTACATTTATCATAACTAAAGCTAGCTTAAATATTCTTGAATATGTCTATTCTATAACCTGGGTTATTTTTTTTTAAAAATTTTGCTGGATTTCCTACAACTATTTCATTTTGTTTTACATCTTTAGTAACCACAGCACCAGCTCCAACAATTGCATTCTTACCAATATTGATATCTGGTAAAATTGTTGCATTAGCACCTATAGTTGCATAATCACCAACAGTTACCCTGCCCGCAACATATGCTGATCCCATAATATGAACACCTTCTCCAATATTTGACTCATGGTCTACACAACTATTTGAATTTAAAATGCAATATTTACCAATTTTAACTTTTTTATGTACTATGCATGCTGGCATAGCTAACAATCCTTCTCCAATTTTAGAAGAATTGTCAATTATTGCGGATTTGCTTATTAGGCTGATGGGCTTTAATCCATAGGTTTCTAATTTTTGTGAAATTTTTACCCTTGCTAAACCATGTTCTCGAGCAATACCTACTGCAAAAAAATTAGATTTTTTTATCATATTTTTTAAATCTTTTTTTTTATTAGAAAAAATAGCTTTTGTTTCAAACTCTACATTTTTCATAAATGGATCAAAGATAAATTTTACTTTATATTTTTTTTTATCAATCATTTCAGTAATAATAAAACTTGTAGATTTTCCACCATAAATAATTATTGATTTCTGTAAAACTTTTTTTATCATTTATTTTTTGGGTATATTTTTTTCAATTTCTTTTTTGAACTTTATTATATCTTTATATTTTAAGTTGACATTTGAGGGCAAAACTAAAGTTTTTTCAAATAATTCTTTACTAATTTTTTCCTTATCTTTAACATAAATTGATTTAAACCCCTTAAGATCCGACATGGGCCAAAATCCTGACCTTATTTCAATACCTTTTTTTTCCAATAAATGAGCAAGTTTAATTACTTCTTTTTTATTAAGATTTTTAAAAAATAAACTATTCAGCCAAAAAACTGGAGATGAATTTTTTATTATTTTTTGAGTTAGTGAATAATCCTTATTTTTAAAAATTTTTTTATAAAAATTTCCAACCTGTTTTTTCCTTATCAGCATATCTTTAGAAAACCTCTCGATCTGTGCTCTACCAACAGCACCTAAAAGATGGGGCAACAAATAATTATATCCTTCACCTAAATGAAAATACTTCTTCCAGTAAGGATGTTTTTTTTTTCTATAAGGTGCATTTCTAGATGCCAAGAGAGAAATTTTTTGATAAATCTTATTATTATTTGTTGAAATCATTCCACCTTCACCTACTCCAATCATCTTTTCTGACCTTATTGAAAAAACACTTATTTCACCAAAACTGCCAATTTTTTTTTTATTAAGAGTTGCGCCAAGTGCTTCACTAGCATCTTCTATAACTTTAACACCTTTCGTTTTACAAAGTTTTATAATTTTAACTGTATCCTTTGCTGGGTGTCCATAAACATGAACTAGTTGCAATATTTTTGGCTTGTACTTATCAATAGCTTTTTTAACTAAATTATAATCTAGTCCTAATGTTTCTTTTTCAACTTCTACTATAATTGGAATGGCATTACATTGGGCGACTGAGGATATATTTGATACGCACGTGTAGTTTGGAATTATTACTTTGTCATTTGGTTTACAATTTAAACTTTTTAGAGCCAAATGAAGGGCTGCAGTTCCATTCTGCACAGCGAGAGAGTGTTTTCTATTTATTAATCTTGAAAATTTTTTTTCAAATATTTGTGTATGTGTTCCATTACTTGAAAGCCATCCAGTTTTTATAACATCTAAAACATATTTTTTTTCTAAATTTGAAAGAGACGGTAAATTAAGTGAGTATTTCATTTTTAAATTTTTAATTTTTATTTAATATTATAAATCTTATTTTTTTTATACCATTCAAATGTTTTAGAAAAATATGTATTAAAATTTGAAAACTTTTTATATTTCAAGAATTTCTTAATTTTGTTATTGTTACCATGCGTTTTTAAAACATCGGCTTTATGTATCTTTGTCATTTTAATGTCAATCTTATTATTATTTCTAAATTTATTCACTATATCTAAAATATTCTGAGGCTTATTTGAACATATATTAAAAATGTGATTACCGTTAATTTTTTTATTAATTAATTTTTCCATAATATTAATAACATCACCAATATAGGTGAAGTCTCTTAAATGATTTCCATAATTATTTAAATAAAAAATTTTTTTTAAAAAAAAGGATTTAAATAACTTAAACATGAACATATCAGGCCTTCCCCATTCTCCATAAATAGTAAAAAATCTTAAACCAATAAAATTAATTCCACTTATCTTATGATACATTTCTGCTGTTTCTTCATTTAATTTTTTACTTACAGCATAAATACTTTTAGGATTTAAATCTTCTTTTTCCTTTAAAGGAAAATTTATACTATCTCCATAAACAGAGCTTGAAGAAGCATATATAATATTTTTTACTTTATTTTTTTTAGCTTCATCTATTAAATTTAAAAAACCAAATATATTAGAGTCTATGTATTTACTTGGATTTTCAAAGGAATACCTAACACCTGCTTGAGCTGCTAAATGTATTATTTTATCAAATTTTTTTTTTTTAAAAAAATTATTCAATTTTTTTTTATTCACAATATCAACTTTTTTAAAAGTAAAATTTAAATTTTTATTTAAAATATTTAATCTTTTTTTTTTCAGTGATATTGAATAATAAGAGTCAAAATTATCAATTCCAAAAACCTTATGTTTTTTTTTCAATAAATGTTGTGCTATACTAAAACCAATAAATCCAACAACACCTGTAATTAAAACTTTCATATCTTTGATATATTTTTTAGATATTTATAAATAAAAATTATTAGTACTAAAAATCTATTTTGCCCATTATCTAATCTAATTCCAATTTCTTCCATAAAATGGTCCTTAAACTTAATAGTACTTGAGTAGCCACCTCTTCTAAAAGTTCCAAATATTTCATTTTTTTCGGTGCCGATCCCTTTTAGTTTTTCTTTTACTATCATTCTAAAAAAATAATCATAGTCAGCTGAATATTTGTATTTTAAATTATACAATCCAACTTTTTTTGCTGAATCTGTTTTTATAAAAAAACCTGTCGAGTGACTTGAATAAAATCCCCAGCTCCAATAAATCTTATAAGGTTTAAAACCATATAAAACTCCCCAGTGTTTTTTCACTGCACCAAAGAAAAAATCTTTTTCTGGATATTTTTTTATATACTTGGTTAATATTTCAAATGTCTGGTCTGAATAATTATCATCTGAATTCAAAAAACCTAAATACTCTCCCCTAGCTAACATCATACCCTTATTAAAAGCATCATAGATACCCATATCTTTTTCCGAACACCAATAATCTATTTTATTTTCATACTTTTTTATTATGTCAATTGTCTTATCAGTTGAGCCTCCATCTACAATTATATGTTCGTAGTTATGGTATTTTTGCTTATGAAGACTTAATATGCTTTCTTCTAAAAATTTTTCATTATTAAATACGGCAGTAATAATAGTTAATAAAGGTTTACCTTCTTTACTTTCTTTAAATATGTTTTTTTTTCTTAATCCACCTTCTTCTTTATTATTATTAGTTATTTTGTAAGTATTTTGATTCACTTTTAAATTTCTTTATTTATTAATTTTTTGATAACATTAAAATAATCATTTTTAGCTTTCCATTTAATATTTTTTTTAATTTTTTCTGGATTGGCGTAGTTTTCCTGGATTTCAAAGTTTCTAAAAAAATTTTTGTTAACAATAGTATATTCTTTCCAATTCAGATTATAGTTTTTAAAAAATAACTGAATTATTTTTTTGAGTTGGACAGTTTTTTTGGTAGCTACTATATAATCGGTGATTTGATTTGAATTCATTATTTTATAGCATGCCTCCATATAATCAGGTGCCCAACCCCAATCTCTTTTAATATCAATATTCCCTACTTTTAACCTGTTTTTCTTATTTTTTTTTATTTCATTTAAACTATTAATAATTTTTTTAAAAATAAATTCTTTGGGTCTTAAAGAAGATTCGTGGTTGAAAAAGTGTGCTGTGCACACTGGTATTTTGTACATTCGCCTATACGATTTGACTATTTCGTAACCTATTAATTTTGATAAACCATAAGGACTGACGGGTTTTTTTTTACTTTCTTCATTTATTCTCTTTTTTTTATTTATATTTCCAAAAATTTCAGCACTACCTGCGTATAAAAATTTAGTTTTATTTTTTTTTTGCTTAACTATAAAATCTAATATTGACTTTAAAGGTTCTATTTGACTTTTATATGTCTCTAAACTTTTTGTAAAAGATTTGGTTACACTCGATTGTCCACTTAAAAAATATATTTCATTAAAGTTTTGACTAAGTATTTTGTTAATTTTTTTATTATCTAATTTTGTTAATAATTGTAATTTTATTTTCTTTAATAAATCTAATTTTTTTAGATTAACAAATTTTTTTCTTCTATAAATCCCAGTTACACTGTATTTTTTTTCTACTAAGTATTTAGCTAAATATGAACCATCTTGACCTGTGATACCAAAAATTAATGCTTTTTTTTTCATTTAATTAATTTAATTTTTCAAATATTAAATATTTTTTTACAAATTTTCTGGACATGATTTAGATCTTTATTTGTTAGATCATAATAAATGGGCAATGAAATAACTCTATCAAAAAAAAATAAAGAATTTTTAAAATTATTTTTTTTTATTCCATATTTTTTTATATAATATGGTTGCAAATTGACAGGTATATAATGTACTTGAAGTTTAATACCGTGCCTATAAAATTCTTTAATTACTTTATCTTTAGTTTTTTTGATTTTATTAAAATTAACCAATAATGGATATAAATGATATGAGCTAGTTTTATTATTATTTTTTTTTGGAATTATAAATTTCTCTTTGTCTTTAAAAAAATTATCATAAATTCTTGATACCTCTTTTCTTTTTTTAACAAATTTATCTATTTTTTTTAATTGACTAATTCCTAAAGCGCAATTTAAGTCTGGTAATCTAAAATTATAGCCTAAACTAGAAACGGTATATTTCCAAAAAATGTCTTTTTTTCTTGATATTCCATGTGATCTTAATAGTTTAATTTCATTATCATGCTTTTTGTTGTTTAAAAGTATTGCTCCACCTTCACCTGTAGTTATTGCTTTAACAGGATGAAAACTCAGTGAGACAAAATCTGCAAATTTTGATGCATATCCTTCATTTTTTTTAATGGCCGAACCCATTGAATGACAACAATCATTTATAAGTTTAATATTATATTTATTTCTTAATATAACGAATTTTTCCCATTCTGCTGGTTGCCCTCCATAATCAGTTACAATTGCTGCTTTAATCTTTTTTTTTTTATCTTTTTTTAATGCTTCCTCAAGCTTTATTGGGTCCATACAATAGTTTCTCAAACTAATATCAACAAAAAGTGGGCTGGCTCCACAATGTTCAATTGAATTCACAGAAGAAATAAATGTAATTGGTGGAACGGCAACTAAATCCCCTTTTTTCCATTTTAATATTTTGCCAATTAAAAAAAGTGCAGCAGATCCATTGGATACAACTGAAGCATATTTGCTCTTAAATTTTTTACTTAATTCTTTTTCAAATTTTTTTACTAAAGGTCCTTGTGTTAAATAATCACTTTTTAGAACCTTAGTTACTTCTTTAATATCAGTATTATCTATGTACTGTCTCCCATAATTTATCATAAATAAAAAAAAATTTTAATTTTCACTTTGAAAACTTGAAATCAATAATTGTAGCTTTTTTATAGATAAAAAGTTTTTATTATTCCTACTATTGTAGGAAAATATTTTTCTTTTAAGTTGTGTTTTTTTATACGAGGGCAAAATTACATAATGATCTCTTTTATCAATAGTGTTCAAAGAATCGCTTTCACAAACTAATTCTTCATGTAGTTTTTCACCTGCTCTTATACCTATATATTTTATCTTCAGATTTTTATTTATAGCCTTAATTAAATCTAATATTTTGTAAGAAGGCATTTTAGGTATAAATATTTCTCCTCCTTCCATTTGATCTATACACTTAAGTACAAATTTCACAGACTCATCTAAGGTTATATTAAATCTTGTCATATCTTTATCTGTAACTGTAACATAATCCTGTATTCGATTTTGTTTTAAAAATAGTGGTATTACCGAGCCTCGGCTACCCATTACGTTTCCATATCTTACAACTGAAAATTTGCATCTTTTTTTGCCCTTAAAAATATTAGCTGAAGTAAACAGTTTATCTGATACTAGTTTAGTCGCACCGTAAAGGTTTATTGGGGCAGCTGCCTTATCCGTGCTTAATGCTATTACTTTAGAAATATTTTTTTCTAAACATACTTCAATTACATTTTGTGCACCCATTATATTAGTTTTTACAGTTTCAAATGGATTATATTCTGTGGCTGGTACTTGCTTTAATGCTGCTGTATGCACAACAATATCTACCTCCTCATTTATTGCTGCTCTTAGTCTATCTTTATCTCTCACATCACCAATAAAAAATCTAAATAATTTTAAGTTTTCTTGAATAAGTTTTAAATTTTTCAATTCGAACTGTTTAAATTCATCTCTACTAAAAATAATAATTTTTTTTGCAATTTTTTTTTTAAGTAAAATTTCAATAAAGTTTTTTGAAAATGACCCTGTTCCACCAGTTATAAAATAAGTTTTTTTCATTTTTTTTCAATACTCTTATCACAGATTTATTTTGTATTTACAAAATATAATCACATTTTGAAAGGTTACTTTTATTGTGAGAAACAATTATCATTGTTTTGTCCTTGTTTGTTTCATATAACGTACCTATAATTAATTTTTCATTTGTTTCATCATGTTTATTAGTAATCTCATCAAATATCATAATATCAGCAATTATAAAGGTTAAAATAAAAGTAGAAATATTGAAGACAGTATAGCTAAGAAATTAATTAACAATTTATATTTATTCTCACTTAAAAAATTTATAAATAAATTTCCTAATATAATACCAATAAACAAAACGGTGATTAAATTAACATAATCTGAAAAAAAAATTGAACCTTTAAAAATAAAATTTATTAAACCGTATTGAATCAAAGCTAAAAGCAAATAAAAAATGGTAATGCTGTATCTGGCATGAATTTTTTGTTTGTCAGTTGATAAAATCAGGGACATTAAGGTTCCACCTGAATTTGTTAGTCCATGTATAACTCCTACTATTGAAAGAATAGATATTCTAAAAAAATTAATTTTATAAGAGATTTTATCTTTTAACATAACTAATAAAATTGAGCATATTATTATAATAGAAACTAAAAATTTAAAGTTTATATATTCTTGAAAAAACTTAAGAATAAATAAACCAACAATTATAGATGGCACGCAAGCTATAAAAAACTTAAATAACTCTTTCAAAGATACTGGCTCAATTTTTTTAATTGTTAATTTCATTATTATCATATTTATGAAGCTAGTTAATATCGATAAAGGTAATAATAAAAAAAAAATATCTACAATATTGTACCCAATTAATAACAAAAAAGGTGTTCCGAGAACTAATATCCCTACTCCCGCTGATGATTGAAGCGCTATTATTAAACACAAATAACTTAAAACAAAATAATTATCTAACATTTTTTTATTATTAAATGAGTTTAATATAAGATGTTCTTATTTCACTTAAAATATAATTTAAATTTTAATTTATATTACTAGAAGTTGAGTATTTTTTATATAATTTAATGTGTTGTTTGAAGGACAAATAATTAAATATAATTTTAAACGTCTTTTCTAAAGTAATTTTCTAAAAAACCAAGTCATGGGAGAACTGAGATTCTTAAAATGTATTTAGTTTTAAAATTGATAGATAATAAAAGTATTAATGGCAATAAAGTAATAAGATGAATCATTATAAAATCTAGCTTATCTTTTTTTAATATTTTAAAAAATAAAAAGAGACCCAACAAAAAAATTGTAATAAATGAAAATCTACTTTTAATTTTACCCTCATAAGGCAGAAATTTTCCAAAAAAATTAAAGATGAAACTTTGATAATTTTTCTAATATTATATTAGAGAATTAACTGAATTAATCACAACCTTGCAAGTGGCTACTGAAGATAAAAAGGGAGACCGATAATATATTTTTTTTCTCAAAATATTTTTAAGTTTTATTTTTGATAAATTAGTAATATAAAAATATATTTTATACTAAGAAAAATTAAATAAAATATGAAGAAAAATAAAATAAATTTAGCTTATAAAAATTTAGATAGATTTGACTACGAATTCAATTGCAAGAAATATTTAACGATTGTAAAAAAACATATATGAATTTGAATTTTTCTGACCCACAAATAAGATATTTAATAGATTATGCAAATCTTAAACACGGACTAATTAAATATCAAAACGATTTTTTAAACGAATACCAATTTAAAGAATTTGAAAAAAAACCACACTATGGTTTTCCATTAATTTTACCTGTTGGAATAAAATATTTTAACTATAAAAAAAAATATATTTTTAAACTTGATAAAAAAAAAACTTTAAAAAATATTTTTAAAAGTAACAATAAAAATTACGTTGGAGCAAAAATTTTTTTTCAATTTAGTAATGAGTTTGCATATAATGTTAAAATTAAAAAAAAATATATGGGCTATCTTGATAAAATTAATCAAATTAATCAAAAATTAATAAATAAAATTAAATTTTTTAAAAAAAACTCATACGTAAGTGCTTTCCAAACAAGAAATATTCCACATTTCGGTCATGAAGTGATTATAAAAAAATTAATGGAAAAAAAAGGTATAGTGATAATCAATCCACTTGTTGGAATGAAAAAAAAAGGAGACTTTAAAAATGAGATACTTCTTAAAATTTACAAAAACCTTCTCTCTATTAAAGAGTACAAAAACAAAGTTTTTTTTAAACCATTGATTGCTAATATGCATTATGCTGGCCCTAGAGAAGCAATACATCACATTAATTTAAGAGAAATGGTTGGATTTAATAGATTTACTGTTGGTAGAGATCATGCTGGTGCACAAAATAATTACCAGCCTTTGGATGCATATAAAGCTGCTGCCAAAAACAAAAAAAAATTTAAAATTGATGTTTTCTTACATAAAGGATCTTATTTTTGCAAAGATTGCAAAAGAGTCATGCTGAGGTCTGATTGTAATCATAAAAATTATTCAGAAATTTCTGGAAGTCAATTTAGATCAAAATTATTAACAAAAAAATATTTTAAGTATGCTAGAAGATCAATCCAAATGTATATATTTAAATTTAAAAATAAACTATTTTACAAATGAAAATTTTACCAACTATTGGTCCTGAAACTGTTAAAAAACAAAATTTAAAATTTTTGTTGAATAGAACAGATATGGTAAGAATTAACAGTTCTCACAATTCAATAGAGTGGCATAAAGCAACAATTAAAAAAATAAAAAGCATCAATCCACAAAGTGTAATTTTGGTCGACTTTCCAGGTATAAAACCTAGGACAAATAATGCAATCTCAAAAAATATAAAAAAAAATGAAATTATTACTTTTCGATATGGAAATAAAATTACAAATAATGATATTCTATTAACTAAACCTCTACCAATAAACATTAAAGCAAAATATTTTTCTTTAGATGATGGAAAGTTTTATTTTAAATTAATTTCAAAAAATAATAATTCAATAAAAGGAAAATCATTACAAAATTGTATTATAAAATCTAAAAAAGGTCTAAATATTCCAGGCTCAATTTATAACGATAAACTTCAAGAAAAAATTTATATGAAATATTTTAAACTTTTCTCAAATTCAAAAATTGATGCAGTTGGGCTTAGCTTTGTTCAAAATAAAAAAACTATTCAAAAAATTAAAAAAAAATTTCCAGAACTTATTTTAATATCCAAAGTTGAGAATAGTGAAGGTTTAAAAAATGTTGAAGAAATTTCGAAGTTTTCTGATGCTATAATGATAGACAGGGGAGATTTATCAGCTGAAATAGGCAATAATAACTTATACAATGGTATTAATAGAATTTCAAAATACTGCAAGAAATTTGGGAAGCCATTAATCATGGCAACTGATAATTTGGAATCACTATACAATCAAAACACTCCATCAAAAAATGATATTGTTTCCTTGGGACATTCAATGGATGTAAATTCGGATATGATCATGCTTAGTGAAGAAACTGCAATATCTTCTAGATGGAAAAAAATTTTTACTTGGCTAGAAAAATTTATTAATTCAACAAAAAAAAATGAAAATATTTCTTTTTCAAAAGAAATTTTTTGGAATATTACAGAACTCACAAAAAATTATACATTAATTGTATTTACTAGATATGGATTAATGTTTGATAAAATATTTCAAAACAATATTAATAATAAAGTAATTGTATTTACAGATAGAGTTAAAACATTCAATTTATCAAAATATTATAAAAACACAGAATGCATATTTACAAAAAAATTCAATAACAAGAATATCAGTAAATTTTATTTTGATAACATTAAAAAATATAAAAATAAAATTTTTGAGAAAAATAATTATGCATTTCTAATTACTATTTCTTTTCCTAAAAAAGGTACAACTGCTAATTCAATTTCATTATTAAAAAAAGAAGATATTTAGTTTGTGATAAATGGATTATTAAAATTAATTTTATTTTTTTTTATCAATATATTTCCTAAAAATGATAAAATTTTAGTTTTTGGAGATAGAGCAGGATTAAGATTTGCAGATAACTCGCGACATCTATTTCTTTATATAAATAAATATCATAAAGAATTTAGGCCCATTTGGATTACTAAAAATAAGGAAGTTTACTCATACTTAAAAAAAAACAACTTTGAAGTATATTATTCTAATTCTTTAAGAGGAATATATTTTTGTTTAATAGCAAATTGGCATTTATTTAATTTTGTGGAAGATGATATAAGCAAAAATATCACAACTTATTCTAAATGTATTTTATTATGGCATGGTGTTTTACCCAAAAAAGTTAATAAAATTGAGCATAAGTTAAATCATATTAATAATTTTATTTTTAAGAAAATTAAGAAATTTTTTTTGTATCCAAACAAAAAACTTTCTCAGAATTTACTCAATCGTTTTCCAAAATATAAATATGAGTTACTAATTTCTAATTTACCAAGAAATATTATTTTAAAGAATGAAAAAGATTTATATCATACTCAAAATGAATTAGATTTAATTCACCAAATAAATAAATCAAAAAAGAAAATTTATGGATATTTTCCTACCTGGAGGCAAGATGGTTTGGAAATGTTTAGAGATGTTACAGATTTAAGTCAGCTTGATAATTTAAATTTAATTCTAGAAAAAAATCACGCTTCAATTTTACTTAAAAAACATATGAATTCAGAAAAGAAAGATGGGGACAGGAGATATAATCCCAGTATTGAAAATCTAATGCAAAAATTGAAATCTTTAAATAATTTTATTTTTGTGGATTATGAAACTGATTTAAATTCAATACTTTTTAAATGTGATTATTTAATTACAGACTATTCAGGGGTTGTTTTTGATTTTTTGTTACTTGATAGACCTATAATTTTTTATATACCTGACTATGAATCTTTCAGAAAAAATAATGGTTTTGAATTAAATATAATTGAAAAAAAAATTGGTTCAACCGCAATAAATCTACATGAATTGAAAAATTTAATTGTTAAAAATGAGTCAATAGATAATTCAGAAATGATAAAAAATAGAAATAATTTATTAAATGAAATTTTTAGTAAAAATAATAATGGTATTAAGAATATCCTCGATATCTTAAATAAATAAATTTAAAAAAATGAAAGTTTTTTTATTTTCATTTTAAATTAAACTTTTATAAACTTTTAACGTGTCTTGTGTACATTTTTCCCATGTGAAATTTTTAGCATGTTTTAGTCCTTTTTTAGAAAGTTCTTCTCTTGTACTATCCGCAGATGTTATTTTGTTAAGGGATTTTCTAAGTTCTTCTACTGAATAAGGAGAAAATGTTAATGCAGCATCACCATAAACCTCTGGTAAACTACTTGTGTTACTTGAAAGCACAGGACAACCTTGTTGCATTGCCTCTAGTAACGTCAAACCAAAACCTTCATAAAACGAAGTACAAACATATGCTGTTGCAGATCTATATAAGCTTATCAAAATTTCATCTTTACCCTCAATTTGATGAATTTTATTTAGATCTAAATTATGATCTTTAAATAATTCGAGTTCTTCTTTGTTAAATTTTCCACCACCAAAACAAATTAAGTCAAAATTACTATTTATAAAATTTTCTGAACTGTATGCTTTTATTAACAAGGAAAAATTTTTATATCTATTTCTTGTGCCTACGAAAAGCAGAAAAGGTTTGGAATGCTGATGTTTTATAGAAAATTTTTTGCTCGAGTCAAAGCCAGATAAATAAATAACAGATGTTTTTTTTTCATCAACCCCATAGTAATTAATTAAATCTTTTTGTGTATTTTTTGAGATACAAATAAAGTGGTCTACTTTTTCAATTATATTTTTCTTTGGTCTATAATAATTTTTAAAGGCAAAGTCTTTAGAATAAATCTCATGAATTAAATCATATACAGTTAAAACTACAGGTTTTTTTTGACTGACCAAGTCGTGATCATAATAAGTAGTGTGAATTAAGTCAGGTCTCAATCTTGAAAAAATTATTTTAGAAATTTTTTTATTAAAATATGTATAAAATTTTCCGCCAAATCTTCTTGAATAAATTTTTTTTCCATAAATGTTTTCTTTAAAATTTGACTGATCTAAATAATTATTTATGTAAAAAGGACTAACAATATATGCTTTTTTTTTATTTGTATTTAGATTTTCAAATAATTGTGAAAAATATCTTGAAGGGCCTCCAAATTTTTGTTGAAGAAAAATTTTATAATCAAAATAAATTTTCATTTAATTGTTTTTATAAATTCATGTGAATAAAATAAGTCGATTTTTTGACCAAAAGCTTATTTTACCATAATTTTCATTAATTCTTTAATCTTTTTAGTTTTAGAACTCTTAATTGTGTAATTGAATGCAATAGCTGCTTGTCTTAAATTCATATCAAGTCCATTTAAAGTTTTAAAATTTTTTTTTTCACACATTCTTAAAAATTCAGTTTTTTTTGGATTATAAATTATATCAAAAATATTACATTTTGGTTTTAATTTTAATATTTTTGTTTCAGATAAGGGTGACAATCTTTTTTTGTCATCAAAACCGATAGAAGTTGCATTTATAATAATATCATATTTATTTAACTTCACACTTTCATAATTAAAAAAAGTATAATTAAATTTATATTTTTTTGTATTTTTAACTAATATATTTAAATTTTTTTTATTGCTTACATCGGAACTTAAGTAAGCTGCTATTGCTTTGCCAGCACCACCAAAACCGATCAATAAAATTTTTTTATCTTCTATTGATCCAAATTTTTTTTTCAAGCTATCTAATGCCGCTTCTCCGTCAGTGTTGGTTCCATAAAGAACACCTTTTTTTTTAAATAAACAATTAACTGCTTTTATTTTTTTTGCTTGGTACGTCAAATTATTTTTAAGCAATTTCGCAATATCTTCTTTATATGGAGTTGTGATTGCTCCACCTAGAAAAAATTTGTCATTTTTAAGTTCATGAAATTTCTTTTTAAGTATTTTATTATTAGACACATCCAGTGGAAACATTTCACAATTTATTTTTTTTTTTTTAAAAACCCTATTCCATAAAATAGGGGATCTTGCCCCCTTAGATGGTGACCTTCCAATAATTAATACATAGTTTTTTTTCATGAACTTTTTTTTTCGACCCAAAAATTTTCTATTGCAAGAAAATCAACTGCATTTCTTTCAAGAGCTTTTAAAGCATCAATTGGTGTGCAAACAATTGGTTCCTCATGTAAATTAAAACTTGTATTTATAAGAACAGGAATTTCTGTCAACTTTTTATATTCCTTTAACAAAATATAGAGAGATTCATTAATTTTTTTTTTAACACATTGGGGTCTTGCCGTATTGTCTACATGAACTACGGCAGGAATCTTTTGAATTTTTTCATTTTTAACTTTAAGGGTCATTGTCATGAACTCAAAACATTTAAATTTATTGTAATTTTCAAAATAATCTTCAGCATCTTCCTCAAGGATTATTGGTGCGAACGGCATAAACTCAGTTCTAGAGAGTCTTTTATTCAAAGTTGTATTAATTTCTTTATTTTTTGGATTTGCAAAAATACTTCTATTTCCTAAAGCTCTTGGCCCCCATTCCATTCGTCCATTAAATCTTCCAACTATATTTCCTGCAGCTAACTCTTCCGCAATCTTCTTTTCAATAAAATCAATCTTTTTAAATTTGAATCCAGAATTATTTAATATTACTCTAATATGTTGTTCATCATAACTTGGGCCATAATAAATATTTTCGAAATTTTCAACAATTGGTTTGTTTAATTTTTTTTCAAAAATGTAAAGTCCAGCACCTATCGATAAGCCACCATCGTCCATTCCTGGCATGACATATATTTCTTTTTTTGTAATTTCATAAATTTTTTGATTTAATTTTACATTCGCAAAAACTCCACCTGACAGACATATTTTTGATGCTTTGACAATTTTTAATGTGTTTTGAATGAGTTCTTTAAGAGTATTTTCTAAAACTATTTGAGCATACTTTGCTACGTTAGTTTTATCTTCTTTTAGAAATTTATTAGAAATAAATTTTTTTAAAACTAACTGCGAGAACCTTCCTTCAATTGCTGCGTTATTGAATAAAACTTTGAAGAATAGTTTATAATCAAAAATTAAAAATTTAAAAAATAGTAAAAATTTTGATTTTTTAATTTTTTCATTAATTAAATTATTATTCAAAGATAGTCCATCTAAAGATAATTCAATTGGAAATTTATCTTTTTCATAATCTTTTTTACCAAAAGCTGCTAGGCCAGTAATTTTGCCCTCGTGTCTCATTCTTTTAAATCCTAAGAATTCAGTGATTGTTGAGTAAAAAAAACCAATCGAGTCAATGGGATCAGACTTTGCAATTAATTTTAAGTCACTCAAACCATTTTCATCTTTTTTTCCTTCAAAGGATTTATGACAAGAATCATCACCTTTTCCGTCACATGTAACAATTAAAGCTTCTTCAAAATTTGAAGCATAAAACGCACCTACTGCATGGCAAAAATGATGGTCTAAAAAAAATATCTTATCTTCGTTTATGCCTAATTTGAAAATTTTTTTTTTTACAAAATTAATAGTAATTTTTTTTCTTATTTTTAGAAAAGAAAAAATGTTATCAAAAGGATTGATTATCTTCGAATATATTTTGGTAAATAAGTTTGTTTGTTCATCAAATTTTTTATAAATATTTTCTATAGAACCACCAGAAGTTTCCTCTTGTTTTGAGCTTCCAACTACAGCAACTGCAGCTATATTTTCAGAATTAAGATTAAATTTTTTAAAGATATAATTAATGCTCTCTTTTGGCCATCTATTGTCAAATTTGACTCTTGTTAATCTTTCCTCTGATATAGCAAATACACATTTTCCATTTTCAATTAAAGAAACATTGCTATCATGACCGTAATGGATACCTATTGTGTACACTAATCAATTTTTCTATTTATAGATTTGGCTACAGCTTTCATTTCTTTGTGCAGTTTTTTGAATGAGCTGAAATCAATTGGTTGTAGCGGGTCAACTGCTGCCTTAGTTGGATTTGGATGAACTTCTAACATTATCCCATCAGCACCTGCGGCTATCGAAGCAAGTGTCATTGAAGGAACCCATGGTCTCCAAAAAGTAGCGTGGGATGGATCAACAACAATTGGTAAATGAGTTATTTCTTTTGCTGCGGGTACTACTTGTAAATCAATTAAAAATCTTGATGTGTTTCTGTGTGTATGGGGGACAGAAACACCCCTCTCGCACAATAAAATTTTTTTATTTCCTTCTACCATTAAATATTCTGCAGCACCTAACCAATCCCTTAAAGAGGACCCATAATGCCTCTTTAGCATAATAGGTTTCTTTGTTCTTGCACAGGCTGTTAATAAAGGAAAATTTTGCATGTTTCTTGATCCGATTTGTAAAATGTCGGAAGTTTCACATATTATTGGTAGAAACCTTTCTTCCATCACTTCTGTAATCACAGGAATTTTATATTTTTTTCTTGCCTCTTTTAACCATTTCAGACCCTCTTCACGGGTTTCATTATATTTTTTACTTCTATAAGGAAATGTTAGAGGTTTAAAAGCTCCACCTCTAAGGAATTGCGCTCCAATTTTTTTTACATTTTTTGCAGTACTTAAAATTAAAGATCTCGACTCTACCATATTTGGACCTGCAAATATTGGAATTAATTTTCCACCAAATTCGATTCCAGCAATTTTAAACTTTGAGTGATGATTTTTATTTTTTTTTGCAACTAAAGGAAATTTAGTCTTTATATCCTCAATTGTTACATCTTTTCCAGGAAATTTATTTTCTAAATTTGACATCAATTATTTAATCCAAGTTTTTTTGATAATAACCTTTTATTTAATAAAACTAATTTTTTATTTTCACAACTATTATATATAGAATGGATCAATCTACTGGTATTTTCGGCCTGATCAGCACTTACTAGAGCATTAAAATTATTGCTAATCAATCTCTTGAGAGTTTTGTTGAGAACGATGCTGTGACTATTGCCATAACCAGAATCAACTGTTTCGGAGTATTTTTTTTTAATTTGAGTGTCATTCTTCTTTTTTGATAAAAAATTCCAAACTAGAATTTTATTCAATGCTATTCCTCCTATTTGAACATATCCTTTCTCTCCAAAAACTTTTATTGAAGCCTCATAATCAGTTGGCCTTGCCGCTGTAGTAGCTTGAATGGTGCCCAGAACACCATCAATATTTTCGAAGGCAACTATTATTGTATCCTCTGCCTGAAGTTTATTTAATCTCTTAGTTGATTTAGCAAAAACTGAATGAATTGGTCCAAATAACCAATTTAAAACGTCCACATGATGGATCGCTTGTTGATTTAAAACTCCACCGTCATTTTTCCATGTTCCATGCCACCCATCATTGTAATAATCTTGATATCTGCACCAAAAAATATTTACTGAAATATTTACAATTTTTCCAAATCGTTTTTGTTTCAATGCTTTTTTAAGTGCTTGAATAGCTAAATTTTCTCTGTTTTGAAAAACAACTCCATACATTAACTTATTTTTTTTTGCTATTTTATTTAATTTATTAATATTTTCTGGCAACATAGTCATTGGTTTTTCAGTCAAAACATTAATATTATTTTCAAGTGCATGTTTTGAATGCATATAATGATAGCCAGAGGGACTTAAAACCAATGTTAATTTAGGTTTTTCTAAAAGCTGCATTTTTTTAAAATCTTTGTAATATTTGCATTTAAAAAATTTAGAGAAATTTAAAGCTTTTTTTTTATCAAGATCACATACACCAACTATTAATAAATTCTTAATTTTATATTTTTTTATTATTTTTTTGTAATGCTCTGCAACTCTTCCACATCCTATTATTGTTGTTTTTACCTTTTTCATACCTTATTTTTGATCAAGAAATTTTTTGAAACTTTTAATATTTTGAATTTCAAAAAAACTATTGTGATCATCTATCTCATAAAAATAAATTTTTCCATTTAGAATATCATTTTCTCTAATTTTAGTTGGTCTTGTGACACAAGCATATCCTGTATTTGCAATTAAAGTTTTTTGATTTTTAATTTTTGAGGGTATTAAATTATTTACAAGATTGACTGTTTTGAGTTTATTTTTTTGCCAAATACTTCCTTTTTCTGTTTTGCATGCAATTACTGTATCATAATTTCCTAAGATTAATTTACTTATCATTTTGTCAAATAAACCTTTTTTTCTTAAAGGATAATTCTCACTTGCGATTACTATAATATCAAAAAATTTACGGTTTCCCTCTAATTTGTTTAAAGTAAACTTAAGCACCGAATTTAAATCTACATAACTTTCTGAAAGATTTTTTGGTCTCAAGAAAGGAACATAAGCTCTAAGATTTTCTGAAATTTTTTTTGTTTTAGTATCGTTTGTTGATACTACAATTTCCTTAATTTTTTTTGATTGTTTTAATTCATTAATAGTAAATGAAATTAAATTTTGATTTTTATAAATTTTTGTTTTATCACGTTGAGGTATAATCGCTAAAATTTTATTTTTTGTATTTTCTTTAATTTGAGAAGATTTAAATTCACCTCCAAAAGACTCGAGAATACTTACTATTTGTTTACATCTAACTGGGTCTAAATCTTGATGAATTCCATGATAATGGAATACACTTGCATCAGGATTGTAAAAAATATTATAACCAGCTTTGATAACAACATTTCCCCAAATTCGGTCTTCTATATTTGTAATATTTTCATCAAACGGAAATTTTTTCCAAATATTTTTTGTAAACGCGCTATTTGCATTATGAAAAAATGAGTCTTTTTTCTGAATTTTTTTATCTAGCCCAAATGTATTTAATAAATCTCTTTTATCAAAGTCACTTGAAAATGAGTATGGTTCTTGTCTACCATAAGATCCTGCTATTTGTATATTTTTTAAAGGTTTAATTAAATTTTTCAACCAACTGTTGTTGACTGGAATACAGTGTGCAGACAAACATACAATTATATCTCCTTTTGATTTTTTAATTCCAAGATTAATTGCTTTTCCAGGTAAAAATTTTTTTATTTTTACAATTCTAACATTATATTCTAAAGCTCTTTTTACTGTCTTATCAGTTGAGTTATTATCAACAATTATTACTTCAAAATTTTTATAATTTTGTTTAAAAATTTTATCTAAACAAACAGAGATCCAGTTCTCCTCATTTTTTGTTCTAATAATTATTGAAACTAATTTATTTTTTTTCATTAAATATTTTCATAGCCAAATTAGCTAATCTTAAATCTTTTAAATTGTGGATATCTATACCGCTAAAAGTGTCATCATTTAGAATTACCTCAACTTTATCTCCAATTCTTCTACCTTTTCTCCATAATTCAGCTCTAGAAGCACAAAAAAGACCCGTATCTTCTCTTATTATGTAATCTCTTACTTGTCTAGAAGAATAGGTTTTCATTCTATTTTTCAATCTTTTCCAACCTGACTTTTTCGTTCTTTCCCAAAAATTTTTATGAGTTTTATTTCCTACAAATACACTGTCTATTTTTCTATTTTTTTTAAGAATTAAAATACCTTTTTTCATCCACTCTTTTTGTCTAAAAATATCAGTACATGTTAAAAAAATACAAATTTTAAATTTTTTTTTTGTTAAGTTTTCATAAGTTAATAAAGCATGCTTTAATGTTTCTTCTGTAGTTGTAAAATCGCCACTAATATTTTTTGGTCTTAAAAATGGTACTAAAGCTCCAGCTTTTTTTGCTATATTGGCTATATTTCTGTCATCAGTAGAAACTAAAATAGTTCCTACAAGTTTTGATTTTAAAGCATACTCGATAGGATATTGAATCAATTTTTTATTATGAACTTTTTGTAAATTTTTTCTTTTTAAACCTTTAGATCCTCCTCTCGCTGGAATTATGCAAATAATTTCAGACTTTTTTATTTTGACCATAAAATTTATAGGTTTTTAATTTGCAAGATTTTTAAATTTTTTTTTACTTATTAATCTTATTGCTTCTTCAGTTGCCTCAGTTTCCATTCTAATGCGACAATCTTTTGACATAGAAGCATTATGAGGAGTTAATAAACAATTTCTTAATGTTCTTAATCTTCCTTTATATGGTTCTCTAGCAAAAACATCCATTGCTGCAGAAAATAGTTTCTTTCTTTTTAATGCTGAATAAAGTGCATTTTCATTAACAATTCCTCCTCTTGAAGTATTTATCAATATGCTATTTTTTTTGAAAAGTTTAAATTCCCTATAAGAAATTAAATTTGAGGTCTTATTCGTAAGTGGAATATGTAATGAAATTATATCAGCTTCTTTATAGATTTTTTGTTTTGATGCTTTAAAAATATTTTTCTTAAATTTTTTATATTTATAATTTATGTCATTAATCAAAATCTTCTTGACACCTAAATTTTTCAATAAATTTGCAACTCTACTACCTGTTCTACCTACACCTATAATTCCTATTACGCTATTTTCAATTCTAAAACCTGTATTCCTTTTCCACTTAGAATTTAAAATATTAACATACGATGTATGTATTAATCTTAATGCTGAAAAAATTAAACCAATGGTGAATTCTACAACAGCCATTGTTGGGCCATCGGGGGTATGAGTTACTGAAATATTATATTTTCTTGCGGCTTTTAAATCTACATTATCTAACCCAATACCAACTCGAGAAATAAGCTTTAATTTTTTAGACTCCTTCAAAACTTTTTCTGAATAACGTTCAAGACCGGCAACAACAATTTCTTTATCTTTTAATAATTTAATTAGTTTTGACTCAGAACTAATATTTTTATTATAAATAGTGAAATTTAAATTATGTTTTTTCAATATTTTTATAGATTTTTGGCTATCTTCACAAAACGGCGTAGCTGTAACAAGTATATTCAATTTAATAAACTTTTAATTTGTTAATTTTTTTTTATATGCAATATATGCTTTTTTATCAAATATCCAAAAATTTTTAGAAAAATATGAAATTATCATTTCTTTTTTACTTTGATTGATAATTGACTCTGCGGCAAGCCTACCTTTTTTTGTACCTTCAAACATTATGATTAAAAATTTTGTTTTTTTAATATATTTTAAGCTTAATGATATTCTTTTCCTAGGTTTATTGCTAGAGGAACTAAATATTATTTTTTTGTTTGATTTAATAGACTCTTTATTATTTGAAAATATTGATGCTATGTGCCCATCACTTCCTGATGAAAGTATGCCAATATCAAAATATTTGGGTAATGAATTTTTGTATTTTTTAATTTGAGCTTTATATTTTTTTATATCATTAAAAAAACTCAAAAAGTTATAATTAATCGAGATTTTATCAAAAAATAAGTTTTTTTTAATTAAATTATAATTGCTACTTTTTTTATTTGTAGGCACCAATCTTTCATCAGATAAAAAGAAATTAATGTTCTTATTTTTTAAAAAATCATTATTTTTTTGCCAATACTTGTAAAGACCTTTTGCTGTTTCACCACCAGTTATAAGAAAATTAATTTTTTTTTTTTTTATCTTTTTAGATAAAAGTAAATTAATTTTTTTATAAAATATTGTCATTTAATAAGATAAAATAATTCTATTTTTTCAATTTTTTTATTAAATACTTTCTTACTTTTAAAATATCTTCTTTTCTATCAACGGGTATTGAAACTTCTTTTGTTTCTACTAATTTTACATTATACCCATTTTCTAATATTCTTAACATATCAATTGACTCTAGCTTTTCTAAAAAAGTTGGTTTTAAATTAATATATCTTTTTAAAAAATCTCTTCTAAAAGGGATTATACATATTTGTTTTAAATAAAATCCTCCGTTTTGAATTCCTGAAGGAATTAAAGTTCTTGTAAAATATAAAGCATCATTAAATTTATTTTTGACTACTTTGATACAATCTTTATTGATAGCTTCTTTTTTATCTATTTTGCCAACCAAATTAACAACATTTACTTTTTTGTTGTTTTTGAAAGGTTTTAAAGATTGTTCTATCATTTTCGAATTAACCAAAGGTTCATCTCCTTGAACCATTAAAACAACATCATATTTTATTTTTTTTTCTCTTTCTATTTTATGTAAAGCTTCAGCACATCGATCACTTGCTCTTTGATGTAATTTTGAGGTCATTATTGCTTTACCGTTATTTAAAGTAACATGATCAAAAATTTCTTTGTCACAAGTAGCAACAAATATATCTTTAAGTAACTTACACTTTGATACGTTTTTATAAACTTCTAAAATCATAGAATGTTTAAATATTTTTTTTAATGGTTTTCTTGGAAACCTTGAGCTATTTAATCTTGCAGGAATTAGAGTTAAAATTTTCACTTCAATTTAATTTTTTTCAAAAAACTAGAGTCCATTGCATAAGCTATAAAAGTAAAGCCTTTTTTCAAATTTTCTTTTAAATCATCTTTTTTTGGTTCAGTCATGTGAATTCCACATGCGATTTTATTTTTTTTACAAATATTTATTACATTTAATATAGTTTTTTGAAATTTTTTATTTTGAAATTGTCCTGGTATACCTAATGATAAACTTAAATCATATGGTCCTATAAAAATTGCATCAAGCCCTTTTACTTTTACTATTCTGTTTATATTTTTAAGGCCTTTTACAGTTTCTATCATTGCAACAATTAAAGGTTTAAACTTCAATGTTTCACTCATATCTTGTAATCCAAAATCATTAGAAATAGAAAATCCATACCCTCTATCTCCCTCAGGAGGAAAATTTGATTTATCAATTACTTCTTTTATTTTTTTTGGATCTTCAACTTTTGATAAAATAAAACCCTCAACTCCTAAATCTAAAAATCTTCCCACGCTTTTAAAATTTTCATCAGAAATTCGCACAATAAAAGCAGATTTTGAGTCTCCAATTACAAAACTTAGTTTTGGAATATCATTAATAGAACCTGATCCATGCTCTAAATCCAACGCTATCCAATCAAAATTATTATTTGTTAGAATTTTTGCAATATCTGCATGAGGAATTTGCATCCAAGTTCCAAATGATGGTTTGTTGGTTTTTAATTTCTTTCTAATTTGATTAATTTTAATGAAATTATTTTTCATTCTTATTTTTTATATTTAATACTAGTTTTTCAATACTTTTAGTAAAATTAATTTTTTTTTCATACTTTAATTCTTTTCCAACATCAATTTTATAAGGATCGGGGTTAGTCACATAGTGCCCTAATTGTTGTTTTTTTTCATTAAAATAAATTTTCTTTTTATCAATTATTAATATTTTGGATAATTTTTTCAATAAATCCAATACTTTTATTGAATCTCTTCCTTTTAAAATTAAAGTTTTATTATGAAATTTTTTATTTAAAATTTTTACGCTCAAAAAAGATGCATCTTCAACACTGATATAATTTCTTCTGGTCAATCTACTGCCTTCGTATAGTAATTTGTTATTTTTTATTGCGTAATTTATTATTTTAAATATTCCATTTGTTTTGTCTGCTCTAGGACCATATAAAGATCCATATCTCAAAATTGTATAATTCAAATTATATTTTTTTTTGTATTCTCTAATATAATCTTCAGCAGCTCTTTTACTACAGCTGTAAAAACCTCCATCGTTGCTTAATGAATAAATTGAACTAGCTTGAATAAATTGTTTTACCTTATTAAGCCTACATGCTTCCAATATATTTAATAATCCTAAAATATTAAATTCAGCTGTCATTGAAGGTTTGTTTAAAGCAAGATCTAATTGAGAAATGCCTGAAAAATTAAAAACAAAATCTTGATTTTTGAGTGTTTTTTTTAGTAATTTGAAATTCATGATATTTCCAATAATCATTTTCTGCTTTTTATTTAAAAATTTAGATTTATTTATATCAAATACGGTAACTCTATAATCTTTATTTTTACTAAGTTCATCACATACATGTGAGCCCAAAAAACCACTACCTCCAATTATACAAATATTTTTTTTCATATAGAATTTTTAAATTATTTAAAGTTTTTATAAATAAATTGTTTAATTAAAAAAATTAATACTTTTAAACTTTTATTTTTACAATTAAAAATAAAGTTTTTTATTCCATGTTTTTGAATATAAAAAAAATTTTTTATTGAATTATCTATAATAAAATCATCATCATTTATTTTATCTAAATATTTTTTTTTATCCATTTTAGATCCTTCATAATATAGATCTTTTAGTGATTTATGATTTTTAATACCTAGCCATTGAGTTATGTCTTTTATTGTTTTTGGATTTTTATATATAAAGTCTTCTGACTTAACTATTTTTAATTTTTTTTTATTAATTTTTTCTAGTTGAAAAATTTTTTTTTCTTGACTTAAAACCGACTTATAAAAATTAGCGTATAAAATATTTTCAATTTTTTTATTTATTTTTTTTTGAACTAATCGTTTATCTGTGATGTTTTCTTCATTTACTATTTGTCTTATAGCTCTTGACAAAACTATATTTTCTGAGTTCCTTAAAAGATATATTACTTTTATATTAAATTTCTCTTTCATCAAAAAATCGATCGATTCATAATTATTTGGTGCCATAAAAAGAATATTTTTTTTTAATTTCTTATTTTGAGAATAAATAAAAGACTCTAAAAATATATCGTATAAAAATTCTGGAGAAAAATTAGTAATTTTTGAATTAAAGATTTTATTAAAAATGTACTTATCATATTTATAAAATTCAAAATCAAATTTTTTTGATGATGAAGAAAGACTAGAAACATCTGAACCAATTTTTTTTTGCCACGCGTATTGTTCATTAACATAATATCCAGTATGATCTATCAAGAGTTTTCTTAGTAAAATTGGTGAGAAAAAAATTTTTTTTTTATTATTTTTAAAAATTAATTTTTTAAGTTTATTTTTTTTTATGATTGTATAATTAATCTCATTTTGTTGTTTTAAATATTTTTCTTTGAATAATGAAAAATTCGCAAAAGGTTTTATAAAAATTTGTAGGATTTTGTCATGTCTATGAATTACATTTACATCTGGATGGTTATCTATTTGCATACATAAGAGTGATTTAAATGATGCACTAGTCCCACCTATGATTATTTTATTCAAAACTTTATTCATGCAATTTTTTTTAAATTTATGAGTGATTTAATTTTGTATTTATATAATTCATAGAACCTATATATTAATTTATTCAAATAGTTCTCAATAAAGAGTTGAAAGTATTTGATTTGTTGATATTTCAATAATATTAAATTTAGTTAGCATAAAATGAAAAAAAAATATGTTTTAATTTTAGTATTTTCTTTAATTATATTCTTTTTGGGAAAGAATGTAATAATTTTACAATTAAATAATAAAAATGAATATATTTCAAACTTCAAATCAAAAATTCATCCAAATATCAAATCTTTTTTAAAAAAAACAGTATTTAGAAATTATGCTTTAAAAAATGAGTTAAAATCAAAAAATAACGAAATAATTTACTTAAATAATGAATTAAAAATATTACATGAATTAAATTCTGGAAAAATTTTTTTTAATAAAACTTTAACTTCTAAAAATGAAAAAAACTTTAATTTAAAAAAATATTTTATACCACATCCAAAATTAATTTATAATAGTCCTACAATAAAATGGAATTATATTGATGATTATGAAGATAAAATTGTTGTTGCTATATCATCTGGAAAATTATTTTTCTTCGATAAAAAAAATTTATTTACAGAAAACCTGAATTTTAAGATACTAAAAAGTAATTTACATGATTTTGTAAAAATTTCTCATGAAAAATCTTTTGCCGACACTATTAAAGATATACTTATAGAGGATAAAAAAATTTATGTTTCTTTTGTAAGAGAAGTTACAAATAATTGTTATGGTAATGCTATATTAGAAGCCAGCATGAATTTAAATGAAATTAATTTTGATTATTTATTTAAAAATGATGAATGTATAATTGACACTAGAACCAATCTACATGAGTTAAATCCAAATGTTAATTATGGTCAACTAAATCAAAGTGGTGGAAGAATTGCAAAGGTGAATAATGAAATTTTTTTTACTATTGGCAATTATCGTTCATGGCCAATTGCACAAAATAAAGACTCAATATTTGGTAAAATCATAAAAATTAATCTAGAAAACAAAAAATTTAAAACTTTATCAATGGGTCATAGAAATCCACAAGGTTTATTTTATTTATTAGAAAAAAATTTACTTTTTACATCGGAACATGGTCCTAAAGGTGGTGATGAAATTAACTTAATAAAATTAAATGGAACAGAAAAAATTCAAAACTTTGGTTATCCAATATCTTCTTACGGAGATCATTATGATGGAAAATATAGGGATGAAGCCCCACTATTTAAATCTCATTCCAAATATGGTTTTATTGAACCAATTTTTTACTTTAAAGAAGGTAATATTGGACCTAGTGAAATTTTAATTAATAAAAATAATTCTTTAATTTTATCATCGTTGAAAGCTCAAAAACTTTATTTTTTTAAAATTGATGATGAAGTAAATAAATTAAACATTTTCAACGAAATAGATATTGGTGAAAGAATAAGAGACATAATTGAAATTAACAAAGATAGTTATTTATTATCCCTTGAGAATACTCCTTCAATAGGATTTCTTGAAAATTTAAATTAAATCTTTAAACATTTTTTATAAAATTTATTATTTTTTGTGTTGGAGTTTTATTTATAAGAAATAATTTTTTAAAATTTTTCAAATTTTTAGTTGTAGAATTATTCTTTTTTTTTCCCAAAATATTTTCACAGTTTCTTTTAAACTGATTAAAATTATTGCTTGAAATCACAATTCCTAATTTTTTATTATTTGAAATTTTTGAATTATATATTGTATCAATTTCCCTCGGCATTTCTAAACTTGGTATTTTTCCAACATTAGCAAAAATATTAGCTGCTGATTGGAAGTTTGAAATTAATAAATCTGAATAATAAACTGCTTTATTTAAGCTATCATTAGTAATATTTCTAAAATTTTTAGGATATGCATTTATAATATCAAAAAACAATTGATCAGTTTTAAATGGATGTATCTTAAAAATGACTTTTATATTATTTTTAGTCATAAGAAAATTCATCACATTTTTTAATTGTTTTTGAAGTATTTTTAAATCTTTTGAATTAACCATACTAAAATAAGAGCTATAAGCAATTAATATTGTTTTGTTTGTTTTATTTTTTTTTTTTGTAACTTTAAAATTTTTTTGCCACTTACTTTCAAACATAGGAATCCCAAAACAATATATTTTTTTTTTATCAATAAATTTTGACCAATAATCTTTTTCTATCTTTGAATTTATAAACAAATAATCACCAGGTAATTTTTTTGATTTATGTCTGGTTTTACTAGTAACATAAATTGAAGGTGTACTTGGAAAATGTATTATTTTGGAATTTTCACTGGCCTTAAAAGCATTCAGCCAATAACTAAAGTTTCCAAATTCTGTCAATATAATATGAATTTTATTTTTAATTCTTAATTTTTTTTTTAAAAATTCGATATCATGAATTTTTAAATTTAAGTTATTATTAATAAATTTTTTTGGGATTATTTTTCTAAAAATTTTAAAATGTATTTTATTTGTTAAATTATATACATAAAACGAAGCTTCTTTTTTTTTTATTATTGAATAGAAAAATTTATTATTTTTACAACTTAAAAATGCATTTTTTGTTAAGTAAAATACATGTAGTTGAAATTGATCTTTATTAATCTGATTTAGAATCGGCGCTATCCACTCCAATTCGGCCACACCCCTTCTTATAATAAGTAAAATAATTTTTTTTTTAACCATAATATTTATCTAAAATACTAAAGTTTAAAATTGAAAATAAAAAATGGGACTGAGAATTTGATAGTTTTTTATCACTATCTAGCAGATTTATTATTTTTTGTTTATCAAGAAATGAATTAATCTTTTTACTTTGAAATAATTTTTGTCTAAAAGATTTTGAACCTACATCAAAAATATTTTTTAAATCAGAATAAAATCCAACTTTATTTCGTGACCAGGAAATTTTATTGTCTATAAAACTTGTCGATATGTCTCTAAGCAAATATTTTCCAAAACCATTCTTTAAAAAATGTTCATTCTTAGATTGAAATGAAATTTTATAAATATCTTTTGTTAATATAGGGGATCTATTTTCAATACCATGATACATTGAAATATTATCTGCAGGGTTTAATTGTGCGGGTAAAGATGAATAAAATATTTCATCGTATAAAAAATTTTTCAAATCATTTTTTATAAATTTTTTATTGAGAAACTTTTTGTAATTTTTTTTCTTTAAAAATTCTTCATTTTCAAGAAATGGTGTTAAATTACTATTTATTTTATTTGAATTTTTTAAAAAAAATTTAAAATCATTTAAATATTTCGATCTAATTAAAGGTCTTACTTTTGCATTCCATTCGGCATAATAATGTTTAAATAATTTTTTTTTATTTAAAATACTTTTTAAATAGTACAAATTGTGAATATAGTACCCTGCAAATAATTCATCTCCTCCCGCTCCACCAAGAACTACTTTAAATCTTTTTGATTTTATCTTTTTTATAATTTGACTGTACAGCATCCAAGTTGCTGTTGGCATTATTGATGAAGTATTCTTAATAAATCTATCAAGATATTTAAGGCTATTTTCTTTTTTAAATTTTACATAATTGTGTTTAACATTTAATTTTCTTATCGCCCTGTTAATATTAATACTTTCATCATAATTAGTATCTTGGTTTTTAATCGAAAAACATTCAAATTTTTTATTAATAAATTTTTTTGAATAAGCTGCTATAATATTTGAATCTATTCCTCCACTTAAAAGGCAGGCAACAGGAAAATCTGATCTTATTGTTTTAGAAAAATCTTTACTAAGAATTTTTTCTAATTTAGATTTGGTTTTTTTATAATTTATTTTTTTTATTTCAATTTTTTTATTAAAATATTTAAAAAAACTAATCTTTTTATTTTTTTCAATTATTATACTTGTTCCAGGTTCTAATGAAAAAATATCTTTAAAAAATGTTTTATTTTCATTATAAAAAGTTTTGTAACCATAGCTTAATCCATCTTGTATCTTTTTATAATTAATACTTAATTTTTTACTTGATAATGCTCCAATATAATTAATGCTAGATCCAAAATAAAATTTTTTCTTCTCTTTTTTGTAAAATAATGGTTTTTCTCCAAATCTATCTCTCGATAAAATAGATAATTTAGTTTTTTTATTGTAATAATAAAAAGCCCACATTCCTTCCAATTTATTTAGGCAATCTTTGCCATACAAATTTAAATATTTTAAAAGTACTTCTGTGTCTGATTTTGTTTTAAAATTGATTTTTTTTTTTAGTTTTTCTTTTAATTCTAAATAATTATAGATCATGCCATTGAAAACTAGTATGCCATTATCATCTTCAATTGGTTGGTTTGATCTTTTATTGGAATCAATAATAGCAAGTCTAGAATGAAGTAAGAGATGAGCTCTAGAATTTTCTTTTAATAACTCTGAATTAAAATCATCAGGACCTCTAAAGCCCATCAATTTTTCACATTTTTTTATTCTTTGATTTTTTGGAATAAAATTTATATCCCCAATATATCCTGCAATACCACACATAATCTTAATAAAAATTTATTTTACGACCTCTATTTTTTTGTTTTTAATCTCTATAATCTTTTCACAAATTCTCAAACTTTCTTTTTTGTGAGATATGAAAATTAGGGTTTTATTATCTAAGTTATGATCTAATGCATCTAAAAAAGACTCTTCAGTTTTTTTATCCAAATAACTAGTGGCTTCATCCAGAACTATTATTGGTGCCTTTTTATAGAAAGCTCTTGCAAGTCCAATTCTTTGTCTTTCACCAAAAGATATTCTAGACCCATTATCGCCCAATGTTTTAATCTTTTTACTGTTTATTTTTTTTAATACATCGCTTAATTGAGCTGATTCTATCGCTAATCCAAGATCATTTGTATCGAATTCTCTATAAGAGTCATACAGAGTTATATTGTTATGTAGCGTGTCATCGAGTATTGCTACATTCTGAGGGACGTAAGAGAATAGTTTTAGCAAAGTACTTTGCTCAAATTCATTTATCCTTTTATCATCAATTAAAACATATCCTTTTTGAGGCTCAAGAAAACCCATAATTAAATTAATTAATGTTGTTTTTCCTTCTCCTGATTTACCAACTAAGCCAATTTTATCTCCTTTCTTAATAGTAAAATTTAAGTTTTCAAAGATGTTATCTTTTGAATAGTTAAAAGTAAGATCCTGTAATTTTAAAGAGTTATTTAAATGCAAATGATCATCTCTAATTGTTACATCGCTTTCTAATTTGAAATAATCTTCAATTTTTTTAACAACAATTTTAGAAAATTTTATTCTTTGATAATTTATAGCCAAATTATTAACTGAAGGCAGTAATCTAAACATGCATGTAACATATAATGCTAATTGAATAATTATTTGATTTCCTAGCGATGGGAATAATAAAATAATAAAAGTAACCACAAATATTGCAAAAGATATTTCCAAAAAAGCTCTTGGTAGTTCTGAGTACATATTAGTTCTGATAGTAACCTTTTTTAAGTTAGTAAGTGAAATTTCTGCTTTATTTGTAAAATGATCATATAAATTTAGAATTTTAATTTCTCTGATAAAATCAATTGCCTCTTTAATATTTCTATAAAAAATTCCTGTAATATTTGTTCTCTTAACGCCCAAATCTTTTAATTTTTTAGAACTAAAAAATTTAATAATGATTGCCATTAAAGAAATAAACGTAAATATATAGAATGTGACTTTAAAATTATAGAAAGATAATAAAATTATAATAAACAAAAATATAATAATTTGAGATATAGAGTTCAACACAGGCCCAACATAGCTACCTGAAAAAACTCCTGCTTCTACATTTATATCTTTTGCAATTTTTGATGAATGATTTTCGTTAATAAATATTAAATTTTGTTTTAGATATGTTTTTAAAATTTTTATTTGAACCTTATTGGTTATTTTTGTCGAAAAATCAACTGTTACGTATTTATTAATTAAATAAAAAATATTTTTTAATAATATCGATGATATAAAAAATATAAGTAAGCTCTTAAGGTTTATTTCAAATGGAACAAATTTTTCAATATTATTTAATAGATTGCTTTCTTTTCCATTAATTAAAAAATCTAATATAGGTAAGATCATTCCTATTGAAAATACTTCAAAAAAATTCATAAAAACTGAAATCAAAATTAGTAAATGAAAATAAATTTTTTCTTTACTATCTAAAAATTTATATATTTTAAACATTTTCTAATTTTAACTTTAGTTCCAATTATTTTTTTTAGAGCTAAAAATTGAAAGCCTATTTTCATAGGAATTTACAAAATTATTAAATCTATAATTAATTTTTTTAACAAATTTTTCATCAATATTTTTAGCCCAGTACTCATAGAGTCTAATTGTGTGTATATTGTGATAACCACCAATCTTGTTCATAAATACTTTATAATTATCAAAAAGCCAATTTTCGTCCCAAAAAAAATGTTTCATAAAATAACATTCTAAAACTTCTTTTTTATTTATTTCAAATTTTTTTTTTTTTAAGTTAGATAAAATCTTTATATATTCTCTTTGATTTTTTGGATTTAAATTAAAATTGTAATTAATATGAGGATTGTGCCTACTGGCATTGATAACAGGTATGCCAAGGTAAGCATATTCAATGCCCACTGATCCATAAACTGTCAAAACATAATTAATCCCACCTGATATTATTTGATGATGAGAGGTGTCATTAGGTATTTTTTTAATTTTTGGGTACTTTCTTATTAATTGATTTACAAATTTTTCTGTATATTTTTGGTACTTTTCATATTTATTTCCTAAATTTGGATGATTTTTTATATAAAAATCATAATCATTGGATTTCTCATTTGAAATTTTTCCTAAAAAATCTATCCACAAATAAAAATCAGGGAAAAAATTTTTTCCATTAACATGAATTGAGTCAAGAAAATCATGAGTGCAAATTAGAATTTTTATTTTTGAGTTTTTCTGCATTAAATTTCTTTTAATTTTTTTTCTAGAAAAAGAGCTCTTTTCTCTATTAAATAAACCAACATCCACTCCCGAGATACCACTTATCCTCAAATCTAAATTTTTTTTAGATATAGTTAGAGCTTGTTTTTTATTTTTAATTCTTAAAAAATTTTTTTTAAAAAATTTAAAATTTCCATACATTGTTTGAATTTTTTTATCTATTTTCATTACTGCCCTAGTATTTATTACATATCCAGGAATATTATTATGAACACTGATACGAAGAGGTAATCCAAACGAATAACATGAATGGACACCTATAGTCTGGGTCACTTTATTAATTTTAAAAAATTTTTCCCAATAAAAAAAAAGTTCTAAAAATTCTTTAAAGAAATTTTTAAAATCATTTTTCTGTATATCAAATGTTGGAACTAATCTCGATTTTAAATATGTGTCATACATCAGATCTCCAATCCAAATTTTATTAATTTGAAAATTCACAATATCTTGATTAAAAACCTCTTGTTTAAAAAAATTATCTCTTATATTAATTGCCTTAATTGTCATTTCTTTGGTAATTGCAGGTCTAATAAATTCTTCAACACCAAATGATTTATATATGCCTTTAAAACTTAAAGAGAGAAGTGATGATATTTTCCATTTTATTTTTTGAATAAAATTAACTTTTAATGGAGAAACTATTAAACAATAATTAAAATAAGCTACTATTTTTGATGAATTTTTTTTTTTAAAAAAATTTGCTAATAGTGCTTGACATAAATGTGATCCATGAAAATTATTATATTCAACTAAAATAATTTTTTTATTACTCTCTTTATAATTAAATAATTGCTTATTTTTTTTTATTAAAGATAAATTATTTATCATTTAAATTTTAATTGATTCATTTTTTTCCAATTGCAAACAAACCCTTAGATTTTCCTTTAAGAAAATCTGAGATGAATTTTGTATCACCTTTAAAAGGTAAAAGATAATAAGCTTTAAAAAATCTAAATTTTCCCTGGTACCATTTTTTTGATTTACATCTCAAATTTGGCATAGTCATTACTTCTTTAAATCCTTTTATCTCTAATAATTGCTGAAGTGATTCTGGTGTATATGGTTTGACATGTGTTACGTCATCAAAAAAACTATTTTTACAATATTTCCAATTAGGAGTAGATAAAAATAGTAATGAGTCTTTTTTTAACACTCTCATGCTTTCTTGCAAAAATATATCTGGATTCTTTAAGTGTTCTAATACAGCAAGGCTTATAATTAAATCAAATTGATTATCATCAAAATTGAATTTGTCTTTCTCAAAATCAAGATCTTCTATATCAAGAGAATGATATAAAATTCCATTTTTATCAAATATTTTTTCCAAAAATTTATCTCCAGCTCCAAGATCTAAAATTTTGAAGCCTTTTTTAAGGTCAACATTATAAAATTGTTTTAGAATATAAGAAATTGTATCAAATTCTCTTTTTGCAAAAGAATCTCTTTTTACATCGTTATTTTCCTTATTTAATTTGAAATGAAAATATTCTTTTTTAAGTGACATTTGTAAATCTTTATAATCTTTTATTTATTAACTTGTATTGTAATTTAGCCATTATAAGATCTTTTGGTTCATTAATATCAGTTGTTCTTATTCTATCAATCTTTAAAAAAGTTGTCTTCTTGCTAAAGTTTTTTTTATTGGTCAAAATGGAAGAAGTTTTAAAAAAATAAAAGGTTCCAGTATCATGATATAAATTTGGTAAATCTTGGGATCTTGTTTTTGAGTATTTTTTAAATAAAAAACTAATCCATTTTTTTCCTTTTTGTTTAAAAGATCTGTAGGGATTATAATTATAATCTGTGACTGGAATAATACATTCTGCATTTGTTTTTTTGATTTTTCTTAATGCTCTAATTAAATCATCTTTTTTAGTTAAAACTGACGTTGGATAAAGACAACAATGATATTTTTCTTTCTCAGAAAAAATTTTCTTGATTGTATCAATTACTACGTCTGTAGAATTTACATAATCATTTGATAATTTTTTTGATCTTATAAAAGGAACTTCTGCACCATATTTTTTTGCTATTTTAGCAATTTTGTTATCATCAGTACTAACAACAATCCTTGAAAAAAGTTTACTTTTTTTTGCTAAAAGAATTGAGTAATAAATTATAGGTTTGCCATAAAAATTTATTATATTTTTATTTCTTATTCTTTTACTATTTCCTCTGGCTGGTATAATGCAAATTGTCATTTATTAATATTGTATAGTCTTAAAATAATTCTTATTTAGTTGAAAAGATTTTCTTAAAGTTTTTAAAGTTCTAGTCCTTGTTTTTAGATTAAATTTAGGAGATATAGATGTAAACCCAAATAGCTCTTTTTGTTGATCATTTAATAAACCAAATATTTTTGGACCACATTTTGCCCAGTCTGTTGAAGGTTTGATCCACCATCTTTTATAATGACATAAAATTCCCCATCTTTTTTTTGAATTTGTATTTTTTCCAATTTGATGCCAGGTTTGACCTAAAAAAAAAATAATAGAGCCTTTTTTTGCTTCTCCATGAACAAATTTTTTTTTTATTTCTTTTTTATATTTTTTATTATTCTGAATTTTTGTTGTGGATAAATGACTCTTTGGCCAAATTTTTGTAGCTCCATTTTCTTTTGTAAAATCATTCAAACAATAGCAAATTACTACATCTGAAGTATTTTCAGGAAATTTGCAGGGTAAATGTGAGTCTATATGTACTAAGGTTTTGTAATTAGATCTAACGTTTATGCTGCCACTTGCTTGGCAATTATCTAAGATGAAAGTTTCCTTAAAGATATTTTTTAAGACATTCAAGATTAATTTTTTATCTAACAGCTTTAGATAAGTTTTTGGATCTCTTAATGGTAAATCTCTTATAATTAGTTGACCATTTTTAGAATTTTCATCAACAAATTTCTTATTTTTTGACAAACTATTATTTAATTTTTCAAGTTTATGTATTAATGATTCACATTCTTTTTCTTTGATAAAATTGTTAACTATACAAAATCCATCTCTATGAAGTTTTTTTACAATATTTTTTACTAAAGTTTCAATTTTTTTCATTTTTTAAAAAAGTATTTTTGATAAATTTGCTCCTGAGTAAATTCCCAGTCTTTTTTATCTAAAGAAAGATATATAGCATCACTAACTTGTTTTGCTAAGATAATATTTTTTGAATAATCATTAAACTTAATTTCTTTAAAACCAAATTTTTTATGTAACTTAACGACCTCTAAATTGTGACCTAAAACGTAACAATATAATTTTTTTAATTTAAAAATATCAAAAAAGTGGTTTATTGATAAAAATTCGACAGATGCTCCAAGACCAACAATATTTTTTTTTTCTGAAATATAAAATGACCATTCACCCAAAAGTAATTTTTTGTTGAATTCCTTAAAACCTATTCCTCCAACTAATTCTCTGTTGTATTTTATTGCGTAAAAAAAGTTAGATTTAGATGTATTAAATTTTTTATACCATTTTAAATGATCCTTTTCTGAAATAATTTTAGTATTTACCATATTATTTCTTATTTTTTTTTCATTTCGTATTAATCTAATTTCCAAAATTTCTTTGTTGCTAAGATAATTAATATTATTTAATTCTATTTTATCTATTACTTTATTTAATTTCATCATTTTCAATTATTTTTTTTATTATTTGAGAATTATTAAAAATTGGATTCCATTTTAATGTCTTTTTTGTAAAGTTATTTGAGATTTTTAAATTAATAGGATTATGGTTTTGATTGCCCGCATTTTTTATCATTTTAATAATTAGTTTTTTTTTTAACTTTTGTTTAAAAATTTTTGCAATTTCAATCAAACTTATTGATTTGCTATTATTAAAGATATCTAAAATTCTAAATTTTCTACTTGTTTGAAACATACTTTTTTCAAATGCTGATAAAAGGTCGTTTATATAAATAAAATTAAATTTTAAGTTTGGATTTATTAAATGAATTATTCCATTTTTTACAGCACAAGATTTGATCTTAAATATTAAATTATTTTTATTATTCGATATAACCCTGGGAAATCTAAATATATCTACCGCAATTTTATGATCTTTAAAATAATTATAAAGAATTTTTTCAGAAAATAACTTTGAAATTCCATATAAATTTTTAGGAGTTAACTCAGTTTTTGTAATATAATTGTTTTTATCATTGTCTCCATAAACATGTTCTGTTGAAGTAAAAATAATTTTTTTTACATTAATTTTCTTTACCTTTTTTAAAAAGTTCATAAGAGTTTCAGAATTTATTTGAATATATTTTTTTAAATATCTTAGGTCCAAGCTTAAAGGGCCACCAGTTATTCCAACTAAAAAAATTATAACGTCAATTTTTATTGGAATCTTTTGAAATCTATTTTGTTTCAAAAAATCAAATTTTATGAATTTGACATTTTTTATCTTATCTTTTTTTTTAAATTTTTTATCTAATACAAAAAAATTGATTTTTTTCTCTTTAAGATGCTGAATTAAATGATTTCCTAACTCTCCACCACCTCCAGCAATTAGTACATTTTTAATTTTCATTATTAAAATTTATTATTTTTTGTTTTAAACTAATTTTTTTTAAGTTTTTAAATTGTTTAAAAATTTTTTTTGAGGAAAAATTATTCATTTTTCTCTTTTTTTTAATCTTTTTTTTTGTCAAAATTTTGTAAAATTCGCCTAACAATGTTTGTTTTATATTGGTTAAATTATAAATACCTTTAGCTTTTTTATAAGTTTTACTTATTAAATACGAAATATCCTCTGTATGAATTAAATTTAGATTCAGTCCTTTATTATAAATTTTTATTTTTTTTCCTTTTCTATAATTTAATAATATTTTTTTTACCAGTCGCTTATTTTGCATTTTCCTTCCAAAAACATAACCAATTCTATAGCACAAAAAATCTATATTATTTTTATGACAATAAACTTGTAAAAGTTTTTCTTGCATAAATTTAGATAATGAATAAAAATTTTCAGGATATAATTCGCTATTCTCATTAAATAATTTTTTTTTTCCAGAGCCATAAACAGAACAAGATGAGGCTAAAATAATTTTTTTAATGGGTATCTTAATATCTTCCAATAAGTGAGCTAATCCAAAAATATTTGTTTTTTTACACTTTTCCCAACTTGTGATTTTTTCATTTAATGGAACAAAACTTGAAAAATAAAATAAATAATCAATCTTTTTAAGATTCAGATTATTAAAGATTTTCTTATTTCTTTTATTTAAATCAAAATGAATAAATTTTTTTTTTTCATTTTTTCTAGAAAATAAAAATATCTTATTTTTTAAATTTAACTCTTTTAATAAATTTTGAGCTGTAAAGCTTGTATGACCAAAAAAAAATATGTTCATACTAATTTTTTTATACTAAATTGTCTTAAATGAACACTTACATATTTATTCCTGACACAAATAATAAAGCTGGATTAGGTCATTTTTTTAGATGTCTGAAATATTCTGATTTTATTATAAAACCACACAAAATAATTTTTTTAATTAAAAAAAATTTTGATAAAAAATTTTTAAAAAAAAATAATTATAATAAAATTGAAATAAAATATATTTTTTATGAAAATCTGAAACAAACTTTAATTGCTTCCAAAGATAAAAATAAAAATATAATAACCTTTTTAGATAGTTATAACTTAAAACTTCAAAATTTAAATTTCAAAATTATATCAAAAAAACATATTAATATTTTAGATTTCAAAATGAATTTTAAATCTGACTATACGATAGATCATACATTTAAAAGAAAAATTGGGTATCATAAAAATAAAAATTCAAGATTCCTTTTAGGAATAAAATATTTTCCTATTCTCAATAAATTATCATTTTTAAAAAGAGAAATTATTTTAATAAATTTTGGATCGGTAAAAGATAAACTACTTATAAATCAATCATTGACCTTTTTAAGAAAACTAAATCTCAATGAAGTTTATAAGATTGTAATAATAAGCAACAATTCTTCCGAAAAAGATTTTGCAAATATCAAAATTAAAAATAGAATTTTTTTCTATAAATTTGTTTCTAATATCAGTAAGTTTTATAGAAGAACCTTTTTTTCATTTGGTGCATGTGGAATTTCTTTATACGAAAAATGTTTCTACAATATCCCAAGTATTTCAAAAAGTTTGGCTAAAAATCAATATTTTAACTTCAAAAATTTTAATGCAAATGGTTGTATTTTAGAATTTGATAGAGTAACTAAATTAAATATAAAACGAATTGAAGAAAAACAAAAGTTTTTTAATAATGTATTTAAAACTGAAGCATGTATTAAAAAAAAATTTAATTATAAAAAAAACAAAAAAAACCTAAATACCCTTTTTAAAAAAATAAATGAAAATTAATATTCAAAAATACTTTAAATATAAAAATAATTTGAAGCCTTTAATTATAGCTGAAATATCGGCAAACCATTGTGGTAGTAAATCTCTATTTTTAAAAACAATTAAATCAGCTGCTAAAAATGGTGCAGACTTAATAAAAATTCAAACTTATGAGCCAGAGGATATAACAATTGACAAGTCTTTTGATTTACCAAATTGGAATAAAAAAAAAATATGGAAACTTTATTCAAAAGCCCAGACACCTTATAAATGGCATCACGATGCCTTTAAACTTGCTAATAAATTAAATATTGAGTTGTTTAGTACACCTTTTAGTAAAAGAGCAGTAGATTTTTTACTAAAAAAGAAAGTCAAATTATTTAAAATTTCATCTTTTGAGATAAATGACTTTAATTTAGTAAAAAAAATTGCCAGTACAAAAAAACCAATTATATTATCTACGGGAATGGCTTCTCTCAATGAGATTAGAGAATGCGTAAATATAATTAGAAAATTTCATAACAAAATTATTCTACTCCATTGCGTATCAGGATATCCAACTCCAGATCATGAGGCTAATTTAATGAGAATTTCATCTTTAAAAAAATACTTCAAAAATATCAATATAGGTTTATCTGATCATTCTGACGACATTTTATCATCAATAAGTTCGATTCCCTTAGGTGCAAAGGTAATTGAAAAACATTTTATCTTATCTAAAAAATTAAAATCTTTTGATAGAAATTTTTCGATTACTCCACAACAGTTAAAAATATTATCGACTTACACAAAAAAAATTTTTTTAAACTTAGGAGATGGAAAGTTTAAAATTCAAAAAAAAGAGCAAATTTCAATAAAATTTAGAAGGTCTATTTTTTCTATTAAAAATATAAAAAAAGGAGAAAAACTAAGTCAAGATAATATATCTACTTTTAGACCAGCTATTGGACTAAGTGCTAAATATTATTTTCAAATTTTAGGAAAAAAGGCAAAAAAAGATATAGAAGCGAACACGCCTATTTATTCCTCCTTAATTAAATAATAATTTAATACAATCTAATAAAAATTTTTTTCAGTGCATAAATCAAGCCAATTGAGCTATTAGTACTGGTCAGCTACACGCATTACTGCGCTTCCACATCCAGCCTATCAACGTGGTGGTCTACCACGGCTCTATAGGAAGAACTAGTTTTGAGGTGAGTTTCCCGCTTAGATGCTTTCAGCAGTTATCTCTTCCATACTTAGCTACCCTGCACTGCAGCTGGCGCTACAACAGGTCCACCAGTGGTATGTTCAACCCGGTCCTCTCGTACTAGGGTCAACTCCTCTCAATTCTTCTACACGCATAGCAGATAGGGACCGAACTGTCTCACGACGTTCTGAACCCAGCTCACGTACCACTTTAATTGGCGAACAGCCAAACCCTTGGGACCTGCTCCAGCCCCAGGATGTGATGAGCCGACATCGAGGTGCCAAACACTGCCGTCGATATGAGCTCTTGGGCAGTATCAGCCTGTTATCCCCGGCGTACCTTTTATCCGTTGAGCGATGCCCCTTCCACTCAGAAGCACCGGATCACTATGACCGACTTTCGTCTCTGCTCGACTTGTCAGTCTCACAGTCAGGCAGGCTTATGCCATTGCACTCTACGAACGATTTCTGACCGTTCTGAGCCTACCTTCGCACGCCTCCGTTACTATTTGGGAGGCGACCGCCCCAGTCAAACTACCCACCATACAATGTCTCGCTGCCGGATGACGGCTAGCGGTTAGATGTCAAGAAAAACAAAAGAGGTATTTCACTGGTGACTCCACAAAAACTGACGCTTTTGCTTCAAAGTCTCCCTCCTATGCTAAATATGTTTTTCCTAACACCAATGTAAAGTTGCAGTAAAGGTGCACGGGGTCTTTCCGTCTAACTACGCGAACTCCGCATCTTCACGGAGAATTCAATTTCACTGAGTTGATGTTGGAGACAGCGGAGAAATCGTTACGCCATTCATGCAGGTCGGAACTTACCCGACAAGGAATTTCGCTACCTTAGGACCGTTATAGTTACGGCCGCCGTTTACTGGGGCTTCAGAAGTTAGCTTGCACCAACCGCATTAACCTTCCAGCACCGGGCAGGCGTCAGACCCTATACATCCACTTACGTGTTAGCAGAGCCCTGTGTTTTTGATAAACAGTCGCTTCTCCCTGGCTTGTGCCACCTTTTCGTAGTTGCCTACAAAAAGGTCTTCCTTATCCCGAAGTTACGGAAGCATTTTGCCGAGTTCCTTCAACATCATTCTCTCAAGCGCCTAAATATACTCTATTAATCTACCTGTGTCGGTTTCGGGTACGGTCTTAATGATGGAGCTATTTCTTGGGACTTCTTCGCAGCAAGTTCAATCCATTAAGAACTCACAACTTACGAAATCCGTCACTACCATCAGGTCAAGGAATATTAACCTTGTTTCCATCGACTACGGCTTTCGCCCTCGCCTTAGGTGCCGACTAACTCTACGCGGATTAACCTTGCATAGAAACCCTTAGATTTTCGGCGACGAAGTTTTTCACTTCGTTTATCGTTACTTATGTCAGCATTCGCACTTCTGATACCTCCAGGATCCCTCACGGGTATCCCTTCAAAGGCTTACAGAACGTTCCGCTACCCCTTACAAAGTTCGAAAACTTTGCAAAGCCACAGATTCGGTACATGATTTGAGCCCCGTTACATCTTCGGCGCAGAAACTCTATTAGACCGGTGAGCTGTTACGCTATCTTTAAAGGATGGCTGCTTCTAAGCCAACCTCCCGGCTGTTATGGAATTTCCACATCCTTTCACACTTAATCATGATTTTGGGACCTTATCTGGTGGTCTGGGCTCTTTCCCTCTCGACCATGGACCTTAGCACCCACAGTCTGTCTGCCGAAGAACAATGTCTAGCATTCGGAGTTTTATTAGGTTTGGTAAGAATCTCTTCCCCCTAGCCCATTTAGTGCTCTACCTCTAAACATCTATTTATTCGACGCACTACCTAAATAGTTTTCGCGGAAAACCAGCTATCTACGAATTTGGTTGGCCTTTCACCCCTTACCACAAGTCATCCAAAGACTTTTCAACGTCAACTGGTTCGGTCCTCCGGTTGGTGTTACCCAACTTTCAACCTGCTCATGGTAAGCTCATTCGTTTTCGGGTCTAATTCATTAAACTAATCGCCCTATTAAGACTTGCTTTCGCTGCGCCTACACCTAGATGGCTTAAGCTTGCTTAATAAATTAAGTCACTGACCCATTATACAAAAGGTACGCCCTCACCCTAAAAAGGGCTCGGACTGATTGTAGGCATGCAGTTTCAGGTTCTATTTCACTCCCCTAATAGGGGTTCTTTTCACCTTTCCCTCACGGTACTAGTTCACTATCGGTCACTGAAGAGTATTTAGGCTTAGAGGGTGGTCCCCCTATATTCGAGCAGGATTTCTCGTGTCCCGCTTTACTCAAGAATTTTGTTAAACATTACTCATACGGGACTATCACCCTCTATGGTTAGCATTTCCAAACTATTCAAATTTTTTTAACAAAATTGCTGGCCTACTCCGCGTTCGCTCGCCACTACTAACGGAATCTCAATTGATTTCTTTTCCTCTGGTTACTTAGATGTTTCAGTTCTCCAGGTTGTCTCTTTAAACCTATGTATTCAGTTTAAAGTACCACATAAAGTGGTGGGTTTCCCCATTCGGAAATTTTCGGATCAAAGCTTACATACAGCTCCCCGAAACTTATCGCAGTATATCACGTCCTTCATCGGCTTTCAGTGCCAAGGCATCCACTACACGCCCTTAAACGCTTGATTTATGCACAGAAAAAAATTCTTTTTAAAGAAATTTAATCTATGATGTGATCAAATTTTTATTTTGAACATTAAATAATAACTTTTAATGTTCGGATATAGATATTGATATAAATTATTTTTATTCACAGTTTTAATAACTAAATGTTTCCTGGTGGAGGATACAGGGATCGAACCTGCTACCTCCTGAATGCAAATCAGGCGCTCTCCCAGATGAGCTAATCCCCCATTTAGGTTTTTGGTGGGCCGAGAAAGACTCGAACTTTCGACCCCACCCTTATCAAGGGTGTGCTCTAACCAACTGAGCTACCGGCCCTACAAGAAGGAAACATTACTTTAAGAAGAGAAATGAGGACGGTCAACATTACCGATGTATATTATTTAGAATGAAATTTTACTTTCATTCATCCTTAGAAAGGAGGTAATCCAGCCGCAGGTTCCCCTACGGCTACCTTGTTACGACTTCACCCCAGTCGCTGACTATACCGTGGTCAAGGGTTTAAAACCTTGCCTTAAGGTAGAACCAACTCCCATGGTGTGACGGGCGGTGTGTACAAGACCCGGGAACGCATTCACCGTGGCACGCTGATCCACGATTACTAGTAATTCCAGCTTCATGCACTCGAGTTGCAGAGTGCAATCCGAACTGAGGCATCTTTTCGGGATTTGCTTAACGTTGCCGTTTTGCTTCCTGTTGTAGATGCCATTGTAGCACGTGTGTAGCCCAACACGTAAGGGCCATGAGGACTTGACGTCATCCCCACCTTCCTCCAGCTTATCACTGGCAGTTCTTTCAGAGTGCCCAACTTAATGATGGCAACTAAAAGTGAGGGTTGCGCTCGTTGCGGGACTTAACCCAACATCTCACGACACGAGCTGACGACAGCCATGCAGCACCTGTGTTTCGTCCGGCCGAACCGAAAACTCTAATCTCTTAGAGTCGCGACGAACATGTCAAGTGTTGGTAAGGTTCTGCGCGTATCTTCGAATTAAACCACATGCTCCACTACTTGTGCGGGTCCCCGTCAATTCATTTGAGTTTTAACCTTGCGGTCGTACTCCCCAGGCGGTGTGTTTATCGGTTTCCCTGCGACACTGAAAATAAATTTCCAACGTCTAACACACATCGTTTACGGCATGGACTACGAGGGTATCTAATCCTCTTCGCTACCCATGCTTTCGTTCCTCAGTGTCAGTAATGATCCAGAAAGCTGCCTTCGCAATTGGTATTCTTTCTAATATCTACGAATTTCACCTCTACACTAGAAATTCTGCTTTCCTCTATCATACTCTAGCTGAAAAGTTTTGATGGCAGTTCCAGAGTTAAGCTCTGGGATTTCACCACCAACTTTTTCAACCACCTACGAACTCTTTAAGCCCAGTAATTCCGAACTACGCTAGGTCCCTTCGTATTACCGCGGCTGCTGGCACGAAGTTAGCCGGACCTTCTTATTCGGGTACAGTCATTTTCTTCCCCGACGAAAGAGCTTTACAACCCAAGGGCCTTCTTCACTCACGCGGCATCGCTGCATCAGAGTTTCCTCCATTGTGCAAGATTCCCCACTGCTGCCTCCCGTAGGAGTTTGGGCCGTGTCTCAGTCCCAATGTGGCTGATCATCCTCTCAAATCAGCTATTGATCATAGTCTTGGTAGGCCATTACCCTACCAACAAACTAATCAAGTGCGGGCTCATCCATTGGTGCATAAAGCTTTCTCCGTAAAGACTTATCCGGTATTAGCACAAGTTTCCTCGTGTTATTCCAGGCCAAAGGGTAGATACCCACATGTTACTCACCCGTCTGCCACTAAGTATTGCTACTTCGTTCGACTTGCATGTGTTAGGCGTGCCGCCAGCGTACGTTCTGAGCCATGATCAAACTCTCAAGTTAAAAAACGGCGCACACTAGCTTCATATATAAATTGTAAGAATACAATCCATACGATTTTGAAGTGTGTACGACAAATTTTGGTAACCTTAACCGTCCACACTTCTCTTCTTAAATTTTTACTTTTTAAATAGCTAATTGGGTTAAAAAAGCCCAATCTTCCTCACTAATTTATTGTTTAAACAATAATTTTATTGAGAAAGTGTGGTGCTTATAAGCTAAAATAAAACTAAATCAAGCATTTAGCATTTTTTTAAATGCTAAATATGTAAGCAAATTCAAGGTTTTTTTTGATTTTTACCCAATTATAAATTAATAATTGCAGATTCTAGATGATACTCAATTTTAAACAGCTTAAAAAATTACTTAAAAAAAATATTGAAATATTTTTACTTTTTTCTTTAATGCTTATTACAATCTTAAGCACTACATTTTATAATAATTATAAAAACTCAGTAAATGAAAATTACAAAAACATAATAAATAATATCTATTTTCAAAAAAGTTTAAATCATATTTTTAATAATTTTCTACCAAAATATCAAAATATTGAACATAAAATTTCTAAAGGTGAATCATTTAATAAAATGCTAAATAGCTATCTAATTCCTAAAAGTGAGATTGAGAAAATAAAAAAAAAAATTAATAATGATTTTAATTTGAATATTCTAAAAGAAGGCCAAATCGTAAAATTTACCATTGACGTCTCTAATAATAAAAAAATAACAAATTTTTTGTTTCCTATTTCTAGAACTAAAAAAATCTTATTAACCAAAAATTTTGAAACAGATTTATTTGAGAAAAAAATTATTATTACCAACTTAACCAGAAAGGTAATTTTTAAAGAAGAGCAAATTTTACAAAGTTTTTATAAGGCTGCTATTGATGTAAATATTAAACCAAATGTAATTATTGAATTTGCAAGAATTTATGGATTTCAAGTTGATTTCCAAAGAGACATAAAAATAAATGACAAATTTCAAATAATTTACGAAGTATTCGAAGATGATAACGGTAAAATTTTTGAAACAGGAAATATTATTTATGCAAATCTTAAACTAAGTGGGATAAATAATCCCTTATATTATTTTGATGATAAAAAAAGTGGAGGGCATTACGATACAAATGGCAAGAGTATAAAAAAAGCATTAATGAAAACTCCTATTAATGGAGCACGGTTATCATCCTCTTTTGGAATGAGAAAACATCCTATTGATGGTTTTAATAAAATGCATAGAGGAACTGATTTTGCAGCACCATCTGGAACACCCATAATGGCCTCAGGTGATGGAATAATAAAAAGAGCTAAATGGTGTGGCGGTGGTGGTAATTGTATTCAGATAAAACACAATTCTACTTATCAAACAATATATGCTCATATGAAAAACTTTGCTCCTGGGATTAGAGTGGGTTTAAGAGTAAAACAAGGTCAAGTAATTGGATATGTAGGATCTACAGGCATTTCAACTGGTCCTCATTTACATTATGAAGTAATTGAAAATGGGAAAAAAATTAATTCGCAATCACTAAAATTACCCTCGGGAAAAATATTACTTGGAAAAGAAAGACAAATATTTGAAATAGAAAAAATTAAGATAGATGTTTTAAAATCAGAAATGATTATTGGTTTAAGTTAACTTGTAGCAATTTTTTTTTCAGAAGATTTTATAACTTTTTTAACTTCTTGCTCTGTGGGAATTTTTTTTTCTTCTTGTTTTTCTTCTTGTTTTTCTACTTGTTTTTCTTCTGATTTTATTGGCTCAACTGATGGTGTGTTTATTCTAGCGATTCTATTATTTTCTTGCTCATTTTGAACCCTTGTAAAATGATCTGCATGCTGGAAATAGTTTTCAGACATAACTCTGTCTTCTTTAGCTAAAGCTTCCCTGGCCATTTCGTTGTATTTTTCAACAAGCTTTGCGGCATTATGATTGTTTCTGCCATGGTTATTTCTTCTAAAATTATCATTATTATTAAATTTTGACCCTTCGTTGCTGCTTCTAAAGGGTGGTCTTCTGTTGTTGTTGCTTCTGAATGAAGGTCTTCTGTTATTGTTATTATTTCTAAAAGTTACCATATTTTTATCTTCTAATTTAAATTTTAGTGCTGATTATGCAACGATCGTTATTTCCATAGTCTTTTAAAGCTTTGTTTATGTAAAAACCTTCTTCTTTTAATATTTTTTTGACTTTATTCCTTTGATTAAATCCTATCTCTAAAATAAATTTTCCATTTCTTTTTATCAGAGTACTTGCTTTATTAATAACTTTTCTGATTTTTGAAAACCCATCAAATCCACCACTTAAAGCTAACTTTGGCTCAAAATTAATAATGTCTTTTTCCAAATATTTTAAATTAAACAATTCAATATAAGGAGGATTTGAAACAATAATATCATATTTGCCAATTCTGAAATTGTCAACACTAGAATGAAAAAACTTTACTCTGCTTGTTAAATTGAGTTGATTTGCGTTGTATTTGCTTACATTTATACTTTTTTTTGAGACATCTATTCCAGTTCCATAAAATTTAGATCTTTCTTTTAATATGGATAAAAGGATACATCCAGAGCCAGTTCCAATATCTAAAATCTGTAATTGAGAGTCCTTTGAATAAATTTTTAAGACTTGCTCAACTATTAATTCAGTGTCTGGCCTTGGAATTAGCACATCTTTATTAACAAAAAACTCATCTTTCCAAAAGTCTTTTTTATTTATTAGATAGGCAATTGGTTCACCTTTTTTTCTTCTTTCAATTAAAATTTTAAATTTCTCTAATTGTTTTGAGTTTAAATATTCTTTTGGATTTAAAATTATATATTTTTTATCTCTCTTAATTGAAGTAGATAAGAGTATTTCACTATCAAGTTTTGGATTAGAAATTTTACTTTTTTTTAAGATCTTTATTCCTTCGTTTAGAGAGTTCTCTATATTCATTTAATTAAGATTACTTAATTTCTCTTCTTGTGCTTGTAACGTTAGATTTTCCACCATTTCATCAAATACTTCACCTTCCAAAAAAGCCTCGAGTTTGTGTAAAGTTAAATTAATACGGTGATCGGTTACTCTTCCTTGTGGAAAATTATAAGTTCTAATTCTTTCTGACCTATCTCCTGTTCCAATCTTGCTTTTTCTATCCTCTGATCTCTCACCCTCTATTCTTGATCTTTCCAGTTCATAAAGTCTTGATCTTAAAATTAACATTCCTTTGGCTTTATTTTTATGTTGAGATTTTTGGTCTTGTTGAGATACTGATATCCCAGTTGGAATATGTGTAATTCTAACAGCACTGTCTGTTGTATTTACAGACTGTCCTCCAGGTCCTCCAGCTCTAAAAACATCAATTCTTAGATCTGAATCATTTATTTTTATATCTACTTCTTCAGCTTCAGGTAAAACAGCTACTGTTGCAGCAGAAGTATGAATTCTACCTTGCGTTTCTGTATCTGGAACTCTTTGAACACGATGAACTCCACTTTCATATTTTAGAGTTGAGTAAATATTTTTTCCTCTAATTGTTGCAATAACCTCTTTAAGTCCACCTGCCTCACTCTGAGATATGCTTATTAATTCTAACTCCCATTTTTTTTTATGACTAACCTTTTCATACATTTTAAAAAGGTCTGAAGCAAACAAACTAGCCTCTAAACCACCAGTTCCAGCTCTGATTTCTATAATTGCATTTTTTTTATCTGCATCATCTTTAGGTAATAAAAATAATTTTAATTTTTTTTCTATTTTTTCATTTTCTGACTTAAGATCTTTCAACTCAGTTTCAGCCATTGTTTTAAACTCATCATCACTGCCAGCATCACCTAAAATTTTTTCTAAATCTTTTTTTTCTGCTTCGTATGAAAAATATTTTTTGGCACCTTCTATTACGTCACTTAAATCTGAATACTCTTTTGATTTTTCAGCAAAAAGTTTTTTGTCTACATCACCTGCTGATAGCTCCTTTTCTAATAAGGAGTGTTTAGATATCAATTCTTCAATAGTTTTTAATGGAATCATTATATTTTTTTATCAATTTCAGCAGCTTTTTTTTCAACTTCGCTTACAACTTTTGATATTATGTCTTTTGATAAAACTTTTTCACTTTGAATGCCAGATAAATAAAGCATGTTATTTCCTTTTCCACCTCCTGTTAATCCTATGTCCGTCATCGCTGCTTCTCCAGGTCCATTAACTACACATCCAATAATTGATAAAGTTAGGGGGGTTTTAATATGTGAAAGTTTTTCCTCTAACACTTTGACAGTATCAATTACTTGAAAACCTTGTCTTGCACATGATGGACAAGATATAATTCGTACACCTCTATTCCTTAGATTGAGTGACTTTAATATTTCGTTGCCTATTTTAATTTCTTTAACTGGATCATCTGATAGTGAAATTCTTATTGTGTCACCTATTCCATCCATTAAAAGTGAACCCAGGCCAATTGACGATTTAATGCTACCTGAAATGAAACTACCAGCTTCAGTAATTCCTAGGTGCAAAGGATAATCAGTTACCTTTGAAAGTTGACGGTATGCAGCAATAGACAAGAAAACATCTGAAGACTTTACACTAATTTTAAAATTAAAAAAATTTTGGTCTTCAAGAATTTTTATATTTCTTTGTGCGCTTTCTACTAATGCTTCTGGACATGGCTCCTTATATTTTTCTAAAATATCTCTTTCAAGTGAGCCTGCGTTGACTCCTATTCTTATGGAACAATCATTATTTTTAGCTGCACTTAATACATCGTGTATTTTTAATTTATCTCCTATATTGCCTGGATTAATTCTTAAACATTTTGCACCATTTTCTGCAGCTTCAATAGCTCTTTTATAATGAAAATGAATATCAGCAATTATTGGTACAGAAACATTCTTGGTAATTTCCTTAAGAGCTAAAGAGGACTCTTTGTCTGGACAGGAGACTCTGACAAGGTCAGCTCCTTCTTCATGTATGTCGTTAATTTGTTTAATGGTTGCTTGAATATCAGTGGTTAATGTATTGGTCATGGATTGAACAGAAATAGGATTATCTCCACCTATTTTTACATCACCCACATTTATAATTTTTGTTTTTTTTCTTTGAATGTCTCTGAATGGTCTTAAGCTCATTATTTAATCTAATTTAAATTCTTTATGAAGGACAGATATTGCTTTTTTTACATACTTACTAGAAATCAAAACTGAGATTTTTATTTCAGAAGTTGAGATAACCATAATATTGATTTTTTTTGATGCTAGTGCTTGAAACATTCTATAAGTGATTCCAGGTGTTGTAATCATACCAACCCCAATTATTGAAACTTTAGAGACATTGCTATCTTTAGTTAACTTTCTAAAAGATATTTTTTTATTTTGTTTTATAATTTTTTCAGTTTTTTTTAAATCTTCAGATTTAATAGTAAAAGTTAAGTCTGTTTCTTTACTATTTAATGAAATGTTTTGAACAACCATATCTACATTTATTTGATTAAGTGATAATGGTTTAAAAATAGAAGCTGCGACGCCAGGTTTATCTCTGACACCAATCATTGTAACTTTGGCGTCATTTTTTGTGGATGTAATTCCTGTTATAATTTGATCACTAAAGGCTTTTTTACTATTTGTTATTAAAGTACCTTTTTTTTTCGAAAATGAAGATTTAACAGAAAAACTTATATTGTTTAATTTAGCATCCTGAACAGATGTCGGTTGCATAACTTTTGCACCTAGAGATGCCATCTCAAGCATTTCATCATAAGAAATTTTTTCAATTTTTTTTGCTTTTAAATTACTTCTTGGATCTGTTGTATAAACACCATCTACGTCTGTATAAATATTACAAGCATAGGCATTAAAAAATTTCGCCAGCATTATTGCTGAAGCATCTGTTCCACCTCTACCTAGCGTAGTAATTCTATTTTCTGGATTGATTCCTTGAAATCCTGTAATAATTGGTATTCCACCTGATTTCATAAAACTAAGTACTTTACTTTTATTAATTCTATTAATTCTTGATGAGCCATATAAGCCCTCAGTAAAAATTGGCAACTGCCAAGATATCCATGATCTAGACTTAAATCCAAGATGATTTAATCTGCCAGCAATTAATGCGCAAGTTGCTTGTTCACCTGTGGATAACAAAACATCATATTCAGCTGCATCAAAATTTTTACTCAATTCTTCTGTGTGCTTAATTAGCTGATTCGTTGTTCCACTCATTGCTGAAGAAACTACAATTACTGCTAACTTTTTCTTTTTATAATTGCTTATAATTTTAGCAACATTCTTAATTCTATCTATATTTCCAACAGAAGTTCCACCAAATTTTAATACAACAATTTTCATTGATAATTTTATTTAATTAATATTGCTAAAATACATCTTAATTGTTATGTCCACAAGTCATCTATTATGAATTCAATAAATAAAAAAGAAATAGAAAAATTTTCTAAAATTGCTGAAGAATGGTGGAATCCTAACGGCAAATTTAAACCTCTGCACAATTTTAATCCAATAAGAATTGGATATATAAAAGAAAATATAATTAAAAATTTTAAGATTAAACCCTCAGATAAGCCCTTAAAAAAAATTAATCTACTAGATATAGGTTGTGGTGGAGGTTTATTATCTGAGCCAATGTGTAGACTGGGTGCCAACGTAGTTGGAATAGATGCTTCAGCAAAAAATATTAAAGTTGCAAAATTTCATGCAAAAAAAAATAAACTTAAAATTAATTACAAAGTTGCATCGCCAGAAAAGTTAAAAACTAAGATAAAATTTGATGTAATTTTAAATATGGAAATAGTCGAACATGTTGAGAATATAGATTTTTTTATCAAAGAAAGCTCAAAGTTATTAAAAAAAAATGGTATAATGTTTGTAGCAACACTAAATAAAACTTTAAAGTCATATGCATTTGCAATTGTCGGAGCAGAATATATTTTAAAATGGCTTCCTATAGGAACTCATAACTGGGAAAAGTTTGTTAAACCAAATGATTTAATAAAAATTTCAGAAAGAAACAATTTATCTTTAAAAAAGTTAGATGGATTGAAATTTAACATACTTAACAACAGCTGGAAAATTAGTAATGATACATCTGTTAACTATATAGTTAAATTAAAAAAGAATTAATTTTCATTATCTTCTATCCAAGGCATTATCTCTGTTTCTATACCTTCCTCTTTTAAATCTTTAAGATCCTCTTTTGTTGTAGTTCCATAGATTCCTTTAGACATTTTCTTATTGTTGTAATGAATAGACCTCACCTCATAAGCAAAATTTTCTCCAACGTAATCAAAATTTTTTTTAATAAATTCTTGATATTTTAATATTGTTTGCTTAGCTCGCTTATATTTTTGGATTTTTTTATCCATCATAGAATTTTTCTTCGATGTGGATATACTCGGTGACATTAAAGTTTTGTGAATACTTGATGAATTGCAGTTGTGACAGTTAAGAAATTTTTTTTTTTTTAATCTTTCATATTCATTAGATGAAGAAAACCAGCTATCAAAAGTGATATTACAATCTTTGCAGATAAGCCTATATTTGATCATAAGATTTAATTAAAATATTTAGTTCAATATTAAGTTAACTTCTATAATCAGCATTGATCTCTATATATTTTTTGGTTAGATCCATAGTGTATGCTGTAAAATTTTTCTTACCTAAATTTAGATTAACAACTATATCAATCTTTTTTTCTTCTTTCATATATACCTCTGCATCACTCTCAATATATGTTTTGGATAGCTGACCTTTTTCAATAACTTTTATAGATCCTAGTTTAATAGATAATTTACTAATGTCGATTTCTACATCTGTTTTACCTATGGCCATTATAATTCTTCCCCAATTAGGATCATTACCAAAAATAGCAGTTTTGACCAGCGGTGAGTTTGCAATTGAAAAAGCAATTTTTTTTGCATCATTTTCTGTCTTAGACTGTGTAACATTGATTGTAATAAATTTACTCGCCCCTTCACCATCAGCAACTATTCTTTTTGATAAATTTAGCAACACTGAATGTAATGCTTCATCAAAAGCTTTTATTTTTTTATCGTTGATATTATTTATGATGGGATTTTTTACTTTTGCTGTTGAAAAAATTGTAACCATATCATTTGTACTTGTGTCTCCATCACAGCTAATAGCATTAAACGTTGTTTCAATATTTTTTTTTAATAATCTATTTAAAATATCATTTGAAAGATCTGCATCTGTAAAAATGTAACCCAATGTGGTTGCCATATTTGGAAAAATCATTCCTGACCCCTTTGCTATTCCATAAATTTTTATTTCTTTATTTCCAATTTCACACTTTTCCATTGCAAGTTTTGGTTTTAAATCAGTTGTCATTATGCCTAATGCAGCTTTTATCCATACATACTTATTTTGAGTATATCTAATTTTTTCAATCAATTCTGGAATACTATTTTTAATTTTTTCTAATGGGTATTTTTCACCTATTGTTCCAGTACATCCAAAAATAATTTCTTTTGATAATATTTTTTTTGGATTATCTTCATCTTCTAATTGTTTTTTAGATAGCAACACCGATGCTTGTTCTGCTATATCCTCTAAACTTTTATAGCCATCTGGGCCCGTGAAAGCATTAGCATTTCTAGTATTAATTATAAGAGATCTTATCTTTTTACTTTTTATATTTAGATTCCATTTTATATTTTCTGAAACTATTTTTGATTGTGTATATACCGAAGCATAGTTTGCCCCATCTCTGAAATAAAACATGACCAGGTCATCTCTTGGTTTGTTATATAAATTTGCACATATAGTGGATATTGAAACGCCATCAATATGGTCCAAATCTTGAAAGTCATTCATTTTATACTTTAAAGCTTGTGACTTTATAAAGTTTTTAATATTTATTGGCATATATTTAAAATATTTATTTAATACTTATATTAAACGTTATAACTAATTGTATATCAAAAAAATCAGATGCTAAATCCTTTAAATTTTATCTCAAAGTTCATTAAATCAAGTAATCAGAAAGAACTTGATCGAATTGCTAAAATTGTCGAAAAAGTTAATTCTTATGAATCTGTAATCAAGGAAATGGCTGATGAAGAGTTTCCCCAAAAAACAATAAAATTTAAGAAAGAAATCAGTAAAGGTAAAAACATTAATGACTTTTTACCTGAAGCGTTTGCACTTGTTAGAGAAGCATCAAAAAGAACTCGTAATGAAAGACATTATGATGTTCAAATATTAGGTGGCGTTGTTCTTCATGAGGGAAAAATTGCAGAAATGAGAACGGGAGAAGGTAAGACTCTTACCATAAGTCTTGCTGCTTATCTAAATGCTTTGCTTGGTAAAGGTGTTCATATTGTAACTGTAAATGATTATCTAGCTAAAAGAGATTCATACGAAATGGGAGAGATTTACAAATTCTTAGGATTAACCTCTGGTTATATAAACAATGATCAAGATGATTATGAAAGAAAAAGGAATTATAATTTTGATATAACATACGCTACCAACAGCGAGTTAGGATTTGATTATCTGAGAGATAATATGAAACTATCGAAAGAACAAATGGTCCAAAGAGGGCATACTTACACTATAGTAGATGAAATAGACTCTTGTTTAATTGATGAGGCCAGAACTCCATTGGTTATATCTGGAGCAGCTGAAGACAAAACAGAACAATATCTTGCAATAGATAGGTTGATCAAAAAATTAAAGCCAAATCATTATGAAATTGATGAAAAAGATAAAAATATTTTACTTACAAATGATGGAATAAATACTGTAGAGGAAATATTTTCTAACGCGGGGATTTTAAAAAATAACAACTTTTATGACCCAGAAAACTTGAGTTTAGTCCATCATGTTAATCAATCTTTAAAAGCTAATCACTTATTTGAAAAAGGAAAAGATTATATAATCAAAGATAGATCATTAAAAATTATAGACGAACTTACTGGAAGAATTCTGGAAGGAAGAAGATTTGGAGACGGACTTCATCAAGCTCTTGAAGCAAAAGAGCAGATAGACATACAAGCTGAAAACCAAACTCTTGCATCTATAACTTATCAAAATTATTTCAAACTTTACAATAAGATTTCTGGATGTACTGGAACAGCTGCAACTGAATCTCAAGAGTTTTATGAAATATATAATTTAATTGTTGTTATTATTCCTACTGATAAAAAAATGATTAGAAAAGACTGGAATGATCAAATTTTTAGAACTGAAATAGAAAAAAATAAAGCCATTATTGAAAAGGTTATTAAATGTCACCAACAGGGACAACCAATTTTAGTTTTCACATCAAGTATTAATAAGTCTGAAATTTATTCAAAGTTACTTCATGACAAAGAAATAAAACATATTGTTTTAAATGCAAAAAATCACGAAAATGAAGCAGAGATCATTGCTAATGCAGGAAAGAAAAACTCAGTTATAATTACTACAAGCATATCTGGAAGAGGTGTTGATATCCAGCTGGGTGGGAAAAAAGGAAATGAGCCTGATACGGAATTATTGATCAACAAAAACAAAATTAAATCATTAGGTGGGTTATATGTTATCGGCACTGAAAGAATGGAGTCAAGAAGAGTTGACAACCAAGCTAGAGGAAGAGCTGGACGTCAAGGAGATGAAGGAAGTTCAATTTTTTACGTTAGTTTAGAAGATGATTTAATGAGAATTTTTGGATCAGAGTCTATGAATAATATTTTACAAAAACTTGGCCTAAAAGATGGAGAGAGCATTGACCACCCCTGGATCAATAAAGCCCTAGAGAGAGCTCAGCAAAAAGTGGAAGCAAGAAACTTTGATATAAGAAAGAATTTACTTAAATTTGATGATGTTTTAAATGATCAGAGACATGTGATATTTTCTCAGAGAAATAGTGTTATGAATAGCGAACAAGTTTTCAATTATTCAGATGAGTTTTTATCAGAAATTATAAATCATTTAATCAGCTTAAAATCTCAAAAATTATCAACAATCAAAAATAACGAATTTAATAATCAATTAAAAATTTTACTTGGAAAAAGTGTTGATGATAAAGAGTTTGAAGATTTTACTAATTTAAAAAATGATGATTTTAAAGAAAAAATCATTTCCAAATTTTTAGATTCAAGAAATGAAAGAGTCAGTATGTTAAATCAAGATAAAGCAAAAGAAATTGAAAAGAGAATTTTTCTCCAATGCATCGATTTAAATTGGAAGTCACATATTCAGTACCTTGAGCAATTAAGACAGGTTATAGGGCTTAGGTCTTATGGTCAGAGAGATCCACTAGTTGAATATAAAAAAGAGGCTTTTCATCTTTTTGAAAGCTTACTAAATAAACTAAAAATCGATTTTGTTACGATATTAATAAATTTAAAAGTGATTCAACATAATGATACATCTACTTCAAATATTAATAAGAATGAAACAGAAATTTCTAATAATCCAAAATGTATTTTGCTACAAAGAAAAGGTGAAAAAATTTCAAGAAATGAAAAATGTGAGGCTACAGGTAAAAAATTTAAAAACTGCTGCGGTGCTTTATAGAAAAAATATTAAACAACCAAGTAAAATAATTACACCAATAGATATTCTTAAATTTATTTTTGATCTAAAAAAGTTTTGTAAAAATGTATTAATATTATTTTTTTTGATACTTAGCGCGTTCAAACTATCTGATTGGTTAACAAATCCTTTTGACCTTCCAATGGTTAGAAATTTATCTTTTCTATGATTTAAAACTTCTTCTCCACTCATGCTTAAAAATTCATCTAAGTTTCTTTCAATAGAATTTCTTACATTTTTTAAAATCAAATCTCTATCTCTATGAGCGCCACCAACTGGCTCTGGAATGATCTCATCAATTACTTTTAATTCTAAAAGATCCTTCGAGGATAACTTCATAGCTTTTGCTGCATCAAGTGTTCTTTTAGAGTCTCTCCATAAAATAGTCGCACATCCTTCTGGAGATATGACTGAATAAATTGAATTTTCCAACATGATAACTTTATTGGATGAGGCTAAAGCTATTGCACCACCTGAGCCACCTTCCCCAATAACTATTGCAAATGTTGGAACGCTTAAAGACATACAGCATTCTATGGATTTGGCAATTGCTTCTGCTTGTCCTCTTTCCTCAGCCCCTACGCCTGGGTATGCACCTGGGGTATCTATAAATGAAATAATTGGAATATTAAATTTATTAGCAAGTTTCATCAACCTAATAGTTTTTCTATACCCTTCAGGTCTCATCATTCCAAAATTTCTTTCAATTCTAGTTTCTAAATTATCACCTTTTTCTTGCCCTATGACTAAAACTGATTTCTCATTAAATTTTGCAAATCCAGTTAAAACTGCCTCGTCTTCTCCATAAAATCTATCTCCAGATAGCGGAATAAAATCATCAAATAAATTATCTATAAAAAATTTAGCTTTAGGTCTATCTTCATGTCTTGCTACTAAAGTTATTTGCCATGGATCAAGGTTAGAGTAAATCTCTTTTAATTTTCTGTCTATCTCCTCTTGGGATTGAGAAATTTTTTTTGTATCTATTTCGGAAAGGCCATCTTGATTATATGGGTCTTTCAGTTTTTCAATTTCTACTTCTAAGTTTTTGATATCAGATTCAAAATTTAAATAATTTTTCATATTAGTAATTGAATTATTAATTAATTGGCAAAAAAGGCAATAAAATGTTTTAAATAATTAATATTTGACATAACCATATTTACAAGTACTCTTGTTTTTATATCGGGAGAGACTATTCAGTAATAGCGCCGAAGGAGCAAAACTCTCAGGCAAAAATACAGATGGGGCAAAATGGGTGCTATGAAAGAACAATATACAAAAATATATAATTTATCTGTTTCTAATAAATTACTCAACTTCATTAATGAAGAATTGCTTAAAGATACAAAGATTTCTTCAGAAAAATTCTGGGAAGACTTCGACAAAGTAGTTCATGAGCTAGCCCCAAAAAATAAAGAACTATTAAAAATAAGAGAAAATTTACAAAAAAAAATAGACAATTGGCACATTGCTAATAAAGGCAATGAAATAAACTTGGAAGAATATAAAAAATTTTTAAAGGAAATTGATTATCTAAAAGAAGTAGGTCCGGATTTTAAAATTCAAACAAATAACGTTGATGAAGAAATAACTAGTATTGCTGGACCGCAATTAGTGGTTCCAATCATGAATGAAAGGTATGCACTGAATGCTGCTAATGCCAGATGGATGAGTTTATATGATAGTTTGTATGGTACAGATATAATCGAGCAATCTGAAGATAGTGCTTCTCAGAGATATGATCCTTTAAGAGGTGAAATGGTCATAAAATATGGAAGAGCCTTTTTAGAAAAATATTTTCCTCTAGAAAATTTAGGATGGCGTAATATTACAGGGTTTAAAATTAATAATGGTTCTTTAATTATATTAAAAGAAGACACTGAAACATCATTAAAAAATAAAGATAAATTTATTGGTCATAGAGGAGAGGCTAATGATCCTACTGCAATAATTTTAAAAAATAATAATCTTCATATAGAAATAATTATAAATCCAAATGCTTTTAGCGCTCAACAAGACCCTGCTAAAATTAGTGATATTATTGTTGAAGCAGCAGTTTCAACTATTTGTGATAACGAAGATAGTGTTGCGGCAGTTGATGCTGAAGACAAAGTTATTTGTTATCGTAATTGGCTTGGACTTATGAAAGGTGATTTGAAATCAACATTTGAAAAAAATGGAAAGACTTATGAGCGTAAATTAAATCCTGACAGAAGTTATGTTTCTAAAGACGGAAAAGGATTAAAACTACATGGGAGAAGTTTGTTATTAGTAAGGAATGTTGGGCACCTTATGACTAACCCAGCAATCACTTTAAAAGATGGTTCAGAGATACCAGAAGGTATTATGGATGCTTTTATAACTTCAGCAGCATGTCTTCATGATATTAAAAAAAAAGGCAATTCTAGAAGTGGATCTATTTATATTGTTAAACCAAAAATGCATGGTCCTGATGAAACTTCATTTACAGATTTAATTTTTACTAAAGTTGAAGAAGTTTTAGGATTGGAAAAATATACATGCAAAGTTGGAATTATGGATGAAGAGAGAAGAACCTCTTCAAATTTGAAAGAGTGCATTAGAACTCTTCAAAATAGAGTTTTTTTTATTAATACTGGTTTTTTAGATCGTACTGGTGATGAAATGCATACTTCAATGGAAGCAGGTCCTATGATTAAAAAAGGAGATATGAAATCTTCTAAATGGATTGGGGCATATGAAAATAATAACGTCGATATAGGCCTTCAATGTGGTCTTTCTGGTAAGGCCCAAATTGGTAAAGGAATGTGGGCTATGCCTGACAAAATGAAAGAGATGATGGAACAAAAAACTGGCCATCTAAATGCTGGTGCAAATTGTGCTTGGGTTCCCTCACCTACTGCGGCTGCACTTCATGCTCTTCACTATCATGAAATAAATATTTTTGAAAAACAAAAAGAATTACAAAATAGAGTGCCAGCAAAATTAGATGATCTTTTAACCATACCAGTCGCTGACAGACCTAATTGGTCTATTGAAGAAATTAATTCAGAAATTTCTAACTCTGCACAAACACTTTTAGGCTATGTTGTAAGGTGGATTGATCAAGGTGTCGGCTGTTCTAAAGTCCCAGATATTAATAATATTGGCTTAATGGAGGATAGAGCTACTTTAAGAATTTCTTCTCAACATATAGCTAATTGGATACATCATGGAATTTGTACAGCTAAGCAGGTTTTGGAAATTATGAAAAAAATGGCAAAGATTGTGGATGAACAAAATAAAAACGACAAATTATATCAAAATATGTCTCCAAATTTTGATAAGTCAGTAGCCTTCAAAGCAGCATGTGATTTAGTATTTCATGGTAGGTCTCAACCTTCTGGCTATACCGAACCACTTCTTCATTTAAATAGATTAATTAAAAAAAATTAATCAGAAGTGGTTTTAACTCTAGTTCTATTTTTAAAGGCTGAATATAAAGTCCCATCATCAAGACTTTCTATTTCACCACCTACAGGTAAACCTTGCGCAAGTTTTGTAATTTTTGCATTAGTTTTTTTGAGACTGTCCTGAATATAATATGCTGTAGTTTGGCCTTCAACAGTTGCACTTGTTGCCAAAATAACTTCTTCAATATTTTCTTTAACAACTCTTTCAACTAATGAATTAATTAAAAGATCTTCTTTTCTTTGACCAGGAGATGAAATTGTTCCACCAAGTATATGAAAATATCCTTTGTAAATATTAGAATTTTCTATGGACCACTGATCTGCAATATCTTCAACAACACATATTTTTTTATATTTCTCTTTTGTATTTTCACAGTTATTACAACCTATTGAATTTGATTTTAATGTGCCACAAGATTGGCATCGAATTACATTTTTATAAACCATAGCCAAAGTGTTTGCCATTGGTTTAACTAATTCGTCTCTATTATTGATAAGTTTTAAAACTATTCTTTTTGCAGATTTAGGACCAAGACCTGGTAATTTTGCGATTAACTTTATTAACTCTTCGATTTCATTAATATCCTGCATTTTATTAATCTAAATCAACATCCATATCTGACATGTGCAACTTAAGTGCGTTTGTTGAAACTTGAATTTCTCTTAAAAAAATAATAATTGACACCATCATCGACAAACAACAAGATCCAAAAATAATTCTAGCTATAAAAATTTCATTCAGATAAAGAGCAAATACAGTTAATAAATTAAATAAAAGACCAAATGCAGCAAACATGATTGTCCATTTTAATAAAATAATCCTTCCACTTAAGTTGATAAATTGTTTCTTCCATTCTGGAGGAATATGACCTTCATAGACATGCTCATCATGCAATTGTCTAATAAGCTTACTTAAAGAGTGAAATCTGTTACTGTAGATATTCATTAGCAAGGGAATAGCTGGAAACATCAATGCTGTTACAGTGTAATCTATATTCATACGAATCAATTTGATTATGAAACTAGCCTTTGCTATTTACAAGTAAATTATTATGAAACAATTAAATCTTTTCATTGAATTAATAAGATTAAAAAAACCAATTGGTTTTATGCTTTTATTTTGGCCTTGTGCTTGGGGACTGACAATATCCTATGATTTTACTATGAATCATAATTATTACTATTTTTATTTGAGTCTATTTTTATTGGGTTCTGTTTTGATGAGATCAGCTGGATGTATAGTTAATGATATTTTCGATAAAAAATATGATAGGAAAGTTTTAAGAACTAAAAAAAGACCAATAGCTTCAGGTAAAATATCTACAAATCTCGGACTGCTGTATGTAATATTTCTGTGCTTATTAGCATTATTGGTTTTGTTAAATTTTAACACATTCACTATTATTTTTGCATTGAGCTCTATGCCTCTAGCATTTAGCTATCCTTTAATGAAAAGATATACATACTGGCCACAGTTATTCTTAGGTATTACTTTTAATTATGGATTAATTCTTGGTTGGACTTGTATTAAAAATCAATTGGATATAATTCCAATAATATTTTATTTTGGAGCCATATTTTGGACACTTGGATACGACACAATATATGGGTATCAAGATATTAGAGACGATGAAATTATAGGTTTAAAATCAACATCCATAAAATTTAAAAAAGATCCAAAAAGATTTATAATTATATGTTATTTAGTATTTATAGTTTGTATTCTAACAACGGGAATTTTAATGAAGTTTAATAATTTATTTTTTATTTTTTCAGTAATTCCTATTTTACATCTTACAAAATATCAAATTGAAAATCTTAAAATCAAAGATCCCAATAGTTGTTTAAAGATATTTAAAAGTAATAATATTTTTGGAGCAATAGTTTTGATAAATCTTTTAATAGGAAAAATTTAATATAATGAAAAGTTCATACATTCTTAAAAGATTATACAAAGATTACACAAAAAAATATTTTAATAGAATATTGCTTTCAGTATTTTTCACAGTTTTATTAGCAGGAAGCACTTCGGCTGTTGCATACTTGCTGGATCCAGCAATAAAAAAGTTGTTTATTGAAAAAAATCAAACATTAATATATTTAATCCCAATTCTAATAATTGTTGCATTCGCACTTAAAGGTTTTTCTTTATACACAGCCAAAGTGATAATGATCACTGTTGCTGAGGAAGTAAGAAAAGATGTTCAAGTAGATATGTTGGACTCATTAATCAATGCTGATACTCAATTAATTGATAGCAAACACTCAGGAAAATTTATAGCTAACTTAACCAACGATGTTAATATGATAACTAATCTAGTTAGTACGGCAATATTAAACCTATTTAAAGACAGCTTAACATTAATTGGTCTTTTAACTGTAATGTTTTATCAAAATTGGAAACTATCTTTGATAGCTTTAATAATGATACCATTAGCCTCGTTTGCTGCCAGAACTTTAGGAAAAAGAATTGGTAAAGTTTCAACTCAACAAATGGAAAAAGCTGGAGTTTTAAACACATATTTAATTGAAATTTTTAAAAATCATAGGTTAATTAAAATATTTCAAAAAGAAAACTATGAAAATAATAGAGCGAAAAAATTTATCAATGAACTAAAAGAAAAATCGAGAAAAATCCAAATTGTTTTAGTTAGAGCTTCCCCAATCATGGAGGCACTTACTGGTATTATGATTGCTTGCTTAATATTTTATTCTGCTAAACTTGTTGTAAAAGATGAGCTCGAGGTAAATAATTTTTTTTCTTTTTTAGCTGCAATGATGCTGGCCTATCAACCAGTAAGGTCTCTTGCTACCTTAAATATTACAATTAGCCAAGGTCTAGCTGCCTCTAGAAGAATTTTACCAATTATAGATGATAAAAATAATATTAGTGAAAATGAATCAGACCCTGAAATTAAAATAACTAAAGGTGAAATAAAATTTAAAAATATAAATTTTAAATATAACGAAAACGAAGATAATGTTTTAAAAGATTTAAATTTAGAGATTTTAGGTGGTAAAATGACTTCTTTAGTAGGTCATAGTGGTGCAGGGAAGTCTACAATCTTAAATCTAATTCCTAGATTTTATGACTGTATTAATGGTGATATCTTGATTGATGAGCAATCTATATATAATACCAAAATCTACTCACTAAGAAAAAACATATCTCTTGTAAGCCAAGATACAACATTATTCGACGATACAATTAGAAATAATATCGCCTATGCAAACATAAATGCTTCTCAAAAAGATATTGAGGCAGCTGCAAAATACTCTTTTGCAGATGAATTTATAGAAAAACTTCCAAATAAATACGATACAATTATTGGAGAAAATGGAATTAGACTTTCTGGGGGTGAAAAGCAAAGACTATCAATAGCAAGGGCAATATTAAAAAAAAGTCCTATTATACTTTTAGATGAAGCTACATCTTCTTTAGATGCCGACACAGAAAGTAAAATTCAAAAAGCAATAGGCTTTTTAACTAAAAATAGAACAACTGTTGTAATTGCTCATAGATTATCAACTATTTTAAATTCTGATAAAATCTATGTAATAGATGGAGGTAAAATCATTGGAAAAGGTAGTCATAAAGAACTTCTGGAAAATTCAATTGTTTATAAAAACTTTTATGAAAAACAAATTAAAAAAGATTAATGTTATTAATTTATAGAATTTTAATTAATCTAACACTATTACTTTCACCTATAATTTTTATTTTAAGAATAATAAAAAAAAAAGAACATCCATTAAGATTTAAAGAAAAACTATGTTTTTTTTCAGAAAAAAAAATTAAAGGAAAATTAGTTTGGTTTCATGGAGCTAGTGTTGGAGAAATATTAAGTGTAATACCACTAATTGAGAAGCTCGAAAAAAATAAAAAAATTAAACAAATTTTAATTACTTCTAACACATTAAGTTCATCAAAAATTATATCTAATTTAAAATTAAAAAAAACTATTCATCAATTTTTTCCTATTGACACTCATTATCATACTAAAAAATTTATTAATTACTGGGACCCATCAATTGCATTATTTATTGATTCAGAAATATGGCCCAATACAATTAAAAATATAAAAAAAAAAAATATTCCACTCTTACTTTTAAATGCACGTATAACTAAAAAATCTTTTCAAAGATGGAAAAGGTTAGGGTCAAGTTCAAAAAATTTGTTTCAAAAATTTGATATGTGTCTGTCTTCCAGTCTAAAGTCTAAAAATTATCTAAAATCTCTTGGAGCAAAAAAAATAAGATATATTGGTAATTTAAAATTTTCTCAAACAAAAAAAAATGAGTATCTTATTAGTGATAATATAAAAAAATTTTTAAAGACTAAAAAAATATGGTGTGCTGCAAGCACTCATACCACAGAAGAAAGTATTGCTGCATTGGCTCACAAAAAACTTAAATCAAAATATAAGAATTTACTTACAATTATAATTCCAAGGCACATAAATAGAACTAAAATTATTTTAGATGAAATAGAAAAACTTAATCTTAAAGTTCATCTTCATCAATCAAATAAAAAACCTCATAAAGATACTGATATATATTTGGTGGACGCATATGGAAAAACAAAATCTTTTTTTAGATTATGTAACATAGTTTTTTTAGGAGGATCTATGATCAAGCATGGTGGACAGAATCCTCTTGAACCTGCTAGATATGGTTGTACAATTTTACATGGCCCACATGTTTGGAATTTTAGCGAAATTTATAGTCTTTTAAACAAACACAAAGTTTCACAAAAAATAAATGGCTTAAATCAATTAACTCAAAAGATTAGGTTAATATTTAGGCATAAAAAAAATTCTCATAATATAGAATATAAAATTAAACACCTAGGCAATAAGATTTTAAATTCTTCTTTAAAAGAGATAAATTCTTTTATTAATATTAAATGAAAATAAAAAAACCAAAATTTTGGGATTACAAAAAACCTAATTTTTTATCTTATTTACTTTTGCCATTAACAATTCCACTTATTGTAAATAATTTTTTATTGAATTTAAAAAATAATAGTAAAGAAGACAAAATCATTAAAAAAATTTGTGTAGGAAATATATATGTTGGTGGTACAGCAAAAACACCAATATCAATTAAATTATGGGAGATTTTAAATAATTTAAATTTTAAAAGTGCTACAATTAAAAAAGGTTACATTAATCAAATTGATGAACAAAAAATATTAAAAGAAAAAACTAAATTTTACTGTTTTAAGACGAGACAGAAAGCAATAAATGAAGCTATAAAGGATAGTATCGACATAGTAATTTTTGATGATGGATTGCAGGACAAATCAATTAATTACGATTTAAAATTTGTTTGTTTTAATAGTGTAACCTGGATTGGTAATGGCTTTTTAATGCCAGCTGGACCACTTAGAGAAAAGATATCAAGTATTTCTAAGTATGACGCAGTATTTTTAAACGGAAACGGAGAAGACAATAACTCACTTCAATTAGAAATAAAAAAACATAATCCAAATATTAAAATTTTTGAAACATGTTATAATCCTACCAATCTTGATGAATTTGACAAAAATGAAAATTATGTCATTTTTTCTGGGATTGGAAATCCTGAAAGTTTTGAAAAAACATTGATAAAAAATAAATTTAATATAATTAAAGAGTTTAAATTTCCCGATCATTACGACTATACATTTGCTGATATTAATAAAATCAAGTCATGTGCCAAAAGTTTGAATGCAAAAATTTTAACTACAGAAAAAGATTATATGAAACTCCATAATGATATTGATATTAAATTTCTTAAAATTGATATTGCTATTAAACAAGAAGATGAATTAATTAATTTATTAAAATCAATTATATGAAATCATTAAAATACTTTATACAATTTATCATAATTTTCTTTTTTTTCATATTATTTAAGTTGTTAGGTCTTAAACTTTCATCAATAATTTCTGGTAAAATTATATCCTACATTGGTCCTTTTTGCAGACCAAAGAAAATTATTTATTCTAATATACTAAAAGCTTTTCCAAATCTTAATCCAAGTCAAGTTGAACTGTTATCCAAAAAAATGTGGTTTAACTATGGAAGAATTTTATGTGAATATTCTTTTATAAAAAGATTTAGAAATTCTAAGTTTAATTCTATGATAGAAATTAAGGGTCAAGAAATCTTAGAAAAGTTAAAAAATGACAATATCCCTGTAATTTTTATCTCAGGACATTTTAATAATTTTGAACTAATGGCTATGCACATTGAAAAGTCAGGAATTAATTTGGCGGCAGTTTATAGACCACTTAATAATAGTTTTTTAAATCTTATAATGGAAAATATAAGAAAAAAATATATTTGTAAAAATCAAATAAAAAAAGGGATTTCAGGAACAAAAAAATTGTTATCTTTTTTTAAAAGCGGCTCTTCCATAGCTCTAATGATAGATCAAAGAGTCTCGGAAGGTATTAAATCTAATTTTTTTAAACATGAGGCTTTTACAACAACTATCCCTGCTCAATTTGTAAAAAAATTTGGTTGTAAAGTGGTGCCTATTTATATTGAAAGAACTAAAAATTATAATTTTAAATTAACCATTCATAATCCAATTGAATATACACCTGACGATACCATTCAAGAAATTACTCTTGACTTAAATAGTTGGTTGGAAAAAATGATTTTAAAAAATCCTGAACAGTGGATTTGGTCACATAATCGCTGGAAATAAAGATTTATTTTTTTTCTCTTACAATTGCTGCTTCTTTATAAGAATAGTAGGGTTCTTGAAGATCTACATTCCAGTAATTAAGATTCTCTAAACTTATAATTTTTCCTGTGACGGCACATAGCACATAATCTCCACCTTCAATAATTTCAAAATTATTTGGTAAATATTTTATTTTTGCTAATTTTTTATTCATTTTTAGTTTATATACTAATATATGAAAGTTGGAATAATAGGAAGCGGTGGCCGTGAACATGCTTTTTGTGTGGCATTAAAAAAATCAAGAAATGTAGATGAAATATATTGTTTTCCTGGAAATGCCGGTACATCTTCTATGGCACAAAATATTATTTTAAACCTAGAAAATTTTAATGAATTAAAAAACTTCATCACTTTAAAAAAAATAGATTTAATAATAGTTGGCCCTGAAAAACCTCTTGTAGATGGTATAGTGGATTTTTTAGAAAAAAATAATATAAAAGTTTTTGGACCTAATAAATTAGCATCACAACTAGAAGGTTCTAAAATTTTTACAAAAAATCTTTGTCAAAAACATAATATCCCAACCGCAAAATTCGGTATTTTTAAAAATTCACGAGGAGCAAATGAATTTATAAAAAAAACAAACTATCCTCTGGTTATAAAGGCTGATGGCTTAGCGTCTGGTAAAGGTGTCTATATATGTATCAATAACAAAGAAGCTAAGTCTGCAATTAAAGAAATATTCCAGGGCAAATTTGGTAAAGCAAAAAACTTATTAATTGAAGAATTTCTTGATGGTGAAGAAATGAGTTATTTTATTATATCCGATGGCTTAACAATAAAAAATTTTGAAACTGCCCAAGATCATAAGCGCGTGTTGGAGGGTGACCTAGGAAAAAATACAGGTGGCATGGGAGCTTACTCACCTTCAAGGATGATAAATGATGAATTAAATGAAAAAATTTTAAAAAAAATAATTAAACCAACACTGAGAGGTCTTAAAGAACTAGGAGCAACTTATAAAGGATTTCTGTACGCAGGATTAATGATTATTAAAGGTGAGCCTTATCTAATAGAATATAATGTTCGAATGGGAGATCCAGAATGCCAAACTATTTTACCAAAACTTAGCTCTGACCTACTAGAAATTTTTTTAGCTTGCTGTGATAAAAAATTAAATCAAATAAATGTTAAATGGCATAATAAAAAAAGTTTATGTGTTGTAGTTTGTTCCAAAGGTTACCCCGATAACTTTAAAAAAAATATCCTTATTGAGGATTTAGATAATATCAATCTTAATGAAAGTGAGTATTGTTATCACGCAGGAACAATTAATAATAATGATAAAATTTATGCAGTTGGCGGTAGAGTTTTAAACTTTGTCTGTTTGTCTGAAGACTTCTCTGAAGCAAGAATTCGTGTATTTAATTTAATTGATTCTTTAAATTGGAGTGGTGGTTTTTATCGAAAAGATATTGGCTATAAAGTAATAAATAAATGAGAATTATATCTGGAAATTCAAAAGGAAAAAAAATTTTTGAACCAAATGATATAGCCACAAGACCCCTGAAAGATTTAACTAAAGAATCAATATTTAACATACTCATTCATACAAAAAAATTTAATGTTCAAATTAAAGATTCTAACGTTTTAGATTTATTTTCAGGTGTTGGATCTTTTGGTTTGGAATGTTTATCAAGAGGTTCTGCTTTTGTAACATTTGTAGAGAATTATAATGCAGTATTGCCTATCTTAAAAAAAAATATTTATAATTTGGAGTACCAAAAGAATAGTTTGGTATTAGAAAAGGACATATTCAATAACTTAAACTTCAATATATTTGATAAAAAATTTGATATGATTTTTATGGATCCTCCTTATAAGTTAAAATCTATATCTTCTCTATTAGATGCTATTGTGGAATTTAAGATATTAAAAAAGGATGGAATAGTTATTATTCATCGGCACAAGAAAGAAGAAGACAATTATACAAAAAATTTTGAAATAGTTGAATTGAAAAAATACGGTATTTCAAAAATTGTTTTCGGAATTTTTAATTAGTTTAATATTATTTTTGTCTCTTTTTTTATCAATTCAACTGATGGTTGATCATATGGATTAATATTGAGTGCTCTACCCAACAATATTGTCTCAAGAATAAAAAAACCAAATAATTCGCCCAAAGCTTTTTCGTCTCTATTCATAACTTCAAAGCTTCTAAATGGTATATTCTTTTTTAAAAAAATTTTTTCTGTTGCCCTTTTTTGTGCATATATTATTTGGCTTATATCTTTATTCTTTAAATAATAGTGTGAAGGTAAAATCTTATTATTATTAATTTTATTTGAATTTTTATCTTTTACATAAAAAAAAGTAAAAAAATTATTCTTTGTTCCATCTAAATAATGTTGCATAACGCTGTGATTATCCTTTGGCATATCTGAAATTATTGGTAAAATTCCATTTCCTTTCTTGCCTAAACTTTCAGCTATTAATTGTTGATACCATTTAAATAAACTATCAGAATCTTTATCATAATTTAATATTATAGAATTAAATTTTTTTTTTTTTATTAAATAAAGTGTATTTGTAACATTCGAAGTTAATTGATCTAAAAATTTTTTATTTTTTACAATGTTATTTAATTGTTTAAATTTTTTAATATTTAAACCCATTAATTCAGCTGGCAACATTCCAACTTCTGATAAAACTGAATACCTTCCACCAATGAAATTGTTATGATGTATTATTTCGCTCTGTAGTTTTTTTGCTAACGATAATAAATAACTTTTTTTATTTTCTGTTAGAAATAAATTGGTATCTGTTTTTTTTATCAATATATTTGAGTTTATTATGGTTTCGAGAGTGTTACCCGATTTTGATATTATTAAGTTTGAATATTTTTTTTTTGTTAACTTTTGATTTGAAGCAAGATCCTTTATAAATTCAAATTTTTTTTTTATCTTGTAGTTTAAAAAATTAAAAATTGACTCTGCACCAAGTATTGATCCACCCATACCTATAATCCTAAAGTTTAAATTTTTTTTTAATTGTTTAATACTTTTTTGATCATAACTATTTTTATAAGATATTTTTAGACTATTAATTATTTCATTTTTTTCTTTTAGTAATCTAATTAAATCTTTTTTAATTTTTTTACTTACCTTAATTATCCTAAAATTTTTAAAATGAATGCTATTAGTTAACATTAGTCATTTTTAATCTGATCTATAATAATTTTTTCAATCGATGTATTGTCTGACTCTTTTTTTTCGATTTTATCAGAACTGCTTAAGATCATGTCTTTAATTTTTTGTTTTTCGTCAGTATCTGTTTCAGTGGTATCTATTTCTGGTGAAGGTAATTTTTCAAAATCTGGTGGTAAAACTAAAGGATTTTTTTTTTCAACTAAAAATTCATCTGAATTTTTTGCATTCTTTCCACTAAGCCCATCTTTAACTGATTTGCAAGACGACAAAAATAATAAAAAAAGAATTGGAATTATAATTATTTTTTTTATCATTGTTTTTTTATAGAGTGATTGTTAGAAAACATTTCAGCACAAATAAGGCATAACACACCTGTTGTGATAAATATATCTGCCACATTAAATATAAACCAATGTAAATTGTTAATATGTAGATCTATAAAATCTGGTACTGCTGAATAATAAAATCTATCAAATAAATTTCCTATTGAGCCTCCAAATATAGCCAATAATGCATACATCTTAAATCCTGTATGATTTATAATCATCACTAAAATTATTATGGTTATTAATACTATAATTAAACTGATTATTTTATAAGAAAAACTCTCATTAAAAGATAATAATCCGAATGCTATTCCCTTGTTCCAAATTAAGTATAAGTTTAAATATGGATTTACATATATATCTACTGCACTGTCAGCATTATATAAATCTATAATATAATTTTTCGATATTCGATCAATTAAAAAAATTGTAGTTGCAATCATAAAATTTACAAAAAATTTTTTATAACTAATTTTGTTCATCAGTATAACTATTTAACCGGGGGTGTCTTTCACACTCATTCTTGTTAATCTTCCAACAAATTGGACACTTAGTACCTTCAACTTTAGTTGTTTTAACTATTATATCTTCTGACTCAGACTCTTCTACTGTTGCCGAAGATGTAATACACAATTCTGAAAAATCAATTTCATTTGATATTGCATATAAATTTTTATTTAACTTTATAGTTAGATTTGCTTCTAAACTTGAGCCTATTTCTTTACTAGTTCTTTTTTCCTCAATACTAATATTACAAACGTCTCTAATTTTTTTTAATTCATTCCATTTTTTATTTAATTTTTCATTTTCAAAAGACTTTGGATATTCTATAAATTTTTCCAAATGAATACTTTTTTTGTCTTTGTGTATCAGCGTAAAAATTTCTTCAGTCGTGAATGATAATATAGGCGCAAACCACTTAATGAGGGAATCTAAGATTATATTTAAAACAATGATACTACTTTTTCTTCTTTTGGAATCTTTACTGTCACAGTATAAAGAGTCTTTTCTAATATCGAAATAAAATGCTGATAGATCAACTGTACAAAAGTTTAAAAGCTCTTTATAAAGATTATGAAAGTCATAAGAGTTAAAATAATTATTAAAATTTTTATTCAAATCATACACCCTATTTAACATATACTGTTCTAACTCTGGTAGTTGTTTTAAATCTAATTTTTCAATATCAATTTTCTCAAAATTATCATTTAAATTTCCTAGCAAATATCTAAATGTATTTCTTATTTTTCTATAAGAATCAGCATGTTGTTCTAAAATAGAATAATCAATTCTTAAATCTTCAGCATAATTAGATGATGCAACCCATATTCTTAAAATATCTGCTCCATATTTTTTTAAAATATCTTCCGGTGCTATTACATTTCCTAGAGATTTAGACATTTTAAGACCTTTGCCATCTACAACAAAGCCATGTGATAAAATTGATTCATAGGGTGCTCTTCCTCTTGTTCCACAAGATTCTAGTAATGATGAATGAAACCATCCTCTATGTTGATCAGATCCCTCCAAATACATCGATGCAGGCCATTGAAGATCTTTTCTTTTTTCTAAAACAAATGAATGTGTACATCCACTGTCAAACCAAACTTCAACAATATCACTTGTTTTCTCATAATCTTTTGCCTTATATTTGTTACCTAAAAATCTTTGTGGATCATCAGAAAACCAACAGTCCGAACCTTCTTCTTCATAAATGCTTGCAATATTTTCATTTACATCATCATCTACTAAAATTTCTTTAGTAGTTTTATGAACAAATATTGGCAGTGGAACTCCCCAAACTCTTTGTCTTGAAACGCACCAATCAGGTCTAGTCTCAATCATAGCTTTTATTCTCTCTCTACCTTTATTAGGATAAAATTTAGTGTCATCTAATGCTTTTAATGCTTTTTTTCTTAAACCATGGCTTTCCATAGAAATAAACCATTGAGGAGTTGCTCTATGTACAAGTGGAGCTTTCGATCTCCAAGAATGAGGGTATGAATGAACTAGCTCTCCATTAAATAACAGTTTTTTTTGAGTTTTTAATTTTTCTATAACAATCGGATTTGATTTAAAAATGTGTGTTCCTTCAAATAAAGGTACGTTCTTAGTATATTTACCATCATCATCAACTGTTTCTATTGCTTTGATACCATGTTTTAAACAAAGATTGAAATCGTCAGGACCATGACTTGGAGCACAATGAACAATACCCGTTCCTTGTTCTGTTGTGACAAACCTTGCTTCAAGCATTGGGATTTCATAATCATAACCAAGGTTTAAAAAAGGATGATTACAAATTGTATCTTTAAATTCTTTTCCTTTAATTTTTTTAATCTTTTTATATTCTTTAATACGACAGTCTTTGATAACAGAATCTAATAATTCCTCAGCAACTACTATTTTTTTATCTTTAAAATCTCCATCATCAACTAATTGAATTACCAAGTAATTTAAGGCTTCATTGTATGCCAATGCTTTATTTGCTGGTATGGTCCAGGGCGTAGTAGTCCAAATAACAACTTCAGTACCCTCTAATTCTTTTAAGTTTGTTTTTTTAATAGGAAAAGAAACATAAATTGTATCTGATTTATGATCTTGGTATTCTACTTCAGCATCTGCTAATGCTGTTTTTTCAACTGTAGACCAAAGTACAGGTTTAAATCCTCTATAAAGACTTCCTTCTTTTAAAAATTTACCTAGTTCTCTTACAATTTGTGCCTCTGCATCAAAGCCCATCGTAGTGTAATGATTATCCCAATCACCCACAACACCCAATCTTTTAAATTGTGTTTTATGAACATCAATCCATTTTTGTGCAAAATCTCTACATTCTTTTCTAAATTCTGTAATTGGAACTTCATTTTTATTTTTTTTATTTTTTTTATATTGTTCTTCAATTTTCCATTCAATAGGTAAGCCGTGACAATCCCAACCTGGAACATAAACTGAATCTTTACCGTCCATTTGATGAAACTTTACAATTATATCTTTTAAAATTTTATTTAATGCTGTTCCCATATGAATATTTCCATTGGCATATGGAGGGCCATCGTGGAGTATAAATTTTTCTTTACCTTTATTAGATTTTCTTAATTCTTTATAAAGATCAATTTTTTTCCAATAATCTAAAATTTCTGGTTCTTTATTCTGTAAATTAGCTTTCATTGAGAAAGCTGTTTTGGGTAAATTTATTTTTTCTTTACTCATTTTAATTTCTTTTAGCGATTTTTAGATCATTTTTAATCTGTTTTTTTAATTGATTAACATTTTTGAATTTTTTTTCTTTTCTTATAAATTTTACTAATTCAATTGATAAATACTTATTATAAAGATTTCCAGAAAAATTAAAAATATGTACCTCTAATAATATTTTTTTTTGATTAAAAGTTGGCCTATAACCAAGGTTTGCAATTGCTTTTAAAGTTTTGTTGGAGTTTTTTTGTTTTGCTTTAACAGCATAAACCCCCGGCATAGCAATAACATAGTCCTTAATATCTATATTACAGGTTGGAAAACCAATTTTTTTTCCTTGCTGTCTACCTTTTTGAACTATTCCTTCGATTGACCAGTTTCTATTTAACAATTTATTAGTTTCTTTTAAATTACCTTTTTCTAATAAAGACCTTATGTACGTTGAGGAAATAACTTTTTTATTCAATATTAATGGTTGAGGTTTTATAATTTTATAATCACAAATTTTTTCATTTTTAATTAATTGATTAACATCTCCCTCCCTCTTATTACCAAATTTAAAATTATTACTAACAAATATATATTTTGCTTCTAATTTTTTAGATAAAATTTTTTTTATAAAAAAATTAGATTTTATTTTAGAAAATTTTTTGTCAAACTTCTGTGTAATTACAAAGTCAACTCCCAAGTTTTTTAAAATTAGGTTTTTTTGATTTATACTTGAAATCCTAAAGTTTTTTTTATCTTTATTAAAAAACATCTTAGGCATTGGTTCAAATGTTAAAACACCAATATTTAGATTAAATTTTTTTTTATAGCTATTAGCTAGTTTAAATAATTTTTGATGACCCACATGGACACCATCAAAATTTCCAATCAAAATTATAGATTTTTTGTGATTTTTAGAAATATTAAAATTTTTATATAATTTCATTTTTTTACCACTTAAGTTCAGTTTGAATAAAATTTACAATAGCTTCATATTTTTTTGAGACTATATCTACTCCCTCTTTTTTAATTTCTTCTTTATGAACACCATTTGATATTAAAAGTGAGTCATAATTTAAAAGATTTGCCCCTTTTATATCTGTGTTTAAATTATCACCAATTGATAAAACTTTCTTCTCTTTATTATCTATTGACTGATTATAAACTTCAGGAAAAGGTTTTCCAAAATATATAACCTCCCCTCCCATTTTTTCAAATACTAATGCTACTGATCCTGCACATAATTCTCTTTTCTCACCTCTATCAACAATTAAATCTGGATTAGTGCATATCATTTTTTTGTTAATGTGTTCTTTAAATAATTCTCTATAATAACTTAAATCGTCAACTCGCTCTTCGAACAAACCTGTACACAATAAGTAAGAGCTTTCTTTAATATCTACAGTCTTATTTTTTTTAAAATCTATAAATAAATCAAAATCTCTAGAAGGTCCTAAATGATAAAACTTTTCATCTAAGAAGTTCTTTTTTAAATAACTTAATGCTGCTTCTCCAGATGAATATACATGTTCCCTGATTTCTCTATTCATTCCCATTTTTTCTAAAAATAACCTTACAGTTTTGTTAGGTCTTGGAGCGTTAGTTAAGAGAACATATTTTTTTTTTGCTTTAGTAATCTCTCCTAAGGCCTCAATTGCATTTTTATGTAAGTTTATTCCATTATGAATAACACCCCATAAGTCGATATAAAAAATATCATAGTTATCTGCAATAGACCTTAATCCTTTATTATCCAAATTTTCACTCATTTAGGGAGGTATAGCTTATAAAAAATACAATTTCTCTCGTTTTTTGACCTACATATTTTTTATACTTAACCTTGAAATAGTATGACTAGTAGCTATATGAGTCGCATATTAAAAGGAGAATTTATGAAATTTAAACCGTTACACGATAGAGTTTTGATACAAGTTTTAGACAGTAGTGAAAAAACTGCTGGAGGAATAATTATCCCTGACACAGCACAAGAAAAACCTCAAGAAGGTAAAGTTATAGCTGTTGGTGGTGGAGCAAAAACTGAAGATGGAAAGTTAATTCCAATGGATGTGAAAGTTGGAGATAAAGTTCTTTTTGGCAAATGGTCAGGAACTGAAATCAAAATAGACAGCAAAGAATACAGCATAATGAAAGAGTCTGACATTATGGGTATTTCAGGCAAATAATTTAAATTAAAGGAGAAAATAAAATGGCAAAAGTTGTAAAATTCGACTCTGAAGCAAGAGCGGCAATGATAAGAGGTGTTGATATCCTTGCTAACACAGTAAAAGTTACTCTTGGACCAAAAGGTAGAAATGTTGTTATTGATAAATCTTATGGTGCACCAAGAATTACTAAAGATGGTGTTACTGTTGCTAAGGAAATTGATCTTGAAGATAAATTTGAAAATATGGGGGCTCAAATGGTTAAAGAGGTTGCTAGCAAAACAAACGAAGAGGCTGGTGACGGAACAACCACTGCAACTATTTTAGCTCAAGCTATTGTTAAAGAAGGTGTAAAATATGTTACAGCAGGTATGAACCCTATGGATGTTAAAAGAGGGATAGATGCAGCGGTAGATCATGTTAAAGCTAACTTGGTAGCTTCAGCAAAAAAAGTAAAAGATACCGATGAAATTTCTCAAGTTGGAACTATTTCAGCTAATGGTGATAAAGAAATTGGTAACATGATTGCAAAAGCAATGCAAAAAGTTGGTAACGAAGGTGTTATTACTGTTGAAGAAGCAAAAGGAGTAGAAACAGAATTAGACGTTGTTGAAGGTATGCAGTTTGATAGAGGATATTTATCACCATACTTTATTACTAACGCTGATAAGATGACTACTGAATTAGAAAACCCTTTCATTTTATTACATGAAAAAAAATTAACTAACTTGCAACCAATGGTTCCACTTTTAGAAGCTGTTGTACAAGCTGGTAGACCGCTAATGATTATTTCTGAAGATGTTGAGGGTGAAGCTCTTGCAACTCTTGTAGTAAATAAACTTAGAGGTGGTTTAAAAGTTGTTGCAGTTAAAGCTCCTGGTTTTGGTGATAGAAGAAAAGCAATGCTTGATGATATTGCAATTTTAACTGGTGGTCAGGTTATTTCTGAAGATATAGGTGTTAAGCTTGAAAATGTTAAGCTTACAGACCTAGGGTCTTGTAAGAGAGCAAAAGTTGACAAAGATAACAGTACGATTATTAGTGGTAATGGAAAAAAATCTGAAATTGAAGCTAGATGTACTCAAATCAAACAACAAGCTGGTGAAACAACTTCTGATTATGATAGAGAAAAACTTCAAGAAAGACTAGCAAAACTTGCTGGTGGAGTTGCTGTAATTAAGGTTGGGGGTGCAACTGAAGTAGAAGTTAAAGAAAGAAAAGATAGAGTTGAAGATGCTCTTAATGCAACTAGAGCTGCTGCTGAAGAAGGAATAGTAGTTGGTGGTGGTTGTGCTCTTTTATACGCTTCACAAAGTCTAACTACACTTAAAGTTAAAGGAGATGATCAAAAAGCTGGGGTTACGTTAGTGGCTAAAGCTTTACAAGCTCCTATTAGACAAATAACTTTAAATGCTGGAGTTGATGGTTCAGTTGTAGTTGGAAAACTACTTGAGCAAAATAAAAAGAACCAAGGTTACGATGCTCAGAATGAAGAGTACGTTGATATGTTTGCAAAAGGTATCATCGATCCTGTAAAAGTTGTAAGAACAGCTTTACAAGATGCTGCTTCGATTGCTGGATTGCTTGTAACTACTGAAGCCATGATTGCTGACAAACCAGATGACAAAGATTCTGGTGGTGCTGGTGGAATGCCTGGTGGAATGCCTGGTGGAATGGGCGGCATGGGTGGCATGGGTGGCATGGGTATGTAAAACCATTCCAAACTATCTAGTTACCTAGAAAAATTTAAACCCTCGGAATGAAAGTTTCGGGGGTTTTTTTTGATATATACTATAAAAATAACTTTTTGATTTTTTCACACCTAATTCTAACCCAACTCTAAAATGAAGTCACCCTCATCATTTAGTCTAGATGTGCATCTATCCAGTTTTGTAACATTTTAACTTTTAAATTTTTTTGTTCTTTTTTAATAAAATTTGCTGCTAATTTTTCACTATCAAACCTATCTCTACAGTAATAACCGTCATTGGTAGTATCAAAACCTTGATACACTAGTACATAAAAGCACTTATTTATTTTTGAACTTACAATTTGATGAATGTAATATTCTTGTTTCATATCAGTCCATTCTTTTCCATTAACACGAAATTTTTTTTTTAATGTAAAGTTTTTACTTATGTAACCCATAAAAGCACCTGAGGTAAAATATACTTCAAAAAATTCTTCATTCCTTTCAAGATCTACGATTGCTAATCTCAAAGAATTATCAGTTTTTTTGTTGATACACGAATTCAAAAAATCTTGATAAATCTCTTTAACATTTCCTGAAGTTATTTTTTTTTTATCAAGAATTTTTATAAATTTTTTTAAATCTATGTTTTCTTTGACATAGTCTAAATTAATTAATTCTTTGGTTTTCTTCATAACTAAACCTAACCCAACTCTAAAACGAAGTCATCTTTTGAGTTTCTTTTGAATCCATTATTAATTTCTAATGCTTAGTTTTGTTCTTTAAAAAGTTTGGGTATTTTCCAGAGAATAGTTCTTTCCAAGAGATAAACTTACCCCAGAAATAAAGACCATTTTTATTTAAATAATCTTTATTAATTTTTTTTGATGCCTTTTTTTTCTTCATTTCTTATTCTTTTTTAAAAATTTTCCATTTTTAAATAAACCAGATTGTCTAGAATTTGATCCAATAGTTAAGATACCTTCACCTTCCATAACACCATTAACCCAATTGCCTTTGTAAACTATTCCTGGTTCATCTTGTTCAACATACATTTGAATTACTTCACCCTCAAGTTCATACTGATGAGCGAAACCAATTGAAGGATGATAATTGTAAAGTTCGCCATATCCATTTCTTTTGCCGTTTTTCCATTCACCTTCATAAAATTGAATGATTGTATGCAGGGGAAAATTTGTCATCGTTGATCTAGTGTATTGTAAAAGTTCTATACCCCAACCATTTGCTTTACCATTTTCTAACTCACCCTTATAAAAAGAAGGACATCTAAAAAAATATTTACCTATTTTTTTAGCAATTTTTTTATCATAAAGTAAAGTTCCATCCCCATACCTTGCTTCGGTTTCCTTCTTTAGTTCAGAAACAGCAGTTATAACATTCTGATAGTTGGGATCATTAAAGTCAATTAAATCACTATTCATTCCTTTAAACGCTAAAGAAACATATTTTTTAATACTTATTCTATAAGATTTTGTATTCTCATCTACTCGATTTTTTTCGTTGAGTTTTACTTTTTTATAAATATTTTCTTTTTTCATATCCAACCCTAACCCATCTCTAAAATGAAGTCACCTTTCTAACTGCTTTTATCACGCTAAACTTATTCAATCTCTTTTAGTGTTTTTTTAAAAATATATTTTTTTGCTAATTTTTTATCTTTTTTGATAATAAGTTTTGCTATTGTTTTGTCTTGTCTCAGTCTACTTGAGGCAAATTTAATTGAGTTAGGGTCGATATTTATTGCTTTTTTTATAAAATCTTTATCGTCTAAATAATATTCTGAACACTCAGATAATGGATGAGAATCTCTTTTTGAATAAATATTTATAAATTGACTTGAGAGACCTAGTTTTCTTCCGTGCTGTCTAACACCTTGTAATGATTTGCTGTTAGTTTCTTTAGCATAAACTTTTAGTTCATTTAAAACCAAGTTCATCATATTATTACCCTAGCAAAAAAATTCATACTCAACCCTAACCCAACTCTAAAACGAAGTCATCTCTCTAATATTGAGTTAATCTTGACATTGAATATCAATTATTCAATGTCGGTTGCTTCCGTGTTTGAGGTCAAAAAATAGTTAACTTCAATGTCTCTTCAATGTCGGGTATTTAATAATGTAGTTTTTACTTATCTTTTTACTTTTGGAATGCGAATGTAACAATCCCGACCCAATTAAATATTCAAAAAGGGCAGTTTTTACTGCCCTTTTTTTTATTAAGTTGTTATAAGATTAAGATATGTCAAAAAGATACAGTGGAAAATCATTTAAAGATTCAAGTACTGCTAAAAAACCTAAGTTAAGTCTGAAAGAAAAAAGAAAAAATAAAAAAGAAAAATCTAAAAAGTCTTAGATTTTAGCTCTTTTTTGGCTATGTTTTTTAAAGGTAAAATTTTTAGGTCGATCACTTCTACTTTTAAACTTCTTCTTTCCACCAAAGCCAGAGCTTTTTTTATCTACACCAGCAGATGGACTTTCAGATGTTTTTTTTTCAAAGTATTTTGGGTTATTTGTAAAACCAGTTGGTTTTGAATCATCTCTTTTAGTGTAACTAGATTTTTTTTTGTAGCCAAAGCTTTTTTTCTCACTACCTCTTGAGGCTCTATCAGGTCCTTTGCCATAAGATTTTGATTTATCACCAAAACTAGA
>NZ_LANA01000001.1:262641-387648 GCF_012932795.1 Candidatus Pelagibacter communis
TTTTTCTCTCCATCTCTTGATGATCTGTCGGATCTTCCATAGCTAGATTTTTTCTCATCTCTGAATTTTCTTTTTTTGTTGTATGGAGGTTTTCCTTTTTTTCCACCTCTTGAATTTCCTCTTACTCCACGTGGTACGGGTTTAAAGTTTGGATCAATTAATTTACTAATTTCATTCCACATCGATCTATCATCTGGTGTAAGAAAAGTTAAAGCAGAACCTTCTGTTCCAGCTCTAGCAGTTCTTCCAATTCTGTGAACATAATCTTCTGGCACTTGTGGAAGGTCATAATTTATTACATGTTGAATTAATGGAATATCTAATCCTCTTGCAGCAACATCTGTTGCAATTAATATTCTCTTAAGTCCTTTTCTAAATGAAGTAATTACACGATCTCTTTTACTCTGACGTAGATCTCCATGAATAGCATCAGCTGAATGTCCTTCTTCTTTTAAACGCTTGACCATTTTGTCAGCACCTCTTTTAGTTTTAACAAAAACTAAAATTGACCCTTTTCTAGCTATAAATTGATTTACTAATTCATCATATTTTTTTTCTTTAAACACTTGAAGTGTTTCTTGTTTAATTTTTGCGATAGGAACTGATGTTGATCCTGTTGATATTCTTTCAGGCTTATTTAAATATCTTTCAGAAATTCTAACTATATTTTGAGGTAAAGTTGCTGAAAATAATAAAGTTTGATGATCTTTTGGAACAAATTTTAAAATCATCTCTATTTGTGGAGTAAACCCCATGTCCAACATTCTATCAGTTTCATCTAATACTAAATATTTAGTAGCTGACAAATTTAAGCTTTTTCTTTTTAAATGGTCATTAATTCTTCCTGGTGTTCCAACAATTATTCTGGATCTATTGCCTAGCTGTCTAAGTTGTTTTTGCATTGCCTCTCCACCAATAAGCAAAGCAGTTTTGATATTAATTTTATCACTTATAATACTTTTAATCGCAGCCATTACTTGAGTTGCAAGTTCCCTTGTTGGACACATAACTAACGCAAATGCATGTTTGTCTAATATTAATTTATTAATTAAAGGGATGCTGAATGCTAAGGTTTTTCCAGTTCCTGTTTGAGCTGTTCCCAAAACATCTTTTCCTTCTAAAGCAACTGGTATTGCCATGCTTTGAATTGGGGTTGGCTTGGTAAACTTCTTTTTTTCCAGTGAATTTTTTAACGAATCTTCTATTTTTAATAATTTAAAGTTTTCCATTTAGGTATTTAGATTTTTTAAAACTTAAGGAGATATGCTCTTAATCCTTTAATACATCTAATATATATTGGGATATCTATAGGTTTTTGAACTAATCACAAGAATTGTTTTTTTTAAAGAATAGCTTTTTTAAGTTTTCAAATAAGACATTTAATGTATAAGAACCTCAAATTATGGCTAATAATATTAGAAACATCACTATTATCGCTCATGTCGACCATGGTAAAACAACCATGATTGATAACCTGATGAAGCAAAGTGGATCATTTAGAGAAAATGAAGTTGTTGATGAAAGGCTAATGGACTCTGGTGAGCTAGAAAAAGAAAGAGGAATTACCATTTTGGCTAAACCTGCCTCAATTGATTGGCAAGGTTCCAGAGTTAATATTATAGATACACCTGGACACAGAGACTTTGCAGCCGAAGTTGAGCGTGTTTTAAGTATGGCTGATGGAGCGTTACTTCTTATTGATTCTGCAGAAGGTGTAATGCCACAAACAAAATTTGTATTAGCTAAAGCTTTAAAGCAGGGATTAAAACCAATTGTTGTAATTAATAAACTAGATAAAGCAGATCAAAGAGCTAATGAAGTTTTAGATGAAACTTTTGATTTATTTGTGAGTTTGGATGCAAACGAAGGACAATTAGATTTTCCTGTTTTATACGCAAGTGGAAGATCGGGATGGGCAAGTAAAGAAGTTGATGGCCCAAGAGAAAACCTACATCCTTTGTTAGATTTAATTATGGAGCATGTAAAGCCTGCTGAACTTGATAAAAAAAAACCTTTCGCAATGTTATCAACATTGCTTTACGCAGATAGTTTTTTAGGAAGAAGTTTAGTTGGAAGAATTTCACAAGGTACTGCAAAAGCGAATCAACCTATTAAGGCAATAAACCTTAAAGGTGAAAAAGTTGACGAAGGTAAGTTAACAAAAATATTTAGATACGAAGGAACAAAAAAAGTGCCGATAGAAATTGGTGAAGCTGGAGATATAGTTGTAATTGCTGGACTAGAAAAAGCTAATGTTGCGGATACTATTTGTGACCATGAGGTAAATGAACCTATTGCTGCAACACCAATAGATCCACCTACAATGTCTATCACTGTAAGTGTTAACAGTTCTCCTCTTGCAGGAACAGAAGGGAAAAAATTAACAAGTACTCAAATTAGAGATAGATTGGTTTTAGAGGCACAAAATAATGTTGGAATTACTTTTTCTCAAAATGCTAACGTTGATTCATTTGTAATCAGTGGACGAGGAGAATTAATGCTCGAAATTTTACTTACACAAATGAGGCGTGAAGGTTTTGAAATGACAGTTAGTCCTCCAAAAGTTTTATACCAGCAAGATGAAAATGGAAATCAGATGGAACCAATTGAAGAAATTACAGTTGATCTAGATGAAGAATTTTCATCAAAAATAATTGATTCCATGAATAGAAGAAAAGGTAAATTACTCGATCTTAAAGATACTGGAAAAGAAAAAAAACGATTAATTTTTCATGCTCCAACAAGAGGTCTGATGGGTTACACAAGTAGATTCTTAACTTTAACAAAAGGAACTGGTGTAATTAATAGAATTTTTCATGGTTATGGAAAATTTGAAGGTGAAATGGATGGAAGAAAAAATGGTGCTTTAATTTCAATGGCCACAGGAAAAGCTGTAGCCTTTGCAATATTTAACCTCCAAGCTAGAGGTGAGATGTTTGTAACTCACAATGACCCAGTTTATGAAGGAATGATTGTCGGATTAGCACCAAAACCTGGTGATATGATTATTAATGTTATGAAGGGAAAACAATTAACAAATATGAGAACACAGGGAACTGATGAAAACGTTGTACTTACCCCAGTGAGACAAATGTCAATTGCAGAACAGCTTAGTATGCTAAACACTGATGAAGCATTAGAAATTACCCCTAAATCTCTTAGATTAAGAAAGGCAATTCTTAATCCTAATGATAGAAAAAAGAACGAAAAATCTGGAACACCTCTTTAATTAAAAGATTTGCCAACTATAAATAACCCTAAGGCAACAGCTGGTCCAATTCCAAATGCAAATAGTAGAGTTCCAACCCCAACTGTTCCTCCTAAATACCAACCAATTGACATTACTGTAATTTCAAGAGACCCTCTAACAGCTGCAATTGGCAAATTTGTTTTTTTCTGCAAACCTACCATCAAACCATCTCTTGGACCAGCTCCCAAGTTTGCTACTAAATATATACCTCCACCAAACCCTACTATAAGAACTGCTACAGTAGCCAAGAGTATTTGATAAATATAATTTTCAGGTGTTGGAACATACTTAATGCAAATATCAATCATTAAACCAATAATTATTGCATTTAAAATTGTTCCAATTCCAGGTTTTTGATTCAATGGTATCCAAAAAATTAAAACAGCAATACTTATTAAGATAGTTATTATCCCAATAGAAAGATTAACATTCAATGAAATACCTTGTGCAAGAACAGACCAGGGTGAAGCCCCAGCAAAAGAGACTATTAACAAACCTTCACCTAAACCAAACAAAGTCAATCCAAAGCACAAAAAAAAGAAAGTTGAAAATTTTGGTTTAAGATTTAGGGGTTTTCTTGAACTCCATGAAACATTGGGTATATTCTTTATTGATAAAAACATATTACAGATAGGTATTTATCAGATAAACATTATTAGTAAATAAACTAATAAAAATAACTTTCAGTAACGAAAAAATTCATTTATTCTAATTTTGATGATAAAAAAATTAAATAACAAAAATCTAATTATTTATTTTTCTTTTTTCTTTATTTTGGTGGGTGTTTTTCTTAGATTCTATAATCTTAATTATGAAAATTTATGGTTTGATGAAATAGTTAGTTATTGGATAGCAGATCCAAAAATATCTTTTTTTGAAAGTTATCAAAGAAATAATATTGGTGAAGGTACTCCATTTTTATTTAATTTTTTAATCAAAATTTTACATATTATTTTTGGTTATTCACCAAATGTAGGTAGATATCTATCATGTACTGTTAGTGCATTAAGCATTATTTCAATAGTTTTTTTGATGAAAACTATAAAAAATAACAGTTCAACACTATTAATTATTTTTTTAGTTAGCTTTAATATTTTTTTAATAAAATACTCTCAGGAATTAAGAGTTTACTCTCTAGTATTATTTTTATCTTCTATGTTACTTTTATTTTACTTTAGAATGCAAAAAGAGAATATTGATGAAAAGTATATATCAATAAATTCTCTTTATTTTATAGTTTTCCAAATTTTATCAATTTTAGCTCACCCGTTCACTATTATCATTTTTGGTTCAATTATACTGTATGCAATTGTTATTTTTTTTTTAAAAAAAAAATTGAACAAACTATTAAATACATCAATCATAATTATCTCAATTTTTATCATTTTTTATTTGCCCTTTTATTTGATAAATACAGAGCCTTATCCAAGTTGGATTTCTCAACCTAGTCTAAAGTTTTATACTAATTTTTATTTTTCTAAGTTTTTTGGTTCTAGAATACTAGGTATAGTTCATTTTATTATACTATGTTTTCTTATCTTTAAATTTAGAAAAAAGTTTCTAAAAGACTTGGAACCATCAATTATATTAATATTTTTAATATTTTTTTCTTATTTTATTCCTATAATATTTGGATATTTATATGAGCCAATATTGGCCCCAAGATATATAATTTTTATCTTAATACCCATTTTAATTTTGATTTCTTATTTAACTTTTGAGCTTAAAGAAAAAAAAATAAGATATTTTATCATTTTTTTAATAATTATTTTAACATTAGGAAATCTATGGTCAGAGACAACTATTAAACAATTTTTAGAAGCAAGACCTAATCACAAACCACAATATTCTATTGCCTTAAAAAATATTAATGAATCTAAATATAACAAACTTGCTATAAACATGAGCTTTGCAGAAAAAAAGGATGTTCATTTTAATATAGCAATTAATAATTATTTTAAACAAATTATAACAAAAGAAAAACTGGATATAAAACTTATTAAAATTAATAATGATGAAAATTATTTTTGGCTTCTCTGCCTCACTGATCTTAATAGATCCTTATGTAACACTTTTGATAAAAGCAGATTTAAAGTTTTAGATGAAAAAAACTATAATAGTATAAATCTTAAATTAATTAAATTTTTGAATTAATATCTGCTCTCAGTAATAATGCTATTTTTTTCTTACAACATATAAATCTAAATCACCTAAATTTATTTTAAAATAAATTTTATTTAAAAAATTAATATTAGTTAATGGGCCTAAAATAAAATTTAAGAAAGGTAAAATAGTTTTTATTTTTGTTAAGAAATACATAACGCTTGTAGTATGTGTATCTGTAATTGTTTCAACTAATTCAAGTCCATTGTTTTCCATGAAGTTTTGTAAAAATGACTTTGTAAAATAAAACTTATGCATTGGCATTATCCAATGATAATGTTTACCCAACAATTTTGCTATAAAAGAATCCATATTATAAGTTGAGAAAATAAAAATACTTTTATCATTCATTTTATCTCTAATTTTCCTGAGATCTTCAAAAGGACGATCTAAATGTTCAATTACATGACTCATAATTATTACATCTAACTTTTCAATATCATCTAAGTGTTGATCAATAGATTTACTTTCAACATCCAAAGAGTAATTCTTTTTTGCAAATTCTACTGCATGACTTGATAATTCAATTCCTTTATATTTGTTTACCTCAGGACGAATAATTGAGCCAAATACTCCGTAGTAAGAACCAATTTCTAAAACTTCACTTGCTTTGTTTACATGTTTTAAAATTTTTTTAAAAGTATTTTGAAAATATCGTTTTTTGAATTCAATTGATTTAATATATTGTTCATCTATTACATCTCCATATAGTTTTTCAAATTTAATATTTAATAATTCTGAAAAAATTAAATTGCACTCAATGCATTTTATTAAATTTGGTTTTTGATATTGAAGACTTGTGCATCTCAAATCATAATCATCTGCTATAAATTCTTGATATTTATAGAGGTATTTTTTGTTTATATTATTACAATTTGGACATTTCATAAAGTTTGATTATATAACTTAAATCAAAAAAATTACTATTATTCCTTTGGAAATAATTTAATAAATTTTTTAATATTTTTTTTTTTAACAGATTTTTTTGCTACTATCATACAAGCTTGAGAACTAATAATTTTACCATCAATTAAAATTCTTAAATTATTAGCTCTTAATGTCTCTCCTGTTGATGTTATATCTGATATTATTTCTGATGAACCTGATAAAGGATATGCTTCTGTTGCGCCCAAACTATAGACTAACTTAAATTGTGTAACACCTTTTGAATATAAAAACTCTTTAGTCAAATTAGGATATTTTGTAGCAACTCTTATTCTTTGATTTTTTTTTTCTTTTAAAATAAATGCAATTTCTTCTAAATCTGCCACTGTTTGCACATCTATCCATTGACTTGGTATTGCCAAAACTAAATCAGCTAATCCAAAATTGTATTTTTTTATTACATTAATTTTTTTTTGAATATTGACATTACTTTCCTTAAGTAGATCGTAGCCTGAAAATCCTATATCTAATGAACCATCTGCTAATCTTTCAATAATTTCACGGGCATGTAGATAAATAATTCTAATATCTTTATATTTTTTGACAAAAGCAAATAAATCTCTTTTTCCTCTTTCAGAAAATAAATGAAGTTTATTTTGACTAAAAACTTTTATGATATCTTTTTTTAATCTTCCTTTACTTGGTATTCCAATATTAATCATTAATTTCATATCCCCATTTAATTAAATCTTCTCTAAAAATATCATTCATTTCTTTTTTAATGTCTTTTGGTAAAATTTTTTTCCAATCGTTATCTCTCCCCAAGTTAAAAAAAGTTAATTTTTTTCCAGTTTTTTGTCCTATTGGTGACTCTTTGAAGCCCTCTTTTTTTTCTTTTTCTTTTAAGATTTCAAATTTACATGTTTCGATACATTTTTTTGCTTTTTCTTTATTAAATGTAGTATTTAAGTTTCCTATTTTTATTAAAAAATTTATCACTTCCTCAAAAATTTTTAGTGGTTTTTCGTCAATATCTTCATATCTTACTGACAATACTGGAAACAACTTTGTATCAACCCAGGATTTATAGTGATTTTTCCATGAACTTAAAAATTGAAAATTTTTGAATTGATCATCTTCTTTCTCAAATAATAATCCTTTATCATCTAACATCCATTTAAGTGCTTCATGATAATTATGCTCATAATGATTCATTACAGATGTAATAACATTTCTTGGATCTCTGACTATGTATATGCAACCATTAGTATTTTTTAAGTTAGTAAATTTGTTTTTATTTACATTTAAAAAAGCGTTATGTGTTTTGAACAGTTTAAAACTTTTGTCTTCATTAATCTTATTCTGTGCATCGATCCAAAATTTAGATGAATCATCTAATTTAAAAAATTTATTTGGATAGTTCTTAAAAAAAATTTTTGCAGGAAATTGATATATCCTATTAATTATTTGAAAATTAAAAACTCCATCTGGACTATAAAAGTAAGCTGTCAATAAAGCCCTCAACCATGTATTTCCACTTTTTGGATATGATGCTAGCCATGTAATCATTTGTAATTTATATTTATTGCTGCTCCAACTGCTGGTACTTTTTTTTTTGAACCAAGGTTTGAAATTAGTTTATCGTATCTTCCTCCATTTATAATATTAATATTCTTAAATTTAGATTTAATATCAATTTTAAATACCATACCCGTGTAATATTCTAAATGACGCCCAAAAGACGTTGAAAATTCTACATTTAATTTTTGAATTTTATTTAATGAAGTTGGAAAATAATTTTGCTCTACAATTAAACTAATTCTATTTTTTTTAAAAAAAATATTGAGCTGTGAAGCAGCTTGATCTATTGGACAATTAATTTTAAGAAACTCTTTAATAATTTTTGATACGTTTTTGCCCCTACTTGCTTTTCTTGGATCTTTTATTTTATTATCAAACCTCTTTAAAATTTCTTGAATTGAACGTCCCGCAATTATGGTCTGTTGCTTTTCACTCAACATTTTTGAATATCTTTTTTTATCAACTTCAACAATTGTTGGATCAACATCGGAGTTTGTCTCTAATCTTTTTAAAAGATCATTAAAATACTCTTCTCTCCAAAAGTGCCTCAAAAGTCTTAGTTTCCATCGTTTTGGAATATCTAATTTTGAAATCAATAAATTGAAAATCTCTACATTACCAATTTTAAGGGTTCCCTTTAAATAGCTTAAATTTGATAAAGCCTTTAAAGCAGTATCGATAATTTCTTTGTCATCATTTTTTTCATCTTTAGATCCAATTATTTCAAAGCCTACTTGATCTCTAATAATAGAGTCTTTTTTATTATTAGACTTTCTATAAGCCTGACCACTATAAAATATTTTTTCCTTACTATTTAAATTTTTTTCTAAATACCTCAAACTCGATGCTATTGTTAAATCAGGTCTTAAACAGAGCTCACTACCATTTTGATCAACAAATGAAAAAATAAACTCTCTAAAACTCTCGCCCGATCTTTGGACGATATGATTTGCTTCTATTACTGAAGGTAAATTAATGTATTTAAACCCTTTAGATTTTATTGATCTAAGGATTTTTTCAGATAAATTTTTTGATTTCATTAATTAAGTTTTCTTTTGGAAATGTAATTTGATTATTTTCACCCTTAACTCCTAAAAGGTTTTTTATAGTAATAGTATTATCTTTAAATTCATTCTCTCCACATATAACTGCGACTGGGCACTGTTTTTTATTTGCATAAGTTAATTGTTTACCAAGATTTTTTTTACTATCTAAAAATATTTCAGAGTTAATGTCTTTGTCTCTCAAAACTTTTAAAATTTCATAATAATTTATTAAATATTTTTCATCCATTACACAAATAATAACTGGTTTTTTTTCATTAACTTCGATTTGATCAAGCTGCATCATTGCAAATAGTAATCGGTCAACTCCAATACTCACTCCAGTTCCAGGAATGTCAACTCCCTTAAATCTTGAAATTAATTTATTATATTGTCCACCTGAACAAATACTTCCTATATCAACTTGCTTACCTTTGTTGTTTGTTGTCTTGAAATTTAAATTTGTTTCAACACAAAACCCGTCATAATAAGCTAGCCCTCTAACAATTGTGAAGTTTGTCTTTATTTGATCTAAATAATCTCCGTAACTTACAATTTCCATCAAGTCTTCTAATTCTTCAATTCCTTCTTGAGATAAAGGATTTTTTAAATTTTCTTTTAATTCTCTTAAATCTTTTACTTTTAAAAAATTAATTATTTGTGAAGCTTGATCTTCAGTCAAGTCCGCACCCTTTGTAATTGCCCCACTTACATCTGCTCTTTCTTTTTTTAGTAAATCTTCAACTCCTTTTAAACCAAAGCCAGGCTTATCTAACTTATCTATTGCTCTCATGACTTTTATTTTTTTGTCATCAGGTATTTTGAGTTCTTCAATTAAACCTTGAATAATTTTTCTATTGCTAATGTTGACTACAAACTGATCTTTCTTTAATCCACATTCAATAAGTGTGCTTGTAATTAAATTACATAATTCTGCGTTTGCCTGTGCTGGATTAACATTACCTACAATATCACAATCCGCTTGAGTGAACTCACGATACCTTGCATTACCTGCTTTTTCATTTCTAAATACATTTTGAATAGCATATCTTTTATATGGTAATGGTAATTCTTGATTATTTTGTGCGACGAATCTGGCTAATGGACTTGATAAATCATATCGTAGAGTAATATTTTTTTCACCATCTTTAAATGAGAATACATCGGACATAAGATTACTGTCATCATCTGCCAGAAATGATCCAATATTTTCGCTAATTTCAAATGATGGAGTTTCAAGTGGTTCAAAACCAAACTTTACAAAATTATTCTCAATAATATTAATTAACTTTTTCTTGAGAATTAATTTCTTATTCCATTTATCTTCAAACCCTAGGGGTAACCCAGGAATTAATTTATTTTCTTTATTCATTTTTTTGGTACCCGCGCTTGGAATCGAACCAAATCCTATAGTTCCACAAACTATCGTACTAACCGTTATACTACGCAGGCATTCCTTGTTTTTATATTATTTTTGTGTGGATTAAAATTATATTATAAATAAATAGCCAACAGGCTATGGAAACAAACTCTATGAGTACTTTTTAAGGTCTGTCTATATGTGATATTTATAATCATGAGAAGTCTTTTAAACAATTCTAAATATTATTCAATACATAAATATAAGGTCGTGGTGGCCCCAACTGGACTCGAACCAGTGACACACGGATTTTCAATCCGATGCTCTACCAACTGAGCTACAGGGCCCCTTATTAACCTCTAAAAGTGATACGACCTTTGGTTAAATCGTAAGGTGTCATTTCTACTTGAACCTTATCACCTTGAAGTACTCTAATTCTATTCTTGCGTAATTTGCCTGCAGCATGAGCTGTAACAATATGGCCGTTTTCTAATTTAACTCTGAACATTGCGTTTGGAAGTAAATCCTCAACAATTCCTGAGAACGACAGCATTTCCTGTTTTGACAAATTTATTTTCTCCTAATTCTTTTTTCTACCGACTTAGCGTGTCCCGCTAAACCCTCGTAGTTTGCAAGTGTTATAACTGATGGACCAAGGGTTTCAATCCCTTTTTTTGATAGGTTTATATATGAAATTCTTTTATAAAATTCATTAACACTAACTCCACTTGAATATCTTGCTGAGGAATTGGTTGGTAATACATGGTTAGAGCCAACATTGTAATCTGTCATTGCCATTACAGCATATTTTCCTAAACAGATAGATCCTGCATTTTTGATCTTACCCACTACTTTTTTACAATTCTTAGTATTAAATTCTAAGTGTTCAGGGGCAATTTTATTTACTGTGTTAATAATTTTTTGGTCCGATTGCATATGAATTAAAATTCCATTATTGAATAAACTATTTTTTGCAATTGTGGCTCTAGGTAGTTCTTTTAGTTGGTGAATAATTTGATCATTAACTTTTTTAATAATTGATTTATCTTTTGAAATTAAAATACATTGGGCAAGATTATCGTGTTCTGCTTGACCTATTAGATCGCTTGCTATCCATTCAGGGTTTGAAAATTTGTCACAAACAATTGTTACTTCAGAAGGGCCTGCAATCATTCCTTCAATTCCAACATCTCCAAATACTTCTTTTTTTGCTGCAGCTACATACGAATTTCCAGGGCCAACAATTTTATCAACTTTTTTAATTTTCTTAGTTCCATATGCAACAGCTGCAATAGCAGATGGTCCTCCAATTGAATAAATCTCTTTAATCTTACATTTTTTAGCAGCATATAATACAGCAGGATTTTGTTTACCTTTTTGACCTGGATTAACCATAACTAGTCTTTTCACTCCAGCAACAATTGCAGGTACTGCATTCATTAAAACGCTAGAAGGGTATGAGGCTGTTGAACCAGGCACATAAATTGCAACCGATTCAATAGGTACGTATTTATACTCTAATTTGTTTTTTAATTTATCCGTATAAGAAATGTTTTTAAATTTTTGTAATGAATGGAATTTATAAATTCTATCATAAGCAAGATCAATTGCTTTTTTAACCTTTGGATCTAAAGACTGAATAGTTCTATTTATTTGTTTTATGCTTGGGGCAATAACACTATTTTTATTAAATCTCTTTTCATACTTTAAAATGGCTTTATCTCCATTTTTCTTAACATCTTTAATAATTTTAATAACTGAAACTGAACTAAGTTGGACTTTATCTTTTCGTTTAGACAGTAATATATCTAAAGTTTTGTCAAAGTTTTTATTTTTACTATCTAATATCTTAATCATTAATCAGCTTTATTTTGGTCATCTAAGGTTACTTCAATTATTTCTGTTGATAATGTAATATATGCGTTGTTTGTAAACATTAAGTTTATCTCATAATTGTCAATATTTTTTAAATAATCCATCCCAATTAACTCTAATTTTTCTTCTGGATCATTTTGTTTAATATTTTTAGATTTAACTCTATCCACAAATTCGAATTTACAAATACTAGTAACTTTTTTATATTTCTCATCCGTTTCTACTTTAGATCTATTTAATGATAATAAAAAAACCTTATTTTTCTGAAGATATTTAATTTGATCAACTTTAACTTCAGCTCCAGAACAGCAAGCTGAGATTACTTGTAATCCCTCATTGTCTGTAGCTATAATCTTTGATAAATATTTTTTATGCATTAGTTAATTCTCTTAATTTTAGCCCCTACTTTTCTTAATTTCTTTTCTAAATCTTCATAGCCTCTATCAAGGTGATAAATTCTACTAATTGTCGTTTTTCCTTTAGCACATAGAGCTGCCAAAACTAATGAGGCAGAAGCTCTTAAGTCAGTTGCCATAACCTGGGCTCCTTTGAATATTGTATTTCCCTCAATTATTGCCTTATTACCTTTAATTTCAATTTTTGCATTCATTCTTTTTAGCTCTGGAACACTTTGAAAACGATTTTCAAAAATATCTTCTTTAATCGTGGATCTCTTGTTTGCCTTACACAATAATACCATCAATTGAGCTTGAATATCTGTTGCCACTCCAGGGAATGGTGATGTTTTAATGTTTATATTTTTAATTTTTTTATTACCCTTAATAGTGATCTCATTTTTTTTTTTATTAATTTTTGCACCAACTTTTTTTAAAAGATCAATTTCTGTTTTAAGAATGCTAGACTCTATACCTGTTATTTTTAAATTTCCTTGGTTAATTGCACCTGCTATAAGCATGGTGCCAGCTTCGATTCTATCAAACATTATTTTATAGTTTGACTGTTTAAAAGTTTTTACACCTAAAATTTTAACCTGTCTTCTTCCGGTCCAAACAATCTTTGCACCAATACTACAAAGAAAATTTGATAAATCTTTAATTTCTGGTTCTATCGCACAATTAGACAGAACAGTTTGACCTTTTGCTAAACAAGCAGCAATCATTAAATTTTCAGTAGCACCAACAGAAATTTTTGGAAATTTAATTTTTGCTCCTACCAATCCATTTTTAGCATTTGCATTTATGTATCCATCAATTATTTTATATTTTACACCCATTTTTTTTAATGCTTCTAAATGAATATCAATAGGTCTAAATCCAATATTGCATCCGCCAGGGTTTGATACTATAGCTTTTCCAAATCGTGCTAGTAATGGACCTAACACGATAATTCCTGCCCTCATTGTTGACATTAAATTATAACTAGCTTTTGTCTTTATTTTTTTATCATTTACAATTACTAAAGAGTTTTTATTTTTTGATACTTTCACTTTTGAGCCCATCGACTCTAAAAGTTTAATCATTGTCTCAACATCTTTAACTCTTGGAAGGTTTGCTAAAGATATTTTTTTATTTGATAGTAATGTTGCAGCTAGAATAGGAAGAGATGCATTTTTAGAACCTGAAATTCTAATGTGTCCCTTGAGCTTTGGTGCTCCAAAGACTTCCAATTTTTTCATGATTATACTTTTGGTAAAGTTACTCCTGTTTGACCCATATATTTACCTTTACGGTCAGCATATGAAGTTTCTGGAGCTTGATCACCTTTTAAAAATAAGAATTGAGCAACTCCCTCATTTGCATAAATTTTTGCTGGAAGGGGTGTTGTGTTTGAAAATTCAAGAGTAACAGTTCCAAAAAATTCAGATTCAATCGGTGTTACATTAACTATAATTCCAGTCCTTGCATATGTGCTTTTGCCAACAACAATACACATGATATCTCTTGGGATTTTAAAAACCTCTACTGTAGTTCCTAATGCAAAAGAATTTGGGGGGATAATAATATATTCAGAACTTTTCTTAGTAACAAAATTATCTGAAGTAAATTTTTTTGGATCAACAATAGAAGAGTTAACATTATGAAAAATTTTAAATTCATCTGCTACTCTTGCATCATAACCAAATGAACTTAGTCCATAAGAGATTTTACCATTTCTTACCTGCTTATCTACAAAAGGAGAAATCATAAGCTCTTCTATTGCAAGTTTTCTTATAGATTTATCGGAAAGTACTGACATTATTTAGTTTTCTTCTTGTTTTTTTTTTGAAAAATTTTTCTTTTTTTAAGATTTTTTTTAAGAGCCAAACTCAATCTTTCATTTTTTTCTTTATCACTCATTATTTATCTGGATTTGTTAAAAAATCTAAAGTGATAGGTTTTGATGCATCTAAAGTTTTTTTTGGTTCCTCTTGTATTTTTGGTCCTTCTTTGGCTTCACGTTTAGCTTTTTTTTCTGCAAGCTTCTTTTCTCTTTTAGCTTGCTTCTCCATTAGCTTATTACCTTTTGTAGATTTATAATCGTAATGAATTCCCATAATTTTTATTTAAATACATATTAAATCATTATAATTGAAAAAATAAGGCAATATTTTGAAAAAATGATTTATTGTATAAATACTTTAGAATTTGACCAAAATGCCGCTATAGTTAAATGGTATAGATAGTTCATAGTATAGATAAATTTTAAGTTCAATTCTTAATATAGACATTATTTTTTGTTTATTTTCTGCTTTGCAAAGAAAGAATTATAAGATTTTTTAATGTTCGTATAATTTCAAATTTAGGTATTTTGGAATACCCCTTTAATCTATCCTTAAAAATAATAGGAATTTCCTTAATTTCAAAATTCATTCTACTTATTTCAGCAATTGTCCCCATAAAAAAACTATATCCCTTAGTTTTAATTTTATTAAGGTGGAAGTTTTTTAATTTTTTTATATTAAAACCTCTGTATGACGTTGTATATTCATTACAATCTATTCCTAACAAAAATTTCATTAGTAAATTTCCATACTTACTCATAATGAGCCTTCTACCTCTCATCAAACATTGACCATTTTCAATATATCTAGACCCTATAACAAATGGATAATTTTCTAAATTACTTAGAATATTTTTTATTTCAATTGGGTCATGTGAATTGTCAGCATCCATTGTGATCAAATAATCATAGTTATTTTTTAAGGCAAATTCATAAGCATGTTTGTGTGCAGTATCCAAACCAAGTTTACCTTCTCTTGTTATTAAATTAATATTTTTATTTAAGGAAAAAAAATTTTGAATAATTTGAGAGGTATTATCAGGTGAATTATCATCAATAACTAAAATATGAGAGTTGGGCGTATTAAGTATTATTGAATTTATCAAATGCTCAATATTTTCGGCCTCATTATAAGTTGCTGTAAAAATTAATACTTTTTTATTATTCATTGCAACCTAGATATACACATCAATTAATAACTTGCAATAATAGTTACTTCAAATTAATGAATTTATTAACTATTTTAAGAAATATTATTAATCAATTAATTTTATTTCTATAAAAGAATTTTCTTAAAAAAATTGAAATTACTACTAATAAAAAAAATGCAATAGTTGGCTTATAAATTTCTGGTGAAAATATTAAATCTTTAAAGTTTGGGGTTTCAAGGTTTTGCTGAATAACATTTTCTAAACCATCTCCTATTGATGTAATTAAAAAAATCTGAGGCATTATTCCTAATAATGTTGCCCAAAAAAAATACAATATTTTTACATTAAAAATACAAGGTAATATATTTGAAAAAGCAAATGGAATGCCTCCGATGAAACGATACACTAAGAGATATAAAAATTCTGATTTTTTAAATTTTATTTCTAAATTTTTAAATTTAGGTAAAAATTTTTCACTTACCAAATCTTTAAAAAAATAGTTAGCCATAATATATAAAATTGTGGCCCCAAAACTCATGCCTAAAATTACAATAAGAAGACCCAACCATTTACCAAAAATAAAACCACCTAGCAAAGCAACAGGAGAACCAAAACCACCCATTAATACCCAAAAAATAGTAGAAATTAAAAATGCTACTGAAAGAGAAAATAAATCATTTTTTTTTAGACTTAAAAAATAATCTCTATTATTTTTAATAAATTCATAACTTGTCAATTCTTCAAGTGTAAATTTTGATAAAAAAAAGTACAAAAAGGATGCAACAACTATTAGATAAAACAAACCTAAAGTTATTTTAACTTTTTTAGTTTTATTCATAATTTATTGACAATATTATAAAATCTTCTATTTGCTATTTATACATATAATTACTATAAAGAGCCAAATTTAATAATAATTTAACTAAGCATATGAAAAGAACTTATCAGCCATCTAACATTAAAAGAGCTAGAAAGCATGGCTTTAGGTCTAAGATGAAGACTAAAGGCGGTATCAAGCTGCTAGCAAGAAGACGAGCTAAAGGAAGAAAATCTTTAACAGTATCTGTCTAATTAAATGAGAAGCAAAATTGTTGCTCTTTCTAAAAACGAGGATTTCAAAAACTTACTTAAAAAAAAGAAAATCTCGAACAATTATATTACTCTTTTTTTTGGCACTCTTAAGAACAAAAATAATAAAAAGTTAAATATTAGTTTTATAACCAAAAAAAAACTGATTCGTAGTGCTGTAAAAAGAAATAAAGTTAAAAGAAGATTGAGAAATATCATGAACGAAGCTGTAAAAAAAATACCAATAAATTTTAACTATTCTTACCTTGTGATCGCGAAAATAACTATGCTAAACAATCAATATGCGATAATAAAGGATACTTTATTTCAAGATATAGAAAAAATTAAGTAATGAAAATTATATCAAACATTTTAATTAACCTGATTAAACTCTATAGAATGATTATAAGCCCTTACTTGACTCCCTCATGTAGATATCTTCCAACTTGTTCAGAATATGCAATTGAATGTTTAAGAACATATGGACTTATAAAAGGAATCTTAAAAAGCACTAAGAGGATTTTTTCATGTCACCCTATTAAAATTTTGGGTGGTGGTGAAGGATTTGATCCAGTAAAAAAAGTATCGGTTAAAAAGTAATGGACACTAGAAATGTAATAGCAGCAGTATCACTATCGGCAGCAGTAATTATTTTATACTCTCTTTTTTTTCAACCAGATCCAACAACTATAAAACAAAATTTAGTAGACCAAAAAAAAATTGAAAATAATTCAGATACACCAAGTTTAGATAAAGCTATAAATTCCACGAAACTTTCAAGAGCAGATGCATTAAAAGAAAATGATAGAATTAATTTTGAAAATGATAGTATTATTGGGTCTATTTCTTTAAAAGGTGCAGCGATAGATGATCTAACTTTCAAAGAATATAGCATTAAACTTAATGGAAGTGATAAAATAACTTTATTAAGTCCAAGAAATGTAGACGATGGTTACTTAATTGAAAGTGGTTTTGTAACATCTAATAAAAATATAGATGCGCCTGATGCTTCTACAGTCTGGGAAGTTTCTGGTAATAAAAAGTTAACTAATAATAGTCCCATAAAATTAACATGGAGTAATTCTCAAGGTATCACATTTGAAAAAAATATAAGTTTAGATGATCAATTCTTATTTACTGTAAGAGAAAAGATAATTAATAGATCAGATAAATCTTACAGCTTTTATTCATACGGACAAATTATTAGGAATAAATTACCAGAAATATCTGGTTTTTATATTTTACATGAAGGATTTCTATCTGTTCTTGATGATGAATTAATCGAGGAAGATTACGATGATATTCAAGAAAAAAAGTTCACCCAAACTGCACAAGAAGGATTTGTTGCTATTTCAGATAAGTTTTGGGTTACATCAGTTATACCCCCAAAGGGTAAAGAATTTAAAACAACTTTTGACTATAGAAATAAGTTTAGAGCCAATTACATATCCACTCAAGGTACAGAGGTTGGACCAAACAGCTCTATAGAGGAAAAAATTCAAATTATAGCTGCTGCGAAAAGAGTTAATGTCATTGATGGTTATGCTGAAAATTTGAATATAAATAAATTTGATTTAGCAATTGATTGGGGCTTTATGTATTTCATCACAAAACCTTTATTTTTTTTATTGGACTACTTCTTTAAATTACTTGGTAATTATGGTTTAGCAATTATTGCTGTTACAGTTTGTATTAGATTAGCTTTCTTTCCTCTGGCCAACTTTAGTTTTAAGAGCATGGGAAAGATGAAGCTTCTAGCACCTGAAATGGCTAGACTAAAAGAGATTCATAAAGATGATAAAATGAAATTACAACAAGCAATGATGGCTCTTTATAAAAAAGAAAAAGTAAACCCTATGTCTGGTTGTTTGCCTATCCTGGTTCAAATTCCAGTTTTCTTCGCATTATATAAAGTATTATTTGTAACTATTGAAATGAGACATATGCCATTTTATGGATGGATACACGACTTAAGTGATAGAGATCCAACATCTATATTTAATGTTTTTGGTTTAATTCCTTGGGATCCACCTTCTTTCTTATTAATAGGTGCATGGCCAATCATTATGGGTATTACAATGTTTATACAGCAAAAACTTAACCCTACTCCACCAGATCCCATACAAGCTAAAATTTTCATGTTCTTTCCAGTATTCCTGACTGTAATTCTTGCACCGTTTCCTGCTGGTCTTGTTATCTACTGGAGCTTCAACAATATCTTCACAATGATTCAGCAATATATAGTTCAAAGAAAAATGACTGTTAAAACAACTTAAATGTCATTGCTTAAAGAAGATGAATTAATAAATATTTTACCTAAAGACGGTCCAACAGTTGAAGAAGTAAAAAAATATCTAAAAAAATACAATAATGAATTTATTGTCATTAAGTGTGGTGGCAGTGTTTTAGTTGATCCAGAATTATTTAAAATTTTTATTGAAGATGTTGCTGTTTTAAACAAACTTGGATTTAATCCCATAGTTATCCACGGTGGTGGAAAAAGGATAAATAACAAACTAGATGAGCTTAATATTAAAAGTGATTTTATTAATGGACTAAGAGTTACAGATAAAAATATTATTAACGTAGTTGAAGATGTATTGATTGAATTTAATAAGGAAATTGTCGATGCCTTAAAGGATCAGTCTTGTGAAACAAGAAGAATTACCTCAAAAGAATATAATATAATAACTGTAAAACCTGAAAGTGATAAGTTAGGTTTTGTAGGTACCCCCACTTACATTAAAACTGATGTTTTAAAAAAAATTATTAAACATAATAAAGTACCTGTTATTGCACCACTAGGGTTAGGTGAAAACGATCAAACTTTCAATATCAATGCAGATACAGTTGCTGGTTCAGTGGCTAAAGAATTAAAAGCTAGAAGATTAATGATTATCAGCGATGTAGAGGGTGTACTAGATAATAAAAAAAAACTAATACCCGAAATTAACTCAAAAAAAGCTAATGAACTAATCAATCAAGATATTATATCTGGTGGAATGATACCTAAAATCAAAAATTGTTTAGATGTTGCAAGTAATGGAGTTAGAGGAGTGGTTATAATTGATGGTAGAAAAAATCACTCACTTCTATTTGAACTATTATCTGATAAAGGTTCTGGGACTTTGATTAGAGAATGAAAAATTTAATTGCTATAAAATACTGGATTTTTGATCTTGATAACACTCTTTACAGTGGTCAAACAAAAGTTTTTTCAGAAGTTGATAAAAAAATGTCTTCTTTTATTTCAAAGAAATTTAATATAGATTTAGTTAAAGCAAAAGAAATTCAAAAAAAATACTTCTATGAGTATGGAACAACATTATCAGGGTTGATGAATCATGATAAAATTGATCCACATGAGTTTCTTGAATTTGTTCATGATATAGATATTAGCTGGCTTCCAAAAGATAAAATATTGAGAGAAGAGCTGATTAAAATTAAAGAAAAAAAATATATTTTCACGAACGGCTCTCATGCTCATGTTAAAAATGTGACTAAACAACTTGGTATAGATGATTTATTTGATGGAGCATTTGACATTGTTGACTCTAATTTTATACCTAAACCAAAAATTGATCCTTATAAAAAAATCATCGAAAAATTTGATTTAGAACCAGCAAAATCAATATTAATTGAGGATATTGCTCATAATTTAGAGCAAGCTAAAAACCTGGGAATGAAAACTTGTTGGCTTGAGAATAATGAAACATTTGCAAAAAAAGATGCTGATAAACCTTATATTGATTATAAAATTAAGAGCTTGCCTTCTTTTCTTCAAGAAATTAATATATTAAAAGCTCAACAAAATTAACCTACAATAAATAAGTTAAACTATGAAAGAATTTGAAAATATTATCAACAAAGCTTGGGATAATAAAGACTCAATCAATGGACAATCTGATAAATCTATATTGGATGCAATTAACCAAACGATTGAACTTGTTGATAAAGGTGAACTAAGAGTCGCTGAAAAAAATAAAAACGATTGGATAGTTAATCAATGGGTTAAAAAAGCAATAGTGTTAAGCTTTAGAACTCATGAGATGGACTCATTGGGTGGCCCTTATAGTAGTTGGTATGATAAATCTCATTTACTTAAAGGTAAAACTTCAGGCTGGACTAAGGAAGATCATATAAAAGCTGGCTTTAGAATGGTTCCAAATTCTCCAGTTAGAAAAGGGTCTTTCATTGGAAAGAATGTGGTACTAATGCCTTGCTTTGTAAATATTGGCGCTTATGTGGATGAAGGAACTATGGTGGACACTTGGGCTTCAGTTGGATCATGCGCACAAATTGGAAAGAACTGTCACATATCAGGAGGTGCTGGAATTGGAGGTGTATTGGAGCCAATGCAAGCTAACCCTACAATCATTGAAGATAACTGTTTTATTGGAGCTCGTTCAGAAATAGTTGAGGGAGTAATTGTTGGAGAAGGATCTGTATTATCTATGGGTGTGTTTATTGGTCAATCTACAAAAATTGTTTACAGAGAAACTGGTGAAGTACTTCATGGAAAAATTCCACCATACTCAGTAATAGTTCCGGGTAGCCTTCCAAGTAAAGATGGCAAAGGTCCAGCTTTATATTGTGCAGTAATTATTAAACAAGTTGATGAAAAAACTAGATCTAAAACTTCTATTAACGATCTATTGAGAGCCTAAATGCCAATTTACAATGAAATCACATTAGCTAAAGAGCTAATAAGATTTCCAAGCATCACACCAATTGATGCTGGAGTAATGAAGTTCTTAGCTAAAAAATTAACTGCTATTGGATTTAAATGTAAGATTTTAGAGTTTAAAGATAAAAATTCTAAACCAGTTAAAAACCTATATGCAAGATTAGGTAATGCTCAACCAAACTTTATGTTTGCTGGCCACTTAGATGTGGTATCTCCAGGAAACATAAAAGATTGGACCATTAAGCCTTTTAGTCCTGCTATTAAAAAAAATCACCTAATTGGCAGAGGTGCCAATGATATGAAAAGTGCAATAGCAAGCTGGGTGGTTGCCGTAAATAATTTTGTGTCAAAAAACAAAAAAGTTAAAGGTTCTATTAGCTTGTTAATTACTGGTGATGAAGAAGGTGTCGCAATCAATGGTACTAAAAAAGTAGTTGATTACTTAAAAAAGAAAAAAGAAAAAATAGATTTTTGTTTAGTTGGTGAGCCAACAAATCCCAGTAAACTTGGTGAAATGATTAAAATTGGTAGAAGAGGAAGCATGAATGCCGAACTAACTATAATTGGAACTCAAGGACATGTCGCATATCCTCATCGTGCCAAAAATCCATCTACTACATTAATAAAAATACTAAATGAAATAAAACAAATAAAATTTGATAAAGGAACAAAAGATTTTCAACCAACAAATTTAGAAGTAACTAAAATTAATATTGATAATATAGCTGATAATATTATTCCAGGACTTGCAAAAGCTAAATTTAATATAAGATTTAACAATAAACACAAGTCTTCAAACTTAAAGAGTAGATTAAATAAAGTTTTTAAAAAAATAACCAAAAAAGATAAATCTAATTTTAAAGTAGAATTTCGTGTATCAGGCGAAGCTTTTTTAACTAAGCCTAATAACACAACTTATATGATTCAAAATGTAATAAAAAAAATTACAAAAATTAAACCAAAATTATCCACAACAGGTGGTACTTCGGATGCAAGATTTATTAGAAAGATTGCTCCGTGTTTAGAATTTGGTCTAGTAGGTAAAACAATGCACAAGATTGATGAAGCAGTATCTGTTTCCGATCTAAAAAAAATAACTAAAATATATTATAGTATTTTAGAAAATTATTTTAAATGAAAACTGGTTTAATAACCTCTGATACTTATCAAAATCATAATACAGGTGATGGTCATCCAGAAAAAATTGATAGAGTTAAAGTAGTTATCGATAATTTTAAAAAGTTAGGTAGTAAAGATTTAGTTTGGAAAAAGCCCTCAAAATTTGATCGATCAGTTTTGGAGTTAACTCACAATTCTGATTATATAAATTTTGTTGAAAAATCTTTTCCAAAGAAGGGATTGTCTTTTTTAGACGGTGATACAGTTGTTTCTCCAGGAAGTAAGGAAGCTACATCAGATGCTGTAGGATCAATCATTACTGCTATTGATGGTGTTCAAAATAATGAATTCAAAAATGCCTTTTGTGCAGTTAGACCTCCAGGGCATCATGCTGAAAAAAATAAGGCTATGGGTTTTTGTATTTATAATAATGTTGCCGTTGGAGCTAATTATTTAATAAATAAATATAAACTTAGTAAAATTGCTATTATTGATTTTGATGTTCACCACGGAAATGGGACACAAGATATTTTTAATGACAATGAAAAAGTTTTATACATTTCAACTCATCAATTCCCTTTTTACCCAGGCTCTGGCACAGAACAAGAAAAAGGTAAATATAACAATATATTTAATATCCCATTACCAGCTGGCACAACCTCTGAAGAGTATTTAAATGCTTATACATTTGTACTTAAAAAAATAGAGGAGTTTAAACCTGAATTTATATTACTATCAGCGGGTTTTGATGCTCATAAAAATGATCCCCTGGCTCAATTTCAACTTGAAAGCAAAGATTTTTATAAAATCACAAAAAGAACTTTAGAAATATCTAAATTATATTGTAACGGTAAAGTTGTTTCAATTTTGGAAGGTGGTTACGACCTCAATGCACTTAAAGAGAGTACAACGATGCATGTCAAAGCTTTGCTAGAATTTAATTGATAATTTTTTAATAGGTATTAAATAAACTATTATGAAACCTTACAGAATTAATAAATCGAATATTGATAAAAAAGGTCGTGGTCTTTACGCGACTAGAGATATTAAAGATGGAGAAAGAATTATTGACTATATTGGAAAAATTATTACTAAAAAACAGACTGAAGATTCTAAAAAATTTGATAATGCAAAACCAATTTATTTATTTAACTTAAATAAAAAATATGATCTTGATGGTGATGTATCATGGAATACTGCTCGTTTGATTAATCATTCTTGTTCTAATAACTGTGATTATAACGGCATAGGACTAAAATTATGGGTAATTGCAAAACAAGATATTAAAAAAGGTGAAGAGCTTACTTGTGATTATGGTTTTGGTTTTGATGAAGATTATAAACAATTTCCGTGTAAGTGTCGTTCTAAAAACTGTTGTGGCTATATTGTACGTGCTGAGTCAAGATGGCGTATTAATAAAAAATTTAGTATCAGCCGACAGCAACCTAATAAATAACTTTTTCTAAAAATAATCCTTCTGCAGGCGCAGGTGGTGCACAAAGTGTTCTTTTCTTTGATTTAAAAACAAAATCAAACTTTTTTATATTCCATTTTTTTTCAGCTAAATATTTTAAACAACCAACCATTGATCTCACTTGTTGCTGCAAAAATGACTGGGATTTAAATTGTATTTCAATTCTTCCTCTAATTGATCTTATTTTTACTGATTTCATAGTTCGAATTGGACTTTTGGCATTACAACTTGAAGATCTAAATGTTGAAAAGTCTTTAGTACCTAAAAATTTTTTTGCCCCTTTTTTCATTAATAAGATATCTAGTTTTTTAATTATGTGCCATCCTCTTCCTTTTTCTAAAGAAGGCCTGCTCAACCTATTAAAAATTACATACTTATAAATTCTTTGTTTTGCAGAAAACCTAGCATGAAAATTTAAATTTCTTTTTTTTATCTTTGATATTGAAACATTCATATTGTTTAGAAAGTGATTTATTGATTTTAAAAATTTATCTAGATTTTGAATTTTATTTTTACATTCAAAATGAGCTGATTGTTCCACAGCATGAACACCCGCATCTGTTCTACCCGATCCAACTAATATTATTTTTTCTTTTAAAAGTTTAGATAATTTTTTTTGAATTAATTTTTGAACAGATTTTCCTTTAGATTGAATTTGCCATCCTACAAAATTTGTTCCAACATACTCAATTAGAATTTGATATCTATGCATTATTCAAATTTGAACCTTTTTTAATCTGTGATCCAAGCATAAATTCACTTATATTTTGTGTTCTTTTACCTTGTCTTTGGATTTCAAGAATCCTAATTGATTTTTCATTACCACAGCTAACTTCTAAATAGTTGTCTAATACCTCTCCAATTTTACCGCTACTTTCAGTTAAGCTTGCCCTTAAAATTTTATATCTTTCACCATTATAAATAAAAAAAGCACCAGGATTTGGATATAACCCATTTATTTTACCAATAATACTCTCTGCATTTTTGGTCCAATCTATTTGACCTTCTTTTTTTTCAATTTTAGTCGCATAAGTTGCTTCATTATGATTTTGCTCTTTAAATTCTATTTTATCTTCTAAAATCTCATCAATATTATCTAATATCTTTTCTGCTGCTAATGTGGAAAGTTTTTCTGTCATTGTTTCTGAATTATCATCAGCTTCAATATTTATTTTATAAGAATTACAAACTGGTCCTGTATCTAACTTTTCTCGTATTTTCATAATACTAACACCTGTTTTTTTTTCTAAATTCATAATTGACCTTTGTATAGGCGCTGCTCCTCTCCATTTTGGTAGTAGCGAGGCGTGTATGTTAATAAAACCTTTTTTAACTAAACTTAGATATTCTTTAGGAATAATTTGTCCATAAGCTACCACAATTGCTATATCTGCATTCAACTCTCTTAAATATTCATACTCTACTTTATTATTTTTTAATGAAGATGGTGTTCTGTGTTCTATCTTTAGCGTTTCAGAAATTCCCTGAATGGGTGATTTATTAATCTTTTGCCCTCTTTGTGATTTTTGTGGAGGCTGTGTATACACAACTGATACTGGATACCCATTTTGATATAATGATTTTAAAATTGGCACTGCAAAAAATGGTGTGCCCATAAAGATAATTTTTTTTAACATCTTTTAAAGAATTTCTCTTTTAATCTTAATTTTAGAAAGTTTTTTTATAATCATTGATTTTTTTAATTTTGATAAATAATCAATAAATAAAATTCCTTCTAAGTGATCCATTTCATGTTGTATGCATGTTGCTAATAATCCATCTGCTTTTAATAATTTTATTTTTCCATCATAATTTAAATATTCAACCTCACATGAATTGGGTCTTTCTATCTCTGCAAATTGATCTGGCACAGATAAACACCCTTCTTCATATTTTGCTTTTTCTTCATTTTTATTTTTAATTACAGGATTGACAAAATACATTGGATTTTTTTTATATTCATCTCTACTAATATCCATAACTATAATTCTTTTTGGCACACCAACTTGGATTGCTGCAAGGCCAATTCCAGAAGCATCGTACATAGTATCCAGCATATCATCCATTATTGCTCGCTCTTCATCACCTACTTTATCAACACTCTGTGATACTTGACGTAATAATTTGTTTGGTTCTGTTAAAATTTTTCTAACTGTCATAATTATTGATTATTTTATTATAAATTCTAAACTTTTAAAGGAAGAACTTTAAGAAGAATTCTATTTCTAAGTTGGTCAGTATTTAGTTGATTAAGCGTGCTAATTATAAAATATAAAGTGTCTACGTCAATATTCTTTAAATCATCTTGCCCAATTACCTCGACAATACGGAGCATAGCATTACCCATGTCACCATTATCAATTAATATTTGTATATCAGATGGCATTTCTGCATCACTTATTTCATATAAATTTTTAAATTTTTCTGAAACCTTAATTCCATCTGATTTAAATGCTTCAACTAAAATAATATCTTTTTTTGAAAAGAAGTATTTTTTATTTTTCTTTATTTTTTTTAGTAAATTATTTAAATCTTTAGTTATATCTTTTGAAGATCCATCTTCTTTGAAATAATTGATCATTTTTGATTGATGTAGGATCTTATTGTTTATTTTAATGTTAGTTAATTTAGTTTCATCCTCATCAATATAATAGTTATAAAATGATGTATATTCTGAGGGAATTTCATCTTTATCAATTTTTTTTAAAAATTTTTTTAATTCTACATCAAACGCTTTTTCAAGGCCTTCATTTTTAAATGAGTTCTTTAAAGCATTTATTAATAATAATTTATTTTCAATTTCATTAGTAATTAATATTCCTTGGTAAATTAAAGCTCGTGACTCAATAGATGATAATACTTTTGTAGACTCTTTAATATTTAGTAATTGATTGATATTAAACTGAAACCTTTTATATAGTTCAAATAGTTCTTTTTCACTATAATGCTTTTCATGAGTAGCTTTTTCAATTCTATTAATTTTATCTAAGTCTGTAAGTTCAATATCTTTGATGCTACCTAACAAATTTGATGTTGATAAATATTTCCAAATTTTTTTTGAAGTGGAATTATTAGGCTCAAATTTAAATTCAGGATTTGTTCTGTGTGATAAATGAAAATCTAAAATTGTATCATCAGATATTTCTAAATCTGGTGTATTAGTAAATCCCATCAGAAAATTTATTTTATTTTCATAAAATTTATTTTTGAAACCTTGCTCTTTTTTTAAATCTAACATTAATTGGGCTTCTTCTTTTTTATTATCGTTAATCAAACAATAAATATTAAATTTTGATAAGTAATCATCTTGAATTGAGTTTTTAATATTAGAAAAAACTTTGCATGCCTTATTTATTTCAGATCTAGAAAGATAATCATCTACCAGCAGCTTGGCCAGTTTTGGTTGCTCATTAGCTATTTGGTTTTTGATCAAATAGCTTTCAATTAACTGAAAGTTAGAATTTTTAGTAAGCCAATTTGATTTTAATTCTAAAAATTGATCTTTAGAAATATTAATTGTAGGATAATGAGCGTTGGTTAAAAGTAAAATATTTAAAATTTCTGACGCGTCCTTTGAAAGACTCATTTTATTAATTCGTTTGAGTATTTTTAAAATTTGATCACCGTTAGATTTTGACCACATATTGATGTCTAATCCATTTTCTGCGGGATCATATAAGCCTACAATTTTAATTTCTTTTGATATTAATTCTTGATCCTCTTCAATATTTGGCTCATCATTTTTTTGAGATTGCATTTTATAAATACTATTTTGTTTAGTATTTTCTTCTTTATTTTTTTGATTGATATCAAAATTCTCTGATGTTTTTTTTTCTTCTATGCTCCATATATCTACAGGTTCTTGTGAGTTAACAGCAAGCCCAAAAAACAAATAAAATAAAATGGCTGTTAAATATTTTTTATTTAACAATTTTAAGTTTGGCATTTGGAATAGTTTTTTCAATTTCTTTATTAGGGGATGGAAATTCAATTTTACCTAAAAATATCACTGCAACAATAATAATAGATAAAACTAATGTCACCTTTATTAAAAGTCTTTTACCTGTTCCTGAGCTTGTATTTTTTGATAATTGCATATATTATTTAATAATTTCAAATTAAGACATATTTGTGTTTTTTCAATAAAGAAAGTTTATGCATTTAAATAAAAACCTCGTTTTTTTAGGCATGATGGGGTCTGGAAAATCTTCTATTGGCAATCTAATTTCTAAGAAATTAAATATTCCTTTTATTGATATAGATAACTTAATTGTAGAAAATGCAGGAATGAGCATTTCTGAAATATTTGAAAAAAAAGGTGAAGACTACTTTAGAAATTTAGAGGAAAAAATAACTCTCAAAAATTTAAAAAAGATTAAAAATGTTGTTTCTCTAGGTGGTGGTGGTTTTATCAATGCTAAAATTAGAAAAGAGGTTATTTCTAATCATTTTTCATTTTGGCTAAATTGGGATGAGTCAACTTTAATTAAAAGAATTAAAAATAGTAAAAAAAGGCCACTTGCATTTAAATTGTCTGATCAAGAAATCAGAGCACTAATTAAAGATAGATCAAAAATATACTCAGAAGCCGAGTTTAAAATAAACTGTAATAAACTTACAAAAACTGAGATAGTAAGAAAAATTATAAAAATTTATGAGTGTAATTAAACTTCAAATAAAAACTGGAAATCAAAAATATCCAATTTACATAGGGAATGATATTTTAGATAAACTTAATAAATTTTTAAAAGAAAACTTAATTAATTTTAATCAATGCCTTGTTATTGTTGATAAAAATGTGCCAAAAATACTTGTAAGTAAAGTCCTGAATACTTTACATAAAAAAAAAATATCTCTTTATTATTTCCATTCTAGTGAAAAAAATAAAAATCAAAAGATTGTTAATAGTATTTTAGATACCCTACTGAGTAAAAATTTTAATAGAAATGATTGCGTGATTTCTATTGGTGGTGGCATAACTGGGGATGTGTCTGGATTTGCAGCCAGTATTTTTAAGAGAGGGTTAAAATTTATTAATATACCTACCACTTTACTATCCCAAGTGGACTCATCAATTGGAGGAAAAACAGGAATAAATAGCAAATATGGAAAAAATTTAATTGGTTCTTTTTATCAACCTAGTTTAGTTATTTCTGACATTGTATTTTTGAAATCTCTTCCAAAAAGAGAGGTTATATGTGGTTATGGTGAAATTTTTAAACATGCAATAATTTTAGACAAAAAGTTTTTTTCATTTTTAAATAAAAATGGGTCTCAAATTTTGAATCTTAAAAGTCCATTAATAGAAAATGCAATTTTTAAAAGTTGTTCAATTAAAAAAAAAGTAGTTGAAGCTGATGAAAAAGAAATAAGTTTAAGAAAAATCTTAAATTTTGGACATACGTTTGCTCATGCTTATGAAGCAGCTTTAGGATTTTCAAAAAAACTTAATCATGGTGAGGCGGTTATACTAGGCATTAAAACAGCTGCAAAATTTAGTTTGTCAATTAATATTTTAAATATCAAAGAATATCATTTGATTGAAAGTCATTTAAATAAATTGAAGCTTCCAAAAAATATCAATAAATTTTTTACTATAAGAGATTTAAATAAAATTTTGTCTTTTATGAAAAAAGATAAAAAAAACAATACAAACAAAATTAATTTGGTGCTACTTAAAAAGATTGGATCTCCAGTATACAAATTGGAATTTAATGAAAAAAAAATTTATCTCTTTCTTAAAAAAGAATTAATTAAGTAATATTTGAATTGAATGAATGTATTCTTTTAATTCAAAATCTAAAACGTTATAAATTCGTTTAGTTGAAACTATCTTACTTGTTTTAGCCAGTTCTTCTGAGTTTATTGTCAGCTTTAGATGAAACTTTCCTTCTTGATGGCTTTTATGTTTTTTATGTAAGAAACTTTTATCTTCAATTTTTATATTCTGAATTACTATTTCAGCTTGAAGCTTATTTTTAACAATTGCAATTAATTCATTTATATTCATAAGTGTTATTTAATTACTATACAACATGAAAAATATTTGTGACTGGAATAATTGCTTTGAAATTGGTGAATATAAAGCTCCTATTGAAAAAGATAATAGCAAAAGCTATCGACTACTTTGTTTAGCTCACGTTAAGGAGTTTAATAAAAATTGGAACTATTTTAAAGGAATGGATGATGAACAAGTATTTAATTTTTTAAAGTCAGATATGACATGGCACAAACCCACTCAAAGTTTTGGCTCTTCAGATAATTTTTTCAAAATTCTTTGGAATAACACTTTAAAAGATGAGTTCGATAAAACCAAACTTAGAGGCCAGTATAATCACATGAATCAATTTAAATTTGACGCTAATGATATTAAGGCTTTTAGTATTTTGGGTGTTTCAGTCGGTATAAAATGGGAGAAAATACAAGATAAATTCAAAACTCTTGTCAAAAAATTTCACCCTGATATTAATTTAGGTAATAAAGACTACGAAGAAAAACTTAAACTAATAACTTTAGCTTACACACAGCTAAAAAATACTTATAGGAAAAAAATTGACGCCTAATTTAAATATACAGCCAGATATCAAAATATCTTTAAAACAAAGTTTTGGAATAGACTCAGACATGGAGGTTAATGCCTTCTCAAAAAAAAGTGAATATGTACCTCAAATTGATAAAAATTATAAATTTGATAGAGACACTACACTTGCAATTATATCCGGGTTTGCTTTTAACAAGAGAGTTTTAGTTCAGGGGTATCATGGAACTGGCAAATCAACACACATTGAACAAATAGCTGCAAGGTTAAACTGGCCGTGTATTAGAGTAAACCTTGATAGCCATGTAAGTAGGATTGATCTTATTGGTAAAGATGCAATTGTTGTAAAAGATGGAAAGCAAGTTACAGAGTTTAAAGAAGGTATTTTGCCATGGTCTATTCAAAATCCAGTTGCTCTTGTATTTGATGAATATGATGCTGGAAGACCAGATGTAATGTTTGTTATTCAAAGGGTGTTGGAAGCTGAAGGTAATTTTACTCTGTTAGATAAAAATAAAGTAATAAAGCAAAATAAGTTTTTTAGATTATTTGCAACTTCTAATACAGTTGGACTAGGTGATACAACGGGATTATATCATGGCACACAACAAATAAATCAGGGGCAAATGGATAGATGGAATATTGTTACGTCTTTAAACTACTTAAGCCTTGATAGAGAAATGGAGATTATTTTAGGAAAAAATAAAAATTTGAATAATCCCAAAGGTAAAGAAAAGGTTTCCAATATGATTAAGGTAGCCTCTTTAACTAGAAAAGGCTTCATAGCTGGAGATATTTCAACAGTTATGAGCCCTCGAACTGTACTTCATTGGGCTGATAACGCTGAAATCTTTAAAGACACTGGCTATGCATTTAGAGTTACATTTTTAAACAAGTGTGATGATATAGAAAAAAATATTATAGCTGAATATTATCAAAGATGTTTTGGTGAAGAGTTACCAGAGTCGATGGTAAATATTCAGATTTAAATGAGCAATAAAGAAGATAATATTAAAGAACAATTTAAACAAGCATTAGTTTCTACTGCTAAAGTAATCTCAGATGATTACAAGATAGATATCAAAAAGATTGATAAAGATCTAAAATCAAAAAAAATAGATTTTTTTGACATGACAAATTTATCTAATAAAAATGATTTTATTAGATTAAGAGCAGAAACAGATTCAGCTGCTCTTAAAAAAAAATTTTCAAATAAAGAAACATTTACAAAAAACTTACCTAATAACCCTTCTTGTAAATCGCTCTACAATATTGCAGAAAAAGTTAGATATGAAATTTTAGGTGGAAAAATGCTAAAAGGAGTTAAAAAAAATTTGAATGAAAATTATAATCAAAAAATAGCCTCAGTTCGTAAAGATCAATTAAAAAACAAAGAAGATGTTTCTGTGACAGAAGCTTTTGAGTTTTATATGCTAAAAAAATTCTTAAACTTAGAGCTTAATGCTGTATCTACTAAAATGTTAAGTTTTTGGGAGAAAGATTTTACTTCTTCTATTGATAAACATTTAGATTTTTTAAAAAAAAATTTAGAAGATCAAAATAATTATGGTTTAAAATTTTCAGAAATTCTTGAAAATATGGATTTTTTTAATTCAAATAATGATGAGGACAAAGAAAAAGATGATGAGAAAGATGATCAGCAAGACAATAAATCTGAGAATAATGATGATAATCAATCTGATGGCAAAGAAAATGAAAATAACCAAGATGAAACTCAAACAAGTTTAGATGCAGGCTTTGATCTTAGTGCTCAACAAATGGACGAAAAGCTTGAAGATTCCACATCTCTCAAAGAGAGTGAAGAAAATGTAATGCAAAAAGCTAATTCTAAAAATATAGATCAAGAATATAAAATTTTTACAACAGAATTTGATGAAATTGCCAAAGCAGAAATTTTAGAAGATGTAAAAGAAACTAGAAAATTAAGAAAAAATTTAGATCAACAGCTTATTGGTTTTCAAGACTTAATCACAAAACTTGCAAATAAATTACAAAGACAATTACTTGCAAAACAAAATAGGGCTTGGGAATTTGACTTAGAAGAAGGTTTACTTGATAGTTCTAAATTAACTAGAATTATAATGGACCCATATAATTCATTATCCTTTATGAGGGAAAAAGATCTTGATTTTAAAGATACAATTGTGACTTTATTAATTGATAATTCAGGTTCAATGCGTGGACGTCCCATAACAATTGCAGCGCTTTGTGCTGATATATTGTCTAGAACTTTAGAAAGATGTTCAGTGAAAGTAGAGGTATTAGGTTTTACTACTAAAAACTGGAAAGGTGGAAAAAGCAGAGAAGCTTGGAATAAAACTGATAAACCAAAAAATCCAGGAAGGCTTAATGACTTGAGACATATAGTTTATAAAGGAGCAGATACTCAGTGGAGACAGGCTAAAAACAATATTGGTTTAATGCTTAAAGAAGGACTTCTCAAAGAAAATATTGATGGAGAAGCTATTACTTGGGCCTATAATAGAATTAAAAAAAGAAGAGAAGAAAGAAAAATTCTAATGGTAATTTCAGATGGTGCACCAGTTGATGACTCAACTTTATCTGTTAATTCTGGAGATTTTTTAGAAAAACATCTAAAAAAAATTGTTAAATTTATAGAAGCTAAAAATGATGTTGAAATTTTAGCGATTGGTATTGGTCATGACGTTTCAAGATACTACAATAAAGCTATTAAAATAACAGATGTGCATGAACTTGGAGATGTAATGATTTCTCAACTAAGTGGATTATTTCAAAATAAAAAAAAATTACACTAAATCTTTAAGAGATCTTTATTTTTCCATTTTATATTCACTTCTGCACCACTTCTTATTTTTGAATTTCTACATAAAATATTAGCATAATTTTTTTCGAGCAAAGTTTTACCTATAAAAATACCAAGACCAAGTCCTGATTTGGATTTTATAGAAGATTTAAATGATTTAACGTAAGGCTCACCAATTTTTCTTAGAACATCATTCGGGTATCCCTCACCATCATCTTCAATTATAATTTCTGTAATGTTATCATCACTTTTTATATCTATAAAAACTTTATTTTTTGAAAATTTATTTGCATTACCAATAAAGTTTCTTAATCCATAAACAATCTCAATAGATTTAGTAATATTAAGAGAATTGGAATACTGATTGAAATTTAAAATGAATTCTTTTTTACTTGTTTCTCTAAAAGACTTTATAATTTCGTTCACATAGTCAATTATTGTCAGATCTCTATCAATAAAATCATCTTCAATAGTAGGATTTAATGTTAATTTTTTCAATATTTCACTGCATCTTTCAATTTCACTTACTAAAAGATCAATATCTTTTCTAATTTGGGGTTTATCTTTAAATTGTTTCAATAAATCTGATGATATAATTTTCATCGTTGAAAAAGGTGTACCTAAAGAATGAGCGGCAGCTGCAGCTTGACCACCAAGTGATAATAATTCATGTTCTTTAGACATAATTTCTTCCATTTTATTTAAAGCTTCTTTTCTAATTCTAGACTCCTTGCCAAAAGTTAAAGCAAAATAATTTAAAAAAATTAAGGCAACAATTAAAGAGATAGGAATCGAATAATAATAATAATTATCAACATGGAAATGTTCACTTACTGGAAATGGTAGTGGTTGATTAAAAAAAGTAAGAAAAACAATTAGTAAAATGGTGATAGTAACTAATAACAAATTACTTTTAAAGCCCAAATATGATGATGAAAAAATAGTTGGTATTATTAAAAAAATTGAAAAAGGATTAGAAATTCCACCAGATAAATAAAGCAAACAACTTAATTGTGAAATATCAATTAATAAGAAAAAAAAAGCTGTTTTGTCTAGCAGTTGTGTGTTTTTATCGCCATAAAGTAAATACAGATTGCTTAATATTCCAGCCAAAATTATTAAGTTTCCTAAAACTAAATTAAATTTTAAACCGAAAATAAAATAAATCAGATTTATAGTAATTAATTGGCCAATAATAGCTATTGATCTTAAGTTTATATAAGTAGATTTTTTTAATGAAAAGTATTTTGAAGTTTCGAAAAACTCCATTATTAGATATCTAGATTTTGAACATTAATTGCATTTGAAACAATAAAATCTTTTCTTAAAGAAACATCGTTTCCCATCAAAGTATGGATAAGATGTTGGTCTTTTTTTAGGTCTTTTGAATATTGAACTTGTAGCAAGTTTCTTGTTTCAGGATCTAAAGTCGTGCTCCATAATTCTTCTGGATTCATTTCCCCTAACCCCTTAAACCTTTGAATGCTCATTTTTGACTTTTCCTCATCATAAGCTTTACTAAATTGTTTTGTTCCTTTTTTAATTTTTTGTAATTCTTTATTATTTTTTAAAATATAATTTTCTAATTCGCTTTCATCTTTTATATAAATTCCTTTTGTACCTTTATTAATCTTAAATAGTGGTGGTTGAGCGAGATATACATGTCCATTTTCAATTAATTTATTAAATGGTTTATTGTTAAAAAATGTTAATAATAAAGCTCTAATATGTGAACCATCTACATCAGCATCGGTCATAATAATAATTTTCCCATATCTTAGATCTTTTGTATCTATATTTTCAACCTTTGGATCAAGGCCAAGAGCATTAATTAAAGTAACAACTTCGTTAGAAGACATCATTTTAGCTAATGATTTTGTTCTATGTTCACTTCCATCTCTATTACCATTCTTTTTAAGAGCAACTTCCTCAACATATGTATTAAGAATTTTTCCTCTTAAAGGTAAAACTGCTTGGTTTGCTCTGTTTCTTCCTTGTTTTGCTGAGCCACCTGCAGAATCTCCCTCAACTATAAATAGTTCTGTACCTTCTTGTTTACCTATCTGACAATCAGCTAATTTACCTGGTAAGCCACTTAATTCCAAAGCACCTTTTCTTCTTACATTTTCTCTAGCCTTTCTGGCTACGTCTCTTGCAAGTGCTGCTTGCATTACTTTTGCTAAAATAATTTTAGATGTAGTTGGATTTTGATCAAACCATATTGATAATTTTTCACTAATTATGCTTTCAACAATCATTCTAACCTCAGATGAAACTAATTTATCTTTTGTCTGAGAAGAAAATTTTGGATCAGGTATTTTTGCTGAAATAACACATGTTAGACCTTCTTTAATGTCATCACCTGATATTGTTAACTTATTTTTTTTTAATAAATTATGTTCAGTGGCGTATTTATTAATTACCCTTGTTAATGCACTTCTAAATCCAAGTAAGTGAGTTCCACCATCCTTTTGATAAATATTATTTGTATAAGGATATATATCCTCTCCATAGCTCGCGTTCCATTTTAAAGAGCATTCAATTTCAATATTGTTTTTTTTGCCTTCAATATAAATTGGCTTTTTAAATAAATCATTTCCTGCTTTATTGGTAAGTTTTTCTCTTTTTGCATCTAAAAAATCTACAAATTCTAAGACACCACCATCAAATTTAAATATAATTATTTTTTCTTTTTTTTGATTTAAATCATTAACTGTTATTTTTACTCCCTTATTTAAAAAGGCCAGTTCACGCATTCTTTTTATTATTATACTTGGTGTGAATTTTATTGAAGAAAATATTTCCTTTGATGGTAGAAATGTTATTTGTGTTCCAGTTTCTTTTGATTTTCCTATATTCTTTAATGGCGCTTTAGAAACTCCATCTTTAAATTCTATAAAATATCTTTTTCCATCTCTATCTATTTCTAATTTTAACTTTTCTGATAATGCATTTACAACTGACACTCCAACACCATGTAACCCACCTGATACTTTGTATGAATCATGATCAAATTTTCCTCCAGCATGCAGTTGTGTCATAATAACTTCTGCTGCTGACATTTTTTCACCCTTATGCATGTCGACAGGTATACCTCTTCCATCATCTCTAACTGTAATAGTTCCATCAGAATTAATTTTGACATCTATACTTTTACAGTAACCAGCTAATGCTTCATCTATAGAGTTATCAACAACTTCATAAACCATGTGATGCAAACCTGTTCCATCATCGGTGTCACCAATATACATTCCAGGTCTTTTTCTTACTGCTTCTAAACCCTTAAGAACCTTGATGGAGTCTGCTTGATATGTATTTTTATTTGTCATTTTTATTTTATGGAAAGATTATATATAACATTTTTTATTATAAATTGATTGGAATTTTTTAATCAAATATTATTTGATAAGTTAAATTAGTACCTAAAAATAAAGCTTATTTACTGGCGGAGAGAGTGGGATTCGAACCCACGGTACCTTTGACAGTACACACACTTTCCAAGCGTGCGCCTTAAACCGCTCGGCCATCTCTCCTGTAATATTTATTTGAATTAAAGTATACTGTTATAATAATTAAATGATGTTTAAAAGTTTATTCAATAAGATTTCTATAATAATTCCTTTAATAGTTTCTATAATTTTGGTGTCTTCGCTCTGGAAACTAATTCAATTTCAATACCATAATCCAACTGAAATAATTGGTTATTATAGCATATTTCAACATAGTCACTGGAACGACAATATTAGGTATATTATTTTTATTACCATTCCATTGGCTACTTTTTTCATAACGCTCCTATTAAAAAAAAAATTAAATTTTCAAGAAATAAAAGATAGCTTTATTCTTAACAAAAAAATTAGAAATAATGACAATATATCCCTTTTTTATTTATTCTTATTATTATCCTTGTTAATCATTTTCTTTCTATCGGCAGAATTTAACACAAATAAGCTTGATTTATTTCACGAAGGACAAGCTTTAATGGGTGGATTAAATTATGAATTAAAAAATCAACTTTGGTCAGGTTCTTTTTTAGTGACAAGTTTATTTGTTGATGTCTTAAGTGCTAAAATATCTTGGTCATTTTTTGATTTTCAGACTATAGGCTCTTACAGGGTATACATCTCATTTATCACTCAAGTGAGTGCTTTTATAATATTTATTTTTTTATTTTATTTTTGCAGTCGATTTCATTTAAACAAAAATTCTAAAACTTTAATATTTTTATTCTTATCTATTTTTTGTTTTTATTTAGTAAAAAACTACACTTTGGGGTACAGAGAAATACCTATATTTATTTATTTAATATTTTTAATGAAAATATTAGACACAAAAAAAATTTCAATCTTAGATACAATTGTTTTAGGTACATTACCATTATTTGCTATTCTTTGGAGTTTAGACAGGGGTATTTTCTTAATTGCTTCTTACCTACCACTATTTATTCTATTGGCTATTAATGATCATCTCAAAAAAATATTGAGTATACTTTTTATTATAATATCTACATTCATAATATTTTTTTTTATAATTGGATCTACTGAGTTTAACAATTTTATTATAAACTCTATAAATATACTAACATCATCAGATTTATTGAATGGTATAATACATCCAACACCATTTTCTAATGAACAAGGTTCGTCTAGAGCTACAAAAAGTTTATTAATAATTATTTTAAATGGCTTTATTACAATCAATATTTTTTTTAACAAAAAAATTAATTTTGATAAAAACCATAAATTATTTATAATACTTTTTTATATATTCAGCCTAATATATTATAAAGTGGGTCTTACTCGTTCTGATGGTGGTCATATAAAGCAGGGTTCTAGCTTCAACTTAATACTTTTAATTTATTTTTTTTCTTTTTATTTTTTTAATTTTCTAGAAAAAAAATTTTTTTATAATAAAATAAAAAATATTTATTTTGTTATAACTTATTTTTTAATATTCATAATATTTACTTTTAAAAATATTCCTAATAATTTTTTTAATAATATTTACGAATTTAATGAACGCCTTAATAAGTATATTGCTGAGAGTGATTATAAATATTTGCAAGATGAAGAAATTGAATTAATTAACTTACTTAAAATTCTCACTAAAGATGAAGATTGTTTTCAAGTATTTTCATATGAAACAGCAATTCAATATTTCCTGAAAAAAAAAACTTGCACTAAATTTTTTCATATAATGAACTTAGGCAATAAAAGTAATCAATTAAATTTTATTGATCAATTGAATATAACTCAGCCTAAATATTTATTATCTGGAGGAACATACCAAAATATTGGAAATATGAAGGGTCATGATAATTTTGAATTAACTCCAAAAGATAGATTTCCTTATATAAATCAATATATTTTTCATAATTACAGTATTTATAACGAAATAGGAGCCTGGAAAATCTTAATTATCAAATAATTAAATTATTTTTTAAACAAACCCATAAATTTGTTTTTTCTTCTACTAAAATTTTTCTTTTGTCTGTCCCAAAATCTTTTAACAATATTCCTCTGTTTGTCTCTTTTTGCAATTATGGGAAAAAATTCTAAATGATCATATGTCCTATTTCCTTGATTATCTATTGCCCACTCTGACTCGTATGCAGATAGTAATTTTGATTCAGCTTTTTTTACTATTATAGACAAAACACTCTGTGAATGACGATGTTGGATAAACTCAGGTATGGATTTATGTAAGAATTTTTCCTCATCATCATCAATTAAATCAAATCTATTTTTAGTAATTTCATAATGTTCGTTCATTATTTCCAGTGATCTTTTACATTTTTTGACAAAAAATGATCCACCCCACACCTGTGGGCTTCTTATTATTGGGTCGTCATTTTTTAACCCAAAAAATTTTATTAGATCTGATTTTGTATATTCGTATTCCATATAGTTCGGGTAGCTAAAATTATTATTTTCCTCAAGATTCTTGTATTGAAATCCCAAGAAACCAGTTGGCTCTTCTTTTAACATTTCTATATATTCTAATAATCTTTTTTTTCCATTAAGATTAAAATGACACCCAACATCACACCAATGATATATATCTCCATCATTTAGTTGTGCCAAAACTTTTTTATGAAAATAAGTTTGCCAAACCCAATACCCATAACCTTTTATTTTTCCTATTTCTAATAATGATTTAACATATTTTTTAAAATCATCGTTTAAATCACTTTGTTCAAAAAGAAAAATTTTGTCATAAATTTTCATATTTTCAGCTTGTTCTTTAAATCTTTTTGCAGATCTTTTTAAATCAGAACTATAAAATGTGGATAAATAAATCTTCATTAGAAATTAGGCTTTATTTAAATATTTTTAAATCAACTTTATGAACAATTTTTTTTAAAAACTTTGCTGGATTTCCTGCTACAACTTCATTTTTTTTAACATCCTTTGTAACTACGGCTCCGGCTCCTATATAGGCCCCTTCTTCAATTTTTATCTTTGGCATTACGGTTGCATTCATTCCAATAGTTACAAAATCTGAAATATAGGTATTTCCACCTATTACTGCTCCTGGCATTATATGTACCCCGTTACCAACTTCACAATGATGTTCTAGTATTGAGCCTGTATTTAAAATTGAATAATCTCCCACAGTTGATCCTGTTTGAACAACTGAATTTGGGAAAAGTTGTATTCCTTTTCCTAATAATTTTTTATTATCAAAATAGGCATTTTTACTAATTATATCTAATGGTTTAATTTTTTTTTTTTCTAATTCTTTAGATATAAAGTATCTAGCCATTCCAAGCTCATTACCAATGCATACAACAAAATGATAAGAGTTTTTAAAAAAAAATTTTAAATCAATTTTTTTATTTGAAAATTTAGCATTTGATTTAAATTGAGTTTTCAACAAATTTGGATCGAACACATATTTAACCACAAGTGAAGTGGTGTCAGCTAAAATCTTATCTTTTTCAATAAGATCATGTATAATTCCAGCTTTAAATTTACCACCCCAAAAAAGAATATTTTTACTCATTTCATATAATTATAAAGATAATTTGATTATATCAAATATATATATATTTATTAATCTATTTATTTTATGAAAAATATTTTGGTTTTAGGCTCTGAGGGTTTTCTTGGCTCCGTTCTGGTGCCCTATCTGTTAAAAACTGGTAACAATATCATTGGAGTAGATAAATGTTTTTTTGGAAAAAATAATACTAAATCAAATAAATTTAAGCTGCATCAAATAGATTATAAAAACATGTCCAAAGAATTTTTTTTTGGTTTTGACGTTATTATTGATTTAATAAATATTTCAAACGATCCTGCATCTGAACTTAATAGAAAATTTACAAATATTACTAATTATTCAAATAAAATTAATCTCTATAACAAAATTAAATCAAGTAAAAAACTTCAACGATACATCTATATGTCTTCTTGTTCTGTCTATGGTAATAATCAAAACTTAATTACAGAAAAATCTAAACCGAAACCGATATCTTTATATTCAAAACTTTGTTTAAAGTATGAAAAATTTTTAAAATTAAAAAAAAAAATACCTTTCACAATTTTAAGACTGGGTACTTTGTACGGATGGTCAGAAAGAATGCGATATGACATAGCTATTAATAAGATTATAAGAGATATGTTGTTTTTAAAAAAGATAGAAATTCTTGGTGGCACACAGGTTAGATTTTTTTGTCACAATGAATTTGCTTGTACTGCAATTAATAAAATCATTGCTGAAAATAAAAAAAAAACTCTTAACAAAGTTTTTAATATAGGAAATTTTAATACAAATATTATTTTATTAACTAAAAAAATATTAAAAATTACTAAGTATAAAGATGTAAATGTTTACCATGAAAAAAATACTATAGATAAAAGATCTTACAAAGTTTCAATAAATTCATCTAAACAGTTTTTAAAAAGAAATTCAAATTTCGATAAATTAACTAATAAATCAATTCTTGATACTTTTAATAAAATCAAAAAAGATAAAAAACCATTTGCTAAAAAAAAAATTACTTTAACAGTATATAAAGAATTTTTAAAAAAAAATAGAATATGATTCCATTCTATAAACACAACCTAAATAATAAAAAAAATTATCTCAAGCAAACTCTAAACAGCTCATATTTAACTTCAGGACCTGTATGTGAAAGAGTAGAGAAGCTTCTTTGTAAAAAATTTAATAAAAAATTTTCTTTTTTAACAAATTCATGGACCAATGGTCTAATAAGCATTTTATTATCTGTTAAATTAAAACCAACAGATGAAGTAATAATACCTGCCTGCACATTTGTTGCTTGTGCAAATGTTGTGGAAATGGTCGGAGCTAAAGTGATACTAGCGGATATTGATGAAAAAACAAAATTGTTAGATGTTAAAGATTGTTTAAAAAAGATAACTAAGAATACTAAAGTAATAATGCCTGTACATTTATATGGTAACTTATTTGATACTAAAAATTTAAAAAATAAAATTAGAAAAAATATTATAATAATAGAGGATTGTGCTCATTCTTTTTGTGGTGAATATAATAATAAAGTAATGGGTACATTTGCAGATTTTGCAGTTTTTTCATTCTATGCAACAAAAAGCATTACTTGTGGGGAAGGTGGAGCAATAATTACAAACCATAAAAAATATGCTGACATTATAAGATCTGTGTCCAATAATGGAATGACAAAACCTGCATTTAAAAGGTTTGTGAATAACAAGTATATTCCATGGGATGTATATAATTTTGGATTTAAAGCAAATTTAAGCGATATCAATGCTAGTATTTTAGAAGACCAAGTATCAAGTTACTCAAAGATTGCTATCCTAAAAAAAAAATTATTTAAAAAATATAGATACAATTTGAATAATATTAAAGAAGTTTCTTTACCAAGTGAAAATAAAAATAAAAATAGAGATTATTACTTATTCCCTATAGGTGTTGACAAAAAATATAGAAACAAACTTATTGAGCATCTATTAAAAAATAAAATTTTTGTCACAGTTAACTTTAGATCAATCAGTGAATTACATTATTACAAAAAAAAATATAAAAACACTAAGTGTCCTAGAAGTGAAAAATGGGGTAAGGAAACAATTAGTCTTCCCTTTCATGTAAAAATAACTGAAAAAGAAATTAAAAAAGTCTGTGAACAAATAAAAAGTTTTTTTCTGAAGAACTAATTTTTAAAATCTATAAAAGTCCAAGGCCAATTGATAAAATTGGAATATTTTTTAAACCAAAACGATAGGTATCTTTCAGCTAAATAAGCATATAATCGTTGTGTATCATATCCATTTAAATTCTCGAAACCAAAAATTTTTTCACATTTAAAGAGCCATTCAAATAGATCTGTAAACCATTTATTAATTATTAATGGTTTGGCAATAAACATTATATGTGGATTATATTCACAATTAGTATTTACATAATTTTTAAATTCATCCCTGTCATTATCATTCATAACTTCAATTGCTTTACTTAAATTTCCATAACCATGATGCATATCAAAATGAAATTTGATCGTTTGTTTTTTGTCATTAAAAAAAATTTTAGGATTTCTAATTAATGACCTAAAGCCTCTTTTTATCATTTTTATTTTTTTTACTTTATTTATCTTAATTGAGTCACAAATTATTGCATTATAGCCACTCCATTCATCTTGCACTTCATCAAGTAGATTTTCACTGAAATTAACTTTATCAATTTTATCTTTTAAAAAATTTTTCTTTAACCAGTACCTTCTTTTTTGACAGAAACCTATCCAATCATTACTCTCTACATTAAGTAAATTTTTCCAATACCAGTAGTGAAACGTTAATTCAGAATAATATTTTTCTTTAGAAAAAATATTATTCCTATTATTACTTAAGATATAATTTTCTGGAGGATTTTCTTTTCCTACCCATCCAATATTATATTTTGTATTATCTAAAAAATTTATAACTTTGTCAGTAACACAATAAATTTTTAAATTTGACATATAGGTTTTAATTTAAACTATTTTTAACAATAAAATTGAATATAATAACAATACTTGATGAAAAATAAATTATTAAAGAAAATCTGTGGAATTTTTGGATATCGACTATTAGATAAAAAAACATTCAAAAATAATAGAATTATAGCCCAAAACTCAAGTTTAAAAATAAAAAATTTATTAGAATTTTATTTTAGTAGAAATAAAATAAACAATATTGTTCAGGTAGGAGCTAATGATGGTTTATCTTTTGATGAACTCAATTATTTTATAAAGAAGTATAAAACTAAGAGTTTACTTGTTGAGCCTATATTGGAAAATTTCGAAAAATTAAAAAAAAATTATATAGACAATGAATTTGTTACTTTTGAAAATTCTGCAATTTCAGTAAATAATGAAATATCATATTTATACAAAGTTGATCCAAAATATCTTCACAAATATGATAATCATATACCTGCCATACCATCATTTAATTTAAAACATTTGACAGATCATGGTGTTAAAAAAAGTCATACAATAAAAGATGCTGTCAATTCAATTTCAATTAAGGAGCTTTTTGATAAATATGAAATTAAAAAGTTGGATCTTTTTTATTTAGATGCAGAAGGATATGATGGAAAAATTGTTTACGACTTTCTATCAAAATTTGAGATTAGGCCACTAATTATTTTTGAGTACGTGCATATAGAAAATGTTTTATTAGAAAAAATAACTGTCAAACTAACCAAAAATAAATATTTATATTTTCAAATAGAGGAAAATCTTTTTTGTTTGCCAGAAGAGAAATATTTATAAAATAAATTTTTTAAATTTCATTTGGTTATCTTTTATATATTTAGGAAAACTTTTATCTAAAGTAATTTTTTCATATTTATGATTTCTCCCAAAAAGATCTATACGACTATCTATCTTTTCTCTAATATTTTTTATAGATGTATATTCATCTTTGTTGAATTCTGTATGTGCAAATGATTTTAATTTTAATGAGATTTGTTCTGGTTCCATCACATTATTGAAGTGCCAACCTCCATCATTAAAAATTTTAATGCTTTTTTCTTTATCTATTCTAAAAAAATAATATGTTAAGTTTTTTTTTTTTATTTTTTGTCTCATGAAATCTATTGACTTTAAATATTTCTTTTTTGTCACTCTTGTACCTTCCCAGGGACTTTCAAAAGAATTGAATAAATTAAATTTATAATTAAAGCACTTTTGTAAAAATATTCCGTATTTTTTTTTTAAATCAAAATCTTTTAATAAATTTGGATTTGGAATTTCATCTGGATCAGAAAAAAATATATAATCATCATTATTAGCAAAACCTAAATTTTTTAATAAAAATTCTCTTTGTAATGCTTGATTTTGCCACGGACTATTATTTTCAGGAAATGGCTCGTCCATTACTAGATAAATTATCTTATTTTTTATAAAACTTTTTTCTTGTTTAAAATTTAATTTTTTTTGTCTTCCTTTGTGATCATATCTGGACTCGCAGATCACAAAATAATCCACATATTCATTTAGAATATTATACCTTAAATTAAAAATAAAATTTTCCTCAAAAAAAGTAATACAATCTATTATTTTATTTTTCATTTTAACCAATCATCTAATATTTTCGTATTCCGAAATGTATCATTTATACTTAAACCCGGAAAATCTGGCTTATTTTTGTTTTTTATAATTGAATTTGATACGGCTTCTATTTCACAAGTGTAAATATTATTTATCGATTTAATCTTAATTTTTTCGCTTTTTTCAGACTTTATTATAACGATTGCTTCTTCAGGTGTCCATGTATGTGGGATAATGATATTTCCTTCACTGCCTATAATTTCAGTTATCTGTCCTAAGTCTTCCTCAAAAGATGCTTTCATTTTTGCTACGAATCCACTTTCAAAGTGAAGATCAGCTGAAGAGTGAATATCTACTCCCGAACTTATAAATTTTTTTTTTATATTTTTGATTTTTGTCTTTGCTAGATTATTTTTAATTTCTAATGATCCAATTAATAAGCTAAATGATATTAAATAACATCCTAAATCTAGTATCACACCACCACCTAATTGTTTATTAAACAATCTATTATCTTGTTTAATTTTTTTTTTTCTTTTAAAACCAAACAAATTTTTTTTACTCATTATGTTAATTCCAAAATTGGTGTTCATTGATAAAGGTTTTCCTATTCTTCCTTCTTTGATCATTTCTATAACCTTTAATGTTTGTGGATGATAAACATACATAAATGCTTCTGAAAAAAATGTATTAATAATTTTTTTTTTAATACTTTCAATTTCAAAAAAATTTAGTACAGCTGGTTTTTCTACTAAAATATTTTTTTTATACTCTATACACTTAAGTATCCATTTAAAATGTAAAGAGTTAGGTAATGAGATATAAACAATATCGATATCTTCAGATTTAATTAGGTCTTCATAACTGTTAAAACAAAAATGATTTTCTATATCAAATTTATCTTTAAAATGTTGAACTTTATTCTTATCACTACTTGCAATTGCTACTAATTTTGCTTTTTTTGAAAACTTAAATGCATCAGCAAACTTTGAAGCCATTATTCCTAAACCAATAATTCCCCAATTAACCTGTTTCAATTCTTATTCCTTATTAATTTTTAAAACACCAATAAATGCTTCTTGAGGAATTTCCACTTTTCCAAATTGTTTTCCTCGTGCTTTTCCTTTTTTTTGTTTATCTAATAGTTTTCTTTTTCTATCTCTTGCACCACCACCATGAATTTTAGTCAATACATCTTTTTTAAAACCCTTGATAGTTTCTCTTGCTATAATTTTGCCACCAATCGCAGCTTGCACAGGTATCATAAAGTTGTGTCTAGGAATTAAATCTCTTAATTTTTCACATACTTCTCTTCCAACTATTTGTGCAAAATCTTTGTGTACCATCATTGACAAAGCGTCGACTGGCTCTGCATTTACAAGTATACCTAGTTTTACTAATTCTCCCTCTCTGTGATCTATGATTTCATAATCAAAGCTTGCATAGCCACTTGTCATTGATTTTAATCTATCATTAAAATCAAACACTACCTCATTTAATGGAATTTCATAACTTAAGACCGCTCTATTTCCAGAATAACTTAGATTAGTTTGAACTCCTCTTTTATCTTGGCAAACCTTTATAATGGGTCCAAGATACTCATCTGGAGTAATGATTGTCGCTTTAATCCATGGTTCTTCAATGTAATTAATTAATGTAGGTTCAGGTAAGCTTGAAGGGTTTTGCAATTCTATTACTTCACCTTTATTCATGTGAACCTTATAAACTACGCCTGGTGTTGTAGTTAATAGATTAATGTCAAATTCTCTCTCCAATCTTTCTGTGATGATTTCCAAATGTAGCAGACCTAAAAATCCACATCTAAAACCTAGCCCTAAAGCTGAAGAAGACTCTGCTTCATATGAAAAACTAGCATCGTTTAATTGTAATTTTCCAAGACCATCTTTTAATTTTTGATACTCAGAGCTATCAACTGGAAATAATCCACAAAAAACCACTGGTTTACTTGGTTTAAAACCTGGCAACGCTTCTTCAGGTGGCTTACTCGCGTCACAAATGGTATCTCCAACTTTTGTTTCTGATAATACTTTTATCCCTGTTGTTATAAAACCAATTTCTCCAGCATTTAACTCATTAATGTCATTAGCTTTAGGTGTAAATACGCCTACTTTTTCAACAATATACTCTTGGTTAGTAGACATCATTTTTATCTTCATATTTTTAGAAATTTTTCCATCAATAACTCTAACTAAAATAACCACCCCTAGATAAGTGTCATACCAACTATCGACTAATAAACATCTTAAATTAGCATCTTTCTCACCTTCTGGAGATGGTAATGAAACAATAATTTGTTCCAAAATATCTTCAATGCCTTCACCTGTTTTACCAGAGCAAGGAATGGCATTTTCTGTATCAATACCAATCACATCTTCTATTTGTTTTTTTGTTTTTTCTAAGTCTGAGGCAGGTAAATCAACCTTATTTAATACTGGGACTATCTCATGATTAATATCCAATGCCTGGTAAACATTTGCTAATGTTTGAGCTTCAACACCTTGTGTACTATCAACTATTAAAATTGATCCTTCACATGCATATAAAGATCTGCTAACCTCATAACTAAAATCTACATGCCCTGGGGTATCGATAATATTTAAAATGTATTTCTTTCCATCTTTAGCTTTATAATTAAGCTTTACCGTTTGGGCCTTAATTGTTATTCCTCTTTCACGCTCAATATCCATAGAATCCAAAACTTGCGCTTTCATTTCTCTTTCAGTAAGTCCACCACAGCTATGAATTATTCTATCTGCAATAGTTGATTTGCCATGATCTATGTGCGCAATAATTGCAAAGTTTCTGATGTGATCAATTTTTGACATGACTATGATCTAATCTTTGCGTCTGTTTTTGATTCTACAGTTGAAATAATAAGCTGATTTATTTTATTTAAATCTTCTTCATTTAATGTTTTTTCTAAAGATTGAATTGTAACATTTAATGCAATTGATTTTTTACTATTATCAATATTCTCACCCTCATAAACATCAAAAACTTTAACAGACTTTATTAATTCTTTATCTACATTCCTAATTATCTCTATCAATTCTTGAGCTTTAAAATTTTTATCTAAAACAAAAGCAAAATCTCTCTCTGATTTTTGGAAGTCAGAATATTTATATTGAGTTTTCTGATTTTTTAATGATTTTTTTTGCTGTTTTATATTGTCTAAAAATATTTCAAACCCTACTAACGCTTCAACTTTAATATCTAATTTTTTTAATATAGTTGGATGGATATCACCGAAAAAAGCTACTACTTTTTCTTTACTTTTGTTTAGAAATATTCTTCCAGATTTACCAGGATGATAATAATTTGGTGTTTCATCATCTATATATAATTTATCTTTGTTGTAACCAGCCTCAACTAAGCTTTGAATAACATCCCTTTTTACATCAAAAACATCCACTAGTCTTCCTTGCTCTACCCAACTCTGTCTTGACAGTTTTCCAGTTCTCAATCCACTTACTATTGTTTGTTGTTCACCTGGTTTAGACCCTGAAAAAGTTGGACCTATTTCAAATATTGATAAATCTTTAAATCCTCTAAATAAATTCTTATTTATATTAATAATTAAATTTGAAAAAATAGAACTTCTCAATACATTTAAATCTGCACTTATGGGATTAATTATCTTAATTTCTTTATTGTTTTCAATAAATAATTTATTAACCTTACTATCAGTAAAAGACCATGTAATCGCTTCCAAATATCCTTTTGATGCAATAGCCCTCTGTAAAAAATGAAATAATTTTTGGGTTTTGTTTAAGGTATCTTTGTTTCTAACTTTCTCAGGTTCGATCATCTTAATTTGGTCGTAACCTTTAATTCTCACTAGTTCTTCAACAATATCTATCTCTTGTAAGATATCAGGTCGCCACGTTGGGACTGTTAATAGTAATAATTTTTTTTGTTTTTTTATTCCAAAACCTAAATTAGTTAGTATTTTGATTATTTCTTTTTGATCAATTTGAAAACCTGTCATTTTTTCAAATAATTGTATGTCAAATTTTACAAAGCTTTTTTTTATATTTTCTATTTTTTTAATATCAAATTTGCTAATTTCCCCTCCACAAATTTTTTTAATTAATTCAGCAGCTCTCTGAAGTCCTTGTTCTATTGAAAGTGGATCTATTCCTCTTTCAAACCTAAACTTAGCATCTGTGTCTATATTTAAAATTTTAGCCGTTTTTCTAATTGATCTTGGATTAAAATAGGCTGACTCAATTAATACATTTTTTGTATCTAGTTCAGTTCCAGATCTAGTTCCTCCAATTATTCCTCCCAAGCCTAATACTCCAGAAGCATCTGCAATAACACACATACCGTCTTCAAGATTATAATCTTTTTCGTCTAAAGCTTTAAATTTTTCACCTTTTTTAGAATTTCTAACAAGTATTCCTTTATCTATTTTATCAACATCATAAACGTGCAATGGTCTATTTAAATCAATCATTACATAATTTGTAATATCGACTATTGCAGAGATGGGTTTTTGACCTAATGACATTATCTTTTTCTTAAGCCAGTCTGGACTTTCAGTATTTTTTACTCCGGTAATTAAACAACTTCCAAAAGAATTACATCCTTGGTTTTTTTCTTTAATTATTTTTATACTGACTTTTTGTTTATTTTTTTGAATTAACTTCTCTGTTTTTAGTTTTTTTAATGTACCAGAACCTGCTGTTGCTAAATCTCTAGCTATTCCTCTAACTCCCAAACAATCTGCTCTATTTGGTGTAATAGATATGTCAATTACGTTTACACTATTTTTAGGTAAATAATTTTCACCTATCTTTTTTTCATATTTTTTTGAAGAAAGCTCTATAATACCATTACTTTCATTTGATAATTTGAGCTCAGCCTCTGAACAAAGCATACCATACGACATTACACCTCTTATTTTGCTTGCTACTAATTTAATTTGACTCTTAGGTACAACAGCGCCTGGAGGTGCATAAATTGTCAGTAATCCTTCTTTTGCGTTAGGTGCACCACAAACAACTTTCACAGGATTATCTGATCCAATATCTACGTCACAAACTTTAAGCCTGTCTGCATCAGGATGCTTTTCAGCCTTTAAAATTTGAGCAATTATGAAGTTATCTAGTTCACTTGGTTGGCTGTAAACATCTTCTACTTCCAAACCAACATCTGTAAGTTTTTTAATAATTTGATTTTCATTGAGCTTGGTATCTAGATGTTCTTTTAACCAATTTGTTGTAATCTTCATCTACTCAGACCCCTATAATTTGTAGGCACATCTATAGGGTCAAAGCCAAAGTGGTTTAACCACCTGTAATCACAATCAAAAAATGCTCTTAAATCATTTATACCATACTTGAGCATTGCTAATCTATCTATACCTATCCCAAATGCATAGCCTTGGAATTTATCAGGATTAACTTTTACATTTTTTAAAACGTTTGGATGAACCATTCCACAACCTAGAATTTCAAGCCATTTATCTCCTTCACCAATAACTATTTTTCCATCTTTAATTTCATATCCAATATCTACCTCGGCAGACGGTTCAGTGAAAGGAAAGTGGCTTGGTCTAAATCTCATTTTAATTTTATCAACCTCAAAAAACTCTTTAATAAAATAATTTAAACAGCCTTTAAGGTGACCCATGTTTATATCTTTATCAATATGTAGTCCCTCAACTTGGTGGAACATGGGAGTATGAGTTTGATCACTATCTGATCGATATGTTCTGCCTGGTGCAATGATTTTAAAAGGAGGTTTGTCATTAAGCATAGTTCTTATTTGAACTGGAGAAGTATGTGTTCTTAATAATAATTCTTTTTTTTCATCTAGATAAAATGTATCATGCATATCTCTTGCAGGATGGTTGTCAGGCGTATTTAATGCTGTAAAATTATTATATTCATTTTCGATATCGGGTCCTTCTTTAACACTAAATCCAATTTCTGAAAAAATTGAAGAGATTTCGTCTATGACTTGAGACACTGGATGAATTTTTCCTTGAACAAAAGGTCTCTCAGGTAAAGTTATATCTATTTTTTCTTTTTCTAATTTTTGATTAATTTCTTTTGTTTCAATATCATTAATTTTTGAAGTTATTAAATTTTGAAGCTCGTCTTTTACTGAATTTAAATCTGATGCGAATTTCTTTCTTTCTTGTTCTGCTACTTTTCCAAGTTGTTTAAATTTAGAGCTAATTACTCCATTTTTTCCAAATAGATCTGTCTTAATTTGATTAACTTGATTTGAGTCTAAATTTTCTTTTAACTTTAAAAGAAATTCATCTTTTATTTTTTTAATATCAGACATATAGAGAGATTATTTCTTCACCGAAGAAAAACAATAGTGAAGATTAATTTAATGCTGATTGAGCTTTTTCTACGATCGTTTTAAAGGCTTCTGGGCTGTCGTATGCTATTTCAGCTAATATTTTTCTATCTAGCTTAATTCCACACTTTGTTAAGCCATTAATAAATTTTGAGTATGTTAACCCTTCAGATCTAACACCGGCATTAATTCTCTGTATCCATAATGATTTAAACTCTCTTTTTTTTGTTCTACGATCTCTGTAAGCATACTGCATAGCTTTTTCCATAGCTTGCTTTGCAACTCTTATCGTATTTTTTCTTCTGCCCCATTGTCCTTTGACAGCTTTTAAAACCTTTTTATGTTTAGCATGACTGGTTACACCTCTTTTTACTCTTGCCATTTTATCCTCTTAAACTGTAAGGCATGTATGATTTAACTATTTTGCCATCTTGTTTTGACATTGTAGTCGTGCCTCTTAATTTTCTGATTTGTGAATTTGTTCTTTTAATCATCCCATGTCTCTTTCCAGCTTGAGCCATCATGACTTTGCCTGTAGCTGAGATCTTGAATCTTTTTTTTGCTGAACTTTTAGTTTTTAATTTTGGCATATTTCTGCGGTCTTATACAAATATTGCGATAGATTTACAACCTCTATTAAGCCTTATAAAGGCTGAATAACCATAATCATTTGCTTACCATCAAACTTTGGGTGCAACTCTACTTTACCAATATCTTGCATATCAGCTTTTATTTTATCCATTAACTCTCTACCTAAATGAGAATGCTGTAGCTCTCTACCTTTGAATCTTATTGTAAATTTTACTTTATCACCTTTTCCAATAAATTTTTTAGCATTTTTAACTTTAAAATCATAATCATGTGCTTCTGTAACTGGTCTCATTTTTATTTCTTTTAATAAAACAATTTTTTGTTTTTTTTTTGCAACATTTGCTTTCTTTTGGGCATCATACTTAAATTTTCCCATATCAATAATTTTACATACTGGTGGTTTAGCATTTGGAGCTATCTCTATTAAATCTAGGCCTTGCTCTTTAGCCATTGATATGGCTTCATTAGTATTTATTATTCCTATATTATCACCATCACTTCCTATAACCTGAACTTCTGGTGCTGTAATCCTATTATTAGATTTGGGCCCTCTATCCTTTGTTCTTCTTTGAAAGTAATTTTGTTTAAAATCTGGCACTTAGTTTGAGGATGCTTTGTTTAAAGCTGAGAATTTTTTTAAAAATAATTTTAAATCCATATTTTCTTGTTTGTTAGTATCTAATCTTCTAATCGTTACTGAGTTACTGTCAACTTCTTTTTTACCACAAATCAACAAAAGTGGTATTTTAGATATAGAATGTTCTCTAATTTTATAATTTAAATTATGGTCTTTTAAATCTACTACAGAGCTAATCCCTGCGTGATTAATTTTTTCGTTAACTTCTTTTGCATAAGTATTAAATTCCTCAGAAATAGGAATTACAACTACTTGTAAAGGAGTAATCCAAAATGGAAATTTTCCTGCATAGTTTTCTATTAGTATTCCTATAAATCTTTCTAGTGAACCAAACAATGCTCTATGAAGCATTACAGGAATTTTTTTTGATCCATCGTTGTCAACAAAAGATGCATCTAGCCTTCCTGGCAAATTTAGATCTACCTGTAAAGTTCCACACTGCCAATCTCTACCGATAGCATCTCTTAAAACAAATTCAATTTTTGGACCATAGAAGGCTCCTTCACCTTTATTAATTGAATATTCAAGTTTTGATGCTTTAACAGCATCTAATAAAGCTTTTTCCGCCTTATCCCAAACGCTATCATCACCAACTCTTAGATCTGGTCTATCTGAATATTTCAATATTACATTTTCAAAACCAAGGTCTTTATAGATATCTAAAATTAAATTTGTGACAATTAAACACTCTTCAGTTATTTGGTCTTCTGTACAAAAAATATGTGCATCATCTTGGGTGAAGGCCCTAACTCTTAGTAAGCCATGTAGCGCTCCTGAAGGTTCATATCTATGAACTTTTCCAAATTCTGAAATTCTTAAAGGAAGATCTCGATAACTTTTTAAGCCTTGATTAAATACTTGGATATGACCTGGGCAGTTCATTGGTTTAATTGCAAATATTTTTTCATCTGGTGTTTCTGACGTGTACATATGTTCGCCATATTTTTCCCAATGGCCAGACTTCTCCCATAGAGCTCTATCTAAAATTTCAGGGGTATTTACTTCTTTATAGCCAGCTTTGTCTTGTCTGCCCCTCATGTAAGCTATTAACTTTTGAAATAGTTTCCAGCCTTTTTCATGCCAAAAAACAGATCCTGGACTTTCTTCTCTAAAATGAAATAAATCCATTTCTTTTCCAAGTTTTCTATGATCTCTTTTTTCAGCTTCTTCTATTTTTTTTAAATATTCATCTAAATCTTTTTGTGAAGCCCAACTTGTTCCATAAATTCTCTGCAACATTTCATTATTAGAGTTACCTCTCCAATAAGCTCCTGAAACTTTTGTTAATTTAAAATATTTTCCAACTTTTCCTGTTGATAATAGATGTGGTCCTCTGCACAAATCATGCCAATCTCCATGAAAATATATAGATACATCTTCCCCTTGAGGAATACTTTCAATAATTTCTGCTTTATATATTTCTCCTTTTTTTTTAAAGTGCGATATTGCTTTATTCCTACTCCAGACCTCCCTTGTAGTTGGAACATCTCGATCAACAATTTCTTTCATTTTATTTTCAATTTTATTCAAGTCTTCCTCTGTGAAAGGTTCTTTTCTTGAAAAATCATAATAAAATCCATTTTCTATAATTGGACCGATAGTAACTTGAGTCCCTGGAAAAAGTTCTTGTACAGCCATTGCAGTTATATGTGCAGTGTCATGACGAATAGTCTCTAAGCCTTCTTTATCCTTAGAAGTGAAGATCTTAATGTAGCAATCTTTATCTATGACATAACTTAAATCTTTAAGCTCCTCATTAACACTAATAATTACAGCTTGTTTTGATAATGATTTACTAATCTTTTCTGCTACCTCTAGTCCTGTTACCTTTTTGGGAAAATCAATACTTTTTCCATCTGGTAGTGTAATTAATGGCATTTAATTTAATAATTTTTTATACTCTGAATATGTAGAAAAACACATTTTTTCAACATTAAATTTTTTAATTACATTTTTTCTACCTTCAATGCCAATTAATTTCAATCTAGATTCATCTAAATTTAAAACTTCTATAATTTTTTTACTCAAAGACTGGGCATTATTTGACTCAAACAAAAAACCAGATACATTATTTCTTATTGTTTCATTAGAACCTCCAATATCGCTTGCAATTATAGGTTTTTCCATAGATTGCGCCTCGATTGCAACTCTTCCAAATGCTTCTGGTTCTATTGATGCAGAAACAACTAAACTTGAAACTTTATATGCTAAAGGCATATTTTTACAATGTTCCACGAATTTTATCTGAGGTATTAGCCTGTATTGCTCAGCTAATCTTTTTATCTTTTTACTATAAACATCTCTACCTTGGTCACTTCCCAAAATAACAGCATTATAAGTTTGATGCCCTAGGTTTTTATTAACAAGATTTAAGGCTTCAATAAATAATTCTTGGCCTTTCCACGCAGTTAATCGACCAGGCATTAAAATTAACTTTTTATCTCTCGTTACACCCCAATTTGAAAGAAGCTCATTCTCTTCAGTTTCAATTGTTGTTGATGGGTCAAAATAATCAACATTAATTCCTCTAAATATTACTAAAAATTTCTTTTTTAAATTCAAATAATTAGAATAGTTATTTTTAATGTGAGAAAAAATAAAGTTTGACCCTGCTATTATTAAATTAGACCTGACCATTATAGAATTATAGAATTTTTTAATTGGGTTTTTAAAATTATATGTTCCATGAAAAGTGGTAACAAATTTTCTTCTTGTAAATTTTGTTGCAATTAAACATGCCCAGGCAGGAGCTCGACTTCTCGCATGAACAATAGAAATATTACAAAATAATATAATAAAAATTAAAGCTATTGTATTAAAAAGTATTAAAATTAGATTCTTGCTTTGAACTGGGAGCTTAATTAATTTTACTTTTTTATGATCAACAAATTTTGTTAGTTCTCCTCCACTAGTGACAATGTAAGAGGAACAATTATTTTCTGGCAAATAATGAGCAAGATCATAGCAGCCTGTTTCTGCACCACCATAACCAAGTTTGGGAATTACCTGCATAACTTTTAATTTTGATGACATTTAATACAAGTTATATATTAAGAATTAAATGTAATAAACTTATATGAATAAATTTAAATACCTCAAAATCTCAAAAAATAAGCAAATAAGATATTTATGTAATAATTATAAAGAAAAAACTTACATCATCTTTTTACATGGTTTTATGTCAAATATAGAAGGTGAAAAACCTAAAGCTATTTTTAAGTACGCCAAAAAAAATAATTTTGGCTTTCTTGCTCCTGAATACTCAGGTCATGGAAAGTCTACAGGTACATTTATAAAAGGAAATATTAGCAAATGGTCTGAAGAAGTTAAAATAACAATCAAAAAAGTGGTTAAAAAAAATAAATTTATACTAGTAGGTTCAAGCATGGGGGCATGGTTATCACTTAATCAATTTAAGTATTTTAAAGAACAAATTATAGGGTTTTTAGGAATTGGTTCAGCACCTGAATTTTTAGAGAATTTGATGTGGAAAAAGTTTACAAAAAAGATGAAAAATGAAACCATTAAAAAAGGAATCTATAACTTAAAACATGGTGATTATGAGTATCCAATCACCTACCAATTAATAAAAGATGGTAGAAAAAATAAAATCTTAAATAAAAAAATTAAATCCTGTATCAGTGTGACTTTAATTCATGGAGGCAAAGATGAGGTTGTTCCAACAAGTTATTCCAGAAAAATTCTCAGATTATTTACTAAAGCTAATAAAAAATTAATAATAATAAAAAATGGTGATCACAGTTTATCAAACAAACACGGCTTAAAAAGAATACTCTTAGAGTTAAATAAAATTACTTCTAATATAGTTTAATCCTTCGATATAACTTGGAAATTTTAAATTGTAATTAAAATGACTTTTCATCTTTTTGTTACTAACTTTCTTGGACTCATTATAAAAATTTTTTAGCATCTCACTTTTAATTTGATCAACTTCAATTTTTTCAATATTTTTAATATTTAACATTTTTGCTCCAAATAAAGCAACATCTTCAGATGGAGAAGGTTTATCATCAGATAGATTGTATATTTCTCCTGATTTAAATTTTGATAAAGATCTAAATAATATGTTTGAAATATCATCCACATGAATTCTAGAAAAATAATGATTTTTTTTATTGATCAATTTCACTTCTCCTGATTTTAATCGTATTAAAATATTTTTTTCATTAGAATAAATTCCAGATAACCTAAATATCTGAACTGGTATTTTGTTATTTTTTTCTAAAGAGACCCATGCATTTTCAGCTTTTAATCTTGCAGTACCATTATTTGAGGTTGGGTTTGTTTTGCTATTTTCATTAACCCATTTTCCCTTATGATCGCCATAAACGCTAGTAGCAGATAAGTAGGTTATCCATTTTACTTTGGAACTTTTTATAAATGTAGAAAAATTTTTTACAACTAAGTCTTCTTGATTTTGTGGTGGAATAGAAACTAAAATATGATCTGCTTCTTTTAACTTTATAATTAACTTTTTATCAAATTCATTACTATTAAATAAGTAGTTATTATAACTAATATTGTTAAAGTTTTTTTTTGAAGACTCACTCCTTGACGTAACTGACAAGTTAATATTATATTGTTCAATACTAAGCTTCTTTATAAAATTTTTTGCTACTTCGCCAAAACCAAAACAAAAAATATTTATTTCCTCCATTTTAACTAACTTCTTTTATAATTGATTTTAAACTTATTGGGTTTTTTAGTTTATCAATCATTTCTTTTGGACAAACTTGAATAAAATTAGAAATCTCTTTATCAAAATTTTCTATTATTTTTTTAGAAAAATCTGAATTTGTCTCCTGCTGATGCTCTTGAACTAATTTTTTTAAATATGCTATCCAATAATCTGTTTGGGGTGTTTGCCATACTACAGTCTCTGGATTTACTTTTTTTTCAAATTTCTTATTTATATCATAAATAAATGCCATTCCACCTGTCATCCCGGCTCCAAAATTGTCTCCTACATCACCCAAAACTATAACTGTACCACCAGTCATATATTCACAAGCATTAGAGTCACAGCCTTCAATAACCGAAATTGATCCTGAATTTCTTACAGCATACCTTTCTCCAGCTTGACCTGCTGCAAAAAGTTTTCCAGATGTTGCTCCATACAAAACCGTATTCCCTATTATAGTATTCTCATGTGAAACTAAATTACTTTCATCTGGAAGTTTAACTACCACTGTTGCTCCTGACAAACCTTTGCCAACATAATCGTTAGCGTCACCTTTTAGAATAAGTTTTAAACCTTTGATTCCGAATGCTCCAAATGATTGCCCTGCTGATCCTTTGAATTTTAAAGATAAAAATCCATCTTCTAATTTTTCAGATCCATATTTTTCATAAAGATGATTAGAAATTCTTGTACCAACAGTTCTATGAGTATTTTTAATAATATATTCTTTTTTAATAATTTTTACTTTTCCAATTTGCTCTTTAATTTCAGGTAAAATTTCTTGATCTAAAGTATCTGGAACAGAATTTATTTCTGGAACTGTGCAGTACCTTGTATTTTCTCCAGCATCTGTTTGAACAAACAAAGGATTTAGATCTAGATCATCTAAATTTGGTGATGCTTTACTTACCTGCCTTAATAAATCAGTTCTACCAATTATTTCATTCAGTGATTTAAAGCCTATAAGTGCTAAAATTTCTCTTACTTCCTCAGCTATGAATCTAAACAAGTTAACTACTTTTTCTGGTGTGCCAGAAAATTTTTCTCTTAATTTTTCATCTTGAGTACAAACTCCAACTGGACATGTATTTGAATGACACTGTCTAACCATAATGCATCCCATAGCTACTAAAGCCGTAGTTGCTACCCCATATTCTTCTGCTCCCATCATGGCTGCAATAACAACATCTCTTCCTGTCTTAATTCCACCATCTGTTCTTAGGGTAACCTTATGTCTTAAGTTATTTAAAGTTAAAACTTGATTAGCCTCAGTCAAACCCATCTCCCAAGGTATCCCAACATATTTAACACTTGTTTGTGGTGTTGCTCCTGTTCCTCCATTATGTCCAGAAATTAAAATTATATCTGCTTTAGCTTTGGCTACACCAGCAGCAATTGTGCCTATGCCAGATGATGCTACTAACTTTACTCCAACTCTAGCTTTTGGGTTTGCTTGTTTAAGGTCATAAATTAATTGTGCTAAATCCTCTATAGAATAAATATCATGATGGGGCGGAGGAGATATCAAAGTTACACCCTGTGTTGAATGTCTTAGCTTAGCAATTTCTTCTGTAACCTTAAAACCTGGTAATTGGCCTCCTTCTCCTGGTTTTGCCCCTTGTGCTATTTTAATTTCTATTTCGTTGCAGTTATTTAGATATTTAAGAGTTACTCCAAATCTTGCTGAAGCTATTTGCTTAACTCTAGAATTGGCACTGTCTCCATTTTCCATTTTTATAAATCTTTTTTCATCTTCACCCCCTTCACCACTACACGAAGCTCCTTTAATTCTATTCATTCCTATAGCTAAAGTTTCATGTGCTTCTTTCGATAATGCACCATGAGACATGCTTCCACTTCCAAATCTTGTTAAAATATTTTCAATTGGCTCTACCTCTAAAATATCTATAGATGGGTTTAAATTTCTATCTCTAAATCCAATCAAATCTCTAAGATGAATAGGTGGAAGATCATAAATACCTTCTGCATATTTTTTATAAGCTTCAAAAGAATTTGATGAAACTGCACTTTGTAAAAGATGAATAAGCTTACCTTGATATTGATGTGTTTCACCGTTTTTTCTATACCTATAAATTCCCCCAATTGGTAAAACTGTATCCACACCTTCAAATGCTTCTTTGTGAATAGTTCTTAGTTTTTTTTCTATTCCGTTTAAACCTATGCCTGAGATTTTTGATAAAATTCCTGGAAAATACTCTGATGCTACCGTTCTACTCAAACCAACTGTTTCAAAATTACATCCACCTCTATATGAGCTTATGACTGAAATTCCCATTTTTGACATTATTTTTAGAAGCCCATGATTTACTGATTGAATATATCTTTCTATACATTCATCGTACCCAAACTTTCCAAATAATTTTTTTTCAAACCTTTGATATAAACTATCCAGTGCTAAATAAGGATTAACAGTTGTAGCCCCAACACCTATAAGTGTTGCAAATGAATGTGTGTCTAATGCTTCACCAGTTTGAACATTGATTGATGCATAACCTCTTAATTTTTTTTTAATAAGATAAGTATTTATTGCACCAACACTTAATAACATTGGAATAGGTAGTCTTTTTTCAGAAATATTTTTATCACTTAAGACTAATTGAGTAAGACCTTGTCTAACTGCAATTTCAGACTCTTTTCTAATTCTCTCAATAGATGCTTCAAGATTTTCACTTTTATCAAAAGTACAGTCAATAGTTATCGATTTTTGGCCAAAGAAATTAATAAATTTTTCTAATTGAGAATTTGATAATATAGGGCTGTCTAAAACGTATATGTTTTCCTCTGTTAAATTAGTAAAATCTAAAATATTTCCTAGATTACCAAAACGAGTTTTTAAACTCATAACCTTGTTTTCTCTTAAAGAGTCAATTGGTGGATTTGTGACTTGACTAAAATTTTGTCTAAAAAAATGGTAAAGCGGCCTATAACGATCAGACAATACTGCAAGTGGAGTGTCATCACCCATAGAACCAATGGCCTCTTTTGCTTCCTCTGCCATAGGGTGAAGAATAAGCTCCAAATCCTCTAAACTATAACCAAATGTATGTTGTCTTTTTTTTAGTTCGTCCCCTGAAAAAGTAGATTTTTCATTTCTTATTGGAAATTTCTTTTCCAAATCTATTATTTGATTATTAAAATGTTTAAATTCTTTTGCTAGATAATCTTTAATTTCAACATTAGAAAATACTTTACCTTTTGCTATTCTTACTCCAAGAATTTCTCCAGGTCCCAACCTGCCTTTTTTAATAATTTGTTTCTCATCAATTTCAACCATTCCTGTTTCTGATCCTGCACACAATATTTTATCTTTTGAAATAGTGTATCTCATTGGGCGTAACCCATTTCTATCAGCAGCTACTATAGCCCATTCATTGTCAGTAGCAGCTATTGCAGCTGGCCCATCCCATGGCTCCATTGTACTATTCAAAAAATTAAATAGTTGTTGATGATCTTTTGATAATGTTTGACTTTTTTTAGACCACGCATCTGGAATTAACATTAGTTTTGCAAGAGGTGCTGATTGGCCAGAAATATTTAAAAGTTCAAAAACACTATCTAGTGCAGCAGAGTCTGATGATCCAGGTTGTATAACTGGTTTTAAATTTTCCATATTATCAAATAAAGGGCTGTCCATTTCTTGCTCATGAACTTTCATCCAGTTTGTGTTTCCTTTATATGTATTTATTTCTCCATTATGGGCCAAAGCCCTAAAAGGTTGTGCCAAATCCCAGCTTGGTGCTGTGTTTGTTGAAAACCTTTGATGAAATATTGCAAATCTAGATATAAATCTCTCATCCTTTAAATCTAAATAAAAATCTGCAATAGACTCTGCTAAAAACATTCCTTTATAAATAATTGACTTAGAACTTAGTGAACAAATATAAAAACCTTCTATCGCATCTTTAATAGCTTCTTTTTCAATTTTTCTTCTAGATTCATAAATTTTTCTTTCCAGTTCTTTTTCTGTTAAATCTTTATTATTGTGTTTGAATAGTACTTGAGTGATTTCTGGTCTCGTAAAATTTGCTTTTTCACCTAAAACTTTTGGATTTACTGGAACCTGTCTCCATCCATAAATACTAAAATTACTTTTTGTTAATTCACTTTCAACTAAAGTCCTTGCATTTTCTTGTGCTTGATAATTATTCCTTGGTAAAAAAATCATCCCTACACAAATCTCTGAATCATCATGGTCGTGACCTGTGAGTTCTATTTTTTCAGCAAAAAAATCTGAAGGAATTTCTAAATGTATTCCAGCTCCATCACCTGTTTTTCCATCTGCATCAACAGCTCCTCTATGCCAAACTGCTTTTAAGGCATCAATTCCATATTCAACTACTTTTCTTGATTTTTTTCCCTCTGTAGATGCAATTAACCCAACTCCACATGCATCATGTTCCATTTCTTTTGAATAAACATGACCTTCTTCAAGAATTTTAAGATTTTTTTTATAATTTTTCATTAAGCAACCTTCTCTTTACTGAGTTCTTTGATCTCTAAAAAATTTTTTATTGATGTTGCTACGTCTCTTCCATCTTTAATGGCCCAGACAACTAAAGATGCGCCTCTAATAATGTCCCCTGCTGCAAAGACACCTGGTAAATTTGTCTCCATTGTATCAAAATTAGTTTTTAATGTTCCCCATTTGGTAACCTGTAAATCTTCACAGCCAAATAGTTTTGGTAAATTTTCTGGATCAAAGCCAAGAGCCTTAATTACTATATCTGCTTTGATATTAAAGTTAGAATCATTTTGAATTTCAGGTTTACGTCTACCACTATCATCAGGTTCACCAAGTTTAATTTTATCTACTATCAAACCTTCAACTTTATTTGTTCCAATAAATTTCTTAGGACTAGATAACCATACAAATTCTACTCCTTCTTCTTCTGCATTAGCTACTTCTCTAGCTGATCCAGGCATATTCTCTTTATCTCTTCTATATAGACACTTAACTGATTTTGCTTTTTGTCTGATTGAAGTTCTAACACAATCCATTGCGGTGTCACCACCTCCAATTACAACAATATTTTTTCCTTCTGCATTTAAAGTTCCATTATCAAATAACTCTACCTTATCTCCTAATCCTTTTTTGTTTGAAGCTGTTAAAAATTCCATGGCTGGAAAAATATTTCCTAAATCTTTTCCTGGTAGATCTATTTCTCGAGCTTTATAAACCCCAGTTGCAATTAAAAGAGCATCATGTTTTTTTCTTAACTGCTCTAATGTAGCATCTTTTCCAACTTCAAAATTTTGAACAAATTTAATTCCACCTTCTTCCAATAATTTAGTTCTTCTTTCTACGACAAATTTTTCCAACTTAAAATTTGGGATCCCATAAATCATTAGACCACCAGCTCTATCATATCGATCGTATACTGTGATTTGATACCCTAACTTACGTAGCTGTTCGGCAGCAGCCAGACCAGCTGGACCAGCTCCTATAATCCCAATACTTTGACTTTTTTCATTTTTTACTTTTATAGGGTTTACCCAGCCTTGTTCCCAGGCATTATCAGTAATATATTTTTCAACTGAACCTATGGTTACTGTTCCATGTCCTGATTGTTCGATTACACAATTTCCTTCACACAATCTATCTTGTGGACATATTCTTCCACATACTTCTGGCATGTTGTTAGTGCTTTGGGATAATTCATATGCTTCTTTCAATCTACCCTCTGCAGTTAATTTTAACCAATCTGGAATATTGTTACTTAAAGGACAATGTACCTGACAAAAAGGAACTCCACATTGTGAGCATCTGCTGGATTGTTCGCTTGCTTTAATGTTAATAAACTCCTTATAAATTTCGTTAAAATCTTCTTTTCTGTTGCCAACTTCTCTTTTAGGTGGAGTTTGTTGACCTATTTTAACAAATTTAAGCATTTTTTCTGACATATATATCCTCTAATAAACTGAGCATATAACAAGGTTTTGTGTAATAAAAGACAAACAAGGTCAATATATATGACCTTAAATTTACAATAAATAACGTTAATTCTTTGTATTTTAATTTTTGCATATCTAATATGTTCAAATGGAATTGTTTAAATCATCGAATATTTAAGCTACGAAGCTTTAAATGTTCTCAAATATTATTGAAATTATAATCCTATCAATAGTTCAGGGCATATCAGAATTTTTGCCGATCAGTTCATCGGCTCATTTAAACATTGTTGAAATAATCTTTGAGTTTAATTCTAACTCACTAATGATTGATGTTAGTCTCCATCTTGGCTCTTTACTAGCAATAATCTTTTATTTTAGAAGAGAGCTACTAGACCTTAGAAATAATCAAACATTATTATCTTTATTAATTATTGGTTCTATACCAATTGTAATGGCTGGGTACATAATCAGCTCCATGGGTCTAGTTAGTCTATTAGAAAATAATTTAAAGATAATTGCTTGGACAACATTAATTTTTGGAATTATTTTATATCTAGCAGATAAAAGTAAATTTGATAAAAAAATATCATCCAATTTAAATTTTAAAACAATACTATATATTGGCTTGTTTCAAATACTTGCTTTAATACCCGGTGTGAGTAGGGCGGGAATTACAATAACAGCTGCAAGACTTTTTAGATTTAATAGATTTGATTCAAGTAAAATTTCTTTTTTATTAGCTATACCTGCTATAGCTGGAGCAAGTGTACTGCAGTTAAAAAATGCCATTGGACAAAGCTTTGAGTTCAGTTACCTTATTCTAATATCAATCTCTTTTTCTTTTTTATTTTCTTATTTTACAGTTAAGTTTTTCTTAGATTATATAAATAAATTTTCTTTGAATGTTTTTGTAATTTACAGAATTATTATTTCAATAATTTTATTTATAATAATATACAATTAATCTTTTTTTAATATTGGTGCTAATTGTGAAAATAAAACACCAAATAAAATAAATAAACATCCAAACAAATTATTTATATCTAAAATTTGATCTAATAAAATCCAAGCAGCAATTGTTGCAAAAACACCTTCTAGAGAAAAGATTATTGCTGAGGGAGCAGGGGATATGTTTTTTTGTGCATATATTTGTAAGACAAACGCAAGACCGCCAGATAAAACTCCAGCATATAAGATTTGAAATTTTTCTTTAAGAATATTAGACCAAATAAAATCTTCAAAAATTAACCCTATAATTAATGATAAAGAGGCAACAATTAAAGTTTGAATTGCACCAATTGTTAATGGAAGATTATAGTTTTCTATAATTTTACCAGTAAAGATAATGTGTGTGCTCCAGAAAAATGCACCCATTATTATAAGCGTATCACCAGTTCTAACCGTTGCGCTGTAAAAATTAGTTAGCAAATAGCCTCCCATCACACAAAGGAGAACTGAAGGCCAAATACTCCAGTGAATTGGCTTTTTATACATAAAAAAAATTATAAACGGGACCATTGGTACATAAAAAATAGTAAAGAACGCTGCATTAGCTACATCAGTATAAAGTAAAGCCACTTGTTGAAGTGCTGATCCTAAGAATAAAGATAGGCCTATTAAAAGAGCTAAGTTGGTAAATTCTTTTTGATTTCTTTTGACTGATTTTGAGATATTTTTTCTTTCAAAAATAAAAGCTAAAGGAGCTACCGCTAAAAAACCCACAAAAAACCTAACAGCATTAAAAGTGAAAGGGCCAATGTCATCCATACCCGTATCTTGAGCAATAAAAGTTGTTCCCCATATGAACGTACATAGTAAAGCACTAAATAATGAAGATATTTTTGACATTAAAATCTATATGGCCAATTTATAAGCAAAATTTTTGCCTAAATTTTCTTTTAAATCATTATTAAATCTAGCTGCTTCAGCTCCATCAATTATTCTATGATCATATGATAATGAAAGCGGTAACATTGTTCTTGTTTCAAATTTTCCATTAATCAAAATTTGTTTTTTTTGTGCTTTACCCACTCCTAGTATAGCAACTTCAGGATAGTTTATTATTGGTGTAAAAAATGAACCTCCAATTCCACCAAGACTTGTAATGGTCATAGATCCTCCAAAGAATTCTTTCTTATCTATTTTTAAATTTCTACATTGGTCGCTTACTGTTTTCAATTCATTGCTAATATATGAAATACTTTTATTGTCAGCATTTCTAATTTTTGGCACCATTAAGCCATGAGGAGTATCAACTGCAATTCCAACATGAAAATAATTTTTCATTGTTATTTTTCCATTTTCAATATCATCTATTGAAGAGTTAAAACTAGGAAACTTTTTTAAAGATGCAACTAAAGCTTTAACAATAAAAGCTAAGGGAGTAATTTTTTTTCTTTCACCTGTGTACATATCAGTAAGTGAAGTTCTAAAATCTTCCATTTCAGTTATATCTGCTTCATCATGATTTGTTACATGAGGTATTGTAGTCCAAGAATTAGCTAAATACGTAGAGGCTAATTTTTTAACCCTAGGCATATCTTTAACTTCAATTTCTCCAAAATCAGAGTGAGAAAATTCACTAACAATTTTTTTAGGTTGCGCCTCAGTTTTATCTGAGGCTTTATTAATTGTAGAGGATATGAAATTTTTTACATCATCTTCCACAATTCTTCCTCGTCTTTCACTACCAATTATTTCATTAATATTAACTCCAAGCTCTCGAGCAAATTTACGTACTTTTGGGCTTGCAGATGAAGCTTCTGAATTATCTTTTTTTATTAAATTTTGTGTTTGATTTATTTTTGCAACTTTTTCTACTTGATCTTTATTTGCAGCTGGTTCTTCTTCTTTAATAGTTTTTTGCTCTATATTCTTTTCTTCTTCTTCAGATTGTTCCACGGTTAATATTAAATCACCTTCTGAAACCCTATCTCCTACTTTAATTTTAACAGACTTAACCTTTCCATTAAAAGAAGCTGGTATTTCAACACTGGATTTGTCACTTTCAATTGTAATAAGTGGATCATTTATAGAAACTGGCTGACCATTTGAAACTAATACTTCTATTACCTCAACGTCTTTAAATTCGCCAATATTTGGTACTTTAATCTCTTTATCTGACATCTTATAGTTTAGTTGGCATTGGTTTGCTGCCATCAATATTATACTTCTTTATGGCTTCTTTAGCGTATTTAGAGGCTATCAATTGCTCTTTTGCTAATACGCTTAGTCCATAAGCAACAATATGTTCTTTATCAACTTCGAAAAAATTTCTAAGGTTTTTTCTGGTATCACTTCTTCCATAACCATCTGTCCCTAAAGAATAAAAACTTTTATTAGTATAGGGTCTAATTTGGTCAGAATTCATTCTCATATAATCTGAGGCTGCCATAATTGGACCTTCAGTTTTTCCCAAACATTGCTCTACAAATGAAATTTTTTGTTCTTTGTCAGGATTTAAAAGATTATGTCTCTCAACTTCCATACCATCTTTTCTCAACTCATTAAAACTAGTGACGCTCCAAATTTCACTATCTATCTGATATTCATTTTGAAGAATTTCTGCTGCAGCCATCATTTCTCTTAGTATTGTACCTGAGCCTAAAAGTTGAATTTTTGTTTTCCCATATCTATTAAACTCTTTAATCTTGTACATTCCCTTAAGAATTCCTTCTTCACAATTTTTATCTTTTGGCATGCTTGGGTGTGAATAATTTTCATTCATGGTTGTGATATAATAAAAAACATTTTCATTTTTTTCATGCATTCTTCGCAAGCCTTCTCTAAAAATAACAGCTAACTCATAATGAAAAGTTGGATCATATGTTACACAATTTGGTATTGTTGAAGCTATCAAGTGACTATGTCCATCTTGATGTTGTAGTCCTTCACCAGCTAAAGTTGTTCTTCCAGCTGTTGCTCCAATTAAAAATCCTCTGGCCTGACTATCTCCAGCAGCCCATGCAAGATCTCCTACTCGTTGAAATCCAAACATTGAGTAAAAAATATAAATAGGTATCATTTCAATATCATGATTTGTGTAAGCTGTTGCAGCCGCGATCCATGATGACATTGCTCCAGCTTCGTTAATTCCTTCTTCTAATACTTGTCCACTCTTATCTTCTCTGTAAGAACTTAACTGTGCAGAGTCTTCAGGTTCATATTTTTGACCTTCGTGTGCATATATTCCTATTTTTTGAAAAAACCCTTCCATACCAAAGGTTCTTGCTTCATCAGGAATGATTGGAACTAATCTTGGTGAAACATTCTTGTCTCTTAATAGATTTGTAAACATTCTAACTAATGCCATGGTTGTGGACATTTCTTTTTCACCCGTTGATTCTTTCATAAAATCAAAAATATTTTTTGCTGGTGCTTTAATTGGTTTTGAATAAGTTGTTCTCTCTGGCAAAGAGCCTCCAAGTTTCATTCTTCTTTCTTTAATATATCTTATTTCTGGAGATTTTTCATCTGGCTTGAAATACTCAACATTTTTTACTTGATTGTCAGTTAAAGGCACATCAAAACGATCTCTATAATATAGCAAATCATCTACGTCTAATTTCTTGGTTTGGTGGGTAGTATTAACGCTTTCACCTGTTTTTCCCATGCCATAACCCTTAATAGTTTTAGCAATTATAACCGTTGGGCTACCTTTTTTTTTTGATGCCTGATCATATGCTGCATAAACTTTATGGGGGTCATGGCCACCTCTGTTTAATCTCCAAATATCTTTATCGGATAAACTAGAAACTAGCTCTTGTGTCTCTGGGTATTTACCAAAAAATTTTTCTCTAACATAAGCTCCATCTCTAGCCTTCATTGCTTGATACTCACCGTCGACAGTTTCATTCATAACTTTAACTAGGTGACCTGTTTTGTCATTAGCAATCAGTGAGTCCCAGTAAGAACCCCAAATTACTTTAATTACATTCCAACCAGCTCCTCTAAAACTTCCTTCTAATTCTTGAATAATTTTTCCATTACCTCTAACAGGTCCATCTAATCTTTGAAGGTTACAATTTACAACAAATATTAAGTTATCTAATTTTTCCCTAGCAGCTAGTCCTATTGCACCTAAAGATTCTGGCTCATCCATTTCTCCATCACCAAGAAATGCCCAAACTTTTCTACCTTCATCCTTAATCAATCCCCTGTTAATTAAATATTTCATGTATCTTGCCTGATAAATTGCAAGCATAGGTCCTAACCCCATTGATACAGTTGGAAACTGCCAAAACTTTGGCATCAACCAAGGATGTGGATATGAAGAAAGTCCACCTGGTTTTACTTCTTGTCTAAAACTATCAAGTTGTTTTTCATTTAATCTGCCTTCTAGAAATGCTCTAGCATAGACACCTGGTGCACTATGACCTTGAAAATAAACTAAATCACCACCAAATTTATTATTCTTAGCTCTCCAAAAATGATTCATTCCTACATCATAAAGTGTTGCTGCTGATGCAAATGTACCTATGTGACCACCTAATTCTGGAAATTTTTTATTTGCTCTAACAACCATGGCTGCTGCATTCCATCTAATTAAAGATCTAATTCTTCTTTCAATATTCTGATCTCCATTAGACTTAACTTCTGCTTCTGGTGGGATTGTATTTATGTAAGGAGTGTGCTGTGTATAAGGAATATTTGCACCCTCTCGATATGCTTTGTTAATTAACTCTTTTATCAAAAAATGAGCTCTTTGATTTCCATCTTTTTCAACAACGGCGGATAAAGACTCTAACCAATCTTGAGTTTCTAATGGATCAATATCGTTGTTATTTGTAACCTGAATTATTGTTTGCTTTTTTTCTATAACTGGACTTTGTTCTATGACTACTTCCTTTTTTTCATTTTTCAAGACTGATTCTGCTTGTTTAATAATACTTTCTGTATCTTTAGGAATTAGTTTTTCTGAGGAACTTTCTTTTGAAGACTCAATACTTAATAATAAATCCCCTTTAGAAACTTTATCACCCACTTTAATATTTATAGATTCTACCTTTCCTGAAATTGTTGATGGAATTTCAACACTAGATTTATCACTCTCAATAGTAACAATAGGATGATTTAAGTTTATTTTATCTCCAACTTTTACTAAAAGCTCGATAACCTCAACTTTTTCGAATTCACCAATGTCTGGAACAAGTAATTTTTCACTCATTGTTTAAAAGGGTTTATATACCTAAAATACATATATTTTATATATTTTTAACACATTTAGCACAATTTTTAGACAACCTTAATTATTACTCATGTATAATGATCAAATTTATATTAAAAAAAATAAATAATTTCAAAAACGAACAAGATTTAGATGCAAGGTTTTGGATTCAAAAAGCTCTTTTAAGTAAGAATTTTAAGAAGATTTCTTAACAATCTTTTTCAATACAAATAGCAATACCCATGCCACCACCAATACATAATGCAGCACAACCTTTAGCTTTATTTTGTCTAATCATTTCATGAATAAGTGTTACAAGAATTCTAGTCCCTGAAGCTCCAATTGGATGCCCTAAAGCAATTGCACCACCGTTAACATTTGTAATTTCTTTAGAAATTTTAAGATCTCTAATCACAGCAATGCTTTGAGCTGCAAATGCTTCATTAATTTCAAATAAACCAACATCTTTACTTTTCCATCCTGCTTTTTCTAGAGCCATATTAACAGCCTTTATTGGGCCAAGTCCCATCAATGATGGCTCAACACCACAAGTTGCCCAAGAAACTACTTTAGTTAATGGCTCAACTCCTTTAGCTTCTGCTTCTCTTCTAGACATTAATATAGTTGCTGCAGCTCCATCATTTATTCCTGATGAATTTCCAGCAGTAACTGTTCCATTTTCTTTAAAAACTGTTTTTAATTTTTGTAAATCTTCTAAATTTATATTGCTTCTTGGATGTTCGTCTGTTTCAAAAATAAAGTTTTTATCATTATTATTTATTTGCAATTTTATTAATTCGTTTTTAAATTTTTTTTTATTTATAGCTTTTTGAGTTTTTTCTTGAGAATTAAATGCAAATAAATCTTGCTCGTCTCTTGAAATTTTATATTTTTCTGCAATATTTTCTGCAGTAACTCCCATATGATAATTATTGAATGAGTCTATCAAGCCATCATTGAGCATTGTATCAATTAATTTTTTTTCATCTAATTTTTTTTCATCTCTATAAAATATAGTGTGTGGTGCTCGAGACATATTTTCTTGTCCCCCGGCAACTATGATTCTATTTTCATTTAATTTAATAGATTGATAACCTGAAATTACAGATCGTAATCCAGATCCACAGACTTGATTAACGATATGTGCAGGTTTTGATACTGGGATTCCAGCATGAATAGATGCTTGTCTAGCAGGATTTTGTCCTAATCCAGATGTCAGTACATGGCCCATGATTACTTCATCAATATCTTCTGGCTTTAATTTAGATTCATAGACAACTTCTTTAATGACTAATGCTCCAAGTTTATCAGCACTAAGGTCTTTTAAAGATCCTTTATATGTACCTATAGGTGTTCTTAAAGCAGCTGTAATAACTACATCATTTGATTTTTTGCTCATTGATAACTTAACATAATATTTTATAAGTTAAATTACATTAAAAACTTTGATATGTTAGATAAATTATTTAATAAAGGACCGCTGGCCAAATTGGATAAGGCGCTCGGCTACGAACCGGGAGATTCCAGATTCGAGTTCTGGGCGGTCCACCAAAAAGGATAAATAAAAATGTTAGATTGGCTATTTAAATCATCACTACAAAAATCAGTTATATATTTTTTTATAATTGTTTTTATAATTTTATTAATTTTAACTTTCATACTATAAAGAACTATGAACAATGAGTTTGAACAAATAAGTATTAAGCCTGGCTTTATGAAACATAACGGAGGTGTTATGTTTAGGGCTATTTCTGAAACAGAATATGAATTTAAAACTACAATAAATGAGCTTCATTTAAATGCAGCTGGAATAACTCATGGTGGTTATTTATCAGCCTTAATTGATGCAGGAGCAGGAACAGCAGCTCACAGAGCATCTGGAAATGCACCTTGCGTAACTATTTCGTTAGATCTAAAATTTATTGGTGCCTCTAAAGAGGGTGATGTAGTTACTGGTTCTACAAGAATTCTTAAAAAAACTAATACACTGGTATTTTTATTTTGTGAACTCAAATGTAATAATAAAATTATAACTTCAGCATCGGGGATATGGAAAATTTTAAAATAAAATCATCTGATATTGGTCCTGGTGGATAATTATTCTTTATAAAAGAGAATTTCTTTTCTGACTAGATGATGCTTCCCACAATTTTTCTTTCATAACTTTGCTACAAAATATTAATACAGAATTATTTTTAATTATGTTAATCTATTTATAAATTAAGGATAAATGAGAACTTTTTCCTCTACGATTCGGTCATGTTTTAGTCTATTTTTGTTCTTTATGACCAACAACATGTGGTGGGGTAAAAATTAAAGGTACCATGAATAGAAATGTCAAAAAATAAAATTACAGCTGTTCTTGGCCCAACGAATACTGGCAAAACCTACCTAGCAATTGAAACTATGCTTTCTTTTGATTCAGGTATGATTGGTTTTCCTCTGAGGTTACTTGCCCGTGAGGTTTATGACAAAATTATTAAAAAAGTAAGCCTAGATAAAGTTGCTCTAATTACTGGTGAAGAAAAAATAATTCCTACAAATGCAAAATATTTTCTTTGTACTGTTGAGTCTATGCCAATTAATAAGCATTTAGACTTTGTAGGAATAGATGAAATACAAATGTGTGCAGATCACGAAAGAGGCCATATTTTTACCGATAGATTATTAAATCTTCGTGGAGAAAAATTAACTATGCTTATGGGCTCAAGTACTATTAAAAATTTAGTTAATAAGCTAGATGAAGATACTGAATTTATAAATAGAGAAAGACTATCTAAACTTTCTTATGTAGGTCATAAAAAAATTTCGCGTATTAATAGGAAAACAGCAATAATAGCTTTTTCAACTGAAGAAGTTTATGCAATTGCTGAACTTGTTCGAAGACAAAAAGGTGGAGCAGCTATTGTCATGGGCTCATTAAGCCCTAAAACAAGAAATGCCCAAGTTCAATTATACCAGTCAGGTGATGTTGATTTCCTTGTTGCGACTGATGCAATAGGAATGGGAATTAATATGGATTTAGAAAATGTTTTTTTTTCAAATCTAAAAAAATTTGATGGAAAAAAGTTAAGACGTCTTAACATGTCTGAAATTGGACAAATTGCAGGAAGGGCTGGCAGATATCTAAACGATGGAAGTTTTGGAATTACGGGTGATTGCAAAGAAATCTCTGCAGAAGAGGTGGAGCTACTTGAAAATCACAAATTTGAAGAAATTCAAATGCTTTTTTGGAGAAATTCTAATTTAAATTTTAATAACGCTTTAAGCTTAATTAAATCACTTGAAGAAAAACCTAATAAAAATTGGTTAAGAAAAATTCATGAATGTGGAGATGAAAAACTTTTAAAATATTTTTTAAAAGATATGGAGAGTCATAATATTGAAAATGACCGAGAAACATTAGAGCTTCTTTGGGAATGTTGTCAAATTCCTGATTTTGTAAAAAAGACCTATGGAAATCATCTCGAAGTAGTTAGTAAAGTTTTTAGCTTTTTAAATGGTAAAGAAGGCAAAATTACTAACGATTATATGAGGTTGCAGTTAATAAAGTTAGATAAATTAGAGGGAAATGTTGATTCTTTATCAAATAGAATTGCAAATGTTAGAACTTGGTCATATGTTTCAAATAAAATTAATTGGGTTGAAAGTCAAAATTACTGGATTGAAAAAACAAAATTATTAGAAGATAGATTGTCAGACAGATTGCATGAAGAACTTACTAGAACATTTATTGATAAAAGAGCCAGTGTGCTTGCTAGAGGATTAAAACAAGATATGGAATTCAAAACTGAAATAATGGAAGATGATAAAGTGATAATTGATGAACAATTTATTGGCGATTTAAAAGGTTTAAGGTTTGAGATGGACTTAAAAGCTGGTGCCCTTGAAACTGATATTAAATCTTTAAAAAAAGCAGCAAGACAAACTGTGGGCCCAGAACTACAAAAAAGAATACAATCTATTATAGACACAAGATTAATCGAAATTAAAGATGACTTTAAAATTTATTGGAAAAATTTTCCAATTGCTAAATTAATTCCTGGCAAAGATTACTTAAACCCAGACGTATTTTTAATAGTAGATGATATTTTAGAAAATGATGACAAACAAAAATTAACAGAATTTATTGAAAAATGGATTAAAGAAAAAGTAAACTTAATATTAAAAAGTTTGATTGATTTAAAAAATTTAAAAGAAAGCAACTCTTCAATTAAAGCTTTGGCTTATCAATTATATGAAAATAATGGAGTAATTAAGAGAGATGCAGTGACTGAATATTTAAAAAAACTTGGTCAAGATGAAAGAAAAACTTTAAGAGATTTGGGTGTAAAATTTGGCAGATATCATGTTTTTTTATTTAGATTATTAAAGCCTGAAGCTGTTTCCTTAAGAACTTTGCTGTGGAAAAATTTCAATCAGAAAGATTTTAATCTAACTCCACCTACTTTTGGCTTAAATTTTTTAGATAATAAAAATATAAAAAATAAAAACTTTATGCTTCTTTGTGGATTTGAAAATTTTGATAATTTTTTTGTTAGAATAGATATTTTAGAAAGATTATTTGTACAAATTATAAACTCTGATCCTGAAAAAGGTAAAGAAATCAAACTAGTCCCAGAGATGCTAAATTTATTAGGATGCAGTAAAGATAATTTTAAAAGATTAATTGAAAAAATGAATTATAAAACAACAGAAAAGGATAAAGACATCTACTTTAAATATAATCCAAAAAAAATTAAAAAAATTTTTAAAAAAATTAACCCTTCAAATAGTCCTTTTAAAATTTTAAAAAATTTAAATTTAGTTAATGATTAATTTTTTCAATAGTAAAAAAAATAATAAATTAGATGATAATAATTCTTATTCTAAAATTGCATCACTTTTAATTCATGCAGCAAAGATTGATGAAATCTATGAAGATAAAGAAAAAAATATAATTAAAAAAACCTTAATTGAACTAGGTGCAGATAGTTCAAGTATAAATAAACTAATCTCTGATGCAGAAATTATTGAAAAAAACTCAAATCAAATACTTAATTTTACTAAAGAAGTAAAAATTGCTTCTCTTTCGAGTAAGGTTAAAATTGTTGAATCTTTATGGAGAATTGTTTATTCAGATGATATTGCTGATACGTATGAGACAAACTTAATGAGGAGGTTGTCTGGTTTATTATACATTGATGCTAAAACAATGGGCAACATAAAAGAAAAGGTAAAAAAAGAATTAAAAAAATGACCTACGTCGTAAATGAAAAATGTATCAAATGTAAATTAATGGACTGTGTGGAAGTTTGTCCAGTCGACTGCTTTTATGAGGGAAAAAATATGCTTGTAATTAAACCCGAGGAGTGTATAGATTGTGGCGTTTGCGAACCAGAATGTCCAGTCGATGCTATCGTAGCAGATACTGAACCTGGAAGCGATAAATGGGTTGAATTGAATACCAAGTATTCAGAAATTTGGCCAAATATAACTACTAAAAAAGATCCTCCAGAGGACAATGAGAAATATAAAAATGAAGAAAAAAAGTTCGACAAATATTTTAGCGAAAATCTTTAAAAAAAATCCAAAAAAAAATCCAAAAAAAAAGAGTGTCACTAAAGCAACTAAAAAAGCTAAAATAAAAGTAGCTAAAAAAATTATTCCTATAAAAAAAACTAAAGTTAAAAAAAAAAATAAAAAAAATTTACACTCAGTTTTAAAACCTTCAGCTCCAAAAATACAAGCCAAAAATGATAATTTACGAATATCAAGAAATAATGAAGTAAAACCAGAAATAAAAAAAATTAAAAAACAAGAAACTGAAAAAAAAAATTATAAAGTTAAAGATTTTGTCGTTTACCCAAAACATGGGGTTGGACAAATTACTGAATTTAAAAAGATTCAAATCGGTGGCATAGATGTTGAAACATATGTTCTTAAATTTGAAAAAGATAAGGCTAATGGAATGATACCAGTCAATAAACAATCTTATCTTAGACCGCTAGCATCTATCAACCAAGTTAATAAATGTATATCTATTTTAAAAAGTAAACCAAAAATAAAAAGGTCTATGTGGAGCAGAAGAGCTCAAGAATATGAGGCTAAAATATCTTCGGGTAAGATTTATGAATTAGCTGAAGTAGTTAGAGACTTAAATAAAGGTGATGATTTATTAGTTGACCAATCTTATAGTGAGAGACAACTTTTTGAAAAGGCATATGAGAGAATTTTAACAGAATTTCAAATAGTCATGGATGTATCAATAGAGGATACACAAAAAAAACTGGATAAAGCCTTAAAAAGAAACATGAATGAACAGCCACAGGTAAAAACTAATGATGTTCAAAATAAAGAAGTCGATCCTCAACCAGTAACAGATCCAGAAGATTAAATATAAAAAAAACGCCTCTCACACAATATGTAATGAGAAGCGTTTTTTGAAAAGACTAAGATACTATCTTTTTCTTCTTTTAGCTTTTTTAGCTTTTTTAGCTTTTTTCTTAGTTTTTTTCTTAGCTTTTTTAGCTTTTCTTTTTGTAGCCATCTTTAGCTCCCTGTTTAAGTTAAACGAATCAAAGTGATTCGTTATTAACTTATTTTTATTTTTTTATACAAGTGATGTCAATTCTTTAATTAAAGAACATTTTTTAATATTTTTTTAAAAAAAAATTTTTCTATTAGTTTTTTTTATAAATAAAAAAAAGTTAGAGTTTATGCGATTAATAATCTATTTTTATTAGTATAAGTTAGTAAAGTTTTTCTATTTCTGATTTATAATTATTTATAATTTTATACCTTTTTAATTTTAAAGTTGGTGTCATTAAACCATTTTCAATTGTAAATTGATCTTTAATTATTAAAAATTTTTTTATTTTTTCTATTTTAGATAAATTTTTATTTATTTTTTCTATTTCTTTTCGAATTTCTTCTTCTGAAGTGTTGACTTTCTCTCCACTTAAAACGATCAGGCAAATTAAGTACTGCTTATTATCTCCATAAACTAAACTTTGTTCAATATAATCTGATTTATTTAAATCATTTTCAATTTTAATTGGTGAAATATTATCACCCCCAGGTGTAATAATTATATCTTTTTTTCTATCTGTTATTTTTAAAAATTCTCCATCAAATTCCCCAACATCACCTGTAAATAGCCAACCATTTTTTAAAACTTCATTTGTTTCTTTTTCTTTTTTCCAATAGCCCATCATTACATTTTCTCCCTTAACAAGTATTTCTCCATCATCTGCTATTTTAACCAGATTTCCCTTAAATGGAGGTCCTACTGTTTGAACTCTTATATCATCTATAGGGTTACAGCTTACGACTGGTGATGTTTCTGTAAGTCCATATCCTTGAAGTGTTGGTAGTCCAATAGCATTTAAAAATGATCCTACTTCTTGATCTAGAGCACCACCACCAGAAATAAATGCTTTTAGTTTTCCACCAAACTGATTTTTAATTTTTTTTCTAATTAATTTTTCACATATAAAATTCATCAAGTTTTCTATTAAAGAAAGATTTTTTTTATTCAATTTTTTTTTTCCTAATCTAACTGTTTGATTAATAAGTATCTTTTTAATCCCTGTTACTTTATTAAATGATGCATTAATTTTTTGATATAAATTTTGATAAAATCTTGGTACAGCTGTCATTATTTCTGGGGAACAGTCTTCCATATTCTTAATTAGCTTATCTATACTTTCAGCATAGTTTACTTTTGCTCCTACAACAATTTGAACAAATTGAACTGTGTGTTCATACGAATGTGATAAAGGAAGCCATGTTAAAAACTTTGGATTATTTGAAATAAATTTTTTTAGCAAGTTGTATGAACCTTCACAATTATTGAGTATCCCTCCATGACTCAACATTACTCCTTTTGGTTTTCCTTGTGTACCAGATGTATAAATAATGCAAGCAATATCCTGCCTAATAATATTTAAACTCATAAGATCTTTTTTATAATAGTTTACTTTTTTAAAAATGTTTTCTGTATTCAAAATAAAATCATTATCAAAATCTTTTATCTTTTCAAAAACAATAATCTTTTTTATAAAATCTTTTTTAAGAATAATATTTTTTATTTTTTCATATTGAGCTTGATTTGAAACAATAATTATTGATGGTGTACAATCATCAATAATGTAATCATAATCTCTTTCAACATATGTTGTGTAAGCAGGAACTGTTGTTCCTCTTGATAACATGATTGAAAGATCTGCAATCATCCACTCAGGTCTATTTTCTGAAATTAATAAACATCTATCACCCTTATTTATATATTTGGATATTTCTTCAGATAATTTCATTATGTTTTTATAAACATCACTCCAAGTATACTTTTTTTCAATATCTTTTAATGATTGTAAAAAAACATCTTCTTTGTTTTGTTTTTCATATTGTTGGTAAAACAATTCTAATAAATTATTAATTTTATCTATTTTCATAAATTATGGTGGGCGAAGAGAGAATCGAACTCTCACTTCTTGCGAAACACGATTTTGAGTCGTGCGCGTCTACCAGTTCCGCCACTCGCCCTGAATTTTACTATTATAACTATAAAATTAAATAGTATAAGAACTTAATTTATATTAAAACCAAAAAAATGATTAAATTTTTGTATCAAAAATCTTTAAAACTTGCTGCACACAAGAGTTCAAAAACTTTTTTAGCAATAATATCTTTTGTTGAAAGTTCTTTTTTTCCTATTCCACCTGATGTCATGATTGCGCCGATGGTCATTGCAAGAAAAAATGATTATATAAAAATTTTTTTAATAGCTACAATATTTTCTACATTAGGAGGTTTTTTAGGTTATTTTATAGGTTTATCCTTTTCAGATGTAGCTATGCTTGTTGTTGAGTTTTACGGTTATGAAAGTAAAGTCGATGATTTAAAAGATGATTTTTCTATTGGTGATGGTCGCTTCATTTGGATAGCAACATTATTTCTTGCTGGATTTACACCCTTGCCATTTAAAGTTTTCACTATAACTAGTGGCATGATCGGTTTTAATTTATTTATATTCTTTTTTATTTGTTTGATCTCTAGAGGTTTGAGGTTTTTTATAGTTTCTTATCTTTCATTTAAGTTTGGAAATACTTTTAATAAATTCATGGAAACAGAGGCTGCAAAATGGTTTGCAATTTTAGGTATTTTAATTGTAGCTATCTTTGGTCTAATATATTTTGTGATTAAATAATATGTCTATAATTAAATATCAAAAATCTTTAAGTCTAATATTGATTTTTAGTATTTTTGCACTTTTTTCAGCTTACTTCATTCAATATATATTAGGTCATCAACCATGTAATTTATGTTTAATTCAAAGAATACCTTACATCTCTTCAGTAATAATTATTTTATTATGTTTTTATTTAAAAAAATTTGAGAAAGTATTTTTGATTTTTCTTAGTTTAATATTTCTTTTAGCTTCAGTAATATCTTTCTACCATTTTGGTATTGAACAAGGTTTTTTTAAAGAGTCACTGGTGTGTGATTTAGATGATGCAGACAAAATTCTTAACCCAGATGAACTATTAAAAAAATTGAAAGAAAAAGCTGTAAGTTGTACTGATGTTACTTTTAAAATTTTTGGACTATCTCTTGCGACTATAAACATCATTATTTCTTTAATATTATGTATTATAACTACAAGACTTTTTTTAAATTATGAAAAAAACTGATAAAAATAAAGTAATAGAATTTATTAGAGTAGACCATGCTGGAGAACGTGGTGCAATAAAAATTTATGAGGGACAACTATTAGCACTCAACACCTTTTTAAAAAATGATGAACTAAAAAAAAAAATTGAAGAAATGAAAGTACATGAAAAAGAACATTGTGATTATTTTGAAAATGAAATTAAAAAAAGGAATATTGAGCCTACTAAGTTTTTACCTTTGTGGGATATACTTGGTGTTGGACTTGGGTTTGGTTCAACAATTTTGGGAAAAAAAGCTGCTATGCTATGTACTGCTTCAGTCGAAGAAGTAATAGATGAACACTACTCAAATCAAATCAATGCATTAGAAAATGATGAAAAAAAATTAAGAGATAAAATTATTAAATTTAGAAAAGATGAATTACAACACAAAGATATAGCCTACAAAGAAGGGGCAACAAAAAAAGGTATGTATTCAATTTTAGACAAATTAATTAAAACTGGTTCTAAAATTGCCATTAATATATCTGAAAAGATATAATTAAGCCTCTAACTCAACATCCCAATATAAATAATCCATCCAACTTTTATGAAGAAAATTGGGTGGAAAGTTTTTACCATTTTTATGTAGATCTTCTGTTGATGGTTGATAAGGCTTTTGATTAAGTGTCATTTCTGAATTTTTTAATAGTCTGCCACCTTTTTTTACATTACATGAAGAGCAAGCTGTAACTACGTTTCCCCAATTTGTCTCCCCACCTTTAGATCTTGGGAGCAAATGATCAAATGTTAATTCTTGATTACTACCACAATATTGACATGAAAACTTATCTCTTAAAAAAACATTAAACCTTGTAAAGCTAGGATTTGACTGAGGCTTAATAAAACTTTTTAAAGCAATTACACTTGGCAATTTCATGTTAAATGATGGACTTCTAATAACTCTATCGTAATTACTAACTATGGTTACTCTGTTTAAAAATACGGATTTTACTGAGTCTTGCCAACTCCACAAGGACAGCGGATAATAGCTCAACGGTCTATAATCGGCATTCAAAACTAATGCAGGACATTTTTCTAAAGAAAGATTTTGATCAGCAAAAAACATATTAAAATTCTAACTGAAAAAAATTATTATATCAATAAATAGAATCTTAATTAAATTTGGAAATTATTTTTTATATAATTTAATGCGACACTTGAGGCTTCAATTGGAATATGGTGTGCACTATCTTTTATCATTTTTGTCTCTATTTCAACATTATTTCTAATTAAAAAGTCTTTTGCTTCCAATAAAAAAGTTGGTGAAACAACTTCATCTTTATCTCCATGAAGCAATAATATTTTTGTTGAAGAAGTTTTTCTTTTAATTAGATCCTCTTGATTTATTACTTTTCCAGAAAAACCAACAATGCAATTATAGTTTTTGGTACTTGTTAGTCCTAAATTTATAGACATCATGCATCCTTGGCTAAAGCCTGATAAACAAATTTGTGAATTTTCTAAATTATATTCATTTTTTATTTCTTCAATAAATTGATTAAGCTTTATTTCAGCTTTTTTTGACTGTTCTAAAATATATTCAAGATTATCACTGGTTAAGTCAAACCATTGGTATCCAGCTGGATTGATTGCACATCTTTCATGTCCATCAGGACATATAAAAATAGTATTTGGTAAAAACCTTTTCCAATTTAAGGTTAACATACCTATGTCTTTTCCATCACCACCATATCCGTGAAGTAAAATAACCGCATTCTTAATTGGTATATTTTTTTCTGGCTTTATAATCGAAGCTGTCAGACAAAGTGTCATAGATGTTTTTATTATGTTTTTTTATATAAAAAAGACACTACAATATAATTATGATTTCTGGAACATTAGTTAAAATTTTTGGTATAGCCCTTTTAATAGTCGTTGCCGTTGTATTAATTTTAGGAATTGGCACACTATTTAAAGGTGGAGAGACTAGTAAAAAATACTCAAATAAATTAATGCAGTTTAGAGTACTTTTTCAGTTTATAGCTATAATAGTCTTAGTCTGTTTTGCTTATTTTTTTAAAAATTAATCATAATTTTTCAACCAATCAATAAACTCCTCATTATCGAAATCAGTGGAGCCCACAATTCTTGCAAACTCCTTGCCTTCTTTGTTAAATAGAATTGTAGTGGGTATTCCTCTTAACGAAAATTTTTTTGCTAAAGTAGCAGGCGCATCTATAAAAATATCTAAATTTCGAACATTCAATTCTTTAAAAAAAAGTTCCATCTTAGAAACATTTTCTTTACCCATATTTATAGGAAAAATTTTTAAATCTTTGAAATCACTATTTGATTGAAGATTGTCTAAAGATGGCATCTCGTCTTTACATGGAACACACCAAGTTGCCCAAAAGTTAAATAAGACTAATTTTCCTCTAAAATCATCTAAATTAATGTTTTTTTGATTTGTGTCTCTAAAAGTCACATCATCATATGTCTCTGGGTTTTTAATTAAAATTAAATTTCTTATATTAGGCTTTTCTGAAGCATAACTAAAATTTGTGATTATTAGATAAATAAATATTATTAATAATTTCATACTAAATATGTATAATTAATTATCATGAACAAAAATAAAAACAATAAGGCAATATGGAATTCAAGAATAAAGGAAGATGCTTCTATACTATTTCAAAAAGTAGGTAATTCGATAGACATTGATAAAAAGCTTTTTAAAGAAGATATTTTAGGATCGATTGTGCATGTTGAAATGCTATTTAGGCAGAAAATTATTTCTTTTAAGATTAAGAATAAGATAATCTATGGACTAAACAAAATTGAAAAAGAAATTTTAAAAAATAAATTTGAATATAATAAAAAATATGAAGATATTCATATGAATATTGAAAAAAGATTGTTTCAAATTATAGGTGAAGATGCAGGATATATCCATACTGCTAGATCTAGAAATGATCAAGTCATTACTGATTTTAAAATGTGGACTAGTTCTGCAACCAAAGAAATTATTAAAAATTTAAATGATATTATAAAAACAATTCTTAAAGTTTCTGAAAAAAATATTGAAACAATAATGCCAGGATTTACACATTTAAAAAATGCTCAAGCTGTATCGTTTGCACATTATTTAATGGCCTATGTAGAAATGTTTAATAGAGATAAAAATAGATTTTTATATAACATAAAAAGTTTATCAGAATGTCCTCTTGGTGCTGCAGCATTAACTGGCACTTCTTTTAATATTGATAGAAATTTCACTGCAAAAAAATTAGGCTTTGAAAAGCCAACTAATAACTCCATAGATACTGTTGCTGATAGAGATTTTGTTCTAGATTTTTTGTATAGTGTATCAGTTTGTTCCATGCATATTTCAAGAATTGCAGAGGAATTAATTATTTGGAATTCTGATGGTTTTAATTTGATCACCCTTTCAGACAAAGTTGTTACGGGATCCTCTATAATGCCTCAAAAGAAAAACCCTGACTTATTAGAATATCTAAGAGGAAAAACTGGAACAACTTATGGAAACTTATTTTCAATGTTAACTATACTCAAGGGCTTACCAATTTCCTATTTTAAAGATTTACAAGATGATAAGGAAATATTATTTAAATCTAATGAAATTCTAAATAATTGTATTTCAATTCTTAATGAAGTCTTAAAAAATTTAAGGCCTAACAAGCAACAAATGTTAAATCTTGCAAATTCTGGCTATATTACAGCTACAGATTTAGCTGATTATCTTGTTAAAAACCATTCAATGCCTTTTAGGAAAGCATATCAAATTACAGCCATGATTGTTAATTTTGCAGAAAAGAAAAATAAAAAATTAAATGAGCTTAGTGCTGAGGAATTAAAAAAAATTGAACCAAAGCTTACAACTGAAGTATTAAAGGTTTTTAATGTAAAAAACTCTGTAAACTCCAAAAAATCTTATGGTGGAACATCTTTTGATAATATTAAAAAAATGATAATGAAATATAAAAAAGACATAAAATGATAAAAAAAATAATTTTAATTTCTATATTTGGTATTTTATTATTATCTTGTGGAAAAAAGGGAGATCCTGAATATAAGGCTAACAAAAATAATATCCTTACATTTCAGATTTAATGAAATATATTAATAAAAGTCTCTCTATCGAAAGGGTTAAAGTTCAAGATATTGCTAAAAAATTTGGCACCCCAACATATTGTTACTCATTTGGCCAATTAAAAGAAAATATCGATAATTTTAAAAAGAGTTTTAAATCATTTTCACCCTTAATATGTTTTGCAGTTAAATCTAATACAAATATAACTTTAATTAGAGAAATTAAAAAGTTTGGACTTGGGGCTGATGTAGTTTCTATTGGTGAATTAATGATAGCACTTAAAGCTGGCATAAATCCAAAAAAAATTGTTTTTTCTGGAGTTGGAAAAACTTCAAATGAAATAAACTATGCAATCGATAAAAAAATTTTGTTGATAAATGCTGAGTCTGAAAGTGAGATTAGTGAAATTGAAAGGATTGCTAAATACAAAAATAAAATTGTAAACATTGGTATTAGACTTAATCCAAATATTGACGCCAAAACATTAAAGCAAATTTCAACAGGGAAAAAAGAAAATAAATTTGGCGTAGATGAGAAAACATTTTTCAAAGTAGTAAAATATGTTGGACTCTCAAAAAATATCAATCTTAAATGTTTAAGTGTTCATTTGGGAAGCCAGATCTTAGATCATAAACCGTATGAAAAAATGCTTAAAGTAATAGATAAAATTATTAAAAAAAGTAATCATGATTTTGAATTTATCGATCTTGGTGGTGGCATGGGAATATCTTATGAAAAAAATACTAAGAAACTTAATTACCAAAAATATAATATTGCTATAAAAAAATTTTTAAGAAATCATAATTCTAAAATTATATTTGAACCTGGAAGATCAATAGTTGGTAACATAGGCTCACTTATTTCAAAAGTTATTTACATAAAGGGAAATGAAAAAAAAGACTTTGTTATACTCGATGCTGCTATGAATGACCTTATGAGACCAGCATTATATGGTGCAAATCATAGAACTATACCTGTAACAAAAACAAACCAAACTTCAAAGAAGACTTATGAGTTTGTTGGTCCGATTTGTGAAAGTACAGATAAATTTACGACATTAAAAAAATTTCAGAAATTAAAAGAAAAAGATCTTGTGCTTATGTGTGATGTTGGAGCATATGGCATGTCGTTAAGCTCAAATTATAACATGAGACCTAAACCAACAGAAATACTCATTAAAGGATCTAAAATTAATGTTATTAAAAAAAGACAAAAGCTGAAAGATTTAATCTAGTTTTTGATTCAAATGATAAGAAATCTTTTATTTTCTCTTTTCTTCTTTTCAGGAATTATTATTATTTCTATTATATTTATTCCTGCATTTTTTCTTCCTCAAAAAATAACCTTATTCGGAGGAAAAATTATGGGGTATTGGACCTCATTTTGTTTGCGTGTTTTTTTATCAACAAAGATAATAATTAAAGGTAGGGAAAATATAATTAAAGATAAAAAGTTTTTTATAGCATCCTCTCATCAGTCAATGTTTGAAACTTTTTTTTTACAAACAATTTTTAATTCTCCAGTTTTTATTTTAAAAAAAGAGTTACTTTTGCTCCCAATATTTGGTTGGCATCTTAAAAAAATTGGCTCAATATCAATAAAAAGAAATAAAATATCAAAAGAAAACCTTAGTTTTTTTAATGATATATCAAAACAAATAAATTTATCAGATAGACCACTAATTATTTTTCCACAGGGTACAAGATTATTACCTAAAGACAGAACACCTTTTAAAAAAGGTTCTAGTAGAATTTATGAAGAACTAAAAATTTCATGCCAACCAATAGCAATTAACTCTGGAAATACTTGGCCAAAAAAAGGTTTAAAAAAAATTAATACAATTTTAACTATCTCAATTTTGAAAGCAATTGAACCTGGGCTACAAAAAGAAATTTTTTTAAAAAAATTAGAGAGCGTTATATACTCTGAACTAGACTTTCTAAATTAACCTTTCATAGGCATTACAACAAAAATACTATCAAAATCATCTGGATCTTTAATTAAAGCTGGAGAAGCAGTATCATTAAAAAAAATTTCAATTTTATTTCCATCTAATTGTGAAGCAACATCAATCAAATATCTTGAATTAAAACTAATTTCTAAATCATGCTCAAACTTTACACTTAGACTTTCTTTTCCATCACCACTGTTTGTATTATTTACAGACAAATTTAAAACATCTTTTGATAGATCAAATTTTACTCCATCTTTTTTATCTAATGAAACTGATGCAACTCTGTCAACAGAGTCTAAAAATAACTTTAAGTCTATTTCTAATTTCTTTTGATTATTTTTTGGTATCACCTGAACATAGTTAGGAAATTTACCATCAATTAACTTTGAGATTAAAATACTATTATTTAATTCAAATTTAATTTTAGATTTAACATTTGAAATCTTCACATCTCCATTATAATTCTCTAATAGAGAACACAGTTGAAAGATTGTTTTTTTAGGCAATATAACAGCTTCAAAATCTACTTTTTGATCTAATCGTATTTTGGAAATAGACATTCTGTGACTATCTGTTGCTGCTGCTGTTAGAAAATTTTTATCCTCAATTTCAGTTTGATGAAGGAAAATTCCACTTAGATAATGTCTTGTTTCATCATTAGAAACTGAAAATTTACATTTATTCAACAGTTTTAATAGTTGTTTAGATTTTATAGAGAACTCATTTTGATTAAAATTTTCATCAGTTAATGGAAATTCAGATGCACCAATACAATTTAAATTAAAAACAGATTTTTCTGACTCAACTTGCAGTTTGCTAACATCCGTTAAAGACAGGTTAATTTTTTTTCCAGTGGAAAACTTTCTTATAATATCATACATGATTGATGAAGTGGTAGTTGTATTTCCTTCTTCAATAACCTCTACATTATTTATTTGATGAATAAATATTAAGTCTAAATCTGTTGCAGTAATTGTTAAACTTGACTTATCAGCGTTTAATAAAACATTTGATAAAATTGGAAGTGTACTTCTTTTTTCTATTACACCCTGACAATAATTCAAAGCTTGTTGCAAATCTTGCTGGTTAACGTTAAATTTCATTTTCTTTAGTATACAATATTTGATTTTTTAAGTTGTTAATATTGTCATTCATTTCTGGATCTCTTTCTTTTAATTTTTCAATTGTTTTAACAGAATGTATAATTGTTGTATGGTCTCGATTGGAGAACTCCCTTCCTATTTCTGGTAAAGATTTAGATGTCAATATTTTAGTTAAATAAATAGCTGCTTGTCTTGGTCTGACCAAATATCTTGATCTTCTTGAAGACAACATTTCATTTTTGCTAATTTTAAAGAATTTACAAACAGTAGATTGGATTAAATCAATTGTTACTTTATTCTCACCTATATTCAACAGGTCTTTTAAAACAATTTTTACTTCTGATAAATTTGGAACTTTGTTATATATCCTTGAGAAAGAAACAACTCTATTGATTGCGCCGACTAATTCTCTAATACTTCCTGTAATTTCAGTGCTAATAAATTTTTGTATTTCTTCAGAGATATTTATTTGATTTGAATAAAAAATATTAAGTTCCTCTGTTTTTTGTTTAAGAATTTTACTTCTAAGTTCATAATCAGGTTTTTGAATATCAACGACCAAACCTCCTGCAAATCTTGATTTAATTCTATCTTGGATTCTTGGTAGTTTGTTTGGGGCTCTGTCCGCAGAAATTATTATCTGCGAATTTTTATCAAGTAATGCATTGAAAGTATGAAAAAATTCTTCCTGCATTGCTTCTTTGCCATTCATAAACTGAATATCATCAATTAATAAAATGTCAGTATTTCTAAAATATTCCTTAAATTTTACCATATCATTAGATTTAATAGATTTGACAAATTGATACATAAATCTCTCTGCAGAAATAAACATCACTTTATTTTTGTCTTTCAATGAAAGGCCAATAGAATTCAATAAATGAGTTTTGCCCATTCCAACACCCCCATAAATGTAAAGTGGATTATAATGAGAGATATTTTCTGAAACTTTTAATGATGCTTCGTAGGCTAATTTATTGCTAGTTCCAGTAATAAAGTTTTCAAATCGTTTGTTGGGATCAATTCTATTATATTGTAAGTATGTGTCTTTAATAAATGATACATTTTCGTTATTTACACTTGGCAGAGTTTTATTTTGAAGATCATTTTCGTAGTTTTTTTCAATAATTTTAAATTCAATTCTTGTTAAATCTTTTTTATAGACTTTTACAATTTGTAAAATTTGATCTAAATATCTTGAAGTTATCCAATCTCTTATAAATCTAGTCGAGACAGAAAGTAAAATGTAATTACTCATTTCTTCAACAAAATCTATTTTTCTAAGCCAGCTTTCATATATATCGCTACCTAGTTTACTCTTCATATCTTTTTGAATAAGAGCCCAGTCTAATGCTTCTGGGGAGTTTTTTTTTAAATTTTGAATAGTATTTTTGTTAGACATAAATTTGTAGGAATGAACTCAGTTAGAAGCAAAACAAACATTTTGCAATAATTAATTTAAAAAAATAAAAAAAAAATAAACTTTTAAGGGGAATCGTTTGTAGCGCGAATAGATATTTCTAAATAATTAATGTCGTAATGTTCACTTTTTTGTAAAAACTGTTTTACAAATTTTAAATCTGTGAGTGTGTGTTTTAAGAAAAAAATTTTCCTTTTTTTTACTAAATCTATATATAGTAAATATTTAAAAATTCTTTTTATATTTTGTGTTTATAATAATATATGAATGGCTAAAAGTAACCATGTGTTGTAATTTAAAGGGACGCAATTTTTTTAGTAATTCTTGAGACGTTTCTTGATGCATTAGCTTTTTTAATTATTCCAGTTTTTGCTACTTTCATCAATTCAGAATTCAACTTAGGTAAGAATTTCAAGGCTTCAGCTTTTTTCTTATCTTCAATTAGAAGGTTAATTTTTTTTATAGCATTTCTGTATTTGCTCTTACGAGCCTTATTTACAAGGGTTTGTGTAGTAATTTTTCTAATTCTTTTAATTGCTGATTTTGTGTTTGCCATAAGCGCAGTGGTATAGCTCGAGAATTTATACTGGTCAATAGAATAATTGTTTATTTTTGACATATATTGCAAAAGAAAGTCGATCTATTAGAGATAGATATTTTCTTTACTTTACCTGCACATTCATTTCCTAGACAATTTAAATTTTCTCTTTGATAAACTTTAAATTCTTTTTGAAAATTCCCACTTTTTCCAGAAACATTTTTAAAATCACGAATACTTGATCCACCTTTTTGAATCGCTTTATTGAGAACACTTCTTGAAAAAAAAATAATTTTTTTACAATCTTCTTTGGATAATTTCATTGCCTGCCGTGTTGGTTTAATTTTACTTAAAAATAAAATTTCACTAGCATAAATATTACCTATCCCAGATACAAATTTTTGATCTATTAAAAAATTTTTAATGTTTTTTTTTTTATTAAAAAAATATTTTAATAAATACTTTAAATTAAAGTTCTCAAAAAATGGTTCTGGCCCTAGATGACTAAATTTATTCATTAATTCTTGTTTATTATATATGAATTTAAAAAATCCGAATCTTCTAGGATCATTATAAATAACTTTTAAATCTTGGAATTGTATTTCAACATGATTATGTTTTTTTGGTAAGTTTGGAGAATTATAAAAGCTGGTATTAGTAACCTCATTCAAATTATTTTTTTTAATTAAATAGATAGTGCCTGACATTCCTAAATGAATTAAACAAAATGAACCCTCAGAAAAATTTAAAATTAAATATTTAGAAAACCTAGTTACTTTTTTAATAATTTTTTTTTGTAATAATTTTTCAAATTTTAGAGGAATTCTAAACCTTAAATTCCTGTTTTTAATTATTACTTTCTTAATTTTTTTTTGTTGTATTTTTTTAGCTAGCGATTGTTTAACTATTTCTACTTCTGGTAATTCTGGCATTTGACGTTATATTATCAGTAAATAATAAATTTTACATGCAGCAATATCTTCAAAATAAAAAAGGGCTTGTTCAAGACGTCTTTGACAATGTTTACAATAAATATGATTTAATGAATGACTTTATGTCTCTAGGTGTTCATAGAATTTGGAAAAAAGATTTAATAAGTTGGATGAATCCTTCAAAGAAAAAGGTTTTAATTGATGTTGCTTGTGGTACGGGTGATCTAGGTAAACTTTTTTTAGATTTAACAAATAAAGATGGAAAAATTTTTTGTGTAGACCCTAATAAAGGAATGATTGGTAAAGGAAAAACAAAACTAACCACTTATAAAAATATTAACTGGCTCATTGCTCCTGCAGAAAAATTACCTATTAAAAATAATTCTTGTGACTATTATACAATTAGTTTTGGTTTACGTAACACCAAGGATCTTAATAAAGCTCTTTCAGAAGCTTATCGTGTTTTAAAACCAGGTGGTCGCTACCTATGTTTAGAATTTTCGAAAATTCAAAACTCTAATCTGAATTTTATCTATAAAAATTATTCAAAACTTATTCCTTTAATTGGTAAAGCAATAGTGGGTAAAAAAGAACCCTATGAGTATTTAGTAAAAAGCATTGAAGAGTTTATTAATCAAGAAGAGTTGATTGATCTCATGAAAATTAATAAATTTGAAAATTGTAGTTACAGAAATTTATCTGGTGGAATTGTAGCAATTCACTCTGGTTGGAAAATATAATGATTAAAAAACTTTTAACTTTGTTTAAATTAGGAAGGAAGTTAGCTAAATCTGACATTTTAAATATCGTTTCTAAATTTAAAAAACCTCCTTTAGCGATCAAGATTATCTTTCAAATACTTTCATTTTCTTTTTCAGCTCCTAACAAAACTAATTTAAACGAAAATGAAGGGGCAAGGCTTTCTAAATCGATACAATCAATGGGAACTACATTTATTAAATTAGGACAATTTTTAGTTACTAGACCTGATATTATTGGAGATCATTTGGCAAAACAGCTAGAAGGCTTACAAGATAGATTACCAGCCTTTACCTTATCTGAAGCAAAAGCAATAATTAAAAAAGACTTGGGGGACGACACCTTCAATTCTATCATTGATTTAAGTGAGCCAGTTGCAGCAGCTTCAATAGCACAAGTTCATAAAGCAAAAATAAATGATAATGGAACCATAAAAGATGTTGCTATTAAAATTTTGAGACCAGATATTAAGAAAGTATTTAATGAAGAAATAGATGCGTTAATGCTTTTTGCTTTTATAGTTGAGTCATTTATAAAAAAAACTAAAAGATTAAAATTAGTAGAAGTTGTTTTTCTCCTTAAAGAAATAACTAATTTAGAAATGGATTTAAGATTTGAAGCAGCAGCTGCAAATGAATATGCCGAAAATACAAAAAATGATGCAGGTTTTAGGGTTCCTGCTATCTATTGGAATTTTACAAGCGAAAATGTAATGACACTTGATTGGGTTGACGGTGTTTCTATTCGAGAAACAGAGGATTTACAAAAAAGAAATATAGATACTAAAAGAATAGCCTCTGATGTTATTCAACATTTTTTAAGACATGCTGTCAGAGATGGTTTTTTTCATGCTGATATGCATCAAGGAAATATATTTATTGATGATAATGGACAAATTGTTCCTATAGATTTTGGTATAATGGGAAGATTAGACAACCTTAGTAAAAGATTTTTAGCTGAAATTTTATTTGGATTTATTCAAAGAGACTACAAAAAAGTTGCTGAAGTACATTTGGTTGCTGGTCTAGTTCCTAAAGATGTACCTGTAAATGATTTAGCGCAAGCATTGAGATCTATTGGTGAGCCAATCTTTGGGCAATCCGTAAAAGATATTTCTGGGGGGAAATTGTTAAAACAGCTTTTTGAAGTTACTGAAAAATTTAACATGCAAACCCAACCACAATTATTGATGTTACAAAAAACAATGGTAGTTGTTGAGGGGGTGGCCAGAAAACTTAACCCTAATACCAATATATGGGAGACTTCAAAACCAGTTTTAGAAAATTGGTTAAGAGAAACAAAAGATCCAATCAATGCGTTAAATGAAAGTTTAAAAACTACCACTGAAGTAATTAAAAGATTGCCTGATTTTCCAGAGATTATGGATAAAGCCAATCAAGCTTTATCATTTTTAGCAAGTGGACAGATCCCCCAAAATTCAAATTCATTTACCGCCTTAAATGAAAAGAGATCTGAAATGACTGCCTTTAGAAATCAGTCTATTATTGGTTTATTACTGCTTGTAATTTTTGGCCTAGTAGTATTTTAATTTGTTCAATGAATAATTTATCTGAAAGAAAAATACTTTTAATAATATGTGGTGGCATATCTGCTTATAAAAGTTTGGAGCTAATTAGATCTTTAAAAAAATTAGGTGCAAAAGTTAAAACTATTCTTACTAAAAGTGCCAAAGAATTTGTAACTCCTTTATCTATTGCCTCACTATCTCAAGAAAAAGTTTATGAAGACTTATTTAATCCTGAAAATCAGGCTGAAATGGATCATATTTCACTATCTAGATGGGCAGACCTAATTGTTGTGGCTCCAGCTACAGCTAATACAATTTCAAAATTGAGTGCAGGGTCTTCTGAAGATCTGGCTTCAACTGTAATTTTAGCTTCTGATAAAGATATTTTTTTAACACCAGCTATGAATGTTAGAATGTGGGAACACCCATCAACTAAAGAAAATCTTAAAAAACTAAAATCATTTGGTTATAAAATTATAGGTCCTGAAGTTGGTGATATGGCCTGTGGAGAATTTGGCGAAGGAAAAATGACTGAACCAGATAATATTGTTCAAGAAATTAATTCATACTTTAGTGAATTAAATAAGAATTATAAACTAAAAGCTTTAGTAACGGCTGGACCAACTAATGAGTATATTGATCCTGTAAGATTTATAACAAATAAATCTTCTGGAAAACAAGGCCATGCTTTAGCAAAAGCATTCGCTAAAAGAGGTTTTCAAACTACTTTAATTTCTGGGCCTACAAATTTAGAGGTGGGAAACAGTATAAACTTAATTAAAGTAGAAACTGCAGATGAGATGCTTAAAGCTACAAAAGATAATCTACCAGCAGATGTAGCAATTTTTTCAGCAGCTGTTGCTGACTTTAAGGTTAAAGAAATAAATAATAGTAAAATAAAAAAGCAGGAAAAATTACATTTAGAACTAGAAAAAAATATTGATATTTTAAATTATGTATCAAAGCATAATTCTCTAAGACCAAAGTTGGTAATTGGATTTGCTGCAGAAACTAATAATGTAGAAGAAAATGCAAAAAAAAAACTAGAAGAAAAAAATTGTGACTGGATAATAGCAAATGATGTTTCTAATAAAGCAATTGGATTTGACTCTAGTTTTAATGAAGTTTCAATTTATTATAGAGATAAAAATATGAATGATGAAAAGCTTACAATAAAAAATAAATTTGAAATTTCTGATGAAATAGTAGATAGAGTTATAAAAAAATTAAATTAAAATTTAGTGGCTAAAGTATTAATCAAAAAATTAAATCCTAAAGTAGAATTACCTGCTTACAAAACAGATGGTGCTTCAGGTATGGATTTAATGGCTTTTATAGAAGAGCCTATTAGAATAGCCCCTAATAGCTCATATTTAGTTCCTACAGGCCTTACAATGGCATTTTCAGAGGATTATGAAGTCCAAATTCGTCCTAGATCTGGTTTGGCTGCTAAAAAGAGTATTACAGTTTTAAATACTCCAGGAACGATTGATAGCGATTATAGAGGAGAAATTAAAGTTATACTTTTTAATCATGGTAAAGAAGACTTTCTAATCAATAATAAAGATAGAATAGCACAAATGATCTTAATGCCTGTAATTAAAATGGAGCTTGAAGAAATAGATAATTTGCCTGATACATTAAGAGGTGATAGTGGATTTGGCTCAACAGGTAAATGAATAACCAATTAAGAAAAGCATCAATAGAGAGATACTCAAGACAAATAGTACTAAAGGAAATTGGCGCTGTAGGACAAAAAAAAATTATATCTGCAAAAGTTTTAATTGTTGGAATGGGTGGCTTAGGGTCTCCTGTTGCTGAATTTCTTGCAAGAGCTGGTGTTGGTTCGATAGGAATAGTTGATGATGATAAAATTAGTTTATCCAATCTACACAGACAAAGTCTTTATAATGCCAGTGATATAGGAAAATTTAAAGTTCAAGTAGCAAGGGGTAAAATTAAAAAAATAAACCCAAGTATTAAAATTAAGATTTACAAAATAAGACTAAATAAAAATAATTTTAAGAAAATTATAAAAGATTATGATTATATAGTTGATGGCTCTGATAATTTTTCCACAAAATTTTTATTAAATGATTTTTGTTATAAATTTAAAAAAATACTTGTAACTGGAGCTATAAGTAAATTTGACGGTCATATATTTACTTTTAATTTTAAGAATAAAAAGATCCCGTGTTTAAGATGTTTTTTTCAAGACTCTGATATTTCAGATGATCTATTAAATTGTGAGTCAGAAGGTATTCTTGGTACTGTTGCTGGTATAATTGGAACTATACAAGCAAACGAAGTTTTAAAGAAAATACTTGATATTGGAAAGAGTCTTGATGGATATATTTTTATCTTAGATTTATTACAATTAAATTTTAGAAAAGTTAAGCTTAAAAAAAGAAAAAACTGTTTTTGTAAATGATAAAAAAAATAGTTATTTATGTTTTGTGTCTATCAGTTTTATTTGGTCAATGTTTAATAGCAGAAGAAAAGTTTCTTTCTTTAAAAAAGAGCAAAGTAAATGTTCGATATGGGCCAAGTTTTGATTCCAAAATTAAATATATTTATAAAAAAATAAATTTACCTATAAAACAAATAGATCAAAAAGAGAATTTTAGAAGAATTGTAGACTTAAAAAATAATAGTGGATGGATCCATGTTTCTCAGGTTAAAAAATCAAACTCTATTATCATTTTAGAGGACAAAATTTTGTATAAAAAACCATCTAACTTTTCAAAACCGATAGCCAAACTAGAAAAAGGAAGGTTATTAGTTTTAAAAAAATGTGAAAATATATGGTGTAATATAAAGACTGCTGACTATTCAGGTTGGGTCAAAACTGAAAATATTTGGGGTTCTATTAAATAAAGTCAGCACATAGTGATTTAACACTATCTTCAGCTAGTTTTGTGGTGTGAGTGTATTCTTTATGATCAATTCCGAGTTCAATTGTTGCACCATCTGACTTAAATTTAAAAATTTGATTATCATTTAATTTGAAATGGATAAACTGAACTGAAGAAGCTTTTCCCTCTGCTGATGTTCTATCAACATCTCCTTCTGGAACAGCTTTAACAACTTCATTATTAATTTTGATGAATATTTTTTCTTCAATTCCTCCAACTTTACCTAAAAATGCAGCTCTTGAAATTGGATTATCAATTTCAAACATTAGTGTAGCTGTAAGTTCTTTTCCGTTTGGAACCAAAGGGTTGTAAGCTATTAACTCATCTTTTAATTGCTCATCTCCACCTTTTTCAATGTGTAGCATCTCTTGAACTTGAGCAACCATAGTTTCAAAACTTTCAAAATAAAAAGTAGCATAAGGACCAAGCGCTATTCTTCTATCTTTTTTAAACTCAACTAAATCTTTTCTGATTTGCTTTCTACTTTTTACATAAACATCAGATGGTAATAAATCTTCTTTTTCTATTTGTCTTTTTTCTTTACTCATAATTATAGCCTATAACTTTTTGCCATTAATTCGATAGGATGAAGTGCCTCATCATTTGCAATATTTGTGTCTGTTTCTAGTTGCTTTAAATGTTTGCCCGCCAAAGGACAATCTGAAGCCATATATTTATTATTTTTATTTTTAATTTGTCTTGCTGTTGGAGTTCCAACTTTTACAGCTAAATCGTGAGTTTCCTTCATCACACCAAAAGTTCCCCCATGACCAGCACATCTTTCAACAACATCCATTTTTATATTAGGAATAAATTTCAACATATCTCTAGATTTAATACCCATGTTTTGTGCTCTTGCATGACATGCGTTGTGAACAGTAACTCCACCATCAATTTCTTGTAAACCTTCTGCTAGTCCCTCTTTTTGAGCTATATCAACGATATATTCGTCTATATCACTAACACTTTTTGAAAGTCTTTTAATGTTTTCGTCATTTGGCAATAGTAAAGGCCATTCAAATTTTAGCATTAGGCCACAGCTAGCTGTTAAAGTAATAATTTGATAACCCTTGTCTACCCATTCCATCAAATCTTTGGAAACTTTTTTGGCTTGCTCTACAACTTTTGGTAAATCTGCCTGTTCAAGATAAGGCATTCCACAACAACCTGGATAAGCTTCTTGAACTTCTACTCCATTTTTTTTTAAAACTTTTAATGCAGCTACGCCTGTATCTTTTTTATTAAAATTAACAAAGCATGTTGAATAAATTACAACTTTTCTGTCTTTAGACGGGGCTTCACTATTTGTTGGAATATTATTTTTTTTAAAATAATTTGTAAATGTTTCTGAATTATAGGTGGGAAGCTTAACTCTCACATCAATTCCAGCAACTAACTCTAATATTTTTCTAAAGAATTTATTTTTAATATTTGACGCCCAATTTATTAGTGATGATAGCATTACACCAACTTTTCCATTTCTATCAATTTGGGCTAATTGTGCTGGCACTGCAGGTAATTTATTTAATTTTTTCTGAGCTGTTCTATATCTCAACATTAAATGAGGAAAGTCTAAATCAAAATCATGGGGCGGAACATAAGGACACTTAGTCATAAAGCACATGTCACATAAAGTACAAGCGTCTACTACAGGTTCAAATTGTTCACTCTTTAAACTTTCTACATCTTCATTTTCAGACTCATCTATCATGTCAAATAATTTTGGAAACGAGTCGCATAAATTAAAACACCTTCTGCATCCATGACAGATATCAAATGCTCTTCTCATTTCGTCATCTAATTTTTTAGGGTCTAAAAAATCAGGATGCTCAAAATTTATTGGATGTCTAATGGGTGCATCTATGCTGCCTTCTTTACTCATATTTAAAATTTTAGGATTAATGGTGGGGAAGACCCCCACCATAAATTAAATCTTATTTACGCAATAGATTCTAATGTTTTTTGGAATTTACCTGCGTGTGATTTTTCAGCTTTTGCTAAAGTTTCAAACCAATCAGCAATTTCTGGAAAGCCTTCTTCTCTAGCTGTTTTTGCCATACCTGGGTACATGTCTGTATACTCATGTGTTTCACCTTGTACTGCTGAAGCTAAATTTGCTTTAGTCTCACCAATTGGTAGTCCCGTTGCTGGGTCTCCAACTTCTTCAAGATACTCAAGGTGTCCATGTGCATGACCTGTTTCACCTTCAGCTGTAGATCTAAATACAGATGCTACATCGTTATACCCTTCAATATCTGCTTTTTGAGCAAAATATAGATAACGTCTGTTTGCCTGACTTTCGCCTGCAAATGCGTCTTTTAAGTTTTCTTCTGTTTTACTACCTTTTAATGACATATTTTTCTCCTTAATGATTATGATAGATATATAATCATTCGAGGGTGAATGTCAACAGTTTAGAATTGTTTTAATGTGAACGTTAAGTTATTGAAAATATTAAATTAATTTTGATTTTGATTATCACTCGCAACTTTAATCAATACTTCCACTGATTTTATTTTTTTTCCAGTGATATTTTTTTTTATATTTACAGAATCAATTTCTTCATTACTACAATCAATTAACTCATTAGTGTCTTCGTCAAAAAAATGATGGTGCTCGGTTACGTTAGTGTCAAAATAACTTTTATCTGAGTTGATAGAAATTTCTTTTAAATATCCTTTTTTTTTAAATGCATGAATTGTATTGTAAACTGTTGCTAGAGAAATTTTTTCACTCAACTTATTCTCAATAATTTTAGTCAAATCATTTATTGTAAAGTGAAAGGTTTTTTCAGGTGTGAACAATACTTCACAAATTTTTAGTCTCTGTCTTGTTGGTCTTAAGCCAGATTCTCTTAATTTTTCCTTGTATATACTTATATTGCTCATTACTGTTTATAATAATTCTAAACTATTTCTATATTATATTGATGATAAATCAAGTATTAAGAAACTGAAATTTATGAAAAAAAACTCATTCACATACAATGAGCTAATAAGTTGCGGTAATGGCGAACTTTTTGGCCCAGGCAATGCAAAATTACCTCTTCCACCAATGTTAATGTTTGATAGGATAACAGAAATCAATGATGCTGGTGGGGCTTTTAACAAGGGCATTATAAAGGCTGAACTAGATATTAAGGATGACCTTTGGTTCTTTGATTGCCACTTTAAAGGAGATCCAGTTATGCCAGGTTGTCTTGGCTTAGATGCTATGTGGCAACTAGTTGGGTTTTATCTTGGATGGCTTGGTAATCCTGGAAAAGGAAGAGCTTTAGGAGTGAGTACAGTAAAATTCACTGGTGAAGTTTTAAAAAGTGTTAAAAAAGCAACCTATATAATTGATATGAAAAAAATTATGTCACCTGGAGGAACATCAGTTGGTCTTGCAAATGGTTTATTGTTTGCAGGTGATAAAAAAATATATTCAGCAGAAAATTTAAAGGTGGGGTTATTTAAATAATGAGAAGAGTAGTAGTTACAGGTTTAGGAATTGTATCTTGTTTGGGGAATAATCAAGAGGAAGTTTATCAGTCTCTTTTAAATTCAAAATCTGGAATATCTTTTTGTGAAGAATACAAAGAACATAATTTAAGAAGTCATATTCATGGAAAACCAAATATCAAACTTGAAGATCATGTTGATAGAAAAACTATCAGATTTATGGGCTCTGGGTCTGCATATAATTATATTGCGATGAAAGAGGCTATTAAGGATTCAGGTTTAGAGGATAAAGATGTAAGTAATTTTAGAACTGGAATAGTTATGGGTTCTGGTGGTCCTTCAATAGAAAATGTTGTTTTATCAGTTGATAAGACTAGAGCTAAAACACCAAAATTAATGGGACCATTTATTGTTCCAAGAACTATGGCTAGTACATCTTCAGCAACTCTTGCTGTGCCTTTTAAAATTAAAGGAGTTAATTATACGATGAGTTCTGCTTGCGCAACTAGTGGACACTGTATTGGTCATGCAAGTGAACTCATTCAAATGGGCAAACAAGATGTTGTTTTTGCAGGTGGAAGTGAAGAATTACACTGGGCTATGACTGCAATGTTTGATGCTATGACAGCATTGTCTTCTAAATACAATGATGCACCTGAAGCTGCTTCAAGAGCTTATGATAAGACTAGAGATGGCTTTGTAATAGCGGGTGGTGGTGGAGTTTTAGTGCTTGAAGAGTATGAACATGCAAAAGCAAGAGGTGCAAACATATATGCTGAATTAACAGGGTATGGTGCGACTTCTGACGGGTATGATATGGTGGCCCCATCAGGTGAAGGTGCTGTTAGATGCATGAAGATGGCTTTAGCAACTGCTAAAAGTAAAATGGATTACCTAAACACACACGGAACTTCAACTCCAGTAGGAGATATTACAGAGTTAAGAGGTGTAGGAGAAGCGTTTGGTGCTGAGGTGCCAAAAATTAGTTCTACTAAATCACTTTCAGGTCACCCATTAGGTGCTGCTTCAGTTCATGAGGCAATTTATAGTTTAATCATGATGAAAAATGGCTTCATCACAGCTTCTGTTAACATCACTGACATGGATGATGAGGCTAAAAAATTTCCGATCGTTACTAAAACTGAAACAGATGTTAAATTAAACTCTGTTATGTCAAACAGTTTTGGTTTTGGTGGAACAAATGCAACTTTAATTTTTGAAAAGGTCTAGATGAGTTTAATGAAGGGAAAAAAAGGATTAATCATGGGTGTTGCAAATGAAAGATCTATTGCTTGGGGAATTTCACAAAAACTTGCAGAAGCAGGTGCTGAACTTGCATTCACTTACTTAGGTGATGCTTTAAAAAAAAGAGTTATTCCTTTAGCTGAAAAATTAAATTCAAAAGCAACATTTAGTTGTGATGTTGAAAACAAAGAAGAAGTAATAAAACTTTTTGAAGATATTAAATCTCAGTGGGAACAAATTGATTTTGTAGTTCACGCTGTTGCTTTTTCAGATAAATCAGAATTATCAGGTGAGTATTTAAACACAACTAGAGAAAATTTTTTAAGAAGTATGTTAATTTCATGTTTTTCATTTACAGAAGTTGCAAAAGAAGCTTCTAAGATAATGAAAGAGGGTGGCAGTATGTTAACTTTAACTTACGAATCTACTAAAGCTATTCCAAATTATAATGTAATGGGTGTTTGTAAGTCTGCTCTTGAGGCAAGTGTTAAGTATCTTGCAAGAGACTTGGGTGCTAAAGGCATGAGAGTAAACGCAATAAGCGCTGGACCTATTAAAACGTTAGCAGCTTCTGCTATTGGGGATGCAAAATTCTTATATAAATGGAATGAAGACCATTCTTTCCTTAAAAGAAACGTAGATATTCATGATGTTGGAAATTCAGCATTATATCTACTAAGCGACCTTGCAAACGGTGTTACTGGTGAAATTCACTACGTTGATGCTGGATATAATAAGGTTGGGATGCCAGATCCTAAAAATATTACCTGAAAATTTAATATTTTGAAAAAAACAAGACATGCTGATGCACTCCTAGCTTTTGTAAAATCTATTAGAGTAACTACTCAAAATTATATACCAAAAGAGAAGGCTTCTTTTTCTTTATTTCGTATTGAAATTTTATCAGGATTGACTGTTGCTTTAGCTTTGGTTCCAGAAGCTATTGCATTTGCATTTGTTGCTGGAGTTGCACCCTTGTCAGGTCTTTATGCAGCTTTTATCGTTGGTTTAATTACAGCTTTGCTTGGAGGACGACCTGGAATGATATCTGGAGCTACCGGGGCTTTAGCGGTAGTTATGGTCGCTCTTGTTATGGATCACGGAACCCAATATTTATTTGCTACTGTAGTTTTAATGGGAATATTACAACTAATTGCTGGTGTATTTAAGCTTGGTAAATTTATTAGAATGGTTCCTGAACCTGTAATGCTTGGTTTTGTTAATGGATTAGCAATAGTAATTGCTATTTCTCAACTTGGTCAATTTAAAACAATCAATACATTTGGACAATCAGTTTGGATTACGGGCGATACATTACTTTATTCAATTATATTTGTTGCATTTACGATGTTTATTATTTGGTTTTTACCTAAAATAACAAAGGCATTACCATCTACGCTAGTAGCTATTTTATTTACAACTATTTTAGTTTTAATTTTAAAAATCGATATACCTAATGTTGGTGATCTTGCCAGTGTTAAAGGAGGCCTTCCAAACTTTTCTATTCCAAGTGTTTCTCTTAACATTGAAACATTAAAGATTATTTTCCCCTATGCTTTTATTTTAGCTTCAATTGGATTGATAGAAAGTTTACTAACTTTGAATTTAGTAGGAGAGATAACAAATAAAAGAGGGGGTGCTAGCCAAGAATGTTTAGCACAAGGATTAGCCAACACTGTCACTGGTTTTTTTGGGGGAATGGGTGGTTGTGCTATGATAGGACAATCAATGATTAACGTAAGATCTGGTGGAAGGACACGTATTGCTGGAATAGCAGCTGCCGTATTTTTATTAATTTTTATTTTGTACACTTCTACTTTTATTGAGATGATTCCTATTGCTGCTTTAGTTGGTGTTATGTTCATGGTTGTAATAGGAACATTTGCCTGGAATTCTTTAAAGATTTTATTTTTTGTTCCAAGGAGCGATGCACTAGTTACAGTGCTTGTAACAGTAGTAACTGTTTTAGAAGACCTAGCAGTTGCAGTAGTAGTAGGAGTGATTGTTTCTGCATTAGTTTTTGCATGGAAATCTGCATCAAAAATTAGAGCAACTGAAAGACCCTCTAAAACAGAAAAAGGTGCAAAAGTTTATGAGATAGAAGGACCTCTTTTTTTTAGTTCAACTAATAGTTTTTTAGAACTTTTTAACCCATCTGAAGATCCAGATATCATTATTATTGATTTTGTAAGATCTAAAGTAATTGATCAATCAGCTTTAAAAGCAATTGAAGATATTGCTGATAAATATAATAGCTTTGGAAAAAAAGTTAAACTCAGGCATTTAACTAAAGACTGTCATAAATTGTTAAGCAGGTCTGGTCAACTTGTTGTTGATAGCGATGATGATCCTGATTACGGTGTTGCAGTTGATTATGGAGTAAAATTAGGAATATTTGGTAAATAAAAAACCCCCAAAACTTTCACTCCAGGGGTTTAGAACTTTAATTCAAAGTATTATTCAGCAGCTTGTTTCATAGAGAGTTTAACTTTTCCTCTATCAAAACCAATCACTTTAACTTTTACTTCGTCACCTTCTTTAACAACGTCAGTAACTTTTTCTACTCTTTTAGGAGCAAGTTCTGAAATGTGAACAAGACCATCTTGTTTACCTAAGAAGTTAACAAATGCACCAAACTCCATAATCTTCATTACTTTACCTGAATAAATCTTATTTAGTTCAGCTTTTGCAGTGATGTCTTTAATCATTTGCATAGCGATGTTTCTAGACTCTTCATCTGGAGCAGCAACTGTTACAACTCCTTCATCATTAACATCTAGTTTAGCTCCTGATTTTTCAACAATCTCTCTAATCGTTGCACCACCTTTTCCAATTACAGCTGCGATATCTTTTTTATCAACAGTTATCTGTTCCATTTTTGGAGTATGTTGTCCAACATCAGCTCTCGATTCACTTAAAGCTTTATTCATTTCACCTAAGATATGAACTCTTCCTTCTTTAGCCTGCTTTAAAGCCTGCTCCATGATTTCAAATGTAATACCAGTAATTTTGATATCCATTTGAAGTGAAGTAATTCCATCTTTGGTACCAGCAACTTTAAAGTCCATATCTCCTAAGTGATCTTCATCACCTAAAATATCTGATAAAACACTAAAATCATCGCCTTCTTTAATTAGTCCCATTGCAATACCTGCAACTGGCTCTTTAATTGGTACGCCTGCATCCATTAATGCAAGAGATGTTCCACAAACTGTAGCCATTGAAGAAGAACCATTTGATTCTGTAATCTCTGACACTACTCTAAAAGTGTAAGGAAATGATTCTTTTGGAGGAAGTGAAGAATTGATTGCTCTCCATGCTAACTTTCCATGTCCAACTTCACGTCTTCCTGTTCCAATTCTTCCAGTTTCACCGACTGAAAAAGGAGGAAAGTTATAATGAAGCATAAACCTTTCTCTGGACTGACCATCTAGACTTTCTATTCTTTGTTCATCATCAGATGTCCCTAAGGTAGTAACAACAATTGCTTGTGTTTCTCCTCTAGTAAATAATGCTGAACCATGAGTTCTTGGTAAAACACCAACTTCACACTCAATAGCTCTTACATCTGCTAAACCTCTACCATCAATTCTTTTTTTGTTTTTAAGAATATCAGTTCTAACAATTTTCTTTTCAAGATTTTTTAATTCATCATTAATATTAAAATCAGAATAACTTTCATTGTCCGCAAAAAGCTGCTTGGCTTTTTCAGAAATTTCTGAAATTTGATTTGACCTATCTTGTTTATCTATTGTCCCAAAAGCTTTAGTTAAATCTTTAGTAAATTCACTCTCAAGTTTTTTCTTAACTTCAGATAAATCTTTCTTTTCAACAATCCATTCTGGCTTTCTACATTCTTTAGCTAACTCCTCAATCATCTTAATTACTGGAACAAAGCCCTCATGACCAAATTTAACTGCAGCTAACATTATTTCTTCAGATAAACCTGATGTTTCTGACTCAACCATTAGCACAGCGTCTTTAGTTCCTGCTACTACTAAATCTAAAGTAGAGTTTTCTAATTCAGCTTTTGATGGGTTAAGAATATATTTACCATCAACATAACCAACTCTTGAAGCCCCTACAGGACCCATAAATGGCATTCCTGAAATAGCTAATGCTGCTGATGAAGCAGTGATTGCTAAGATATCTGGTTGGTTTTCTTTATCATATGAGATTACTGTTGGTAACAACTGAACCTCATTTTTAAATTCACCAGGGAACAAGGGTCTGATAGGTCTATCAATTAATCTTGATATTAATTGTTCACTTTCAGTTGGTCTGGCTTCTCTCTTAAAAAATCCACCTGGTATTTTACCACCTGCATAGTATTTTTCTTGGTAATTTACAGATAGTGGAAAATAATCCATATCTGGATTTACTTTTTTTGCTCCTACTACTGTTGCCAAAACAACTGTTTCACCACATGAAGCAACGATTGCTCCGTCTGCTTGTCTTGCTACTTTGCCTGTTTCTAAGCTTATTTTCTTTCCTGCTACTTCAATTTCCTTCTTATATACTTTGAACATCTAATTTCCGTTTCCTTCTATCTATTTTCTTAAATTTAATTGTGTTAATACATTTTTGTAAGAATCGAATTTATTTTTCTTCAAATATTCTAACAATTTTTTTCTTCTATTTACTGCTTTTAATAATCCAACTGAAGAATGTTTATCCTTTTTAAATTGTTTAATATGTGCTGAAAGAGTTTCAATTTTTCCTGTTAATAATGCAATTTGTACTTCTGAAGAACCAGTGTCCTTCTCATGCATTTTTAATTCTCCTGCTTTTTTCGTCATACTTTTTATTTTCCTATTTGTTTGTTTGTTTTATTAAGTTTTCTATTTTTTCTGCATATTCAAAAGAGTCATCTTTAGCAAAAAGTATTTTTGGCATATATTTCATAATTACTTTTTGAGACAATGCTTTTCTAATTAAAAAAGAATATTCTCTTAATTTTTTAATAACTTTTTCTGTATCTTTTCCTCCTAGAGGTAATACATAAGCTTTTGCAATTTTAAGGTCTTGGCTCATTTTTACTTCTGTGACTGTAACAGTATTAGTTTCTAAATCCGGAACCTTAGCCTCATTTCTTGCAAAAATCATACCTAAAGATTGCTTAATCATCTCACCGACACGTAATTGTCTTTGTGATACAGGTTTTCCTATTCTATCAGCCATTATTATATCGTTCTCTCCGTAGAAGTCGTGCTATAAGCTTCTATTGTATCGTTTTTTTGAAAATCAATAAAGTCTTTCAGTGTTATTCCACATTCTTGACCATTACTGACCTGTTTCGCCTGATCTTTTTCTCTAAAAATTGTACTAATTTTTCCAGTATAAATGATTGCCCCGTCTCTAATTACTCTAGCGCTTGCACCGCTTGCTATTTCTCCATCTGTAACTTTAGAACCTGCAACTTTTCCAGTTCCTGAAACTTTAAAAATTTCTAAAATTTGAGCTGTACCATTAATAGTTTCTTGAACATCTGGAGCAAGAAGTCCTGACATTCTTAATTTAATATAATCTAAAACTTCATAAATAATATTATATGAAGAAATTTTTATTTTTTCATTTTCTGCTAGTTTTTTAGCTTCTTTACTAGGTTTAACGTTAAATGCTATTAGAGTAGCATTAGACGCTTTTGCCAACGTCACGTCAGTTTCTGTTACCATTCCAATATCTGATAAAATAATTTTAGGTTTAACTTCAGCATGTATAATTTGATTGATCGCACCTTTAATTGCTTCAGCAGATCCATGAACATCTGATTTTATAATAATGTTTAATTCCACAGCAGATTGGTCCGCAAAGGCAGAATCTTGAGTTGCAAATGTTAAAGGATTTCCTGCGACTTTAGTTTCTTCTGCTCTATTCTCACTTAGTGTTTTTGCTTCCTTTTCAGAGTCGAGAACTATAAAATCATCTCCAGATTTAGCTGCTCCATTGATTCCTAAAATTTCAACAGGTGTTGAGGGTGGTGCTTCATTAACACTTTTTCCTTTATCATTAATTAAAGCTCTTACTTTTCCCCATTTTAACCCACTTACAAAAAAATCACCTTTTTTAATTGTTCCTGACGTAACTACCACGGTCGCTACTGCTCCTCTACCCACATCAATTTTTGATTCCAATACAATTCCTGTTGCCTTAGACTCAAAATCAGTTTTAAGGTCTAAAATTTCTGCTTGTAGTACAACAGCATCTACTAATTTATCTAAATTTTTTTTTGTTTTTGCAGAGATTTCTACCATCAAAGTGTCTCCTGATAAATCTTCTGCAATAAGCTCATATTCTAAAAGTTGATTTTTTATTTTTTGTGGATCTGCCTCTGGCAAATCACATTTATTTATTGCAACAACAATTGGAACATTTGCAGCTTTAGCATGTTTTATAGACTCGATTGTTTGAGGTTTAACACCATCGTCTGCTGCAACAACTAACACTACAACATCTGTCAGCTTTGAGCCTCTTGCCCTCATCTCTGTAAAGGCTGCATGACCAGGTGTATCTATAAAAGTTATTTTATTTTTCTGATGTTCAATTTGATAAGCACCAATATGTTGTGTAATCCCACCAAATTCTCCTAACACTACATTTGCACTTCTTAATACATCTAACACTGAAGTTTTACCATGATCAACGTGGCCCATTACAGTTATAATTGGTGGTCTATTTTTTAAGTTTTCAGTTCTAGATTCTTTTATCTTTTGAATAATTTCTTCAGCTTTTGTTTCTCTAATGGGGTTATGTCCAAATTCTTTTACTAAATATTCTGCAGTATCTGCTGCCAATGTTTGATTGATTGTAACTGTTACTCCCATCCCAAATAAATGTTTTATTACATTACTTGATTGTTCAGCCATTCTATTAGATAGCTCTCTAACAGTAATTGACTCAGGAATATTTACATCTCTCTTAATTGGTTTTAAATTGTCTTGAATTTCTTCCTTGGTAAGTTCTCTATTTTCTTTCAACTTAGCTCTTTTAAGTGAGGCCATACTTCTTGATCTTGCTTCAATCTCATCGCTTAAAGCTCTTGAAACTGTAAGTTTTAATTCTCTTTTTTTTGTGTCAGGTTTTCCTTTATCACCAGCATCACCTTTAAGTCTTCTAGTTGCTCTTTGCTCAGCTAGTTTTCGCTTTTCATAATCATTTGTAATTGGTGAAGATGGCTTTATTGTTGAAGTTGCTCTTGTTGTAAAACTTCCCTCGGAACTTAAGGCTGGCTTTGATCTTACACCAGTAGATCTGTTAAAATTACCCTTAGAAGCAAATTTGTTGTTTTTTTTTGCAATTACAACAGAGTTTTTACTCTGGGTTTTTGCTAATTCTATGTTCTCTATAGATTTCTTGGCTATTCCTGAAAGTGTTAATTTTGTTTTTTTGTTGTCCATATTTCATTACTCAATCTTTATAAATTATGTTTCTTGCTGACATAATTAGTTCGTCTGCTTCAGTTTTTGATAAAGCGAAATCTTCTAAATATCCTTGAATTTTAATTCTTTCACCTTTCACGATATCATAGCCACCTGTTAATTCATCAGATGCAAGGTCTGCAAAATCTTCTAATTTTAAAATTTTTTGCTCCCCAAGTGTAACCAGCATGCCTGGCGTTAATCCTTTATGATTTATAAGATCATCTTGAAGCCCCAAATCTTTAATTCTTTTGGTGATATCTTCTTGATCTTTTTGGTAAAAATCTTTTGCTCTCTCTATTAAAGCTTTTGCAGTTTCTTCTTCTATGCCTTCTGTTTTCATAAGCTTTTCGATTGTAGAGTCCTTAATATCTGTAATTGAAGAAAAACCCTCTGCCACAAGTAATTGTCCTAAGGTTTCATCTAGTTCTAAATTTTTAACAAAATTTTCAGTCTTTTCTTTAAATTCTAACTGTCTTCTTTCTGAATCTTCTGCATCAGTCATTATATTAATCTCGTAATTTAATAATTTTGTAGCAAGTCTTACATTTTGGCCCCTACGACCAATCGCTTTACTTAAATTTTCTTCCGTTAAAATTACATCTAATTTTCTTGCAACACTATCGACGTTTACTCTTTGAACCTCTGCTGGTGATAATGCATTAGAAACTACTATTGCTGGATCTTCTGACCAATTAACAATATCTATTTTTTCACCTTGAAGTTCATTGACAACTGCTTGAACTCTTGATCCTCTCATACCAACACAAGCACCTACTGGATCCAACGAAGTATCAACTGCTTTTACACAAATTTTCGCCCTACTTCCTGGATCTCTTGCTGAGGATTTAATTTCTATTAGACCATCATAAATTTCAGGAACTTCTTGAACAAATAATTTTTCCATAAATTTTGGGTGGGCTCTTGATAAAAATATCTGTTGTCCTCTCGGTTCTCTTCTAACATCGTAACAGTAAGCTTTAATTCTATCACCAGCTTTAATATTTTCTCTAGGAATTATTTCATTTTTTTGTATAATTGCTTCTGCTCTTGCAAGGTCAACTATGACGTTTCCAAACTCTAAACGTTTGACAATACCACTTAATATTAGATCTTTTTTATCTATAAAATCATTATATTGTCTTTCACGTTCTGCTTCTCTTACATTAAAACTAATAACTTGTTTTGCAGTTTGCGCTGCAATTCTCCCAAAATCAAATGAGGGTAGTGTTTGCAAAATTTCATCTCCAATTTTTTTGTCCTTATTTGCTTCATTCAAAATAATTGCATCTTGAAGATTAATTTCAGTATTTATATTTTCAGTTTTTTCTACAACTATTAGCTTTCTAAAAATTCCTATATTTCCATTTTCTCTATCAATTAAAACTTTAATTTCGTTTTCCTGCCCAAATTTAGATTTGGCTGCTTTTGCAATTCCTGTTTCCATGGAATCAATAATTAATTCTTTATCTATAGATTTCTCTAAAGCTACTGCCTCAGCAATTCTTAATAACTCTAATTTATCAGATCTTCTATTTAACATATTTTTTATTAGCTCCAAAAAAAAATGGGCTTAAGCCCATCTTGTAATATCAATAATGTAAGGGCAATATATAAAGAATTTTTTTAAATTCAATAGGAACTATTTAGAAAAAATGTCCTTTTTATCACTCTTTTCCCATGAAAATGATCCGTTGGCTTCTGGCATTCTTCCAAAATGACCATAGGCAGATGTTTTTTCATAAATTGGTTTATTTAAACCTAACATTTCTCTAATCCCTCTTGGACTTAAATCAAAATTTTGTGAAATTTTCTCAGTAATAAATTTGTTTTTTTCTAAATCATTATCAAATAAATCAACATAAATAGATAGTGGTTTGGAAACTCCAATTGCATAAGCTAACTGAATTAAGCATTTTTCAGAAATTTTAGACGCTACAATATTTTTTGCAATGTATCGAGCTGCATAAGCTGCTGATCTGTCTACTTTAGTTGGATCCTTACCAGAAAAAGCTCCTCCTCCATGGGGTGCTGCTCCACCATAAGTATCAACAATAATCTTTCTGCCTGTTAAACCACAATCTCCATCCGGCCCACCAATTACAAAATTTCCGGTTGGGTTTACATAAAATTCTTTTTCATCAAAATCTTTTAAAAAATGTTCTGGGATAGATTTTAACATATAGGGTGTTAATAATTTTCTTACTTTGGCTTGATCTAAATCTTCTGAGTGTTGAGACGATATAACAACTGATTTGACTTTAGTTGGTTTGCCATCAACATATTCAAAAGTAACTTGGCTTTTTGAATCTGGTTCTATACCTTTTAATATTCCAGACTTTCTATCTTTTGCCATAAGACTTAAAATTTTATGAGAATAATGAATAGGTGCTGGCATTAACTCCTCTGTTTCGTTACATGCGTATCCAAACATTATTCCTTGGTCTCCAGCACCTTCATCCTTATTACCTGATGAATCTACACCCATTGCTATATCTGAAGATTGGGAGTGAAGGTGACTTTCTATTTTTGTCGCTTCTCTCCATGTAAAACCATCTTGGTCGTAACCAATATCTTTAATACAATTTCTGACTTTTTGAATAAGGTCTTCTTTTTTAATATCTGGACCTCGTACTTCTCCTGCAAGAACAACTTTATTTGTTGTTGTTAGTGTTTCACATGCCACTCTAGAAAAAGGATCCTCAGTAAGATAACTATCTACTACCATGTCCGAAATTCGATCAGACACTTTATCAGGATGTCCTTCAGAAACTGACTCACTAGTGAATAAAAAGTTTTTTAAATTACTCATATTTAATTCTATTAAATGAAAAAATTAAAAAAATATATATTAAAATTAACATTAAAAAGATTTTGTTCCCATATAACATAAAAGTTGTCGATTTAACCAGCTTACTTTCAGACAGTTCGACAATTCCTGTTGATCCAAATTTTACTTCTTGTTCAACCATTCCTATGGGATTAATAACAGCAGAAATTCCATTGTTTGCAGATCTAACTATATATTTGCCACTCTCTATAGATCTAAATATACTGTGTGAAAAGTGTTGTTTGGGTCCTATCGAATCTCCAAACCAACCATCTTCTGAAATATTAATTATATAATCAAAATTATCATCTTTAGATAACTTACCCGTATAAATTATTTCATAACAAATTAAAGGAAGTAAGTTTAAATTTATCTTATCATTTTTAACATTGATAGGAGCCCTTGTCTCTCCACTCGAAAAAGATTGTAAATTATTAGTTATAGTTTTAAGTCCTACTAGCCTAAAGGTATCTTCAAAGGGTACAAACTCTCCAAATGGCACTAGATCAACCTTATTGTAACTTGTAATCAGATCTAATTTATTGTTAAAAATAGCCATTGAATTAAAAAATAAATATTTATCATTTTTAATTTTTTTACTATTTAAACCCATAATAATTAAATCATCTTCACCAAAACTATTAAAAAATAAATCTTTATAAATACTTATCTCTTTTAAGTAACTGTCTGGAATAATTCCTTCTGGCCATAAAAAAATTGTTGGTTTAGTTTTTGTTGGAGCACTTAAATCTATAAGCTCATTTATTATCTTTAATTCATCTTGCTTTGAATAAAATCTATCAAGACTGATATTTGATGATACTGCTTTAATTGTGTAGGGTTTTTTAACACTTTCTAAAGAATTAAAATTATTATTTCTTATATAACCAAATATTAAAAACATAGCAGCTACCAAAACAAATAAAAAAGATACTAAAAATTTTTTTTTAGAGCCTCTTAAAAAAAATAAAGCGGGAACTGTAAATAGAGAAATACAAATTAAATTAAAAGAATAAGTGCCAATAATTGAAAGAGCTTGAATAAAATAATTGCTTTTTGAAAAACTAAATGAGATTAAATTCCAAGGAAAACCGGTAAGTATTGAACCTCTGATAAATTCTAATATACCGAATAAAATTGAAAAAATAAAAAAAGAAGTAATAACATTTTTTGAAAAAAAAATTGAAAAAAAATAAGTTATTAAACCATAAAATATAGCTAAAAAAGCTGGCAATAAAATTATAACAATTGGGATTAAAAACTTAAAGTCCTGATCAAAAGTTAATGAAATTGTTACCCAATATAGACTAAATAAAAAATATCCAAATCCAAAATACCACCCATATTGAAAGAAAAATTTATCACTGACTGTTCTTTTTTTAAAAATAAAAATAAAAAATAAAGAAAAGGTAATGAAATTAATAATAAAATAATTATATGGTGGTAGGCTATAAGAACTAATTGCCCCTAAAAAAATAATATAAAAATAATTTAAAAATTTTTTTTTAAACAAGTTTGGCAATCTTTGTTTCAATAGTTTTATAAATCTTTTTTTCTTCAATTAACATTTTTTTAAAATCTTTTAATTTAGTATGGTCATAGCCTAATAAATGAAGAAAACCATGAATGAAAATCTTAGTTAATTTATTTTTAAATTCAAAAGCTCTTAAAGTTTTTGGTTTATTCAAAAACTCATAACTAACAATAATGTCTCCAATGTATGGGGTTTTTTTTATATTTAATTTTTTTTCAGATGGGAAAGAAAGAATATCTGTTGTTCTATTTTTTTTTCTAAATTTTTTATTTATTTTTTTTATATTTTTGTTATTTGAAAGTAAGATAGTTAGGCTTACCTTTTTTCCGATAAATCTATACTTTCTAGGAAAGGCCCGAGCCAAAGCATTGAAAAAAATATCAGTTCTTTTAATTTTTTTATTCCAAAATTTGCACTCTGAAACTACGTCAATGTTAATCATTTTCTTGATCTGAGTACGCTTTTACAATCTTAGAAACTAGAGGATGTCTAACAACATCAGAATGGTCAAAATCTACTACAGAGATTTCACTTAAGTGTCCGAGTAATTTTTTAGACCTATTTAATCCAGACATGTTCTTGTGAGGTAAATCAATTTGAGATGGATCTCCATTAATAACAATTTTTGAATTTTCCCCTATTCGTGTTAAGAACATTTTGATCTGTGTATCTGTTGCATTTTGTGCTTCATCTAAAATTGCAAAACAATTTTTTAAAGTTCTACCCCTCATAAATGCTAGTGGAGCTATTTCAATATCACCGATCTCAATCATTCTTTGAATTTTTTCGAAATCAAAAAGATCATATAAGGAATCGTATAGCGGTCTTAAATAAGGGTCTACTTTTTCTTTCATGTCTCCTGGTAAAAAACCCAATCTTTCTCCAGCTTCCACTGCTGGTCTTGATAGAATAATTCTTTCTATCTTCTTATCAAGTAATAATGTCAAACCAACTGCCACAGCCAAAAATGTTTTCCCCGTTCCTGCTGGACCTGCCGAAATAACAATATCACTTTGTCTTAAAGCTCTTACGTATTCTTTTTGTTTTTCTGACCTCGGTATAACTGATTTTTTAGGAGTTTTAATAATATCAGATATATTTTTATTTTTTATTTTTTCATTTATCATAAATTTGTCTATTGATGAGATTATATCTTTTTTTTCTATCCCACCATTATTTATAAACTGGTTAACTAAAAACTGAATAGCATTTTTAGTGATTTCATTTTGTTCTGGTGTAGATTTTATTAAAATAGAATTGCCTCTAGAATATAGATTTGTTTTTGTAATTTTTTCTAGTTCCTTAAGATTTTCATTAAACTCTCCAACTACACCCATTAATAAATCATTGTCTTGAAATATTACGCTCAGAGAATTGTTTTCAGAATAAACAAATTTTAGAGTAGGATTAATTTTTTTTTGAGTAGCGTTTTTCAAATTTCAGGCTACCTTTTTTTTATAGTTATCTTTTAGTACTCCAAACAAGCTATTTTGGTTACTGCTAGTTATTTCAATCTGTACAATTTTTCCTATATTGTCAGTATTACCATCAAAAATTACAGATGTCATATACTCTGTTCTACCAAATAATTTAATGCCATCTTTCATTTTATTTTCAACTAAAACATTTAAAGTCTTGCCTTCTAAAGATTTATTTTTTTTTATCTGATTTTGAGATAATTTTTGTTGTATTGTTTCTAATCTTTTTTTAGATTTTTTTGCATCAACTAATTCTAGACTAGCTGCAACAGTTCCAGGTCTTGGGCTAAAAATAAAAGAATAGGAGTTAATAAATTTTATTTTTTCAATCAACTCCATTGTGTATTTAAAATCTTCTTCATTTTCTTCTGGATAGCCAATTATAAAATCACTTGAAAACTCAATTTTTGAATTAATCTCTTTTAATTTTTTATAAATCTTCAAATATTCTTCAATAGTATGTTTTCTGTTCATTAATTTTAAAATTTTGTTTGACCCGCTCTGTACAGGTAAATGTACTAATGGCATTAATTTATTTGATACTTTATAAATTTCTATTAAGTCATTAGTCATATCTTTTGGGTGGGATGTGGTATATCTAATTCTCTTCAGCTCTTTAAAATTTTCTAATTCTAATAGCAAATCTGATAATCTAAATTCTTTATTTCCACCTTTGTAATTATATGCATTAACATTTTGCCCTAAAAGAATAATTTCTTTAGCACCATCTTTTATTATTTCCTTAGCCTCATTAATAATTTGGTCAAATGGCCTAGAATATTCAGGACCACGCGTATATGGCACAACACAAAAATGGCAAAATTTATCGCAACCCTCTTGAATTGTTAAAAAAGAAGATACTTTACTATGCTTATTCTTAATTTTACTTAAATAATTAAATTTTGAAATTGTATCAAACTCAGTCTCTTCCTGTTTTTTTTTTTTATCTATATATCCTTGTATCGTCTGATTAATTTTATGATATGATTGAGGGCCAATGACTATATCAATGTAAGGCTCTCTCTTTAACATCTCTTGATTTTCTGCTTGTGCTACACACCCAGCAACAACCACAATTGGTTTTTTTTTTGATCTAAAAATTTTCTTAACTCTTCCAATTTCATGATAAACTTTTTCTTTTGCTTTGTCTCTTATATGACACGTATTCAAAAGATAACAATTTGCATCTTCATAATTATCTGTTTTTTCAAATCCTATTTTTTTTACTGTATCAATTATACGATTAGAGTCATATTCATTCATTTGACAACCAAAAGTTTTTATAAAAATTTTTTTTAACATTAGCTTAGGGTTTTTTTTTAACTCCATATAACTCTAATTTGTGATCTACCAAACGGTAGCCTAATTTATCTGCAATTTTTTCTTGTAAGTTTTCAATCTCTTCATCAACAAACTCTATGATTTCACCTGACTTGAGATCTATTAAGTGATCATGGTGACCTTCATTTAATTCTTCATATCTTGCTTTTCCTCCTTTAAATTCATGTTTTGTTAAAATTCCACACTCTTCAAATAATTTTACTGTTCTGTACACAGTTGCGATGCTAATCTTTGAATCAACTTTTGAAACTCTGTTATAGAGCTCATCTACATCGGGATGGTCATTTGACTCTGACATTATTTTAGCAATAATTTTTCTTTGATCTGTAAGTTTAACTCCTTTGGCTAAACACTTTTGTTCAATATTTTCTGACATAACTAATTTTAACTTAAATAAATAGGATTAATCAAATTCTTTTTAAGTTTATATTTTACACATAACTTGGGCACATCGACATATTTAACAACCTTAGATTCTTCAAAATCACTAAAACTAAAGCAATAATAGTCTATTTTTTTTGTAATATATAAGGCTTTAATCATTGATAGTGAATTTCTAATGCCTGCAAAGCTGCCAGGACCTCTATTAACATACACAACATCTATATCATCTAAAGATTTTTTGTTATTCCTTAAAAATTTATCAATTAAAAGCATCAACCTTTCATAATTGATTTTACTATTTTTGTGACTAGAAGTATAAACACTTTCATTAATAATGATTGTAAAAAAAATTTTATCATTAGCCGCATCTATAATTAAGTTGTTCATTATAATATTATTATTTAGCTCTAACACTAAAGCAGCAGAAAAGAATATCAAATATTATTCTAACGATAAGGGTATTCTTTCATTGATGTATCATAGGTTTAATGAGGATAAATACCCCTCAACTAACATTCAAATGAATGTTTTTAAGCAACAAATAGAAATAATCAAAAGCTTAAACTATAACTTTTATGATCCTAAAGATTTAGAAAAAAACTTTAATACTGTAAAAACAGAAAAAAAAATCCTCATCACTATAGATGACGCTTTTTCTTCATTTTATGATGTTGCGTGGCCTTATTTAAAAAAAGAAAAAATCCCTTTTATCCTTTTTGTTTCGACAGAAACTATTGGAAAAAATGGATATATGACCTGGAGTCAAATAAAAGAATTAGAAAAAGAAAATAAAGCATATATAGGTAATCATTCACATACACATGACTATTTAGTAGATTTTAAAAATGAGGAATTTATAAATGATATCCAAACTGCCTCTACAATTTTTAATAATGAGCTAGGATATAATCCTATTTTTTTTTCATATCCTTTTGGAGAATATAGTGGATTTATAAAAGAATATATTTCTAAAAATTTTAAGTTTTCTTTTGGTCAGCATTCTGGTGTTATAGATATTAATAAAGACCGTCATGAATTACCCAGATTTCCAATAAATGAAAAATATGGTAATATGAAAAGATTCAAATTTTTAATCAATCTTAATCCACTTGAATATAAATTCTTATATCCAGAAGAAAAATATTTAACAAAAAATGATAATCCTCCAAAATTTGTAGTAGAATTTTTTAAAGAACAAAAAAATTTAAATAATATAAATTGTTTTTCAGATGAAGGTGGAAAATGGGAAAAATCAAATATTAGTTTTTATCAAAATAGTTTGAAATTAAATTTCAGAGAAAAATATAATTTTAGGAGAGGTAGAATAAACTGCTCACTCAATGATGATGGTGTTTGGAGATGGTTTGGTATCCAATTCTCTGTTGAACAAAATTAAATTAAGCTTTCTAGGTCAATACTTGAAGGCATTAATTTAGCATCATCAAAATCTGTTAGATTATTTTGTTTTATGATTTGTTGCAAAACTTTGACATATTCTTTTCCTGTTTCTGCATATTTATCTAAATGTTCAGAAAGAGTTATACTATTTAGCTTTTTTCCTTCCTCTCTTAATTCTGCTCTTGCACTTCTAAAGTTCTTGTAAGAAGAGTGAGTATTTAAATTTCTTTGATATGCTCTTACCGAAGCTTGTAATACTTTAAATTTCATTACCTTATGTGTTGTACTACCATCGGCACCTGAAGGTTTTATACCTTCGCCAGACCAAGTCCATTGACCAAATAAAGCATTTCCTTCTAAAGCAAATCTTGAAGTACCCCAACCCGTTTCTTTAGCAGCTTGTGCAATAGTCATGGAGATTGGAACTTCATCCATTCTAACTTTTAGTGTAGATAAATCCTTATTTACAACCCCATATTGTTTAAATTTTAAATTTAACCATTGTTTTTCATTTTTAGTATTTTTACTTTTATTCAGTACTTTGAAAAGTTTTTTTCTATCTAATTTAATATTTTGATTTTCTTTAATTACCAATGGTAAAATAATTTGAATAAATAGATCTTTTCTTTTTTGTGAGCTTTCAATTTTTTTTATTTCATTTGGTAATAATGTTAGTGAAATTGGTTTAACTAATTTATTTTTTCTTACATCCTTTAAATCATAATTAGTTGATTTAAATAACTCTTCTAATATCTGTGCACTTAATCTCACTGTATCGGTAGGCTGCTCATCAAAGGCAAATACATCTTCATATAAAAATTTTCTATTCACTTCATTATCAAGTTTTGAATCTTGATTTTCTAATAGTGTCTTTAATTTATTTTTTGAATTATTTTCATAATTGTTTGAAAAAATTGTTCTTGATTTAGCAAAGTCAACAACTAAAGGTGCAACAGAAAAGGATGCTATGATCACTGCACTTGACAAAAAAGTCCTAAATATATTTCCTAAAATTAGTTGATCTTTTTCATTCTTTTTTCTTATGGTTAAAAAATTTTGGTTTTTTATATACTTTTTGATGAAATCAATTTTTAAATACTTTTCAGTGAAGTTTTTTCTAAAAAACCTAATGATTAAATCAATTGAGTATATTTTTTTTTTCATGTTTATATTGCAACTACTTCTTTTACTTCAGGCAAATAGTGGCACAAAAGATTTTGAACACCTTGCTTAAGCGTCATTGTTGAACTTGGACATCCAGAACAGCTTCCTTGTAATTCTACTTTAACAATTCCGTTTTTAAATTCTTTAAACTTTATATCACCACCATCCTTAGCAACAGCAGGTCTAATCTTTGTCTCAAGAATTTTTATGATTTTCTCCTCAATTTCATTAAATTTTTGTTCTTTTTTTTCAAACAATTCATTTTCAATGACAAAATTTTTTCCTGTCGCATAAAAATCATTTATTAATGAAATAACTATATGTTTAATATCTTCCCAAATTATATCTTCTTTTTTATTGATAGATAAGAAATCTACTCCTAAAAATACTCCTATTACACCATTGATAGACAAAAGGTTTCTTACTAATTCGCTATCAGTATCTTCTTTTTTTGTTATCTCAAAAGAACCACAGTTAGATACATTTTTTCCAGGCAAAAATTTAAGAGAATTAGGGTTCGGTGTTATTTCAGTTTGGACAAACATAAGTTTATATATAAAGATAAATATTCAAATTTAAACCACTTAATAAATTTAGTTAAAAACCTACTAATTCTTTCATTTCTTTGATTTTTTTTGAAGCAATTTTACCAGCTTTTTCAGATCCTTCTAATAAAATCGAATCCAAAAATTTTTCATCCTCTAGTAATCTTTTAATTTCTTTTGAAATTGGCTCAATCTTTTCAACTAAAATTTCTGATAATTTTTCTTTGAATTGAGAGAAGTTTTTTTCATTAAATTCATTAACGGAGTTTTCTAATTTCTGATTTTTTAAACTTGAATAAATACCTAATAAATTTTCTGCTTCTGGTCTTTCAAACAAACCTTTGATTTCTTTGGGTAGTGGTAACGGATCTGTTTTTGCTTTTTTTATTTTATTTAATATTTCTTCTTTACTATCACTCAGGTTAATTCTGCTTAAATCTGAAGGATCTGACTTGCTCATTTTTTTTGTTCCATCTTTAAGACTCATTATTCTAGAAAATTGTTTTTGGATTAGAGGCTCTGGTAATTTTAAGAAATCTGGGCTATTAAAATCGTTATTAAATTTTTGCGCTATATCTCTACAAAGTTCTAAGTGTTGTTTTTGATCATCACCAACTGGAACATGTGAAGCATCATACAGTAAAATATCAGCAGCCATTAAAACTGGGTAAGAATAAAGCCCAATGCTAGCTTTCTCTTTGTCTTTTCCAGCTTTTTCTTTAAATTGCGTCATTCTATTAAGCCAACCGATTCTTGAAACACAGCTTAAAATCCATGCAGCTTCTGAATGTGCTGTAACCATCGATTGATTAAAGATTATACTTTGGGTTGGATCAATTCCAGACGCAATAAATGTGGCTGCTGTTTCTCTAATATTTTTTTTTAATTCTTTAGGATCTTGCTTAACAGTGATTGCATGAAGATCAACAACACAAAAAATACATTGGGTTTCTTTTTCATTTTGAAGTTCTACAAAATTTTTAATTGCCCCAAGATAATTTCCAAGGTGAAGGTTTCCAGTTGGCTGAACTCCTGAAAAAATTTTTTTAGTCATACTAATAGTTTAAATTAATATCACTTCTTTTAAAAGCCTTGATTAAAATTGAAATTGATAGATAGAACATTAATCCAAATAAAACTACCCCAACAAGGTATATAGCTTTAAAGCTTGCCTCATAAAACAACTTGTCATTAAAAAAATAAATAACGTAATAAAAAAATACTCCCATTAATATAGAAGACATTAGAATTTTAATAAATCTATCGATAAATATTAAATTAAAACTAAATAAATTTTTCACCTTAAGGAAAATAAATAATAAAATTGCATTAAACCAAGATGATATTGTAGTTGCTATTGGTATAATTATAAATCCAACTTCTTGGAAAAAAATGATACTAATAAGTATGTTTAATAATACTGATAAAAGAGAGATATAAAAAGGAATCTTAGTATTATGCCTTGCGAAAAAAAATGCTGAAAAAACTTTGATAATTGAAAATGCTGGTAATCCAATAGCAAAGTAGAATAAAGCCTTTCCTGAATTTTTAACACTTTCTTCATCAAAAGAACCGTACCCAAACAAAGATGAAATAATTTCCTCAGAGGCTATTAATAAAGCAATTGAAGCAGGTATACTTAAAAATAAACTTAACTCTAAGGCTTTATTCTGAATTAATTTTATTTTTTCTTTTTTTTTACTTTTAACGTGTTTAGAAAGTTGAGGAAGTATTACTGTGCCTATCGCTATGCCTGCTATAGCAAGATTTATTTGATAAATTCTATCTGCGTAATAAAGATAGGATACCGCGCTAGCTTGAAAAGATGCAATAATTGTTCCAACTAAAATATTTATTTGGGTTACACCAGAAGAAAAAATACTGGGTAGTAATTTCCTAAAAAATTTTTTAATTTTATCATTAATTTTAAATGATAAACTTACTTTAAAAGAAAAGTATTTTTTTACAAAAAAGTATAAAAAAATGAATTGTAAGATTCCTGAAATAGTTACTGCATAAGAAAGATAGTAAACTAACTGATCATTTAATATATTTCCTAAAAACAATACTCCTATTAAAAGAATATTTAAAATAATAGGTGCAGCAGAAGCTATAGCAAATTTATTATGTGAATTTAAGATAGCAGAAAAAAAAGATGCTAAACTAATAAAAATTAAAAAAGGAAAAGTGATTCTTGTCAAAGTAATAGCTAATTCCATTTTTTGATAATCACCTTCAAAGCCTGGTGCTATCAAGTAGATAAATAATGGCATCACTATCTCAATAGTAAGGACTAAGAAAAATAACCCTAAAGTAAGTAAAGTAAAAATATTTTCTGCGAATTTTTGTGATTTTTTTTTATTACTAAGTAATGATGAGTAACTTGGAACAAATGCAGCATTGAAGGTTCCTTCTGAGAATAATCTTCTAAATGTATTGGGTATTCTAAATGCAACAAAGAAGGCATCTGCTAGTGATCCTGTACCAAGAAACACAGCAATCAACACATCTCTTACATAACCCAATAATCTACTTATTATTGTAAAAAAACTGAATGTGCCTGTTGACTTAATTAATTTCATAAATCATATTAGTCTTAAAATTGCTCCAATTGTATATTTAATAACATAAATGAAAAAAACTAAAATAGATCATTATACTGATAAGGAAGCTTTGGATTTCCACTCCAGAAACAAACCTGGAAAAATTGAGATCAATTCTTCTAAACCGATGACCACTAAGAGAGATCTGGCTCTAGCCTACTCTCCAGGTGTTGCCGTGCCAGTTAAAATGATTTCAGAAAATCCAGAATCTGCTTATGATTATACTTCAAAAGGAAATCTTGTTGCTGTTATAAGTAATGGGTCTGCAATTTTAGGTATGGGTGATTTAGGTGCTCTAGCCTCAAAACCAGTGATGGAAGGTAAAGCAGTTCTATTTAAAAGGTTTGCCGATATTGACTCAATTGATTTAGAAATTGACTCTAAAGATTCAAATGAAATTATAAATAGCATAAAGAACTTTGCCTGTAGCTTTGGAGGAATAAACTTAGAGGATATAGCTGCTCCAGATTGTTTTGTTATTGAAGATAAATTAAAAGAGATTTTAGATATTCCAGTTTTTCATGATGACCAACATGGTACAGCAATTATTACAACTGCCGCATTAATCAATGCCTTAGATATTAGTGGGAAATCTATTAAAGAAATTAAAATTGTTGTGAATGGCGCTGGGGCATCGGCAATGGCTTGTGCTAATTTATTTAAAAATAGTGGTGTGCCTAAAAAAAATATAACTATGGTAGATAGATCGGGAGTAATCTACCAAGGCAGAGAAGGGCTGAATCAGTGGAAATCATCCCATGCTATTGAAACTAAAATGAGAACTTTAGATGAAGCAATTAATGGTGCTGATGTTTTTTTAGGGCTTTCTGCAAAAGGTGCCCTATCAAAAGAAATGGTAAAAAAAATGTCAAAAAATCCTATAATTTTTGCTTGTGCTAATCCAGATCCAGAAATAACTCCAGAAGAAATAATGGATGTTAGAGATGACGCCATCATAGCAACAGGAAGATCTGATTATCCCAATCAAGTGAATAATTTAATTGGTTTTCCATATGTATTTCGAGGAGCACTTGATGTTAGAGCAACAACTATTAATGAAGAAATGAAAGTAGCTGCTGCAGATGCTATAGCAAAACTTACAAGAGAAGATGTTCCTGATGAGGTAGTGACAGCAATGGGTGGTGATAGACCTCATTATGGAAAAGACTATATAATTCCTTCAACTTTTGACCCAAGGTTGATTAGTATAATTCCTGCAGCCGTAGCCAAAGCTGCAATGGATAGTGGGGTTGCAAGGAAAAATATTGAAGATTTTGAAATCTATAAAGAACAGCTAAAACAAAGACTAAATCCATCTGTTACAATTATGCAAGGTATTAATTCTTATATTAAAAAAAATCAAAAAAGAATAGTTTTTGCAGATGGTGAAGACAAAAATACTCTTAAAGCAGCAATAGCATTTAAAAATTCAAAATTAGGAATACCAATTTTAATTGGAAAAAAAGAAAAGATTAAAGAAACAATAAAAGAAATTGGCTACGATGATCATTTTGGTATTGAAATAATTAATTCTACAGATTCTGAAAAAAGGGAAAAATACGTTAAGTTTTTATTTAAAAAAATGCAAAGAGAACAAGGCCTTTTAGAAAGAGATTGTGATAGACTTGTAAGAAATGATAGAGTCATTTGGGCATCTTGTATGGTGGCATGTGGGGATGCAGATGGTGCTGTCACTGGAAACACAAGAAGATTTGGGGCTTCTTTTGAAAAGGTTACACAAGTTATAGAGGCTAGACATGGAGAGATTATGTTTGGTTTAAATATGGTTGTTGCAAAAGGAAAGACTATTTTTGTTGGAGACACTAGTGTTAACGAATATCCAAGCTCAGAAGAGCTTGCTGAAATTGCTATATCTGCCGCAAGAGTGGTCAAGCTGTTTGGTTTTATTCCAAAAGTTGCTTTTGTTTCGCATTCAACATTTGGTCAGCCTCTAACAAGTAGAACAAAACATATAAAAAAAGCAGTTGAAATTTTAAAAAGTAAAAATGTAGATTTTGAATTTGATGGAGATATGCAACCAGATGTTGCTCTAAATGAAGAATATAAAAAGCTTTATCCCTTTTCAAATATTGTAGGAAATGCAAATATTTTGATAATGCCTGGTCAACACAGCGCTGCAATATCATATAAGATGATGAAAAGTTTGGGTGATACAAAAGTTATTGGACCTTTATTAATTGGCTTAGGCCAACCTATTGAAATAGCACCTTTAAGATCTTCAACGTCAGAAATAATAAACTTAGCATCTGTTGCTGCCTACTCTGCAGATGTAATTGATTATAATAAAAATTAGTTCTTTTGAATTCTCAAGTCTTCAACTAAAACTATACTCGCTATGACGTCTTTGACGTCTAATATTTCTTTTGCTTCAGTTATTACTTCTTTTCTCTCATCTGTCGTATGGGCAATTCCATAAATAAATATTTTTTTCTTATAAGTGTCTATTTGATAGTTAGTTGCCTTAATCTTTTTATTGAATATTAAGGCTGTTCGTAACTGTGAAGTTATTAATAAATCTTTTGCTGATTGCTTGAAATTAAAATCTTCTTTTATCGTAATATCGTTTCTAACAGATCTAGTTCCTTTAGTTTCCCATGCTAATTTCGTAATTTGAAGTTTTTCTTCTGGGTCTTCAATCTTTCCTGTTAAAAAAATTCTACCATCTAAGACTTTTGTTTTTACAGATAACAAGTAGGCCTTATCTCTTAATACTAGTCTTGCTGTTAAATTTTTCTGCATCACAGAATCGTCTATTTGGGTACCCAAAGATCTTGGATCAAAAGCAACACTAACACCAGTTCCAAAAACACCCTTTGAGCTAATTCCAATACATCCTGAGAGAATTAAAAAAAATAAACTTATTAAAAAAATTCTACTTTTCATTTTTTAATTCTAAGCAGTAATTATAAATTTTTTTTTTTGGCACGTTAGTATTTTGACTAATTAAATCAGTGATATCTTTAATACTTAATTTTTTAATCATTTTTTGAATATTTTTTTTATCAGATTCTTTTAAGTTTATCGAAGAGTTTTTTTCTTTGATCTTCTCTGAAATAACGATAGTTAGCTCACCTTTTGGATCAAATTTGAACGGTTCTAAGTCCTCGATATATGATCTAGTGTACTCTTCATAAAACTTTGTCATTTCTCTACATACCAAAATTTTTCTATCTGAGAAATAATATTTAATGTCTTTTATAGATTTATTAAATTTTCGTGGAGAAATAAAAAATACAATGCTGCTGTTAATGCTTGTCAATTTTTCAAAATCCTCTTTTATTTTATTATTTTTTTCAGGAAAGAACCCATAAAAAAAATACTTTTCATTAAACCCACTAATTGAAACAGCAGTAGAAACTGCTGATGCACCAGATATTGGAAAAATATTAATATTTTTTGCCACACATTCATTAATCAATATCGCACCTGGGTCAGAAACTGATGGAGTTCCAGCATCAGAAATTAGCGACACAACAGAATCTGATTTTAAAATATCTATTATTTTGGATAAATTTTTTTTTTCATTAAATTTGTGATTTGAAATTAATTTTGACTTAACTTCATATTTATCTAGTAATTTTTTTGAAATACGTGTGTCTTCACATAGTATATAATCTGATTTTTTTAAGACATCTAGGGCTCTTAAGGTAATATCACTAAGATTTCCAATTGGAGTAGCAACTATATATAAACCACTTTTAACTTTATTATTTATATTTTCAGTGTGTATAATCATCACAATATATTCGTTATAATAGTAACATTAAAATGAAAAAAATTACTAAAATTATACTATCTTTAATATTAACTTTTTCAGTCTGCACAGATAAAATTATAGCAAGTGAAGAAATTAAAATTGGATTACTTGTTCCGCTAACAGGCCAAAATTCTAATATTGGTCAGTCTATAGTTAAATCAGTAAGACTTGCTATTAATAAAATTAATAATCAATCAATTAAAATCATTCCAAGGGATTCGGGATCAAGCCCAGAAATTACTTTAAGAGCTGCAAAAGAGCTATCTAATTTAGGTATAAAAATAGTAATCGGCCCAGTATTCAATCAAAATTTAATTTATTTAGATGAATTAAATGAAATAACTTTTTTATCCTTAACTAATAAAAATGATAATTTTTCAAATAATATTATTAATGGTGGAATAAATGCAACCTCACAATTAGAGGCAATTAAAAAATTCATAAAATTAAATGAGATTAAAAAGACTATTTTTTTAACTCCAGATGTAGATTTCAAATTTGAAATTGATAAAGCTATATCAAATTCCAAAATCAAAATGTTAAAAAATTATATTTATGATACTAATCCAACTAAACTGACAAAACAGATCGAAAAAATTACTCGTTATGAAATTAGAAAGCAAAATCTTGAAGATGAAATAATAAGACTTGAAAAATCTGAACAAGCTAATAAAGAAGGATTAATTGAAAGGTTAAAAAAAAGAGACACTCTTGGAAATGTCAATTTTGATGCAGTGGTTATTTCAGATTTTGATGAAAGTTTAAAAAGTGTAACTACTTCCTTGTTGTATACTGATGTTTCTCCTAAGAAAAAATACTTTATAACACTTAATCAATGGTTTGATGAATCACTCATTAAGGAAACAAGTTCACAACCGTTATATTTTCCTTCTGCAAACAAAAATAATTATGATGATTTCTCATCTGAATATTTTGAAAAATACAATCAATATCCTAATCAATTATCGTTCTTGAGTTATGATTTAGTTGGTCTTATTTATTTTTTAATAATTCAGAATAATTTCATTATAGATAAAAAAATATTTTCTAAAAAAACCTTATTTAAAGGGAAGATCGGAATTTTTGAAATTAGAAATAATAAAATCAATCATATTTTAAATTTTTATAAAGTAGAAAATGGAGAGTTTAAAAAAATTTTTTAATCTTTTTAAAAGCTTTAAATCTGTGATCTATTTTATATTTTTGATATGCTTTAATTTCACCAAAGGTAATTTTTTTTCCTGTGGGTATAAAAATAGGATCGTACCCAAATCCATTCTTACCTTTAATAAAAGGTGAAATAAAACCTTCAATTTTACCGATAGAAGTGATTATTTTTTTATTTGGTCTGTAAATTGTTAAAGCACAAACAAATCTAGCTTTAATTTTTTTTTTTTTCCATTTTTTATCTTTTTTATTTAGTTCTTTAAAAACTCTATTCATTGCTTTAACAAAATCACCTTTTGCTCCACCCCACCTAGCTGAATATATTCCTGGAGCTCCACCCAAAATATCAATCTCAAGTCCAGAGTCATCAGACAAACAAGCCATTTTGGATTTTTTAGAAAAATATTTAGCTTTAATTAAAGAGTTTTCTTCAAAGCTTTTTCCATTTTCAGTAGGACTTTTCATTTTAAAGTCTGAAGTAGAGTAAATTTTAAGATTTTTAGGTAGTAAATCCTTAATTTCTCTTAATTTTCCTAAATTATTTGTGCCTATTAATATTTCTGTAATTTTTTTCTTTAACATCTAGCAATTTTTAAATTTCATACCATATAAGCACTAATGGAAAAAGATCAAAACACTAATTCAGAGCCCAAAAATAATGAAACTAAAGACTTTGA
>NZ_LANA01000001.1:387678-481440 GCF_012932795.1 Candidatus Pelagibacter communis
GAGGCTGAGGGTTCAAATAATGAATCTCAGTCTGATACTTTAAAGAATAATGAGAAAATAAAGGAAACTACTCCTGAAGAAAAAATTTTAGAACTAGAAGACAAAGTGACTAGAACTTTTGCTGAGATGGAAAATCAGAGAAGAAGATTTGAAAAAGAAAGAGAAGATGCTTTTAGTTATGGTGGTTTTACTTTTGCAAAAGAAATATTAAATTTAATAGATAATTTTGAAAGATCAAAAAAAATTTTAGAAAATGATGAAGTCTTAAAAGATTCTGAGGCACTAAAAAAAACTTTGGAACATTTTGATATTATAAACAAAGATATGGTTTCTATTTTATCTAAAAATGGGATTACTCCTTTAGATTCTATTGGTAAAAAACTTGATCCAAATTTTCACCAAGCGATGATGGAAATTGAAGATGATCAAAAAGAACCTGGTACAATTATCCAAGAAATTCAAAAAGGCTTTATGATGAAAGATAGATTACTTAGGCCATCACTTGTAGGGGTTTCAAAAAAAAACGTTATTAAAGAAGAAAAAAATGAAGAAAACAAAGAAAATGGAGACAATTAATAATGTTTGTCAGAACTTGTAGATTAAAAAAAAACACTTATATGAAGGGTAGTATTAAATTATGAGCAAAATTATAGGAATAGATTTAGGAACAACAAATTCATGTGTGTCTATTATGGAGGGTAGTCAACCCAAAGTTTTAGAAAATGCAGAAGGTGCAAGAACAACCCCATCAGTCGTTGCGTTCACTGATGATGGGGAAAAACTCGTTGGGCAACCTGCAAAAAGACAAGCAGTAACTAATCCTGAAAATACTATATTTGCAGTAAAAAGATTAATTGGAAGAAATTTTGAAGACCCAACTGTAAAAAAAGATATTGCAGCAGCTCCTTTTAAAATTGTTAATTCAGAAAAAGGTGATGCTTGGATTGAAGCGAAGAATGAAAAATATTCTCCTTCTCAAATATCTGCATTTATTCTTCAAAAAATGAAAGAAACTGCTGAAAAATATTTGGGTCAAGAAGTAACCAAAGCTGTGATAACTGTTCCTGCTTACTTTAATGATGCACAAAGACAAGCAACTAAAGATGCTGGTAAAATTGCAGGCTTGGAAGTTCTTAGGATCATCAATGAGCCAACTGCTGCCTCTTTAGCTTATGGTTTAGATAAAAAACAAAATAAAAAAATTGCTGTATATGATTTAGGTGGTGGAACTTTTGATGTTTCAATCCTAGAATTGGGTGATGGCGTTTTTGAGGTTAAATCAACTAATGGAGATACATTTTTAGGTGGAGAAGATTTTGATAATGCTATTGTGGACTACTTAGTTGGTGAGTTTAAGAAAGATAACGGTATTGATTTAAAATCAGACAAACTAGCTTTACAAAGATTGAAAGAAGCTGCTGAAAAAGCAAAAATTGAACTTTCTTCTGCTGAACAAACAGATGTAAATTTACCATTTATTACTGCAGATAAAACGGGTCCAAAACATATTAACTTAAAAATGACTAGAGCTAAATTAGAAGCTTTGGTTGAAGGTTTAATTTCAAGAACACTTCCTCCTTGTAAAACAGCACTTAAAGATGCTGGTCTTACTGCTAGTGAAATCGATGAAATTGTAATGGTTGGTGGTATGACAAGAATGCCTAAAGTTTTGTCTGAAGTTAAAAATTTCTTTGGAAAAGAGCCAAACAAAAGTGTTAACCCAGATGAAGTTGTTGCGATGGGTGCTGCAATCCAAGCTGGAGTCCTTCAGGGTGATGTTAAGGATGTACTTCTCCTAGATGTAACACCATTATCACTTGGAATTGAAACTTTGGGTGGCGTATCAACAAAATTGATTGAAAAAAACACAACGATCCCTACAAAAAAAAGCCAAGTATTTTCTACAGCAGAAGATAACCAGCCTGCTGTGTCAATAAGAGTTCTTCAAGGTGAAAGAGAAATGGCCTCTGATAATAAGATGTTAGGAAATTTTGAATTAGTTGGTATTGCGCCAGCAGCAAGAGGGATACCTCAAATCGAAGTAACATTTGATATCGATGCAAATGGAATTGTTAGTGTTTCCGCGAAGGATAAAGGAACCGGAAAAGAACAAAAAATTCAAATTCAAGCTTCAGGTGGATTAAGTGATGAAGAAATAGAAAAAATGGTTAAAGATGCAGAAGCGAATAAAGATGAAGATAAAAAGAAAAGAGAGTCAGTAGATGCAAGAAATCAAGCTGATACATTAATTCATTCAACTGAAAAAAATCTTAAAGAGCATGGTGCTAAAATTTCTGATGCTGAAAAAAAAGCAATAGAAGATGCTTCTACAAACTTAAAAGAGGCTATAAAAGGAACAGATACCGAAGATATAAAAAAGAAAACAGAAACTTTAGTCCAAGCCTCAATGAAACTTGGTGAGGCCATTTACAAGTCTCAAGAAAAAAAAGAAGATTCTTCTAAGGATGGTGACAAAAATAATGAAGGAAAAAAAGACGATAATGTAGTTGATGCAGATTTTGAAGAAGTAAAAGAAGAAGTAAAAGAAGAAGAAAAAGAAAAAAATAAAGAAAAAAGTGCTTAAGACTTAAAACAACTATCATCTTAAAGTAACTTATGGCTAAAAGAGATTTTTATGACGTCTTAGGTGTCAGCAAAAGTGCAAGTCCAGAAGAATTAAAATCAGCTTATAGAAAGCTTGCAGTAAAACATCACCCTGATAAAAATCCTGGTAACAAGGCTTCTGAGGAAAAGTTCAAAGAGGCTGGTGAAGCATATGGAATTCTTTCTGATTCAGAAAAAAAACAAAACTATGATAATTTTGGTCATGCAGCTTTTGAGGGCGGAGGTGGAAGGCAAGGTGGAGGCTTTAGTGGTGGCTTTGGTGGAGCTGATTTTTCAGATATTTTTGAAGATTTTTTTGGAGATTTTGGTGGTGGTGGAAGATCAAGAGGCAGAAGAAACACTAATAACAGAGGATCCGATTTAAGGTACGATTTATCAATTACTCTTGAAGAAGCTTATGAGGGAAAAAAACAAGATATAAAATTTTCAACAACTGAGAAATGTATTACTTGTAAAGGAAATGGCACCAAGCCTGGTCACTCTCCAGATAGATGTACAGTTTGTGGTGGAAATGGTAAAGTAAGATCTAATCAGGGATTTTTTACTGTCCAGCAAACTTGTCCTCAATGTCAAGGATCTGGGGAAGAAATTACAAATCCTTGTGTTGACTGTAATGGCCAAGGTAATAAGCAAGCCTCAAAAAAAATATCAGTGACGATACCGAAGGGTGTTGATGATGGAACACGAATAAGATTAGCAGGTAAAGGTGAGGCTGGTACTAAAGGAGGAGCTAGTGGAGATTTATATTTATTTATCAATGTTTATTCTCATGATTTATTTAAAAGATCTGATGAAAATTTATTTTTTGAATTTCCAATATCAATTGCGGATGCTGCCTTAGGCACTACAATTGAGATACCTACTATTGATGGTGGAAAAGCAAAGATTAAAATACCAGATGGGACTCAAAATGGAAAACAATTTAGACTCAAAGGTAAAGGAATGCCTTATATGCGTGGTAGTGGAAATGGAGATCTTTATGTTCAGGTAAATACTGAGGTCCCCATTTCACTAAATAAAGAACAAAAAGAATTACTTGAAAAATTTAGAGAAATTGAGAATGAAAGATCAAATCCAAGTATCAAAAAATTCTTTCAAAAAGCTAAAAGTTTTTGGAAAAACTAAAGACTAATTAGTTAAAAAAGGTTAATATTTTCTCAAGATGAAAAAAATTAATTTAGCAATTTCTGGATGTCTTGGAAGAATGGGCAAGCAACTTATTAAATCTTCTAAATCTAATAATAACTTTAAACTAGTGGCTCTTACAGAAAGCAAACCTCTTAATAAAAAGATAGCAGGTATCAAGCTTAGTCAAAACACAGATCAAACTTTTGAAAATACAGATGTAATAATAGATTTTACTGTTCCTAAATGTACTCTTGAAATTCTTAAAATAGCATCAAAATTAAAAAAAAAAGTAGTCATTGGTACAACTGGATTTTCTCAAAAAGAAGAAAATTCAATAAAAAAGTATTCAAAGCAAATTTCAATTTTAAAAGCTGGAAATATGAGTTTAGGTGTTAATTTACTGATGTATTTAACTGAAATAGCTTCAAAATCATTAAATGATGAATATTTAAGCAAAATATTTGAAGCTCATCATAAACACAAGAAGGATTACCCATCAGGAACTGCTTTAATGCTTGGAAAAGGAATAGCGAATGGAAAAGATAAAAAATTTTATAGCGTAATTGGTAAAAAATTTCTAAACAAAAAAAATTTTCCATATGGGGAAAAAATTAATTTCAATTCAATTAGAAAAGGAGAAGTTGTTGGAGAACATGAAGTTTTATTTTCAAGTGGTAAAGAAATTATAAAATTAAATCATGAGGCATTTGATAGAGCTCTTTATTCGGATGGTGCTTTATCTGCTGCAATATGGCTTAGAACTAAAAAACCTGGACTTTATTCAATGAGGGATTTATTGAATTTCAAATAATGAATGAGAAAATTAAAGCAAAGAAGATATTAAAAATTTTAAATAAAATTTATCCAAACACTCCAATTCCATTAAATCATAGCAATAAATTTACACTTTTGACTTCTGTGCTTTTATCTGCTCAATGCACTGATTTGAATGTTAACAATGTTACTAAAAATATATATCCCAAATATAATAAGCCTGAACACTTTGTTAAATTAGGAAGAAAAAAAATTGAAAAATTAATTAAAAGCATCGGTATTTTTCGAATAAAAGCAAAAAGTATTTATTTGATGTCTAAATTACTTTTGGAAAAACATGGTGGTAAAGTGCCCAAAAACTTTGAGGAACTTGAAAAACTACCTGGTGTAGGTCATAAAACTGCAAGTGTAGTTATGTCCCAAGGTTTTGGTATACCAGCTTTTGCGGTAGATACACATATCCATAGGTTGGCACAAAGATGGGGAATAACTAATGGCAAAAGTGTTATTCAAACTGAAGTTGACTTAAAAAAATTATTTCCTAAAAAAACATGGAACAAATTACATTTGCAAATAATTTATTATGGTAGAGAATTTTGTAAAGCTAGAGAGTGTTTTGGTTTAACTTGTAAAATTTGCACAACTTGTTATCCTAATCGCAAAAATCCAATTAAAACAAAAAAAGCTTAATATGAAGATACTTGGAATCGGAAATGCGATTGTTGATGTTATATGTAAAGTGCAAGAACAATACCTGATAGATAATGAATTAACAAAAGGGACAATGAAATTAGTTGATGAAATTGAATTTCAAAAACTTTTATCTACTCTCAAAATTGATAAAACAATTTCTGGTGGGTCAGTTGCAAATTCTATTGTTGGATTGTCTCAATTAGGAAATAGTGTTGGATTTATAGGAAAAATTAATGATGATAAGCTTGGTCAAAAATATGAAGAAGGCCTAGTTGAAGAGAAGGTGCAATATTATTATAAAAAAAAAGAGGAACCTTTATCTACAGGAACCTGCTTAATCTTAATAACTCCTGATGCAGAAAGAACAATGGTTACCTTTTTAGGTATAGCAGGCAAGATTAGTGAAAAAGATATCAATGAAAAAGCAGTCAAAGAAAGTGAAATAATATTTCTTGAAGGATATTTATGGGATAAGGGAGAGCCAAAAAATGCTTTTGATAAAGCAATGTCATTATCAAATAAAAAAGCAATGTCTTTATCTGATCAATTTTGTGTTAACAGACACAAAGATGATTTTTTAGACTTAGTTAAAAATAAGCTTGATATTACTTTTGCTAATGAACAGGAAATTAAGTCATTAATTGATACAAATAACTTCAATGAAATTATTACATTTGGAAAACAATTGGGAAAACACTTGATTATTACCCGAGGAGAAAAAGGTAGTGTGGCTATTAATGGTTCTAATGTTACAGAGTGCAAAAGTGAACCAGGCTTAAAAATAGTAGACCTAACAGGAGCTGGAGATTTATTTGCAGCAGGATTTCTACACGGCTTTATCAATGGCAAGTCAACAAAAGACTCTCTTGAAAAAGGTACTGAAATGTCTGCAAAGATAATTCAAAAGGTTGGTGCTAGATTAAATCATTTATAATTTATTCAATAAAATAACCATCTTTATGGCTTAAGATAAAATTTTTGTCCTTAAATTTATCGGTAATTTTTTTTCTAAGCCTATAAATGTGTGTTTCAACTGTGTGCGTTTCTATATCTAATGAATATCTCCAAATATTTTTTTGTAAATCAGATACACTATGTTTCTTTTTTGCATCACTTAAATATAAAATAATCGCAACTTCTTTTTCAGTTAGTTTCAAACTTAAATCATCCTTAGAAAAAAACTTTGAATTTAAATTTAACTCATATCCATTTATATAAATTTTAGATTGATGATTAAATTTTAATTTTATTAATTCAATATTTATTAGTTCTAAAAGTTTTTTAAAAGGTAGTGGAAAAATACCGATATTGAAAAAATTTTTTTCATCTATATTTTTATTTAATAATTTTGAATTAGATTTCATAACTATTAAGGAATTTTCTATATTTAAACCAGTATCTTTAATAAAATCTGACTCATTTTCATATTTTATTATCTCAAAAAATAAATTTTCTTTAATCTCATATAAGATTTCATATAGTGAGTTAAAATTTATTATAAAAACATTTTGTTTAATCATATCTAATATTACTCATGATAATTCATGTTAAAAATAAACACACTCTAATAATTGATGATTTTGAGCTTAAGTGTTGTATTGGTAAAATGGGTTCTAAATATAATAAAAAGGAAGGTGATTATTCAACTCCTATTGGTCAATTTTCTTTAGGAAAATTATATTATAGACAAGATCGGGAAAAAAAGCTGGAAACAAAGATTACAACAAGAGTGATAAAAAAAAGTATGGGATGGTGTAATGATCCATTAAACACTTACTATAACAAAGAGATTTTAATTAATAAAAAAATCAAACATGAAAAATTATTTAGAAAAGATAATTTGTATGATTATTTAATAGTTATTAATTACAATATTGGAAAGATAAAAAAAGATAAAGGAAGTGCTATTTTTATTCATCTTACAAAAAATTATAAACCCACTGCTGGATGTGTAGCTTTAAAAAAAAAGGATTTTATCATTTTGACAAAATTAATAAACAATAAGACTAAAATTAAAATTTTTTAATCTCTGTTACCAAATATCTTAGAACCTATTCTAAGATGTGTAGCACCATTTTCGGCTGCCTCTAAAAAATCACTAGACATCCCCATACTAACGCAACCTAAATTCAATTTATCAGATAATAATTTCATTTTAGAAAAATAATTTATTGCACTTTGATTAATTGGGGGCAAGCACATCAGTCCTATAATATCTAAGTCTAGCACGTTAATACATTTTAAATAAAATTCTTCTGCATTTTCTATAGATATCCCATTTTTTTGAGGTTCATTTCCAATATTAATTTGGATAAAAATTTTAAGTCTTTTATTTTGCTTTATTTGCTCACTAGAAATTTTTTCTGCTAACTTAAGATTATCTAAGGAATGTATATAATCAAATAAAGGGATTACATATTTAACTTTATTAGATTGTAGTTTACCTATCATGTGAAGCTTAACTTCATCAAAATCATTTTTAATTGATGTCCATTTTTCTAACGACTCCTGAACTTTATTTTCACCGAAATGACGATGTCCATGGTTAATTAGGGGTAATATTTCACTCACTGGGAAAGTTTTGCTTACAGCAATTATTGTGGGCGTAATATTAACTTTTGCCTTTAATATGCTTTCTATTGAGTTTAAATTAGTAATACTATTATGCATAAACACCTACCTAAAATTTATTATTTTATAAATAAATTTGACCTTAAGGAATTACAAACAATTAATAAAAGTGTATCCATTATATACAGAAACTATGAAAAAAGTGTAGATGAAAAAACAATAAATCTAATAAAAAAATACTGTAAAAAGAATAAACAAAAAATTTTTATCTCTAATAACTTTAAAATTGCAATTAAATTAAAGCTAGATGGTCTTTATATACCTTCATTTAATAGAGTTCTTAATACTCACAATTATTCTAAGCCTTTAAATTTTCATATTATCGGTTCAGCTCATAATGAAATGGAAATCAGAATTAAGGAGAATCAGGGCTGTGAGTTAGTTTTTTTATCACCAATTTTTAAGATTAAAAAACAAAAAACATTCTTAAATATAATCAAATTTAATAAAATTTCTTTATACAAAAAAGTACCTCTAATAGCTTTAGGAGGTATCAATAATGAAAATTTAAAAAAAATTAATATTTTAAGGTGTGTGGGGTTTGCAGGTATAAGCTGGATAAAAAAAAACGGCCTAAATAAATTTAGGCCGCTTTTAAAAGTCTAAAATGTACTAATTAGAACGCAAGTCCAACAGCGATTTCGTTAATCGTTAGTTTTCCACCAGTTGATTGGTAGTCAACATTATTTGTTTCTGTTCTGTACGCTTTGATAGACATAGAGCCCATTGAGTACGCAGCTTGGATAGATTTCATATCCATAGTTACGTCTGTAACAACAGTTGACTCTGCAGTACTTGAAGCCTGAGCATCGTAAGTATCTTCCGCTTTAGCAAATGATACAGATAGATTATCATTTACGTTAAACGCAATTGATACAGTTTCTGCTTCAAAAATACCAGCTGAAGTAGCTCCGTTAACTTCTTTTTCTGCAGTTATAGCTAATGCAGCACTTTGTGTACCAGCATCAAGGTATGATTTAGAGTAACCAACTGAGACAGGTCCGTATGCGTAGTTTACATAGTAAACTCCGTCAAAAGAATCTCTAACACCTACTGTAGTACTATCAGTTTCTCTCTCAGAACCGAAAACACCCACAGTCGCACCGTGACCAGAGAAAGTAAGACCTAAAGATTTACCTGAAGACCAAGCAGCAGAAGCACTTGCTCCACCATCATTAGTCGCAGTATCATTAGCTTCAGGAGCGTATTCAACATCAGCAGTAACTGAAATTCCACCTAAATCAAATGCAGGTGAAGTATACGCGATACCATTGTTATCGTTGTAACTTCCAACAAAGTTTGCTGAAAGTGATGTAGCACCGCCATCATCAACTTCTTCATACGCTTTAGGAGTTTGAACATCATACTTAGTAGAATTTCCACCGTATCCTGTTCCCATTGTTATAGATCCCAAAGACCCCATAACCATCGTAAGTGCAGATGAAGATAGTGCCATAGCATCTTTAAGTAAAGTGTAACCACTAAAAGTAAAACCATTATCTAATTCACCTGATCCAGATACTGTAAAGTCTTTATCAGTTCCAAGTCCTGATCCGTGATCCGGATTAGCACCTTGGAGTGCATTAGTTGAGTTAACACTTCCTGTATTACCGCTTTGAGTAGAGTAAGTAGCATTAAACGAACCTGATACTGACATCTCCCCAGCTTGAGCACCTACTGCAACTAGCGAACCTGCTAATGCTGTAAGTCCTATTTTTTTTAAGTTATTCATATATATCCTTTTGTTATTATTATTCATGAATGTAGAAAATTTACTTGTTTTTTTTTTTTATTGGATAATATTTTTGTTTAAATAGCCTTTTTTTTCTTTTTGTGACATTTATACAACTAAAATAGACCCTAATTTTATTGATTTTTGCCTATTTATCGTGTTTTTACTCATTAACATGAAAAAAATTTTTATTATATTTGCTGTATGCTCGATATTTTTGTCTGGTTGTGGCATTTATAAAAGGTCAGATATTAAAGATAATCCCACAGAGGTGAATAAAAGAGTTGAAAAGAATTTAAGAGAGGGAAAGGGCATACGTTTTGGTAGTTTATCAGGCAATAATAGTGGAACTTTCGATTTTGCTTCTTCAAACCCAATGTGGCAAGCATCAATAAGTATATTAGATTTTGTTTCATTTGCTAACGTCAGTTATTCTGGTGGTATAATCATAACTGATTGGTTTAACGATTCCTCGCAAACAGAAAATATTAGAGATATAAAAATCACTATTAAATTTTTAAGTAATGAAATACGAGCAGATGGATTACAAATTGACGTTCATGAACGAATTTGTAAAAAAAATAATTCAAACTCATGCAAAATTAATAAGATTAAATCTAAAATATCAAGTGAATTAAAGTTAGCTATTTTGAAAAAAGCTTCAAGACTAGAAAATGATATAGTTACTAAAAATATAAAAAAAAATAAAAGAGTACTTCCTAGAAAAGACAAATGATAATATAAGATTGTTCTTAGTTTTTTTATGAACAAAAATTAGTTTATATATTAAAGTGCAGAGATATAATTTCAAAACAATAGAAAGAAAATGGCAAAAATTTTGGGATGCCAATAATTTTTTTAAGTCTGAAATTGATAAAAATAAAAAAAAATTTTATTGCCTTGAGATGTTTCCATATCCATCTGGTAAAATACATATGGGGCATGTACGTAATTATACTATTGGAGATGTTCTTTCTAGATTTAAAAAAATGCAGGGCTTTAACGTTTTGCATCCAATGGGCTGGGACTCATTTGGTATGCCTGCAGAAAATGCAGCTAGATTAAATAACCTAGATCCTAAAACTTGGACCGAAAACAATATTGCTATTATGAGGGGTCAACTAAAACTTCTTGGTTTATCAATTGACTGGGACAAAGAAATTTCAACCTGTTCTCCAGAATACTATAAACACCAACAAAAATTTTTTTTAGAAATGCTGAATAAAGGATTGGTTTATAGAAAAGAAAATTATGTTAATTGGGACCCGATCGATCAAACAGTACTAGCAAATGAACAAGTTATAGATGGTAAGGGTTGGCGATCAGGAGCAATTGTTAAAAGAAAAAAATTAAATCAATGGTTTTTTAGTATATCTAAATTTTCTGAAGAATTACTTTCTGGTCTTGATCAATTACAACAATGGCCCAACAAAGTAAAGGTCATGCAAAGAAACTGGATTGGTAAATCTTTTGGATGTGAAATAAATTTTCAAATAAAAGGAAATGATCCTGTAGATAATATTAAATGTTTTACTACAAGACCGGACACTTTATTTGGACTATCTTTTTTAGCTTTGTCAGTTGACCACCCTGTTGCAAAATTTTATGAAAAAAATGCAAACTTTATAAAATTTAAAAATGAATGTTCTAAAACTGGGACAACTGAAGAATCTATTGCTCAAGCTGAAAAAATAGGTTTCAAAACAAATTTAACAGCAATAAATCCTTTAGATAAAAACATTCAAGTACCCGTTTATTTTGCAAATTTTGTTTTAATGGATTATGGTTTTGGAGCAGTATTTGGCTGTCCAGCTCATGATCAAAGAGATTTGGATTTTGCATTAAAATATGAATTAAATGTTATTCCAGTTGTAAAACCTAAAGATTTACTTAAACCTTATCAAATTGAAAAAGAGGCTTATACAGGGCCAGGTGTAATTTTTAACTCAAATTTTCTTAATGGTTTAAAGGCCCCTGAAGAATCTATAAATGAAACAATTAAAATTTTAGAAAAAAAAAAAATAGGTATAAAAAAAATTAATTTTAGATTGAAAGACTGGGGTATTTCTAGACAAAGATACTGGGGGTGTCCAATTCCAATAGCTTATAATAAAAGTGGTAAAATTGTAAAAATCCCAGAAGAAATGTTACCTATAAAATTGCCAGAAAAAATTGACTTAAATACCAAAGGGAATCCTTTAGACCATCATAATACTTGGAAAAAAATAATAATTAATGGTGAAGAATGTACAATGGAGACAGATACCTTGGATACTTTTGTAGACTCTTCTTGGTATTTTTTAAGATTTTGTTCCTCTAAAAATAATGATTACGGATTTGATTATGATGACGTAAATTATTGGTTGCCTGTTGATCAATATATCGGTGGTATAGAACATGCAATTTTACATCTTTTGTATTCAAGATTCTTTATGCAGGCCATTGGGTATAAAAATAATAAATTTAACCACACCGAACCTTTTAGGGGCTTATTTACACAAGGCATGGTTTGTCATCAAACATACAAAAATGATAAAAACCAATGGTTGAGCCCAGATGAAGTGGACTCAGAAGATGGTAAAAATTATTTTATTAAAAAGAATCCTAAATCTATAATTAAAGTTGGGCCATCTGAGTCAATGTCAAAATCAAAAAAAAATACTATAGATCCAACCGAAATGATAAATAGTTATGGAGCAGATGCAGTAAGATTATTTATTTTATCGGATAGTCCTCCAGAAAAGGATATTCAGTGGTCAGATCAAGGAATGATTTCAGCTTATAAATTTTTACAAAAGTTTTGGAGAATGCACATAGAGATATTGAGCCAAATTAAGGAAAAAAAAGTTGGATTAGAATTAGATGATAACACTTTATCCAAATTTACAAATCTGATTCTAGAAAAAATTGAAAAAAATTTAAATAATTTTCAATACAATGTTATTGTAGCTAGTTTTCACGAAATTTATAATTTTTTAAGTAAGCAAATTAAAAAGGACATAACCTTTTCAGTTTTATTAGAAAATTATTTAAAAATTTTAAAAATTATGAATCCAATTATTCCTCACTTTACAACTGAGTGTATGGAGAATTTAGGTTATAACAATAAAGAGTTATTTTGGCCAGTTTTAGATAAAAAACATGTTGTAGAAGCGAGAGCAAATATAGTTGTACAAATCAATGGTAAAAAAAGATGTTTAATAAACACGGTGATAAATATCGATGAAAATAACTTAATAACAACTATTAAAGACGACCCAGCAATTAAAAAATACTTAAGTGAAAAAAAAATTAAAAAAACTATCTATATTAAAAATAAATTAATAAACATATTAATATGAAGATTTATAATCAAATATTTATAATTATATTAATTTTTATAAATTCGTGTGGATACAATCCTATATATTTAGAAAAAAAAAATTATTTCTCAATCACGTCTATAGAACTTAAAGATAAAAACCAGATATCTTATAAAATTAAAAATAGTCTTAAAAAGTATATCAATATAGAAAATAAGCCAAAAACATATGCTGTTAGCATAAAATCTAATAAACAAATTAGAACGACCTCGAAAGATAAAAAAGGAAATGCCAAAACTCTAGAATATAAAATCTCTGTACAAATGGTGTTTTCAGATTTAGATAATAAATACGAAAAAACTTTTGAAGAGACCTTTGGTTATCAAAATAGATCTAATAAGTTTAATTTAAAAAGATACGAGAATGATATTCAGAACAATTTAATTGAGAAAATTGTTTTTGATATAAATCAATTTCTCTATCAATTAGAAAAATGATTTTAAAATCATTTGAACTTAATAAAATAAAATTAAATAAATACAATTTTTATCTTTTTTATGGAGATAATGAGGGCTTAAAAGAAGAAATTATAAAGAATTTATTTGAGAAGAATTACCAAGATAAAATAAGTAGATATGAGGAAAAAGAAATCTTAGATAACAAAAGTGATTTTTTTAATGGTGTATTTACAAAATCATTCTTTGATAATGAAAAGCTTATAATTGTTAATAGAGCTACAGATAAATCAAAAGTCATTATTGAAGAATTAGTTAAAAAAAATCCAAAGGATGTTCTGATTATCTTAAATTCAAAAAATCTTGAAAAAAAATCAATTTTACGAAAGTTTTTTGAAAAAGAAAAGTCTATCATTTGTGCACCATGCTACGAAGATAACAATCAAACTTTAAATGCTATAATTAATAGTTTTTTTAGAAATAGAAAAATTTCTATTTCTCAACAATTAATAAATATTTTAATTGAGAGAAGTAGAGGTGATAGAAAAAATTTAAATAATGAATTAGAAAAAATTAATAATTATTCCTTAAATAAAAAAAACATAACTTTACAAGAAATTACTAAACTAACAAATCTTGCAGATAACTATAGTGCCTCAGAACTTGTTGATAATTCTCTTGCTAAAAACACTAGAAAAACAGTTACTATTTTAAATGAAAATAAATTTACAGAAGAAGACAATATAATAATTATAAGAACTTTGATATCAAAGTTAAAAAGATTATTAAAAATTTGTGAATTTATAGATAATAAAAATAGCATTGTAGAAGCAGTTTCATCTTTTAAGCCACCTATTTTCTGGAGGGACAAACAAATTGTGACACAACAGTTAAATAATTGGAAAAGAGAAGAATTGAAAGATTTAATTTATAAAAGTAATGAAATTGAACTTTTAATTAAAAAAAATTCGAGCATAGGTAAAAATATATTATCTGACTTTATAATTAGCAATTCTAAAAAAGCTAATAATTAGATTTTATAATTTCAATAATTTTATTTAATTGATCTAAATCTTTATATTCTAAGACCAATGAACCTGTATTATTTCTTTTATTTTTAATAGAAACATTGAGCCCAATTTTTTCTACAATCGACAATTCTAGAGCCTGTATGTTTGGATTATTTGATTTTACATATGATTTTTTTTTTTTTTTAAAAATTTTTACAAAATTTTCAGCTTGTCTTACGGAAAGTTTTTTTTCTATTATTTTGGATGCAACAAAGTCTGCATTATCTAATCCTACTAATACTTTGGCGTGACCAGGGGTTAATTTATTTGTTTCGATTAATTTTAATACCCCCTCTGGTAAACCTAGTAATCTTAAAAAATTAGTTATGTGACTTCGGCTTTTTCCTATAAATTTTGCAACTTTTTCTTGGTCGTATGAAAATTCTTTAATAAGGCGTTGGTAGCCTCTTGCTTCTTCAACTGCGTTTAAGTCATTTCTTTGAACATTTTCAATAATTGCAAATTCTAATGATTTCAAATCATTAACATCAGTAATTACAACTGGAACTTCATGTAGTCCTGCTTTTTGTGCTGCTAACCATCTTCTCTCACCAGCGATTATTTCATATTTAGAATTATCTTCCTTGAATTTTCGAACAATGATTGGCTGAATAATTCCTCTTTCTTTTATTGAATTTGTTAAATCTTGCAAACTATCTTCATCAAACAGTTTTCTTGGTTGATACCTATTGCTCAAAAGGTCACTTATCAAAACTTTATTAATATTTATATCAACTTTAGTTTCTCCTATTAATGATGACAAGCCTCTGCCCAAACCTTTTTTTATTTTGTTTGCATCCATTACGCGGCACTTCCTATTTTTTGTTCTTGATTAATAAATTCATCTGTAAAACTAAAATACGACTTACTTCCTGGACATGACTTATCATAGATTAAAACCGGCATACCATGTGATGGTGCTTCTGATAACCTTACGTTTCTGGGTATGATGGTAATATAAACTTTTTCTTTAAAATAATCTCTAGCTTCTTTTTCAACTTGAGAAGAAAGTTTGTTTCTTTTGTCATACATGGTCAAAAGAATTCCTCTAATTTTTAATTCTGGATTTAAATTAATTTTTATTCTGTCTATAGTTTTTAATAACTGCGTAACTCCTTCTAATGCGAAAAACTCTGCTTGTAATGGCACTACTAAAGAGTTTGAGGAGACTAAGGCCATAACAGTTAACAAGCTCAGCGATGGTGGACAGTCTATAAGGATATAATCATAAAATCCTTCAGAATCATTTAAATATGCGGTTAATTTAACCTTCAATAAAAAGGCTCTTTCATTATCCCCAGCTGTCTCCACTTCTAGCCCAGATAGATCTACATTGGATGATATTAAATCTAGATTCTCTACCTTAGTTTTTTTTATTACATCTGAAATTGATTTTGTTCCATTCAATACTCCATAAATTGTATCACTAGAATTTTGCATATTAGACAGACCAAGACCTGTTGTGGCATTTCCTTGAGGGTCGAGATCAATTACCAAAATTTTTTTTTGTTGTTGTGCCAAGCCTGCAGCAAGATTAATAACGGTTGTTGTTTTCCCCACTCCACCCTTTTGGTTTATTATTGAAATAATTTGCATTTTAATTTTAAATTTTTTTTTTTATATTTTTTATGTTTAATAAAAATGAATTTTCACTGGTAATACTTTTTTTTTTTTCAAAATCAAAATCCCAAATTTTTAAAGTCTCTTTTAAAATTTTTTCTCCAGTTTTACCCATAAACATAACTACATTTTTATAACTCACAAAATTTTTATAAACCAAATCTAAAACTATCGGTAATGGCTTAAAAGCTCTAGATATTATTGTACCTGACTCTAAGTTTTGTGCCTCAAAAATATTCTCTTGTATAACTTTTGCGTTTATTTCTAGGTCTTTTGATGCTTTTCTTAAAAACCTGCTCTTATGAAAGCTTTTTTCATATAAATGAATTTTTGATTTTTCTTTCTTATTTTTGAGCATAATTGATGTAATTATACCTGGAAAACCACCTCCGGATCCAATATCTGTGGTATTTTTGCTATTTAAATCAATAAATTCAATGATTTGTGCTGAATCTATTACGTGGCGATGCCTGATAACATCGCTTTCTTCAGTTTCTCTGCTTATAATGTTTATCTCTTTATTTTCTTTTTGAACCATAGCAATGAAGGTCTCAAACTGCAACAATGTTTCACGTGGAACATTTTGGTGTTTTAGTAGGGAATATTTATTTAAAATATCTTCCATTAAGCTATAAGCTTAATAGACTTTCTTTTCACATGTGACAACAAAATATATACAGCTGCTGGGGTAATTCCATCAATTCTGAGGGCTTGACCCATAGTTTTAGGTTTTATTTTTTTAAATTTAGCTTTTACCTCATTTGAGAGACCAGAAAGCTCATCATAATCAACTTTATCAGGTATTATCAAGTTTTCATCTCTTTTAAACGCTAAAATATCGGCCTTTTGTTTTTTAAGATAACCTCTGTAGTGTGCATTTATTTCTATTTGCTCATCTATTTTTTTATCGAAAAAAGGTATATCAGGCCAAATTTCTCTAATTTTAATCATATTAACACCTTTGTGGGCTAATATTTCATGAGATTTTCTTAAAACACCATCTTTAGCAATTTTTATATTGAAACCATTTACTTTTGTTGGAGATATTGATGATTCTAGCATTTTTTTTGATATGATGGATAATTTACTATTTTTATCTTTAAATAAAACCTCTCTATTTTTGGATATTAATCCTAAATAAATGCCCTTGCTTGTTAATCTTTGATCTGCATTATCAGCCCTCAAGCTTAATCTATATTCAGCTCTTGAAGTAAACATCCTATAAGGCTCTGCAACTCCTTTGGTAACTAAATCATCTATCATGACTCCTATATAAGCGTCTGATCTGTCTAGTATAAAAGGTTCTTCTTTTTTAAATGATAAAGCAGCATTAATTCCGGCTATCAAGCCTTGAGCTGCAGCTTCCTCGTATCCAGTAGTTCCATTTATCTGTCCAGCTAAATACAAATTAGGAATTTTTTTAGTTTCAAGAGTTAAAAACAGTTCTCTGGGATCTACATAGTCATATTCAATAGCATAGCCGGGCCTAATTATTTTTACATTTTCTAAACCATTGATATTGTTACATATTTCTTGCTGTATATCACTAGGTAAGGACGTTGAAATCCCATTGGGGTAAACTGTATGATCATTTAGACCTTCAGGCTCTAAATATATCTGATGTCGCTCTTTCTCGGCAAACTTTACTATCTTATCCTCTATTGAAGGACAGTATCGTGGTCCTACACCCTGAATACTCCCTGAGTACATGGCGCTACTTTTTAAATTTTTTTGAATTATTTTATGAACCTTATCATTCGTGTAAGTCATTCGACATGAGACTTGTTTATTATAATTTTTTTTGGTTAGGAAAGAAAAAAAATAAGGATCGTCATCTGCAAATTGTTCTTCTAAATTATCATACTTAATTGTTCGAGCATCCAACCTAGGTGGTGTTCCTGTTTTAAGTCTTCCAATTTTGAAATCATATTTTGCAAGTTGTTCACTTAAACCTGTTGAAGGTTTCTCTTCAAACCTTCCAGCTGGCGTTTTTTTATCACCAATATGTATCAATCCATTCAAGAAAGTTCCGGTTGTTAAAATTAACTTATTGCAATTGATTTTTTTTCCTGATTTTGTTTCGAAGCCAGTTATAACGTTTTTATCAAAAATAAACTTAATAACTGGATCAGAAAAAACTGTTAAATTACAGTAATTTAAAACTTTTTCTTGCATAAACTTACGGTATAGTGATCTATCTGATTGTGTTCTTGGACCCTGAACAGCGGGTCCTCTACTTCTATTTAATAACCTAAATTGTATACCAGACTTATCTGCAACCTCACCCATTACACCGTCTAAGGCATCTATCTCTCTAACTAGATGACCTTTACCAAGACCACCTATTGCTGGATTGCAAGACATCTCCCCTATGGTCTCTATTTTGTGAGTAAAAAGTGCGGTATTAACTCCGAGACGTGCAGACGCAGTTGCAGCCTCACAACCTGCATGGCCTCCACCAATTACTATTACGTCAAATGACAAATCGTTTTTCATAATTTAAATTTATAACTGATTAGAATATTTACAAGTAGGCAGTATTTTTATAATGGTGATATTTTAAGTTGATATATGTTAATAATTTGAATATTTAATAGACGAATTAGCTATATATTCCAACAAAAACAGTCCAAAATGTCTTAAAAACCCACTAAAATAGAGATTATTTTCCAATACAAAAATCGTTGAAAATACTGTCTAATATCTCTTCAACATCGACTTTGCCAACAATCATTCCTAGATTTCTGGTAGCTAATCTCAAATCTTCAGCAGCTTTATCGAAATCATCAACTTCATTTTTTTCATTAAAACTTTTAAGATGATTGAGACATTGCTTAAGATGCTGTCTGTGTCTTTCTCTAGTAATTAAAATGTTATCATTTTTTATGAATTTATTTTTTAGGTTTTTTTTAATTTTTAAAATTAACTGATCTATATTTAAATTTTCTTTAATAGAAATTAATACATGGTTTAATTTTTTTATCTCAGGATCAATATCCTCCTCTAAAAGGTCTAATTTATTTATAACTAAAATTGCATTTTGATCCAACAAACCCTTCAAAACATCACTAATTACTAGGTTTTTAGCATCAACAACAATAAGCTTTAAATCTGCTTCATCTGCCCTATTTAAAGATAATTTAATACCTTTTTTCTCAATTTCACTTTTAGACTCTCTTATACCGGCCGTATCAGAAACAATAACTGGGTAACCGTCAATATTTAGGTGTGTTTCTATTACATCTCTTGTGGTTCCTGCAATTTCTGAAACTATTGCAGCTTCCCTATTAGACAAACAATTTAATAAACTAGACTTACCAGCATTTGTCGGTCCAAGAATTGTTATTTTAAACCCTTCTCTAATTCTTTCTCCAACTTTTTGATCATCTAAAATTTTTTCTATATTTTGTAAAACATAGTTAGAGTTTTTTTTAATCTCTTTTAAAATATCATCTGGTAAATCTTCATCTGGGAAATCTATCTTGGCTTCAACATTGGATAAAATTTTTAAAAGTTTTCCTCTGAGCTCATTAAATTTATCAGCTGATTTTCCACTCATAATCTTAATTGCTTGTTGTCTTTGGATTTCGGTTTCTGCAGAAATTAAATCAGCAATACTTTCTGCCTTGAGTAAATTTATTTTTCCATTTTGAAATGCCAACCTTGTAAATTCGCCTGGTTCTGCCATACGACAATTTTCAATCTTTGAAATAGAGGCATGCAGTGCATCAATTACTGCTTTACTACCATGTACATGAATTTCTGCCATATCCTCGCCTGTATAGCTCTCTGGGCCAGGAAACCATAATATTATTCCCTCATCTATCAGCTCAGAAGAGTTGATTTTATTGATCTTTTTCAATGTCGCGATTCTAGGCTCTGGAATTGTCCCATTAGTTAACAATTTTATCACTTTTTTTGTTTCTACACCCGAAACTCTAATAATTGCTATCCCAGATATACCTGGGCCCGTTGAAAGAGCAAAAATTGTCATGAAGTATTATAGCTTCTATTTTGTGGGTCTGTAAAACTTTAAATTAACAATTTGGGAAGTTGGCTAATATTTATACTGGCTTATTCATGGAGTTAAAGAAATCTGTATTACTTTTTGTTTCTTTAAGTTTTGAATTAATAAATTCTATGGCATCCATGGTTCCCATTGGACCAATAATTCTTCTAAGAACATTCATCTTTGAAAGATCATCTTTATTAAAAAGAAGTTCTTCTCTTCTTGTTCCAGATTTTGTAATATCAATAGCTGGATATATTCTTTTCTCTGCAATTTTTCTATCAAGAACTGTTTCACTATTACCCGTTCCTTTAAATTCTTCAAAAATTACTTCATCCATTCTAGATCCTGTATCAATCAATGCAGTTGAGATTATTGTTAAAGATCCGCCTTCTTCAATATTTCTAGCAGCACCAAAAAATCTTTTGGGTCTTTGCAATGCATTAGCATCAACACCGCCTGTTAAAACTTTTCCAGAGCTAGGTATCACGGCATTATAGGCCCTACCCAATCTTGTGATTGAGTCCAACAAAATCACAACATCTTTTTTATGTTCAGTTAACCTTTTTGCTTTTTCAATAACCATTTCAGCTACAGCTACGTGTCTTGAAGCCGGCTCATCGAATGTAGAACTGATAACCTCGCCTTTAACAGTTCTTTGCATGTCAGTTACTTCTTCGGGCCTTTCGTCTATCAATAAGACTATTAAATAGCTTTGGGGATAATTTTTTGCAATTGAGTTTGCAATACTCTGTAATATCATTGTTTTACCTGCTTTTGGGGGAGAGATAATTATTGATCTCTGACCTTTTCCAATTGGACTTACAAGATCTATTAACCTTGGGGTTAAATCTATTTTTTTTTCAATTTTTGTCGATTCTATCTCCATCACCATTTGTTTGTTTGGATACAATGGAGTTAAATTGTCAAAAGCAATTTTATGACGAGCTTTTTCTGGCTCTTCAAAGTTTATCTTACTCACCTCTAATAATGCAAAATATCTTTCGCCATCTTTTGGCGCTCTAACAGGACCTTCAACTGTATCTCCTGTTCTTAAACCAAATTTTCTAATTTGACTTGGACTTACATAAATATCATCGGGACCTGGTAAATAATTTGATTCCATTGCTCTTAGGAAACCAAAACCATCCTGGAGTAACTGCAACACACCAGCCCCTGTAATTTCTTCTTTTTCTGCAACTTTTTTTAGTATTGCAAATAATATTTCTTGCTTTCTTAGTGTACTAGCATTTTCAATTCCAAGCTCTTCAGCTTGTGTGATTAATTGTTCAGATGATTTTAACTTAAGTTCTTGTATGTTCATTTGGGGGGGGGGTTAAATATTATTAAGATAAGATTAATATATATACTCTTTTGAGTAATTCAAGTCTAGATAGGTTTAAAAACAACAATAAAAACAATCAAAATAAGCAATATTGTTGGTACTTCATTAATTATTCTAAAAAACTTAGATGACTTGGTGTTTTGATCAAATTCAAAATCACTGAGAAGCCTTGATAAATAAAAATGATATAAGGTTAATAAGACAACCAACAACAATTTCACCTTGATCCAAACTGCAGACAGAACCTCCAAGCCTAGTGAGGAGATTAAAATTAAGCCAAAAACCCAAGATAAAAGCATCGCTGGAGTCATGATATAAAAATACAATTTTCTTTCCATGGTTTTAAATATTGAAGATGAGTTTTCATTCTTTATGTTTTCAACATGGTAAACAAAAATTCTTGGTAAATATAAAAGGCCTGCCATCCAGGAAATTATTGCAATTAAATGTAGGCTCTTAAATAATAGATAGCTATTCATAATTTAAACATGGACATTTTTTAAAATTAGATGGACATTGCATCTTTGGTGGATAAAGATTTTCACTAATTTTATATTCATTTTTTTTAATTATTAATTCTGACATTGCTTTAATAAAATCTTCATTAATACCAAGCGCTGGAACTCTTGTATAATTTTTACATCCATTAGCGTCTGCTATTTCTTTATATTCTATATCAAGTTCAACAAGGGTTTCTGAGTGTTCGGAGACAAACGCGATAGGAACTAAAACAATGTGTTTACCAATCTTTGAATTTTCAATGATAATGTCTTCTGTTGATGGTCCTATCCATTTTAGCGGGCCGACTCGACTTTGATAACTCAAAACCCAATCTAAATTTTCGTCATTTAAACTCTCAACTATTTTTTTAACCGACTGTTCTACTTGCCATTGATAAGGGTCTCCTTTTTCAATATTTTTTTCAGGTAAACCATGTGCAGAAAATATTAACTTAAAATTTTTAAGATCTTTTATTTTTTTTATTATCTCTTTTCTGTGTGCGTTAATAAAATTTGAGTCTGTTGGATAACAGCAGATTGTGCTTGTCCTAACTTGGTAATTATTTTTTTTACAAACATCTTTCCATTCTTTAATTGAAGACCCTGACGTTGCGGCAGAATATTGGGGATAAAGAGGCATTAAAATAACTTCGTTTGGGTCATATAACTGAACATCTTTTATCACATCTTTGGCTCTTGGATTCCAACACCTCATTACGATATAGCATTTGTATTCATCCTCTTCCTGAGTCTGGTTTAATTCAATTTCTAAAGCACCAGACTGTTCTTCAGTTAATTTTAGTATGGGTGATGATCCACCAAGTTCAGCATATATTTTTTTAGCAACTGGGGCCCTTCTATTGGAGATTAGTTTAGCTAGTGGATATCTTAAAAAAGTTGGTAAATTCAAAATTGCAGGGTCATTAAATAAATTAAATAGAAAAGGCTCAACACTTTCCATTTTATCGGGTCCTCCAAGGTTAAATAAAATAATTGCTTTTTTCATTTAGTAATCTTTTACTATTTTAACTAAGTAATCAACCATGTCGGGTTTGGTTTCTGGTAAAACCCCGTGCCCTAAATTAAAGATATATGGATGATCTTTAAATATTTCTAGATATTTTATTGCCTCTTTTTTTAAATTTTCTTTATCGGTTAATAATATTTTTGGATCAAGCCCTCCTTGAACAGGTATATTAATTTTTTTACATATAGATATCGGATTTACATCATAGTCAATATTGACAACATCCGGCTTGACTATATCACAATAATTTATGTAGTCTTTTAATCCTCTTGGAAAACAAATTACTGGTATGTTTAATGATTTTACATAATCTACTAAATTTAAAGTTGGGATATATATATAATTTGGTAAATCTTTTTCTTCAAGTAGTCCGGCCCAACTATCAAAAATTTGAATCACGGTTGCACCATTTTTAATTTGTTGATCAATGTGTAACTTTAAGAATTTTTCTAATATTATTAAAACTCTATTTATCAAAAACTCGTCTTTAAAAAAATTCTTTATTAAGTGTTTTTTAGGTGAATGTTTGTTAATCATATAAACTAATATTGTCCACGGTGCTCCAACAAACCCTATTAAGTTTTTATTTTTAATTAAATTATTTTCACTTACTTTTTTAATCGATTTATAAACTGGATATAATTTTTCTATAAAATCAATTTCATCAACTTTAGAAATTATATCCAAATCTAACAGCCCTAATTGTGGACCAAAATCTTTTTTAAATTCTACCTTTTGATTTAATCCATAAGGAATCATTAAAATATCTGAAAATATTATTGCTGCGTCTAAATTAAATCTTCTTAAAGGTTGTAAGGTAATTTCTGATGATAAGTTTTCATTTAAACATAGATTTATAAAGTTTGGATTTAATTTTCTAATTTCCCTAAACTCTGGAAGATATCTACCTGCTTGTCTCATTAACCATATTGGAGTATTTGTTGTTTTTTTATTTATTATAGTTTCTTGGATTGGTGTCATATTAATAAGTAAATATTTAATTATAGTATTAGTTATATAGTATGTGAATAATGGTAATTAAAAATTTTACACATATTATACACGATTTATTAACAAGTAATATTTTATAAAATAAGCACTTAATCTTTAAATTTAGGCTCTATTTAGTTTTATTGTATAAAATGTATATTAATAACTCACATGTTTATTAATGTTTATAAAAAAGAGGTTTTACAGAAAAAAAAAAATAGTGAGAAAATTATAAATAATTTTAGAAATAATACGGAATCGTTAACACTTTATACATGAGTAATTCATACCAAATATATCTAATATCAGACTCTACAGGAGAAACACTTGATAGAGTGTTTCTTGCTATTAAGGCTCAATTTAAAAATATCGAATACGATATTAAGTCTTATTTTTTTACCAGAACAGAAAATCAGGTAATAAAAATTCTTGAAGAGGCAAAAAAAAATGAAAATTCTATAATTTTATACACCATTGTCGACAGTAGCCTTGCTAAATTTTTAGCAAACAAAAGTGATGAAAAAAAAATTCCCTGTTTTGGAGTATTGGGTAATTTAATTCTCAGTTTTTCAAAACTATTAAATCAACAAGCGTCACATGTTCCGAGCGGGCAACACGCCCTTAACGAAGAATATTATGAAAGAATTGAAGCGATTCAATTTACAATGAATCATGATGATGGAAATATGGTTGATGAATTGGAAAAATCAGATTTAATATTGTTAGGCGTTAGCAGAACTAGCAAAACTCCAACCTCCATTTATCTTGCCAACAAAGGTTTTAAAACTTCAAATATTCCATTAATTAATGACAAATCAATACCAGAGAGCTTAAAAAAAAATCCGACAATGGCTTGTGTTGTTGGTTTAACAACTGAAGCAGAAAGGTTGGTTGATATAAGAAAAAATAGAATGATGACTCTAAAAGAAAGAGAAAATACGAGTTATACAGATATACAAAAAATAAAAGAAGAGGTTGAAAGGGCAAAAAAAACTTTTATGAAATACAAATGGCCAACTATCGATGTTACTAGAAAATCTGTTGAAGAAGTTGCTGCATCAATAATAAAAATACACGAAATATATAAAAATAATGATCAATAAAATAATACTTGCTTCAAAGAGTGGTGTTAGAAAAAAGATTTTAGAAGAAAACCAAATAAGATGTCTTGTGGAGCCTTCGAATGTTGATGAAGATAGTGTTAAAGATAGCCTATTAAAGATGAATGCAACACCAGAAATTATCTCTAAAAATTTGGCCGAACTTAAGGCAAACAAGATAAGTCAAAGAAGACATGACCACTTAGTTTTGGGAGCAGATAGTGTTATCGATCTAAAAGGTAAAATAATTTCAAAACCAAACAACAGAAAAGAAGCACTAGAAATACTTCTTGATTTAAATGGACAAACGCACCATCTAATAAGCTCAGTTTGCATATCTCAAAATGGCTTAATGGTTTGGAATTGTACGGATAAAGCATCTTTAACTATGAAACAAATGAAAGAAGAGGAACTTGTTAATTATTTAGCTAAAATAAACGATGAAACATTATATGCTTACAACGTATATCAAATTGAAGGCGAAGGCAGATCTTTATTTGCTAATATAGAAGGTGATGAAGATACCATAATGGGTTTACCGGTTAAAAAAATTAAAGAATATTTAAGCAACTATAAATGAAAAAATATTTAGTTATAGGAAATCCAATCGAGCACTCTCTATCTCCTTTAATACATAATTTTTGGATGAAGAAATATTGCTTAGTAGATAGTGTTTATGAAAAAAGAAAAGTAGAAGAAAAAGAATTAAAAAATATAATTAAAGAGATAAGAGAAGATGAAATATTTGGTGTGAACGTTACTGTACCATTTAAAAAGTTAATTATCCCTTACTTGGATGAGTTAGACTTTAGTGCTAAAGAAACTCAATCTGTAAATACTCTTTTTAAAATTAAAAATAAGATTATTGGGCATAACACAGACAGCGCTGGTTTTGGGGACACTATAAAAAAACTTTATTTTCATACCAACAACTCCTCTAAGCTACCTCTCGAGGATAAACTTATTTTTATTATTGGAGCCGGTGGGGTTACCGCTTCCATAATTCATGCACTCAAACTTCAGGGAGCTAACAAAATTACCTTAAGCAACAGAACAAAAGAAAAATCCCACGAATTAAAGAAATTATTTCCCAAAATAGAAGTGTTGGATTGGGGTAAAAGACCTACGATTTGTGATGTTATAATTAATACTACTAGCATTGGATTAAATAAAAATGAAGAAATAAATATAGACTTTAGTGATTACAATAAAAATTCTCATAAAAAAACTTTATTTTATGATTTAATTTACAACCCAAAAGAAACTAATTTTTTAAAGAAAGCAAAGTTAAGGGGAAACAAAACAATGAATGGTAAAATGATGTTTTTGAATCAAGCAAAATATGCATTTAATATTTGGACAAACATAATGCCAAAAATTGATGATGACATAAAAAAATTATTAGACTGATGATTAAAATTGGAATCCTAGGAGACATTGGATCAGGTAAAAGCTATGTAGCAAAGAATTTTGGGTGTCCAGTATTTAATGCCGATCTTGAAGTTAGTAAATTATATAAAAAAGATAAAAAAATTTTCAATAAACTAAAAAAAATTTTACCTGGATATATTTTTTCTTTTCCCATTAATAAAAAAGAAATTGCAAATGCTATTTTGGCAAATAAGTCTAATCTAAAAAAAATTGTTAAAATTGTTCATTTTGAAATTAAAAAAAAAATGAATATTTTTCTAAATAAAAACAGGAACAAGAAAATTGTAATTTTAGATATTCCACTCTTATTAGAAAAAAGAATTAATAAAAAAAATGATATTTTGATATTTGTTCAATCTAAGAGACAAGACATTCTGAAAAGATTAAAAAAAAGAAAAAATTATAATATAGCACTTTTAAATAAATTTAAAAATATTCAACTACCACTAGATTATAAAAAGAAAAAATCTCAATTCGTTATTAAGAATAATTTTACAAAAAAATCTGTTAAAAGAAATATTATAAATATTTTGAAAAAAATTTTATAGAATGAGAGAAGTCATACTAGATACAGAAACAACAGGATTATCCGTTAGCGATGGACATAGAATTGTTGAAATTGCTTGTATTGAGTTAGATGATTTAATTCCTACTCAAAATAGGTTTCATTGTTATCTCAATCCAGAAAGAAAAGTTTCTGAAAAAGCGCTCGAAGTCCATGGTTATACAGATGAATTTTTATCTACTCAAAAAAAATTTTTGGAAGTGGCTGATGAGTTTTTAAATTTTATAAAAAATAAAAGATTGGTAATTCATAACGCTGCGTTTGATTTGTCACATCTGAATAATGAATTAACGTTGGTGGGAAAGAAAAAATTAAATAAAGAAAATGTTCTAGATACGCTAACATTGGCCAGGGATAAATTTCCTGGTTCACCAACTAGTCTTGATGCTTTGTGCAAAAGATATCGAGTAGATAATACTAAGAGGAGTAAGCACACCGCTCTCATTGACTGTGACCTATTGGCTAAAGTTTATATTAATCTTTTGGGTCAAAAAGAACCTACACTAAATTTTAAAAATGAAGATAATGAAAAAATAATAATTAATTCAAATAAAAAAAATCAATATTATAAAAAAGTTATTAAACCAACAGAAGAAGAATTAAAACTCCATAAAGATTATTTAAAAAATAACTTAAAGAAAAATTTTTTTAATTAGCTCTCTGTTTATACAGATGGTTGAAATCTATTTTTTTATCAAGTTTTATTTCTGGAAATCCAGAATTATGAAGAAGGTTTAAAAATGCTTTTTCTAGATTTGGGTAAATTTTATTTTGAACATCACATAATAAAACTTTCTCCAAATCTTTTTTATCTTTTAGTTCGTCATTTATTTTTACAACTGAAGTATAAACTATTTCAAAATAAGACTTTTTTTCATTAGGTTCCTTATCCTCAAATTTTAAGGTAGTATTAACTTCAATCATTTTATTTTTTAAAGCTTTAGAATTAATATCAATATTTAACTGATATTTAGTAATATTTTCTTTCACAAATATATAAGTTTGAATATCAGGTGTTTCACTAGAAATATCTTTTATGTATTCAGCTAATATTTTAAAGTTTTCTTTCATCTTTTTCCTCTACATCCTCAAACTCGCCATTTATAAAATCTTCATTTTTATTATTAGTTTTTCCCTTGGTTGAAATATTTCTTAAAATCAATTTTCTTGTGGGTCGAAAAATAATTAATAAACCTAAAAAGTCAGTTGCAAAACCAGGTAAAATTAAAAGTAATGCTGCAAAAGCTAAGGCTGCACCTGATATAATTTCATAAATAGGAAGTTCATTTTTGACAATTTGAGACATTCCAGCCTTCAAAGTATTAAAACCTTCGTATCTTGCGTATATAACACCAAAAAAAGCAGTAATAAAAATAAGCAAAACTGTACTAAAGGCGCCAATTTGAGAGCCTATCCTGATAAAAAGATAAATCTCAACAGCTGGGATACCAATTAGTAATAATAAAAATGTGTTCATTTGTCTTTATTGTAAATTGCTAGTTGTAATTAAGCAACATAGTAAATATTATTAATATATGAACTACAGTTTCGAATATATGGATATTATTCTTCTGGCAATGATTGCTGGTTTTATATTTCTTCGTTTGCGAGGTATACTTGGTAAAAAAACTGGTTTTGAGGGAAAAATATCAACACAATTTGAAAAAGAATTTGAAAAAATTAAAATAAGCCCAAAACTAATTAATGAAAATTTTGATGTAGAGGCACAAAAAGACTTCTTAAAAGGTGCAAAAATTGCTTATGAAACAATTATTACTGATTTTAGTGATAGTGATAATAAATTGATAGCCAGTAAACCACTTTTGAGTAAAAAAATTCATGATCAATTTAGAGAAGCTCTTTTGGATAGAGAAAACAAAGGTCACTTCGCTGAAATAACTTTTATAGGAATTAAATCAGCTGTGATAAAAACACATAAAAAAATAGATAATAGCCTAGAAGTTACAGTAGATTTTGTAAGTGAAATTATTACTTGCATAAAAGATAAAGATAAAAAAATAATATCAGGAGACAGTGAAAAAATTAAAAAAGTTTATGATACCTGGATTTTTTCAAAAGATATGAAATCTTCAAATCCAAATTGGTTATTAATTGATACCATTACATAATTGAATAAAAAAATTTCAGATAAAGATAAAAACGATTGGGAAAATTTTTTAAATAATAAACAAAAAATTTCTAGTAAAGATTCTTTAAGAGATAAAATACAAAAAAAAACAAACAAAAATAAAGACGATTGGGAAAATTTTTTAAATAATAAAGATAAGATACCAGATAAAGACTTTGATCAAAAAAAAAATATAAGATTCGAAAAAATAAAAAAAATTGATCTTCATGGCTATACGATAGAAGAGGCTAACAGGACAATTGAACAATTTATTATTAAATCTTTTGACGAAAATATTACTAAAATAATAGTAATTACAGGAAAAGGTCTCAGATCTAAAAATGTTGGAAACCCCTACCTTTCAAAAGATCTAAGTATATTAAAATACTCAGTTCCCGAATTCATTAAAAAAAATAGTTGCTTAGCACGACTTATTATCGAAACTGCAGATGCTAAGATTGAAGATGGTGGAGGTGGCGCTTTTTATATTTTTCTTAAAAATAAAAATAAATTTAAAGAATAAATTTAGATAAATCTGTATCTTTAACAAACTGATCTAGATTTTGTTTTACATACTCAGAGTTAATGATAATTTTTTCTCCCGATCTATCTGTTGCTGTGAAACTTATATCATCCAATATTCTTTCAATAATAGTATGCAATCTTCTTGCTCCAATATTTTCAACAGTATTATTAACTTCTGAAGCCATGTTAGCAATGGCATCTATACCATCCTCAGAAAACTCCAGTTCTACATTTTCAGTTTTTAGAAGCGCAATATATTGCTTAATTAAACTATAGTCTGGTTCTTTAAGAATTCTTTTAAAATCGTCGCTAGTTAAAGCTTCAAGCTCAACTCTAATTGGAAGTCTACCTTGAAGTTCTGGCAATAAATCAGAAGGTTTTGCAAGTTGGAATGCTCCAGATGCAATGAATAGAATATGATCAGTTTTTATAGGACCATATTTTGTACTTACAGTTGTTCCTTCAATTAAAGGTAATAGGTCTCTTTGAACTCCCTCTCTAGAAACATCTCCTCCAGATCTATCAGTTCTACCTGAAATTTTGTCTATTTCATCCAAAAATACAATTCCATTATTTTCCGCTGAGTCTTTTGCAGATTTTATGATTTTATCTTCTTCTATTAATTTATCAGCTTCATCATTAATCAAAATTTCGTGAGATTCTTTGACAGTCATTTTTTTCTTTTTTTGCTTGTTACCAACAGATTTTCCAATCATTTCCCCAATATTTATCATTCCAATATTTGCTCCTGGCATTCCAGGAATTTCAAATGAAGGTTGAGAACTGCTATCATTTACCACTATTTCAATCTCGTTATCATCTAGATCACCATCTCTTAATCTTTTTCTAAAACTTTCTCTTGTTGCCAAACTCGCTTTATTTCCAACAAGTGCATCCAAAACTTTTTCTTCAGCTAATTTTTGAGCTTTTGTATGAACTTCTTTTCTTTTTTTTACTTTCTCCATTGCAATAGCAATTTCAAGAAGATCTCTTATAATTTGTTCAACATCTCTTCCAACATAACCAACTTCTGTAAATCTTGTTGCTTCGACTTTTACGAAAGGTGCTTCTGCTAATTTAGATAGTCTCCTGGATATCTCAGTTTTACCAACACCTGTTGGGCCAATCATTAAAATATTTTTAGGCAAAACTTCATTTTTCATTTCACCTTTTAAAGCTTGTCTTCTCCATCTGTTCCTTAAAGCAATTGCAACTGCTTTTTTCGCTTTATTTTGACCGACCACATACCGATCAAGTTCAGATACTATTTCTCTAGGAGATAATGAGCTAACTAAAGAACTATCTTTATGTTCATTTTTTTCTTTAGGAAAAGGAGTAACGTTTGATTCTTTCATTATATTTTTTCAATTTTAATATTGTTATTTGTAAATACACAAATCTCAGAAGCAACTTTGATAGATTTTTTTGCAACCTCTTCCGCACTTAAGTCTGTATCTAATAAAACCTTAGCAGCAGCTAAAGCGTAATTTCCACCAGAACCTATGCCTATAGCATTTCCTTCTGGCTCCAAAACATCACCTGTGCCTGAAATTATATAACTATTTTCTTTATCACCAATTGCCATTAAAGCTTCTAGCCGTCTTAAATATTTATCAGTTCGCCAATCTTTAGCTAATTCAACCGCAGCTCTTGGAAGATTACCCGCATGCTTTTCAAGTTTAGCTTCAAGCCTCTCAAAAAGAGTTAAAGCGTCCGCTGTAGACCCTGCAAAACCCGCAATAACATTTCTTTTTTCGATTTTTCTTACTTTTGCAGCAGTGCTTTTTATAACTGTATTGCCCATACTGACTTGGCCATCTCCAGCTACCACTACTTCATTATTCTTTCTAATAAGTACAATTGTAGTCATAGATTATAGATGGATATTAATTTTTATACTTCAAGTAGTGATTACAAATATTGATATAGTTAAACAATCTATGTATACCTTTAAAATATATGGTTAGAATAGGAAAAGTATCTAGAAAAACAAAAGAAACTAGCATCAGTGTTGAGGTAAATATTGATGGTAAAGGCCAGTATAAGATTGATACTGGAATTGGTTTTTTGGATCATATGCTTGAGCAACTATCAAAGCATTCACTTATTGATTTAAAAGTAAAAGCAAAAGGAGATACCCACATAGACCTTCATCACACAACTGAAGACACAGGCATTGCTATAGGTGAGGCTTTAAAAAAAGCTTTAAAAAATTATCAAGGAATTAGAAGATATGCACACGCAATGATTCCAATGGATGAAACGTTAACAAGAGTTGCAATTGATGTTTCAAACAGGCCTTATTTAATTTGGAAAGTAAAATTAAAAGTAGAAAGACTTGGAGAAATGGATACAGAACTTTTTAAAGAATGGTTTCAAGCATTTTCCCAGTCAGCTGGAATAACATTGCATATGGAAAATATTTATGGAGATAACAGCCATCATATAATTGAGTCATGTTTTAAAGCTCTAGCAAGGTCACTAAGAATAGCTTTAGAAATAGATCCTAGAAATAAGAAGAGTATTCCATCAACCAAAGGCTCTTTATAAATTTAATGAATGTCACGATTGTTGACTATAATTCAGGAAATATCAGCTCTGTAATAAATTCCTTTAAGGAAGTTGCTAAAGATAAAGTTAATATTGAAGTAACTTCAGATTTAACAAAGATTAAATCAAGTGATAAGGTAGTATTGCCAGGACAGGGATCATTTAAGAGCTGCGTTGATGCTTTAAATAGCATTAGTGGATTAATTGACACTCTAAACGAATTTGCAATCAATCATAAAAAACCTCTTCTTGGAATTTGTGTTGGCTTACAGATGTTTGCAGATACTGGTTATGAGGAAATTGAAACAAAAGGTCTTGGTTGGATTCCAGGCAAAGTCTCAAAGCTTGATAACAAAAATGGAAAATATAAACTTCCACACATTGGTTGGAATGAAATAAATATTATTAAAGACAGCAAGATTTTTCAAGGTATAGAAAATAATTCACATATGTATTTTGTACACAGTTATGAATTTATCCCAGTGGATAAAAATGTAATTTCAGCAACCACAGACTATTCATCAAATATTGTCTGCTCTGTAGAGAAAGAGAACATCTTCGGAACCCAATTCCATCCTGAAAAGAGTGATAAAATGGGCTTACAAATTATTCGAAATTTTATTAGTTTATAAAAATGAAAATATTTCCAGCAATAGATATTAAAGATAAAAAGTGTGTGAGATTGATCAAAGGAGACTTTAACAATAAAACTGAATATGAAATATCACCAATTGATCAGGCTGGTAAGTATAGAGATCATGGTTTTAAAAATTTACACATTGTTGATTTAGATGGCGCATTAACTGGGAAGACAGTTAACTTGGATATCATTAAAGAGATAATTAATAAATTTGATCTTAAAATTGAAATTGGTGGAGGTATAAGAAACCTTGAAAGTATTACAAAATATACTGATGTTGGTGTTGAAAAAGTAATTTTAGGAAGTGCTGCAATAAAAGATAAAAACTTTTTAAAAGAAGCATGTGAAAAGTTCCCTAACAAAATTGCTTTAGGTCTTGATGCAAAAGATGGATATTTGTCTGTATCTGGTTGGAAAGAAAATTCTAATCAATTAACCTTAGATTATCTGAAAGAAGTTAATGAATTTGGTGCAAGCAGATTGATATATACAGATATTAATCGTGATGGAATGAAACAAAGCCCAAATTTCTCAGAAACGGAAAAGGTTGCAGAAATCTCTAATTGTCCAGTAATTATATCTGGAGGAGTTTCCTCAATTGATGATGTTAAAAAAGCAAAAGGATTGAAAAATATTGAAGGTATAATAGTTGGCAAAGCGATATATGATGGTGATATCAAATTAGATGAATTGGCCAAAGAAATAGATGCTTAAAAATAGAATTATACCATGCTTGGATGTTAAAAACGGTCGTGTTGTAAAAGGAATTAATTTTGTAGATTTAAAAGATGCTGGTGATCCTGTGGAGCAAGCTAAAATTTATAGTGATGGTGGAGCAGATGAAATATGTTTTTTAGATATTACAGCTTCTAATGAAAATAGAGACACTATTTATGAGGTTGTTAAAAAAACATCTAAGAAATGTTTCGTACCCTTAACAGTTGGTGGTGGAGTTAGAAGTGTAGAAGATATTAATAAATTATTAAATTGTGGAGCTGATAAAGTTTCTATTAATACGGCTGCAGTTCAGAATTTTAAAGTGATAATTGAAAGTTCAAAAAAATTTGGATCACAGTGCATTGTTGTTGCAATCGATGCAAAACTAAATGGAGATCAATGGGAAGTATATACTCATGGTGGAAGAAATAACACCAATATTGATGCTATAGAATTTGCCAAGAAAATGGAAGATAGTGGAGCAGGTGAGTTGTTAATTACCTCTATGGATAGAGATGGAACACAAATTGGTTATGATATTGATTTAATGTCCAAGATATCATCTAAAGTAAATATTCCATTAATAGCATCTGGAGGTGTCGGCAATTTAGATCATTTAGTTGATGGTATTAAATTAGGAAAGGCTAGTGCGGTCTTAGCTGCTTCTATATTTCATTATGGAAAACATTCAGTGCAAGAAGCCAAAGAATATTTGGACTCAAAAGGAATTCCTGTTAGAATTTGATCTGAAATCATGGTCAATACTAAATTAACATTACTATATTATTAAAAGATAAATAATTATGAATATTTTTGATGATCTAATCAAATTAGCCAGGGAAAGAAAAAGCGAACCTGTAGAAGGCTCTTATACCAACAAACTACTTAGTGATAAATCCCTAAGTAAAGCAAAAGTTTTAGAAGAAATAGATGAATTAATAGAAGCTGTAGAAAAAGATACAAATAAAATTCATGAGGCTGCAGATGTTTTTTACCATCTGATTATGTATCTTGAGGCAAACAATATTAAAGTTGAAGATGTCATGGCTGAGTTAGATAAAAGAAAAAAATGAGTTACGACAAAAATAATATTTTTGCAAAAATTTTGAGAAAAGAAATTCCATGTAAAAAAATATTTGAAAATGACTATGTTCTTTCTTTTTATGATATTAATCCTCAAAAAAAAATTCATGCACTTGTGATACCAAAAGGTGAATATATTAATCTGGATGATTTTAATAATAGAGCTTCAGATCAAGAGATAGTAGCATTGAGCAAAGCAATTACAGAAGTTGCAAAAATATTAGGAATATCAACTGATAATGGAAAGGGTTATAGGGCTCTTACCAATTTAGATGACCATGGAGGTCAAGAGGTTCCACATTTACACTTTCATTTATTTGGAGGTGAAAAAATTGGAAAAATGGTTGAGTGAAAAAAAAAATTTTTAGAAATTATTTAGAGCTAAAATCATTAAAAGATTTTAAAGAAGTCAAGAAACCATCAGAAAATTATTTTGTAGAATTAGCTAATCCAAAAGATTTTCAATTAAATAAATTTTGTTATAAAAATATTGGTAAAAATTATCATTGGACTGATAGACTTGTTTGGACAGAATTGGATTGGATTAAATATATATCAAATAAGAAACTTTCTACTTATATCCTTAAGAATAAAGATGAAATAGCTGGCTATTTTGAACTCATATTTGATAAAAATACAGGAGAAGCAGAAATTGCCTATTTTGGTATTCTAGAGGAGTACTTTGGAAAAAAACTTGGGGGATATTTATTAAGTGAAGCAATTAAAAATTCATTCAACTTAGGTTGCCAAAGAGTATGGGTTCACACTTGTTCTTTAGATCATAAAAATGCTTTACATAATTATCAATCAAGGGGCATGAAAATTTTTAAATTTGAAACATTAATTAGATAAAAGTTTAATTATTTACTGGCAAAATAAAAATTTTATCATCTATTTTTTTATTTATTTTAATAGATGAAATAAATGTAATAACTAGGTTTTGGTAAATGTCCTCAGTTTGCCATCCAACTAAAGTTAAATTTTTTTTATCGAAAAAAATATTAATTTTATTATCATTTTCAAAAATTGTATAATTTATATATTTGTTTTCAATTACTCTAGCTTCAAGGCTATTCATTTTTGATATTAAAAACTCTTTATCTAATAAAAAAACTAGTGGTGTTTTAGTTAGTGGATAAATATAATAATTGCTACTATTTTTATTTTTAATTACCAGAGATTTCCCATCAGAAATAATTGTTTTTTTATTAATATTATCGTATTCACACCAAATTTTTTTAGGATATTTTATAATACACTTTCCATTTTCATTTCTATCATTAATAGTTTGAATAAAATCAAAACTTAAATTATTTGTAAGCTGCATTTGAGATTTTATATCTTCTACTGTTGAGGAATAAACTGGACTATAAAATTTTAATATAAAAAAAAAAATTAATATTCTAAGCATCATAAAACTTCTCTTTTACCAACATGATTTGCTTTACTTACAACTCCATCAGCTTCCATCATATCAATTATTCTTGCAGATCTATTATAGCCTATTTGTAATTTTCTTTGTAAAAAAGAAGTAGAAGCTTTACCCTCTGATCTAATAATATCTAATGCCGCTTGGTATAACTCATCTTTATCAGTTGAACCTAAAGAGTTTTCATTCATTCCTTTTTCATCTGCAAAACTTAATATCTCATCTATATAGCGTGGCTCAGCTTGGCTTCTCAAATAGTTGTTAACTTTTTCAATTTCATTGTCTGAAACAAAGGGAGCATGAATTCTAACTATCCGATTAGCTGAGGACATGTATAACATATCACCTTTACCTAGTAATTGTTCTGCACCCTGCTCACCTAAAATTGTTCTACTATCTATCTTAGAGGTTACTTGAAAAGATATTCTTGTAGGAAAGTTTGCTTTAATAGTTCCTGTAATAACATCAACGCTAGGTCTTTGCGTTGCCATTATGATATGAATCCCAGCAGCTCTTGCCATTTGTGACAATTTTTGGATATAGTTTTCTATTTCTTTTCCAGCAACAAGCATTAAGTCTGACATTTCATCAACAACAACCACGATATAAGGCATAGGAATTTTGTGTTTTGCATTATAACCATCAATGTTACGAACACCTTCTTTAGTCATAAGTCGATATCGATTTTCCATTTCTTTGACAACCCAACCTAATATGGAGGCAGCTTTTTTGGCTTCAGTAATAACAGGACAGAGCAAGTGAGGTATCCCCTCATAAGTTGATAACTCTAACATTTTAGGATCAATTAAAATAAACTTACATTTTTCAGGGGTATGTCTGTAAAGAATTGAGAGAATTATAGTATTAATACAAACTGACTTACCAGAACCAGTAGTTCCAGCAATTAACAAATGAGGCATAGAAGTCAAATCTCCAACAATAGGAATTCCCGAGATATCTTTACCGAGAGCTATTGGTAATTTGATATCTTTCTTTAAAAAATCATTACTAGATAGAATCTCACTAAGAAAAACATTTTCCCGAGTTGTATTAGGTAGCTCGATACCAATTGTACTTCTACCAGGAATAGTTGCAATTCTGGCTGATTCAGAGCTTGTGTTTCTCGCTATATCATCTGAAAGATTAATAATTTTTGATACTTTAACACCAGCAGCTGGTTCAAATTCATTTAAAGTTACTACTGGACCATGACTTACCTTTTTAATAGCGCCATTAACTCCAAAATCTAAAAGAATTTTTTCTAAAAACTCACTACTGATATAATCATCATCTTTTAATTTTTCTTTATCTTTTTGTGTTGGAATCTTTAATAAATTTATGGAGGGCAGTATAAATTTTATTTTTCTATTATCATTTTTGTTGTCATTTTTTATGAAAGGCAAGTCTTCTTGAATCAGACTTTTTATTTCTTCTTGAGGTATAAATTCATCAATTATTTCATTTTTATTAGTATAATTTTTTTCTTTATTAGAAATTATCGAATTAAATATTTTTTTTATAAATTTGTTAAAAAAATTAATACTAAATTGAATACTGGTTAAAAATAAAATTAAAATTAATAATAAGATAACATAATAAGCAAATTGGGTATTAATATTAATTATTGAATTTAAAAAAGTTGTTTCTAAATATTTTCCAACAAACCCTCCATTACCATTAATATAAAGCTCAAACGTTACTGGATAAAAGAAAGAAAAAAATAAAGAACCAATCAAAGAATATAAAATTGTATAAAAAACACTTTCAATTATTAATAAAACTTTTTTATGCATGATGGTATTTAAGCCAGAGGCTATTAGACTAAAAGGAATTAATAGTGAGATTATCCCAAAAGATTGAAAAAAAATATCAGCAGTAAAGCTTCCACGAAACCCAAAAATATTTATAATTTCGGTATCTTTTGGAAAGATAAAGTTTGGATCTTCAGGAGAAAAAGTAATTAAAGAAGCTAGTAAAAAGAGACCACTAATCAAAATGGTTACACCAATAATTTCAATAACTCTATTTAAAGCAAAATTTATTATATTATTAGCTATAATTTTTAATTTCATAAATTAATAAATCAAATTAATCACTTTGTATCATCTAATTTTTATTGTTAAAATTAAAAATTATTATGAATATCTGTATTATAGGAGACGGTCTTACTGGTCTATCTTTAGCCAAAAATCTTACAAATAAAAAAATTGATGTTCATTTTTATCATAAAAATAAAATTAAAAATTTAACATCAAGTAGAACAATAGGAATATCAAGAAATAACTTAGAATTTTATAAAAAAGAAATTTATGAAATTCCTAAGAAAATTTTCTGGCAAATTAAAAAAATAGAAATTTATTCAGAAAAACTAAACAAAGAAAGATTGTTGAAATTTGAAGATAAGAAAGACAACCTTTTTTATATGCTAAAAAATGATGAGCTTTATAAATTATTAATGAAAGATCTATCCAATAATGAATATTTCAAAAAAAAACTAATTAAAAATGATTCTTCTTTTAAAGATTTATTAAAAAAAAATAAATATGATTTGATTATTAATTGTGATTTAAATAATTTTTTTTCAAAAAAATTTTTTATAAAGAAAATTGATAAAAACTACGAAAATCTTGCATACACAACAATTTTGAGTCATCAAAAATTAAAAAATAATGTTGCTATTCAAATTTTTACCAAAAATGGCCCAATTGCATTTTTACCAATTTCAAATAATGAAACATCAATAGTATGCTCATTAGATACTAAGAACAAAAAATATAATGATTATGAGGTCTTAGAGTTAATAAATAAAAACAACCCAAAGTATCAAGTACAAAAAAAACTTAAGTTAAGTAGTTTTAAATTAAGCTCATCTAATTTAAGAAATTACTACCATCAAAATATTCTTGCCTTTGGTGATTTGCTCCATCGAATACATCCACTAGCAGGGCAGGGTTTCAATATGACTATTAGAGACATTAAAATTTTATCTAAAATTATCCAAAATAAAATTGATCTTGGTATACAGTTGGATGAGTCTATTTTATCTGAATTTGAAAAAGAGACAAAAATTAAAAATTTTATTTTTTCTAATAGTGTAGATCTTATTTATGAAGTATTTAACTTAGATAAAAAAATCAAAAATAAAAGCTTTAATAAAATTTTGAAAATTATTGGAAAGAATAAAGGATTGACTAATTATTTTATCAAAATTGCAGATAAAGGATTAAATTTCTAGAATTTATTGAATTGTAGTATTATCAAAATTGTCATAATTATAAGTACTTAATATTTCAGCTATTTTATCTTTTCTAATTTCTAAATTTTGGCTTTCTAGTAAAATTTGTTTTTCTTCTAATGAAAAAGGTGAGGCCATAGCCAATGCATTTATAGTTTCATTCAAATTTTGCTTTTCTAAAGATTTCCAATTAATTATATATCCTTTTTTTTCAAATAATGATTTCAGATCTTTAAAAATTAATTCGATATCTGAAAATTTTAACTGTTGCTTTTGAAAATTTAAATCATCTTTGTAATCATCAAAATTAACTTCACACTCACGATATAATTTATTATTTTTAATTTCCTTAGTTATTTTAAAACGTGTTAAACCATTAAGTTCGATCAAATATGTACCATTGGATGAATCTTTAAAATTTGTAATTTTTCCAAGACAGCCAGTCTCATGAAGATCTATAATAGAATTTGGATTATTGTTTTTAGGTTGAATTAAGCCTATTAATTTATTTTCTTTCATACTATCATTTATCATTTCTACATATCGAGGTTCAAATATATTTAATGGGACAGTCGTATCAGGAAAAATAATAAAATTACTCAAAGGAAAGATAGGTATTATTTTTGGTAAATCTTGTTTTTTCATTACTTCTTTTAACAAACTTTTAAAAATCTATATAGTGTTCAATAACTTTATTATTGCTTGCACAGAAAAAACCGTCTATTTATAGTGGTTTATAAGCGGGTCTAGCTCATTGGTAGAGCGAATCGTTGCCAACGATTAGGTAGAGGGTTCGATTCCCTTGACCCGCTCCATTAAGCATAAATAATTAAAAATGAGTGATCTTTTAAATAAAAAATGTGTTCCTTGTGAGGGTGGAATTTTACCTTTCGATATAAGTGAAATTCATAAATATCAAAAAAAAGTAGATGGATGGGATGTAAAAGAAAATGAAGAAAAAATCTATTTTTTAGAAAAAAAATTTAAGTTTGAAAATTTTGTTAAAAGTCAGAATTTTGTTAACAAAGTAGGAGAAATCTCAGAAGAAGAAGGTCATCATCCGGATATTTCCTTTGGATGGGGATATGTAGTAATTATAATTACTACACATGCAATAGAGGGATTGTCAGAAAATGATTTTATCCTTGCTGCAAAAATTGATCAGATTCTTAATGTCTGAAATGTCTTGTTTTAGAAAAGACTAAAACAGTACCAGTTTGATTTGCAAATTTAATTATTTCTTTATCTCTTATTGATCCTGAAGGTTGTATTACGGCAGTAACACCCGATTGTACTAATTTTTCTATACCATCAACAAATGGAAAAAATGCATCTGAAGCTGCTACAACTTCTTCATTTAAATCTTGAAATTTATTCATCTTATCTATTGCAATTTGACAGCTATCAAGTCTGCTAGGTTGACCAGAGCCAATACCAACTGTTGTTTCCTGACTTGCCAAAACAATTGCATTAGACTTAACATATCTACAAATATTAAATGCAAAAATTAAATTTTTTAACTGTGATTTACTAGGTTTTTTTTTAGAAACTACTCTAAAGTCCCTAATATTAAATCTTTTTAAATCTTCTGACTGAGTTAAAACAGATTCATTAGCCGAGCTAAATTTTACTAAATCTTTCATTACAAAGTTTGTTGCATCAATAAGACGCAAATTTTTTTTCTTTTTAAAAACTTTTAATGCTTCAGAGTCAAATCCATTTGCAATAATAACTTCCAAGAAAATATTATTTAATTCTAAAGCTAGGGTTTTATTTAATTTGTAGTTACATGAAACTATTCCTCCAAAAGCACTTATGGGGTCACATGCTATTGCTAAATGGTAGCTTTTTAAGATATTTTTATTAATAGAAACACCACATGGATTGGCATGCTTAACAATTACAGTTCCTAAATTTTTTGGTAAAGATTTAGAAATAGTTAGTGCTGAAAATATATCGTTATAGTTGTTATAACTTAGCTGCTTTCCTTGAATTTGTTTAATGTCTAAAATTTTATTTTTTGAGTAAACAGCAGCATGTTGGTGAGGGTTTTCACCATATCTTAATTTTTCTATTAAATTTCCATAGATGACTTTTTTTTTAGGAAAGTCGTTATTTTTAATTGTATTGAAATAATTTGAGATTATAGCATCGTAATATGCTGTTTCAGAAAAAGCTTCAGAAGACATCTTTTCTCTAAACTCGATAGATGTAGAGCCTTTATTTTTTTTTATTTCATCAATTAGCTCTTTATATTGATCTGAAGAGGTAATGACAGCAACATCATTATAGTTTTTTGCAGCAGCTCTAACCATTGTTGGTCCTCCAACATCAATATTTTCTATGATTTTTAAATGATTATTACTTTTTTCTAGAGTTTTTTCAAAAGGGTAGAAATTAACAATAACAAGGTCTATCAGCTCGAAATTATTATCTTTTAAGTCTTTGTTGTGGGATTTGTTATTTCTTTTACTTAATATTCCAGCATGTATTTTTGGGTGTAATGTTTTAACTCTTCCACCGAGTATTTCAGGCGAGTTGGTATATTCTGAAACTTCCAAACATTTAAATTTAAATTTTTTAATTTCTTTAAAAGTGCCGCCTGAGCTTATTAATTCAATCTTATATCTGGATAAAACTTTTAAAAGATTTTTCAAATTTTTTTTATCAGAAACTGAAATTAATGCTCTTTTAATTTTCTTCATTATAGTTTTGTAATTTGCCACTTTATAGTCTGATTTTCGCTATTAGTCATTCCAGAAATGACTATATTCCGATTATCAATAAATAAATTTTTTTTGCCAAAATATAGACCGTTATCAACATTTATAATATTATTGTCAGAATTAAATTTCCAGCCTTCACCATCAAGATCTATAAGTATTGATTTATTATCTTGAGTTTTCATAATTTTAATATTGGGCTCTAAATGAAATCTAACTTCATATTTTAAATTTTTAATACTATTTTTAAAAATTATTTTATCATTACCAATAAATTTTATTTGTTCAGGGTAAAATTCTATCTCTCTTTCATGAATAATACCATATTGTTTTAAATATCCATCATGAGATGAATTAATTTTCCAATAATTTTTTTCACATACAATATTTTTTTTTAATATTTTTAATCCATGAGAAATTTCATTTTTAGTCATATTAAATTTACACGATGATCTATCGTCTAAAATTAGAGTACTATGTATTGCGCTTGATTTTGATAGTTTATTTAATTGATGACCATGTTTTTGAAAATAACCTGAGTTACAGATTAACTTTTTCCCGTTTGATATTATTTCAAAAGATAATGCACCTGCTTGATAATTTGAAGAAAACTTTTTATCAGGGCTTGATCCTACATCCATAAATAGAGAAATTTTCTTATTATTAAGAGCCACATAACCTCCCAATTCTTTACTTTGATTTTTAAAATTATAACCAAGTTTTTTTAAGTAATAATCAAAATCCATATTATTTGTTTCGTGATTACCATTAAAAAGTATATCGACTTTATTGTTCTGCCAACTAAATGCATAAGCCTGACCTAAATAATATATATTTTCATTAATAAAATCAGGTATATCATTTTGAGATTCTTTGAACCATTCTCTTATTAAAATGAAATATTTTAAGTAAAAGCATAATTGTCGGATATTTCTTGATTTTGGAAAACCATCATTATTAAAAGAAAATTTTACAAATTTTTTCAATAAGTTTAACCCTGTATCTAAATAGTTATTTCTGTCATGATAGGTTAAACCAGTCAAAATGATAGCTGCACAGCCTATTATTTTGTCATCACCCCATTCTGATCCCTCTATTTCATTAATTAAATGATTTATTTGTTTCTTTATTACATTATTAAATCTATCTCTGTAGTCAGTGCTACAATCTTCATAAGAAAGTCTAGAGCTAGAAATCCAGGCGATTACTCTTTTAGCAACTATATCAATCTCCCAACTTTTGAAATTGTATCTGTAATTTTTATCTATCCATTGTTTAATTATATTTTGAGTATCTTTTTTTGAAGATTTTAAATCCAAACTGAATAACCAAAAAAAACTATTTAAGTTTTTGTAATCTTTTTCCTTTAAATCTTTGTTATCCCATACTTCGTTTAAAGAATAATTTTCAATATTAATTTTTTTTTTATTATATTTTATAAGAGCATCTAGCAAATTTGAACTTGGATAATATTCTAAAGAACTTATAAAAGAAGGTGTAATTTTTTTATTATAGATGTTTGAACTTAAATAAAGATGGCGAATTTTTTTTTTTAAAAAAATATATGAATTATTAATAAAATTTAATAAATTATTAAAAATCATTATTCTAACTTGATTTTAAAAGTTCTATATTTTTTTTTATATTTCCATTATTATTTTTGAATATAGTAGTGCCAGAAACTAAAATATTTGCCCCAGCTGCAATAGCTAACTTGTTGTTATCAAAATTAATTCCCCCATCAATTTCAATATCAAATTCTAAATTTTTTTCATCTTTTATTTTTTTTAATTCTTTGATCTTTTCTAGAACTTTAGGCATAAACTTTTGTCCTCCAAATCCAGGATTTACACTCATAATTAAAACTAAATCAATTTCATCCAATAGTTCAATTATTAAATCAATTTTTGTTTCAGGGTTTAAAGAGACACCTACTTTTTTGTTTAAACTTTTTATATGTTGAATGGAGTTTTTTAAATTTTCTGTTGCCTCTGGGTGTATTGTAATAATGTTAGCTCCTGCATCAGCGTAGTCTTGGATATATTTATGAACAGGTGATATCATTAAATGAACATCAAATGGTAATTTTGTATGTTGTCTCAAGGCTCTGATAATTGGAGGTCCCATTGTTAAATTTGGAACAAAATGTCCATCCATGACATCTACATGGATCATATCGGCGCCACCTTCTTCCAATTTTTTAATCTCATTTCCCAACTGACTAAAATCAGCAGATAGAATTGAGGGTGAAATTTGTATTTTTTTCATTGATTACTACTTTAGTAGTATCAATTTTATTTTTAATTTGAATTAATTATTTACCAAAAATACGATAAATTTCAGCAGCAATTTCACTTTCTAAAGGAAAAGATAGCATTCCCATGACAGAATATCCCAATAAATAAGGCATTAGATAAAATCTGATCATATAAAAAAACCAAGCTACATAAAGTGGAACAAGAGGCTCTATAATGAATGAAGGTGTAATTGGTTTAAACAAACGTATCAATGGGTTTGTAACTTTTACAAACACTTTCATAAAAAAAAATTCTGAATTTTCTCGCTGAAAAATATTCATTGCAACTTTTCCAATAAGGGTCCACATCACAACTCCTAAAATATAATCAATCGTGAGAATAAAAGGATGAATTTCAGGCATAAATATAAAAAGGGATTCTTTTAAAACTTAACTAAGGGGCGAAATAATCGCCCCTTAGTATTAAACTTAACTAGTGTTGTTTTCCTAGAACTGTTTTACCGCTAGGAACACGAACTTCATCAACCATGTCTTGAGTAGCTTTGTCTGGTGCAGCTGTTAGTAAACTAACAACAACCATAGAAACTAAACTAACTAGTGATCCAAAGATACCGAATGTAAGTTGAGTTATACCCCAGAATCCAGCTCCACCAGTACGCACATGAATTAAGTACCATGTACCAGCGGCTAAACCTAGAAGCATTCCTGCAACAGCACCTGGTCCGTTCGCTCTCTTCCACCATACACCTAGTACAAGTGGGAAGAACAATCCAGACATCGCAAAGTCAAAAGCCCATATTACTGAACCTAAGATACCTTGGATACCCATTGCGGCAATAGTTGCTCCAGCAAAACCAATTATTACAAGTAATACCCTTGCAACAATCAATCTTTTTGCAGTTTCTGCTTTTGGATCAATGATCTTGTAATACAAGTCATGAGACAAAGCATTTGCAATCGCTAAAACTAAACCATCAGCTGTAGACATGGCAGCAGCCATACCTCCAGCAGCAACTAAACCTGAGATCACATAAGGTAATCCAGCAATTTCCGGAGTAGCTAATACAACGGCTTTACCACCCATGAAAAACTCGTTTAACTCAACAGTTCCATTTCCGTTAAAGTCGCTAACAAACATTAAGTTAGCTTGGTTCCAGTTTTGATACCAGTCTATTGCCTGAACTTCAGCTATTGACTTACCAATAATCCCTGTTGAAAGTGTTGGATCAATCAGTGATAGTTTTGATAATGTCGCTAGCATCGGCGCAGTTGAGTATAAAATGAAGATGAAAAGTAGCGACCATGCCACAGATCTTCTAGCTGATTTTACACTTGGAGTAGTAAAGTATCTCATCATAACGTGAGGCAAAGAAGCTGTTCCTGCCATCATACAAATTGCTAGAGAAATGAATCCCCAATTTGTTCCGTTAACTGATGAATGCGCTTTAGTTATTCCAGCTAAGCCTTTTGGTACTGTAGCTAAGTCAGCAGCAGAGTTTTTAACAAAACCAAACTGACCTTCTAGCTCAGCAATTCTAGCTACTTCATCCGCCAACATCAAATGTGGGAAGATACCAGCACCCATTTTACTACTGATCCAGAATACAGGAAGTAAGTAAGCAATAATTAAAACTATATATTGCGCGACTTGCGTCCATGTAACCGCTCGCATTCCACCAAGCATTGAACAAAGCAATATACTTGCTAATCCAACATACACAGCTATCTCAAAAGGAATATCTAATGCTACCGAAGCAATAGTTCCTGTTGCGTTAATTTGTGCAGTCACATAAGTGAATGAAGCTACTGTTAATACTAATACCGCTGAAAGTCTTGCCGTGTTACCACCATATCTTGTACCAACAAAATCTGGAACTGTGTAACAGCCAAATTTTCTTAAGTAAGGTGCTAACAAAGTAGACACAAGTATATATCCACCTGTCCATCCAACTAGAAGCGCCATGTATCCATAGCCCTTAAAGTAAATACCACCTGCCATAGCAACGAATGAAGCACCAGACATCCAGTCTGCTGCAGTAGCCATTCCGTTGAATACAGTTGGGACTTGTCTTCCTGCTACGTAATACGCATCTACTTGAAGTGTACGTGAAAGATATCCAATTACTGCATAGATACCAACAGTGAATGCAACAAAAGCTATTCCGATTGCTTTTGCAGACATCCCCATTTGTTCAGCTATTGCCATTAAGATTATGAATCCTATAAAACCACCTGTATAGATTCCATAAACTTTTGGCAAATTGTCGATAAATTTACCTTTAATCATTATTTATCCTCCCTTTCGCTGAAACCAAACTCTTCATCTATCTTCTCTTGTCTACCTGCAAACCAGAAGTTCAATATTACAAATGCTAATAATGAACCCTGACATGTCATATAATATGACAGCGGGTATCCAAAAGGTCTGAAGCTAGATGCTTCCATTTCAGTTCCGAAAAAAAAGATGCCTATTGAAAAGAAAAACCAGATTGCTAAAGTAATAAATAGCAGTCCCTTAGTTTTTCCCCAATGTTTTTCTTTGTTTGACATTTTTTACTCTCCCTATAGGTTAAAAATGAAACCATACTCATAATGAGGTGGAATTAAACCCTAAAAAACACTCCTAATTAAGCCACTTTTATAATATAAAACAACTAGGAGTAGATAAAAGTGCTTAAATATAAACTTAAATTAAAAGACGTAAAACTTGAAGATTTTAAAATCTATTTATTAGCTTTATTTAAAGGAATTTTACCCAAAAAAAAAATTAAAAATAATGAAGAGCTCAAGTTATTTATTCAAAAAAAGTCTGCATGGGTATCCCAAGTAACTTTATATAATTATTTAAAAACAAGGATGGGAACTAAATGGGTGTTACACTTCGATGATGAAAAATTTCTAGAGTCTATAAATAAAGCAAAGTGGAACATTTATTCTATAGCTCTTCAAGATCTCACATTTTTTTGTTTATCATATTTGAGTGTATTTCATAATTATCAAGAAACACATAATGCAAAAAATATTTACGAAACGATCCTTGATGAAGAAATTAAAAATAATATGCCTGAAGAAATAATTTTGATAGCAAAAGAAAAATTTCTTAAAAGATTAGAAAAGATTGATTGGAATGCTTACTATAAATCTTGGCCTTTTAATGAAAGTGCACTAGCATTATATGAGTGGGCACCAATAGCTGAAGAATTGAAAGTGTTAGATAGAAAAATAGTTTTAAATTCGATGATACTAAAGTGGGATAATATTAAAGATGAGTTTATTAAATTAATAAAAGTCTAAATATTTTTTCTATTATCAACTAAGCTTTGTACAACACTTGGATCAGCTAGAGTTGAGGTATCTCCTAATTGATCATGTTCGTTAGCGGCAATTTTTCTTAAAATTCTTCTCATAATTTTTCCTGATCTTGTTTTTGGTAATCCAGGTGAGAAGTGAATTATATCAGGTGTAGCAAGAGGGCCAATTTGTTTTCTAACCCAAAGTTTTAAATCTCTCTCAAGTTCTCCGTTAGGCTCTTCCCCTACGTTTAAAGTTACATAGCAATAAAGACCATTTCCTTTTATATCATGTGGATAGCCAACAACTGCAGATTCAGCTACTTTTTCGTGAGCCACAAAAGCACTTTCTATCTCAGCTGTTCCTAAATTATGACCAGAAACTATTATTACATCATCAACACGACCCGTTATCCAATAATACCCATCTTTGTCCCTTTTTGCTCCGTCACCTGTAAAATATTTTCCATCAAATTGTGAAAAATAAGTATCTATAAATCTTTGATGATCTCCGTAAACAGTTCTCATTTGCCCAGGCCAAGACTGAGAAATACACAGTCTTCCTTCACCAGCACCTTTAATTTCTTTACCATTTTTATCTATAATTGAGGGTTTAATACCATAAAATGGTTTGGTTGCTGAGCCAGGTTTAAGATTAATAGCACCTGTTTGTGGAGAAATTAAAATGCCACCAGTTTCAGTTTGCCACCAAGTATCAACTATAGGACATTTGGAATTTCCAACTGTCTTATAATACCACAACCAAGCTTCAGGATTTATAGGTTCACCTACTGTTCCTAATAACTTTAAGGATTTCCTCGATGTTTTTTTCACATATTTGTCACCTTCTCGCATTATTGATCTAATGGCAGTAGGAGCTGTATAAAAAATATTAACTTTATATTTATCAATAATTTGCCACCATCTTGACCAATCAGGATAATTTGGGACTCCTTCATGCATTATTGTTGTAGCTCCGTTAGCTAGTGGTCCATAAATAATATAGCTATGTCCAGTAACCCATCCTATGTCCGCTGTACACCAGTATACGTCTCTTGGTTTGTAGTTAAAAATATATTGATGAGTCATTGAAGCGTAAACCATATATCCACCAGTGGTGTGTAATACGCCCTTCGGTTTACCTGTTGATCCTGATGTGTAAAGAATAAATAAAGGATCCTCTGCATTCATTTCTTCTGGTTCACATTTATTAGAAACATCTTTAATTAAATCTTCATACCAAACATCTCTTCCATCTACCCAATTAATATAATTACCAGTTCTTTTTATAACTATGCACTTTTTGACATTAGGACAATTTATTAAAGCTTCATCAACATTAATTTTTAAAGGAATAATTTTTCCACCTCTTACACCCTCATCAGATGTAATAATATATTCAGACTCACAGTCATTTATTCTTCCTGATATAGACTCTGCTAAAAAACCACCAAAAATAATTGAGTGAATAGCACCAATTCTTGCACAAGCCAACATTGTAATTGCTAACTCCGGTATCATTGTTAGATAAATTGTAACGCGATCACCTTTTTTAATTCCTAATTTTTTTAGGCCGTTTGCTGCTTTTGAAACTTCAGAATGTAGCTGTTTGTAAGAAATTTTTCTTGTATCATTGGGGTTATCACCAACCCAAATAATTGCAGTTTTATCTTTTTTATCTTTTAGGTGTCTATCAATACAATTACTTGATGCGTTGAGTGTTCCATCTTCATACCATTTAATTTTTACATCTGTTTTGCTATATTTTACATTTTTAATTTTTTTATATGGTTTGATCCACGTTATTCTCTTTCCTTCTTTTTTCCAAAATTCGTTATTATTTTTAATAGAATCTGAATATTTTTTTTGATATTTTGTTTTGTTGACCAATGCAGCCTTTATCCACTCAGGTCTAGTTTTGAAAATTAATTCTTTTTCTATATCGTTTTTAACTTTGGATTTTACTTTTCTAGAAACCTTTTTTTTAACTTTAGGTTTTACTTTTCTAGAAACTTTTTTTTTAACTTTAAATTTTACTTTTCTAGAAACGTTTTTTTTAACTTTAGACTTTTTCTTTTTTTTTGGCATGAATTTTAAATATTACTCATCTTATTCAAAATTTTCCAGCTTTTAGAGTCGATAGGCATAACTGATAATCTACTTTGTCTGATAAGCGATAAATGGCTTAGAGCCTTATTATTTTTAACATCTTCAAGTGTCACACTTTTTTTTAATTTCTCCTTGAACTTTACCTGAACAGCAACAAATCTACCATCTTTGTCAGTTTTATCTAGGAAAGCTTCTTTAATTACTTCGACTATGCCAACAATTTCTTTCCCTATATTTGAGTGGTAAAAAAAACAAAAATCTCCTTTTTTCATCTCTTTCAAGTTTTTAGCTGCCTGATAGTTTCTTACCCCATCCCATGGAGCACCTTTGGCCCCAGCTTTTTTTTGTTGATCAATTGACCAAACATCAGGTTCTGATTTCATTAACCAATATCGCATTACAGTCTTACTCCAGCACCTTTTAAAAAGGCAGCATCTTCATCTAAGGGCCATCTTGGTTTTGCAGGATAGTTTAACTTATTAAACTGATTTAATTTAAATTTTTCTAGCCCAACCATTGCAATCATTGCAGCATTATCTCCACATAAATTGATAGGTGGAAATATTGCTTCAAAATTTTCTTCTTTACAAAGATTAATCAAGACCCCCCGAATTTTTTGGTTTGCAGCAACACCTCCAGCAACTACAAATTTATTTTTTGCTGTTCCATTAATTTTTTTAAATTCTTCAAAAGCAATTTTACTTTTTTTATATAATATTTCCTCAATAGTTTTTTGAAATGATGCTGCTAAGTCATATTTTTCTTGGTCAGTTTTTATTTGTTTGGATATTTTTAAAACAGCAGTTTTTAATCCTGCAAAAGATAAATTACACCCACCCTTATAAAAAATTGGCTTTGGTAATTCATATTTTTTAGGATTGCCTTTTTTTGCATATACTTCAATTTGTGGTCCACCAGGAAATTCTATGCCTAATAATTTTGCAGTTTTATCAAAAGCCTCTCCTACAGCATCATCTATTGTTGTTCCTAATCGTTTATATTTTCCTAAACCTTGAACATTTAAAAATTGGGTGTGCCCTCCAGAAATTAAAAGCAACAGATAGGGGTAATTAAGTTCACAATTTAGTTTAGGACTTAATGCATGACCCTCTAAATGATTTACAGCAATGAAAGGTTTATTAAGTGAATAGGCCATTGCTTTACCAAAGCTCAAACCAACAGACAAGCAGACTATAAGGCCAGGACCAGCTGTAGATGCCACAGCATCTATCTCATCCATTTTTATTCCACTCTCATCAATTGCTTTTTTTGTAATTAAATCTATTTTTTCCACATGCGATCTTGCAGCAAGTTCGGGAACAACACCCCCAAATTCTCTATGAACATCAATTTGACTTGAAACAATGCTCGATAGAATTGTTGGGATGCCTTGCTTATTTTCAGTTATAATAGCAGCAGCTGTCTCATCACAGCTTGATTCAATTCCAAGAATTATAGGTTTTTTATTCATTAAATTAGTTTTTATTAATAATACAATCTTAATATAAGTATCAAGTATAAAGCAAATAAATGAAAAATAGAAAAATTATTATAGGCTCAAGAAGAAGTAAATTAGCAATGATCTATGCAGAAAAAGCTAGAGAAAAAATTTTAAGTTATGTAAAAAATTTTGGTATTGATGAGGTAGCTATTAAAGAGATTGAAACTAAGGGAGACCAAGTTCTAGATCAAAGATTATCTGAAGTGGGTGGTAAGGGACTTTTTTCAAAGAATATTGAGGTAGAGTTATTAGACAACAAAATAGATATAGCAGTCCATGCATTAAAGGATATGCCTTCTGAAGAAACTGAAGGTCTATTAACAAGTTGTTTTTTAGAAAGAAATGATCCAAGAGAAACTTTAATTAGCAAAAACCATAAACAATTAAAAGATTTATCTCCAAATTCAATTATAGGAACATCTTCATTTAGAAGGGAGTTTCAAATAAAAAAGATGAGAGATGATCTTGATTGTAAATTAATTAGAGGCAATGTGGATACAAGAATAAAAAAGCTTAATGAAAATTTTTATGATGGAATTATATTATCTTATGCTGGAATTAATTCTTTAGGACTTAATCAAAATATATCTCAAATTTTCTCAACTTCTGAGATTATACCTTGTGCAGGTCAAGGAGTTATCGCTTTGCAATGTAGAGATAATGATAAAGAATTAATAGAGATATTAAAAAGTGTTAATCATCAATTGACACACAATTGTATAAAAGCAGAAAGAAATGTTTTAAAGATATTGGAGGGAGATTGTGAAACAGCAGTGGGAGTATTTGCTAGTATTAGTGGCTTTAAAATTAATCTTGAGGCAGAGCTTTTTTCACTTGATGGCAGTAAAAGGTTTCACCTAAAATTATCTGAAAATATTAACAAAGCTAATGAACTGGGAATAGAAGTTGGAAAGGCTTTAAAAAAGTTGTCTAATAACTCTCACAAAAAATAGTATGCATATTTTATTAACAAGACCAATAGAAGATTGTCACGAAATGATATTAAAATTTCAATCATTAGATCATGAAGTGTCTCACTTACCTTTAATCGATATTAAAGCAATCAAACATAAATCCTTAGATTATTCCAAGTTTAATGGAATTATATTTACAAGCTCTAACGCAATTAAATTTTTAGATTTAAAAAATATTAATAAAAAAATAATATGTTTTTGTGTAGGTAGTGTTACTGAAAAAAAAGCCAGAAGTTTTGGCTTTCAAAATGTTTTTGCTGCAGACGGAAATATAGATAATTTAAAAGAATTAATATTACAAAACTTTAATTCTTCTGAAGGAAAGCTTCTTTATATTAGTGGGGAAGTCATCTCCAGTAATTTAGATAAAGATCTAATCTCAAATGGTTACACTATAGAGCGAGTAATTAACTATAGAGCCAACCCAATTGAAAGGTACGATGATGATTTTATTGAAAAACTAAAATTAAAGATGCCAGAAATTACTTACATTTACTCACAAAATAGTGCCATTAACTTTTTAAAGATGATTAAAAATTATCAGTTGGAAAACCTATGGATGAATACTAATTTAATGTGTATTGGAGAAAAAACCTCGGCAATTCTTAATGAAATTAAGTGGAAAAAAATTTTTCTTTTTAATCCTGGAGAAGAAGAATTTTTGCTATATAAAATCTAAATATGGACATATTTAGTAATTTTAGTGACCTGTTTATTTCAGTTTGGTCTAAAGGAATTCGTGGAGTGGATATTTTTCAAATACTAATTGGTATTGGAATATTTTTTATTTTTTTAATTTTTAGAGGAATAATAAGCAAAGTTATTATTAAAAGACTAGAAGCCATTGCAAAGAGAACCACAAATAAACTAGATGATACTTTCGTTAGCGCAATGGAAGGACCTGCAAGATTTCTACCAATTGTTTTGGGATTTTTTATTGCAAGCTATTATATGTCTTTTGGTGAAGATGCTAGAGCTGTAATTGATACAATCAATCGAACCCTAATAACAATTTTAATCTTTTGGTTAATACATCAAGTTGTTGAACCAATTTCTTACATTTTAAGTGGGTTGGATAAAATGTTAACCCGTGAGTTAATTGGTTGGATTATTAAATCCTTAAAAATTTTGATTTTTATTTTAGGTTTGGCTGCTGTGTTAGAGCTTTGGGGAATAAAAATAGGACCAATTATTGCTGGACTTGGTTTATTTGGTGTTGCTGTCGCATTAGGTGCACAAGATTTATTTAAAAATTTAATCTCAGGAATTTTAGTTTTAGTAGAAAAAAGATTTAAGATTGGTGATTGGATTTTAGTTGAAGGTATTATCGAAGGTGTTGTTGAGAAGATTGGCTTTAGATCAACTGTTTTAAGAAAATTTGATAAATCTCTAGCTATAATTCCTAATTTCCAGTTTGCTGAGAACGCAGTTATAAATATTAGTGAAACAACTAACTGGCGAATTGATTGGGCGATAACACTTCAATATGACACTACAGTTGATCAGTTAAAAAAGATAAGAAATGAAATTGAAAATCATATTAAGAAAAGTGATGATTATGATAACGCCGTAGGAATTGCAGTACGAGTTGAAAAGTTTTCAGATAGCTCTATAGATATGAGAGTTAGATGTTTTACTAATTCTAATAGCTTTAGTATGTGGCTAGAAGTTAAAGAAAAACTTGCAATTGAAATTAAACAAATTGTGGAAGGTAATAATGCGGCTTTTGCTTTTCCAAGTCAGTCAATTTATATTGAAAAAAAATGATAGCTATTTTTTATCTATCACTTCAAATATTAAAACTTTATTCTTACGTAGTTATAGCCAATGTAGTTGTTAGTTGGTTAGTTGCTTTTAATGTTTTAAATACTCAAAATAGGTTTGTTTATTCTGTTTTGGAGATGACTTATCGATTAACAAATCCAGCTCTTAATAAAATAAGAAGTTTTCTACCTAATTTAGGATCACTAGACATTTCACCAGTAATATTACTGTTATTGATTTGGTTTCTAGAAATGTGTATGAAGCTATACATTGCGCCAATGATTTTTTAAGAAAACCTTATGATTTTAATAGATGGAAAAAAACTAGCAGCTGAACTTAGAGAAGAACTAAGACTAGAAGTTGAAGAGCTAAAAGCAAAATACAATAAAGTTCCTGGACTTACAGTCATCTTAATTGGAGACATGGCTCCTAGTCAGATTTATGTTCGTAACAAAGAGAAATCAGCAAATGAAGTTGGTTTAAAATCTGAAGTTATTAAGTACCCAGAAGAAGTTGAAGAAAAAACTGTATTAGAAAAAATTGAAGAATTAAATAAAAATGAGTCAGTTTCAGGAATTTTAGTTCAGCTTCCATTGCCAAAACATATTGATAAACAAAAAGTGATTGAAACTATTATACCCTCAAAAGATGTGGATGGCTTCCATCCAATGAATGTTGGAAACCTGTCATCAGGTTATGAGAGTTCAGTTCCTTGTACTCCTTTAGGATGCTATTTAATGATCAAAAAAATTGAACCAAACTTAAGTGGAAAAAAAGCGATTATGGTAGGTAGATCAAATTTAAATGGTAAGCCAATGGCACAATTACTTTTAAAAGAGAATTGTACAGTAACTATTACTCATTCAAAAACTAAAGATTTAAAAGCAGAGTGTTTAGAAGCAGATATTATAGTTGCTGCAGTTGGCATTCCAGAACTTGTAAAAGCTGATTGGGTAAAAAAGGATGCAATCGTAATCGATGTTGGTATTAATAAAACTGAAAAAGGTATTGTTGGTGACGTAGCATTTGATGAAGTTTCAAAAGTTGCAAAAGCTTTAACACCAGTTCCAGGTGGAGTAGGGCCTATGACTATTGCCTGTTTGTTAAAAAATACTATTGATTGTTTTAAAAGATCTCAAAACTAGGTGTTAAAAAAAATATTAAGAAAACTCCATATACTTCATAGTATTTATATTAAGCATAAATTTTTTATAAAGAAAAAATCTTATGCAATGGATAACGAAGACACCGCAGTATTAAATTACTTTAAAGACAAAAAAAATGGATTTTATGTTGATGTTGGTTGCTATCATCCAATTCATAGAAACAATACATACTTACTACACAAGCAAGGTTGGAGTGGTGTAAATATAGATACAAGTGAATTTTCTATTGATTTATTTAATCATATGAGACCAAATGATCTCAACTATAATTCTGCAATTTCAAATAAAAATGAAGTCGTTAAATTATTTTATCAAAAAGAACTCAGTCAGTTAAGCACTACAGAAATTGATCAAGCAAAAACTGTTTTTCAAGGCAATATTAAAGAAAAAGAAGTACAAGCTTTCACTTTAGATGAAATATTATATAGAAATAAGTATAAGAATTCTAAAATTGATTTTTTAGATATTGATGTTGAGGGAGCTGACCTTAAAGTTTTAGAAGGTCTATCTTTTGATAAGTATAAACCTGAGTTGGTGTGTGTCGAAATTCATGCAAAAGAAATAAAAAAAAGTGCTACTTATAATTTTCTAATTAAAAAAAATTATGTATTACTCTGGTCGGGTGTTTTTAGCCATATTTTTAAAAGATTACAAAATTAATTTTTTATTGATTTCTAATTAAGGGATAAACTTTCGGGTTTAAATATTTTAAATTTGTTAACATAATTAGAGCTAATGTTACCAAACCAATACTTCCACTAATGTTAAATAATATTTGTAAATCTAACTGCCAAACTAATTGAAAGACATTTTCAATAATATAATAAGAGCCGATTACAGCAAAAAATATTGCGATTAATATCACTGAAAAAAATATTAAAATAAATTCTATAAGAGAGGAAAGTATAATTTCTTTTTTTGAAAAACCTAAAATTTTAAAAACTAAATTTTGAAACTCTTTAATCTTACCTTGCACAATAATTGCGCTAGATATAACAATTAAACCTATAATAATTGTAATTGCTGAAATTAAAATTACGGCAATAAAAACTTTGTTTAATATACTAGTTACCTTTGTAAGATAATCAGCAATTCTTATAATTGAAATACTTGGGAGTATCTCTAATAGTTTATTCTCTTTGAACTTTGTTTGATCTTTAAATTTAGCTGTTGCTAAATATTCGTGGGGAATAGTGTTTGCAAATTGTGGATTGAACAACATAGCAAAATTTATAGATAAATCTCGATAATCAACTGCTCTAAAATTAACTATTTTTCCTTCAATCTCTCTTCCGTAAATATTAAGTGTAAAAATATCCCCTAATTTTATATTAAAATCCTTTGCAACTTCACTATCTAATGAAATTTGAAGTTTGTTAGGTTTTGATAAATCCCACCATTCACCTTCAGTTACTGGATTGTCTTCAGGAACTTCAGCTGCCCATGATGAACGTCTATCACTTCCAATTACCCAATAACTATTATTATCTTTTTTAATATAGGTTTTTGGATCTATTCCATTAATCTTGACAATGCCTGTCGCAACTAAAGGTACTATTTCTAATTCTGCATTAGAATCTATTTCAATAATTGCATTCTCAAATAAATCTCTATCAGAATTTTGTATCCCAATAAAAAAATAATCAGGTGCGATCTCAGGAATAGATTTTGCGATTTCTCTTTTAAAATTTGTGCCAACCAATGCTAGTGTTAATAATAAAGTTACTCCCAAACCCAAAGACATAATTGTGATTGGAGTAATACCTTTTGTTTGAGTAATGTTCTTAATTGAAACTTTAAGAGGGATATTGGATATTTTTTTTAAACTTTTTAGTAAAAAAACAATGCATTTAGAAAGTAAAAAAAATACAATTAAACAAATGAAAAAGGCCAAAAAATAAATCAAGCTATAAAAAGGTCTTACCGAACCAATGACAAATAACATCATTAAAGCTGATAAAAATAGTAAACTTACAAAGATAGATTTTTTTGAATAATAAAATTGTAAATTTTGAAATACATTTCTAAATAAGTTAGAGGCCTTTACTTGATCAATTGCGTTAATAGTTGGAATAGAAAAAATGATTAATACCAACATGCCAACAAGGAATATCTTAATAAAATTAGTCAATGAAAATAAGGGTTTAATATTTAATCCTAGACCTTCAGAAAAATATATATCAGCCACTGGAACCAGCAAAAAACTCAAGGCATAAGAAGCAATACTTACAAAGGTCAGTAAAATTAATAATTGTAGATAATATATTGTCTTTATATTTAATGAAAAAAACCCTAAAGCTTTCTTTACTGCAATAGACATATTGCTTTGATTAATAAAAGATAGCAGGGTATTTGCGATACCAATACCAGCAATTAACATAGCGCTAATAGATACAAGGGATAAAAATTGTGAAAAGTTATCAATTATTCTTCTAAGACCGCTAGCTGAATTTTCAGGATAACGTAGTCTTACCGTAAGATCATCTTTAAATATTTCTTTAATCTTATTTCTAGTTACTTTTGTGTTGTCTCCTTTATTAAATTTAACTTTATACTCATAATTTAAAAAACTGCCCAAGCTATTAAGTTTTAATAGCCTCAAAGTTTCTTTACTTGTTATTGCAAAATCACCAAATGCTACAAAGCCACTAACATCAGGTAGTGATTTTATTACTCCAACTACCGTAAATAATTGATTTTGAACTTTAATTTTTTCATTCACTTTGAGGTCTAAAGTTTTAAAAATATTTTCATTAACAATAATGGTGTTTTTCTCTTGATGAATTCTATCCATTGCTCCAACAGGCTCGTGAACAACTTCTCCATATAGTGGATATTTTTTATCAACAGTTTTAATTCGAGTGAACAATGATTGATTATTATTATTTACTGATGAGACCATGGTTGTAAATTCAACCATTTCAGAAATTGTTGTAAATTTTCTTACTTTATTAACTAAATCTAAATTTCCTTGCACCCTATTGTAATCAATTTCAACATCTCCACCTAATAAAGATTTAGCGTTATCATCTAGTTCTTTTTTCAAACTGTCTTCAATAGTTAAAATTGCACTTAAAATAAAAAGACTGATAAATAAAGTAAGGATAATACTAAAAATTTTGCGATAGTTTCTAACAAGATCTCTAAACGCATATTTTAAAATTAAATTAAATTCAAAAATTTTAAGCAATTTTTCCATCTTTAATTTTAATTTTTCTTTTTGCTTTATTGGCTAGCTTAGGGTCGTGAGTTACCATAATTAAAGAAGAACCTTCCTCCTTGACATACTTAAATAGTATATTTGATATCATTACTGAGTTTTCACTATCCAAATTACCAGTTGGTTCATCAGCTAATATTAATTGAGGTTTCATAGCTATTGCTCTTGCTATAGCTACTCTTTGCTGCTCTCCACCTGATAATTGACTTGGTAGATTATTAAATCTGTTTTTTAATCCAAACCGATCCAATAATTCTTTTGCTTGTTGTTCAGGATTTTTAAGTTTGTTTAACTCTAGAGTTAAAGCAACATTTTCTACTGCTGTATAATTTGGAATTAAATAAAAAGATTGAAATACAATTCCAATGTTTTTTCTTCTTATTTTTGAAACTTCGTCTTCAGAAAGAGTAGTTAAATCTTGATCTTGAAAATAAATTTTGCCTGAGGTTGCTTTTTCTAAACCCCCAATTAACATAATTAAACTAGTTTTTCCTGAGCCACTTTCACCAACAATAGAGATAGTATCCTTTTTCTTTGTTGTTAAATCAATATTGTTTAAAACTTTTATAGTTTCTTTGTTAGTTTGATATTTAAGATTTATCTTTTTTAATTTAAGAAGAGTGTTCATGAATAAAAGTTTTATTATTAAAATAATTGTACTTTGTCTAGTTACTATAAAAGTATCTGCAATAGAAAAAATTATATTATTTGGTGATAGTTTGATGGCTGGGTACGGCTTAGATAATGAATATCATTTATCAGTAGTTTTACAAGAAAAATTAATATCTGAAGGCTACAAAATTGAAGTAGTAAATGGTAGCGTTTCCGGAAGTACTTCTTCTGGTGGTGTAAACCGAGTTGAATGGACTCTATCCGAACCTAATATTGATTTAGTAATTTTAGGCCTTGGTGCAAATGATATGCTTAGAGGCATTCAACCTAAAGAGACTAAAAATAATTTAGAAAAAATAATAAAAACTGCACAAAATAAAAATATAAAAGTAATTTTAGCAGGCATGATTGCGCCAACTTCTTACGGACTTGAATATAAAAGTAGTTTTGATAAAATTTATTCAGACTTGTCTAAGCAATATAATTTACCATTAATACCCTTTTTATTAGAAGGTGTTGCTTTAAAACCTGACTTAAATTTAAGTGATGGAATGCATCCAAATGAAAAGGGCACAATTATTATTAGTAAAACTTTACAGGAAATGATTTTGAAAAATATTTTATCAAATTAAGATTAATTTTTTTCCATTAACCACAAAGCATTTTCACTTAAAAAAAATATTTTACCATTAGTTGGATGAACTTGAATATCTCTTATTCTTCCAACTTTATTTTTAAATATAAGATCTTCTTTCACATTAGATAAATCATCAAATATTAATTTTCTCAAAGATTGATCTTTTAAAGAAGTAATTAGTGCATGTCCATTCCATTCTTTAAACTCATTTCCTTTATAAATTGTGATGGCACTAGTAGCTATTGAAGGTATCCAATATTGAATTGCTTTAGTAAAACCTGGCTTCCATTTAGGACCTATCTTTGTTCCTGAATAATTTTTTCCTCCCCAGCCTAAAATCTTCCATCCATAATTTTCTCCTTTTTTAGCCTCTCCAAACCAATCACCACCTCTTGCTCCGTGATTACTTAAATATATTTTTCCATCATAATCAGAGAGTGTTAAACCTTGTGGATTACGAACACCTATTTGATAAATTTCAGGTAACCAGCTTTTCTTACCTTCAAATTTTGGATTATCTTTTGGAATACTACCATCAGTATGAATTCTAATAATGCTACCAGGATGTTTTGTGGGATTTTGAGCTATCATACCTAGGCCTCTTTCACCAGTTGACGCATAAATATAATCACCCTTAATTGCTAATCTTGAACCAAAATGATAACCAGAATCTATTGGAGGGTTTGCTTGAAAAATATTTTTAAAATTTAATTCTTGTTTATTTAGTTGTGCTTTTGCAATTGATGTACTTGTTTTTGAATCCCCTCTATCTTCTGAATAAGAAATCCATAATGTATCATCTTGACAAATAATATCTAATAATCCACCTTGGCCAACTTCTAAAAAGTTAAGATTATGCTTAATCTCTATAACTTTTTTTGAAACCACATTAATAATTTTAATTTTTCCACTTTTTTCAGTTACAATGATTTCATTATTATTAATAAATGAAGATCCCCAAGGTTCATTTAGTTTTATTATTTTAGTGAATATATAATTGTTAGAATAGCTTTTTGAAGCGAATAAAAGAAAAAAAAATATTAATAAAAAATATTTTTTTACCCTAAGAAAGTTTTGATCTACCACCATCAACAGCTATTATCTGTCCAGTAACCCAAGAACTTTCTTCAGTAATTAAAAATTTTGCAAGTGCTGCAGAATCTTTTCCTTCGCCCAATCTTTTAAGAGGATGTGCTTTAGCAATGCCTTCTGCTATTGCAGGATTTTTTAACATTGGTTCTGCAATTTTAGATTTTGATAAGCTAGGTGCTATGCAATTCACTCTAATATTTGGAGCAAACTCAGCAGCTAGCGTAACAGTTAATCCTTCAACAGCAGCTTTAGTAGATGCAATAATTGTGTGATTAGTAAAACCTCTTTGAGCAGCAACAGTTGAAAATAAAACTACTGAGCCTTTGTTCTTTTTTAAACTTTCCTGAAATCCTTTTATAACTTCAATGGCTGAATAAAGGTTTAGTTTCATACATTTATTCATGTCAGCTTCAGTAACCATTCTTAATGGTTTTAAATCAATAGAGCCCACGCAATAGGCGACACCCTTGATATCATTAATATCTGATTTTACTTTTTCTATAAACCCATCCTCCAACACATCAACAACCGTATAAGAGCAACCCAATTTTTCTGCAATTGTTTTAACTTCACTTTCATTTCTTGCAACTAGATGAATATTATTACCTGAATTTTTAAGCTGTTCAGCTAAGCTAGAACCTACAGAACCTGTCGCACCAAAAATAAGATATTTTTCTGACATATAATTTTTAATTAGTTATATTTAACTATGAGATTGTTTTTTATACTTGGTAATCAATTATTTCCATTAAAATACTTGGACCGCTTCAAAAAGGACCATGTGTTTTTTATGGCAGAAGACAACGAATTATGCACTTATGAAAAGCATCATAAGCAAAAGATACTGCTATTTCTATCTTCCATGAGGTCTTACGCAGACAACCTTAAGAAAAACAAATTTAAAATAGATTATTTAAAAATTGAAGATAAAGAATTTAAAGATGATTATTTCAAAAAATTAAAAAAAGTAGTTACTCAAAAAAAAATTACAGAAATTTCAAGTTTTGAAATTGAAGATAAATTTTTTGAAAAAAAAATTTCACAATTTTTAAAAAAAGAAAAAATTAATTGGAATGTTGTTCAAACTCCAATGTTTTTAAACTCAAGAGATGAGTTTAAAAATTATTTAGCAAAATCAAAAAAACCTTTTATGGCAACATTTTACAAGGAGGTTCGTAAAAAATCTGGAATATTGATGGGTGCTGATGGAAACCCTATCGGTGGTAAGTGGAGTTTTGATGAGGATAACAGAAATAAATTACCAAAAGATATATTAATACCAAAATTTCCAAAAATTAATGAAACCAGTCATACAAAAAAATTAAAACCAATTATTGAAAAATTATTTAAAGACCATCCCGGTAGCACAAGTAATTTTTGGCTTGCAACTGAATACAGTGATGTTGTTAAGCTTTTAGATTTTTTTATTAAAGAAAAATCAAATTTATTTGGTGATTATGAGGATGCCGTTAATCAAAAAGATAATATTCTATTTCATAGTGCTTTAAGCCCGTATATTAATTTAGGTTTGATAACTCCTGAAATTATTATTCAAAAAATTCTAGAATTTCACAAAAAACATAAAATTAGAATGAACTCTCTTGAAGGTTATATTCGTCAGATAATAGGCTGGAGAGAGTTTATGCGTGGAATTTATCAAGGCTATTCTGATGAGATGGAAACTAAAAATTTTTTCAAACATAATAGAAAAATGAAAAAGTCTTGGTACGAGGGTACAACAGGTTTACCCCCACTGGACCATGCTATTAAAAATGCTGTTAACCATGCCTGGTCTCATCATATTGAGAGACTAATGATTTTATCAAATATAATGAACCTTTGTGAGGTTAAACCAACAATTGTTTATAAGTGGTTTATGGAGATGTTTGTGGATTCATCTGATTGGGTAATGGTTCCCAATGTTTATGGAATGGGACTATTTAGTGATGGAGGTATTTTTGCTACTAAACCATATATCTGCGGATCAAGTTATTTTATGAAAATGATGGATTTTAAAAAAGGGGAATGGTGCAATACGATGGATGGCTTATACTGGAGATTTATAGATAGAAATAGAAAATTTTTTCTAAAAAATCCTCGACTATCTATGATGGTTTATGTTTTTGATAAAATGAAAGATGAAAGAAAAAAAATGATTTTATCTGAAGCTGATAAATTTATTAAACAAAATACCATTTAATGAAAAAAGAAAACTTGCCTTCAAAAGTTTGCCCTGTTTGTAAAAGACCTTTTGTTTGGCGTAAAAAATGGAAATTAAATTGGGATAAGATAAAGTATTGCTCTAAAAAGTGCTCTAAGTGATTTATTTATCTTTATTTACTATATCTTTTTTAGCTGCAACCATTTTACCATTTTCATCCGAACTCACGTTGGCAGGATTAATTGCAACATCAAATTATGATAATTTATTTTTATTAATTGTGGCAAGTTTTGGGAATGTTTTAGGGTCAGTTGTTAACTGGGTTTTAGGTTTTTATTCAAGAAATCTTACTACAAAAAAGTGGTTTCCATTTAAAGATAATCAAATTAAAAACTCTTCAAAATGGTTTAGAAAGTTTGGTAAATGGTCATTATTATTTGCGTGGGTTCCTATTGTAGGTGATCCACTGACTTTAGTTGCAGGTTTATTGAAAGTTAGATTTATAGAATTTATTATTTTAGTAGCAATTGGAAAAGTAAGTAGGTATTTTGTTGTCTTCTATTTGATGGGTTAAGTAATGAATATAATAGTTTTACAACATATAAGAATTGAAGATCCAGGCTATATCAAAGATTTAATGTTAGCTGATGGTTTTAACTTAACTACTATTGAGTTAGACGAAGGTGAAAAAATTCCAAGTGACTTAAGTAAATTTGATGGAATGTTTTGTATGGGTGGTCCAATGGATACTTTTATGGAGCAAGAGCACCCTTGGTTAATTGATGAAAAAAAAAGAATTAAAGAATTTGTCATTGATTTAAAGAAACCTTACCTTGGTTTTTGTTTGGGCTGTCAGTTATTAGGAGAAGTTGTGGGTGGTAAAGTAGTAAAATCTAACCCAGCAGAAATTGGAATAATGGATATAAATTTTACTAAAGAAAAAAATAAAGATATTTTATTTTCAAAATTTCCAGAACAAATTAAAAGTTTACAGTGGCATTCTTTTGAGGTGCAGGGAATAGATAGTAATAAAGATATTACTTTATTAGCCTCATCTCCTGTAACTAAATATCAAATTTTTAAATATCAAGATCATGCTTACGGAATCCAATTTCATATAGAAATCAAAGACACAACGGTAAATGAGTGGGGTTGTGTACCAGAGTATAAAAAAGCCCTAGAAGATCAATTGGGTGACGGTGCCCTAGATAAATTTGATAAAGCAGCTAAAAATAATATGAGAGATATGAATAACTATTCAAAAATTCTTCACGAAAATTTTAAGAAAATTTTAATTTAAATTGTAATATTGTTTTAAAGAGATAGATAAATTAGATGTCAGAAATTTTTATTCAAACTTTTTTTCTATATTTTATTGTTATAGATCCATTAGGAAACACTCCTTTATTTTTAAGTATTACTCAAAACATGGATACTAATAAAAAGATAAGAATAGCATTAAGTGCTACCATAATAGCTTCAATCATATTGCTTTTTTTTGCATTACTTGGAAGCTCATTATTAAGTTATTTAAATATTTCTTATCCAGCATTCACAATTGGTGGAGGAATAATTTTATTAATAATTGCAATGGAGATGTTGTTTGACAAGCGCCAACAAAGAAAAGAAGAAGATATAGATCTTAATTCGGATAATGTTAGTGTTTTTCCTTTAGCAACACCTATTATCGCAGGACCAGCCGCTATTACTTCAGTAATAGTTTCTGTTTCAGATATTGGAACCGATTTTACTGATCAAACTGCAGGAATGATTTCATTAGTATCTGTTTTATTTTTAACTTTTATAATTTTTTTTATGGCTTCAAAATTTTCTAAGATAATAAATAAAAAAATAATTGGAGTTATCTCAAGGGTGGTAGCTATTGTTCTTGTTGGATTGAGTGTGCAGTATATTTTAGATGGTATTAAAACCTTTTTAGCTTAATTAAAACAAGCAATAATTTTTGGGATATAATTTTTAAAATTAAAGAAACCTTTATTACAATATTGCCAAGAAAACTGATCTAACTTCCTATATAAAAATTTGATATTTTGTAATTTATTGTTTTGAATAAAATCTACATTTTCACCAACAGTTGGGTAGAGAGCATAAACCTCTTCTGTAATATTTTTTAAATCATTAATGTTAATAGTTTCACAGTTAATTGATTTTTCTTCTAATCTTATTTTTTGATCTTTTAAAAGATTAGCTTTAAATCTCAACACTTTTTCACTTAATTTTATTGTTCTATTTGTTTCATTTGAGACTAATAAAATTTTTTTAAAATTATGTTCTTTAAAATCAGAAAATTCAAAAGTCAAATTGTTTTCAAATATTAATAAAGTTTTATCTTCTAAAATTTCAAAATTTAAAAAATTTTTTTTGCTAATAGAATAATTTTTATCACTGAATACTGGTGGAGCATTTTCATTAAGCTTTATATTTTTAAATCTATTATTAGTAAATTTATTTATATTCCACTCACTTGCTAAATAATGCTTACCTTGTGTTTGAACTCCAGCTACCCATCTCCAACCCAGCGTGTTTGATGCAGGATCGCCATCATAAAGATGCTGCATAAAAAATTCAGCTCCTAATTGCCAAGGTAATTCTAGTGTGAATATCCAAATGCTAGCAAACCACATTCTAGTATGGTTATGGAGGTAGTTATTTTCTTTAAGTTCAATTACCCACTGATTAAAGCAGTCTACATTTGTTTTCCCCTCAATAGCGTTTAGATAATTTTGGTTATTTTTAAATTCACTTTTAATTTTATCTAAATCTATCAAGTAGTCTGACCAAACATTTGGTCTTAGTTCAAGCCAACCTTTCCAATAAACACGCCACAAAACTTCTTGAATAAATTTTTCACTTTTTGAGAACGAAAATCTTTTAAGAGATTTATCAATTACTTCTAACTCACTAATTACACCGTGTGTTATGTATGGAGATAGACAAGAAACGTTTGATCTATTGCTAGTTCCAAAATCAAAATTTCTCAGTTTTGAATAATCTGTAAGATTTTGTTCAGTAAAATCATTTAATTTATCAATGGCTTTAGCCCTTGAAGCTTCAAATACCATTTTAAATTATTTAGATTTTCTTTTCTTTAAGCCTAACTTATCACTGTGTCTTAATCTAAGAATAACTATTGCAGATGCAATTAGAACTATAGCTATAGCTTCATAAACTAATGCTGATGGATCCATTTCTTTTCCTTGCAATATAATAAATCTGGCTAGTGCAGTTATCGCAATTAGAAGAGGCAAGGTTATACTGATTGATTGCTGACTCCAAAAAACACGAACCATTGCTAGCACCTCTAGGTAAAGAAACATTAAAAGTAAATCTGCCAACATTACAGATTGATTTAGAAACATATTTTTAATTTCCATACCAACGGCAATTACAGTGCTTACTAAAATTATACACATTAATGTTAGCTGTAAATTTTTTGCTATTTTTTCCATTACTTATCTTTACTAAATGGTAGCCATTTTTCAAACACTGATTTTGATGGACCATCATATGGGATTGAGTAAGAGCTAGGGTTGGGACTTGTTAAAATCTCTATTCCCTTAGAAAACACAAAGATAAATACGATGACAAAAACAATAACCATGATTTTAAATGGATCAAAATTTTTAGTTTGAAATACACTATTAGATTGTGCCTCTGCTTTATGAAAATGTTTGAATGTCATATAGACTGCAAAAATAAGTCCAACGTGCGCTATATAAAGCCCGGCCCAACCAAAGGCAAAAGTTGTATAAGAAAAAATATATAAACTAAAAACAGTTGTCCAAACAAAGCTTAAAACTAATAAAATTTGTAATCTCACAGATCTAGGCAAAGCCCTTAGATCATTTTTGCTATCATCAAATAAAATGTTAGCAGCATCTATCATCCAATTTTTTAGTGATTCCATATACCTAGAATAGATATTTATACATTAAAGGCAAAGGTTAAAGTGTCCTTTAATTTTTTAGCTTAAATTAGACCTTATTACACTTTCTAAATTTGCAGAGCTTTGAGCGCCTGAAACAAAGTCTGTTCCTATCTCAAAAAAAGGCACTCCACTAATTTCTTTTTCTTTTGCAACCAAAATATATGAATTAACTCTTTCTATATTTTCTGTACTAAAAAAATTATTAACTAAATCTGCTTTAATATTGAATTCTTTTCCAATATTAATTAAGACTTCTTTATTTCCAATATCAACACCTTCAATAAAATATGATTGATATATTTTTTCTTTAACTTCATTTTGTGTATTAGTCCTTTGAGCCAACTCTATCAATAAGTGTGAAAATACAGTATTCGGTGTTTTTTTTATTTTATCAAGGTTAAAATTAAGACCCTCCTTTTTAGCTTCAATACTCATTTGATCATACATGGGTTGAGCAAGTTCTTTTCTTCCAAATTTTATTTCTAAATATTTACTTCTTTCAATACCTCCTTTTGGCATATCAGGGTTTAATTGAAATGGTACATGCTCTATTTCAAACTTAGTTCCTGGAAAATTTCTAAATGCTTTACTTAATCTTACTTGACCAATAAAACACCAACCACAAATAGTGTCAGCGAACACTTTTATTTTCATAAATTTATAAATGAAGCTTTTTTTTATGAAAGTTAATAAATCTTTCTACATTTGATTTATTAAAAGTTTTATTTTCTTCAAAAGAAACCTTTTTCATTGAATAAGCACCACTCTCTGTTTGCCTAGAAATTATAGTGATATTGCCTTTGTACAGTTTAAGTTTAACAGATCCATTTACTTTATTTTTTTTAAGGTCAACAATTTTCTGAAGTTTAAATCTTGCTTTTGAATACCAATAACCATTGTAAATTAGTTCAGCATACTTTGGCATAATTTCATCTTTTTTATGCATAGTTTCTTTATCCAAAGTAACAGACTCAATCGCTCTATGTGCAGACATTAATAATGTTCCACCGGGTGTTTCATAAACGCCTCGAGACTTAATTCCAATAAATCTGTTCTCAACTAAATCAACTCTACCTATTCCATTTTTTCCAGCAACTATGTTAAGTTTGTCTAACAAGTTCCCAGGTGATAATTTTTTACCATTAATAGTTAAAAGGTCTCCATTTTTAAAACCTAAAGTTATAAATGATGCTTTGTTAGGTGCTTTTTCAGGAGAAACTGTTCTTTGAAAAAGAAACTCAGGTGCTGCATTTTTGGGATTTTCTAAAACCTTACCTTCAGTTGAAGTGTGATATAAATTATCATCAATTGAAAAAGGTGGTGCACCTTTTTTATCTGTAGGAATTGGAATATTATTTTTTTTTGCATATTTAATTAAATCTGTTCTAGAGTTTAGCTTCCATATTCTCCATGGGGCAATAATTTTTACCTTGGGACCAAAATAATGATAACCTAATTCAAATCTTACCTGGTCATTTCCTTTTCCAGTTGATCCATGCGAAACAGCATAAGCACCAAATTTTCTAGCAGTAGCTATTTGACGTTTTGCAATTAATGGTCTTGCAATTGAAGTGCCCAATAAATAAACACCTTCATAAATTGCATGTCCTCTAAGCATTGGAAAGACATAATCTTTTACAAAGATATCTTTTAGGTTTTCAATAATAATATTTTTAACACCTAATTTTTTTGCGTTTCTTATAATTTTTTTTCTATCTATTTTTTGCCCTACGTCAGCAGTATAACAAATTACTTCTGCATCATAATTTTCCTGAAGCCATTTTAAAATGATAGACGTGTCTAATCCACCCGAATAAGCGAGTACTATTTTTTTTTTTGATTTCATTAAATTAACTGCAGTTAGCTTTTGTGGCTTTGTATGCTTTAGTAAATCCTAATAAAGAATAGTGATCTCTAGTTTGAGATCCTTTTAAATTGTAGGATGTAATCATTATTCTAGAGCCCTTTTCCATAGTTCTAATCATTTTTTTTTCAAATTTGTTATCAGTAATCCAGGCAAAATTTTCTCTAACAATATCAAATTTATATTTATTTTTTCCTGAAGTAGCTGTTATAGCGTTTTTATCATTATAATTGTAACCACTAGTAATACTAATCTCATTTGATATATTTTCTCCCGGTCTGAAGCTAATAAATAATCTAGCTTCTCTAGGGTTATTTTTTGGAGCTTGCAAAACGGGCTTAGATTGTGCAAAGCAAACTTTTCCTGCATCAGTATTAATAACATAAGTTTCCCAATCTTTATGTTTGCCTAATTTCTTTACTTCCTCAGCATTAAGCAGATTAGAAAAAGTAGTTAGGAGAGCTACGAATATTAATCTTTTAATTAAGGACATGGGTTAGGGTATGTGGATTGTACATCATTTATTTCTTTAATAATTTTATCTGTTATGTTTACATGTACACTTTCTATATTAGTTTTCAACTGCTCCATTGTAGTGGCACCAATAATAACTGACGTTACAAAAGGCTGAATTTCTAAAAATTTTAAAGACATTTGAGCTAAATTTAACTCATGTTTTTTTGCTATTTCAAAGTAAGCATCTATGGCTTTATCTGAATTTGGCTTATTATATCGAGTCCAAAATTCCCCATCACGCTCAATTCTTGTACCTTTTGGCATTTGATTATTTCTATATTTTCCAGATAGGTAACCACAAGCTAAAGGAGAGTATGCTAACAAACCAGTTTTTTCTCTGATGGACATTTCTGCAAGACCAACTTCATAAGTTCTATTTAGTAAATTATAAGGATTTTGAACTGACAGCATTCTTGGAAGTTTTTTATTTTCAGATAGTTCTAAAAATTTAGATAATCCCCATGGAGTTTCATTTGACAAACCAACATGCCTTATTTTTCCTTGATCAATAAATTTTTTTAAATTTCCTAAAATATCTTCAAATTGTGTCCATTCACTAGTATCATTATGCTCATATCCTAATTGACCAAAAAAGTTTGTTTTTCTTTCAGGCCAATGCAATTGATACAAATCAATATAATCAGTCTTTAGTCTATTTAAACTTCCATTTAGTGCTTCAGTAATATTTTTAGTTCCAAATTGGTTTCCACCACCTCTAACATATTCCCTCATTGGCCCACAAACTTTAGAAGCTAAAATTACTTTGTCTCTCTTTTTTGTTTTTTCAAACCAGTTTCCAATAATTACCTCTGTATCTCCAAATGTTTCTTGTTTTGGTGGTATGGAATAAATCTCTGCAGTATCCCAAAAGTTTACACCTTGATCTAAGGCATAATCCATCTGCTCAAAACCCTCATTTTGGGTATTTTGTTCACCCCAAGTCATAGTACCCAAACAAATAGTGCTTATTTTTAAATCTGTATTTCCTAATTTTTTATAATTCATAATAATTTTAACCTTATTAAGACATCTTGAAATAATAGTAAAAGGCTATTATATATACGGTATGGATTTCAATAAACAAAATATACTAAATAAAGTTAAAGAAGCTCAACAATCAACTGTAGTAATGGATGAGGGCTTAAGAGCATATATGCTAAAAGTCTACAACTACATGGCAACTGGAATTTTGTTAACAGGGATAGTCGCTCTCTTAACTTTTAAAATGTCAGTGGTTACAAATGATGCTGGTTCTATTGTGGGCTTAACTTCAATGGGCAATGCAATCTACATGTCAGGACTAAAATGGCTTGTCATGTTGGCACCTTTAGGAATTGTTTTTTATATGAGTGCCAGAATGAATAAAATGTCGGCATCATCTGCTCAAACCACTTTTTGGATTTTTGCATCATTAATGGGCTTATCATTATCATCAATTTTATTAATTTATACAGGAATGAGTGTAACAAGAGTTTTCTTTATCTGCTCAGCAACTTTTGGTGCAATGAGTATTTATGGATACACAACTAAAAGAGATTTGACTAAACTAGGATCTTTTTTAATGATGGGATTAATTGGTATTATTATTGCATCTATAGTTAACATTTTTATGAAATCTTCGATGATGTACTTTGTAATATCTATTTTAGGTGTTTTGATTTTTGTAGGCTTGACTGCTTACGACACTCAAAAAATTAAAAATATGTATGCAGCAAGTGACACAGGTGAATTAATGGGTAAAAAAGCTGTAATGGGTGCTTTAACTCTTTACCTAGACTTTATAAATTTATTTATAATGTTATTAAGATTATTTGGACAAAGACGATAGTCTTAATTATTTCTTAAAATTTTTCCAAGAAGTATTTTTAAGTAAAATTTCTAAATCAAAAGAATTTTTTAAAACTTTACCAGTGGAGTCGGTAACTAAATATTTAAGATTTTTATTGTTTGGTTTAAAATTTTTACAGATTTTATACAAAGCATTTTCTGCAGCATTTTTAAACACACTAAAACTTACTTGCTTGCTTGAAATATTCAAACCATAATCTTTCCAAGACCCCACAGAAACCATCTTTGCGTAAAGGTCTAAAATAATTTTGAGTTCATTTTTTTCAAAAAATTGCCTCTCTTCTATTTGATTATGTGGATTATTAATGACTAGTTTTAGGTTTCTATTCATCAAGCTTATGTTTATTGATTAAAGAAATCTGAAAGCCTGTAAAGACAAGCGTTATTGGCAACATTCCCCAAACCTTAAAGTTTACCCAAAATTCTTCAGTCTGTGTTCTCCAGACACACTCATTTAAGATTGCAAGGCTTAAAAAAAAGAATGTCCATCTTTTGTTTAACAACTCCCAACCAATATCTGTCAAAGCAATTGATTTACCCATAATTTTTTTAAGAAAAGGCTCGTTTGTAAAATATTTCCCAAAAAATAATGCTAAAGCAAACAAAATATTAATGATAGTAGGTTTTATGTAGATAAAAATTGGATCATTAAAATAAATTGTTAGGCCACCAAAAAATGTAATTAATATTCCACTTGTTAAAGGCATCATGGGTATTTTCTTTTCAAAAAACCACACAATTGCTAACGCAATTAATGTTGTAACTATGAGTGGTGGAATTGCAACTGATAAGTTTTTGTCATTATTATAATAATAATAAAAAAATATAGCCAAAGGTCCAAAGTCTGTGACAAATTTGAGAAATGATTTATTCACTTAAAAGATATTAACATATTAAATAAACATTTATATTTTTTTATTGATTTTTTTTTTTTAATCCCCATATTATACTGGATGGCAATTCAGAAAGCTAAATTTTCAATTGGAGATATTGTAAAACATAAGCACTTTGAGTTTAGAGGTGTAATATATGATGTAGATTTTGAATTTAATAATTCTGAAGAATGGTACCAATCTATTCCAAAGAATGTTCGTCCAAAAAAAGATCAACCCTTTTATCATTTACTAGCCGAAAATGATGAGATTACATATGAAGCTTATGTTTCAGAACAAAATCTACTTATGGATGATTCAGAGGACCCCATTAAACACCCCTTGATTGAGGAGATTTTTTCTGGAAAAAGAGGATCAAGCTATTTTAAGCCCTCCAATTAGTTCTTTTTTTAAACACAATTAATTCAAATCTTAGACATATATTGTCGTTAAAAAATAGTATATTCTGATCAAGAGTGTTAAATGACGTTTTTATCATTATGAACTCCCTCAGCATTCTTGGTTGGAATAATTTTTCATAATAAAAATTAAATTATCTTTTTTTTTAATATATATAATTTAGAAAATGTTTAATTCTTTCAAACCCAATAAAATTTTTGCTGTTACCTCTAAGGCACCTAAATATGTCTTATTTTTATTTATTATAATTTTAACAATTGGTTTAACTGAAGCGCTTATTTTATCACCAGAAGATTATAAACAAAGTGATGTGGTAAGAATTATGTATGTTCATGTACCAGCAGCATGGATATCTCTTGGAATATTTTCTAGTTTAGCTTTACTATCTATTGGAAGTTTTATTTTTAAAAATAAAAATTTTGCTTTGATTGCCAAAAGTTTAGCACCTTCAGGTTTTGTTTTTAATGTAATTGCATTAGTGACAGGATCAATTTGGGGCAAGCCTACTTGGGGGACTTGGTGGGCATGGGATGCAAGAATAACCTCCATGTTAATCTTAGCTTTATTTTATGGAATGTATTTATTAGCATGGAAAATTTATGCAGATAAGGAACAGGTAATAAAAGTCACTTCTTTGATTGCAATATTAGGAGTGGTAAATGTTCCTATCATTAAATTTTCTGTTGATTGGTGGAACACGTTACATCAACCAGCTTCAATTAATATTTTATCAACTAACACAGCAATTCACCCATCAATGTTAGTCCCATTGGGCATTATGACTGCGGCATTTGCCCTTTTTTCATTACTCATTTTTTTGATGAAATATAATACTGAACTGATAAAAGTTAAAAATAAAGGATTAGATAGATTATGATAAATGAAATAATTTCAATGAATGGATACGGAGCATATGTATGGTCAGCTTTTTCATTTACATTGATTAGTTTTACAGCCCTGTATTTTGTAACTAAATTACAGCTTTCAAAAGAGCAAAAAAGATTTGCTTCTAAATTTGGTTCTCTAAATGTTGAGAAAGCTAGAGCTGCAAGATCACAAAATATTAATAGAGAAATATTATCCAATACATCAAATATTTAACCAATAACCATGTATGGTAAAAAGGTTAAATTACGATTTACATTCCTAGCTTTAATCTTAGCCTCAGTAATTTTAACAGTTTTTTTAGTTTTACAATCATTAAAAGAAAACGTTGTATATTTTCAGTCTCCGTCTGAAATAAAATCATTAATAGAATTGAATAAAAAAAAAATAAGAGTGGGTGGGATGGTCAAAGAACAATCAGTCTCAATAAATTCTGATGAAGTTAATTTTATTATTACTGACTTTAAAAATGAAATTAATGTTGTTTATTCAGGCTCAGTTCCCAATTTATTTGCTGAAGGAAAAGGGGTGGTTGCTGAAGGTTTTTTAAAAGATAAGAATTATTTTACAGCTACTAAAATTTTAGCAAAACATGATGAAAATTATATGCCCCCAGAAGTTAAAGAAGCTATAGGAGATAAATAAATTGCTAGCTAATCAGATAGGTTATTATTCTTTAATTTTAGGGTTGTTACTTTCAGTGTTACTTTGTGGAGTTTCAATTAAAGACTTTAATAAAACTAATAAGCAGATTAACCAAAATATATTATCTCTATCATTTTTACAGTTAGTTTTTGTAATTGTGAGTTTCTTGAGCTTGATTATTTCTTTTATAAACTCAGACTTTAGTAATGAGACAGTCTTTAATAACTCTCATACAACTAAACCATTATTCTATAAAATCTCAGGAACTTGGGGAAACCATGAAGGAAGCCTATTATTATGGTTATTAGTATTAACTTTGTTTATTTTTTTATTTTTGATTAAATCAAGAGAGCAGCCTAAAAAATATAGAATTTTAACTTTATTATTTCAGCAAATAATAATTATTGGATTTTTCTTATTTGTGTTAATGACATCTAATCCTTTTAATTATTTATTTCCAACTCCTAATGAAGGCCTTGGTCTTAATCCAATTTTACAAGATCCAGCTTTAGCAATTCATCCACCGATTTTATATTTAGGTTATGTTGGTACTTCTATAATATTTTCATCATCCCTTGCTGCAGTTACGCAAAACTATATTTTAAAACAATGGGGACAGCATATTAAAAAATGGGTTTTAGTTTCTTGGATTTTTTTAACTATTGGAATTATGCTTGGATCAATTTGGGCATATTACGAACTAGGATGGGGAGGTTTTTGGTTTTGGGATCCAGTTGAAAATGTTTCTTTAATGCCATGGCTAACATTAACTGCATTGTTACATTGTGTTGTAGTGTTAGAAAGAAGAGCAGCACTGACATCTTGGGTAGTTATTTTATCCATTACAACATTTACCTTAAGTATGTGTGGAACTTTTTTAGTAAGATCTGGAATATTAAATTCTGTACATACATTTGCTAATGATCCTGCAAGAGGTATTTTTATATTAATATTTTTATTTGCATTAATTGTCTTATCGTTAGGAATATTTTTTACATTTCACAAAGAAAATAACAAAAGCTCAAATAATTTCTTTTGGCTTAGCAGAGAAACTTCCATCTTAATAAACAATTGGTTTATGATGTATTTTTTATCTGTTGTTTTAATTGGCACAGTATATCCAATTTTCCTAGATGTAATATCTAGTGAAAAAATATCAGTAGGGCCTCCTTTTTATCAAAAATTAATTGTTCCTTTTTTAATACCGTTTCTATTATTTATGTCTCTTGGACCACGACTTAAGTGGATTAAATCAAAAATTGAAAATAAGAACTCACTTATTATCACATTTATAATTTCGGTAATGTTAACTTTTTTTATTATTAAAAATTTAACTGCTGACTTACTTTTTTATACAGTTTTAATTTCAGCTGCTTTTTTTCTTTTCTTTACAACTTTAAAAGAATTATTTATTAAAAAATTTAATAATATTTCTCAAACTGTTTCACACTTTGGTTTAAGTTTATTAATATTAAGCATTTTATTTAATAATATTTTATCCTCAGAAATTATAACCAACATAAAAATTGGTGAAAGATATGATTATAATAAAGGTGAAATTTTTTTTAAAAAGATAGAAGAAAGAAAAGAAAGTAATTTTAATTCCATCATTGCTTCTTTTGAAATAAAAAACAAAAATGGCAAAACTATTGAATTAAAACCTGAGATTAGAATTTATAATCAGCCTATAATTATTACTAGTGAAGCAGATATAAGAACAACACTATTAGAGGATAAGTTTTTAGTAATGAACCTTGTAAAGGGTAATGAATATTTTAATATTAGATATCAAGTAAAGCCATTTATGGTTTGGATATGGATATCAGTTTTATTATTAAGCCTTGGTGGATTAATGAGTTTATTTAAAAGAAAGATATGAAAAATAAGTTTAGCTTATTCGTTGTAGTTATTTTTTTTAGCTTTTGTTTTGTTATTTTTTACAAGGGATTAAATGCTCCAAATAATTATACACCCAAGGTTAACGAGAAAAAGAATATACCAACTTTTAAAGCTAAGGACTTTTATTCAAATAACTTCGTAAATTCAGATAAAATTTTTGAAGAGAATATATTTTATATTATAAATATTTGGGCTTCCTGGTGTGTGCCTTGTAGAGCAGAACACCCTTTATTAATGAGATTAAGCAAAAATAAATCAATTAAATTAATTGGATTGAATTATAGAGACAATTTAAATAATGCAAAAAAATTTATTAATGAGCTTGGAAATCCATATTCTCAAACTATAATTGATAATGATGGGACTTTAAGTGTTGAGTTTGGAGCTTATGGTGTTCCAGAAACTTTTATTATTGATAAAGATAAAAAAATTATAAGAAAATTTATAGGTCCAATCGACAAACAAATATTAGAAGAAATAAAGTCGATTACAAAATGAAAATTTTAAAAATAGCTATAATTGCATTATTATTAATGGGTTTTTCAAATTTAAAATCTAATGAAAAATCTGATGAATTGAAAAATAAAATTTTAAAAAATATTCGTTGTTTAATTTGCCAAGGACAATCCGTTTATGACTCCGAATCTGAATTTTCATCCAGTATAAAACTGATTGTTGATAAAAAAATTAACGATGGACTAGAAGAGAAGGAAATATACTTTTATTTAAGAGAAAAGTATGGCGATTGGATAATTTATGACCCGAAATTAAACAAAAACACATATATATTATGGTTTTTACCGTTATTGTTTTTTTTAGTTGGTGGTGCAATAATATACAAAAAAATTCAGAAAAAAAATGAAAAATAATTTATATATAAAAATCTTATCAACACTAATCTTAATACTATTTTCTTTTGCCGTTAGTGCAGAGGAAAATAAAAATATTAATGAACATCAATATAACTTTTATACAGGAAACTTTGACTTTAGTGATGATAAGCAAAAAGCTATTTTATATGGATTACAACATCAAAATGAAAATTTAGAGAGAGATACTTTTCTTGGAACAGCCTCTCCAATTACAGGAGCATTTATTACTGAAAATTCAGCTGCATATTTATATACCGGAGTAGAGTGGAATTATGAGATGAGTGATAAGCTTAAGTTTACCCCAAGTTTTGCCCCAGGGATTTATCACGAAGGAGATGGAAAAGATTTAGGTCATGCTTTAGAATTTAGAACTGAAGTACAATTATCTTATTCAATTTCAGAAAGTACAAATTTTGGGATGTCATATAATCATTTATCTAATGCAAGCTTAGGGATTAAAAACCCTGGGGCAAATAGTTATATGTTCAATTTACTAAAAAACTTCTAAAATAAATTTATGAATTTAAATAATTGTCACAACTTTAGTGACTTTAAAAAATTAGCTAAAAAAAAATTACCTTCACCTATATTTCACTATATTGATGGTGCGGCTGATGATGAAATAACATATGGCAGAAATACAAGTGCCTTTAATGATGTTGATTTAGTTCCAAATGTTTTAAGAGGTGTTGAAAATGTTGACTTATCAACTACGATTTTTGGAAAAAAATTAGATCTTCCTTTTTATCTTGCACCCACTGCACTTCAAAGACTTTTTCATTATGATGGTGAAAGAGCAGTAGGAAAAGCAGCTCAAAAATTTAATACTATGTTTGGTGTTTCTGCTTTAGCCACCGTAAGTGTAGAAGAAATATCCTCTATGATTGATACTCCAAAAATGTTTCAGTTTTATTTTCATAAAGATAGGGGTTTAAATGATTCTTGTTTGGAAAGAGCAAAAGCCGCTAAATTTGATGTTATGGCTTTAACAGTTGATACAATAACTGGAGGAAACCGCGAAAGAGATTTAAGAACTGGATTTACATCACCTCCAAAGCTCACGCTTTCAAGCCTTTTTAGTTTTGCTACAAAACCAATGTGGGGAATTAACTATTTAACCAAAGGTAAATTCGAACTACCTCATCTTCAAGATTATGTAAAAGAAGGTACAGATACTAATACTTCAATAGGACAGTACTTTTCTACCATGTTAGATCAATCTATGAATTGGAAAGATGCTGAAAAACTTTGTTCTCAATGGGGAGGCCACTTTGCTCTAAAAGGTATAATGAGTGTTGAGGATGCAAAACGTGCAGTAGATATTGGATGTACAGGAATAATGGTTTCAAATCATGGTGGAAGACAACTAGACGGATCGAGAGCACCCTTTGATCAGCTTGCTGAAATCATTGACGCTGTTGGAGATAAATTAGATGTAATTTGTGAAGGTGGATTTCAAAGAGGAACTCATATGCTAAAAGCGTTATCATTAGGTGCGAAAGCATGTTCAGGAGGAAGGTTATATCTTTACGCTCTCGCCGCTGGGGGACAAGAGGGTGTTGAGAGAGCTATTGAAAAATATAAGGCAGAATTAGTAAGAGATATGAAATTAATGGGCTGCACTAAAATAAGTGAACTGAACAGAAACAACTTAAGATTTAGACGATAGTGAATTTAAAAGACTGTCACAACTTTAGTGATTTTAGAAAATTAGCTAAAAAAAAATTACCTTCACCTATATTTCATTATATTGATGGTGGTGCGGATGACGAAATAACTCTAAGAAGAAATACAGAGTCCTTTAATGAATGTGATTTACTCCCAAATATACTTGCAAGTGTTGGTAAACCAGATTTATCAACAACCCTTTTTGGAAAAAAAATTGAAATGCCTATTTTTCTTTCACCTTCAGCAATGCAAAGACTTTATCACCATGAAGGAGATTTGGCATCAGCAAGAGCAGCAGAAAAATTTGGAACATTTTACAGCATGTCTACGATGGCAAATAATACTATTGAAGAAGTCTCTAACGTTTCAAATGGTCCGAAATTATTCCAACTTTATGTTCACAAAGATAAATCAATTACTGATGATTTAATAGATAGGTCTAGAATATCAGGGTTTGATGCAATGTGTTTAACAGTTGATACTTTAGTTGCAGGCAATAGAGAAAAAGATCATAGAACAGGTTTTACAACTCCGCCAAGACTTACTTTACAAAGTCTAATAAGTTTTGCGATGTGTCCTGAATGGGTGTTTAATTATTTTACTCATAAAAAATTTGAATTATCAAATGTCGCAAAAAAAACAGATAAAGGGACAAACATATCAAAATCAGTTATTGAATATATAAATGAACAGTATGACCCAGCTATGAATTGGAAAGACGCAGAGTATTGCGTAAAAAAATGGAACGGGCCATTTGCACTTAAAGGAGTTATGTCAGTTGAGGATGCAAAAAGAGCAATAGATATAGGCTGTACAGCAATAATGATTTCAAACCATGGTGGTAGACAGTTGGATGGATCAAGATCTCCGTTTGATCAGGTAAAAGCAATTTCAGATGCAGTAGGGGATAAGTTGGAAATTATTTTAGATGGAGGTATTAGAAGAGGAACACATGTATTAAAAGCTTTAGCTGCAGGAGCTACTGCGTGTAGTTTTGGTAAGATGTTTTTATTTGCTTTAAGTTCAGGAGGCCAACATGGTGTTGAACGTCTATTGCAAAATATGCATGATGAAATTAATAGAAATATGATACTAATGGGCTGTAAAAATTTAAAAGAATTAGATGCGACAAAATTAATTTACCGAAAATAGATCTAATAGTTATAAAAATTAGATATAAAAAAAATAAATTAAATAAAAAATTAATAATATTAAAATAAAGAATGAAATTAGCCAAAAGCTTAGAAAGATTAGGAACAGAAAGTGCATTCTCTGTTTTAGCTGAAGCAAAAGCTTTAGAAGCTAAAGGAAACCCAATGATACATCTAGGTTTGGGTCAGCCTGATTTTAAAACTCCAAGACATGTTGTTGAAGCTGCAAAAAAAGCATTAGATGATGGGCATCATGGATATGTGATGTCCAATGGTATTCCAGAATGTAGACAAGCAGTAACAAGATGGATTAAAAAACGGTATAGTGTTGATATAGATTTTGAGAGAATTCTAATCATGCCAGGCGGAAAACCAACAATGAGTTACGCAATTCAATGCTTTGGTGAACCAGGTGCAGAAATAATTCATCCAACACCAGCTTTTCCAATTTATGAGTCCATGATTAATTACACTGGATCAACTTCTGTACCTTATGATTTAACAGAAGATAAAGATCTTAAATTTAACCCAGAAAAAATTTTATCTTTAATTACAGATAAAACTAGACTCTTAATATTAATCAACCCAAATAATCCAACAGGAAGCTTTGTTGAAAAAGCTGATATTGATGTTTTAGCCGAAGGTTTAAAAAAACACCCGCATGTGACTATTTTAAGTGATGAAATTTATAGTAGGCAAATATTTGATGAAAAAGAGATGCCATCATTCTTTAATTACCCCGAGCTAAGTGAAAGATTAATTGTTCTAGAGGGTTGGAGTAAAGCTTATTCAATGACTGGATGGAGATTAGGATGGAGTTATTGGCCCAAAGAATTAGTACCACATGTAAATAAACTTTTAATTAATAGTGTATCATGTGTAAATGCAGCAGCTCAGTTTGCAGGAATTGCTGCACTAGATGGATCAGATGACTCAATTAATGAAATGATGATAAAATTTACACAAAGAAGAAAGTTAATTTATGAAGGATTAAATAGCTTGCCTGGTGTTGAATGTAGCTTACCGGGAGGAGCTTTTTATGCATTTCCTAAAGTTATAGGAACTGGAATGGATGGTTCAGAATTTTGTAAAAAAGCTATGTATGAAGCAGGAGTAGCAATAGTGCCAGGAACAGCTTTTGGTAAAACTTGCCAAGATTATGTAAGATTTAGCTTTGCTGCTTCTCAAGATAACATTTCTCAAGCGTTGGAAAATATTAAGAAAATGCTCTCTAAATAGAGGCTGTATTTTTTTAGAAATTTTCATTAGTATCAATACAATGAATGAATTAATCCAAACTGAATTAAAGAAAATCTTTAATGGAAGATTTTCAACCTCTGAGTCCACAAGAGCTAATTATGCAAGAGGAGAGGATACTTATGAGCCAGTATTGTCTCAAGCAGTAGTTTTTCCAGAGACTAATGAAGAAGTGTCAAAAATTTTAAAATTATGTAATGATAGTAAAATTCCTGTTGTTCCATTTGGTACTGGAACTTCTCTAGAGGGAAATGCTGTGGGAAACTCTAATGGTATAACTATTTCATTGGAAAGGATGAATAAGATTTTAAACGTAAATGCTGCTGATTTTGATTGTAGAGTACAGGCTAATGTTACCAGAAAACAATTAAATGAATATTTAAGAGATGATGGTGTATTTTTTCCTATTGACCCAGGGGCTGACGCAGCAATTGGTGGAATGGCATCGACATCTGCATCTGGAACAATGGCAGTCAAGTATGGAACAATGAGAACTGTAATTTCAGGACTAACAGTAGTACTTGCTAATGGAGAAATAATTAAAACAGGCTCTAGAACAAAAAAATCTTCTGCTGGATATAATTTAACAAATTTATTTATTGGAGCGGAGGGTACACTTGGAATAATTACAGAAGTACAGGTAAGGCTGTCCCCAATTCCAGAAAGTATAATGAGTGCAGTTTGTTATTTTCCAGATTTGGACTCAGCAGTTCAAACAGCTCAAGAGGTAATCCAATATGGAATACCAATTGCTAGAATAGAAATGTTAAATAAAGACCAGATGGAAATAAGTATTAAATACTCAAAATTAGAAAATATAAAGGCATCTCCCACATTATTTTTTGAATTTCACGGTAGCGAAAGTTCAAACAAAGAAGCAATAAAATTAGTTGAAGAATTATCTAAAAATAATGGAGGTGGAGATTTTAAATGGGCGGTCTCTTTGGAAGAGAGAAATAAGTTGTGGCAAGCAAGACATGATGTTTATTGGTCTGTAAAGGCCCTTGGTAATAATATGAAAGTATATTCAACTGATGTTTGTGTTCCTATTTCAAATTTAGTTGAGTGTATTTCGTGGGCAGAAAAAGAGGTTAAAAAACATGATCTTATTGCACCTATGGTTGGACATGTTGGTGATGGAAACTTCCATTCAATAATTTTATTTGACCCAAATGATAAGGAAAAACAAAAAAAAATTAGAAAATATAGTGATGATCTTATAACCAAGGCTCTTGAATTAGAAGGAACAATAACTGGAGAGCACGGCATCGGTTTACAAAAAAAACATTATTTATTGAAAGAGCATCCAGACAATATACCTGTTATGAAGTCTATAAAACGAGGCTTAGATATGAATAATATAATGAATCCTGGCAAGGTATTTGATTTAAATTGATATGAAAAAAATATTAGTTACAAGAAAATTGATAAAGGATAGTGAGGAAAAAGCTTTAAAATTATTTGATGCAAAATTTAATAGTAATGATGAATTATATTCTCAATCAAAACTAATTGAGTTGAGTGAAGGTCAAGATGCGATTCTAACTTCTTTAACTGACAAGATGGATGGAGATACCATAAATAAGTTACCAAACACCATTAAGGTTATTTCTAATTTTGCAGTTGGTTTTGGAAATATAGATTTAGAAGCAGCTAAAAAAAGGGGGATAGCAGTTACTAATACTCCAGAAGTTTTATCTGATGCAACAGCTGAGATTGGAATTTTACTAATACTTGGTGCTTGCAGAAGAGTTTCTGAAGGAATTCAAAGTGCAAAAGAAAGTAACTGGAAATGGTCCGCAGATTATTTGATAGGAAAACAGTTAACAGGGACAAGACTTGGAATTTTAGGAATGGGAAGAATAGGTCAAAAAATTGCAAAAATTGCTAAAGCTTTAGGAATGGTTGTTCATTACCATAACCGATCAAAACTAAGTGAAGAAAAAGAACAAGGTGCCACTTATCATGATAGTTTAAAAGGTCTATTTGAAGTTTCTGATGTATTGTCAATTTGCTGTCCAGCAACAAAAGAAACAGAAAATTTAATTAATAAACAAACTTTAGAATATTTTCCAACAGGTGCAGTTATTACCAATGTAGCACGAGGAGATATTGTTGATGACGAAGCTTTGATAGATGCATTAAATAGAAGAAAAATTTATGCAGCAGGACTTGATGTTTATAAGGGAGAACCAAATTTAAATCCAGGTTACCTAAAAATTAAAAGTGTTTTCATTTTACCTCATCTTGGAAGCGCAACAAAGCACACAAGAATTGCTATGGCCAATTTAGCTGTAGATAATATTGATGAGTTTTTTAGAACAGGAAATTGTACAAATAAAGTAAACTAATTTCTATCTCAGATTGTAAAATGTTACTGAAGCGTCATTTTCGCTGTAGACTCTAATCATGATTTATAATTAAATCTTATTAGTTAATTAACTAATAGAGGAGAAATAATGATTAAAGACAAAAAATCTTTGAAGGCTTCAACACCTTCAAGACGAAAGTTCTTTAAAGCAGCAGCAGTGACGGGTGCAGCAGCAGCAACAGCTGTAGCAATGCCTAACATAGCTAATGCGGCGCCAGTAACTCTAAAAATGCAAGCAGCTTGGCCTTCAGGTGCAAACATTTTTTTTGAAATGGCAGGGGACTATTGTAAAATGGTTAGCGACATGTCTGGTGGATCACTTAAAATTGATCTTCAACCAGTTGGAGCAATCGTAAAAACTTCAGAAATTGGACAAGCAGTAAGTTCAGGCGTAGTAGATATGGGTCACTGGGTGACAGCATACTGGTATGGCAAAAATGCTGCAGCTTCACTTTTTGGAACTGGACCTTCATACGGAATGTCATCTCAAGAAGTTATGGGATGGATGGAGTATGGTGGAGGAAGAAAATTATATGAAGAAGCAGTAGCTAGTGTTGGATTTAACTACACTGGATTCTTTCATATGCCTATGCCAGCACAACCTTTTGGTTGGTTCAAAAAGAATGTAACTAAAGTATCTGATGTTAAAGGTATGAAGTATAGAACAGTTGGTCTAGCGACTAATGTTTTAACTGCTATGGGAATGGTTGTAAGACAATTACCTGGTGGTGAAATCCAACCAGCAATGAAAACTGGCTTGATTGATGCTGCAGAGTTTAACAACCCTACATCAGACTCACAGTTTGGAATGCAAGATGTCTCTAAACACTATCACTTAGGAAGTTTCCATCAATCTCAGGAGATGTTTGAAATTCCTATGAATACTAAGAGACTGAAAAGCCTTTCACCTGCTCACCAAGCTATCTTGAAAAATGCTGCTTATGCTGCTAATTCAGATAACTACTTCAAAGCGCTAGTTAGATATTCAACTGACTTAGCTAAATTGATGAATGAGCATAAGGTTAATGTTTACCAAACATCTGATGCTATCTTAGCTGAACAGTTAAAAGGCTGGGATAAAATCGTTGGTGAGTTCTCTGCAAAAGATGCTTTCTTTAAGAAAGTTGTAGATTCTCAAAAAGCATACGCTAAGAGAACAATGAAGTATCTGTTGATGAATCAACCGAACTACAAATTAGCTTATGAAAATGAGTTTGGACCAATAGGAAAAGTTAAAATCTAATTAACTTTTTTAATAACTTTAAAGAGGGGGGGGTAAAGCCCCCCTTTTTTTTATAGTACAGTTTTAAATAAATAAGGTATTCTATTTAAACAATGATGAGATCTTACATAAAATTTGCTGATACACTAAGCACATCAATGGGCAAAGCTTTTTCTTGGTGCATCGTTATTTTAATGGGTGGAACTTGTTATGAGGTCGTAATGGCTTATGTATTTAATAAACCGACACTTTGGAATTTTGACTTTAGTATGCAGATGTATGGCGCAATATTAATGATGTCAGGAGCATATTGTTTAGCAACAGAATCTCATGTAAGGGGAGATGTAATTTACAGACTATTTAAACCAAAAGTACAAGGCTGGGTTGATTTAATACTATATTTTATCTTTTTCTTTCCTGGTGTATTAGCTTTAGCATTTTATGGATATGAATATGCAGCACTAGCTTGGAAAATAAAAGAAACGAGCTGGAGCAGCCCAGCACAAATACAAATTTATATGGCTAAAACTATGATACCAGCAGCGGGTATTTTATTAACAATGCAAGGAGTTTCCGAGGTATTTAGATCTATTATTTGTATTCAAACAGGACATTGGCCAGCAAGAATGGTTGTTGCGGAGGAAACTGAACAAATTTTAATGAGAACTTCACAAGACGAGGAACAAAAAGATGTTATTTAGTCTTACGAATCCTGAAGTAGCCATCTTAATGATGGGTATATTTTTGTTTGCAGTACTATTAGGCTTCCCAATTGCTTTTACACTGATGGCAATGGGAATAGGTTTTGGTTATTATGCTTATTACGACGCTGCTTTAATGGAGCATATATTTGATAATAGAATATTCCAATTATTTGTTCAAAACACTTATACTGTAATGGATAACAATGTTCTTACTGCTGTACCTTTGTTTTTATTTATGGGTTACCTAGTTGAAAGAGCTGGAATCGTATCAAAACTATTTTTTGCAATAAGATTAGCTGCACACAGACTACCTGCTTCAATGGCAGTAGCTGCACTTATTACCTGTACTCTTTTCTCAACAGCAACAGGAATCATTGGTGCTGTTGTAACTTTGATGGGATTGCTTGCTTGGCCAGCAATGGTTAAGGCAGGTTATGATAAAAAATTTGCATCTGGTGTAATTTGTGCAGGTGGATGTTTAGGAATCTTGATACCTCCAAGTATTATGCTAATTGTTTACTCGGTCATTGCACAATTATCACCATTAAGATTATTTGCTGCAGCGATCTTTCCAGGTTTATTACTTGCAGGTTTATATATAGGATATGCAGTAACTAGAGCCTGGTTGAACCCATCTATAGCACCAAAACCACCTTCAGAAGATATTCCGCCTAGGGCAGAAATTTTAAAAGAAGTACTAGTTTCATTTGTTCCTCTTTTTGGATTAATAATGTTGGTACTTGGAACAATTTTAGCAGGTATAGCAACGCCTGCAGAAGCTGCAGCTGCGGGAGCGTTTGGAGCAATACTTTTATCTTGGTTTTATAAAACTTTAAAATGGCAAAGCTTTAAAGAATCAGTTTTTTTAACAGCCAAAACTACTGCAATGATTATGTGGTTATTCATTGGTTCTTGGACTTTTTCATCTGTTTTTTCTTATTTAGGTGGTCATGAAGTATTTGAACATTTTTTCACGTCAATAAATATTACTACTTGGCAGTTTTTAATAATTACACAAATAATAATCTTTCTTTTAGGTTGGCCATTAGAATGGACTGAAATTTTGATTATTTTTGTTCCAATTTTTTTACCACTGTTAGAGATATTTAATGTTAATCCATATTTCTTCGCAATGTTAATTGCTTTAAATTTACAAACATCTTTTTTAACACCACCAATGGCAATGTCAGCCTATTACTTAAAAGGTGTTCAAAAAAATAATGTTGAATTGATGCAAATATTTGCAGGAATTATGCCTTTCTTGGCTATAGTAATATTTGCTATGTTTCTTATGTATATGTTTCCAGGTATCGCCCTATGGTTACCAGAAACATTGTTTGCAGATTAGGTGATTTAAAATGATAGATATATTTTCTCTTACTACTGTTAAATTAGTAGAAAAATTAAAAGAAGGTGAAATCTCTTCAGTAGAAGTTTGTAAACAATATATTGAGAGAATAAAAAAGTTTGAAAAAGATGTTAAAGCATGGGCCCATTTTGATAAAAAGGAGCTTTTAGAAAAAGCAGAAGAAGCAGATGAGTATAGAAAATCTGGAAAACCATTAGGATCTTTACATGGCTTGCCCGTTGCAGTTAAAGATATTATTGGAACTTTAGATATGCCAACCGAATGTGGAACTGTTATTAGGAAAAAAATGACAGGCTCGCAGGAAGCAGAAGTTGTTAATTTACTTAAAATTGCAGGGGCTATTATCATGGGAAAAACAGAAACTACTGAGCTTGCATATTTTCATCCAGGAAAAACTACAAACCCTCATGACCACTCAAGAACACCTGGAGGATCATCAAGTGGTTCGGCTGCAGCTGTAGCAGCCCACATGGCTCCATTATCAATAGGTTCACAAACTAATGGCTCAGTTATTAGACCAGCATCTTATTGTGGGGTTGTTGGCTATAAACCATCTTATGGATTAATTTCTCGTAGTGGTGTCTTGAAACAATCTGATAAATTAGATCATATTGGTGTATTTGGAAAATCTGTTGAAGATGTAGCATTATTAACGAAAGTATTAATAAAAAAAGATTTACACGATCCTTTCACGGTTCATTATTCTGCAGATGAAATGCTCAATGTTTGCAAAAAAGGTCCAATTTTTGAACCTAAATTTATATTTTATAAAACTAAGAGTTGGAAAAAAATAGATAAAAAATCTCAAGAATCTTTTGAGTTCTTTATAAAAACTTTTAAAAAAAATATTGAAGTATTTGATACCCCTTCTTATTTTGATGACATACCTAAATACCACAAAATAATACATGAAACTGATATGGCTAATAATTTTCAGGCCTATTATAAGAAATCTAAAAAAAAGCTTTCAAAAGAAATAATAAATGCAATTGAAAGAGGATTAAAATATACAGCTAAGGAATATGCTGAGGCAATTGATTTTATGAAACTAAGTTATGAGTCTTACCAGGAAGTATTTGAAGATTACCATGGAGTTTTAAGTCCAGGAACAACAGGTGTTGCTGATAAAGGTTTAAAAAGTACTGGTAGCCCAGAATTCTGTACTGTTTGGACCTATATGGGTGTACCATCTATTTCATTACCTTTACTTACGGGGACAAATAATTTACCATTAGGAATTCAGTTAGTTGGAGATAAGCTTGATGATTTGAGATTTTTAGGCGTAGCCAACTGGTTAGAAAAAAATTGTAAAAAGTATGCTAAATAAATTTACAACATTTTTAGGGTCAGCTCTTGCTGCGGCATTTTTAATAGGTCTAGCAACAACCTTAACAAGATCATCAATGATTGGTTTTTTTGATGTTCTTCCTGTCTATATTTTGATGGCTATAGCAATTTTTATGATGGTTTACGAAGCCTTTTTCGATAAAAAATAATTTTCTACTTGCAGTGAATAATTCTAAAAATAGTTATTTACCTTTTTTATTATTGTTTATTCAGCCAGTTTTTATGGCTAGTAATTTAATAGTAGCAAGAGGTGGTGTGGAATATGTTCCTCCAGTTTCTCTAGCTTTTTGGAGATGGGCAGTAGTTTTTTTATTATTATTACCTTTTACTTACAAATCTTTGAAAAAAAATTTTAAATTTATAAAGCAAGAATATAAAAGAATATTTTTTATCGGTTCAATGGGTTGTGGTGTTTGCGGAGCTTTTCCATTTCTAGCTGGACAAACAACTACTGTTACTAATATGGGAATTATATATTCATCTTCTCCAATATTTATAATTCTTATCTCTAGTATTTTTTTTAAAGAAAAAATAAACTTTCTTAAAATTTTGGGACTTTTCTCTTGTTTGGTTGGTGTTTTTGCCATTATCATTAAGGGTAATTTATCTTTGTTAATAAGCCTCAAGTTTACAATTGGAGATTTATGGATGTTAGCTTCTGCAATAGGATGGGCTCTTTATTCTATTTATCTATTTTATTGGAAAACAAATCTAAAAATTTTTGACAGATTTACTTTAATTGCATTCTTTGGTATGATCAGTTTGCTACCATTTTATTTGATAGAAGAGACCTTCTTTGTAAGAACTGTCTTTAATACAGAATTTTTTATGTGGGTTTTATTTGCAGCTATATCACCAGGAATTATAGCATTTACCTTATATACGATGGCACAAAAGAAACTCGGTGCTTCAATTACTGGTTTTACACTTTATATTTTTACTGTTTATAGTGCTATTTATGGTTTTCTATTTTTTAATGAACAGCTTGAATATTATCACTATTTAGGAACAGTCTTGGTTTTTGGTGGTGTTTATTTAGTTAAAAAAAAAAGTAAATATGAAAAAAAAACTTAAAGAGTATTTATTGAAGTTAATTTTAATTATTCCAATAGCTTACTTTTCTTTACTTTTTATTATATTTATATTTCAACGAAACTTATTATATCACCCAAAAGAAAATAATTATTTTGGAGATAAATTAAAAGTTAAAATAGAAAAAGTAAAGATTGAGACAGGTGATAATTTTGAATTACTAGGATGGTTTCATGAAAAAGATCTTAGAAATTTTAAAACTATAGTTTTCTTTCATGGTAATGCAGGAACATTAGAAAACAGAATACATAAAATCAATCATTTTAAAGAAATGAAGATAAATTTTCTAATCATTTCTTGGAGAGGATTTAGTGGAAACTTAGGCAAACCAACAGAAAAAGGTCTATATGAAGATGGCAAGAGTGCAATTAATTGGTTAAAAAGAAAAGGCTTAAAAGATAATGACATTGTTCTGTATGGTGAGTCTTTAGGCACTGGGATTGCAACTCATATTGCTCAAAACCATAAATTTGCAGGCGTTATACTGGAATCTCCATTTACATCTATGGTTGATGCAGCAAAAAATGTATATCCATATTTTCCAATCAGACTTTTACTTAAAGACAAATATGAAAGTGATAAAAAAATTAAAAATCTTAAGTCTCCAATTCTGATAATGCATGGAGAAGCAGATAAAATAGTGCCATTTTGGATGGGAAAAAAAATGTATGAATTAGCAAATGCACCAAAATATTCTTACTTTTCTGAAAAAGACAATCACATGATGGAATACAACGAAAAGATGATAGTGGTTTTGAAGGAATTTTTAAAGAGTTTAAATTAAGCCACAATCTGACCAAATAATTTACAAATTTCATTTCTATAAATAGACAGTGAAAAAATTTATTATAATATCATTTTACTTAATTTTTATTTCAGGTTCTGTAATTGCAGAAAATATAGAATCTTCAGCAAATAATCTCTTTCATATAGGACAAATGAATTCACATAATAAAAATTTTGCTCTTTTTTTTAAAACTAGAGATAAAGCTATTTTAGCAAGAGGGGAGGATTATAATTATGTTACAGATTTTCCTCAGGATTTATATATCTATAATTATGAAACAAAAATTTCATCACCATTAATTTCATACGAATGGTTTCCTTCACAGGCAAAACACCTCTTAGAAGGTTATGATTATCCAGTTTTTCCAGAAGACTTTGCTTATTATTTATTAAAAGATAACAACACCTTAGTCATGATTAGTGCAATTAAAAACATAAGAAAAAATTTCAAATTTGATATTACTAATAAAAAATTAAATTCATACCCATCAAATGGTAAGTTTGATTTTATAATTTCATCAATTGCAAAAAATTGTGGACATTCAGATCTTAAAGAAAATTATAAATGTAACTACTACAAGCCTTTAATTTCTAATAATCTAATTAATTAATTTGAGTAAATGCTTCAGCAAATTTTTCTGCATTAAAAATTTGTAAATCATCTTCTTTTTCACCAAGTCCAAGCGCGATTATGGGAAGCTTATATTTTTTAGCAAGTGCTAATAAAATTCCTCCTTTTGCAGTGCCATCTAATTTTGTCATTATCAAACCAGTAAGAGGTATAATTTTGTTAAATTCTTCCACTTGATTGATTACATTTTGGCCAGAGGTTGCGTCAAGCACTAGGATTACATCGTGAGGAGCATCTGGATCTATCTTTTTAGTCACATTGGCAATTTTTTTATATTCTTCCATTAAATTTTTTTTATTTTGTAATCTTCCAGCTGTATCAATTAAAACATGATTAAAATCACCCTTTAATGCTTCTTCAATTGCCTTGTAGGCAACTGATGCGGGGTCGGACCCTTGAGTAGATTTTGTAATTTGTACATTAATTTTATTAGCCCAACTTTCTAATTGTTCTATAGCAGCTGCTCTAAATGTATCGCAAGCAGAAAACATAACTTTGTTACCGTTAGATTTTAAAATTTTACCAACTTTTCCAATAGTTGTTGTTTTTCCTACCCCATTAACTCCTGATATTAGGACCGCATTGAGTTTTTCTTTTTTATTAAAAAAATTTTCATTTTCCAAAGGTTTCATTAAAGTGATTATATAGCCTCTTAGAATTAAATTTACTTCATTCAAGATATCTTTATTTGGATCTATTTTTTCTTGACCAATAATTTTCTTAATTTCCTCAGCTGCAACAAGACCAACATCTGATTGAATTAGATATTCTTCAATTTGATCTAATGTTTTGTCATCAATTTCTTTTTTGATAATTATCTCTCTTAAGCCAGACGTAAATGCAGAGGCACTTTTTTTAAAGCCAATTTTAAATTTATCAAAAATTCTCATTATAATTTAATGTCAATATTTTTGATATCAGACACAGGTCCTTTCATGTGAATACTATTTCTTTCATCAATAGAAATTGTTAAATTACCTAATGCAAATGCTATATCTGTAGTTTTTTCTACTAGATTATTAATATTAGCTGCTGCAGCCGTTGCACAAGCTGCCGTACCACAAGCCTTAGTAAGCCCAGCTCCTCTTTCCCAAACTTTTACTTTTATTAAATTTCTATTCACAACTTTGGCCAGGGTCACATTACATTTTTCTGGAAATAGTGGGTGATTTTCAATTTTTGGACCAATACTTTGTAAGTCAAATGCCTCTATATTGTCTACAAAAAAAATTATGTGTGGATTGCCTACATTTATGGCTGTTCCACCAGTATGCTTGGTATTTTTTCTGTCTACAATTTCAATTTTTAAGTCTTGTGAATCTAGTTGCTTACTTAAAGGAATCTCTTGCCAATTAACTTTTGGTACACCTATTTCGGTCTCAACTAAATTATTTCCTAAAATTTTTGATTTTAAAGAACCTGAAGCTGTTAAGAGTGTTATTTCTTTTTTACCACTTTCTTTTGATAGAAGATCTGCCACACACCTGGTACCATTTCCACAAGCTCCAGATACACTTCCATCTGAATTATAGAATTCTACATCTGCATCTATCTCTTTATTTTTCTTAATTAGGATGAGTTGATCACATCCAATAAAATTACGATCACATACCTTAATTATTTGATCTTTGTTTAAATTGAAATCCTGGCTTCTTTGATCAATAATTACAAAATCATTGCCTAAACCATCCATTTTAAATGCTTTAATATCCATATATAGATATTTAACTTATTTATTGACTTTTTGAACCTCTATTATAGTTTGATCCGGTTCCCACAAAAACGTTAAATTTGTGGTGTCTTTGGAAACAAAGAGATCAACACTAGTCAGCGATATTCGCCCACTAGTGCGAAACTGCTGTGTGTAATAAATATGTTTGAAAACTTAACAAATAAATTCGAAGAAATTTTTTCTTCTTTAAAAAAAGCAGCTTCACTTGATGAGAATCAAGTAGATGAAGGCTTAAGAAGTATTAGACAGGCTTTATTAGAAGCCGATGTGTCTCTAGATGTAACTAAAGATTTTATAGAAAAAGTTAAGCCAAAGGTTATGGGCCAAGAAATAATTAGATCAACCTCCCCAGGAGATATGGTTGTTAAAATTGTTTATGATGAATTAGTAAGCCTTTTAGGTGAAAGCAACACAGATATTAATTTAAATGCAGTTCCACCAGTTCCAATGATGCTGGTAGGTCTTCAAGGTTCTGGTAAAACTACAACAACAGCAAAATTAGCCAAATATTTAGAAAAAAATAAAAAGAAAAAGATAATGATGGTCAGTCTTGATGTGTATAGGCCAGCAGCACAAGAACAACTAAGATCATTAGGAGAGCAAAATGATATTTTAACACTACCCATTATTGAAGGCCAGCTACCAGCAGATATTTGTCGAAGAGCAGTAAGTGCTGCAAACCTAAATGGTGCAGAGATTATATTATTTGATACAGCAGGTAGAACACAAATAGACCTTCAGATGATGAGTGAGATTAAACAAATAGAAAGTATAATTAAGCCAACAGAAGTATTTTTAGTTGCAGATTCTTTAACAGGACAGGTTGCTGCGGAAGTTGCAAAAGAATTTAAGAATACTGTAAATGTAACAGGTATTGTTTTAACAAGAGCTGATGGTGATGCAAGAGGTGGTGCAGCTCTTAGTATGAAATATGTATCTCAAGTACCAATTAAGTTTTTAGGAGTAGGAGAAAAAATAGAAAATTTAGAGGTTTTTCACCCAGATAGAATAGCTAATAGAATATTAGGTATGGGAGACATTGTCTCTCTTGTTGAGAAAGCTGCAGAAGATCTTGGTGAAGAAAATATAAAAAAAGCAGAAGAGAATTTAAAAAAAGGACAATTCTCTATGGAAGATTACTTAACACAGCTTAGACAAATGAAAAAAATGGGAGGCATAGAAGGAATAATGTCGTTTATGCCAGGTGTTTCTAAAATGAAATCACAAATGGATGCTTCAGGAATTGATGAGAAAGTTATTTCTCAAAATGAAGCAATCATTTTATCTATGACAAAAAAAGAAAGAGGAAATCCTAAAATTATAGATGGTTCTAGGAAAAAAAGAATTGCTAATGGCTCTGGAACAGATGCAGCCACTATCAATAAATTGCTTAAGCAATTTAAAATGATGTCTGAAATGATGAAAAAGATGTCAAAAGGAAACCTGAAGGGTATGTCAGATAAAGGGATACCTCCAGAGCTACTAAATCAACTTAAATAAATAAGGGAAAAAAATGCTAAAAATAAGATTATCAAGAGGTGGAACAAAGAAAAGACCGGTATATAAAGTAGTTATAGCAGACAGTCGTCGTGCAAGAGATGGAAAATTTATTGAGAAAGTAGGATTCTTTAATCCTCTTTTACCTAAGGATAAAAAAGAAAGAGTAGGATTGGAAGCAGAGAGAATCAAATATTGGTTAGGTCAAGGTGCTCAACCCACAACTAGAGTAGCAAGAATTTTAGGTGAAAATGAAATTATGCCAATGCCTGCAAACGGTGTTAATCCGAGTAAAGCTATTCCAAAAAAGGAAAGAAAAAAAGAAGCAGAAGCTCCTAAAGCAGAAGCGGCTCCT
>NZ_LANA01000001.1:481503-482724 GCF_012932795.1 Candidatus Pelagibacter communis
AGCAGAAGCTCCCAAAGCAGAAGCAGCTCCTAAAGTGGAATCTCCAAAGGAAGAGGTTAAATAGTTGATTTCATGTGGCAAGCTCAGATATTCACACTTTACCCAGATATTTTTCCAGGCCCTTTAAGTAAAGGGCTTTATAGAAAAGCTTTACTAAATAAACTCTGGGATCTAAAAGTTGTGAATATTAGAGATGCAGCAAATGACAAACATAAGACAGTCGACGACACGCCTTTTGGTGGTGGATCAGGTATGTTGTTAAAAGCTGACGTTTTAGCAAGATCAATAGATCAAAATAAAAAAAAAGGTGAAAGAATTTTTTATTTATCTCCTAAAGGAAAAAAATTTGATCAAAAATTAGCACTAGAACTTTCAAAAGAAAAATCAATTAGTTTAATATGTGGTCACTTTGAGGGTGTTGATGAAAGAATATTATCAACGCGAAATATAGAAGAGCTTAGCATTGGAGACTTTATTTTATCAGGAGGTGAAACAGCATCTTTTATTGTAGTAGATAGTATCCTAAGATTATTACCTGGCGTGCTAGGAAATGAGCAGTCAAAAACAGAAGAGAGTTTTGAAAATGGACTTTTAGAGTACCCTCAGTATACAAAACCTCAAATTTGGGAGAAAAATACTGTTCCTGAAGTGTTATTATCAGGCGATCACAACAAAATTAAAGACTGGCGTTTATCACAATCAGAGGCTATAACACGCGTCCGGAGACCAGACTTGTGGAAGAAATATAAGAAAAACTAATTTGATAAAGATTACTATGAAAACAATTGAAGAAATAAACCAATTTAACATTAAACAAATACTAGCTGAAAAGAAAATACCAGAATTTTTTCCGGGTGACGTTGTAAAAGTTGGTGTAAGAATTACAGAAGGTAAAAAAGATAGAATTCAATATTTTGAAGGAGTTTGTATAGCAAGAAAAAATAGAGATTTAAATTCTTCATTCACAGTTAGAAAAATTTCTTTTGGAGAAGGTGTTGAAAGAACATTCCCATTATATGGAACAGTTATTGATACAATAACAGTTATTAGACACGGAAAAGTAAGAAGAGCTAAATTATATTACTTAAGAGATAGAACAGGTAAATCAGCTAGAATTGCAGAAAAGATTAGAAAAAAAATTGGTATTGAAGTTGATATTAAACCAGAAACAGTAACTGAAGAAACTTTAGCACCAGTAGAACCTGAAAAACAACCAGAAGT
>NZ_LANA01000001.1:482734-564801 GCF_012932795.1 Candidatus Pelagibacter communis
AACAACCAGAAGTTCAAGCAGAACAAAAAACAGAAAAATCAGAAGAAAAAAAATAATTTTTTTTTCAATGCCTTTAACTCTTTACGATAAAATTTGGAACGAACACCTTGTTCATCAACAAGATGATGGAACAGCCCTACTTTTTGTTGATAGACATTTAATTCATGAGGTTACAAGTCCTCAAGCATTTGAGGGGCTTAGAAAATCTAACAGAAAAGTAAGACAACCAGGTTTAACTTTAGCAGTTGCAGATCATAATGTTCCAACTACTGATAGATCTAAAGGAATAGCAGATGCAGAATCTAAAATTCAAGTAGATACCTTAGAAAGCAATTGTAAAGAATTTGGAGTTCAATATTTAGGAATGAACGACAAGAGACAAGGAATTGTTCATATCATTGGTCCAGAACAAGGTTTTACACAACCTGGAACAGTAATTGTTTGTGGAGACAGTCACACAGCAACACATGGTGCATTTGGTGCTTTGGCATTTGGAATTGGTACCTCCGAAGTGGAACATGTCTTAGCAACACAAACATTGGTTCAAAAAAAAGCAAAGAATTTTAGAATTAATGTTAATGGAAAACTTCCTATTGGTGTTACCTCTAAAGATGTAATTTTACAAATTATAGGAAATATTGGAACTGCAGGAGGAACGGGTTCTGTTATTGAATACGCTGGCACTCTAATTTCATCTTTAAGTGTAGAACAACGAATGACAATTTGTAATATGACTATTGAGGGAGGAGCAAGAGCAGGATTAATTGCTCCAGACGAAAAAATATTTGAATATTTAAAAGGTAAACCGATGTCTCCAAAAAATGAAAATTGGGACAAGGCTATGAAATATTGGAAAAATTTAAAAACTGATGATGGAGCTAAATTTGATAAAGAAATAAATTTAGTAGCAGAAGACATTTTACCTATGATCACCTGGGGAACTTCTCCACAAGATGTAATCACTATAGATGGTAAAGTTCCAAATCCTAAAAATGAACAAGATGAAGACAAAAAGAACTCTTTAGAAAGGTCATTGAATTACATGGGTTTAGAGGCCGATACACTAGCTACAGATATTAAGATTGATAAGGTTTTTATAGGAAGTTGTACGAATGGTAGAATTGAAGATCTAAGGGAAGCTGCTAAAATATTAAAAGATAAAAAGAAAGCATCCCATGTTCACGCAATGGTTGTTCCAGGCTCAGGCTTAGTTAAAGAGCAAGCAGAGCAGGAAGGTTTAGATAAAATTTTTATAGCTTCAGGTTTTGAATGGAGAGAGCCTGGTTGTTCAATGTGTCTTGCAATGAATGCAGATAAATTAAAACAAGGAGAAAGGTGTGCTTCAACTTCAAACAGAAATTTTGAAGGAAGACAGGGTAGAGGTGGAAGAACACATTTAGTAAGCCCTGGAATGGCAGCAGCAGCTGCAATATCTGGAAACTTAGATGATGTCAGAAAGTATCAAAATTAAAATGCAAAAATTTAACTTACTTACAAGTATCCCAGTATATTTACCAATTGTAAATATTGATACAGATATGATTATTCCAAAACAATTTCTTAAAACAATTAAAAGAACAGGGTTAGGGAAAAATTTATTTTTTGAAATGAGGTATGATGATAGTGGAAATGAAATAAAAGATTTTATTCTAAATCAAAAACCTCACAATCAATCAAAAATATTAATCGCAGGAAAAAACTTTGGCTGTGGTTCGTCAAGAGAACACGCACCTTGGGCACTTTTAGATTTTGGAATTACATGCGTGATAAGCTCTAGTTATGCTGATATTTTTTACAGTAACTGTTTCAAAAATGGAATTTTACCGATTATTTTACCAGAGGAAAAAATAAAAGAATTATCAGAATATTCAAAAAGAAAAGAAGAAATTTCAATAGACCTAAATGAAGAAAAGATAATTTTTGGAAATAGTGAAATTAAGTTTGACATTGATCCTTTTAAAAAAAAATGTTTATTAGAAGGGCTTGATGATATTGCGCTGTCATTAGCCAAAAAAGAAAAAATCACAACCTTTGAAGAAAACTTAAAAAATAGTAAACCATGGATATTTAATGATAAAAATTAAAAAAAGAAAAATTTTACTTTTACCTGGAGATGGTATTGGACCTGAAGTTATTCAAGAAGTTAAAAAAGTTATTTTATGGTTAAATTCAAATAAATCTCTAGATTTTGAAATTGATCAAGATTTAGCGGGTGGTTGCTCTTATGATAAACATGGAACACCAATAACGGATGAAGTCTTTTACAAAGCTTTAGAAAGTGAATTTGTTATGTTGGGTGCAGTTGGTGGACCAAAATGGGATAATTTAGATTTTTCAAAAAAGCCAGAAAGAGCCTTATTAAAATTAAGAAAAGAATTAAAACTATTTGCAAATTTAAGACCTGCAATTTGTTTTGAGCAATTAGTTGATGCCTCAACCCTAAAACCAGAAATTGTATCTGGATTAGATATTATGATAGTAAGGGAATTAACAGGTGGAATTTATTTTGGTGAGCCAAGAGGAATTAAACCAATAGAAAATGGTGAAAGAAAAGGGATTAATACCCACTCATATACAACTAGTGAAATAGTTAGAGTAGCAAAAGTAGCTTTTGATCTAGCAAGAAAGAGATCAAATAAGGTTACTTCATGTGAAAAGTCGAATGTAATGGAAGCCGGACAACTTTGGAAAGAAGAAGTTCAAGAGCTTCACGACAAAGAATTTAAAGATGTAGAATTAAGTCATATGCTTGCTGACAATTGTGCAATGCAATTATTGAAAAATCCAAAGCAATTTGACGTAATCGTTACTGACAATTTATTTGGAGACATGCTTTCTGACCAAGCCTCAATGTTAACGGGATCTCTAGGTTTATTACCATCAGCTTCTTTAGGTGCAAAAAATAAAGAGGGAGAAATGAGAGCTATGTATGAGCCTATTCATGGTTCTGCACCAGATATCGCTGGAAAAGAAATTGCAAACCCAATAGCCTCAATTTTAAGTTTTGCAATGGCCTTAAGATACTCTTTGGATTTAGATAGTGAAGCTGATGCTTTAGAAAAAGCTGTACAAGATGTCTTAAATGAAGGTCTTAGAACAAAAGACATCCTTTCTGAGGGAAAAAAAGAAGTATCAACATCAGCTATGGGTGATGCGATAATTTCAAAATTGCAATAATTAAATAATTATTCTAAAGTTCTGGAATGCCAAATTATACTGCACCAGTAGAAGATATGATGTTTCTTTTTGATAAATTAAGAAATAATAAAAATTATAATGATCTTGAAAAATATAAAGAAGTTAATTCAGAATTAGTAAAAGATATTTTAGAAGAAGCAGCTAAAATTAATCAAAACTTAATATTACCACTAGCAAAATCAGGTGATGAAAACCCAACAGTTCTAGAGAATGGTGTGGTTAGAACACCGCCTGGCTATAAAGAAGCTTACTCTAAATATATAGAAGATGGTTGGACTTCACTTTCTTGTGATCCAAAATATGGGGGACAAGGAATGCCAAAAACTGTAAGTGCTTTTTTTGACGAAATGTTATCATCTGCAAGTTTATCATTTAAACTTTATAGTGAGTTAAGTATTGGTGCATATAATTGTATTTCTCATCATGCTACAGATCAAATAAAAGAAAAATACCTTCCAAAAATGGTTGAAGGAAAATGGAGTGGTACTATGTGCCTTACTGAACCAGTTTGTGGAACTGATTTAGGCCTTTTAAAGACTAAAGCTATTGAGCAATCTGATGGAACTTTTAAGTTAAGTGGACAGAAAATTTTTATTACTTCAGGTGATCAAGACTTAACAGAGAATATTATTCATTTAGTTATTGCAAGAGTAGCTGACTCTCCAGCAGGAACAAAAGGAATAAGTTTATTTTTAGTACCCAAGTTTGTAGTAAATGAAGATGGATCTATTGGGGCAAGAAATGGAGTTTCTACAGGTTCTATAGAAAGCAAAATGGGAATTAAAGGTTCTGCTACGTGTGTATTAAACTTTGATGATGCAACTGGTTATATGATTGGATTAAAGAATAAAGGGTTAAATGCAATGTTTACTATGATGAATTTAGAGAGAATTGTTGTAGGAATTCAAGGTTTAGGAATTTCTGAAATTGCCTATCAAAATTCTTTAAGTTATGCAAAAGAAAGGAAACAAGGAAAAACAAATAATACAAAATCAACTAATGGAGCAGATTTTATTATTGAGCATGCTGATATTAGAAAATCTTTGCTTAATATGAAATCTATTATTGAAGGTGAAAGAGCCTTATGTTTTTGGCTGTCTCAACAAACAGAAGTTAGCCTTTATCATCCAGATGAAAAAATAAAGCAGGAAGCATCAGATCTTGTGTCGTTAATGACACCTGTGGTTAAAACGATGTTTAGCGATATGGGAATGGAAATAACAAGTGAGGCTATGCAGGTTCATGGCGGTTATGGGTACACAAAAGACCAAGGAATAGAACAGCTATATAGAGATAATAGAATCACACCAATTTATGAGGGAACAAATTCAATTCAAGCAGCAGATTTGGTTTTTAGAAAATTAGTAAATAAAAATGGTGATATAATTGATAAGTATTTGGAATTAATCAAAAATGATTGCAGTACAGAAAATGAAAAATTAAAACCTTTTATAAAAGAATTAAAAACACACCTAGAAATTTTATCTACTTTTACTGTTTGGATTAAAGAAAAAGTACAAAACTCAAAAGATGATGCAAGTGCAGCATGCAATGACTATTTAAAAGCATTGGGGTTCGTGTCTATAGCACATGCGTGGATAAAAGTTTTAGAAGTAAGTTTTAAAGATTATGAGCAAAACAAAGAGTTTTATGAAGATAAAATACAAACTGCAAATTTTTATTTTAAAAGAGTTTTACCAAGAGCCGAAAGTCATTTTAAAACCGCTACATCAGGAAGTGATTATATAATGAATTTTAAATTCAGTTAGTATGAGTCATTACAATAAAAATTTAGATAAAAATGAAGCTAATTATGTTCCTCTTTCTCCTTTAACATTTTTAGAAAGAACTAAAGATATATATCCAAATTATGAAGCCTTAGTTTATGAAAGTAGGTCGTATACCTGGGGTGAGGTTTATAAAAGATGTGTTAAGTTTGCTAGCGCACTAGATAAATTGGGTGTGAAAACTGGAGATACAGTTTCTATAATGGCTTTTAATACACCAGAAATTTTTGAGGCACATTATTCAATACCAATGGTAGGAGCGGTAATTAATGCAATCAATACAAGACTAGACCCTACTACTGTAAGTTATATTTTACAGCATAGTGATGCAAAGGTTTTAATTGTAGATAGACAATTTCACAACGTAATTGAGAAGGCTTTAAAGAATGTTAAAAATAAAATTACCATTATTGATATTGATGACCAAGATATAGATACAAGTTCTTTCAAAAAAATAGGAGAATTTGAATATGAAAGTTTTTTAAATACAGGAGATGAAAATTATGAATGGAAAAAACCAAAAGATGAATGGGATGCAATTTCATTAGGGTATACATCTGGAACCACTGGAAACCCTAAGGGAGTAGTTTATCATCACAGAGGCTCATATTTAATGTCAACAGGCAGTGCCACAGCTTGGAATATGTCTAACAAACTAAATTTTTTATGCGTTGTGCCAATGTTCCATTGTAATGGCTGGTGCTATCCTTGGACACTAGCAATGCTACATGCAAGAGTAATTTGTTTAAGAAACATTGATGTAAAAAAGATGTTTGAATTAATTGTTAAATATGAAGTAACTCATTTCGGTGGAGCCCCAATAGTATTAAATATGATTGTTAATGCTCCAAAAGAAGATCAAAAAGTACTAAAAAGAAAAGTAAATGTTTTGACTGCAGGAGCACCGCCACCAAGCATCATCTTTGAAAAAATGGAAAATCTTGGCTTTGAAGTGATGCATGTTTATGGATTAACTGAAACTTATGGTCATATGTTACAGTGTGCATGGAACGAAGATTGGAATTCATTAGAAAAAGACAAAAAGAATGAAATCAAAGCAAGGCAAGGTGTTAGGTACCCAAACACAGAGGGTGCCATTGTAATGGATCCAGAAACAATGAAGCCAGTGCCCAAGGATGGAAAGACTATGGGTGAAATTATGATTAGAGGAAATATTGTAATGAAGGGGTACTACAAAGATAAAGAAGCAACAGATAAGTCGATGGCAGGTGGATGGTTTCATTCAGGAGATTTAGCTGTGACGCATCCTGATGGATATATAAAGATTCAAGATAGATCCAAAGATATTATTATTTCTGGAGGAGAAAACATTTCTTCAATAGAAATTGAAAATGTAATTGCAAAACACCCTTCAGTTTCTTTAGCAGCTGTAGTTGCTAAGCCAGATGAAAAATGGGGAGAAACACCCTGTGCTTTTGTTGAACTAATTAAAGATAAGCCAACAACTGAAAAAGAAATAATAGATTTTTGTAGAGAAACATTGGCAGGATTTAAACTTCCTAAAAGTGTTATTTTTTGTGATTTACCCAAAACTTCAACAGGAAAAATTCAAAAATTTGAACTTAGAAAAAAAGTTAAGGAATTAAGTTGATCTTTCAAGTAGACAATAAGAATGTCTTTGCATCAGATTCAGGTAAAGGTATTGATAAAAAAAAACTTACAATAATTTTACTTCATGGAAGTGGTCTCTCTCATATTGTTTGGTCTTTAACAGAGCAGTATTTATCAAATCAAAATTATAATGTTTTAGCAATTGATTTACCTGGTCATGGAAATTCTGAGGGTGATTGTTTAAAATCAATAGAAGAAATTTCAGATTGGTTAGAAAAAGTTTTTAAAGAGCTTAATATTTATGAAATAATAATGATTGGACACTCCCAAGGGTGTTTGGAGATACTTGAATATTATTCCAAATATTCAACAAGAGTTAAAAGTTTAATATTTGTCGGTGGGTCGTACAGAATGCCAGTTAATCAAGACCTTATTGATCTTGCTGAAGATGGAGATGATAAAGCAGTTCAATTAATGATGAAATGGAGTTATGAGAACTCAAAAAAATTCATTGGGGGCAATCCTGTAGAAAAAATTATTAACTCTCCAAGAGATATTAGGGAAATTTTAGCTATTGATCTTATAGCTTGTAATAATTATAAAAATGGATCTGAGGCTCTAAAATCAATAAATTGTCCTACATTATTTATATTTGGTGAGTTAGATAAGATGGTTAACCTTGAAAAAGGTAAGAAATTTGCTGAACTTATTCCTAATTCGGAAACTCATATAATAAAAGATTGTGGACACATGATTATGTTTGAAAAAGCTTTTGAAATGAGAGAAAAGATCTCTGAATTTTTAAAAAAATGAAAAACTTTTCAATAGCAAAATCTAGAAGACTAAGAAGCACTCCTTATACTTCAAGAATAGAGGAGCAAGGAGTTACAGCATACACAATTTACAATCATATGTTGTTGCCAGCTGCGTTTGGTTCAATAGAAGATAGCTACAAGCACTTAAAAGAGCATGTTCAGGTATGGGATGTTGCTGCAGAAAGACAAGTAGAGATTTCAGGAAAAGACTCAGCAGAGCTAGTACAATTGATGACATGTAGAGATTTATCAAAATCTAAAATAGGCAGATGTTATTATTGCCCAATAATAGATGAAAATGGAAACTTGATTAACGATCCAGTTATTTTAAAACTTGCGGAAGATAAATGGTGGATATCAATAGCAGACTCAGATGTAATTTTTTTTGCTAAAGGATTAGCATCAGGGCATAAATTTGATGTTAAAATTATAGAACCAGTAGTTGATATAATGGCAGTACAAGGTCCAAAATCCTTTGCATTAATGGAAAAAGTTTTTGGAAAAAAAATTACTGAACTAAAATTCTTTGGGTTTGATTATTTTGATTTTGAAGGGACAAAGCATCTTATAGCAAGGTCAGGATGGTCTAAACAAGGCGGATATGAGCTATACGTTCAAAACCCAGAGTCAGGGCAAAAATTATATGACCATCTTTTTGAAGTTGGAAAAGAATTTAAAGTAGGACCAGGATGTCCAAACTTAATAGAGAGAATTGAGAGTGCACTGTTATCCTATGGTAATGACTTTGATAATAATGATAATCCATTTGAATGTGGTTTTGAGCAATATGTTAGCTTAGATAGTGATGTAAATTTTTTAGGAAAAGAAAAATTAAAAGAAGTAAAATTAAATGGACCTCAAAAGAAATTAATGGGAGTCAAAATTGATTTAAAAGAAATCAGTCTTACTGGATCAAAAAACATATATGATGAAAATAATAATATAATTGGTGAATTAAGATCGGCTTGTTATTCACCTCATTTTCAAAAGGTTATAGGAATAGCAATGATCCAGAAATCTCACTGGGAAGCATCTCAAAGCTTTAAAATTCAAATAAACGATAATACCATTAATGGAAACGTTTGCGATTTACCCTTCATCTAGTATAAAAGTAAAATAATATCATGAATATAGCAATTGTAGGAGCCACAGGTAATGTTGGAAGAAAAATGCTCGAAGTATTGGAGCAGAAAAAAATTTCAATTGGTCAATTATTCTTAGTTGCCTCTCCAAGAAGTGCTGGTCAAAAAGTAAATTTTAATGGTAAGGAGCAGGAGATTTTTAACCTAGAGACTTATGATTTCTCAAAAGCTGAAATTACTTTTTTTGCGGCTGGTGGAAAAATATCAGAAAAATATGCAGAAAAAGCAGCAAAACATACTACAATAATTGATAGCTCTAGTTTTTTCAGAATGGATCAAGATGTACCTTTAATTGTTCCACAGGTGAATCCAGAGGCAATTAATGTTTTAAAAAAAAATATTATTGCCAATCCAAACTGCTCAACAGCACAATTAGTAATAGCTCTAAAACCGTTACATGATGAATTTAATATAAAAAGAGTAGTTATATCAACTTATCAATCCGTATCTGGTGGTGGAAAAAAACCAATGGATGAATTAATTGAACAAACTAGATTATCATTAGATAAAAAGAAAATAAATTCTAAAAATTTTACTAAACAAATTGCTTTTAATGCTATTCCACACATAGATGTTTTTGCAGATGATGGTTATACAAAAGAAGAATTAAAGATGGTTAACGAAACAAAAAAGATTCTCGATGATAAGATTGAATTGACAGCAACATGTGTAAGAATTCCAGTACTAGTTTCTCACGCTGAGTCAGTAAATATTGAATTTGAAAAACCATTTAGTTTAGAAAAAATACACTCTTTATTAGATAGTGCAGAAGGTTGTGAGGTATATGATATAAGAGAAGATGGAGGTTACATTACACCTTTAGAAGCTGAAGGTAAAAATGAAACTTATATTTCTCGGATTAGAGAAGATAAAACAAAAAAAAATACAATAAACATGTGGATAGTATCAGATAATTTATTAAGAGGTGCTGCACTGAATGCAGTTGAAATAGCTGAGCTTTTAATTAAAAAAAATAATGGATAATAACAACCCTTTATCTCCACATATCCAAATTTATAGATGGCATATATCTTCTTTAGTTTCTATTTCTCATAGAATTACTGGAATAGTTAATATAACAGCAATAACCATAATTTGTTTTTGGATCTTTTCTTTATTATTAGGAGAATCTAGTTACGAACTAACAAAAATATTTTTACAATCTATTTTTGGAAAATTTATTATTATTTGTTTAACTTGGTCCTTTAGCTTTCAAGTATTGAGTGAAATAAGACACCTAGCAATGGACCTTGGTTATGGCTTTGAACTAAAGACAACAAAGATTACAGGCTTACTAGTTATCTTTGGGTCCATTTTTTTTACAATTCTATTTTATCTATTAGGAAGGAATTTTATTTAAAATGAACTTTGTTACAAAAAAATGGCTGTTCATGAAAATTAGCTCAGCAATTCTAGTGCCTTTAATGATTTGGTTTATCTTAAATCTAGTTTCAATTTTTGATAAAGATTATATTGAGATTGTTAATTTTTTTACTACTCAATCATCTAAAATTTTAGTTTCTTTAACACTAGTATTTGCTTACTTTTTCTCAGCTTTAAGCATTAGTGAGGTATTTGAAGACTATATTCAGGATGAAAAAATCAAAAATGCCGCAAACAAAGTGCTCAATATTTTTGCTATAATAATGCCATTAATCACAATTATTGTAATATTTAATTTAAACTAATGAGCTCATATAAAATAATAGACCATGAATACGATGTAATAGTTCTTGGAGCTGGTGGTTCTGGTCTAAGAGCAGCTGTTGGTTTAAGTGAAGCTGGCTTAAAAACAGCATGTATTTCAAAAGTTTTTCCAACTAGAAGTCATACTTCTGCTGCGCAAGGAGGTATATCAGCATCATTAGGAAACATGGGTGAAGATGATTGGCGTTGGCATATGTATGACACAGTCAAAGGTGCTGACTGGCTGGGTGATCAAGATAGTATAGAGTATCTTTGTAAAGAAGCCCCTGCAGCAGTTATTGAATTAGAAAAATATGGAGTGCCATTTAGTAGAACAGAAGATGGAAAAATTTATCAAAGACCTTTTGGTGGAATGACAAAAAATTATGGCAATGGAATAGTCCAAAGAACGTGTGCAGCAGCAGATAGAACTGGACATGCAATTCTACATACACTTTATGGACAGGCACTTAAGCATAACACGGAATTTTTTATAGAATACTTTGCGCTAGATTTATTAATGAAAGATGGCGAGTGCAAAGGGTTAATAGCTTGGAATTTAAATGATGGAACAATTCATAGGTTTAGAGCTCACTCAACTATAATTGCCACTGGCGGTTATGGTAAAGTTTATTACTCCGCTACGTCAGCTCACACATGTACAGGTGATGGAAATGCAATGGTTTTAAGGGCGGGACTTCCATTACAAGATATGGAGTTTGTTCAATTTCACCCTACTGGAATTTATGGGCATGGTACTTTAATTTCAGAAGGTGTTAGAGGAGAAGGTGGATACCTTGTTAACTCTAAGGGCGAAAGATTTATGGAGAGATATGCTCCTAATGCAAAAGATTTAGCATCAAGGGATGTAGTAAGTAGATCAATGTCTATTGAGATTAACGAAGGAAGAGGCGTAGGTAAAGATAAAGATCATGTTCTTTTAAACTTAAGTCACTTAGATAAAAAAGTAATTGAAGAAAGACTTCCAGGAATTTCTGATGCTGCAAGATTATTTGCAAATGTTGATGTAACTAAAGAGCCTATACCTGTAGTCCCCACTGTTCACTATAATATGGGAGGTATTCCAACAAATTATAAAGCTGAAGTACTAACAGTTAACGGTTCTGAAAAAATAGTACCAGGATTAATGGCAATTGGTGAAGCAGCATGCGTTTCAGTTCATGGAGCTAATAGATTAGGATCTAATTCATTAATAGATTTAATGGTATTTGGAAGAGCTGCTGCAAAAAGAGCTGCGGAACTAGTTAAACCAGGAACACCCCATGAAGATATAGGAGAGTCTGAAACTGAGAAATGTTTAGAAAGATTTGATAAACTTAGAAATTCAAATGGAGAAAATAGTACAGCTGAATTGAGACTTGCGATGCAAAAAACTATGCAATCAAAATGTGCAGTCTTTAGGACAGAAAAAACTCTTAAAGAAGGTGTTTCTGAAATTAGAAAAACATATGATGGTATGGGGTCAATTTCTGTTAAGGATAAATCACTTGTTTTTAATACTGATCTTGTTGAAACGCTCGAATTTGATAATTTAATAAGACAAGCAATTACCACAGTAGACTCTGCTTATAATAGACAAGAGAGTAGAGGAGCACACGCAAGAGAAGATTTTCCAACAAGAGATGATGAAAAATTTATGCAACATACTATTGCTTGGTGCAATGGAAAAGATACAAAAATCGGCTACAGGCCAGTTCACAAAACAACTTTAACAAATGAAGTTCAATATTTTCCTCCACAAGAACGAGTATATTAATGGTTCAAATAAATTTACCTAAAAACTCAGAAGTTAAAAAAGGTATTTATTACAAAGACAAAACTGGTTCTAAAAATATTAGAAAAGTAAATGTATACAGATGGGATCCCAGTTTAGGTGAGAATCCAAGAGTAGATTCATATGAGGTCGATATGGATAATTGTCCTTCAAAGGTTTTGGATGTTTTAAACAAAATTAAAAATGAAATTGATCCCTCATTGGCTTATAGAAGATCTTGTGCGCATGGTGTTTGTGGCTCATGTGCAATGAATATGGATGGCAAAAATGGTTTAGCATGTACAAAGCCTCATTCAGAAATAGATGGAGATATTAATATTTACCCACTACCTCACTTAAAGGTAAAGAAAGATCTTATAGGTGATTTAAGTGGATTATATAAACAATATGAGTCCATTGAACCTTGGCTTAAAACAAATCAAAAAGTTGAGACCACAGAAATATTACAAACTAAAGAAGATAGAGTAAAATTAGATGGTGCCTATGAATGTATTATGTGTGCATGTTGCTCAACCTCCTGCCCAAGTTATTGGTGGAATGGTGATAAATATTTAGGCCCAGCAGTTTTACTTCAAGCTTATAGATGGATAGTAGATAGCAGGGATGATGAAAAAAAAGAAAGATTAAAAAAAGTGGCTGATGAACTTAAACTATATAGGTGCCATACTATTATGAATTGTACTAGCGCGTGTCCAAAGGGATTAAATCCAGCAAAAGCTATAGCTGAATTGAAAAAAATGCTTGCAACAAACTAATTACCCTTTTAAATAGCAATATTCATGAATTTATTAGAACACTTTGTTGGCGGAAAGCTAATTTCAGGTTCATCTGATAGAAAAAGTAAAATTTTTAATCCAGCAACAGGTGAACAAGAGTCTGAGGTAAGATTAGCCAGTAAAGCTGATCTTGATCAAGCTGTAGAAGTAGCACAAAAAGCTTTTGAAACTTGGTCATTAAAACCTGCACTTCAAAGGGCAAGAGTAATGTTTAAATTTAAAGAATTAATAGAAAAGAATGCAGATGAACTTACAAAATTAATAGTCTCAGAGCATGGCAAAGTTTATGAAGATGCCAAAGGTTCTTTAACAAGAGGTTTAGAAGTTGTTGAGTTTGCCTGTGGAATCCCAAATTTGCTTAAAGGAGAATTTTCAGAAAATGTAGGAACAAATGTTGATAGCTGGTCGATGCGACAGCCTCTTGGAGTTGTTGCTGGTATTACACCTTTTAATTTTCCAGCAATGGTACCTATGTGGATGTTCCCTTTAGCCATTGCATGTGGAAATACATTTATTTTAAAACCATCAGAAAAAGACCCATCTTGCCCACTAAGATTAGCAGAGTTACTAACAGAAGCTGGACTACCAGATGGTGTTTTTAATGTTGTTAATGGAGATAAAGAGTCTGTTGATGCAATTTTAACAAACAAAGATATCAAAGCTGTAAGCTTTGTAGGATCAACGCCAATTGCAAAATATATTTACGAAAATTCTGCCAAAAATGAAAAAAGAGTTCAAGCTTTAGGTGGCGCAAAAAATCATTTAGTAGTAATGCCTGACTGTGACCTTGATGGTGCAGTAAATGGATTAATGGGTGCTGCATACGGTTCAGCAGGAGAAAGATGTATGGCGCAATCAGTGGCAGTAGCTGTAGGAGATATAGGTGATGAGTTAGTTGCCCGTTTATCAAAAAAAGCTGAAGCATTAAAAGTAGGTCCTGGTATGGATAAAACATCTGAGATGGGTCCACTAGTTACTAAAGAACATTTAGAAAAAGTAAAAAGTTATGTTGATCTTGGAGTTGAAGAAGGTGCTAAATTAATTGTTGATGGAAGGAATATAAAACTTCAAGGATACGAAAATGGTTTCTTTATAGGTGGTTGTTTATTTGATCATGTTAATAAGGATATGAGAATTTATAAAGAAGAGATATTTGGTCCTGTTTTGTCAGTCATAAGAGTTAAAACTTTTGAAGAAGCAACAAAACTAATTAATGATCATGAGTATGGTAATGGAGTAAGCATTTATACAAGAGATGGTGATGCTGGAAGAACGTTTGCTAGTAAAATTCAAGTTGGTATGGTTGGAATTAATGTTCCAATACCTGTGCCAATGGCATTCCATAGTTTTGGTGGATGGAAAAGATCATTATTTGGAGATAGTGCAATGCACGGAGCTGAAGGAATTAAATTTTATACAAAGCTTAAAACAGTAACATCAAGATGGCCTTCTGGAATAAGATCTAATGCAGAATTTGTCATGCCAACAATGAAATAAGGAGAAAAATGAAAAAAATATCTTTAATAGGAGCAGGTCAAATTGGGGGCACTCTTGCTCACTTAATAGGAACTAAAGAAGTAGCTGATGAGGTAGTACTTTTTGATGTTGCAAGTGGCATAGCTAAAGGAAAAGCTCTAGATATAGCTCAATCTTCCTCTGTTGATGGTTTTAATGTGAAATTTTCAGGTACAGACAATTATGAAGATATAAAAGATTCTGATGTAATAATAATCACCGCAGGAGTCCCAAGAAAACCAGGAATGAGCAGAGATGATTTATTAGGTATTAATTTAAAAATTATTAAACAAGTAGCAGAAGGCATTAAAAAAAATGCACCCAATGCATTTGTTATATGTATCACTAATCCGTTAGACGTTATGGTGATGGCCTTTCAAAAATTTTCAGGCTTACCAGCAAATAAAGTAGTTGGAATGGCAGGAATTTTAGACAGCTCAAGATTTAAATTATTTTTATCTCTAGAGTTAAATGTCCCTGTAAAAGAAATTGAAGCAATGGTTATGGGAGGTCATGGAGACACAATGGTTCCCCTACCAAGATTCACAAAAGTTTCAGGCAAACCATTATTAGACCTAGTGAAAGAAGGAAAGATATCTCAAGAAAGATTAGAAGAAATTAACCAAAGAACTAGAGATGGTGGAGCTGAGATTGTTAAATATTTAGAAAAAGGTTCCGCATTTTATGCACCAGCCGCTTCAGGAGTACAAATGGCAGAAGCATATTTAAAAGATGAAAAAAAATTACTTCCATGTGCAGTTCATTTAAATGGAGAGTATGGGGTAAGTGACGTTTATGCTGGTGTACCGGTAATAGTTGGCAAAGATGGTGTTGAAAAAATAGAACAAATAGACTTGGATGAAAAAGAAAAAAAAGAATTTATGCACTCGATAGATGCTGTGAAAGCATTATGGGAAGCTGCATCAAAAATAGATTCAGATCTATCTAAATAGTAATGAACATCCACGAGCATCAAGCAAAAAAAATCCTAAAAGAATACGGGGCAGTTGTGCCTGAAGGTATTTTTGCTTTCACAGTTGATGAGTTGATTGAAAAAGCAAAATCATTAAAAACAGAAAAGTTTGTATTAAAAGCCCAAATTCATGCCGGTGGAAGAGGTAAAGCAGGAGGTGTAAAAATTTTAGATACAATTGAAGAGCTAGGTGTTGCTGCAAAAGAATTATTAGGAAAAACACTTGTAACACATCAAACTGGCCCTGAAGGTAGAGAAGTAAAAAGATTATATGTGGAAGTATCTTCCAATATAGATAAAGAATTTTATCTATCGTGCTTAATTGATAGAGCAAGTTCAAAAATTGTATTTATTTCCAGCGATCAAGGTGGAATGGATATTGAAGAGGTTGCAGATAGTACACCTGAAAAAATCATAACAACAAAAGTAGATATTGTTAATGAAATCTCAGATGCTGATTGTGAGAAGATAATTAAAATTTATAGCTTAACGGATGATGCTAAAAAGCAAGCAATAGCAATAATTAAATCAGTATATAATATGTTTCTAGGCACGGATGCTAATATGGTTGAGGTTAACCCACTAATATTAACTAAAGAAAAAAACATAATCTGCTTAGACGCAAAGGTTAATTTTGATTCCAACGCGCTATTTAGACATCCTGAAATTACAGAGTTGAGAGATTTAAACGAAGAAGATCCAGCAGAAATAGAAGCGAGCAAACATGATCTTGCTTATATAAAGTTAGATGGAAGCATTGGTTGCATGGTTAATGGAGCAGGTTTAGCAATGGCAACAATGGATATAATTAAACTGTATGGTGAAGAGCCAGCAAATTTTCTAGATGTTGGTGGTGGAGCTTCAAAAGAAAAAGTTTCTGCTGCATTAAAAATAATTCTTTCAGATAAAAATGTTAAAGGAATATTAATAAATATTTTTGGTGGAATAATGAGGTGCGATGTTCTTGCTCAAGGTGTTGTTGATGCTGCCAAGGAAATAAACATAAGTGTTCCATTGATAGTTAGACTCGCGGGAACAAACTTTAAAGAAGGAAAAGAAATTCTAGATAACTCGGGTCTAAAATTAATTTCAGCAGAAAATTTAGATGATGCTGCACAAAAAATAGTAGAGGCTATAAAATAGAATGTCAGTTTTAATTAATAAAAATACCAAAGTTATATGCCAAGGTTTTACAGGTGCACATGGTACTTTTCATTCAGAACAAGCATTAAAATATGGAACTAATCTTGTAGGTGGAGTTACTCCAAAAAAAGGAGGACAAAAACATCTTGAACGTCCAGTATTTAATACTGTAGCCGAAGCAAAAAAAGAAGTTGGTGCTGATGCAACTATGATTTATGTGCCAGCAAAATTTGCAGCAGCAGCTATAATAGAAGCTATTGATGCATCTATTGAGCTTATAGTTTGTATTACTGAAGGTATACCAATTCAAGATATGCTTCGTGTTAAACAAAAGTTAAATAATTCAAAAAGTAGATTGATAGGACCTAACTGTCCAGGAATAATTACTCCTGATGAATGTAAAATTGGAATTATGCCTGGAAATATTCATAAGAAAGGTTCTGTGGGAATTGTTTCAAGATCTGGAACTTTAACCTATGAGGCAGTTGCACAAACAACTGAAAACGGATTGGGACAATCTACCTGTATAGGTATTGGTGGAGATCCAATAAATGGAACAAACTTTATTGATTGTTTGGATTTATTTTTAAATGATGATGAGACAGAATCTATTCTTATGATAGGAGAAATTGGTGGTTCTGCAGAAGAAGAAGCAGCTGAATTTGTTAAAAACCACAAAATAAAAAAGCCTATGGTTGGATTTGTAGCTGGAATAACAGCACCCCCAGGAAGAACTATGGGACATGCAGGAGCTATTATCTCAGGTGGTAAAGGTGGAGCAGAGGATAAGATCAAAAAAATGGAAGAATGTGGGATTACAATTGCAAAATCACCGTCTGAACTAGGCAAAACATTATTTAATAAATTATCTAATTGAAAATTATTTATCTGATATTATATCAATAAAATAGATGTCATCATCAAAAAATCTCGAATTCGAAAAAACTTCATTTCTTAGTAAATCTAACAATGCTTTTATTGAGCAAATGTATCTTAAGTTCATTAATAAAGACTCTGATTTACCTGAAAGTTGGCAGAATTATTTTGAAGGAATTGGAGATGAACTAAATATTATAGTTAAAGAAATTAATGGACCATCCTGGGGAGCAAAAAAAAAAGTTGATATAGACGAGCTTCAAAAAAAAATTGAACAAGAGGATAAAAATTCACTTAGCAATACTCCTCAAATTAATATAGGCCAAATAAATTCATCCAGATCAAATGAAGACTCAATTAAAGCAGTCTCAATGATTAGATCATACAGACAAAGAGGACATCTTATTGCTAAATTAGATCCACTTGGATTATTAGAGTCAGATTATTTAGATGAACTACATCCTGAATCTTTTGGTTTTAAAAAAGAAGATTATCAAAAAAAAATTTATCTTGGTGGAGTTATAAATAAAACACAATCAAATATTAAAGAGATATTAATATTTTTGAAAAAAACTTATTGTGGTTCAATCGGATATGAATATATGCATATATCAAATCCGACTGAAAGAAAATGGTTTAGAGATCGGATAGAAAAGTCAGAAGATAATATGAATTTTACAAAAAATGGTAAAGAGGCAATTTTAAATAAATTAATTCAAGCAGAGGGTTTTGAAAAATTTCTACATAAAAAATATGTAGGGACAAAACGATTTGGATTGGATGGTGGAGAAAGCTTAATTCCTGCTTTGGAACAAATAATAAAGATTAGTGGTCAGTCTGCAGTTAAAGAGGTTAAGATTGGCATGTCCCATAGAGGTAGACTAAATGTGTTAGCAAATGTTTTGCAGAAATCTTACAAAAGAATATTTAATGAATTTGCTGGAGAGATTAATGCATCATCAGAAGAAGGAGCTGGAGATGTTAAGTATCACCTAGGAGCATCTTCAAATAGAGATTTTGATGGAAATTCTGTGCATGTTAGTTTAACAGATAATCCATCTCACTTAGAAGCTGTTAATCCAGTAGTTCTTGGGCAAACAAGAGCAAAACAATTTTTTCATAAAGATAAAGAGAGAAATAAAGTAATACCTATATTGATACATGGTGATGCTGCATTTGCGGGACAAGGTGTGGTAGCAGAATGTTTTGCGATGTCTGGTTTACCAGGTCATAACACTGGTGGAACAATTCATATTATTGTAAATAACCAAATAGGTTTCACAACAAGTCCAAGATTTGCACGATCTTCACCTTATCCATCAGATATAGCAAAAATGGTTGATGCACCAATTATTCATGCTAATGGAGACGACCCAGAAGCAGTTGTTTATGCGGCTAGAATAGCTACTGAGTTCAGATTGAAATTTAATAGAGACGTTGTTATAGATTTAATTTGCTATAGAAGGTTTGGTCATAATGAAGGAGATGAGCCATCATTTACTCAACCATTGATGTACGAAAAAATTAGATCACATCCCTCTCCAGTAAATGTCTATGGGAATAAATTGATAGCTGAAAATACAATTACTAATGATATTTTAGAAAGTTCAGTAAAAGAATTTAAAAATTTACTTGATGACCAATTTAAAAATGCAAAAAACTACAAACCTCAAATTGAATGGTTTGAAGGCACATGGTCAGCATATAAACCTGAAAAAGGAAAAGATAAAAGAGGAATAACAGGCGCAGATACTAAAAAACTTTTAGAGATTTCAGAAAAAATAAATTCTTCTTCTGAAGAACTAAATTTACATAAAACAATAATCAAAATATTAAATTCAAGAAAAGAAGCAGTTAAAAATGGTTCAAACATAGACTGGTCAACTGCAGAAGCGCTAGCATTTGGATCTTTATTAGAAGAAGGATACCCTGTTAGACTAGTTGGCCAAGATTCTGGTAGAGGAACTTTTAGTCAAAGACATTCTGTTTTAAGGAATCAATTAAATAACAGCCGCTATATTCCATTAAATAATATTTCAAAAAATCAAAAACAATTTGAAGTAGTAGATAGTTTTTTATCAGAATTAGCTGTTCTAGGTTTCGAGTATGGTTATAGTCTTGTTGAGCCTAACACACTAACACTTTGGGAAGCACAGTTTGGAGATTTTGCTAATGGAGCACAAATTGTCATTGACCAATTTATTGCATCTGGTGAAAGAAAATGGACAAGAGCATCAGGATTAGTATTATTATTACCACATGGATATGAAGGTCAAGGTCCAGAACACTCATCAGCTCGTTTAGAAAGATTTTTACAATTATGCTCTAATGACAACATGCAAGTAATGAATTGCACTACACCAGCAAATTATTTCCATGCATTAAGAAGACAAATGCATAGAGATTTTAGAAAGCCACTAATTATGATGACACCAAAATCTTTACTAAGAAACAAGTATTGTGTTTCTAACTTAGAAGATTTTAATAAGGAAAATTCATTTCATAGAATATTATGGGATCATGCTGTGGACCCAAAATCTAATGGTTTTATAAAATTAAAAAAAGCCTCAGAAATAAAAAAGGTAATAATGTGTTCAGGTAAAGTTTATTTTGATTTATTAGACGCTAGAGAAAAATTAAAAAAAGATGATGTAATATTGTTCAGAATTGAACAATTATATCCATTTCCAGCCAAGACTCTTGTTAAAGAACTTAAGCCTTATGCTAAAAATGCAAAGTTTTACTGGTGTCAGGAAGAACCAAAAAATATGGGAGCATGGTTTTCAGCAAGAGACTATATACAATGGACATTAGATACCATTAACGCTAATAATAGAGAAATTTCTTATATAGGAAGAAGTCCAGATGCATCTCCTGCAACAGGATATGCAAAAAGACACATTGCACAACAGCAGGAAATTATTAATAAGGTTTTTGAATAAAATGAATGAAAAAATTTTAGTACCCGTTTTAGGTGAAAGTATAACCGAAGCAACCGTTGCTAAGTGGCTTAAAAAAGAGGGTGATACAGTTGAAGCAGATGAGGCAATTGTAGAACTGGAAACTGACAAAGTTAACTTAGAAGTTCCATCTCCTATAGATGGAGTTTTGTCTGAAATAAATTCAAAAGATGGAGAAACAGTTGAAGTCGGAGCTTTACTTGGTTCAATAAACCAAAATGGAGTTCAGTCTGCTGAAAAAAAAATAATTACAAAAATTGAGCCTAGGAAAGCAGAAAATAATGTTATTAATTTAGAAGTAAAAAAGGAAACACCCAAAGTTTTCAAAGAGCCTGAAGAAGATCCTTTAATATTAACAAATGAAATTAAAGAAGAAGCACCATTAATATTAAAAAATGAGAACAATGAAGGCAAACCCGAATCCTCAAATAAAAATAAAGAAATACTTTCTCCATCAGTGAGAAAAATTGTTGTTGAGAATAAAATTGATTTAGAAAAAGTTAGAGGCTCAGGTAAAGAGGGTAGAATTCTTAAAGGTGACCTAATTAGCATGATGGGAGAGAACCCACAGCCATCAGAAAGAAAAATTAAATATGGTCAAGAAGAGAGAATTAAAATGTCTAGGCTTAGACAGACAATTGCAAAAAGATTAAAACAAGCACAAGAAAATGCAGCATTATTAACAACCTTTAATGAAGTTGATATGACTAGCATAATGGAAATGAGAAAAGAGAACCAGGAAGACTTCCAAAGCAGATATGAGATTAAATTAGGGTTTATGTCATTTTTTGTAAAAGCATGTGTTGCAGCACTAAAAATATACCCATCAGTTAATGCTGAAATTGATGGAGACGAAATTATTTATAAAAATTATTATAATATAAGTTTTGCAGTAGGAACTGAAAAGGGATTAGTAGTACCAGTATTAAGAGATGCAGATCAATTATCATTTGCTGATATCGAAAAAAATATTAAAACTATTTCTGAAAAGGCAAGAGATGGAAAAATAACCATAGAAGACCTTCAAGGTGGAACCTTTACAATTAGTAATGGTGGAGTTTATGGCTCAATGTTATCTACTCCAATATTAAATTTACCTCAATCTGGTGTACTAGGTATGCACAATATAGTTGAGAGACCAATGGTAGTTGATGGTGAGATTAAAATTAGACCTATTATGTATCTTGCCTTGTCTTATGATCACAGAATTATAGATGGAAAAGAGTCAGTATCGTTCTTAAAAATGGTTAAAGAAAACTTAGAGGATCCAAGAAGGTTATTTTTAAATATTTAAATGTCAGATAAATTTCAAGCAGTTGTAATAGGTGGAGGTCCAGGAGGCTATGTGTGTGCAATAAGATTAGCTCAACTGGGTCTTAAAACTGCATGTATAGAATCTAGAGGTTCATTAGGAGGCACTTGTTTAAATGTGGGGTGCATACCTTCTAAAAATTTATTAAATCTTTCAGAGAATTATCATAAAGCACAAAACTTCTCTAAACTTGGGATAGAAGTTGGTGAAGTCAAACTTAATCTTCAAAAAATGATGAAAAATAAGGAAAAGGCAGTAACTGTACTGACAAAAGGTGTGGAGTTCCTATTTAAGAAAAATAAAGTTGCTTATTTTAAAGGTACTGGAAGCTTCAAATCTGCAGATAAAATCTCAATATTAGATGATCAAAAAAAAGAAACTATCATAGAAACTGAAAAAACTGTCATTAGCACAGGATCTGTCGCAGTTTCATTGCCAGGAATTGAATTTGATGAAAAAATAATTGTATCTTCAACAGGTGCATTAACTCTGCAATCGGTTCCAAAAAAAATGGTTGTAGTTGGTGGAGGTTATATAGGATTAGAGATGGGATCTGTTTGGTCTAGATTAGGTGCTGAAGTTCATGTGGTAGAATTTCTTGACCATATTACGCCAGGAATGGATAGAGAAATAGCGTCAGAATTTATGAAAATTTTAAAGAAACAAGGAATTAACTTCCACATGCAAACTAAAGTAGAGGGTATTACTAAAAACACCAATGGAGCTAGTGTTTCAACATCTGACAAAGATGGAAAAAAATTAAATTTTGATTGTGATGTTGTTCTTATATCTGTTGGCAGAAAACCTAACACTAACAATTTAAATTTAGAAGCAATTGGTGTTGAATTGGATGAAAAGAAAAGAATTATAACAAATAAAAGCTTTCAAACGAATGTAAGTAATGTTTATGCAATTGGCGATGTAATAGATGGACCAATGTTAGCGCACAAAGCTGAAGATGAAGGTATTGCTGTTGCTGAAAATATTGCAGGACAATCAGGGCATGTTAATTATGACATTATCCCAGGTGTTGTTTATACGACACCAGAAGTTGCCTCAATAGGGAAAACTGAAGAGCAACTAAAAGAAGCAAATACAAAATATAAAATTGGCAAATTTTCATTTATGGCAAACTCAAGAGCCAAAGCAATTGATGAAGCAGAGGGTTTTGTTAAGATTTTAGCAGATGAAAAAACAGATAAAATTTTAGGGGCTCATCTTATTGGCCCTCATGCAGGTGAATTAATTGGAGAAATTGGAGTTGCAATGGAGTTTGGTGCAAGTGCCGAAGATATTGCAAGAACGTGTCATGCACACCCAACATTCTCAGAAGCTGTAAAAGAAGCAGCATTATCAGTAGATAAAAGAGCAATACACTCTTAAAGTATTTTCATATTATAAAGATATGAAAGTACCGATTCTTATACCAAATATTTTTAATCATCCATTTACCTATAATTCAGATTTAAATTTAAAGGTTGGAGACTATGTAGTAGTACCTTTTGGAAAATCAGAAGTTACTGGAGTTGTATGGGATGATTTTGAAAAAAAAACAAACAAAAATTTTGCAATTAAAAAAGTTTTAAGAAAATTAGATGTTCCATCACTAAAGAAAAATACAATTAAATTCTTAAATTGGTTTTCTGAATACAATATGACCCCTAAAGGTATGGCATTAAAATTGTTATTATTAAGTAGTGGTGCCATAGAAAAGTTGCCAATTGGAGTGTATGAGCCATTCAAAATTGACATCAAAGAAAATGAAATAAAACTTTCTAAAGAGCAAAAAGATTCATTAAAAAAAATGAATGTATTAAATCAAAAATTTAGAGTTCATGTTTTACAAGGCACTACGGGGTCTGGTAAAACTGTGGTTTATTTTGAGGCTTTAAAAAAGATAATTAATAAGGGTTTTCAAGGGTTAATTCTATTGCCAGAAATTGGATTAACAGGACAATTTCAAAATAAATTTATAGAATTTTTTGGATTCAAACCTGCTGTATGGCACTCAGGTATTACAAAAAAAAATAAAGAAATTATTTGGAGTGGAATAGCAAATGATAAAATTAAAGTTGTAATTGGTGCTCGGTCATCATTGTTTTTACCTTTTAAAAAACTAGGATTAATCATTGTTGATGAAGAACATGATCAATCTTATAAACAAGACGAGGGAGTAACTTACAATGCTAGAGATATGGCAATTTCTAGAGCATCCTTTGAAAATATTCCAATCAATTTAATAACAGCCGTCCCCTCTATTGAAACTTATGACAATATTAAAAAAGGCAAATATAGTTTATCAAAACTTGATCAAAGATATTTAAATGCATCTTTACCAAAATATGAAATAATTAATCTTAATAATTCAAAGTTAGAATCTCAATCTTGGATATCAAAAGTAACAATTGAGAAAGTAAAATTTCATCTTGAAAAAAAAGATCAAGTATTATTTTTTTTAAATAGAAGAGGATTTTCACCTCATGTATTATGTAAAAAATGTTTTATTAGTTATTCATGTCCAAATTGTTCAATAAATTTGGTTTATCACAAAAACAAAAAAAATTTATTATGTCACTACTGTGGATACAAAGCTTTACTAAATAGGAACTGCTCAAAAGAAGGAAAATGTGATTTTATTTTTAGTGGGCCTGGAGTTGAAAGGATATCTGATGAAGTAAAAAAAATTTTCCCCACCAAGGAAACAACTATATTTTCTAGCGATACAATGAATAAAAAAAGTTCAGTAGATGTTTTAGAAAAAATTATAGATAATAAAATTCAAATTTTAATTGGAACTCAATTAATCTCAAAAGGATTTCATTTTCCAAGCTTAAACTGTATTGTTGTTGTTGATATCGATTTATCATCACAAGGTCATGACTTACGGGGTGCAGAAAAGAATTTACAATTATATCATCAACTCTCAGGAAGAGCAGGAAGAACAGGAAAACCAGCAACTGTTTATTTTCAAACTTATAACTTAGATACCAAAATGATAACAGACATTACAAATAAAGATCCTGATATTTTTTTAGATAAAGAACTTGAAATTAGAAGGGAAAATAATCTTCCACCGTTTCAGAGATTTATTGCTTTAATAATTACTGGCAGCAATGAAAGAGAACTTGAAAAGGAAGCTTATAAGTTTAAAGTTTTCATAGAAAGTGCTGTCGAAGGTAGAGTTCTTGGCCCTGTAAATGCACCTATATTTAGATTAAAAAGAAAGTTCAGAGTAAGACTTTTAATCAGAGGCAGAAAATCTTTAAAAGTACAGAGTTCACTAGCCAAAATCATTGAAAAATTCAAATTTCCCACTGGAATGAAACTAACAGTTGATGTTGATCCAATAAACTTCAATTAACGGTGAAAAAACAACACTTTTAGACAATGTGTGACTTGAAGAGAATTGGGTCATATGTTAATTAAAACTGAAATTTAATAAATCTTCAATTATTTATAAGGAACAATAAGTTGAGCAAAAATAAAGGTTTTTCAGAAACATCAGCTGGCAGATACTCTTTAGCACTTTATGAGTTAGCAATAGAAGCTAATAATTTAAGTGAGATTGAGGTTCATTCTGCTTCAATTATTAATTTAATTGCTTCAAGTAAAGATTTTAAATCTTTAATTAAGGATCCAACAAACAACAAAGAAGATCAATTGAATGCTCTAAGCAAAATTTCAGAACAATATAAATTAAATGAATTATTAACAAAATTTTTAAACTTTCTAATATCTAAAAGAAGATTCTTTTACTTAGATAAAATCCTAAAAAGCTTTGTTGAGACATGTTCAATTAAAAGAGGCGAGTTAAAAGCAGAATTAATTTCTGCAAAAGATCTTACTGAAGATGAGATTAACAACATAAAAGAAGAATTGACTAAAAACTTTAGTTCAAAAATAAAATTAAACTACAAACATGATGCAAGTTTAATTGGGGGTTTGATTGTGCAAGTCGGAAGCACAATGGTGGACACTTCCATTAAAAATAAATTACAACAAATCGAAAATAGGATGATAGAGGCATAAATGGATATAAACCCATCAGAAGTAACAAAGATATTAAAAGAACAAATTAAAAAATTTGGCGATAAAGCTGAAGTGACTGAAGTTGGTCAAGTTTTGTCAGTAGGAGATGGTATTGCTAGAGTATACGGGCTAGATAACGTTCAAGCTGGAGAGATGGTAGAATTTTCTGATGGATCAAAAGGAATGGCTCTAAACTTAGAAAGTGAAAATGTTGGAGTTGTAATTTTTGGAGATGATAGAAAAATTAAAGAAGGTGACGTTGTTAAAAGAACAGGAAGTATTGTTGATGCACCTGTTGGAAAAGAATTATTAGGAAGAGTCGTTGATGGATTAGGAAATCCAATCGATGGTAAAGGTGCTTTAGATAAAGCAACTAAAAGAAGTAGAGTTGAAGTAAAAGCTCCTGGAATTATTCCAAGACAATCAGTTAGTGAACCAATGCAAACAGGTTTAAAATCAATTGACAGTCTAGTTCCAGTTGGAAGAGGACAGCGTGAATTAATTATTGGTGATAGACAAACTGGAAAAACTGCAGTTGCTATTGATGCGATCATTAACCAGAAAAAAATAAATGAATCTGGTGATGAGAAGCAAAAACTTTATTGTATCTATGTCGCTATAGGTCAAAAAAGATCTACCGTTAGACAAATTCAAAAAACTTTAGAAGAAGCTGGTGCAATGGAATATACAACAATTGTAGCCGCTACTGCTTCAGATGCTGCTCCACTTCAGTTTTTAGCGCCATATACAGGCTGTACTATGGGTGAATACTATAGAGATAATGGTATGCATTCATTAATCATCTATGATGATTTATCTAAACAGGCTGTAGCTTATAGACAAATGTCACTTTTATTAAGAAGACCTCCAGGAAGAGAAGCTTATCCGGGAGATGTATTTTATTTACACAGTAGATTACTTGAGAGAGCAGCCAAGCTTAGTGATGAGCATGGTGGAGGTTCGTTAACCGCTCTTCCTATAATTGAAACACAAGGTGGAGACGTATCTGCTTTTATTCCTACTAATGTTATTTCAATTACAGATGGTCAAATATTTCTTGAAACAGAGTTATTTAACCAAGGAATTAGACCAGCGATTAACGTAGGTCTATCAGTTTCTAGAGTTGGATCTGCAGCACAAACAAAAGCAATGAAAAAAGTTTCTGGTTCAATGAAGCTGGAGCTTGCTCAATATAGAGAGATGGCTGCCTTTGCACAATTCGGATCTGATTTAGATGCATCAACACAAAAACTTTTAAATAGAGGCTCAAAACTAACTGAACTTTTAAAACAAAAACAATATTCTCCTATGACAGTTGCTGAGCAAGTAATTTCAGTTTTCTGTGGAGTTAAAGGTTATTTGGATGATGTAGAGCTTAAAGATATTGCTGAGTTTGAATCTAAGATTATTGAAAAATGTAAATCTGAAAAACCAGAAATTTTAGAATCTGTTTTAAGCTCAGGTAAGCTTGAAGAAGATACTGAAAAATCATTAGTTGAAACTATCATGGAACTTAAGAAGAACTTTAATTCTTAAAATATGGCAACACTAGACGACTTAAAAAAAAGAATAGCGAGTGTAAAGTCTACACAAAAAATTACCAAAGCCATGAAAATGGTTGCAGCCGCTAAACTTAGAAGAGCACAAGAAAATGCTGAAAAGGGAAGACCTTACTCTGAAAAAATGAATAACATTATTCTTAATTTATCTAGTGGTATTTCTGATAAGGAAAATGCTCCTAAGCTTCTTTCTGGAACAGGTGAAGATAAGGTGCATTTATGTATTGTGCTAACATCTGATCGTGGTCTATGCGGTGGTTTTAATACAAATATTATTAAAAAGGCCAAAGCATATTTTCAAAAAATATCTGATGAGGGAAAAACTTTAAAGATTATAACTGTAGGATCTAAAGGGTATGATCAATTAAAAAGAGTTTATAAAGATGATATTATAGAGAGAATATCTTTTAAAGATTCAAAAACTGTCAATTATCTAGATGCTGAAAAAGTTGGAAAAATGATAATCGAAAATTTTGAAAAAGAAGAATTTGACGTGTGTACAATTTTTTATAATAAATTTAAAAATGTAATAACTCAAATACCTCAAGAACAACAAATAATTCCTTTAAAAACATCTGAAGCGGAAGAAAATTCTTCTGAGGACAATTATGAATTTGAACCAGATGAAGATGAAATTTTAAGCAATTTATTGCCTAAAAATATATCTACTCAGATTTTTAAAGCGATGTTAGAAAATTCAGCTAGCGAACAGGGATCAAGAATGAGTGCAATGGATAATGCAACCCGAAATGCAGGTGAAATGGTTGACAAGCTAACTATTGAGTATAATAGAAGTCGTCAAGCAGCTATTACGAAAGAATTAATTGAAATCATATCAGGAGCGGAAAGTTTATAATTATGAGCAAAGGAAAAATCACACAGATCATTGGAGCAGTAGTAGACGTAAAATTTGATGGAGAATTACCAGAAATTTTATCAGCATTAGAATGTAAAAATGGAGACAACAGATTAGTTTTAGAAGTTGCCCAGCACCTCGGTGAGTCAAGTGTTAGAACAATTGCTATGGACGCTACTGAAGGATTAAAAAGAGGAGACGAAGTAACTGCAACAGGTGCTCCTATCCAAGTTCCAGTTGGTCCAGAAACTTTAGGAAGAATCATAAATGTAATAGGTGAACCTATTGATGAAAAAGGTGAAGTTAAAACAAAAGAGAAATGGCCAATTCATAGAGCTGCACCTGAATTTAGCGATCAGTCAACTGAGACAGAAATTTTAGTTACAGGAATTAAAGTAGTTGATCTACTAGCACCATATGCCAAAGGAGGAAAAATTGGTTTATTTGGAGGTGCGGGTGTTGGTAAGACAGTACTTATTATGGAATTAATTAACAACGTAGCAAAAGCCCATGGTGGATTTTCTGTATTTGCTGGTGTTGGTGAAAGAACTAGAGAAGGAAATGATCTTTATCACGAAATGATAGATTCAGGTGTTATTAAGCCAGAAGGTCCAGGATCAAAAGCTGCACTAGTGTATGGACAAATGAATGAACCCCCAGGAGCTAGAGCAAGGGTTGCCTTAACAGGCTTAACTGTAGCTGAATATTTCAGAGACCAGGAAGGACAAGACGTATTATTCTTCGTTGATAACATCTTTAGGTTTACTCAAGCAGGTTCAGAAGTTTCTGCATTATTAGGAAGAATTCCTTCAGCAGTTGGATATCAGCCTACACTTGCAACAGACATGGGTAACCTTCAAGAAAGAATTACAACTACTAACAAGGGTTCCATTACATCTGTACAAGCTATTTATGTACCAGCAGATGATTTAACTGACCCAGCACCCGCTACATCTTTTGCTCACTTAGATGCAACAACTGTATTATCGAGACAGATAGCTGAAATTGGAATTTATCCGGCAGTAGATCCCTTAGATTCTACATCTAGAATTTTAGATCCCAGAATAGTTGGTGATGAGCACTACAGAGTTGCAAGAGAAGTGCAAAAAATTCTTCAAACTTACAAATCGCTACAAGATATTATTGCGATTTTAGGAATGGATGAATTATCTGAAGAAGATAAATTAACAGTAGCTAGAGCGCGTAAAATACAAAGATTTTTATCACAACCTTTCTTTGTTGCCGAAGTCTTTACTGGTTCTCCAGGGAAATTAGTAGATTTAGAATCTACAATTAAAGGTTTTGCTGCAATATGCAATGGTGAGTATGATCATCTACCAGAAGCTGCATTTTATATGGTGGGTACAATTGAAGAAGCTGTAGAAAAAGCAGAAAAAATGGCGAAAGATGGTGCTGCATAATGAGTGAAGAGTTTAAAATAGAAATTGTAAACCCAGAAAATTCTTTTCTTTCTAGAGAAGATGTAACAGAAGTTGTTGTACCTGCTTTTGAAGGAGAAATGGGAATTTTAAAGGATCATATCTCAATTATTTCATTTTTAAAGCCAGGGATTATTAAAATCTTTTCTAAATCAAGAGAAGACAATTACTACGTTGAGGATGGAATTGTTGAATTTAAAAATAATAATTTATCAGTTCTAACAAGTTCTATTTTTAATATTAAAGATATTGATAAAGATAAAATTAGTGAACTACTTGCTCAAGCAGAAGAAAATTCAAAAAATAGTGACATTACAGATCAAAATAAATACTTAGTTGATCAAAAAATTGATGTGCTAAAAACTCTTAATTAAGAATTTCTTTTACCTTCTCTTTAACATCTTTGTACACATGTAGCTTAAAGTCTACAACTAGGTCAGTTATATTTTCAAGATCAATCCATTTCCATTCACAAAATTCAGGATTTTTAGTTTTAATATTAACTTCACTATCTTGACCTAAAAACTTCATTACAAACCACTTTTGCTCCTGACCTCTATATTTGCCTTTCCAAATAATTCCTATTAAATTTTTAGGCAAATCGTAAGAGATTAATCCATCCAATTCTTTGACTAGATCTACATTCTTGATACTAGTTTCTTCTTCTAATTCACGATAAGCAGCAGAGAGATAGTCTTCACCTTTGTCAACACCACCCTGAGGCATTTGCCAGAAATTTTTTGGATTATCAATTCTTTTTGCAACAAAGACTTTATTTTCTTTATTTATTAAAACAATTCCAACTCCACTTCTAAGAGGTAAAAGTATATCTTTATTAGTCATTTATCCATTGAGTAACTTTAAAGCAAAGTTTAATTGATTATCAGTTTCAGAATTAAATTTAAAATTTTCAGAACTTTCTATTACCTCTATATCAGGTGTTACACCTACTTCAGAAATAGATTTTCCAGAAGGTAGATAATATTTTGCAATCGTTAATCTGATAGCGCCTCTATTTTTTAGAGGTATTATTGATTGAACAGAACCTTTTCCATAACTATTTTCTCCAAGTATAATAGCTCTTTTATGATCTTTTAATGCGCCAGCAACTATTTCTGATGCTGATGCTGATCCATAATTAATAAGTACAACCAATGTTTTGCCATTTGTTAAGTCACCTTTTTTTGCAAACCATTTTCTATTTTCTGAAACTTTTCGACTTTTAGTTGATACAATTTCACCATTCTCTAAAAAGAAATCTGAAATTTTAATTGCCTGAGAAAGTAAACCGCCTGGATTATTTCTTAAATCCAAAATAAATCCTTTTAGATCTTTATTTTTATTAAATTTTTTAATATTTTTTTTAATTTGATCACTGCTATTTTCATTAAAGGAAGTCAGTCTAATATAACCAATGTTATTTTCTACAAGTTCAGATTTAACTGATTGAACTTGGATGATTTCTCTAGTTATGTTAAAGACTAATGCTTTTTTAACACCACGTCTTCTTACTGTTATTTCAATGCTTGATCCTACAGGTCCTCTCATTAAATCAACAGCTTCCATTAATGATTTTCCTTGAACCTGCACATTTTTAACTTTTACAATATAATCACCAGCTTTTAATCCTGCTTTTGAAGCAGGAGTATTATCGATTGGAGAAATTACCTTTACAACACCAGCTTCCATACCAACTTCAATACCAAGTCCACCGAATTCACCACTTGTTTCAGTTTGCATTCCTTCAAAACTTTCTGGAGTCATGTAAGCTGAATAAGGGTCTAAAGATTGCAACAATCCATTTATTGCAGCATCCATACTTTTAGATTGATCAATCTCATTTACATATTCTTTATTAATTTTTTCAAGAACTTCACCAAATAGATCTATTTTTTTATAAATATCACTATTGTCAGAATAGCTTATTTCAAAAAAAAATAGAGCTACTGTAATAAAGGTTAATAATTTTTTCATCATACTTAAATCATCACTTTTTCTTTAGGAATTAGCTCGGACCATATTTTTTCGAGTTCATAAAATTTTCTTTTTTCAGGATTAAATATATGAACAATTAGATCAATACCATCAACCAATTTCCAGTCAGAACTTTCTTTTCCTTCTATTTTAGAATTTTTAACACCATTAGCTTTTAATTTTTCTAGCACTTGTTCCGATAAAGCCTGAATATGTCTTGAAGATGTTCCGCTGGCTATAATCATATAGTCTGCCATGGAACTTTTATTCTTAAGATCGATTGAAACTATATCTAAGGCTTTATTGGAATCCAGTGTATTTAAGATGATGCTTTTAAGATTTGTATTTTTTTCCATTAATTAAATAAACCTTATCAAACTTTTCTTAATTGAGAAGATGAAATATTAACTTTATTAAAATTAACAAATGTTAAGCTTTTGTTATTTGCTCTATTAAAGGTTACTGACTTTAATGATTTAGCTTTATACCCCTGGCGATCAAATACAAGGATATTACATTTTTTTACAATAGATTTCCATTTATGCCACTTATGAAAATTTATAAGATTATCAGCACCCATAATGAAATAAATTTCATTTTTTTTCTCTTTGGTTAAATGTTTAATTAAATCAATTGTCTTATTAGACCCTATCTTTTCTTCAAAAAATTTTAGTTTAATATAGTCTTTTTTTCCTATTATTTTTTTTGCAAATTTTATTCTACTTCTTAAATTTGATTTACTTTCATTTTTAAATGGATTTTGTTTTGTAATTGCCCAAATAACATTCTTTAGATTGAATCTTTTCTTGGCTTGCTTTGATATTTCTAAGTGTCCTTTATGTGCAGGATCAAATGTACCTCCTAAAACACCAATATTTATTTTTTCAGTTTTCAATTTATTTTCTAGTTTGACCATTGCTAACAATTTCATATTTGTAAGAAATGAGTTGACCTAAACCTACAGGCCCTCTTGGAGGAAGGATATTTGTTGAAATACCAACTTCACCACCAAATCCAAACTCTCCACCATCAGCAAACTGTGTTGATGTATTGTGCATAGCTATTGAACTTTTCACATTTTTTAAAAATTTTTTTGCAGTCTTTTTATTTTTAGTAATAATAGAGTCTGTGTGCATAGTGCCATATTTGTTGATATGTTTAATTGCTTCTTCATGATTTTTTACAGTCTTTACAGATACTGTAGGTGCTAAGTATTCCGTAGACCAGTCTTTTTCTTTTGCAGCAGAAATTTTTCCATTATAGTGTTTACATAAAAAATGGTCTCCATATATTTTACAGCCACTTTCTTCTAATCTTTTCAAAATAGGATTACAAAATTTTTTAACAATCTTCTCATGAAGCAAGATGGTTTCGGTTGCACCACAAATACTAGTATTTCTTAATTTAGCATTATAGATGATATCTATAGCCATTTTTAATTCTGCATCTTTATCAACAAAAGTGTGACATAGACCTTCTAAATGTCCAATGATAGGTATAGCAGAAAATTCTTGAACTCTTTTTACTAAATTTTTTCCACCACGAGGTATGATTACATGAATATAATCTTTCATTCTTGAAAGCATATAATCTACCATTTTTCTATTTTTAGAATCTACAAACTGAATAAAGTTTTCATTAACTTTATTTTCTTTGAGGGCCTTTCTAAACAATTTAGCTAAAATTTTATTAGTGTTTATTGCCTCTGAGCCTCCTTTTAAAATTACAGCATTTCCTGATTTAAAACATAAACTAGCAACATCTGAAGTAACATTGGGTCTACTTTCATATATAACTCCAATAACCCCAATAGGAATGGATACTCTTTTAATCTTTAATCCATTAGGTCTACTCCATTTTTCAAGAGTATTATCAATAGGATTTTTTAGTTTAATGATTTTATTTATAGAGGTTTTTATATTGTCTAATTTTTTATGATTAATAGCTAGCCTATCAATTAAATTTTTTTTAAGTCCTTTTTGTAAAGCAAATTTTATATCTTTCGTATTTTCTGCAATTATAGAGTTCTTCTCTTTATCTAGTAGGAAAGCATATCTTTTTAGAATTTTATTTTTAACCTTAGTGTTAACTTTTTCAAGTGCCGCTTTCTTAGCATTTTTCCCTATTAAATTCATATATTGGTTCATTTTATATTTCTACCATATCATCTTTATGTATAACTTCAGACTTTGAAACATATCCTAATATTTTTTCAATTTCTTTAGAATGACAACCCATAATTCTCAATATTTCATCAGATGAGAATGAACTTAAGCCTCTAGCACATTCAAAATTTTTTTTATTTAAAACTTTTATATGATCACCCTTTTTAAACTTACCAGATACTTTTGTAATTCCAGCTGCTAATAAACTTTTGCCATTAGAGAGAGCTTTTTTGGCACCATCATCAATAACAACTTCTCCTTTAGGAGAAATAGAACTAATAATCCATTTTTTTCTAGCATCTAATTTTGATATTTTTGGCAAGAACCAGGTACAATTATTATCTTTAAGTATTTTTTTAATAGGCCTCATAAGTAAGCCATTAGCTATTGCCATTTGGCATCCTGATAACTGACAGATTTTTGCTGCATCAATTTTAGTTTTCATTCCACCGGTTCCATGTTCACTAATGCTTTTAGTTGCAATTTTTTCTATATCCTTATCAATATTTTTTATTTCTTTTAATAATTTTGCATTCTTATAGATTTTAGGATTTTGTGTATAAAGACCATCAACATCAGAAAGAAGTATTAGTGAGTCAGCTCCAGATATTTGTGCCACTCTAGAAGCCAGTCTATCGTTGTCACCATATTTAATTTCTGTAGTTGCTGTAGTATCGTTTTCATTAACAATGGGCACAAAGCCTAGTTGAAATAAATTATCAAATGTTCTTTTTGCATTTAATGATCTTCTTCTTTGCTCTGTATCTTCTAGTGTAAGTAAAATTTGAGATATATTAATTTTTTGTTTAACAAATATTTCTGAAAATAAGTTCATAAGCTCAATTTGTCCAATTGATGCTACTGCCTGACTTTTATCAATTTTGAGATTTTTTTTATTTAAGTTAAGTTTTTTACAGCCCATTGCAATAGCACCTGAGCTTACAATAATAATTTTTTTATCTTTTTTAATTAATTCTCTAATATCTTTGGCAAATTCAGAAAGCCATATCTTTCTAATTTTTTTATTCTGATCTATCAATAAAGTGGAGCCAATTTTAATTACAATTATTTTAGAGTCTTTAAGATACATATGAAAGTAATTTAGCTTTAATTTTTGATATAGATCCTTTCTCTAGTGTTGAAAGAGTCACTACTTCAGATTTTTTATTTTTAGAAAATTTTTTCACAATTTCTTTTACTTCTTCTTTATTCAATAAGTCTGTTTTGTTTAATACAATTATTTCTTTTTTCTCCAGAATTTCCTTACTGTAACTACTAAGCTCTTTTTTAACTTGTTGATATGTATTTTCAATATTTTCATCAGTAATATCTATTAAATGCATTAATGTTTTGCATCTTTCTATATGTTTTAAGAATTGAATTCCAAGACCCACACCTTCATGTGCACCCTCAACTAACCCAGGTATGTCAGCTAAAGTTATTTCTTTATCATCATAAATTGCAACACCAAGATTTGGGTTTAAAGTTGTAAACTTATAATTTGATATCTTTGGTGTAGCATTTGTAATAGCTGCTAACAAACTAGATTTACCTGCGTTTGGTAAACCTACAATACCAACATCAGCAATAGTTTTTAATTGAAGCCAAATTACATATTCTTCACCTACCGCACCTTTTGTAAATTTTTTTGGAGCCCTATTTGTAGAGCTTTTAAATCTAGTATTCCCAAGACCTCCCTTACCACCTTTGGCTACAACAAATTCTTCACCTTCTTTTTTAAAATCATAGATTAAAGTTTTATTATCTTCCTCAAATACTTGTGTACCTATTGGAACTTTTAAAAATAAATCTTCTCCACCATGACCTGTACGATTTTGACCAGAACCATTCACTCCTCTTCCAGCTTTGTGGTGTTGTTGAAATCTATAATCAATAAGAGTATTTAAATTTCTTTCTGACCTCAGGAATATGGTTCCACCTTTACCTCCATCACCACCATCTGGTCCACCGTACTCAATAAACTTCTCTCTACGAAAACTAGGAGAGCCATGCCCACCGTTGCCGGCCTTTACATAAATTTTAACTTGATCTAGAAACTTCATATTACAACTGTTAGTTTTTAGTTGTACTACTAATTGGGTTTTACGGAAACGAATGTTCTATCAAATCTACCTTTTTTAAATACCACTTTTCCTTCAACAACAGAAAAAATTGAATGATCTTTACCCATTCCCACATTTTCGCCGGGAAAAATTTTTGTTCCTCTTTGTCTAACAATTATATTACCAGGAATTACTACTTCACCACCATACTTCTTAACACCCAGTCTACGACCAGCACTATCTCTTCCGTTTCTCGATGATCCACCTGCTTTTTTTGTTGCCATAATTTATCTAATTATTTATTTGCTACTTTAGTCTCAGTTTTTTTAGTGACTACCTTAGCTTTATTTTTTTTTGTTTCAATTTTAGTTTCTGCCACAACTTTTACTTTTTCAGTTTTTTTAGATGGTTTAACCATTTTTTTTGCTTCAGATAAAACTTTCCCATCTTTTGAAAAAATTTTGCTAATTCTTATTAATGAATATTGCTGTCTATGACCATTTTTTCTTCTAGAATTTTGTCTTCTTCTTTTTTTAAAAATTAATATTGTTCTATTTTTTCCATTTTCAACAAGGTCTGCTTCAACTTTAGCACCCTCAACTGTTGGTGATCCAACTTCAATATTTTTATCATCCCCGTAGGCTAAGATTTCTTTAAATTCTAACTTAGTTTCAAGCTTAGAGTCTTCTAGTCTTTCAATTTTAAGGATTTCTCCAGCCTTTACTTTGTACTGTTTTCCACCTGTTTGTATGATTGCGTATGACATTGTTTAATCTATTTTTTATAAGCAGCAATATAGTCGGGAGCCTATTATAGTCAAGAGCGAATAAGCTAAAAATTGTCCTTTAAATCCCTTAATTTTGAAAAGGTTTCTATATTGTCTGACCTAAGAAAAATATTACACTCCAATTCATCCTTAATAGTAGTTGGAATGGTTGGTAGGCCAGCTTTTAATTTTATTTTTATATCATTTATTTTATTTTTAAGATTTTTATTGTTTGTGTCGTGAAAAACACAAAATTTTGAATTTTGCAGTGTATATTCATGACCACAAAAAACTTTTGTATTTTTTGGTAACTCTTTTAGTTTCTTTAGTGAGTCAAACATTTGTTTATAAGTTCCTTCAAACAACCTGCCACAACCTAAAGAAAAAAGAGTATCTCCAGAAAAAACTGATTCATCTTTATGAAAATAAAAACATATATGACCCAGTGTATGTCCTGGAATATGAATTATTTTTGCCTCAAAGTTTTTATACACCCAAGTTTCTTGATCATTTACCAATATATCTATTCCTGGAATTCTATCTTTGTCTCCCTTGTATCCAATAACACTTGCTCCATACTTTTCTTTTAATTTTTGATTTCCTCCTACATGATCATAATGATGATGAGTATTTAATATAAACTTTAATTTAATTTGAGTACCTTCTAGGTATTTAATAATAGGTTCAGCTTCACTGGGGTCAACCACACAAGCAATATTATTTTCTTCATCAATTATTAAATAAGAATAGTTATCTTTTAAGCAAGGTATTATTTTAGTTTTCATTTATTTTTCAATTAAAAAAATACCAAGCTCTGCTGATAAGTTTTTTATATTTAGGTTTGATTTGTTAATAGTGGATATTTTTTCATCGCGAAGTGCCAATGCTTTATCTAACTTAATATCTCTTTCATAACAGAATTTATAAAAATCTTTGATAGTACACATATGTAAATTTGGAGTATTATACCACTCATCAGGTAGATTTTTTGTAATTGGCATTGTTCCTTTCATTAACAAGTGAAGTCTTACTTTCCAAAACCCAAAATTTGGCACCGTAACAATAGCTTTTTTGCCCACTCTTAATAGCTCCTGAATAACTATTTCTGGATTAAGGAAAGCCTGGAGCGTTTGACTTAATATTACAAAATCAAAAGATTTATCAGGAAATTGGGAAAGATCTTTTTCAGCATCTCCTTCAATTACTGTCAGTCCTTTACTTACACATTTTTGAGAATTTTCTTTAGAAATTTCAATTCCTCTTATGTCTATTTCTTTATTATTTTGTAAAAATTCTATTAATGTTCCATCACCACAACCAACATCTAAAACTCTTGTATTTTTTTCAATAAAATCTGAGATTATTTTGAATTCTTGCTTCATCTTGAAATTTTTGAATAAGAGTTGTTGATGTAATTTTTTAAAGTATTTAAAAATTCAGGAACATCAAGAAGAAATGAATCGTGTCCTTTATCCGACTCAATTTCAACAAATGCAACATCAGCACCAATAGCATTTAAAGCAATAACAATCTCTTTATTTTCAGAGGTTGGGTAAAGCCAGTCAGAGGTGAATGATATAACTAGAAATTTAGTTTTTGTTTTTTCAAAAGCTTTTGATAAATTTCCGTTATATTTTTTGGATAAATCAAAATAATCCATAGCCCTTGTGATATATAAATAACTGTTAGCATCAAATCTATCTACAAATACACTCCCTTGGTATCTTAGATAACTTTCTATTTGGAAATCTGCATCAAAACTAAATTTTAAATCACCTCTTTCTTGTAATTTTCTACCAAATTTTTCTTGTAAGCCATTTTTAGATAAATAGGTTATATGAGCAGCCATTCTTGCAACAGATAATCCTTTATCAGGATTTTTATTTTGATTTGCATAATCCCCGTTTAACCAATTATTATCTGCCATTATAGATTGTCTACCAAGTTCGTTAAAAGCAATGTTTTGTGCCGAATGACTTGAAGTACAAGCAATTGGAATTGCTATTCTTGCCTTATCAGGAAAATTACTCACAAATTGAAGAACCTGCATACCACCCATTGATCCACCCATGACTGCAAATAATTTTTCAATTTTAAAATAATCTAAAAGATTGTGTTGAGCATTTACCATATCATTTATTGTAATTATAGGAAAGGTAGTTCCGTAAATTTTATTAGTATCAGTGTTAGTGTTGCTAGGACCAAAAGAACCTAAACATCCACTAATTACGTTTGCACAAATTACAAAATATTTTTCGGTATCTATAGCCTTGTTTGAGCCAACAGCATGAGACCACCAGCCTTCTTTTTTTGTAATTGGATTTATTCCAGATAAAAATTGGTCACCCGTTAAGGCATGAAACACCAAAATAGCATTGTCTTTTTCTTTATTGAGAGAGCCATAAGTTTCATAAGCTAAAGGAAAGTTATCAATAGTCTGTCCACAATCTAGCTTCAATGGCTTATCAATTATTAAACTTTTTATGTTTATATTTTTATTCATAAATAAAGGCTAAAATTGAATTGAGAGATAAAAAAACATATTTAGCGGTTTTTTTTAAGCGCTCGCAATTCAGTTAAATCAGCGCATATTTTTTGTACTAGATAGCATTTCTTATGTCAAATTTTTTAAAAAATGACTTATTCTGTATGAAAATTTAATATTTTATTTATAAGATTAACAAAATGACAGTTCCAAAATTTAAAACATTTAAAATAAAAGCCTATAAACCAGGCAAATCGAATATAGGCAAAATTAAAAGCATTATTAAGCTATCTGCAAATGAATCTGCATTAGGCGTTAGTTCAAAAGTTAAGAGAATTTTAAATAATAAAGATTTAATACTTTCAAAATATCCAGATAGTAAATCAAAAATTTTAAGAAAGGAAATTTCAAAAAAGTTTAATTGTGATTTCAATAAAATAATTTGTGGAGCAGGATCTGACGAGATTATTCAAATGATTTGCCAACTATACTTAAAACCATCTGATGAAGTGGTAGTTCCTCAATATAGCTTTCTAATGTATAGAATTTATGCACAAATTATTGGTACAAAGGTCATCTTTTCTAAAGAAAAAAACTTTAAAGTTTCTGTATCAGAGATAATTAAAAGTGTTTCAAAAAAAACAAAGATAGTTTTTATTGCAAATCCTAATAATCCAACAGGAACTTATTTGACTAAGTTAGAATTAGTTGAATTAAGAAAAAAATTAAGGAAAAATATTTTATTAGTATTGGATGATGCTTACTTTGAGTATATGAAAAATAAAGATTATAAATCAAGTTTAGATTTATTTAAAAATAAAGATAACGTAGTTATAATAAGAACGTTTTCTAAAATATATGGATTAGCCTCTTTAAGAGTAGGCTGGGGATATGCCTCAAAAAAGATTATTGATGCAATGAACATGATTAAACCACCATTTAATGTTAATCAACTAGCTCAGATTGCAGCTACAGAAGCCTTAAAAGATAAAAATTTTGTTAATCAATCTGTAAAGCACAATATTATAGAAGCAAATAAACTTAAAAATATTTTAGAAAAATTAAACATTTTTTCAAATAAAATTACTGCTAATTTTTTATTATTAAATTTTGATAAATGTAAATTTTCAGCTAATTACGTATTTAATAAGCTACAATCAAAAGGTATAATATTAAGATCTACAGAAGATGGATATAATATCAAAAATAAACTGAGGTTAACAATTGGATCAAAAAAAGAAAATATAAAGTTCATAGCAACAATTAAAAGTATATTTAAATAATTATGAAAAATATTTTAATAATAGGATGTGGATTAATTGGCTCTTCGTTATTAAGGGCAATAGTTGATAAAAAAATAGCTAAAAAAATATTTATTTGTGAAAAATCTAAATCAAATATTTTAAAGATTAAAAAATTGAAATTACCATGTGTAATTACAAATGATTTTAAAAAAATTATCCCAAATTTAGATCTAATAATATTTTGCACTCCATTAGGAGAATATGAAAAAATAATTTTAAAAATAAATAAATACTTATCATCCAAAACTATCATTACAGACGTTGGCTCATCTAAAGAAAAATCTATGGAACTTATTGAAAAAAAACTTAAAAAAGGAATTTTTTGGACATCTAGTCATCCCATAGCGGGATCAGAAGTTAGTGGACCTGAGCATGGTATAAAAAATTTATTCCTTAACAAATGGTGTATATTGATAAAACAAAAAAATACCAACACTAAGCACTTAGGAAGATTGAGTAGATTTTGGAAAAAAATAGGTTCTAAGGTTGCAATTATGAACTCTAAAAAACACGATTCAATTTTTTCTATGACAAGCCATTTACCCCACTTAATTGCATATAATTTAGTCAAAACAGCAACAGATTTTGAAAAACAGCAAGGGTATGACTTAATAAAGTTTAGTGCAGGTGGTTTGAGAGATTTTTCAAGGATTGCTGCATCTAATGAAATTATGTGGAGAGATATTTTATTTAATAATCAAAAAAATATTTCAAAAGTTATTGATTTATTTGTTAAAAATTTATTTTCATTTAAAAAAGATATTCAATCTAAAAACAACAATTCGATTATTAAAAAACTAGCTGATACTAAAAAAGTTAGAAAAAAAATAATTAAATTGAAACAAGATATTGATAAACCAGATTTTGGGAGGTCTTAATTTTTATTATTTATCAATAAGGACTTTTTAAATTCGCCCAAATAATCAGCATATAATGAAGAATTCTTAATTTTAGTTTTATATATTGGTTTTCTAGCTTGATTAAAGCTAACAGTCTTTATTCCTCTTTTATTTTCGTGATGTTTTAAACAATTATCATCCCAGTCTAGTTGACAAAACTTAATCATTTCTCTTATTGTTTTTTCAGGATTATTAACAAGTGCTTCGTAATCTAAATTATATATTTTGTTGGGAAATTTATTGCCCCAAAATTTCATTAAATCATCGTACATATGGTAGAAACGTGTTAAATCGTATAAATCATTAGAATAATATAAGCCTTGATCAAATTGATTTTTATAATTAGACCAACAAACCTCTAGCATATCTCTTTGGCAGTGTATTATTTTAGAATTAGGTAAAATATTTAATATAAATCCTATCCATCTAAAATTTAATGGAGATTTATCAGTAAAATTTATCAAGTTATCTCTTCTAAAGGATATTTTCGATATATATTCGTCTTGTGATTCAGCAAAAATCTTATCAAGTTTGTCAGAATTATTAAGAATTTTTTTAGTAACTATTTGATTTAAATAATCAAGCTCACCTCCTCCAAACACTTTTTCATGAGAAGATATAATTTGTTCAACAAGAGAAGTTCCTGATCTTGGCATTCCTAAAATAAAAATAGTTTTAATTTTATTTTTTTTGGCAGGTTTAACAGAATTATTAATAAAAAATTTTTTTATATCTTTGAATAATTTTTCATCAGCATTGATGTTGTATTCAGTAAAATTTTTCATAAGTGTGTTACCTTTTTCAATATTTATAAAAGCATTTTTATAATCTTTCATATCTTCATATGCTTTACCAAGTGCAAAGTTAAGCTCTAATTTTTCATAAATTTTTAATTTTTTATTTAAAATTTTTTTTTTCAAAGTAATAAAGTGTTTGTTATTTTTATCATAATTGATCATGGAAGAAATATGTCGGTCAATTTTTGTAAAGTTAGGATTAATTTTTAATGCTTTTTCAAAGTATTTTATAGCTTCTAGCTCTTCACCCAATGCTTGATATGTAGAACCTAAGTTATAATTAATTTCAAAATTTTCACTTTCTAAAAGAAATGCTTTTTTAAAATACTCCAAAGCTTCCTCAAAAAAATTTAATTCTTTTTTTAAATTTCCATAATTATTTAAGATATTTAAATAATTTGGATTTACATCAATTGCTCTTTTATAATAATATTCTGCTTTATCTAACTCATGTTTTCTAAAATAACTTAAACCGATATTGTTTAAAAAAAAAATATTTTTGGGGTTTGCTTGAAGAAATTTTTTTAATAGCTCAATAGAATTATCAAAATCACCTTTGCCTTGATAGGCTAAGGATAAAATATTAATTATTACTTGATCATTACTCATTTTTAGTAGTTTTTTCGCATCAGCAATTACCTCATCAAATAAGCCAGCTTGAAGCTTATTTACTACTATATGAATTTTTTTTTTAAATTCTTCTTGTGAGATCATTAATATTCATTTTTTTTATAACATTAAGTTTAGAGTTTTTTTTAATTTCAGATATTGTTTTTTTTATACTCATTATTATTACCATTTTTTTTGGTCCAAATGCATGAATTAATTTCTTACTATTAATACAAATAGCAACATGGCCTTTCCAAAATATGATATCTCCTTTTTTAAATGTATCTTTACTGATATTTTTTTTTGAATATTTTACTTGGTCCTTTGTATCTCTTGGATAAAATTTATTATTATAAAAAAAAATTACTTGTAAAATTGCTGAACAATCAATTCCTTTGTAGGTTTTACCCCCCCAAAAATATTTAGTATTTAAAAATAATTTAAATATTTTAATATAATTTTTTTCTATATGATTAATTTTTTTTATATTAGATTTTTTAATCCACTTATTTTTTTCGAATTCTATAAATTTTTTATCTTCTTGGATTATTAATATTTTTGAAGCGAATGTTAAAAAATATTTTGTTTTTTTTCTAACTTTATCATAAATACTAGCTTTTAAGACGAATACTTTGTGTGTAGGTTCAAAATTTCTTATGTAATTTTCATTTTTTATGTATCCAATATAATTATCAAACGATGTTATTATTTTTAGCCAATTATTATTTTTAGATATAATATTAAACTTTTCACCGTAAATAATTTGTGAGGTAATTTCTGAAGCATTAGATGGTTTTTTGTATATGTTTGATAATGGTTTTTTATAAAAATAATTATTCATCATGAAATCTTAATTTATCCTTAATAAAAAATAAGCAAATTAAAGAGGGGATTACCATTATAGCAGTTATGATAAAAAAAATGCCCCAATCACCATTTAACCAGTCAACCAAAGCGCCAGAAGATGATGCAAGTGTAGTTCTTCCAGCAGTCCCTATTGAAGCAAGCAATGCATATTGTGTTGCTGTATAAGTTCTGTCAACTAGTAAGGAAATAAAAGCTACGAATGCAACTGTTGCAAAAGCAGCAGCTATGTCGTCAAATATGACTGCTATAGCAAATAATAACTCAGACCTTTCACTCCATGCTAATAGAGTAAATAATAAGTTTGTTGCAGCCATTAATATTCCTGCAAGAAACATAGCTTTTAAAACTCCAGATCTAATCACAAAAAGTCCACCTAATAATGTAAAAATAACTGTAGTAATCCATCCTAAAGTTTTTGAGTAAATTGCAATATCACCTTTAGAAAATCCTATTTCTTTATAAAAAACAATCGACATTCGTCCAAGAAAAGCTTCTCCAATCTTAAATAAAAAAACAAAGCACAAAACTCCAAGTGCAATTGAAAAACCATTTTTTTTGAAAAAACTAATTATAGGACCTCCTAAGGTTCCCCCTAAATAAGCAACAAAAGTGGTTATAATATTTTTTGATCCAAGCCTATTTTTAATAAGTCTGTCAGTTTCTTTTTGTTTTAGGTGTTTTTCAATGGAAAGGGTTTCATGAACAAACATTAAGCCTATATTCATTAGGATGACTATAATACCCAAAATTAAAAATGTAATTTGCCAATAATTAACCACGCCAATATTTTGCAAATGTTGAGCTGTAAATAAAGCTATTACACCACCTAACTTATAACCACTCCACCACCCAACAACAACCATAGCAGCACCAGCCGCCATTGATTTACTTTCATTTTCATTTATTTGTTCAATCCTTAGGGCGTCAACTGTAATATCTTGTGTAGCAGAAGCAATAGCAATAATTAAACCAACTGTGATTAATAATGTTAAATTTTCAGTGGGATTAATTAGACTCCATGTCAGTAAAGAGGCCAAAATAATAATTTGCATTAAAACTATCCAACCTCTTCTATGACCAAGTTTTTTTGTTAAATATGGTATTCGAAGTCTATCCACTAGAGGTGCCCACAAATAGTTAAATGCATAAACAGCAAATATTAATCCAGCCCAGCCAATAGTTGATCTGCTTAAACCTTCTTCTTTGAGCCATAAAGTTAAACTACTACCAATTAAAACCCACGGAAAACCAGAAATTGCACCTAGTAATAATATTTTAAACATTCTTTTATCAAAATACACAGAAAAAGTTTTTGAAAAAGATTGTTTTTTAATTTCAATCATAATTAATTTCTCCAAAATGAAGGTAGAAATAACACAAGTATAGCAAATAACTCTAATCTACCAAGAATCATTCCAAGACTTAAAATCCATTTAGAAAATTCAGGCAAACTTGAAAAGTTGCCACTAGGGCCGATTATAGACCCTAATCCTGGGCCAACATTTGAGATTGAAGTTGCTGCTCCTGAAATTGAAGTTAAAAAATCCAAGCCGCTTAAAGATAACATTGCTGTTATTAAAAAAAATATGACCATATATAAAAAAATAAATGAAATTATTGAAGCTATAAACTTATAATCAACAGTATTTTTATCATATTTAATGATAAAAATTCCTCGTGGATAAATAATCTTTTTTAATTGATTAATAATAAATAAATATAGAATTTGAATTCTAAAGACTTTAATACCACATGTTGTTGAACCTGCACAACCACCAATAAACATTAAAGTTAAAAAAAAGATTAATGGAAAATTTCCCCATCCATCAAATTCTCCAGTAACATATCCTGTACCTGTTAAAATAGAAATAACATTAAAAAAAATAGCTCTGATATTAACCTGAGAAAAATTTTTCTGATGAAAGAGTGAATAAATAAAAAGTAAGATGATTGAGAAAATTATTATTTTGATAAAAGATTTAATTTGAACATCTGAAATAAATATTTTCTTATTACCATTTAAAAATTTAATATAAGCAATAAAAGGTAAGCTACCCAATAGAATAAAAATCATTGATGATATTTCAATATATAAACTATCAAAATATCCTATAGATTCATTATAATTTGAAAAGCCACCGGTAGCTATTGTGGTCATTGAGTGAGTAAGACTATCAAAATAACTCATTCCAAATAATTTATAAGTTAAAGCACAAAGAGTTGTTAATCCTAAATAAACATAAATTAATCTCAATGCAATTTCAGAAGATTTTGGTAATATTTTTTCTGAAGAGTCATTATTTGAAATTTTAAATAGTTGCATTCCACCAACATTCATTATTGGCATTAGTGTTATTGCCATCACAATAATACCAATCCCTCCCAACCACTGAAGCATAGCTCTCCATAAAAGTATTGATTTAGGAGCACTCTCCAAGTTAGAAATAATTGTAGAACCAGTGGTGGTAATACCTGACATACTTTCAAAAAAAGCATCTGTAATTGATAATTCAAGTGTAGAGAAAATAAATGGCAAAGAGCCAAAAACTGCAATACTTAACCATGAAAGTGCAGTCAATAAAAAAGCTTGTTGCAAGTTTAACTTTTTATCGTGGTTTAAATTTGTCAACAAAAATAAAATACCAAATATTATTGAAATTATCGAAGCCCCTATAAAAGAGGAGTCTATTTCAGAATAAATAAACTGGGTTAAAAATGGAATCACCATAGATATTCCAAGTATAATTTGCAAAATACCCAAGGTAAAAAAAACAGTTTTGTAATTAGACATTTTGAAAGAACATTATTTTATGGTAAATAAATTTCAACTCTATAAGAATTAATAAAAACACCAAATATAAGATATTTCTTATTAAACAAAGTGATTAAAAAAGAAAATTTAGATAAAACCAATGCATGGCCATTTGTAGAGGCTAAAAAAATGCTGCGTGAAAGGAAAACTTTTATTGAAAAAAAAGGTAAAATTATTTTACAAACTGGGTATGGTCCAAGTGGATTGCCTCATATAGGAACTTTTGGTGAAGTTGCCAGAACATCAATGATGGTTAATGCCCTAAAACAACTTACTGATATACCAACAGAAATTATAACTTTTTCAGATGATATGGATGGTTTTAGAAAAGTTCCAGAAAATGTTCCTAATCAAGAATTACTAAAAAAAAATCTTCATAAACCTTTAACTCAAGTACCAGACCCGTTTGAAAAGTTTTCAAGTTTTGGTGAACACAATAATGAGATGTTAAAAAAATTTTTAGACAAATTTAAATTTGATTATAGTTTTAAAAGTTCTTCAGTTCTTTATAAGAGTGGCTTTTTTAATCCTACTTTGAAAATTATCTTAGAAAATTATCAGGGTATTATGGATATAATTCTTCCAACCCTTGGTAAGGAAAGACAAAAAACTTATAGTCCTTTTTTACCTATATGTCCAGATACTGGAAAAGTTTTGGAAATTCCAGTTTTAGAAATCTTAAAAGAAAAATTTAAAATTATTTTTGATAATAATGGAAAAAAACTTGAAAGAAGTATTTTAGACGGAGACTGTAAATTACAGTGGAAGGTGGATTGGGCTATGAGGTGGTATGCGCTTGATATAGATTTTGAAATGTATGGAAAAGATTTGATAGAAAGTGCAATATTATCTTCAAGAATAGCTAAGTTAATTGGAAACATAAATCCATCTGGTTTTGCTTATGAACTTTTTTTAGATGAAAAAGGAGAAAAAATTTCTAAGTCAAAAGGCAATGGGATCACTATTGATCAATGGTTAGAATATGCATCTCCTGAGAGTCTTTCATTGTATATGTACCAAAATCCCAAAAGAGCAAAAAAATTATATAAAGAAATAGTTCCAAAAACTGTCGATGAATACTTGGATTTTATAGAAAAAGCAAAAAACCAAAACGAATTACAGTTATTAATGAATCCAGTCTGGCATGTTCATAATGGAGTAATTCCTCAAGAAGATACTATTATGAGTTTTTCAATGCTTTTAAATTTGGTAGAGGCAAGCAATGCAAATTCGAAGGAATTACTTTGGAAATTTGTAAAAAAATATAAAAAAGATATTTCAGAAATAAATCATATAATTTTTGATAATTTAATAGGCTACGCTATTAAATATTTTAACGATGTAATTAGACCAAAGAAAAAATATAAAAAACCAAACACAAACGAAAAAAAGGCATTAAATGCACTAGTTAATACGCTTGATGATTGTAGTGATGAAATGTTGCCTGAAGATATTCAAACATTAATTTATTCAACTGGAAAAGAAAATGGATACTCAGAAAATCTACGTGATTGGTTTAAATTAATTTATGAAGTTGTGTTTGGTGATGAAAATGGTCCAAGAATGGGTTTTTTTATAAGTTTCTTTGGAGTAAAAGAGACTAAAGAATTAATAACAGAAAAAATAAAATAATGTTTTCAAAATTCAGATCACTAATATTTAAAATTGATCCTGAAGCTGCTCATAATTTAGCAATTAAGTCTTTAAAATTAAACTTGATACCAAATTTAATGGATACTGATAAAGATGATCCAATGTTTAAATCTACTTTGTTTGGTAAAGAAATAGATAATCCAATTGGAATGGCTGCTGGATTTGACAAAAATGCTGAAGTTTATGAATCATTGTTTAAACTTGGGTTTGGTTTTGTTGAAGTAGGGACGGTCACTCCACTTAAACAATATGGAAATCCAAAACCAAGAGTATTTAGACTAGTTGAAGACCAAGCACTTATAAATAGATTGGGATTTAATAATCAGGGAGCTGAAAATATAAGTAATAGAATTAGGTCTAATTTAAATATGGGTTTATTAGGAATTAATATAGGACCTAATAAAGAAAGTAGTGATAGACAAAATGACTATTTAATTGGTCTTAGAACCTTTCACGATATTGCTGATTATATCACAATTAATATCTCCTCACCAAATACAAAAGATTTAAGAAGTTTCCACGATGAAGAAAAATTTGATGAATTAATGAATTCAATTCAGGAGGAAAAAGTTAAACTTAAATCTAAAATACCAATTGTTGTGAAAATTTCTCCAGATATTTCAGAAGAACAAATTGAATTGATAAGCAAAATATTGTTAGATCATAAAGTTAGTGCAGTAATTATTTCAAATACAACTTCAGAAAATAGAGAAAAATTAAATAATATATTAAAACATCAAAAAGGGGGCTTATCTGGAAAACCTTTAGAGAAAGAAGCCAATAAATTAATAAGTAAGTTTTATAAATTATTAAAAGGTAAAATTAAAATTATTGGAGTTGGGGGAGTTGATTCAGGTGAGAGCGCCCATAGAAAATTTTTAGCTGGAGCAAGTTATGTTCAGTTATATACTGGCATGGTTTTTCAAGGTCCAAATATTGTTGGAAAGATAAAAAAAGAGCTTAAAGAAATATTAAAAGCTGATGGGATTAAGAATTTTAGAGAAATAATAGGCAAGAAACAGAGTAATTAAGCCTAATAAACTTGACGAGGTCACCAACTCATCTTATATAGTCACTAAATATTATGTCTAAAAAATGTGAACTAACTGGTAAAATACCTATGAAAGGTCATAATGTTAGTCACGCTAACAATAAGACTAATAGAAGATTTTTACCCAATCTTAAAAAAGCTAAATTCACAAGTGAGCTTTTAAAAAGAAGTTTAACTTTGACAGTAAGTAATGCAGGTATGAGATCGGTTGATAAAAAAGGAACTTTTGATCAGTTCTTAAAGTCTGTAAAAAATAGAGATATTTCACCTAGGCTAAAAAAATTAAAAAAAAGCATACTAATTAAATCACCTTTTATTAAAAAATCACCAAAAGCATCTCCTAGTAAATCAGCTTAATGAAAAAGTTTTTTATGCTACTTTCATTTATAATGGGAGTTGTTGTCTTAACTTCAAATTATTTAGTACAATTTCCAATCAACTATTATGGTTTAGAAAAAATATTAACTTATGGGGCTTTTAGCTATCCAGTTGCTTTTTTAATTACCGATCTAGCAAATAGATCTTATGGCAAGATTGTTGCTAGAAAAATTGTTTATGTTGGTTTTATTATAGGAATTATATTTACTCTCTTCTTTTCAACAAATTTTGCAGACTTAATTTCAGTCAGAATTGCCATAGGTTCAGGTACAGCATTTATGGTTGCACAGTTGCTGGATGTTCAAATTTTTGACTATTTAAGAAAAAAGAAATGGTTTGTTGCTCCATTAACTTCATCTTTAATTGGGTCTACTGTTGATACATTTTTATTCTTCTCTATCTCATTTTATGCAACTGGAATACCATGGGTTACTTTATCTCTAGGTGACTTAACAGTTAAAATATTTGTTGCTTTAGTGATGTTGATTCCATTCAGATTATTATTGGGAACTCTTAAAGCTTCAAAAGCTTAATATAAAAATTTGTAGGATAAAATTTTATAAGCAAGTTTTGCTACAAGAAAATTGTAAGAATTAAAGCCTTTTATAGGTGAAAGTTCATTTATATCTGCACCCACAATATTAGAGTTTTTAGCAGCTATCCGTATAATATTTAAAGTTTCATCCCATAATAGTCCACCTGGTTCAGGTGTACCTGTTGCGGGCATAATACTTGAATCTAAACCATCAACATCAAATGTTAAATAAACTGTTTTATTCTTTATCATATTTTTAAACTTTTTTAGGTCCCATTTACTTTTGTCTTTTGCCCAAAAGATATTAATTCTAGATGAGTTTTTTTTTAGGAATGGTATTTCACTTTGAGATATATTTCTGATCCCAAATGAGATTATTGAAACATTTTTATGATCAAGACATCTCCTAATAGCTGAGGCATGAGAAAATTTTTCTCCATTATAATTCTCTCTTAAATCTGCATGTGCATCAAAATGTAGTAAACATATTTTTTTATGTTTTTTTACAAATGGAGCAATACATCCAGGTGTTATTGAGTGTTCCCCTCCAAAAGTGATTGGAAATAATTTTTTATCTAATATTTCTTGATTTATATCAGACATCTTTTTAAGAGCTTTTTTAATATCTTTATCAATTTTAAATGGTTTTAAAGTTTTAATTCCAATTTTTTTGTAGGGTTCACAGTGTAATTCTTCATCATATAATTCAACTTGATGTGATGCTTTGATAATTTCTTTAGGGCCATTACGAGTGCCACCACCATAACTTACAGTTTTTTCTAAACCAAATGGAACAACTACTACTTTTTCTTTAAAATTAACATTATTGTCAATTCCTAGAAACCCGTTTTTATTAGAAAGATATTTCAATTTTATGTAAATATTTTTGAGAAGTTTTTTCTCGTTCTATTTTTCCAGTCACCTTTATGATAAGCGTCACTTGCAATCAAAGGAAGGACACTGGTTGCTTCTGCAAAAACCATTTGCTCTTTTGTGATATCTACTTTCCCCCAAGAGCTTGCCTCTTTTAATGTGGAGCTACTACAAGCACCATCCCTAGAATCTGCCACTGTAATTTGTACTGCATATTTATGCATCTCGACCTCTTTTCCTAAAAGTTCAGCACAAATAACAGTATCTTGAACAAAATTCTTTGGTACTCCTCCACCAATCATAAATAAACCAGATCCTTTTGATTTAATCTTTATTTCAGTTAATTCACGAAGTTCTCTAATAGAATCTATCGTAATATGGTTTTTAGGATTATTTTCTTGGTGAGTGACTAATCCAAAACCAGCACTCGAGTCTGTAAATGCTGGGCAAAAAATGGGAACATTATTGTCATATGCTGTTTCAATCAAAGAATCTTTTTTTTTAGAATTTTTCTTTAAATATTTTCCCATTTCATAAATAAATTCTCTTGATGTATAACTTCTTGGTTCAAGTGTATCCGCTATTTCACATATTTTTTGATCACATTCCTGTAACTCTTCTTCATCAATATATGTATCATAAATCCTATCTATATAATTTTTTCTTAATTCAGTGTCATTTTGAAACTGTGAACCTTGGTAATGTTTAAAGCCTAAAGCTTCGAAAAAATCCATATCAACTATTGAAGCTCCCGTAGCTATAATTGCATCAACCATATTATATTTAACTAAATCTTTATAAATATTCATACACCCTGCTGCAGAAGTTGACCCAGCAAGTGTTAAAAAAATTGTACAATCTTTATCTTGAATCATTTCATTAAAAATATTGGCTGCATTTGCTGTTTCTCTTGAAACGAAAGACATTTTTTCCATTGAGGAAATTATTTTTCTTGCATCAAATGAAGTAATATCGATGTGTTCAACTGGATTTTGTAAGAAGCTTTTTTTGCTATTATGAGTTAAATTTTTGTTTTCTGACATTAAGCAACTAATATACCTTTATTGCTCTCTTTACCATATAACGTCATTATAGGTTCGTCTTCCACTTCATAAATTTCATTAGAATAAAAACCATTAAATTGAGTTCTAAAAGTTAGACCGTAAGCACCAAGCTGGCCTAATTCTATATAATCATTTTCTTTAATATTGTTTGGAAGCAAAAATGGTCCTTTCATGTAGTCCATACTATCGCACGTAGGTCCATAAAAATTAAAAGCAGTTAATTTTTTTGAGACCATTTTTCCATTTTTAATTAATCTAGAAGGGTAAACTATGTTTGGTGTGCCAGCGTCAAAAAGAGTTCCATACGTTCCATCATTTATATAAAGTTTTTGTTTTTTTCTAAGATTTACCCGTACGATTGTTGACCCACTTTCTGCAACTAATGCTCTTCCAGGTTCACATAATATTTTAGGAAGTTTTTCCAATTTTAAGTTTAATAAACCTTTTTTTATTTCTTCAAAATAGCCATCCAAAGATTGAGGTACAAGATCAGGATATATGGCGGGAAATCCACCACCAATATTAATATAATCTGGAATAATTTTTGTTTTTCTTATTATATTTCCGATATCTGCAATTCCTTTTGAATAAGAAATGGGATGCATACATTGAGATCCTACATGAAAACTTAGCCCTACTTTTTTTGCATATTGCTTTGTTAATCTTAACAAACCAATTGCCTCAGATGTTAATGCACCAAACTTTTTAGACAAATCTATTTCAGCATGTTCATTTGAAACAGCTACTCTTACGAATAACTCAAGATCTTTTGCTCGATTAGTTGCTTCAATAATCTTTATAAGTTCATCTTTAGTATCTAAAGAAAAAGCTTTAATATTATAATTAAAGTAAGCCTCTTTAATATTCTCTCTACTTTTAACAGTATGCATATATGAGCATTTTGCATCGGGGGAGATCGCTCTTATGTCTTTAATTTCTTGAATAGAAGCTATATCAAAGTTTTCAATACCACTCTCAACAATTGTTTTTAAAACCTCAGGATGTGGATTAGTTTTTACAGCGTATAGTACTTTCCCAGGAAATTTTTTTTTAAAGTATGTAGAAGCTGATTGTATAGATTTTTTCCTAATACAATAAATAGGCTTTTCTGGCTTTAGTTGATTTATAAGCTCATCAACTGTTTTAAATTTTTGCATTTAATATGACCTCAAAAAAAATTTAATAAAAAAAAGTTTTTAAATACTTAAAAACTTTCATATAAATTATGCAATTAAGGCAATACTTAATTAATGTAAAGCAAATAATAGGTGTTGAAATTATGAGATAAAACACCATATTAAATATATGGTTGAACAGGCTAACTTAAAAAAACTAAGTGATTTTGATAACAAATCGTTATTAATCGTTGATGATGACAACCCTTTTAGAGATAGACTGGCTAGGGCAATGATAAATAAAGGTTTTGAGGTTTTTCAAGCTGAAAGTGTACAAAAAGGTATTCAATCAGTTATAGAAAATAAACCAGCTTTTGCTGTAGTTGATCTAAGACTAGCAGATGGAAATGGTCTTGAGGTAGTAAAACAAATACAGATTTCTAATCCTACTAGCAGAATAATTATGTTAACTGGCTATGGTAACATACCTACAGCTGTAGCAGCGATTAAGGAGGGTGCTATTGATTATCTTGCAAAACCGGCAGATGCAGAAGATGTTGAAAAGGCATTGTTAGCAGATCCAGAGAAGAGAGCCGAGCCGCCAGAAAATCCTATGTCAGCAGATAGAGTCAAGTGGGAACATATTCATAGAGTTTTTGAATTATGTAACAGAAATGTTTCTGAAACAGCTAGGAGACTTAAAATGCACAGAAGAACTTTGCAAAGAATTTTATCTAAAAGATCACCTAAATAAATCTTCTAATCTCAATAATTTTTTTAGCTAATAGTGCTAATAGGCAAATTTTAAACAATTCAGCTAATAAAAAAGGTGTAACACCTAATGCAAGAATTGGCTTATCCCATCCAATTAAAGTTCCAAGCCAAAGTGCCCCAAATATATAAATCGTAGAAACAGAAAATATTAATTTACTAAATACTATTAAAATATTATTTTTTAGATTTAAGTATCCTGCAAAAAATACAGCAGATAAAAAACCTATTAAATAACCCATTGTTGGTCCGGTAAAGTAAACTAAACCTATACCTTTTTCTGGTGAATTAGAAAATACTGGTATACCAATAATTCCCTCAAGAAGATAAACTCCTACTGTCGTGAGACCTATTTTATACCCAAAAGCTAATCCTAAAAAGAGGACAACAAAGGTCTGCATTGTCATTGGTACAGGATAAAATGGTATTTTTATTTTAGCAGAAACAGTTAAAGCTACTGTTCCTAAAAAAATTAACAAAAATATTTTTAAGGTTTTTGTAAGTGAGTGCGTTTTTAAAATTTCCATCAAGTTAAATTTACTATCTATTATTACAATAATCTAGTTTTTTATTAATCTAAGAAAAACGTCTTCTAAATCACCATCATCAGTAGATATATCTATAATTTTGACATTATTTTTCTTAATTAGGTTAATTAAATCTTCAATACAAACTTTGCTTTTTTCATATGATACACAAATTTCTGTACCCATTTTTGATATTACCTTTAAAGAATCTATATCCTCATCTTTAATATCAATTATTTTATCTGTTTTAAAAATAACTTTTTTTGTTTGAATCCTATCTAATAGATTTTTAGTACTATCTAAAGCAACTATATTTCCTTTATTAAGAATAGCTATACGGTCACACATTTCCTCGGCTTCTTCAAGATAATGAGTTGTCAAAATAATAGTTACACCTAGATCATTAAGTAACCTCACATTCCTCCACAAGTTCTGTCTTAACTCTACGTCAACCCCTGCTGTGGGTTCATCCAAAAAAACTATTGGAGGTTGATGGACTAGAGCTTTAGCCATTAATAGTCTTCTTTTCATTCCACCAGATAAGCTTCTAGCGTAGCTATTTGCTTGTTTTTCTAAAGATACTAATTTAAGGATTGTATCTGTAATTCTATCTTTTTCTTTAACCCCATAAAGACCAGCCTGTAATTCCAATAATTTTCTTGGACTAAAAAATGGGTCAAGATTTACTTCTTGTGGAACTATTCCTACTGAAGCTCTTACCTGCCTAGGGTTTTTGTCCAAGTCAAAACCCCATACATTTACCATTCCTGCTGTTTTTACTACTGTTCCAGCTAAAATATTTATAAATGTTGTTTTACCAGCACCATTAGGACCAAGAAGACCAAAAATCTCTCCTTCTTTCACGTCCAAGTTTAAATCATTCAGTGCATAGTTATCTTTAGCTTGGTTACCTGCATAAATTTTTTTTAAGTTTTTAACAGAAAGTATATTTTTTTGCTTCATGTAGATTAATACATTTATAGTATTTAAAATAATTAAGATAATATTATTTAATGGATAAAATAAAAAAAACAGATCATTTTTATTTAATAGATGGCTCTGGTTATATTTTTAGAGCCTACTATGCACTACCACCTTTAACTAGGAAAAGTGACGGTCTTCCTGTAGGCGCAGTCAGTGGCTTTTGTAGCATGTTATTTAAATTACTAGAAGATTCCAAGTCTAATGAGAATCTTCAAAAGCCAACACACTTTGCTGTAATCTTTGACTCAGCAAGAAAGACTTTTAGAAATGAAATTTATACAGATTACAAAGCAAATAGATCTGAAGCACCAGATGATTTAGCACCACAATTTGAATACATCAGAAAGTCAGTAGTTGCCTTTAATTTACCATCTGTCGATCTTCCTAATTACGAAGCAGATGATTTACTAGCTACTTATGCAGAACAAATTTTAGCAAAGGGAGCTAAAGTAACAATAGTATCTTCAGATAAAGATTTGATGCAATTGTATAAAAAAAATGTTCGTATATTTGATCCTATGAAAAATAAATTTATAACACCTGAAGATATATTAGCTAAATTTGGTGTGGGACCAGAAAAAGTAATCGATGTTCAGTCTTTAGCAGGAGATAGTAGTGATAATGTTCCTGGAGTTCCAGGTATAGGAGTTAAAACTGCAGCAGAACTTATCAATAAGTATGGTACCTTAGAAAAGTTGCTAAAGAGTGCACAAGAAATAAAACAAAATAAAAGAAGAGAAACACTTATAAAAAATAAAGATAAAGCAATTATCAGTAAAAAATTAGTGACACTAATGAAGAATGCTCCAGTTGAAAAAAAAATAGAAGAATTTGAACTAAAAGAAATTGATAAAGATAAGTTATATAAATTTTTAAGAGAAATGGAATTTAATAGACTCCTTAGTTCTGTAATTTCAGCTTATGGAGAGCCTGAATTAGGACAAACTGCGTTAGAAACAAAACCTGAGAAAAAACAACAAAATATTAATAAAAAAAACTATTATCTAATCACGAATGAAAAAGAAATAGATGAGTGGATTAATGAAGCAGAGGAAGCTGGTGAACTAGCAATTGATACTGAAACTAGTTCATTAGATGCACATCAGGCAGATTTAGTTGGTATCTCATTAAGCACAAAAGTAGGTAAAGCCTGCTATATTCCAATAGGTCATAAGTTTAAAGGATGTTTAAAAAAAGAATCTGTAATTAAAAAGTTAAAACCACTTTTAGAGGACAAGAGTGTAAAAAAAATTGGTCAAAATATTAAATTTGACTTTATTGTTTTATTTAAACAGGGAATAAACATGAACTCAATGGAAGACACAATGTTGATGTCTTATGTGTTAGATGCTGGAAAAAATAGACATAACATGGATACTTTGTCCAAGATTCATCTTCAACATAAAACAATTTCATTTAAAGAAATTGTTGGTACTGGAAAAAAAGAAATAAACTTTAGTGATGTAGAGTTAAATAAAGCGATGGAGTATGCTTCTGAAGATGCTGATATCACCTATAGGTTATATAAAATATTTAGCAAAACTTTAAAATTAGAAAAATTAACTAATATTTATGAAATTTTTGAAAAACCTTTAATTAAAATATTAGCATTTATGGAAATTGAAGGAATAAATATTGACAATAAATTTTTAAAGACTTTATCTGAAAAATTTGGGAAAAAGATCAGTAGATTAGAAAAAGAAATTTTTAAAATTTCAAAAAAAGAATTTAATATTGCTTCACCAAAACAATTAGGTGAGGTCATTTATAACGATTTAAAGATTGCTGTGCTTAAAAAAACCAGAAAAGGAAGCTTTGCAACTAATGCAAGTGTACTTGAAGATCTAGCATTTAAAGGGCATAAATTTCCTCAGTTAATTCTAAATTGGCGACAGGTATCTAAATTGAAAAATACATACTCAGATGCTTTACCAGAACACATTAATCCTCACACAAAACGAGTACACACTTCATTCTTGTTAGCAGCAACAACTACAGGAAGACTTGCCTCGAGTGATCCAAATTTACAAAATATTCCTATCAAATCTGAGGATGGTAAGGATATAAGAAAGGCATTTACATCTAAAAAAGGATACACATTAATTTCAGCTGATTATAATCAAATTGAAATGAGAATTTTAGCAGATCTTGCAGACGTTAAAGAATTAAAAAAAGCATTTAAAAATAATGAAGATATTCACTCACTAACAGCTAGCCAAGTATTTGATGTTGATATAAAAAAAGTTGACCAAGATATGAGAAGAAAAGCTAAAGCAATTAATTTTGGTATTATTTATGGAATTTCTCAATACGGCCTAGCAAAACAAATTAATGTTTCAAATCATGAGGCAGATGAATTTTTAAATGCTTACTTTTCAAGGTTTCCGGAAATAAAAATTTATATGGATGACACTATTAAATTTTGTAGAAAAAGTGGCTATATAAATAATATTTTTGGACGCAGAACTCATTTTAATGGAATTAATGATAAGAATTTTAATGTAAGAAATTTTCAAGAAAGAGCGTCAATAAACGCACCTATACAAGGCTCTGCTTCGGAAATAATGAGACTTGCAATGATCAGGCTTGATAAAAAATTTGAAAGTTTAAAAAATAATAAGTCAAAAATCTTATTACAAATACATGATGAATTAATTTTTGAAGTTCCAGAAAAAGAAGTAAAAACTGTTACTAAAATAATTAAAGAAGAAATGACTAGTGTCACAGAAAGTGAATTACACTCATTCTCAACGCCGTTAACAGTAGATGTAAATACAGGTGATAATTGGGGAATACTTCACTAAATTAAGAGCATTGCCTAAATTAGAACAATTTAGTATTTTTAAAGTAGTTTATGCACAAACAAACAATAGCACTAATAGACGATGATAGAAATATACTTACAAGCATAAGTATAGCACTTGAAAAAGAAGGTTTTAAAGTTCAAACTTATATCGATGGTGAAAGTGCATTAGTCGGACTAAGCAGAACACCACCCGATCTAGCAGTCATTGATATAAAAATGCCAAAAATGGATGGCGAAGAACTTTTAAAGAGATTAAGAAAAAAAACATCCCTTCCAGTAATTTTTTTAACATCAAAAGATGATGAGATAGACGAACTACTAGGATTAAAATTAGGTGCAGATGATTTTATTAAAAAATCAGGAGGTTTTTCTATAAAGGTTTTAATTGAGAGAATTAGAATTCAACTTAGGAAGAAAGATATTAATATAAATCTTGAAGAAACAAAAAATATCATAGCTCACGGTAAACTTAAACTTGATCCTTCACAACTGGAGTGTGAGTGGGATAATAAACAGTTACCAGATAAGTTAACAACTACTGAATTTTTGATTGTTAAAGAGCTGGCTAAGAGACCTGGGATAATTAAAGAAAGAGCTCAATTAATGGACATTGCTTATAGGGAGGATACCGACATAGAAGACAGAACTATAGATAGCCATGTTAAGAGAATTAGAAAAAAATTTAAAAAAGTTGACCCTGAGTTTACTGCAATTGAAACAAGATATGGCAGTGGATACAGGTGGAATGTTAATTAATGTTCAGCAATTTTCTTAAAAGTTTATCTATCTTAAAAAAATTTTTATTTATCAATTTGATAGTTTTTTTAGTTATTGGCAGCTTAACACTTATATATATTGGAAATGTAAAACCTAATTTAATAAAGAATAAAAAAAGCAAACATATTCAAATAATAGACAATACAATTGAACATATTTTAAGATTGAATATTAAATTTGAAGAAGAAGATATCAGAAGATTTTTATTTTCAACAAGATTTTTATTTCAAAATTTAGATAGAGTTATTTTATTTGATAATCAATATAATTTGGTTGGAGACACGGATACATTGGATTTAGATCCAAGATCTTTCTCCAATAGACTAGATATAGTCGAACTAGAAATTTTAGATGAAGAAACAAGCAACAAGATCATTGAAAAAAAAGATATAAATAAAGAAAAAACTGTTTCTATAAAAGATATTTTGACAAATTATTCATGGTCAAAAGATTATGGAAAGCCATTCACCTTTTCACAAGAAGGATATGATAAATTTTTATTAACAACTGTAAAAAATGTGACAGTTGATGGAAATAACATTGGTTATTTGGCAATATCTGAAAATGCTAACGATATTAGAGCTGCAATTAATGAAAGAAAAACTTTTATATTAAGAACAGCAATCTTTGTTGGAATAGTAATCTTTGTATTTTCTTTTGTTTTAAATAGATATTTCCTTAAGCCCATAAAAAATTTAGTAACTTATACAAAAATAATTAAAGAAAAGAGTAAAAAAAAAACAAATATAAAAGAACTTAAAAGTAGAAATGATGAATTGGGAACATTATCAAATTCGCTAGATGACATGACAAATGAACTTCAAAAAAGAATTTCTCATGCTGAAAATTTTTCAACAGATTTAGTTCATGAAATTCGAAATCCATTAACATCATTAAAAAGTGCTTCTGAAATTCTACATGAAACAGAAGACCACAAGCAAAGAGCTAAGTTAATTGATATTCTTAATCATGATGTACAAAGAATTGAAAGATTAATCACAGATTACTCTCAAATGCTAAAAGATGAAGTTGCTCTAAGTAAAGAAAAAATGAAAAAAATTGACTTAAAAGTAATTGCTAAATCTGTAGTTGATGATTTTAACAATATCTATGAAGCAAAAAGAAGTATTCAAATAATTTTGAAAGAATCTAGTAGTCAAGAAGAGTGTTTTATTAACGGAATAGAAAATAGAATAGAACAAATTATTGCCAATCTATTAGATAATTCAATTTCATTTAGTGAAAACAATAAAAAAATCTTAGTTGAAATTTACAAAGACGATAAAGATAAGATTATTTTAAAAGTTATTGATGAAGGTAAAGGCTTTAAAGAAACAAGCACAAAAAAAATATTTGATAGATTTTATAGTAATAGACCTGATAATTTTGGTGAACACTCAGGTTTAGGCTTAAATATTGTAAAAAATCTAGTGGATTTACATGGTGCAACTATTAATGCATCAAATAACATGACACAAAAGGGTGCAAATGTAGAAATTATATTTCCAAAAACTTAATGATAAGTTGATTAATAAAATTTTTATTATATAAAGCCGTCCAATGGAAGATTTTAAAGTTAAAGATATATCACTTGCAGAATTTGGCAGAAAAGAAATTTCTATAGCTGAAAGTGAAATGCCAGGACTAATGGCATTGAGAGAAGAATATTCTGGAAAAACACCTTTAAAGGGAGCAAAAATTTTAGGATGTCTTCATATGACAATCCAAACAGCAGTTTTAATTGAAACTCTAGTGGATCTTGGGGCAGAAGTTAGATGGTCATCTTGTAATATTTTTTCTACACAGGATCATGCAGCAGCAGCAATAGCTAAAGCAGGAATAGCAGTTTTTGCTTGGAAAGGTGAAACTGAAGAGGAAGCTGTATGGTGTATAAGACAAACAATCGTAGGAAAAAAAGATTGGAAAGCAAACATGTTATTGGATGATGGTGGTGATTTAACCGCAATGATGCATAGTGATTACAAGGATTTACTAAAAGAAGTAAAAGGAGTTTCAGAAGAAACAACAACAGGAATTAAAGCATTAAATAAAATGGAAAAAGATGGATCTTTATTAATCCCAGCAATTAATGTTAATGACTCAGTTACAAAATCTAAATTTGATAATTTATATGGATGTAGAGAAAGTTTAGTAGATGGAATTAGAAGAGCAACAGACGTTATGATGTCAGGTAAAGTTGCAATTGTTGCTGGTTTTGGTGATGTTGGCAAAGGTAGTGCTGCATCTTTAAGACAAAGTGGTGCGAGAGTAATGGTTACAGAAGCAGATCCAATTTGTGCACTTCAAGCAGCAATGGAAGGCTATGAGGTAGTTTTAATGGATGAGGCAATAAGTAAAGCAGATATAGTAGTTACAGCCACAGGCAACATAGACATTGTAACTGCAGACCATATGAGAAGTATGAAGGATAGAGCAATATTATGTAACATAGGGCATTTTGATAATGAGATTCAGGTGGATGCTCTAAAAAATTACAAATGGACAGAGGTTAAACCAGAAGTAGATGAAATAGAATTAGTTGATGGAAAAAGAATTATTCTATTAGCAAAGGGTAGACTGGTTAATTTAGGATGTGCAACTGGACACCCAAGTTTTGTAATGAGCGCATCATTTACAAATCAAGTTATGGCTCAAATAGAGCTTTGGAATAATCACAAAAATTATGAAAATAAAGTCTATGTACTTCCAAAGAACTTAGATGAAAAAGTTGCAATGTTACATTTAAAAAAAGTAGGTGCAAAACTTACAAAATTATCAAAAGACCAAGCTGATTACATAAGTGTTGAAACAGAAGGTCCATTCAAGCCTGATGCTTATCGCTACTAATAGTAGTAAAATAGATATCTCCTTAGAAGTTAAGACAGCTGAACTAGCAAAAAGTTTTTCAAAAATACTAAAAAAAGGTGACATAGTATTTTTTCATGGTGAAATTGGAGTAGGAAAGACAACTTTTATAAGATATTTAGTAAACTATCTTCAAACAGACAATCATCTAATTCAAACAGAAGTTACAAGTCCTACATTTAACTTAGTAAACGAATATGATGTGGGAGTTTTTACAATTCAACACTATGATTTATATAGACTAACAAATAGTCAAGAAACAAAAAATATTGGATTATTTGAAAATCAAAAAGAAATCTTAACATTAATCGAATGGCCTGAAAAAATAGATAATAAAATAGATAATAAAATTGATTTATTCTTTGAATATGAAGAAAATATGAACAAAAAATTTTTAACAATTAAAGGTATAAGTAATAAAATATTAAATGAGATCAGTTAAATCAACATTAAAAAAAATTAAAGGTGATGCATCATTCAGGTCTTTTTATAGAAAAGAAAATAATAAAAAAAATTCAATTTTAGTTTACGCTACGAAAGAAAAAAAAAAAAACCTACTAATATATGATGCTATAAATAGTTTATTGATTGAAAATAAAATTTTGGCTCCAAAACTATACAAAGAAAATTACAAACAAAACTTTATAGAAATTGAAGATTTTGGTGATGATACAATATTTAAACTGTTAAAAAAAAATGGAAGTAATAAAATTAATTTATACAAAAAATCTATTGATTTGCTAAGCAAAATTCAAAAAATCAAACAAAACAAAACTAAAAACTTTAAGGGAAAAGATTATAAAATACCAATTTATGATGATAATAAACTGTTTAAAGAGGCTAAATTATTTTCTGACTGGTATACAAAAAAATATATATCTAAAAATAAATTGCAAACGTTAAATATTAAAATAAATAAACAAATAAAATTTTTAATATCTAATCTTAACTTAAAAAATGATACTTTCGTTCACAGAGATTTTCACGTATCAAATTTGATGAAATACAAAAACAAATTAGCAACCATCGATACACAGGATGCTTTGATAGGTAATAGAGCCTATGATTTGGCATCTTTAATTGATGATGTTAGGTTTAAATCAAATAAAAAATTGAGAGAGAGCATTTATGAATATTATTTAAAGCTGAATAATAAAGAAGTTAACAAAGTTATTTTATTAAATGATTTTGAAATATTATCAGTGATTAGAAATATGAAAATAATAGGAATTTTTACTAGATTGGCAGTAAGAGACAAGAAGACAAAGTACTTAAGTTTAATACCTCATGCCTGGAAATTGATAGAGTTAAGAATTAAAAATAATAAAATATTTGATAACCTTAAAAAAACTCTGGATCTTAATTTTTCTAAAGAATTAAGGAATCTTAAATGAAAATTAACACGGCTTTAATCTTGTGTGCTGGCTATGGAAAGAGACTAAACCCTTTAACATTAGAAAAACCAAAGCCACTTTTGAAAATTAATGAAATTACATTACTTGAAAAGTGCATTAATTTAATTGAATTTTTAGGAATAAAAAAAGTTATAATAAACACATTTTATTTAAATAAAGAGATTGAAAATTTTATTAATGTCAAAAAATTTAATTTAAATATTAAAATAATTAATGATGGAAAAAAAATTTTAAATACAGGTGGAGGAATTTTGAACATGATTAATTCTTCAAATGAGTCAGATTTTATGACTTTAAATCCAGACACTGTTTGGGATAAAAAATATACAGACGTTGTTCAAAATATGGAAAAATTTTATTTTTCTAATAAAATTAAAAATATACTTTTATTAACGAATAAAAATCTTAGTTTTGATAAAAAATTAAAAGGCGATTTTAATCTTGTAGATAATAAAATAAAAAAAGATGATCAAAATGATCTAATTTATACAGGATGCCAAATAATTAATAAGAGTTTATTTGAATCCTACTCAGTTAATAATTTTTCGATATCAGAAGTTTGGAATGAATTAATTGCTAAAAACAGACTATACGGTTATGAAAGTTCAGAAGAATTTTACCATTTAACAGATTTGAAAGTTTACGAGAAGTTATTAAAAAATAAGTAAATTTTTAGCTCTATCTTTATCTAAATATTTACATTCAATGATTTCCTGCTTTGAATTTAAATTAATTAAAAGTGGGTTACCTGTTGGTATTTCAAGTAAAGATATTTTTTTATTATCCAATTTAAATAAAAACTTACATAATGCTCGAATCGAGTTGCCATGAGCTGAAATTAAAATATTTTTATTATCTAATAATTTATTATGAATATCAGAATTATAATATTCTATTACTCTTTCATAAGTATCTTTAAGGGATTCTGTATCTGGAATTTTATTTTTAGGAATAGTTTTGTAGGCATCAATATTTATAGGGTGATATGGATTATTTCTACTTAGTGGATCAGGTTTAATTTCCCAGGATCTTCTAAATTCATGAATTTTATCCTCCCCAAGTTTTTCACTCATTTCATTTTTATTTAGACCAGTTAAAGCTCCGTAATGCCTTTCGTTTAATTGCCATGCTCTTATAGGTTTTGTGTTACTTCTCAAAGTGTCTTGAATAAATTTAAGAGTATTCACGGCTCTTAATTGAAATGATGAATAGAAATAATCTATATTTAGCTTTAGTTCTTTAATATATTCACCAGATTTACACGCTTCTAGTTTTCCTTGACCGGTTAGATCCACATCGACCCAACCAGTAAATCTTTTTTCCAAATTCCATTCACTTTGGCCATGTCTAACTAATATTAAATGAGGCATTTGATATATTTTGATAACTGATAAAACTAATAAAATAAATGAAATTATTATGAAATATATAAAAAAACTTTTAATTTTAGGGTTTCATTCAATCAACCTAATATTGATAATATTTTACCTATATCCAGGAAGTATATTTGGATGTTATCTATACAATAATTGCTATGTTCAGCCACAAATTACTAAAAACTTTATAGTTTCCTCCAAGTACTTAGTCTCTTCTAATCATGTGTATGTATTCATAATTCTCTCATTCTTTGGAATTCTTGCCTATTATAGTTCAAATAAAATTAAATTTTTAATCACATATTTATTTTCATTATCAATTATTTTAGAATTATTTCATTTAATTATTCCAAACAGAGGGTTTGAGTGGAGCGATTTATTTGGAAATATCCTAGGTGTTACAATAGTAATTATTATTTATAATGTTAAAAATAAGTATGTTTAAAATAAGAAATATTTTTTTTATCATAATAATTATTTTAATTTCAGCTTGTTCCTCGATACCCCAAAATACATCAAATAGTTGTTCTATCTTCAATGAAAGATACCTTTGGTATAAACATGCAAAAAAAACTGAAAAAAAATGGGGTACACCAATTTATGTTCAGTTAGCAATAATTAAAATGGAGTCCGATTTTGATTGGTTAGCAAAACCCCAGCGACAAAAACTATTTAAAATTATACCCTTTAAGCGCCCATCAAGCTCTTTTGGGTACTCACAAGCTGTAAAAGGAACATGGGAACAGTATAAAAATGAAACGGGCAATAAACTTGCAACAAGAGCAAGATTTAAGGACAGTGTAGACTTTATTGGCTGGTATACAGATAAAACTGAGAGTCTTTTGAAAATTTCTAAGAAAGATGCTTTTAGACAATATCTTGCATATCACGAAGGGTGGGGTGGTTACAAAAATTATAAGAACAATCAAAAAGTTATTAGCTTAGCTAAAAAAGTAAAAAACCAATCAGACAAATATAAATCTCAAATGAAAAAATGTCAGAAAAGATTAAATAAAAATAAATATATTATTTTTTAACGAAGTTGTTTTTTTAACTCGATATCTACGGCATCAATTCTTTGGGTATTTTTAGCAAGAGTTAAGTACATTGTTGGTGTAACGTATAATGTAAAGAATGTAGAGATAATCATTCCACCTAGAATAGTTGAGCCTACAGCCAACCTAGATGTTTCCCCTGCACCAGGTCCAATATTGCCTATTACTAGTGGCAACATTGCAATCATTGTACTTATAGAAGTCATCATAATTGGTCTAAATCTTAGATCACAAGCCTCTTTAATTGATGTCTCTATATTTTTTCCTGTAGCTCTTAATTGATTAGCATAATCAACAATGAGGATACTGTTTTTAGTGGAAATTCCAATTAGTATTACAAGTGCAATTTGAGAAAAAATATTAATTGAACTGTTTAAAAATAAAATGAATACTAAACCACCAAACAAAGCAAGTGGAACTGTTAACACTATTATAAATGGGTGTATAAATGAGTTAAAAGTTGCTGCCATTACCAAATAGGCGGTCAATAGTGCTAACCCAAAAATAATGAATAATTCATTGCTAGTTTCTTTTAATTCCTCAGACTTTCCTTTCCACGCAATTTGATTATTTATTTTCGATTCAGATAAAGTTTGCTCTAAGTAACTAATTGCTTCAGAAAGAGTATAATCCGGAGATATATTTGCAGATATAGTTACAGCTCTTTGTCTATTATATCTTGTTAATTTTTTTGCTGATCCCTCTTCTTTAAATTCAACTAAATTTGCCAAAGAAATTAGCTTACCTGTAGTATTCGACCTTACAAAAATTTTAGTCAAACCTTCTTTATTTCTTCTATCCACTAAATATTGCTGAAGAATAATAGGATATTCCTTTCCTAATTTGTTAAATTTAGTTACAGTTTTACCTCCATACAGAGTTTCTAAAGTTTTTCCAATTGACTCAGTTGAAACTCCTAAATCTTTGGCTCTATTTTTGTTGATAGATAATTTTATTTCTGGTTTATTTCTTGAATAATCTGACTCTATTCTTGATAATTTTTTATTTTTTCTTAATTTTGATATAATTTCATTTTGTTTTTCTTCCAACTCTTCATAACTATTTCCTAATATAACCATTTGAACTGGCTTATTATAACTTGATACTCTGATTGATTGAGGAGATATAGGAAATGCAACAGTTTCTGGCACTGTAACAATTTTTCCGATCGCCTGCCTCATTACAGTTTGCGAGTTTTGTTTTCTATTTCCCCAGTCATCCAGTAGGGCAATAATTATAAAACTATTAAAAGAATTTTTATTACTTCCAAATCCAGGAACTCTCATGATAAATCTTTTATAAGGACTGTTTTCGGCTTTAAGCAAAGGAATTAATCTTTTCTCCACATCCTCAGCTCTTTTTTCTGTGTACTCAAATGAACTACCTTCATCAGTAAAGCCAAGCACAAGATAAACACCCCTATCTTCCATTGGTAATAGTTCTTTTTTAGTAAAGCTGTATAAAATACTTGATCCAATAATTGTTAAAATTAAAAATGAAACAACAATTTTTTTTTTATTTAACCAAAACAAAAGAGTTTCTTGATAGAACTTTGAAAAGGATTTAAAAAATTTATCAAATTTTATAACAATAAAATTTTGCTTTGGTTTTTTAACTAAAAATTTACTTCCCAACATTGGCGATAAGGTTAACGCTACAAAAGAGGACACTACAATTGAAAAAGATAATGCTATTGCAGTTTCTCTAAATAAAGTACCTGCAATACCATCGATAAAAATTAAAGGCAGAAAGACTGCAACTAGAATTAAAGTAGTAGCTATAATTGCAAAACTAATTTGTTTTGATCCCTTGTATGCTGCAACTAACGGAGTTTCTCCATTTTCAATTCTACTATATATAGCATCAGTCATGATTACAGAGTCGTCTGTGATAATTCCTATTGCTAAAATAAAACTTAAAAGAACAAATATGTTTATTGATAGTCCAAATAAGTAAAGCCCTAAGAAAGATGCTATTAAACTTACAGGTAAAGCGACTGCTGGAACGATTACAGCTTTAAGATTGCCTAAAAATAAATAAATTATTACAACAACCAATATAAATGCAATTATTAGAGTTTTGTATACCTCTTGTATTGCTGTTCCCACATACGTTGCTCGGTCAAAAGCAACCTCCATATCAACACCATCTGGCAATGTTTTTTTAACCTCAATTATTTTTTTTCTAATATTTTTTGATAATTCAACTGTTGATGCACCACTTTTTGCATAAATGCCTATTCCAACAGTTTTTTGATTTAAAGCATTTTTTGTTTGTGCTTTAAAAAGTGTTTTTTCAGAGACAGGCCCAAATTCAACATTTGCAACATCTGAAAGTCTTATGATGCTATTTTTGATTTTTTTTATTGGAAGTTCTTTTAACATATCAATGTCATCATAAGATTTATCTAAATTCAGAGTTAAATCTATATTATTAGCCTCAAGAGTACCTGCAGGTAGGCTAATATTTTCTTTTCTTAAAGCTGATTCAACTTCTTGAATAGTTAAATTATTAGCTGCTAATTTAATTGGATCAATCCATACTCTTACACTTAAATCTCTTAAACCACCTGTCCTAATTCTTCCAACATTCTTAACACTTGAAAATTGGTCAACCAAATATCTTTCAGTGTAGTCTCCTAGATCTAGGTCGTTCCAAGTTGATGAAGTTACCGACAACCACATAGTAGTTGTAAATCCAGCTGCTTGTTTTAATATTTGAGGTGAATCAGCTTCACTTGGTAATCTGTCTACAATTCTTGCAACTCTTTCTCTTATATCGTTAGCAGCATTATCTAAATCAATGTCTGTGTTAAACTCAATATCTATTGTACTACTGCCATTTTCAGATGTTGAGTTAATATTTTTAATTCCTTCAGCGCCACCCACCACATCTTCAATAACTTGAGTTACTTCTTGATCAATAATTGGAGCTGATGCTGATTTATAATTTACTTTAACTTGTACTACTGGTGGTTGTAAACCATCAGGTAATTCTCTTACAGGTAATTCCGAAAAAACAAATATCCCAAAAACGATCAATATAAGAGACATTACCCAAGCAACGACTGGTCTTCTTATACTTAATTCAGTTATATACATTATTTTTCAATTGGTTTTATCTTACCTTTAGAACGAACTTTTTTAAGGCCTTCTGCAACAATGTTTTCTCCTTCATTTAATCCAGATAAAACTTCAACATAACCGCCATTTCTTATTCCAATCTTAATTTCAGTTTTGTCTGTGATATTTTTTTCTGAAACTTTGTAAACATAAATTTTATCTCCCTCTAGCATTATACTTGTATCGGGTATTCCAAGAGAATTTCTTTCGTTATAGTTAATTGTTACTTCCAAAAGTGATCCTGGAATTAATTCAGCATCCTTATTATCAATCTTAACTCTTATTAAAACACTTCTAGTTTCTGCATTTATTCTACTTGAAACGGCATAAACTGTTCCAGTGTAATGTTTTTCTTTATTACCAGAAAATTTAGCTGTTATTGGTAAGCCTTTTTTAATTACATTTACAAAGATTTCAGGTATTTTTAAATCAGAATAAATAATAGAATTATCATCCAATGTAATAATAATTGAGTTATTAGAGTCAAGAATATCCCCAGTTATTCCTCTAAATCCCAAAATACCATCAAATGGTGCAGTGATATTTCTATCTTTAAGTTCTAATATTAGGTCTCCTTTTTTAACGTATTTTTTGAGATTAAGTTCTGCAATCAAATCACTTCTTTTAATTCTGTATGATTCATTTTTTTTTGATACAGCAGTTCCAAAACTTTCAATTTTTTCTGAAAAATCAGTTTTGACAACTTCTGTCACAATAATTCCAGGTGGAGGTCTTTTACTAAATTTTTTTGCAAAATGATTTCCTATGATCACTCTACTGATTACGACAATAGCTATGACTAAAAAAAAAATTATTATTAAGGATGTTACTTTAGTCGATCTTTTCATAATTAAATCTTTCCATACTCACTCCATGAGCCATCATAGATTATTGGTTTATATTTAGTATCTATTAGAGAATAAGCAAGAGCCAAAACTGAAGCAGTAATACCAGAACCACATGTAAATATAACATTTTGATCAAGTTCACAATTAGTTGATTTAAATTTTTCAAGAATTTTTTCTTTATCAATAAATGTATGATCCTCATTTATGAGATCAGAAAAAGGGAGACAAAAAGAATTCTTTATAGATCCACTTCTTAACCCCTTCCTTGGTTCAGGAGTCTTTCCTTCAAATCTTTCTTTACTTCTTGCGTCAATAACTTTGAATTTATTTATATTAATGTTTTCATCAATTTGTTTTTTGTTTTTTACTAATTCTTTTTTTTCGTGAGCTAAATAATTAGAATTAATAATTTTTGTTAAATCATTAACAGTTGGTTTCTTCTCATTAATCCATTTTTTTAAGCCACCATCTAACACATGAACTAAATTTGCATTGTGCCCATAATAAATAAAATTATACCAACACCTACACGAACTGATTACATCAGAATTATCATAAATTATTATTTGGTCATCATTTCTGATGCCCATATTTGATAAAATCTTTTCCCATGATTTAGAATCAGTAAGCATATGAGGTAAATTTGTGTCTGTTTTAGAATTTTTATCTAAGTCAAAAAATACTGCATTCTCTATATGCAGCTCTTGAAATTCTTCCAAACCATTTCTTTTTGTTTGAGGCATGTGCCATGAACAATCAATAATCTTTACCTTATATAAATTTTTCTCTAACCAATTCGTATCTACTAATGACATATTACCTTTTTTCCAAGTAACGCTGATGGTATTCCTCTGCTGGGCAGTAATTTTTTAACAAAGATGATTTTGTCACAACTTTTCCAGACATATTTAAATTCATTTTTTCTATTACTTTTTCTGCAATTATTCTTTGTTCGTCGTTTAAATAAAAAATTTCACTTCTGTATTGAGTTCCAAAATCTGGTCCTTGCGAATTTAAAGTTGTAGGATTATGAATTTCGAAGAAGAAATTTAAAATTTTTTCATAAGAGATAAGCCCAGGGTCAAAATCTAATTTAACAACCTCTGCATGGTTTGTATCACCTGTACACACTTCCTTGTAAGTAACTATTTTGCTATTACCACCACAATAACCAACTTCAGTTTTAATGACCCCCTCAAGTTTACTAAACTTAATCTCTGGCCCCCAAAAACATCCTAATCCTAAGACTGCTATTTCCATTGATTATACTTTTATTTGATTTACAAATTATTGCTATGTTAACTAAAAATCAATTAGGCTTTTTGTATATGTTTCTTTCAGTGTGCACTTTTTCAATTATGGATTTACTTGTAAAATGGTCAAGTGACTATCCTACAGGACAAGTATTGTTTTTTAGAGGTTTTTTTGGACTATTGCCAACTTATTTTTTAATTCCAAAAAATAGATTAAAAACTTTTTATACAACCAAGAGATCAAAAGAACATTTATTTAGGTGCATAATGGGTTTAATGGCTTTAATTGCGATAGTTGTTGCTTTAAGAGAACTTCCTTTAGCTGTTGTTGTTAGTTTATCATATGCGGCACCCTTATTTATTACTGTCTTATCAATTTTTTTACTGAGTGAGAAAGTTGGTATTTTTAGATGGTTGGCGGTCCTAATTGGATTCATGGGTGTTATCATAATTGCAGAGCCTGGTTTTAAGGGTATGAATTACCTATATTTTCTTCCATTAATATTTTGTATTGGAATGGCCTTTGTAACTATCACAATTAGAAAACTATCGACAACAGAACCTATTTGGCTTATTTCAATTTTTTTTACAATTACTATTTCAATTGCAGGATTGGTTACAATACCAATGGGCTGGATAATGCCAAATTTTAAAGATTTTATACTTTTAGTTTTAATCGGAGTAACTGGTGGTTCTGCAAATTTATTTTTAACTCAATCTTATAAACTCTCAGAAGTATCTTTAGTAGCACCCTTAAAATATTTAGCTCTAATATTTGCTATATTTTTTGGTTATTTTATTTGGAATGAGATACCAACAATAAAAACACTGATTGGAGCGATTCTTGTAGTTTTTGCTTCACTTATAATTTTTAGAAGAGAAATTTACCATAAACAAAAAATACCATCTAACACTAGGCATGAATAAAAAACCAAAATATTGGAATACAGCAAAAAAATATTTATCAAGTAAAGACAAGGTTATGTCTTTATTAATTAACAGATATAAATCTCCCTCAGAAGCAATACTAACTTCTAGAAAAGACATATTTTATTCATTATGTAAAAGTATCATTGGACAACAAATTAGTGTTGCAGCAGCTAACTCAGTATTTTTAAAGTTTAAAAAAAAATGTAAAAATAAAATTAATGCAAAGACGATATCTAAAATATCTACTACTCAACTCAAAAGCTGTGGATTAAGCAGACAAAAAGTTAAAGGTATTAAAAGTTTAGCAAAACAAACCTTGGATAAATCATTTAATCCTAGACTAATTTCCAAGATGTCTGACGAAGATGCAATTATTTACTTATCTAAATTAAGACAAATTGGTAGGTGGTCAGCTGAAATGATCTTATTATTTACTTATAATCGCTCGAATATATGGCCAGTGCAAGATATTGGTCTTTTAAGAGGAATTTCAAAAAATTATAAAAAAAAATATTTACCCCCAGAGTCTTACGTCAGTTTACTACAAAAAAAGTTTACACCATACTGCTCAGTTGCAACTTGGTATTTATGGAGAAGTGTAGATCCAGAACCTATTCAATATTAAAACCTTTAATTATTTGTAAATTTCTCTCCGTAGTATTTTTGGCTACTGACCAACCATCTTGGTATTCTTTTGACTCATGACATTTTATAGCAGCTTCATAACTTGGAAACTCCCAAATTACAGTTCTTGGAAAATCTTCACCTTCTAAACACTGATATTCTCCACCTCTTACTAGAGGCTTGCCCCCAAAGCTTTTTATTACAGGGGTTACTTTAGTAGAATAAATTTTTAAATTATCCATATCATCAATTTTTTTGTATAAAGCTAACCAATATCCTTTCAAATCAATCCATCCATTCTTTAAGTATACCTATATTATCTTGAATAAAGTTAGGTAATTTATTTAAATCATATATTTCTAATTTTTTTCTTTTTTCATCACCATATTTTTTAGATTTTTTGTCTCCAAACATATCATAAATTGTTTCATTATTTTTAATCAATTTATTGATTTTATTGTATCCTAGTTCTTCAGCTTCATAATCCCTATGATGTAAATAAGATTTTAATTTTAACTCTAAATCCTTAGCATTCTTGATATTAGAAAAGTGCCACCCTCCATTTTTAATAAATAGTTTATTAATATATTTATTCTTAGAAAAAAAGGTGTCCAATCTCCAAAGAGAGTATTTCTTATTTTTTATGTTTCGTAACCATTGAGGACTTATTAATTTTTTTTTTTTACATGCTTTAGTTCCAAACCATTTAAAATTTGGAAGATATCTATTAAATTTATAATAGAATATTTCTTGCTCGAACATAATAATTTGATTGTTAATTTTTGATAAGTCTATTGAATCAAAATTTGGTATTTCGTCCACATCAGAAATTAATACTAAATCATCACTCTCAGCCTTTTTTAATCCTTCATTTATATAATTTCTTTGATTATTTTCTCTTAAATGAGCATTAATAATAAGTTTATATGACTTGGTATCTTCATCGTCTTTATCTTCAAGTTTAATAATTTCTTCAGGTTCACTTTCTTGAATTATATAAATAATTTTATCTTCAAATTTTTTGAATTTATTAATATCAAATTTTAGGCGCCTTTTTTTACCGTTATGAAAAAACTTACTCTCGACTATGATGAAAAAATCAACATATTTATCTAAAATATTTAATCTTATATCTAACAAGAGCTCCTCATCATAAAACATAAAGCAATCAAATATTTTCATAATTTTTATTTCTTTTTTATTTTTGTTTATATGATAAAAAATTTTATGGCAGATAAATTAATTATCAATTTTGATGAGTATACAAAAATTGTTGAAAAATTAGCAATAGAAATACACAACAATTACAAACCAACAGTATTAGTTGGTATCATGAGGGGTGCAGCTCCAATATTAGATATTCTGTCTAGAATTCTAAAACTACCAATAGCATATATAGTTATTCAAAGTTATTCAGGGCAAAGTATGGAAGATAAACAGGGTCAATTAATGTTTGCTAGAGAAATTAGCTCATTAGCTGAAAATAAGGACTTTAATAGAGTGCTTTTAGTGGATGATTTATCTGACACTGGTTTAACACTTAATAAAAGTATTGAATGGTTGAAAAAATATGAGCCAACTAAAAATTTTATTAAAGAAGTAAAGACAGCATGCTTGTGGAAAAAGAAATCATCTACATTTGAACCAGATTTTTGCCCAGTAAAATTAAATTCAGATCCATGGATTGTTCAACCTACTGAACATTATGAAGAGCTGTCTATAGAAGAAATAATTAAGAGAAATGAATAGGGCCAGATTTTAATCTGACCCTATAAAGTTATTTTTTAAGCAACAGCAAAACTAATAACACTTAAGATTGCTATAACCCATATTGCTGGTGATGTTGAAGAAAATTTACCAGTAAATAATTTGATTAAAGCGTAAGAAATAAATGCTAAAGCAATACCATTACTAATGCTGTAGGTCAAAGGCATAGCAATCATAGCAAGAATTGCTGGAGCAGATTCTGCAATATCATCCCACTCTATATCAACAATATTTCTTACAAACAAAACAGAAACATATAAAAGCGCAGCTCCATCTATTTCTTTTGGCAAACTCGTTGCTAAAGGTGAAAGGAATAAACAAGCTAGAAATAAAACTCCAATAGTTAAAGAAGTCATTCCGGTTCTACCACCTGCTTTTACACCAGCACCAGACTCAACATAACTTGTTACCGTTGTTGTACCCATTAATGCACCAGCTACAGTTCCAACACTGTCAGCCATCATTGCTTTTTCTATGTCTTTAACTTTACCTTTGTTATCAACTTTACCAGCAACATTTGCAACTGAAGTTAAAGTCCCTGCCGTATCAAAAAAATCTATAAATAATAATGTAAATATTACTGTAGACATTCCAGCGGTAAATGCTGCTGTCAAATCAAAATCGAATAGATATGTCATTGGAGGAATACTTCCTACGACCCCATTAAATTTTGCAAGACCAGTTGCCCAAGCAATAACACTAAATACAATTATTCCAATAATTATATTTCCTCTAATATTTAACTTTTCCATAACTATCATAGAAACAAAAGCAAGGCAGGCAAGTAAAATTAAAGGATTTTTCATGTCACCTATTGTAACAAGAGTTACTGGGTGATCAGCAACAATACCCATAATTTCCAATCCAATAATTGCTAAAAATAATCCAATTCCAGCACCTATTCCAAGTTTTAAACTTTTTGGAATAGAATTTATTAACCAAGCTCTAATTGGTGTTAGAGAAATAATTAAAAACAAAACCCCAGCAACCAGTACCGCGCCAAGAGCAGCTTGTGGGGTGTAACCCATCCCAGCAACAACTCCAAATGCAACAAAAGCATTAATTCCCATGCCAGGAGCCAAACCTATTGGCCATGTCTTTCCGTAAAATGCCATAATGAAACAAGCGAGTGCAGTTGCAACAATTGTTGCAGTAAATACGGCTCCAAAATCAAAGAAACCTTTTTCTGGACCGGCAAATTCACCCGATAGTATAAATGGATTTAGAAACATGATGTAAGCCATTGTTAAAAATGTAGTTACACCAGCAATTACTTCTGTTTTAAAGTCTGTCTTATGTTTTTTATAGTCAAAATATTTTTCTAACATTGATCCTCCTTAGATTAGATTAGATTAATATTAGATAATTTAGAAAAATACTCTTATAAATCCAAGTTTATCAACACAATTCAACTTATAAGTTTATATTTATGCCATATTTTCAATGTTATCTTTTAACATGTCAAAAATAAAATTTATTTTTATAAGTTTATTTTTTTTAATTTTTTTTGCTGGCTGTCAAACAATTAAAAATAAAACAGATGCAATTGTAAAAAAAGAAAACAAAAAATTAAGTCAATATATTGGAAAAAATTTAGATGACTTAAAAATTGATCTAGGTAATCCAGATGAAGAATTTAAAAATAATAATGGTAATTTAGAAATTGTTTATAATACTAAAAAGTATGGAATACTTTGTGAAAGAAGATTTGAAGTAAATTCTAATTCCACTGTGATTGGTTTTATATCAAACGGTTGTTTTTAAAACATGTGGGGAATACTCCCCACAAGTAAGATCAGCACTTATTTTATTTCAATAAGCTTTTTCTTTTTATATTCTGGTACAACTCTCTCACAAGCAATTGTTAAAAGACCATCTTTCAACTGTGCACCATTTACTTTTACATCTTCTGCAATTGTAAATGATCTAGCAAATTGTCGTTGTGAAATACCTTTATGAATAATTTCACTATCTTCAGATTTTTCATCTGATTTATTAATTTGTTTAGTTTTTACAGTTAACAAATTATCTTCAAACTCAACCTCAACATCATTTTTGTTAAAACCAGCTAAAGCAACTTCAATAGCGTAGTTGTCTTTTCCAGTTTTTCTTATGTTGTAAGGTGGGTAATTAGATTGCATGGTCAATCCTCCATTCCCTAGCATATTTTCAAATTGATCAAACATATCATCAAATCCAATTGAAAAAGGTCTTAGAGTGTTAAATATAGATAGATCTCTACTTGTCATAGTTTCCTCCATTGTTAGCAAGGTTAATTTAGTAAGTCCCATAAGGCGACCTACTACATTACATACATAATAATTAAGTTGAAATTTTCAAGATATGAAAGTCAAATTTTTTGTGCAATTTTTAATGCAAATGCATAATCAAGTGCAATTTCTTCTATAGCACCATCTCTTCCTGATTTACCACCATGACCTGCGTTCATCTCGGTTTTTAAAAGTAATATGTTATTATCAGTTTTATATTCTCTAAGTTTTGCAGTAAATTTTGCTGGCTCATCAAACAATACCCTGTTGTCACTTAAGCTTGTTGTAATTAATATATGAGGATAATCCTTTTTTTTTATATTATTATAAGGAGCGTAAGAATAAATATATTCAAAGTGATCTTTTTTATCTTTTGCATTTCCAAACTCATCAAACTCACCAATAGTCAAAGGTAAGGAGTGATCTAAATTAGTAGTCAAAGAGTCTACAAAAGGTACTGCCATTATCATTCCTAGAAATAATTCAGATGCTTGATTAACAACCGCCCCCATTAGAAGACCTCCAGCGGAACCACCCATTCCAATTATTTTATTTTTTGAAGTGTATTTATTTTCAATTAAATATTTAGCTGATGCAATATAATCTTCAAAAGTATTCTTTTTATTAAGTAGTTTTCCTTCTTTCCACCACTTCATTCCTCTTTCCATTCCTCCTCTTATATGTGCTGTAACCCAAACAATATCTCTATCAATTAAACTTAATCTGGTAGTGGAAAAACTAGGACTCATTGAACTTCCGTATGAACCATAACCGTAAAGTAACAAATGTGCTGTTCCATCTAGTTTTGTATTTTTATGCTTTGTAATTGTAAGGGGTACCAACCTTCCATCATGAGACACGCAATTAACCCTTTCAACAACATAATCATCTGGGTTATGTCCAGAGGGAATTTCCTCTTTTTTTACTAATTTTTTTTCTTTTGATCTTAAATTATAAGAATAAGTTTTTCCAGGAGTTTTGGGTGAAGAGTAACCTAAATATATATTGTCTGTATTTTTGTCTCTTTGAGCTAAAGATATTCCAGGAACAAAAACCTTTTCATCTGAAAAAATTAATTCTTCTTCTATTTCAGTTGTAATATTTCTTACAAATAATTTATCTAAAGCATTGGAAGTTTCAGATCTTATTATCCAATCATTCAAAAATGTTAGTCCACCAATTAAAACCTCTTCTTTTGGAGATATAAAATTTTTCCAATTTGGCTTTTCTAAATTGTTAGTAACATCAATTTTAAAATCTTCAGCATTTTCATTTGTGTGGTTATAAAATCTTCCATTCCAAGAATTAACAGAATAGAGTATTCCTTTATGTCTTTCCTTTATTAATTTAGGATTTGGTTTTTTTTCATCAACACTAAAGTAATATTGTTCAGAAGTATTATGGTCGGAGGTGTTGATAAAAAAATATTTATCATCTGAGCTTAGACTAATACCAACTGTAAAAGCTTCACTTTTTTCTTCAAAAATTAAATGATCATCTCTAGTGTTTGATCCTAATTTATGTCTATAAATTTTTCTTGGTCTATGATTTTCATCTAACTTTGAGTAAAAAATGTATTTGTCATCTAAGCTAAAAGTTATTACTCCTGAGGTTTCTTCAATTTTTTCAGTAACTAATTTTTTAGTTTTAATATCCCTGATGTATATCGTGTAATATTCAGAACCTTTGGTATCTAAGGAATAAGCTAAATATTTATCGTTAAAACTAACCTCAAGATCACCAACACCAAAATATTTCACACCAAGTTTTTCTTTTTCTTCATCGCCGTTCCAAATTTCTTCAATATTTTTAGTGCCAATTTTTTTTCTTAGTTTAATGGAATAATTTCCTTTAGTTGTTGTTTTTGTCCAATATTCATAATCAAAATCTTTAAATGGTATAGATTCGTCATCTAACTTTATTCTACCCTTGATTTCATCAAATAGTTTTTTTTTGATGTTTTTAGTATCTGACAAGTGAAAATCTGTATAAGAATTTTCTTCTTCCAGGTACTTTCTGACCTCGGGGTTTAATTTTTTACTATCTTTTAGAACTTCTAATATATTGTCTTGATGTATCCAGCTATAGTTATCTTCCCAACTGATACCATGGCATGTTTTTATCTCTGATTTTTTTTTAAGCTGTGGTATTTTCATAGGAACAATTTAAATATATGAATATAATCATTTATACACTAATTATTTTAGGAATTTTTTACTTTTTACTAAAGCTTTTAGTCAACACGTCATCTAAAAAAATATCCAATTATTCCAGGAAAATAATTATTTTTGGATTAATAATTTTTGCTTTAATACTTGCCGTGGGAGGAAAATTTTTATTAAGTGTGCCGTTAACTTTATTAAGTTTAGCTGTTGTCAAATTAAAAGGATTTTCAATCATTCAATTAATTGGTTTATTTAGATTAATTCAAACTCTTAGGAATTCTGGAAGGTTTTCATTCAATAAGAGTCAAAACATTAAAAATTCTTCTACGTTATCTTTAGAAGAGGCCTATAAAATTTTAAATCTTGATAAAAATAAAAAGAATACAAAAAATGATGTCAATAAGGCCTATATAAAAATTCAAAAAAAAATTCATCCAGATATATCACCAGAAACTGCAAGGTTATCAGCGATTGTTAACGAAGCTAAAGAGGTTATTTTAAAAAATATCTCTTAACTTAAAATATGGTCTAATTGATCAAAAATTTTATTAGAATTAATTTTATCTTTTCCTAAAGTATTGTGTGTGACTGTATTTTCTCCATCTGGGATAATTGGATACATCTTTGAACTATAATTACCATAAATTAATGGTGTATCAGACATTAGTACTATTGTTTTAATTCCTAACCCTGAAGAAAGATGGCTAAAACTTGAATCGTTGCAAACTGAAACATCACAACTTTTTATTATTGGTAATATTTCTATTAAACTTAAATTGTCCAAGGGAAAGCATTTAATTTTTAAATCTGTACTAAGTATTTCTTTTAAAATTTCTTGTTCTTGATTATTTTTACCAGTTGCTAAAAAAAATTTACATTTATATTTTTGATTTATCAGGTGCATAAGTTTTATAAAAGTTATCGCAGGGATTCTTTTAGTTGGTCCTGATCCACCTATGCCAAGTAATATATTTTTTTCATTATTATTAATTTTGTATTTTGACTTTGCCGCTTGTATAGATTGATTATTAATTGATATTTTTGGGTCGTTCTCAACATTTAGATCTAAGTTATTTTTTAAAAGTTTTTTTGCAGCCTTGATAACATGTTGATTTTTTTTCTGTAATAAAGGGTATTGATATATCTCCTTAATACCAGCAATTCTTACTATTAAATTAAATCTAAAAGATGAGTTAAAAATAAAAACTTTATCAAAATCATATTGCTTAAGATCTTTTGCTAAATTATATGAACCAACTAGTCCTTCATGTTTACCATTTTTTAGTTTATTTCCTCGTTCAAGAATAATTATTTTATTGATAAAATTAGTATCCCTTAAAAATTGTTCTGCTTTGGAACTCTCTTTAACAAGAATACTTACAGGTACATTAAATTTTTTAGAAATCGCCTCTATAAATGGAAGATAAATAACCATATCACCAATCCCCATTTTATTTTGTATGACCAAAATTTTCATTTAATAATTTATCACCTTTACTAATTTTTAATTTTATATAAGTTTTAAGAATGAGTAAAATAAAAGGCATTTATGCGGCATCTATGTCAGTATTTAATAGCGACTTATCTTTAAATATTGAGAAAACAGTTAATCATGCAGAGCAATTAATTGACCAAGGGTGTCATGGAGTAGCTATTTTTGGAAGCACAGGACAGGCACAACTTATATCTGTTGGTGAAAAGATTAGTCTATTAAATCAATTATCAAAAAATAAATATAAAGATAAATATTTAATTGGAACTGGACTTAATTCTTTAAATGAAACTATAAATCTGATGAGTATAGCATCGTCTTTAAATTTTAATAATTTTCTAATAATGCCTCCGGCTTACTATAAATTTGCTGATAAAGAAGTGATAGAATTTTATACAAGAGTAGTCAAAGCATCACCAGATTGTAAAATTATTTTATACAATTTTGAAAAATTGTGTGGATATAAATTTAGCATCAAATGTGTTGAGGAACTTGTTAAAAAATTTCCTAAACAAATAGTTGGTGTGAAAGATAGCTCATACAATCTTTATGAAAATTTAAAGATAGATAATTTTTCCATTTTACCAGGATCAGAGTCAAAACTTTTAAAGGGTTTAGAGTTAGGGTGTACTGGAATTATTACAGCAACTTGCAATGTAACAGCATCTTTATCTAGAAAAGTTTATGATGACTTCATCAAAAAAAAAGAACAAACAAAAAATGAAACTTTGTGTGATATCAGGTCTATTTTTGAAAAATTTAATCTAATATCTGGATTACATTCTTTTATGTCTGATGGTGATAAAATTTATCAAAATGTCCTTCCTCCAATTAGTCTTTTATCTGAAAAAGATAAGCAGCAGTTAATAGAAGAACTGAATAAAATTAATTTTACTCTGGAATCCTTAAAGGCGGCATAAATGCAACTAGCAAAGTTTTTAAATGATATATTTAAAAATGATGGTTTTATTTTAGTTGATGCTGATTCAAAAAAATACATCATAGGATCTCCTCAAAAAAAAATACCAATTACAATCAAAATTTTAAATAAGAAACTTCACTATAAATTATTGCTTCGGCCTGACTTATATTTTGGAGAGGCATATTCTGATGGAGATATTATTATTGAAAATGGAACTCTTACTGATTTTTTAGATTTAGCTCTTATGAATATAGGAAGAGGAAAATTAAATTTTTTTAGTAATTTTGTAAATAAATTGAGTGGATCTTATAGATATTTGACAAATTTTAATTTTATAAAAAAATCTAAAATGAATGTTGCCCATCATTATGATCTTTCAGATCAATTATATGATTTATTTTTAGATCCTAAAAAACAATATTCTTGTGCGTATTTTAAAAATAAAGATGAATCTCTTGAAGAGGCTCAAAATAATAAAATACAACACATTATTAAAAAATTAAATATACAACCAGATCAAAAAGTTCTTGATATCGGGTGTGGTTGGGGAGCACTAGCTTTTGATATTGCTAAAAGTAAAAACTGTGAAGTTACAGGAATAACTTTGTCAAAAAATCAATTTGCTCATTGTGTAAAAAAATCTAGAGAACTTAATTTAGAAAATCAAGTCAAATTCAAACTTGTGGATTACCGTGAATTAGATGAAAAATTTGATAGGATAGTAAGTGTTGGAATGTTTGAGCATGTTGGTAGAAAATTTTATAAAAAATTTTTTAAACAAATAGAAAAATTATTAAATGATAATGGCATTTCTTTAATTCATACAATAGGCTCTGTTAATCCACCTAGAGACCCACACCCATGGGTAACTAAGTACATTTTTCCAGGAGGCTATACCCCAAGTTTAAGTGAGGTAACCACACCAATAGAAAAAGCAGGTTTAATAGTGTCAGATATAGAAGTGCTTAAATTACATTATTCCTATACCTTAGGACACTGGAAGCGAAATTGCATAAAAAATAAGGAACAAATTGTTCAAATGTTTGATGAAAAATTTTTCAGAATGTGGGAATTTTACCTTGCAGGTTGTGAAATTGCTTTTAAATGGGGTGACCAGGTTGTGTATCAATTTCAATTAACAAAAAATTATACATCTACACCGATCACAAGAGACTATATTTATAAGTAATATATTGATAAATCATAACTTCCTTAAAGCATGAAAAAAATAAAAAAAAAATCAGCTAAAAAATCA
>NZ_LANA01000001.1:564857-763172 GCF_012932795.1 Candidatus Pelagibacter communis
AAAAGATTACCGATTAAAAAAAAAGTAAGTTTTGTATTAAGAATAATTGAGTTTCAATATTATTTAAAAAAAAAATTTAGTTTTAAGCTTAATTTAAGTTTTGAAAAATACATAAAAGCATTTTTTGATATTTTTGCTAATAAGATAACTGAATATAAGACATTAAAAGCTGATCAAAAAAAGAAAAAAAAATTAGAAGAAATTGAAAAAAAAGAAAAAGAAAAAGTATTAATTTATAAAGCAAAAATAAAAGAAGCAGAATTTCAAACTAAACTTAAAGAAAAAAATTTAAAGGAAGAAATAAAGTTAGAAAAGGAAAGAACTAAAGATATAAAGTTATTTTTACGTAAAGAACAAGCATTAGTAAGAATTGAACAAGCAGAAAGACAAAAACAGTTTCTTAAACAACTTCAATTAGAAAAGCAAATTGAAAAATTTAGAATAAGAGAAATTAAAGAACTAGAAAAAATCGAAAAATTATCCTTAAAAGAAAAAAGAGATGACTACGCAGGTCTTCAGGCAAGAATAGAAAAATTAAAAGACAAGTATAGAGTTATTAGAGATCAAAAAATTAGAGAAAGAGTTGAAGCTTTAGGAGTAAAGATTACAGGTAGTGAAGATAGAAAAACATTATTACAAAAAGAGAAAAACTATAAAATAGCAAGACAAAAAATTGAACTCTCACTTGAAAGCTTTTATAGAAGTGCAAGCAGTTTAGTGTTTCAGCTTAATAAGCGTCATATAACCAGACATATGTCAATTTTTAGGTGTATTGATCAAAGGTTTGAAACCGGTGAAATATTTATTAAATGGGACGAAGCTCCAGACGAAGAGTGGTTATTGTTAATTTATATAAAAGATAACTCTCCAGAAAAGGGAATAATTATTGAGGATAAGTCGAACCCTGAAAAAAATTTTTCATATGAATTTAAGACTAATGAAATATTTAAAGCTTCAGATTTGATGGTAGATTCACTAACTCATTTAATTTCAAGAAAAAGAGCTAAAAAAGATTGAGTTAAACACTTTCTTCTTTAATTAATCTTTCAATCTCGGGTATTAGTTGTCGACTTTTAAATGATGGGTGAAACTCAAGTGCTCTTTCTATACTTTTAATAGCTTTTTCATATTTTTGTAGTTTTATATAAATTCTTGCTTGTCCTGATAAAGCACCAAAATGTCTAGGCTCCATACTTAAAACTTTATCAATATCATTTAGAGAACTTTTAAACTTACTCATCAAAAAATAAAGAGTAGCTCTTTTATTCCAAGCTTCAGACCAATTAGGGTCATTTATTATGACATTATTAAAAACTTTTAATGCATAATCATAATCTCCATACTGCATTAGTTCTATTCCAAATTCCAACTTTTCTGTTAGCGTGTTATTAGGATGCTTGCTCCAAACAGACCAAATTTTTTTTTCTATTTTTTCTACATCAGCTGAATCATCGGCTTTAATAAGTTGATTAAAAAGTTTATCTAGAATGATTTTTTGAGATGCTTGTGCTGAAAGAAAAAAACTACTTATTAAAAAAAATAATATAAAAATTTTATAAACTCTCATAGTAGAAACATAAATGAATTAGTAGCCACTCTCAATAAGTAAAAGTTTATTTAGAAAGCTGATTTTTATTTTTTAAATATAAAAAGAAAGCAATAATTTCATAAAAGAATGAAAATAAAGTAAAAATTATTGGTAATTTAAAAAAAGTATACAAAAATTTATATTTTGGTATTTTTTTCCAAACAAGCAAAAAAGCTTTTGCGCCCCCAAATACTTGCCCACCTTCTTCTACATGCAGTCTTCTTAAAAGAGTTTTGTCATCTTTTGATGTGTCCTTTTCTGCAACTATATTATTAGTGATATCTATCCACTCAATTTCTTTTATATTTTGCTTTTTATAGAGATTTACCTCAGCTCTACAAATATTACAGGATTCGTTATAATAAACTTTCATAAATTTTTTTCTGTAAAATTATTAGAAATCAATTAGTTTGTACATGTGCTAATTTCAACAATTGAAAAAAACTAAATAAATACTAGTTTATTAATATGAGTGATTTTTTTTCTAAGACAGATTTAAGTAGAAACGATGCAGAAGGTATTATTTCTGAAACTTTAAATAAATGTGATGATGGGGAGCTTTATTTAGAAAATTCAAAAAGTGAGTCAATTGTATTGGATGATGACAAAATTAAAAGCTCCACTTATAGCTCTGACCTAGGTTATGGTTTAAGAGCTGTAACAGGTGAGGTCGTTGCATACTCCCATTCAAATGAAATTTCTAAAAATTCGTTAAAACAATCAGCTGATAACTTAAGATCAACACTCAAGTCACAAAACGGAGTTTACAATCATGAAATTCCAAAAACCAATGAGAAGTTTTATAAAGGTGTCAATCCTATAGAGGAAAAATTGCTTCAATCTAAATTAGAACTTTTGAAGGAAGTTAATAATTATACTAGAGCAAAAGGAGGTATTGTTCAGCAGGTTACAGCTAGTTTTACCGGGGAGCACAAGTCTGTAGAAATTATTAGATCAGGTGGTGAAGTACTAACAGATGTTAGGCCTTTAATTCGTTTCAATGTTTCGGTGATGCTTGAAAAAAACGGAAAAAAAGAAACAGGAGTTTATGGGATTGGTGGAAGACAATCGTATGATGAGTATCTGAAAAATGACAACTGGAAAACAGTTTGTGATGAAGCATTTAGAATTGCTTCGGTAAATTTAGAAAGTAAACCTGCACCGGCTGGAGAAATGAAAGTTGTGTTGGGACCAGGATGGCCAGCAATACTAATTCATGAAGCTATAGGGCATGGCTTAGAAGGAGATTTTAATAGAAAAAAAACATCTGCTTTTCATAATCTCATGGGACAAAGAGTTGCAAGCGAGGGTGTTACTATTGTAGATGATGGAACTCTACATAATAAAAGAGGCAGTTTAACAATTGATGATGAAGGTACACCTACAGAAAAAACTGTTTTAATTGAAAATGGTATTTTAAAAAATTTTATGCAAGACCGCTTAAATGCAAGATTAATGAATACTAGATCTACTGGAAGTGGCAGAAGAGAAAGCTACAAACACGCTGTTCTTCCAAGAATGAGAAACACAATGATGTTAAATGGAAAATATTCTCAAGAAGAGATGATTAAATCAGTCGATAAAGGAATATTTGCAGTAAGTTTTGGGGGTGGTCAAGTTGATATTACTTCGGGAAAATTTGTATTTAATTGCACAGAAGCTTATGAAATTATTAATGGAAAGATAGGGTCACCTATCAAGGGAGCAACATTAATTGGTGATGGTCCTTCAATTTTAAAAGAAGTTTCATTAGTTGGAAACAATATGATGCTTGATCCAGGCATTGGAACCTGTGGAAAAGCCGGGCAAGGTGTTCCAGTTGGTGTGGCACAGCCATCAATCTTAATTGATAAAATGACTGTTGGTGGAACTCAATTATAAATCATATGATTAAAGATCAAGATTATTTAAAAAAAACAGCATCTTATTGTATAAATTTAGCTAAAAAATTAGGTGCAACCGATGTGACAGCAGTAGTAGGACATTCAATTTCTGAAACAGTTAATTTTAGAAATAGAAAACTAGATGAATCTAACAGATCAGATGGTCTAGGGGTTGGTTTAGAAACTTATATTGGAAAAAAGAAATCTGGTATTACATCATCAAATCTTAATGAAGATAATATTGAAACTTTAATAGAGAGATGTATTGAAACAACAAAAATTACACCAGAGGATGAATTTAATTCCTTACCAGATCAAGATTTGTTAGGAAATAAAATTAATGATTTAAATTTATATGATGATGACCACATAGAAAATGATAAAAAGATTGAATATTTAAAAGAAGCCGAGGAATCTGCACTTGAAAAAAAAGAAATTATTAATACAGAAACAGGTTTTACAGAGTCTAGATCTAACTTTATATTAGCAAGTAGTGATGGTTTTTTAAATGGATATAAATCTTCCTCTTTTTCTGCATCATGTGTTGCTATAGCAAAAGACGCTAATGATAATATGGAAAGAGATTATGAGTTTACAAACACCTGCCACTTACATGATATGCTTAAACCAAATCAAATTGGATTATTGGCAGCTAAAAAAACAATTCAAAAATTGAATCCTCAAAAAATTGAAAGTGAAAAAATAAGTATTATCTTCGATAGAAGAATTTCAAAAGGAATACTAAGTGCTTTTGCAAGTGCAATAACTGCATCATCTGTAGCAAGAGGTACTTCATTTTTAAAAAATAAAATAAATGAAGAAATATTTTCAACCTCAATAAATATCTATGACAAGCCTGATATAGTTAAAGGATTAGGTTCTAGATATTTTGATAGCGAGGGAGTTAAAACTAAGGAATTAAAATTAGTGGATAAGGGTGTTTTAAAGCACTATCTCGTTGATACTTATTATGGAAAAAAATTGAACTTAAAATCAAATGGCAGAAGTGGAGGAACAAGTAATTTATTTTTTGAAAAAGGGTCTATCTCATATGAAGATCTTTTGAAACTAAACTCAAGAGCTCTCTACATTACAGAAACAATTGGTCATGGAAGTAATCTAGTTACAGGAGATTATTCGGTTGGAGCCAATGGGTTTATGTTAGAAAATGGTGTATTTAAATACCCCGTTAGTGAAATTACTATAGCTGGAAATTTTAAGGATATATTTAAAAACATAACACTGGCAGATGATCTTGAGTTTAAATATTCAACAAATGCTCCAACAATGTTAATAGAAGGCATGGTTGTTGCAGGAAAATGAAGGACTTCTGTGTTATCGGCACTGGCATTTCTGGTGCTACAATTGCCAATATTATAAGTAAGAAATATTCATTAGATGTATATGACAAAGCAAGAGGTGTAGGAGGAAGATCATCTAATAAAAAATTTGATAAGAATGGAACTTTTGATCATGGAGTTCAATATATTTCCCCCAAAAGCCTTCCATTTAAAAGATTTGTAAACAATCTAATTACAAAAAAAATACTCAAAAAATGGCAAGGTAAACATATATTTCTAAAAACAGATAAAAAAGAGAATAAAAAGCACATTAAAATAATTGGATATAAAGGAAACAATTCCATTAGCAAATATTTATTAGAAAATATTAATTGTACTTTTAACAGTGAGCTTATAAAAATTTCTAATAAAGATAAGGTTTGGGAGCTAGATTTTTCTGATGGTACTAAAAAGTTTTATAAATCTTTGATATTAACTTGTCCATTTCCTCAATTAAAAAATCTTACAAAAAAATATATTAATCACCAATTCATTAAACAAAAAGTAAAGATGGATGCCAATATTACAGTTATGTTTGTTACAAAAAAAACAGGATCAAATATTAGTAGTTATTTTTTTTCTGATCCAATTTTAGGTTGGGCAGCATATGAAAATAGTAAAAAAAGATTTAAAAGTAATTATGACTTATGGACATTACAAAGTACGTATAAGTGGGCTAATAAAGTAATAGATAAAAACAAGATCAATAAGATAAATAATGCAAAAATTTTAGTCAAAAAATTTTTTGAACTAACAAACTTAAAAAAAAATAAAATTTTTCATATTCAAAATCATGGATGGAGATACTCATCTAATTCTAAACCACTTAATATTAAAAGCTACTGGAATAATAATCTAAGACTTGGGGTCTGTGCCGATTGGTTCGTAGGCTCTAGACTTGAGTCAGGTTGGCTGAGTGCAAAAGATTTATCTGTAAAAATTAATAAATAAAAATTTACTCATAGTTTTTTAGCCTATATTCCCAATCACCCATTTTTGAATAAGAAACCTTCACGATTAGAGCATTTTCACTATCGTACCAAATATCAAAATCTAGTTTTTTCTTTTTTTGATTTCTTTTTTCTTTTGATGTTAATTTAAAATGTTCAACTTCAATTATTTTTCCATTAAGCTCAATTTTTTCTTTAGCTAAAAATGTTACAACCTGCTTCTTTATACTTCCAGATATAGGACTAATTTGTGACTCTGCTTGTAATATTTGATGATTCCACCAATTACCTAGGATATTATTAGTTTCTGCAAAGCCGGTAAATGAAGATCCTTTTATATTAAATTTATCATTTTCAGGTTCATAAATTAAATTTACAAATTTTTCTTTATCATTTTGTTTTGTTTTAGATTCGTATGATATGAGTTTATTATTTTTGTATTTTTCTATACCATAACCTTTAAAATTAAATACATCGACACCGAAAAGATTTACTTTAAATTGAATTTGATTTCTGACTGTTAGAACATCATTCTTTTTATTAAAAAAATATATGTTGTAACCAATAATTTTACCATTCTTTAAAATTTCCATTTCAATTTTTTTAAAGTTTTGATAATGGGATGTGTGAGCTGCTAAACCTGAAATACTTAGTGTTAAAATTAATAAAACAAATAATATTTTTTTCATTTATGATTTAATTAAGTTATCTTCCAAGAAGCAAATCTTTGAAATATACTAGAATAATTTTAATAATATCAAGGTTTCTCAACACGGCGTAACCGAAAATAAGAACCCCTATAACAAACAATATTTTTAATATTAAGAATAATTCCATATCAACACTTTTAGATAATTAGATAAATTAAACAAGTCTTATGAGTTTACTAAGGTTTTGACTGTCGACACTTTATTGGTGATTTGTTAAGCTATTATATTAATGGAAAATGATAATTTTAATAGAAACCCAAAAGGTAATAACCAATGGGTATTAAGATCTGATGATGTAATTCAAAAAATAATAGATAAATACCCCACTTGGACAAAAACAGATTTTATGGGCCGAGGCTATTTAAACCCAGATGAAAAAAATGCCTTACTCACAAGAACAGAAGTTGATAGGGAAAATTTAGTTTTTGGGCAAATGGGAAAAAGAAGAAGACCTTTAAAAGAAATTTATAAACTCTCGACTAAAGAAAATATATTAAGATTTAAAAATAAAGAAATTGATGAAGATACATTTAGAAAAAATGCTTTGAGCAAAAGCTATAGAGATCAAATGAGTAAATCAGAAAAGAAAAAAAAGGACAAACTTAGATATCAAAATTTAACTAAAGAGCAGTTAGAAGAAAAAAGAGAGAGAAATAGAAATTATTTAGAAAATTTATCAGGTAAAAAATTAGAGAAATTAAAAATAAGTGAAACAAACAGACAAAAAAAAAGATGGGCCAACATGTCTGAAGCTCAAAAAGAAATTAAAAGAGAGGGAGATCGAATATATCAAAAAAGAAAAGCTGAAATGAAAAGAAAGGAAAGATTAAAAAATGCAAAAAATTAAAGAGATAATATTTTTGATTATGAGTGCAATAGTTGTGGATGGATTATCTGCTCAAGTTGTGGTGCTTGTAAAAAAGGTGGGTGTTAGAAAATCAATCTTCATGAAATACTAGTTCATCAGTAGTTTTAACAATTTTTTTAAGTTTTGCTTTTGACCATTTTAATTTAGCAAAAAAATAAATATCTTCAGCATATAACATTTTGCTACTCTTTTTTATTTCATCATATAAAATTTTAAGAAGTTTATTATTTTCAGGTTCTTTATTTAACTCAAAATAATTATAACTATTAACATCTCCATATGAGATGCCTTTCGTATAAATATCACTTTTAATTAAATAAATTTGAAAATCATTTTTTTTATTCAATGTACATTTTAATAATCCAAAATCTAAAAAGTTAGAAGCAAATTCATTATCAGCAGCAAAGGCTATTAGGGGTGAGTATGTAAGTTGATTACTTATTTTTTTAAAAAAATTTACTAAGCCCATTTTATTGGTAAATTCATCATCAATAGATATATCAATTTTAGTAATTTCTTCTAAGGTAGAAAATATACTTGGGCTATCTTTAGAATCTAAAATTTTGATGAATTGATTTATTTTAAATTTTTTTTTAATTTCTGTTAATTTTCTTTTATCCCCATAGTCATATTCAACTTTTTTCATCAATTTACCCTAACAAATAATTTTTTAGGTGTACACTTGAGAAAATTGGCCTAGTAGCTCAGGAGTAGGCAGTTAAAACTTGGTATAGCAGTACACCGAAAAAATTGGCTTAGTAAAATTTGAATAAGTTAAATATTAGCTTTCATTTTAACTATATTGTTGATTGATACTGTACTTTTAATAATTGGTTTCTGGTTTGTAGTAATAACTTTAAGTTTTTGTTGTAATTTTTCTTTAGTTCTTATTAAAATTAAATATTTACAGCCTGCATTTTTAATTTTTTGTTCTTGAATCTCGATTTCTAATTTTTCAGCTTTAATTATGCTCATTGTAATTTTTATGATGCTTTTCCATAAAAGAGTTTCATCTCTTCTAGATATTTATCAAAGCTATCAAGTTGTTTCATTTTTTCATGATCTTCATTTTTTTCGGCTATTACTCTTAATGTATCTAATCTAGTTTGTTGTGTAGGTATTTTAGTGAATGGACTTGGCTTATCTGACATATCAAGAATATTTGTAGCTATTCTTTTTTTAATTCTTTTATAGTCTCTCTTGCTTAAAATTTCACAAAATTTATCTTCATTACCATCGTTATCATCGAATAATTTCATTTCTGCTAAAATTTTAACATCGTCTCTTTTAAAAAGATTAAAAATTCTTTTCTTTTCTTGAGAGGTATTATCTTGATTAAATTGAGTCATTAAATTTCGTTCTTCATTGGATGGATTTAACGAGTAAATTTTTTCTTCAGGCTGAAGTTCTTCTTGATTAAATTCTTGTTTTTCAGAATATTGTTCTTCAATAATGTCTCTTATTCTTGATGAAAGTTCATCTTTATGTTTTTTTAATAAATTATATCTTTTCTTTAGTTCACTCATTCCTAATGTTTTATAGCTTTCATCTAGTAGTGCCATCTCACTATCCATTATAAGAGGTGCACGATTACTTTTTAAAGTACGAAGCCATTTAGGAGATTCTTTTAGACTTTGTTTTAGTCCTTCTCTATCTAATTTTATAACCTCATCTGGATGTTTTCTTAAATCGTATAGATAATACCATCCAGGAAAAATAGTGTTACCTAAATGCATTCCACAATAAATCTTTGTTTTAAAAAAAGCTTCATGCCAACAAAATATTCCTTCTTGAATTTTTGGAAGTACATCAGCTTTTTTTCTTAATTCAATAGATGCATTAAAAACATCTGGAGCTTTTTCAAATAATCTTTTAGCAAGGTCCTTCGTGGCGATAGTATCATATAGCGAGTCATGTGCTCCTTCAGTATGGATATTATTTGCAGCTAGCATTGATTGTAATTTGAATGAAGTGTTGCCCTTTGCATTAAGTTCATAATTCAGTGCACCCGGTGCAAAGACACTTGCAGCTCTGATAGCTGGTAAAAGATCAAACTGTTGTTTATTTGTAATGTAGGGCCATTTAAGATTAATAAATAAAGTATTTTGCAGTAAAATGTTATCGTAATTCATTGAATTATAGCCCACGAAAACGGTGCCATGATCCGCTAGTATTTTAAATCTTCTTTCCCATTCATCCACTAGCTGACCATTTGAAAGAGCCTCTTTTTTAATAACTTCTATGGGAATATTGTGGGCTAACATGGCATCTATTTCAAAAACGCGAGATCTTTTAAATCTTGAATTAATTTTCCATTGGGCGGGAACTCCACCTATGGAAACTTCATTAAAATTCTCATCTACAGTTACTGCTGCAATAGAAAGACAAGTTGCTTTTCCTGCCGCTCCGGCGTCCGATTCACAATCAAAATAGGTAAATAGTTGCATAATTTTTTTCTAAGCTAATTTTTTTTCTTCTTTTTCTTTGATAATATTAATTTCATTTTCATCTTTAAATAATTTTTCTTTTTCAGGTGGCTCCATTTTTATTAAACCAAAACTATTTACAAAATTTCTTATAATTTCTGTATTACCATATTTATTAATTAATTCGTCTATTTCATATAATCTAATTTGCTTTCCTTTATTAGCTAATTTTCTCATAGCTAGATGTTGCTCTTCTTGTTTTTTTAAAAAATCTGAAGTTTCAATATATTCACCTAATTTACCTTTTTGTTTCTTATCAATATAACCTTTATTATCCAAATTTTGAGCTTCTTCTTTCGCAATGTTTAGTATTTTTTCATAGTTTTTCTTTGTTAAAATTTCATTTTTTAATTCATTTGTGGCTTGTATTTTTGCCAATTCTTCCACTTCCTTTGTGATAGCTTCAATTTCTTTTAATTCTTTTGTCTCTTTGTTTTCTTCATTACCTTTCTTTTTGCCAAAGAACCACCCACTTTTTGTCTTTTTTTCAATTTCAAAATTAAATTTACCTGATTTCCATACTATCTCTCCACCAATAGTATTGTTATTCTTTAATTGATTTACTTCTTTACGTCTTATTAAAAAAGCTCCTTTATTAAAATGGTCCATCTTTATTTCTTTATAATCAGTTGGAGAATAAAAAGATGGAATCAATTTAGATCTTAAATTTTCACATATATAAAAAAAGTTATTTGTAGACTCCATTTGAATCTCAAAATCAGAATATTCATTAAGCATATCAATTTCTTCAATAGATAAAACTTTTTCTAAAGTATTTTGATGTTCTTGTTCATAAAGCTGTTGTACATTTAATACATTCTTTAAACCTGTTCTTTCATAATCCAACCCTCTTAAAAAGTTTTTGTAACCTTCAAATTTTTCTGGATAAATTTCTTGAATATAATTTTCTACTATTTCTTCATCATTTCTTTCAAAAATTTCTCTATTAATATTAATAAGTGCTAGGGTGTGTCTTTGAAGAGCTGGGATTAACAATTTTTTATTGATATCAAGATTTTTGATTGTTTCATCATTTATTATCTCATCAAATCTTTCATTTGATTTTTTTTGAGAATCTCTAACTAAAAAATGGTAAATACTTGATAAAAATCTATAAGAAAAATCTCTACTAAAACATATTGGAGATCTATAGATAAAATTTGTTAAAAAGGCATCGTTTTCACCCATGTTTATCGAGCAGAGTCTTTGAGAAATTTTGGATTTTTCAAGAATTATAGATAATAATTCACCATTTTTTCGAATTTCTTCACTATTTCTTTTTGTATTAGCTGTTTTTTTTTGTCGAATCATAAAATTTTATACTCTTTATATATAACTAAATGACAATATAACAAGGATAATATTGTAATATTTATTGTCAAATGACAAAGAAAAGAGTTGACTTTAGTTTTTTACCTGATAAAACGTCGTTATGAGCGATACTAAAGACAAAAAATTGATAAAAAAAAAGTCTTCTTTAGATGCAAAAGTAATTCCATTTAAAACAAAAACTTTAAAGCAACTAAAAGTTGAAACAAATCAAGATATTTTCGACAAGATGGATGCTTTTTCAAAAGAATTAATTCAAGCATTTAGAGACAAAACTAATCGAGAAGGGATTGATAGAGATAAATCTTTATATCTATTTCATTACAGACTGATGCAAGAAATGATGTTTAAAATGAGCTATCCAGCCTTCAAGTACTACACGCGAGCGGTTTCAAAGCAATTATTAGATCAACATAAAGAATATATGTCATCATTAGATGAATGGACTACAGATAGTGATGAAATGGATGACTTCGGAAGAAGAAAAGAAGCAGATAAAAGTAAAACACTTAACTAAATGAAGGGAAAAAAAATGAGACACTTTGAATATAAAGATCTAGGAACAAATGCCCACAAATTTTGGGAAATAAACTTAGAAGCAAAAAAACTTGTTGTTACTTACGGACGAATTGGGATTAAAAATCCTGCTTCAAAAGTTTTTATGATTAATAAAAATGGAGGAAAAGATACTTTTGTTTCAAAAGAAGCAGCTGAAAAATATTGTGAAAAAAAAATTAGAGAGAAAACATCGAAAGGATACAAAGAACATTAAATTATGTCTATTTTAGAAACAGTACTTATAATCGAGTTAATATACTTCATTCATCATATGATAAATAACTAATAAGAGAAAATATGAATAAAAACTTTAAGTATATTTTAGAGGAAAGATTACAATATATGTTGGTATGGCAACGTGAATGTTTAGAGTATTTTGAACATCAACAAATAAGCGAAAAAGCTAAATTTAAATATTATCAGGAAAGAAGAATAGAAAGTTTATTTTTTAAGATTTACTTTCTACCTTTAATTATTTTAAAATTTTTAAAGAAACAAAAACAAAAAAGAAGATACCTAAAAGGTTTAACAGAAATTGAGGTAATAAAAGAAGAGTTATATAAAATTAATAATATAAAGAAAATAGGAGGTAACAATGAATAACATTAAAAAATTAAAGGATATCATTTTAGACTTAAAAGAAGTTAGTGAAGTAGAGCACATTAAATCCATAGAGTCATCTGTTACAACCAGCTGGGGGGAAGAAGTTTGGGATCATGAAAAAATAAGTCGTGATATTTTACAAAACGCAAGAGACGGTGTTGTTTCGGCCAAAATGGATATAGATCAAATAAAAATTACAACAGATAATGATCAAATTAAAGTTTATGCTCCAAATGAATATTCATTAGAAAAATTATATTATATAGGATCATCAAAATCTGAACAAGAATCTATGATCGGGTCTCACGGCGAAGGAGTTAAGAAGTGCTTATCAGATATGGCTAGAATGGGTATTTATAACCCAATAATGATTTCTGGTGATAAATGCCTTGTAGTTAGTGTTGGAGCAGAAGTTCCAGGCACAGATGGACTTAGAGCCCTCGTATATAATTATTTTAAAATCAATAAGCTAAAAGGAAATTATTTCATTATAAATACGCTAGATAAAAAACTTAAAAAAGCGTTTGAGTTTGGTCTTCGTAATTTCTTTTATAGTAACAATCCTTTAATTGGAGAAGTATTACACTCATACAATGATATTACTATTTACAAATCTATAACAAAAGATGGATTTGGTTTTTATAAAGGTCTTAAAAGAGTTGATATAAAAGGGATACCAGTCATTATTTCTATAGATAAATCTTACGCGGCCCTAGAAAAGAAAGTTAAGATCGACAGAGACCGTCAAGCATTTGATTCAAAATTGCAAAGTACTTTTTACTCTATATTTGCAAGAAGCGGTTTTTATTATGCTGAAATGAAAAATAATCCTGCCATTAAATATATATTAAAATCTTCAAAGGAGATTTGGCCCAAAGGTCACCTTCTTTTAAGTGCAATAGCCTCAAGTACTTATGGAAGACTTAAAGATGATAAATCATTAAAAGATTTATTTGGTAATGATTATATAAGTGAAAGTAAATTTACTTATTCCAGAGAAATAACTTATCACGATTGGTTTAGTACTCGTACTCAAAATTACATTAGAAATCGAGATAGCAAACAAAAGAAAAGTAATAAGATTATGCTTCCAAGTTATTTTAATAATTTTGGTGTTTTAAGTTCATTAGAAAGTTTTATCAGGTCTAAGGCTAACGCTGAAAAAAGAATTAAAAATAAAAAAACAAAAGAACTTTCACCTAAGGAACAAAAAGCGATAAATTTTTGTTTTGAAGCTGCCAAAGGTGTTAGCCCATCTTTTGCAAAACTTTTTAATAATGAAGAAGATGAAGATGAGTCTTTATATAAATTAAATTTTAAAAAGATTTTTTGTAAAGAGTTATTGGGAGAAATTAAAAATAATTCTGATTATAATTCAAAAACAGTATATCTGCACGCAGATTTATTTTCTCAAAGCTTTGGTAAAATCTTTTCAACTTTTTTACATGAATTGAGTCATGCAACTGGTAATGGAGATGGTTCTAGAGAATTCTCAGATTGTTTAACATATTTGATATCAGCATGTATCGATAATAATGCCGTTGTCAGAAGATATTCTAAACAATGGTCAAAATACAGTAATTAAGGTATAAAGCTATTATGATAGAGACACTAATAATATCAGTAATTGTATTAACTATATCTGTTTTGTTTTTAGTGGGTTATTTTTTTTATTATTCAAAAAAAACTAAGCCTGTGGATTTAGATAATCCTGAATTTCTAAAACTTCAAAATAATAATGAAAAATTAATAGATAGGATTAATATTACTGAAAAATATTTAGAAGATCTAAAAAAAGATAAAGAACAATTAATCTTGGATAGGAAAAATGTTGAAGAATTTAAAGATCAAAGTAATGCAATTTTAACTGAACATAAAAACCAAGCTTCTATATTTAAAAATTTTCATGAAAAGTTAGTAGGTGATGCGAAATATCAGGGAAGATTTAATGAAAAAAAACTAAGAAGATTGCTCGAAAAAAATGGTCTAAGTGAAGATGATGGAGATTTTGAAGAAAGAAAGGGTCATACAATTACAGACCCTCTAACTGGAAACAAAAAAGTAGTTAATCCAGACTTTATATTGAATATTAAAGGCCCAGTCACAGACCATATAATTATAGATTGCAAAGTTTCTTTAAAGTCTTTTCAAGAGTTTTCTAATGCTAAAGACCAAGAAACAAGAGAATTTCACTTAAAGAAGCACATAGAGTCTGTTAAAACTCATATAGATCAACTTTCTACTAAAGATTATTTAAAGATTCATAACTTAAATTCATTTCAATATGTGGTTCTTTTTCTACCATTTGATAGTTGCTATTTAAGTATACTTGAAAAATCTGATGACATTTTAGATATATGTTTTGAAAAAAATATTATGTTGTCGGGACCAATAAGCATTATGAGTTTAATATCGACCATTACCTCAATTAAGAATCAAGAAAAACAAATATCAAAAATAGATTCAATGATCGGAAAAGGTGAAGATATTTATAATAAATTTAGCATCCTGAAAAAAAGCTTAAAAACATTAATATCAAGCCATAATACACACGCAAAATCTTTAACAGAAGTTGTTCATACATCGTATGGTTCTTCACAAGGTTTAGAGTCAAAGATAATAAAACTCAAAGATGATCATGGACTTAATACAGGACAGATAAGTAAAACTGAAGAAAAAGATAAAATGATAACATTTGTTGAAGATCCAGAAGAATTAAAAAAATCAAACTTTAAAAATTAAGGGCACAAATGAGTATCAGAGATAGCAATCCATATGAATTAAAAACTAAAGAAGACAAAGGCTATTTTTATGAAGAAAAACCGAATGATTATTTAACATCTGATGAATTTATTTCTTATTTAAATAAAAAAAAAATTTTAATTGATAGAGCAGATAATTTACCTCGATTTGCTAATAATAATAATATTGGAATGGCAAAATTAAAAAGAGAAGGAAGAGATGGTTCAACACCAACAATTTATAAAATACCATCGGATTCTAAAATTAATGAAATCTTAGAAATAATGAAAAATAATAATAATTCTTTATTAGGGCGAAAAATTTTAAAACAAAAAAAAGAAAAAATATTAGAAATTTTTGATAATGCTCCTAGTGCAGCAGAATATCAAAAAAAAATTGATGCAGCAGTAGGTAAAGAAGAAAAATCTAAGATTCGAAATGAAAAAAATAAAGAATGTTTAACAAAGACAACTATTGCAAAAAAAGTTGAAGAAATTCTTGATGTAAGTTGTAATCGGAAATTAGTAAAATCTGTTTTAGAAACAAAAAGATCTTCCAAATTAGAAAAGTTGAACAAGATCGTTAATGCAGAAGATTAATTTAAAGAAGAAGTTTTTATCTCCTTCACAGTTGATAGGGTTCCTTAATTGTAATTATCATACAATTCATAATTTAAGAGGCACTCCAAAAAAAGAAAAAACAATAAGTATTAAAGCTTTATTTAAAAGAGGTCTGAATCATGAAAAAGATTATTTAAAAAAAATAAAAAAAAATAATAAAAATGTAGTTGAAATAGATCAATCACTATCAAATGCAGACCAAGAAAAGCAAACTCAGAAAGCAATTAAAAATGGTGCAGATTTAATTTACCAGGGATGTCTAATAGAAAACAATTGGATAGGAAAGCCAGACTTTTTAATAAAAAAGTTAAATGAAAAAGGTGAACCTTATTATGAGGTGACTGATACAAAAATATCATCTCAAGTTAAAGTTGACCACCTCATGCAAGTAAACTCTTATGTTGATTTATTAACAAAATATCAAGATGGTGTTGTTGGAGAGAAGACAAATATTGTTTTAAAAAACTTTAAAGAAAAATCATTTTCTTTAAACGAAACGATGAATTATTTTTCTATTAATAAAGAAAAATATGAAAATTTTTTAAATAGTAAATCCATAGATAAAATTAAGCCTAATAAATGTAGTTATTGCCAATTTTGTGACTATCAAGATGCTTGTAAATCGGAATGGGAAAAAAAAGATAGCTTAAACTTGGTTGCTGGTATCCAAAGAATAGAAATTCAGGCTCTAGAAGACAGTAAAATTTTAACCATGCATAAAGTAGCAGGTTTGGATAAAAAAAAGAAAATAGAGGGTATAAAAGATTATAGGCTTACAAAAATAATTAAGCAGGCAGAGCTTCAAGTTTATAATAAAAAAACAGGTGAAAATAAATATGAATTATTTCCAGTTGAACCTCTTCGTGGCTTTAACAGATTACCTCAAAAAGGATCTTGTGATTTATTTTTTGATATAGAGGGTGCCCCCAGCTTTGTTTATGAAGATGGTTTACAATACTTATTTGGCTTGCATTATATTGAAAATGATAAAGCAAAAAGTAAATTTTTTTGGGCTCATGATCGTGATGAAGAAAAACAATTAATAATAGATTTCTTAGACTTTGTTACAAATCATTTATCAAAATACCCAGATTCTTATATTTTTCACTACCACAATTATGAAGAAAGAGCCGTTAAAGATTTAACATCTTTTCATAAAGTAAAGATGAGAGAATTAGATAATTTATTGATAAAAGAAAAATTTGTTGATCTTTATAAATGTGTAAAAGAATCTATGCAGTGTTCTTCCGAGAGTTATTCATTAAAAGATATAGAAAAATTTTATAAATTTGAAAGATCTGGAGATGTTAAAACGGCATCAGAGTCAGTTGACTATTATGTAGAATATATAGAAACAAAAGATAAGAAAATTTTAGATAAGATTGAAAAATATAATGAAGAAGATGTTCAATCAACAATGCATCTAAGAAATTGGCTTTTAGATGAAGCAAGGCCTGACAATGTTGAATGGTTTACTCCAGCAGAGCAAAAAGAAGAAAAAGAAGAACATAAAGATTGGGAGCAAACCGCAAGAGAACTTGATGAAAAAATAGATAAATCTAAAATTGAAAGTGATTTAAAAAAATTATTCTCAAATATTCAAAATTATCATAGAAGAGAAAATCGTCCAGACTGGTGGGCCCTTAGAGAGAGAAGATATAAAAATACAGATGAATTAATCGATGATGCTGATTGCTTAGGTGGTTTAAATTTGATTGGTGAACCAGAGCCAATAAAACAAAGTTTATTATATAAATATAAATTTCCAGAACAAGAATACAAAATTAAAAAAGGTCAATTAGCTACTAATGCTCAGTGGGTTGATTTTGATAAAAAAAATGCAGGAGAGATAATTAGTATTGATGCTAAAAAAAGAATTTTAGAAATTAAAAAAGGAACTGGAATTGATAGAAAGACTGGGTTAGCTAAAGAAAATTTACCTAAATTATTAAATTTAGGACCACCAAAACCAACGCCACCAGATAAGCTAGAGTCTTCAATACAAGAGTTTATAAAAGAAACAATTTCTAGCAATAAGACTAACAAGTATTTAGCAATTTTAGATATTCTTAAAAAAGAAATTCCAAATATAAAAGGGTTAAAAAAAGGCGAAAATTTAGTAAAAACAGATAATTTTGAAAAAGAAATACCATTAGTTATAGAAAACTTAGATAATTCATTTGTTGTTTTGCAAGGGCCTCCGGGTACTGGCAAGACGTTCACAATTGGATGTTCAGTCATTCATCTTTTAAAAAAGGGTAGAAAAATAGCAATAAGTGGAAATTCTCATAAAGTAATTATCAATTTATTAGAAGCTATAGAAAAAGAGGCTATTAAACAGAATTTTAAATTTAAAGGTCTTAAACAAAAAGGATCCCTAGAAGAACATATTTTTGATGGAGAGTTTATAACCACTCAATATATAGATCATAAAGGTAAAAAAAGAGACAATGATGATAGAAATTTTATTAAAGCATTAAAAGAAAATAGTCATAATTTATTTGCAGGAACAAAATATCACTTAAGAAAGGAATTTTTTGATCAAGAAATAGATGTTTTGTTTATTGATGAAGCAAGCCAAGTATCTGTTGCAGATGTTGTGGCTATGGGTAAGTGTGCTAAAAATATTGTATTAGTTGGAGATCAACAACAATTAGCAATGCCCTCAAGAGCAGTACATCCTGGAAAAATTAATAAAAGTATTTTAGAGTTTTTAGTAGAAGATGATACTATATCACCTGATAGAGGAATATTTTTAAACACTACAAGACGATTACATCCAAATATAAATAGTTTTACAAGTAATAGTTTTTATGATGGAAGGTTAAAATATCATCCAGATACAGAAAAAAGAAAAATAATTCTACCTAAATCAGAAAAAACCTTTAAAGACTCAGGAATATATTACCTACCTATGAATCATAAAAATAGATCACAATTATGTGAGGAAGAAGGTCAAGAAATAATTAAACTATATGATAAATTTTTAAAAGGAAAATTTATTGATGAAAAAGGTAAGGAGTCTAATATTGATATAGATTCTATTTTAGTTATAAGCCCTTACAATGTTCAGGTAAATTATTTAAAAGAAATATTACCTAAAGGTGCCAATGTCGGAACTGTTGACTCTTTTCAGGGGCAGCAAAGACCGATTTCAATTTTATCAATGACTACAAGTGATCCCGAAAATCTTTCTCGAAATCTAGAATTTTTCTATTCACGGAATCGATTAAACGTAGGTATCTCCAGAGCACAATGTATCAGTATTATTTTGATGAACCCTGAACTTTTTCATTTACAAGTTAAGAAACCTGAACAAATTAAACTTGTTAATACACTAATAAAACTAAAAGAATATACCGTAAGTTAATTTTTCTTTTTTATAAATTCAAAAAATTTATGCATATATTTACATAATTCACAATCAGCTGTTGAAGCAGGAATTTTATTTGTTTCTAGAAAATTTTTAATTTCCACTACTGTGTTTTCAACCCAGTTAAAGTCTCTCATATCATAAGGAACTAATGCATATTCAAAATCTAATTTATTATCAAAAATCTCTTGTTTGAGGGTTGCATTAACATAAAAAAAGTAACTTCTTTGGTGAATTTCAAGTCCTAGCTTAGATAAAATCCATGCATAAATTTCCGCCTGTCTTTTATAACCAATCAGGTAAGGGGCATTAAACGCTTTTAATTTTTCAAAATTTGGGGTGTGGGTTGATTTATAATCCACAATATGTATCTTTTTTGTTTCATTATCTTCCCATAGATCATCTACAGACCCTGCAACAGTTATATTAGTTTCCTTATGGTGAAATCTTGCCGCTTTAAAAGGTTCCCTCCAAACGTCTAATTCAGGATGACTATAAGGAATAGCATCAATATTATTTTCCTCTAAATATTTTGTTTTTATTTTTTTCTCTCTAGCTACATCATGTTCAACTTTTAATAGTGCATCAATTCTTGAGTTTAAATTGTAAGGAAAAGGTTTAGGTCCTTTAATTCCTAATCTCATATCTAAATAAGCGCATCTCTTACATTTTAGATAAAGGTCAATTTTTGACCGTGACATTATAAAGGGTTTAGTAGACTCAGGGTTGTATTTTGATGACCATGGAAAATTTTTATCAAAAACAAACATCAACTAACTATATCGATTTTTTTAAGAGAGCATAGCATCTAAATAAAAATTTATATTTAGAATATTTATATGATGACAATTTATTACTTGAATAAAATAAATAAAAAATTTATATATGATTCATGATAATTTTTAAAGATGAGGACTGGGATAATAAAATTAAAAACGAAGATATTAGTGTGATTCAATATAGTGCAATTTGGTGCTCGCCTTGCCAATCATTAAAGCCAATAATGGCTGCATTTTCAGAAAAATATAAAGATAAAGCTAATTTTTATTATGCAGACGTCGAGGAGGGAGCTTTAAACCATGGTGCTTCTATCGGAATTCGGGGCGTACCCTCAACTATTGTGTTTCACAAAGGCAAAGAGGTTGACAGACTTGTGGGAAATCCAGGTGAAGCTAAAGTAAAAGAATTCCTAGATAAGAATATTTAATTATTTTTAAGAACATATCCTATCCAATATAAACTTCCCATGAATACAATTATTTTTTTTTCTTTAGAGTGTAGTTTATTCAAAGAGTCTTTTAAATTTTTAGCTATATCTACATTATAATTTTGTCTTAAAGCAATATTTTTAAGCTCTATAGAAGAACATGCATTTTTTTCATTTGGTATTCTAATGGTAATAATTTTTTTAAAAATACCTTTAAAATTTTTTAAAAATTCATTAGGTAGTTTATTTTTTTGCATTCCCCAAACGCAATAAATTGGCATATTAAGAGTTTTTAAATAATTATATAAATTTTGTGCACTTGTGTTTGAATGGGCACCATCACATAAAATTTTTTCATTTTTGTTTACTAATTTTTTTAATTTACCTTTTTCTAAATATTGTAAACGCCCTTCAAATTTAATTTTTGGAATTGTTCTTTCTATTAATTTTGGATCTATTTTTTGATCTAAAGCTATTTTAATTGCTAGACCAACATTATCTATTAATCCTTTGCTGTGAATATAATTAGATCGAATAGATATTTTATGTCTATTATCTTTATAATAAATATTTTTATCTTTATAAATAATTCTCCATATTGAAGGATAAGTAATAGTACTTTTATTTTTCTTTAATATTCCTTTTATTATTCTTAAAGTTTTAGGGTTTTGTTTACCTATGTAGATATTTGTTTGATTGCTTAAATAGCCTACTTTTTGTTTACAAATTTCATTTATAGTTTTTGGTGAAATCCATTCTAAATGTTGCTTATTGATATTTGTACAAGCCTGAAGGATAGGTTTTTTAAAAATGTTCGAGCTGTCTTTTTTGAACAACAAGCCACTTTCGAGAATATTGTATGAACATTTTGCTTTAGCTGCCGCTAAAACATATATTAAAGTCAATAACTCAAATAAGCTTAATTTAACTTTTAACTTACTAATTTTTTTTTCATATTTTTTAATTTCATTTAATGAGATAAATCTATTTTTTAACCATATTCTAGATCGAAGATCATATAGATGAGGACTGATAAAAGTTGAAGTTGATTGACCATTTGCTTCTATGAAATACTTAAGCGAAGTGAGACAGCTAAACTTGCCATCTGATCCCAAAATATTGCAGGGCCTTATTAGTTTAAGATCTGGGTTATTTAACAGACTCAGAGCTTTTTTTATTCTAGATAATCCTAAGGTTATTCTTCGACTATATTTTTTTTGTAATTGGTTATAGTAAACTTCAGTATCAACCATGATTAATTTAAATTAATACGATTATGAAGCTTCTGTAAGTGTTTTATTATTTTCTGTAGTTTCATTTTCTACAGTTTTTATAGCAGAATTCTTTTTTAACAATATTGATAAAATTTTACCTAAAGTTGGGTAAATATCTTTTCTATCTAACACAAGATCAATTTGCCCAGATTTATTTCTTGCATATTCAACCGTTTGAAAATTTTCTGGTAATTCACTGGGTGTTTGTGCTTGTACGATTCTCCGACCAGCAAAAGCATAGGTTGCACCACTTTCCCCCACACAAATATCTGAAAGAGAAACTATACTTGCTGCAGTTCCACCCGTCGTAGGACTCGTTACAACAACACCAAAAAATAATCCAGCAGCTTTAAGTTCATTTATTGCAATCGTCATTCGTGTCATTTGCATCAAGGATAAAATATTAGTCATCATTCTCATGCCCCCCGAGGCGCTGACAAAGATATAAGGAACATTTTTATCTATTGCTTTTTGAACTGCGGTTAATACATTTTCTCCCTCCGCCATGGATATCGATCCTCCAATAAACTTAAAATCTACAGCACTCATAACAACATCAATATTATTTATTCTAGCTTCACAAGATAATATTGCATTGGCTTGCCCTGTAGTTTTTTTTGCATCTTTAAGACGATCAATATATTTCTTTGTATCTTCCCATCGATAAGGATCTGATGGTGGCTCTGCAGACTTTATTTCTAGCCAATTATTTTGGCCGAACCACATATTATAACGAGACGTAGGGCTTATATAATGATGAAAATTACACTCTGGACATACCATATTATTTTTTTTTAAACTTTCTTTATCAGTCGGCATACCATGACAAGATATATATTTAGAATTAGCTTGTTCCAATTTTGATGGAAATTTTTTTGCTATAAATTTATTAATATTGTTGCCAAATTTTGAGTTTGAAATTTTTTTTAAAATCCAGTTCATATTTATTCCAATACGTTAGTAAAACTTTTAATTAGTTTGCCAACATTTTGTGTTAATAGTTTGTCATTAAGGTTATCTTGAATATATTTCACAAATGCCGATCCCACAATAACTCCATTACAGCCACTATTAGACATTTTTTTTGCATCTTCAGGACTTTTAATCCCAAAACCAGTGCAAATTGGAATATTAGTTAAATTTCGGATTCTTTTTACAAAATTTGTAACATCAGTTTCACTTGCTGATTTAACTCCCGTTACTCCAGATACATTCACTTGATATAAAAAACCAGAGGCTATATTAACAATATCCTTAAGTCTTTTGTCATCAGTAGTAGGAGCAGCTAATTTAATGAGTGATAATCCATTTTTATTCAAAGCATCTCTTAACTGATTTTCTTCTTTTAGTTCATGAGGAGCATCCACAACTAAAACAGCATCGGCACCTGAAACTTTAATATCGTCTACAAAGTTTGAAATAGGGTACTTGTATAAATTTGCAATATAGCCCATTAATACAATTCCTACATCCTGATTGTAATCTCTTATATTCTTAACTAGCTTAATAATATCATTAAGATTATGACCTTTATTTAATACATAGTCGTGAGCGGCTTTAATAATAGGTCCTTCTGCACTTGCCTCTGAAGTCACGTAACCCACCTCCAGAATTGAAACACCATTATCAATTGCTTGCTTGATTAATTCTAAACTTATTTCAGGAGTAGGGTAGCAACCCACAAAATAAGAAACTAATTTTGTTTTAGGAAGTTTTTCAGTAAAAATTTTTTTAAGTCTATCACTCAAAATCTTTACCAATATGTTCTTGAATTGTATTAAGGTCTTTTTCACCGGTGCCACATAGGTTCAAACAAATAAGATAATCTTTAGGTTTATTCTTTGCTTGTTTTATTAATTCAGCTGCACCAGCCATTGGTTCAAGTGCACTACAAATACCTTCAGTTGAAGCTATAAGCTTATAAGCCTCTAAAATTTCTTTATCAGTTGCACTAGTATACTTAACAATACCTTGATCTCTTAAAAATGAATGTTGAGGCCCAACGCTAAAGTATTGAATGCCTGCTCCTAAGGATGAACCACCTAAAGATTTAGATCCATCATCCGTTTGAAGCATATAAGTTTTCATTCCCTGCATAATCCCTGGCGTTCCATTTGATAGCGCAGCAGTTTCAGCAGCCTCTACACCAATCTTAATTATTTCAGGTTCGTCTAAAAACTCATGTATCATGCCAATCAAATTACTGCCACCGCCACAACATGCAATTAGCATATCAGGAAGTCTACCTTCTTGTTCCATTGACTGTTCTCTAATTTCTCTTCCGATTACACTTTGAGCAAATTGAACGATTCTAGGATATGGTGCGCTACTCACAACTGATCCACATATATATGCATAGTCGGGATTACTTGAAAAAGTTTTAATGGCTTCTGTAATTGCTTCCTTTAAAGTTCCTGGTACACTTTTTAATTCTGCCCCATAATGCTTAGCTTTAATTATATTTTGGTTTACCCTAGCTATATCTATATCGCCCATCACGCCGGTTAGAGGCATATCAAATTTAGCAGCTACTGCCGCTGTGGCAGAAAAATGTTGGCCTGCCCCAGATTCGCAAATCAAAGCACGCTTTTTCATTCTTTTTGCTAGTAATACTTGAAATAATGAGTTGGTCACCTTGTGGCTTAAGGTGTGATTAAGATGTTCTCTTTTAAACAAAATTTTTGCTCCACCTAATTTTTTTGTAAGATTTTCCGCATAGTATAGTGGTGAAGGTCTACCAATATAGTGTTTACAATGATAATCAAATTCATCTAAAAAACTTTGATCTTTGATTGCTTCTTCAAATCCTTGGTTTAGCTCATGGAGAACTGGCATAAGTGTTTCTCCAACTGCCATTCCACCCATAGCACTCTCACCTGAACCAAAATAACCTAACTCATCTGGACCTGTTTTATAAGAATTTTTTGTCATAATTTTATTTAATAATTTATATTATGAACTGTATTTAAAAATTTATCAATTTTATATAGGTCTTTTTTCCCTTCTTCATTCTCACATGATCCGCTTATATCAATTATAAAAGATTTATCCTTAAAATTTGAAACATCCTCAATTTGTATATCGCCTGCGATCATTTTTTCTAAGTTATTGGGTAATTTATCTAAATAAGAATGATCAAATGATTCACTTTTTTCATAACCTTTACTATCAAATAAAATAATATCTGAAATTGACTCAAATTTTTTATATTTATTTACATCTTCTTTATTTTTTACTGTAATAGCAGTAATAATCTTTTTATTATATTTTTCTTTTATTGATATAACCTCAGATGGAGTGCAATCATAAAGTTGATAATAATCGAATGGTAAATCCTTTATTCTTTCTAATATATCTTCATTAGGTTTAACCAATACAGCAACATATTCTGATTTTCTTTTATCAACTTTTAATAGCTCTTTAAGCTTTTCGTGCTCAACAAATCTTTTTGATTTAGGCCAATTACAAATAAACCCTATCATCTTAGGTGGGGTAGGATGGGAGGTTAAAAACTCTAAAGTTTTAGAATCAGAGACCCCACAAATCTTGCAGGATAGGATCATTGATTTAAATGATTAATTAATCTTTTAATGTTATTTTTGATATTACCCTTTATCAATGATCTTCCCATTACGATACCAGAAGCTTTAGCTTTAAAAGCTTCGTTAGGAGTCATTACTCTAGATTGATCGTTTGCATCATCTCCCGGTAGTCTTATTCCTGGTGTAACAATAAATAATTTTTTATATTTTTTTCTAACTATTTTTGCTTCTTGTGCAGAACACACTATGCCAGCTGCACCAGACTTTTTTATAAGATCAGCTTGTTTTAATACTAATTGCTTAACAGTTTTAGTATGGCCAATTTCTTTAAGTGATTTATTATCAAGACTTGTTAAGATTGTAACTCCTAATACTTTTAAATTTTTATTAATTATTTTTGCTTTTTTTGTAATAGCCTTAAGCATTTCAAAACCACCACTTGCATGGACAGTGATATATTTACATCTTTTTAAATCTTTTAAACTATCCATTGCAGATAAAGCAGTTTGTGGAATATCATTTATTTTTAAATCTAACCAATAATCTTTTTTAAAATTTTGAAGAAAAGCTCTCCCATTTTTTGAATAAAAAAACTGTAAGCCAAATTTTGGAATTATTTGAAGTTTATTAGTTTTAGTATTATTGATTATTTTTTTTATCTCTTTTAAGCTTGATGTATCAAATGCTAAAAAGATATTTTTATCAGTCATTGTTTAATTTATTAAACATTTCTTTTGCCATTTTAAAGTGAATTGTTTTCTTTTCTGGTGTATTTACTTTTTCACCAGTTTTTGGGTTTCGAGATATTCTAGCTTTTTGAATATTTGTTGAAAACATACCAAAGCCTCTTAGTTCAACGCGGTCTCCACGTTTTAAAGCTTGTTTAATTTCATTTAGGACGATTGAAACTACTTGGTCGAGATCTTTTTTTAAGAAATTTGGGTATGATTTTTTGAGTTGATTTAGAAGCTTTGATTTTACAATAGCCAATTTTTAGTCTTCTTTTTTCTTTTTCTTTAAATCGTCAGACAAAGATGAAAAAGGTAAGTTTTTACCACTTGCTTCAGAGCCATATGTATCTAATGCTACTTTTCTGTCTATTTCTTCAAGTAATTTAATACTTAAAACAGCTTTTCTTTTTTCAAAATCTAACTCAGCTATAGCACAATCAACAGATTCATTACCTGTCCAACGAGTACTTCTTTGGTCTGCAGCTGCTACCGCAATTTGTGATTTTTTAATAACAAAATCCATTTCCATTCCTACAGGTCTTACAACTAATCCTTTATTATCAGTTGAAATAACTTTAACCGTGATTGTGTCTTTAACTTTTTTACCTTTAAACCAATCAAAAGGATCAGGTTGAGTTTGACGTAAACCAACTCTAACTTTTTGTTCATCTGATTTTACTTCTAACACTTTAACTTTTAATTTATCTCCAATTTTATATTTGGCTAATTCCTCTTCCGCATTTGTAAGATATGTAAGATCGTTACAATGCAAGAATGCATCAATATCTAATCCATCGACCTTTAAAAAGATAGAATATTCATTTTTACTAGAAACAATACCCTCAACTTCAGAGCCAACTTTTTTTTCAAATGCTTTAAAGGGGTTTTCAGTTGTTAAACGGTGGCTGATTGCAACTCTTCTTTTTTCTTTATCGATCTCTGTAATTACACAATCAATCTCGTCGTTAACTTTAAGCATCTTTTTTGCTGATACATTTTTCTTTGTCCAACTTAATTCACTCGAATGCAATAAAGTTGATAATCCCTTTTCAAGTTCGCAGAAGGCACCAAAGTCCATAAGTTTAACAACTTTAACTTTATAGGTTTTGTTTAGTTCATAATTTGAAATATTTTCAAAAGGATCTGGTGTAAGTTGTTTTACTGAACAGCCAACTTGTAATTTTTCTAAATCTACACTAATTACTTTTAAGTCATGTTTTTCACCAATAGTAAAAACTTCATCTGGGTGGTTCACTCTTGAATAAGATATTTCCTGAAGATGGACAAGTACATCTAGTTCACCATTAACATTAAAAAAACAACCAAATGAGCTGTAACCTTTTACCTCAGCTCCTTTAATTAAATCGCCAACTTTAAATTTTTCAACTATCTTAATTTTATCCTCTTTTTTAAATGTAGAAATAACCTCTCGTCTCGAACAACAAACATTGCCACGCTGGCGATCAAGTTTAATTAGAGCAAATTTTTGTGGCTCATTCATTAAATGAGTTATATCTTTTAATGGTTTGTCGGATATTTGTGATCCAGGTAAAAACATCAGAGACCCAGTATCAATATGCTCTACAATGCATCCTCCTTTAACACGTCCCGTTATCTTACCCATAACAGTTTCACCTTTATCATAGGAAGCCACTAAGGACTCCCATCCGGCGATCTTCATTGCTTTAGAAGCTGATACTAACACTTCACCTTTTTTATCTTCAAGTCTTTCAAGAAGGACTGAAATTTTCTCTCCAACTTTTGCTTTATCAAGCATACCCATACTTTTTAATTCATTGATATCTAGTATTGGTTCAGATTTTAACCCTGGAACTTCAAGGAATACAAAGTTTTCAGTTACTTTATTTACAACACCAGCAATTATCTTTCCTTCTTCGAGGTTTGCAGTTTTAGTAAATTGTGAATTTAGTAGTTTTTCGAATTCTTTTGAGGCAGGGTTTGAAAGATCTTTATAAATTTCCATTAAGCTTTTAGTTTCATATTCATAATTTGTTTTATTTTTAAAAAACATGCTCTTTTAGTGTGCTTCGTAGTATTTATCAATACTGAATCTTTCGTTTTCTTTAGAGGTGAGACTTTCCTATTATAGTCACTTTTATCACGTTTTTTGATACTTTTTAAGACTTCATTGAAAGTTACCTCTTTTTTTAAACTTTTTAACTCTTTATATCTTCTTAATGCTCTAGTTTTTGTATTAGCAGTAATAAAAAACTTGAAATCTGCATCAGGAATTATTTTATAAGTAATATCTCTTCCATCCAAGCATGAGCCATTATATTTTTTAGGAGGATTGTACGCACTTTTAATTTGGAACGCATGAACAAGTTTTCTTATTTTTTTATCTTTTGATATCACAGAGGCCATTGTTCCCACCTCATCAGACAATAAATTACTATTTTCTAAATCATTGATACTTAATTTCCTCATTATTTTTTTTATGAAGTTGTGACTGTATCTTTTAGGTTGGGTAAGTTTAATATTAGCAATTAATCTATAAATTTTGCCTGTATCTAAATAAAATAAATTGAAGTGTTTAGAGATTAGTTTTGCCTGTGTCCCAGCACCCGCTGCAGCAGGAGAGTCAATTGCAACTTTAATTTTATTTTTCAATTTCATTAGGACTTATTACTTATTTTATTAATAATTTTTAAAAAAGATGGAAAAGACGTATTAATTGACTCTTTATCATAAATTTTCCACTGCCCACCACAGGTTAAAGCAGCAATTGTACTCATCATAAAAACTCTATGATCTTTTAGGTATTTTTTAATTATGATTGTTTTTGTAACTTTTAAATCTGGTTGACCATAAATTTTAATAGAGTTTTTTGTTAATACAGTTTTTACACCCATCATATTTAAAATTTTAGATCCCCAAATTAATCTTGGACTTTCTTTTTGATTTAACTCGGCAATATCCTTGAAGTAAGAAACGCCTTTTGCTTTAGCGGCAACTAAAAAAATTACTAAAAATTCATCTATAGCACTGCTATTTAAACTCGATGGACAATTTATAGCTTTAAGATTGTTTGAACTTTTAATTAAAATATCAGAAATTTTTTCTCCTCTATAGTTTCTTTGTTTTTTAAGTAATATTTTAGCTCCCATCCTTTTTAAGATAGTAACAGCTCCTAGTCTTGTAGGATTAATATTTACATTTTTGATTAAAAGCATTGAACTTTTTGTAAGTGTTGCCAATACCATAAAAAAAGCACTAGAGCTTATATCACCTGGAATTTGATAATTAAAAGGTTTGATTTTTTTTGGTTGTTTAATTTCTATAAAATCGTATTTTTTAGTTTTTTTAATTTTAATTGGTATTTTTAGGTATTTAAAAAGTAATTCAGAATGGTCTCTAGATTTTTTAGCTTTAATATATGTAGTTCCCGGTGCATTAAGTGCAGCAAACATTACGCTGCTTTTACATTGTGCCGAACCTCTATTTTCTAAGTAATTGATGCTCTTTATTGATTTTGAGCCTAATATTTTCAATGGTAATTTATTCTTGATTCTATAATCAAATTTCGCCCCAAATTTTTCCAAAGGTTTAGTTACTCTTGAAAAATCTCTTTTGGATAAACTTTTATCACCAATCAATTTAATTTTTTTTGGTGTTTTAATCAACAAACCTAACAATAATCTTCCAAGAGTTCCTGAGTTGCTAGCATCTAATGTTAGATTTTTTTTATATTTAAAACCATTAATTCCATTTCCTAATATTTCACAATAATTTTTATTATATTTTGTTTTAATGCCAAGTTTTTTTATAGAATTTAATGCAGCAATAACATCTTCAGACATTAAAAGATTATAAGCCTTTGATTTTCCAATAGCCTGAGAAGCAAGCAAAACCCATCTAATAGATAAACTTTTATCTCCTTCAATTATAATTTTTTTATTAAAAGATTCTATTTCTTTATCTATTTTTAAATATCTGGTCATGGTAATTATCTCAGAATGAATGAATCACCAAAATATGCAGATCTTGCTTCAGAATTATTAATAAGTTCTGTGGGTGTTCCTGAGGCTACAATTTTGCAATTTGAAAGCACTAAACTAAAATCACAAATTTTTAAGAGATCTCGTGCCGCGTGATCACATAATATAATTGATATATTACTTTCACTTTGCAAATTAACAATAATTTTTTGTAGCATCTTAATGGTCATTATATCTAGCGCTGCAAACGGTTCATCTAGAAGTAAAATTTTTGGACTACCTAAAAGAGCTAGTGCAATAACTAATTTTTTTTTTTGTCCTCCAGATAAATGATTAGCTTTAACATTCATAACAGGCTCTAATTCAAATTTAGATATCATGGAATCTATTTTCTCATCTCTGATTTTCTTATCACTAATCAATATTTGACCAACTGAATTTAAATTTTCAAGAAGTGTTAAATCATGAAAATATCCAGAATTTTGGGGGCAATAACCCAATTTAAACTCCTTAGTTCTTAAATAAATTGGATACTCGTTAACATTCGTTGAGCCAACTATTATCGAGCCATAGTCTGGTTTTATTAATCCTATAATTAAATTAAATATTGTTGATTTACCAACACCATTGGGACCAAGTAAGCCAAGCACTTGACCTTTATTTAGATCAAAATTAATATTGTCTAAAATTTTCCTTTTCCCAAAAGATAATGACACCTTTTTAAGGCTCAATATAGGTTTTTCATTTTTGAATGATTTTATTCTAAATTTTTTAATTATAGCCATTAATTTACACTAACTATTTTTACTTTTTTTAATTTGTCATTCATAAAAATCTTTGAGTCTTTTGTAATTAAATCAAGTTCAATTTTATCTGCCCACATATTTGTATTCATGTTATTAAAGATAACATTGTTATAAATTGTTGCCAGGTTTTTATCAGGTAAAAAATCTAAATTATCGGAAGTAATTTCGTGTTCACCATAAGTGATCAATATATTGTCATAAAATTGAGTATTAAAGTTAATACTGTCATAGATGGCATAATCAGAAGTAATTTTAATTATTGAAGAGTCTGGCATATTTATAAATGCAGTTACATATTTCATATTAATTAGGTTTGGGTTTTCAACATTTAGCTCTCCTTCTTTAGATTCGATATTGTAGCCTGATCCATCCTTTGCATCCACCGTGTACTTGATATTATATATTAAGTTAGAAATTTTTTTTTCTTTATCAATTTCACTTTTTGAGTTGAGGGAACCATATGAGGCCGTGGTGCTTTGATTTGAGTCAAACTTTTTATAGGAAATAAAAACAATCCCTATTATTAAAGTTAAGATCAGTAATTGTAAAAACGTCTTTTTATTCATCAACCAATATTGTTATCAAGTAAGTTATGAATATGAACGATTCCTATTGTTTTACTTTTATTAGGCAAACCATATACGCATAGGCTTGTAATCTTTTTTTCATTCATGATAGCTAGTGCTTTTATTGCTAGTATTTCCTTACTAACTTTTATTGGATTTTTAGTCATCACTTTTTTAATTTGTAACGAATGTAAAAAGTTATTTTTTTGACTCACTCTTCTTATTTGTCCATCAGTAATAATACCCGTTGTATTCCCTTTATTATTTTTTACTATTAAAGTTCCCAACTTTTTTTGAGTAATTATTTTTAATGCATCTTTCATATTAGAGCCCTCGTTTATGAAAGGAATTTTATCTTTTGTTAACATTAAATCTTCAACGGTCTTAAGTTGGGCACCCAAACTTCCAGACGGGTGAAAATTTTTAAAATCTTTTTTGCTAATTTTTTTTTTGTTTAATGATGCAACTGCTAATGCATCACCAATACTTAATTGATTGATAGTGCTTGATGTAGGGACAATGCCAAGACCAGCCTCAGCTACCTCTGGAGTCAACAATTTAATATCTGATGCTTTATATAAAATAGAGTTTTTTTTTGATACTATGCCTATTAATTGAATTTTATTTCTATTCGCATATTTTATAATATTTCTTAACTCTTCTGAAGAACCAGAATAACTAATTAAAATCAAAATATCTTTTTTAGAAATACTTCCTAAGTCCCCATGGGAGCAATCATTAGCTGAAAGTGAAAAAGAGGGAGTACCAACGGAAGATAAAGTGGCAGAAATTTTAGCAGCTATTAGTCCGCTCTTTCCAACTCCACATAAAATTACTTTAGATTGACAATTTACAATTGCATCAACTGCTTCATTAAAAGAATTATTAATTGAACTTTTTAATTTTTTAAGAGCTTTAATTTCTAAGTCAATTACATTTTTTGCAACTTTTTTATAATTTTTTTTTTTCATTTAATGGGACCATATATCGTCTTTAAATAAAGCTAAATCAAGATCAACTCTAGTTTTTAGAAATTTTAAACAATCTTCATATAAATTAAGTCTTTTTTCTCTAACAAGAATTTTTTGTAATTCCTCATGAATTTTATGAAGATAGACAACATCATTTGCACAATACTTGAGTTGAGCTTGAGATAATTCACCACCAAAATCTGAACTTTGAAATTGCTTGCTTATATCAATATTAATAAATTCTTTAATCAGTGTTTTAAGAGAATGACTATCAGAATAGGATCTGCCAAGTTTCGAAGCAATTTTAGTATCAAGGATATTTTTTGTATCAGTTTTTAAGTAATATTTGATATGTGCCATATCTGCTCTTCCATAATGAAATATTTTAGCGATGGATTCGTCACAGAGTATTTTATTTAAATTAGGAGCATTATAGTTTTCTCTATTCAGCTGAATAATGTGTGCATCAGAATTTCCACTTGATATTTGAATAAGACATAAAGGATCACGCTTAACATTAAGACCCATAAATTCTCCATCGACTGCAACAATCTTGCCTAAATCTAAATCTTCTGGTAGATCATTCTTGTGAAGTTTAATATCAATATTCATTTTAGATTATATATATATGAAAGTAAAAAATTGTCTAATTTTTGGCGGTAGTGGTCAAATAGGGCGTAATTTAATTAGGAAGCTTACTAAAAATAATTATAAAGTTACTGTCGTTACAAGAAACTTTCATCAAAGAGGATATGTAATCAAAACTCAAGCTAATGCTGGTTATATAGACATTGTTGAAGCTAACATTTTTGATGAAATTAAAATAAGAAAATTATTTTCAAAAACTGATATTTGTATAAATTTAATTGGTATCTTGTATGAAAGTGGTAGGGGAAATACTTTTAAAAATATTCACGCTATTTTTCCTTCTATTTTATCTAAACTTTGTAAGGAATATAAAATTAAACAGTTTATTCATTTATCCGCATTGGGAATTAATGATGCTATACTCTCGAAGTATGCAAAAAGTAAATTAGAAGGTGAGCTAGATATTCAAAAAAATTTTCCAATGGCTGCCATATTGAGACCATCTGTAGTTTATTCTGTAGATGATAATTTTACTACAAATTTTATGACTTTACTAAATAGACTTCCGTTCTTTCCACTTTATTATAATGGAAACACCAAATTTACTCCGATTCATTGTTCTGATTTAACAGATATCATTTACCATGTTATTTCTAAAAATATAAATTCTAAAATAATTGAGTGTGTAGGTCCTGATATTATTACTTTAAAAGAAATTTTAAAAAAATTATTAAAGTTGATTAACAAAAATAGACTATTGATTCCCCTTCCTTTTTTTATGGCTAATATATCAGCAAAATTATTTCAATTATTTCCAAAACCATTGTTGACAGTAGACCAACTCACTCTTTTAAAGTATGATAATATTCCTTCAAATAAATATAAAACTAATTTTGATTTAGGAGTACCAAGCACAAGAGTGTTTGATCAGGAAGTTGAAAAATATTGTTATATGTGGAGAGAGGGTGGTCAATTTTCCACAAAAAAATATAATCCTACCAATTCTTAATAGAATTTTTTTAATTTAAATTGTATAGTTTTTAATATGATTATAAATATTATTTATATCTCAATATTTTTTATTTTTTTATTTTTATCATACTTAATTATCAAGTCTATTTTGACAGGTATGGACGGAAAAAATAAAAATAAAAAAAATTAGTTTAGCAAGAATTGTTATTATGCAGTGCTAACTTTTTTTTCTATATAGTGTGGAACTTCTTCTTCTTTATCAACAGGCTCTTCTTTTCTTCCCTTAGATTTTTCTTGATAAGCATATAGTAAGTGGAGCTTGCAATAAGAAAAATCTTTTAAAGAGGTCCTTCCACAAAAATAAAATGACTCTTCTTCGGGATGTCCGATAGGCCATTTACAAGAAGTGTCATTTAGCTCTTCTAATTTTTTAGGGTTTTCAGGTTCAAAATCTTTCTCAATAAGTAAAGACTTAAACTTACTTTTTTTCCCTTGCTTTTGTTTAGAAATATTTTCTCCTGAGCCATTATTTAAACCTTGGTTTGAAGAAACATTTCTAGTTTTAATTTTAGATGACAAATTTAATCTATGGGCCTTACCAATAACTGCATTTCTACTAATACCACCAATTATTTCGGCAATTTGACTTGCAGTATTGCCTTTTCCCCAAAGCTCTTTTAGCTTATTAACTTTTTCGTCGTTCCAACTCATAGTCTATATTTAGTATGTTAATTAAGTTTAATAACTATATACAGATCACATAAGAATATAAAAAAAACAATAGATAGTTTCGTTTTGTGCACAATTTTATCAAAATTTATATATGATTACCTATGGTTGAATTGAATAAAAAATATCAAATTAGCAGAAAAAAATTTGGCTTTATAAATTGGATTGGTTTTAAAAGTTTATGGTTTAAGGAATGCAATAGGTTTATTGCGGTTTGGCAGCAAACATTGCTATCTCCACTTGTATCAAGTTTGTTATTTTTATCAGTTTTATCTTTAGCTTTAGGAAATAATAGAGGTGATGTTTTAGGTTATTCTTTTATGAGTTTTTTAGCACCAGGATTAATCGCAATGAGTATTTTAACTCAATCATTTAGTCACTCAGTATCTTCTTTAATGATTTCAAAAATCCAAGGAAATATTGTAGATATGCTTTATGCGCCTTTATCAGCGTTAGAAGTTTCAATGGCAATAATATTAGCAGCTCTTACAAGAAGTTTTTTAATTGCCATAATTTCAATATGTGTTTTCTCTTTATTAGTTGAGATGCCAATAAATAATATTTTATTTATTTTTATTTTTGGTTTCTTAAGTGCATTTATACTAGGGAGCTTAGGTTTTATCACTGGTCTGTGGGCTGAAAAATTTGATCATACAGCAACTGTCACAAATTTTGTTATTACTCCACTAAGTTTCTTGTCTGGCGTATTTTATTCTATAGAAAAACTTCCTCCTTTTTTTCAGACAATTAGCCACATCAATCCATTTTTTTATATGATAGATGGTTTTAGATATGGTTTTTTGGGAAAGTCGGATGGTTCAATAAATGTTGGATTAATCTATTTAATAATTTTAAGTATTGCAATCTGGTACTTGGCTTTTTTTCTTTATAAAAAAGGTTATAAAATTAAATCTTAAAATATGAGTGCTCTAGCAAAAAATTATAACAGAAGAAAAATTTCTTTTAAAAGAGGTAAGGGTAGTTTTTTGTACTCAACTAATGGGGAAAAATACTTAGATTTTATTCAAGGAATTGCCGTAAATTCTTTAGGACATACTAATTCGCATTTAGTAAAGGCAATTAATAAACAATCAAAAAAACTTTGGCATGTATCAAATGCATTTATAATTCCTGAGGGTGAAAAGCTAGCTGCAAGACTATCAAAAAAATCTTTTGCTGACTTTGTAATATTTCAAAATAGTGGAGCAGAGGCAACCGAAGCAGCAATCAAAGTCGCAAGAAGATATTTTTATTCAATAGGACAACCTAAAAAAAATAGAATTCTTTGTGTTAAAAATTCTTTTCATGGAAGAACATTAGCAACAATTTATGCTAGTGGATCAAAAAAAATGACAGAGGGTTTTGGACCCAAAGTTGATGGATTTGATCATTTTAAATTTGGAGATCACATATCATTAAAAAAATCTATAACAGATAAAACAGCGGCTGTTATGGTCGAGACTGTGATGGGAGAGGGTGGAATTAAGGTTATTCCAGATTGGTGCTTAAAGGGATTAAGAAAAATATGTAATGAGAAAAAAATTTTATTAATTTTGGATGAAGTTCAATGCGGAATAGGAAGATCTGGAAACTTTTTTGCCTTTGAAAACTCTAAAATTAAACCTGATATTGTACCGATAGCAAAAGGTATTGGTGGTGGCTTTCCACTTGGGGCAGTTTTAATGAATAAAAAGGTTGCTGCCGGAATGACAATTGGATCACATGGCTCAACATTTGGTGGAAATCCATTAGCAATGTCTGTTGGAAATGCGGTACTAGATCAAATATTTAAAAGAGGTTTTCTTGCCAACGTTAAAAAATTGTCAAAATATTTTCATTCTGAGTTGAATAAATTGAAGGTGGAGTATCCAAAGATAATTAAAGAAGTAAGAGGCGTAGGTTTGCTCATTGGATTACAGTTGCATAATGATCAAACAAAATTTATTCAAGAATTGCTAGATAATAAGTTATTGACAATTAGAGCTGCAGAAAATGTTATAAGAATACTTCCTCCACTAAATGTTAAAAAAAAAGAAATAAAAACAGCTATAAAAATAATAAGAAAAGTTTGTTCAACTCATAAATAAAAATGAAACATTTCATTACGCTTAAAAATATACCTGCCACAGATTTAAAAAAAATTGTAAAAGATGCAAAAAAAAGAAAAGAAAAAAGAAGAAAACTTAATAACCTTGACATCGATAAAGATAATCCCTTAAAAGGAAAATTACTTATTCAGATGTTTGAGAAAGCAAGCTCAAGAACAAGATTGAGTTTTTACTTAGCTATAAAACAATTAGGTGGTGGAACAATTACTATTAAAGCTAATGAATTACATTTGGGTAGGGGTGGTGAAAGTTTAGCAGATACAGCAAAAATTTTGTCAACTTATGGTGATGGCTTCATGTTAAGAACTGATAGTGATAAAAAGATAAAAGAATTTAGTAAATATTTAACAATACCCATTATTAATGGACTAAGTCCGTCATCACATCCAACACAAGTGCTATCAGATATTTTTACAGTTGAAGAAATTAAAAAAAAATCTATTTCAAAATTAAATATTTGTTGGGTTGGAGATTCAAATAATGTTCTTAATAGTTTAATTGCAGCATCAGTTAAGTTTTCGTTTAAATTAAGTATTGGCTGTCCTGAAAATTATAGACCTAAAAAATCTATACTTGATTGGGCAAAAAAGAATAAAGGAAAAATTAATATTTATAGTGATGTCACAAAAGCAGTAAAAAATGCAGATATTATTTTTTCAGATAAGGTTATTTCTTTAAATGATAAAGTTAATAAATCAAAAAAAATAAAAGATTTTAAGAATTTTCGAATTAATTCTAAATTAATTAGTTTTGCTAAAAAAGATGTAACTTTTTTACATTGTTTGCCAAGAGGAACAGAGGTCTCTAATGAAATTTTTTTAGGGAAAAATTCAAAAGTATGGTTACAAGCGCTCAATAGAGTGCACGTTCAAAAAAGTATTTTGTTATATTGTTTTGATAAATTAAGGTAATGGCTTAGGACTATCACTATTTTGATTCATATATTTAATCACAGATGCTCTATCTTTTTCTTTTCTCAAACCAGCATAAGACATTTTAGTTCCCTTTAGATAAGAAGCAGGTTTTTTTAAGAAACCATTTAATTCTTCAAACGTCCATTCCCTATCATATGAAGCTAAAGTTTTAGAGTACTTATAATCATTTACACCACCCACTTTCCTTCCAACAACATTATACAGTGCTGGGCCAATTTTATTTTTTCCACCTTTTTTTATTGAGTGGCATGCTGCACATTTTTTGAAAATTTTTTCACCACCTGCTACATCACCTAATGCCATAATTGCAGCAATATCAACTTTTTCTACTACTTCAGTTGTTTCAGATGTTCCCGAGGCCACTTGGCTTTCTATTTTAACTTGATATCCAGGGTTTTTTGGTTTCTTCACATAAAAAACACCATCTGCAATCTTTCCTAGACCGATTACAAGTAGTGCAACCATTAAAATTGCAGCAATAATTTTATTTAGTTCGAACGAATCCATTTAATTATAATTATTTTGGACATATAACATGATAATTAAAAAATACTTAATTTTTAATTTTATAATTTCGCGTCTGTTAGACGCATAAAAGTGGAAATTTTATAATGACAAAAACACTAATATTAATACCCTCAAGAATAGCAGCTACTAGGTTACCAGGTAAACCACTTTTAAAAATTAACAATTTATCAATTATCTCCCATGTGTTTAAAAGAGCGGAAGAAGCTAATATTGGTGAAGTGGTAGTGGCAACAGATAGTCAAAAGATACTTAAAGATGTTATTAAAAATGGAGGTAGAGCGATTTTAACAAATAAAGATCATAAAACAGGCACAGATAGAATTTATGAGGCTTATGAAAAACTAAACATAAAAGGTATTGATTATATATTAAACTTGCAGGGAGATGAGCCTGATATTAATAAAGATGATATTATTAAATTAAATAATCAGATGATTAGTCATGATGCTAAATTAGGGACATTAGCAGCAAAAATTCAAGATAAGAAAATACTAAATAATAAAGATATAGTTAAGGTCATAACAGAAAGAAACCTAGAAAAAAATGATTTTCCAACAGCATTAAATTTTACTAGGAATGATTTATCAAAAGATAATAAAAATATTTACCATCATATTGGAATTTACTCTTACAAAACAAGTATTTTAGAAAAGTTTGTTAAATTTAATCAAACGAAAAATGAGAAAGAAAATAAATTAGAACAATTAAGAGCTTTAGACAATAAACTTAAAATTAATGTAGCTTTAGCAAAATTTTCTCCTATCGGAGTTGATACGATGGAAGATTATCTAGCTATAAAAAAAATTATGGAATATAAAATATAAAATGACTAAGATTTATATTCAAGGAACCTTTGGGGCTTATTCACACTTAGCAGCGCTCGAAATTGATCCCAAAGCAGAAGTTGTGCCATGTAAGACTTTTGACGAGTGTTTTTTAAAAGTATTGTCAGAAAGTGACTCACGAATGGTAATACCTGAATCAAATCGCATCACAGGAAATATTGGTATAGAATATTTAATTTTTAAATATAGATTGAATATTTATGCAGAACATTTCCAAAAAATTGAACATAATTTATTAGGGCAGCCCGGAGCTAATTTAAATGACATAAAGGATGTTTATTCTCATACACAAGGACTATCACAATGCTCGAATTTTATTAAAAAAAATAAATTAATTGAACATGTACGTGCGGATACAGCTGGTTCTGCTGAAGCAATCTCTAAAAAAAAAAATAAGAGTGAGGCAGCAATTGCCTCTTCACTAAGCGCAAAAATTTATAAACTTAAAGTACTTGCACCTAGCATTGAAAATGAAAAAGGCAATACAACCAGATTTTTAGTTATGGGCAAGGATATTCTTCAACCAGATTATAGAGATAATCGGTACATAACATCTTTTTTATTTAAACTAAAAAGTAAACCTGCAGCTTTGTATCAATCTTTAGGAGGCTTTGCGATTAATGGGGTAAATTTAACAAAGCTTCAAAGTTATCCAGAACAAAATTCATTCGAGTCTTATTTTTTTTTATGTGATTTAGATGGACATATAGAGGATCCAAAAGTTCAAAAATCTTTAGAAGAATTAGGGCTACATTGTCAGGATTTTCACGTGTTAGGTGTTTTTGAGGCTGATAAATTTAGAGATAAGTAATTAGTAAACTTTTCTTGTAGATTAGAAAACATTACTGCTATAATAGTTTTGGAGGCTAGAGGTGAATGCTGCTTGAACCCGACCAGATCTTAACGGAAGCAATCGTAGAGACAGATTTTTCAGGTTCTAGTCTCCTTAAAAAATGAATAAAAATACAAAAGTTTTAGCTTTAAAATATAGACCTCAAACATTTGATGATCTTATAGGGCAAGAATTTGTTGCAGAAACTATATTTAACTCAATTAAAGCAAATAAAGTACCTAATGCTTATCTTTTTACTGGGATTAGGGGGATTGGAAAAACTACTACTGCAAGAATAGTTGCCAAATCTTTAAATTGCTTAAATGGTATAGAGGGTCTTTGCAAAGATGATATTTGTGAAAATTGTAATGCTATTTCAAACTCAAATCATATTGATGTATTGGAAATGGATGCAGCAAGCAAAACAGGAGTGGACGACGTGAGAGATCTTATTGAATTTTCGAGATATGGTCCAACTACAGCTAAATATAAAATATTTATTATTGATGAGGTACATATGCTTAGTAAGCAGGCATTTAATGCATTGCTTAAAACTTTAGAAGAGCCACCTGAATACTTAAAATTTATTTTCGCAACTACAGAAATAAAAAAGATTCCTATCACTGTAGTTTCTCGCTGCCAAAGATTTGATTTATCTAGGATTAAGTCATCAGAATTGTTTGAATTTATAAAAAAAATTAAAGAAAAAGAAAATGGTAAAGCATCTGATGATGCTCTTAAATTAATTGTGAAGATCTCAGAGGGATCTGTTAGAGACGCCTTATCATTACTTGATAGGGCATTACTTACATTGAATAAAAACACAGAACTAGACTTAACTTCTGCACAAAAGATTTTTGGTCATTTTGATAAATCTCAATTAATAAATTTATTTCAGCTTATATTTGAAGGCAAGGAAACAGAAGTTTTAAATACTTATAGAGAAATCTATAATCAAGGTGTTGAACCTAAGATTTTTATAAATGATTTTTTAGAGCTTTTATATTATTTTAAAAATATTGATTCATTAAATATTGATGGTACAAATTTTTCATTGAATGATGAAGAGTTTAACAGAATTAAAGAAATTTCTAAAAAAATTAGCAATGAAACTTTAATATTATTTTGGCAGTTTGCCATCAAAGCAACAGAAGAACTTGATATTGTATCTAATCAACATTTATCTATGGAAATGTTTTTAATTAGATTGATACATCTGAAAAGCATCAAGAATACAGACAATAATGTTCACCAAAGTCCACAAAAGACAAATGATAATATAGCTCGTACATCTCTTTTAAAAAAAAATGAAGGAGAAGATTTATTTGAGATAAAGGATAAAGCAGAAACGATTGGTCAAATGAAAAATATTGCCCAAGAAAAAAATGTGACACTTAAAGATAATAAGGAAATCGAAACACAAAAAAATCTTATAAATTCTTTTGATGACTTACTAAAAATATGTTTATCTAAAAAAGAAATTAAGTTGAAATATGAATTAGAAAAAAATGTAAACCTTGTTAGTTTTGAGAGTCAAAGAATTGAAATTTCATTTAACGAAAAGCTAGATAAAGATTTTATTAAAGATCTATCATTAAAACTTTTTGAGTGGACAAGTAACAGATGGATAATAACACTCAGTAAAACTAAAGGCCAGCCATCCAAAAAAGAAACAGAAGTAAATCTAAAAAAAGAATTAATTGAAGATGTAAAAAACTCTTCAATTTATAGAAATATTTTGAAAAAATTTCAAGATGCTGAAATAGTTGATGTGATAACTAACAAGAAAGAAGAGAAAGATGACTGATTTTACAAAAATTTTAGATAAAGCCAAAGAACTTGAAACTAAAATGAAAGAAAGTCAGGAAAAAATTAAAAATATCCAAGTTGAAGGAACGTCGGGTTCTAACTCTATAAAAGTTACATTAAATGGAGAAAATGAAATGATTAAAATAAGCTTATCAGATGAGGTAATGAAGGAAGATAAAGTTATTATTGAAGACTTGATAATGGCAGCTCACAACAATGCAAAGACAGAGTTAAAATCGAAAACTTCAGAAGAAATTTCAAAGTCTACAAATGGGTTTGGTTTTCCAGGTTTGAAATGGCCTTTTTAATTTGGAATTATTACGGCCGGACCTGTTAATAGCCTAGCTTCTAATTCTTCATGAGCTTTATTGGTATCACTTAAAGGATATTTTTTAAAAATTTCAACTTTAAATTTATCAGATAAAACTGCATCAAAAACTTTTTTTGCAGATTCAATAAGCTCTTCTCTTGTCATTGTATAATGTGCAATTGATGGTCGCGTAAAAAATAAACCTTTTGCGTTAATATGTTTTTTAACATCTATGGTATCAACGTAGCCTGAGGCGTTACCAAAAGCAACCATCATGCCCCTAACTTTTAAGGTTTCAATTGACCCATCAAATGTTTTAATGCCAACACCATCATAGACAACGTCAACTCCATTTTTTCCTACAATTTTTTCTACTTCTTTAACAAAGTTTGTATCTGTATAATTTATCACATGATGACAGCCATTTTTTTTAGCAATAGCTTCTTTTTCTTTAGAGCCAACAGTTCCAATAACTTCTGCTCCTAATGAATTTGCCCACTGACATAAAATTTGACCCACACCACCAGCAGCCGCGTGGTATAAAACTTTATCACCTTTTTTAATTGGATAAGCTCTGTGCAATAAATATTCAGCAGTAATTCCTTTAAGCATAATACAAGATGCAATTTCATTTGAGATACCCTCAGGAACTAAAACTAGTTTTTCTTGGGGGAATAATTGTTTTTCTGAATAACTTCCAATTGGCATTGAAGAGTGAGCCACTCTATCTCCAACTTTAAATAAATCAACTTCTGAACCAATATCTTCTATTATTCCACACGCTTCTAAACCAATCCCACTTGGAAGAGGAATAGGGTACAAACCTGTTCGGTGATAAACATCAATATAATTAAGACCAATTGATAAATTTTTTATAAGAACTTCTTTTGGACCTGGTTTACCTATTTCAACATCTTTGATCTGTAAAGTTTCAGGACCACCAAATTTTTCTATTTCAATTTTTTTCATTATTTTACAAATGTACCATTATGATAATCTTGTACTGCTTGCAAGATTTCAGCTTTAGTATTCATTACAAATGGTCCACCTCTTGCAATAGGCTCACCAATAGGTTTTCCAGATATCAATAAAAATTTAGCTTTAGTTAAGCTAGATACTTTCAACTTTTCACCCCTAGTTAGGATAACTAAAGTAGAGTTTTTAGCTTGGTCATGGTTTTGATCTCCAACCTTAATTTCTCCATCTATTAAGTAAATTAAAGAGTTATGTGTTGAAGGAAGATCAAAATTAAACTCCTTACCTTCTTCAATCTCTACATCAAAGTAAACTGGCTCAACGTTATGACCCTTAACAGGTCCTTCAGCATTTTTAAATTTTCCAGCAATTACTTTAACTATTTTATCATCATCTTTATGAGTACTCATTTTATCTGCATCAATATAAATATATTCAGGTTTGTTCATTTTTAATTTAGCAGGCATATTTACCCATAATTGAAAACCATGAAGTTTACCTTCTGTCATTGCAGGCATTTCAGAATGAATTATTCCACCACCAGTTTTCATCCACTGAACATCTCCCGAAGACATCTTGCCTTTAGCCCCAGTGCTATCTTCATGTTCAAACTCTCCACTTAACATGTAAGTAACTGTTTCAATTCCTCTGTGAGGGTGGGGAGGGAAGCCTCCGATATAATCATCTTTATTTTCAGAACCAAACTCATCCAACATTAAAAAAGGATCGTGGTAATCAATAAGATGAGTGCCAATACTTCTTTTTAATTTAACGCCAGCACCATCTGATGCTGCAACTGGTTCAATTATCTTTTTTACCTTTATTTGACTCATGTTTAAGTTCGATTACCTTTTATCAAGAAATAAATTCCACCGATTAAAAGAAATATTTGTTCACTAGTAAATAATTTTGTTGTGAAAAACCAGTCTTTGTGAGCAAAGATAAGTATAGTAATCATTAAGATAGTTATATTAAGTCCTGATAATCTTGTGAGTATATTTCCAAAAGGATTTTTAATAAAACCACTTATTATTAATACCAATCCTGTCAACAGTTCAGATAAAGCAACTGTTGATGCCAACATAGGCGACAGACCAAAATATTCAATTAATCCCTGAGGAGGTAATGGAAATTTTTTTGAACCATGAATGATAAAAGCCACACCAATTCCAAACCTAAAAATTGAAGAAGCAAGCGCATCTATATTTGAAAAAAAACTATTAATTTTATTATTTAAATTATGCATTTTATCCTTTTGTTATTTATTGTGCGATCCATCACAAAATGGCTGATTGTTGGTTTGTTTACAAGAGCAAAAAAACATTTTTTTTGTCTCATCTGCCTTATAAGCTAACGGAGTAAACTCAGTTCCTTTATGTGATCCATCACAAAAAGGTTGTTTTGAACTTTTTCCACATGAACACCAATAGTAAGATTTATCTTTTTCAACTTCAACTGCGATTGCACTATCGCCTGCTCTTTGTCCTTTAGTCATGTTTACCCTTTCAATTTAATTGACCTCTACCTATAGAATTAGATGATATCAAGCAACTGTTTTAAGTTTTTAACCTCTTCTTTAGGCTTGTAGTCAAGGTTATCAAAAATATTATTATTTCTGTTTACCCAAATAGAACTGTAACCATAATTTCCACCACCAGATACATCCCAAGTATTAGCACTTAAAAATGCAACTTCTTCTTTTTGTATTTTATATTTTTTAATTGGCATGTCGTAAACTTTTGAATCTGGTTTATAAATGCCAACTTCTTCAATTGAAAAAATATCATCAAAGATATTTTCCAAATTATTACTTTTAACTAATTCATTAAGAAGATCAGGTGTTCCATTAGAAAGAATACCTAATTTAAAATTTTTCTTTTTTAATATTTTTAAAACTTCTGGCACTTCTTTAAAAGGTGAGAGCACTTTATAAAGGTCTAATAATTCATTTTTCATTGAAGCATCTATCTCAAATGCCTTCATTGATTTATCTAGACTGTCTTCTGTGACTTGCCAAAAGTCTTTATGTCTATTCATTAGACTTCTAAGCCAAGTGTATTCTAATTGAGTAGTTCGCCAGTAATTTGCAAAACCTTCCCACTTATCGCCAATTTTATCTTTACATTTTTCTGCAGCAGAATTGACATCAAATAAAGTGCCATATGCATCAAAAATTATTGCTTTAATATTTTTCATAAATTAACTTAACATTAATGAGTAATATTAGATTATTTTTTAAAGAAAGTTTATCACTTAATTTAACAGCTAAGCTTGATAAATCACAATCTCACTATGTAAATAAAGTAATGAGGGTTAAAGTAGGTGAAGTTTTTTCTTTATTTAATATCAGTGGAGAATGGGAGGCAAAAATTTTAAATATTTCAAAAAGTATAGTTGAGTTTAGTATAACAAAACAATTAAGACAAAAAGAAAATATAAAAGATTTGTGGTTAGCTTTTTCACCTATTAAATCAAACTACTTTAATTTTATGATTCAAAAAGCAACAGAGCTTGGGGTTACAAAATTTTTGCCTATTATTTTTGACAGAACGATTGTTAGAAAAATTAACAAAGAAAGGTTAAAAAAAGTAATTATAGAAGCAGCTGAACAGTCTAATCGTATTAATGTTCCGTCTATTGAAGAACCCAGATCTTTAAAAGAATTTTTATCTAATCAGAAAATAGATTTAATATTTACAGATTTAAATTCTCAAAATAAAAAAATAGATTTAGATAAATTATCTGCTAATCCAACTTGCGTTATAATTGGTCCTGAGGGTGATTTTTCTGAAGAAGAAAGACAGCAGATTCTTGCTTTTAAAGGTGTTCAACCAATCAAAATAAACGAAAACATACTTAGATCAGAAACTGCTGTAATTTCAGCCTTAACAATTGTTAATTATACCATTAATTGATATTTTGTCGCGAAAACTAAAGTGTAATTTTTTAAAAGACACTTTATATAGTGTGTAACAAATGAAAAAATTTATATTTACAGTTCTTGCAACAATTTCATCAACTAATGTTTGGGCTGATCAGCCTAAAAATTGGCAGTTAGGTTTTCAGGACTCAGCTTCTCAAAGTATGTCAGAAATTGTTAGCTTTCATAACAACATTCTTCTTCCAGTAATTATTGCGATTAGCGTTTTTGTTTTATTTCTTATGATTTATGTTTGTATAAGATTTAGAGCTTCAAGAAATCCAAATCCTTCAAGAACAACTCACAACGTTGCTGTAGAAGTTCTATGGACTTTAATTCCATGTTTAATTTTAATAGTGATGGCAGTTCCATCTTTTAAAATTTTATATAAGCAAGACACAATTCCAAAAGCGGATATTACAGTGAAGGCTATAGGCTATCAGTGGTACTGGGGATACGAATATCCTGATGAAAATATTATTTTTGAGTCTTACATGATTAAAGAAGAAGAATTAAAAGAAAACCAACCAAGACTTTTAACTGTTGACAACGAAGTTGTTGTTCCGGTTAATAAAGTGGTTAAAGTTTTAATTACTGCGAATGATGTCTTACATGCTTGGGCATTACCATCATTTGGAGTTAAAAGAGATGCGGTTCCAGGAAGAATAAATGAAACTTGGTTTAAGGCTGAAAAAGTAGGAACGTATTATGGTCAATGTTCAGAGCTATGTGGAATACAACATGCTTTTATGCCGATCACAGTAAGAGTTGTAACAGATGAAGAATATGCGATATGGTTAGCAGATGCTAAAATGAAATTTGCTAAAGAACCAATTTTAGAAAATGAATATAAAAAACTAGCGAGTAAATAAAATGTATACACAAACAGCATCACACGACGATCATCATACACCAACAGGTTGGAAACGTTGGGCTTATTCAACTAACCACAAAGATATTGGAACAATGTATTTAATTTTTGCAATTGTTGCAGGAGTTATTGGTACAGCCTTTTCAGTTTTAATGAGAATCGAATTAATGCATCCTGGTGATGGAATTTTAGGTGGCAACTATCATTTGTATAATGTCTTGGTTACTGGTCATGGACTAATAATGATTTTCTTTATGGTAATGCCAGCAATGATTGGTGGATTTGGTAACTGGTTCGTCCCAATTATGATTGGTGCACCTGATATGGCCTTTCCAAGAATGAATAATATTTCGTTTTGGTTATTGCCAGCTTCATTTATTTTATTATTACTTTCTATTTTTGCAGATGGCCCTCCAGGCCAGCAAGGAGTTGGCGGCGGTTGGACTTTATATCCACCTTTATCTTCTAAGGCTGGACAACCTGGTCCTGCAATGGATTTTGCAATTTTAAGTTTACACTTAGCTGGAGCTTCTTCAATTCTAGGAGCAGTTAATTTTATTACAACAATTTTAAATATGAGAACACCAGGCATGACTTTGCATAAAATGCCTTTATTTGCTTGGTCTGTTTTAGTTACAGCATTTCTGTTATTATTATCATTACCTGTTTTAGCGGGAGCAATTACAATGCTTTTAACCGATAGAAATTTTGGAACAGCATTTTTTGATGCACAAACTGGAGGAGATCCAGTTTTATACCAACATTTATTTTGGTTCTTTGGTCATCCAGAGGTTTATATTTTAATCCTACCTGGCTTTGGAATGATAAGCCATATCGTTTCAACATTTTCTAAAAAACCTGTATTTGGATATTTAGGGATGGCTTATGCAATGGTTTCAATTGGTGTAGTTGGTTTTGTTGTTTGGGCGCACCACATGTACACAGTTGGTTTAAGCACTGATACTAAAGCATATTTTTTAGCTGCAACAATGATTATTGCTGTACCAACAGGAATTAAGATATTTTCATGGATAGCAACAATGTGGGGTGGATCAATTTCATTTAAAACACCAATGTTGTGGGCATTAGGTTTTATATTTTTATTTACAGTTGGTGGTGTAACAGGTGTTGTACTTGCGAATGCTGGTGTTGATACTGCAATGCATGATACCTATTATGTGGTTGCTCACTTTCATTATGTATTATCTCTAGGAGCTGTATTTGCAATCTTTGCAGGATTTTATTACTGGTTTGGTAAAATGTCCGGCTATGAATATTCTGAATGGATGGGAAAATTACATTTCTGGTTAACTTTTATTGGTGTAAATTTAATATTTTTTCCCCAACACTTCTTAGGTTTAGCAGGAATGCCAAGAAGATATGCTGATTATCCAGATGCTTTTGCTGGTTGGAATTATGTTTCATCAGTTGGTTCATATATAGCAGTTGCTGGTTTATTAGTATTTTTTATTAATTTAATTTATTCTTTTGCAAAGAAAAAAGCTGCAGCTCAAAACCCTTGGGGTGAAGGAGCCACAACTTTAGAATGGACTGTGCCGTCACCACCAAATTTTCATACTTTTGAAGAATTACCAAAATTTGAAGATCCAGATGGTGTTGAAAAAGCTACCAGTTAATAAATTTTAAGTTTATTCTAAATAAAATATTAATGATTAATTCAAAATTAAAAAATAGAAACTTAAGTCAGGAAGATGTGTTTAATTTTTCTGAATTATTTAAATTGATGAAACCAAGGGTAATGTCTTTGGTTATCTTTACGTGCGCTGTAGGACTTTTAATGGCACCTACTGCAATTTCAACCAAAGATGCAATGATTGCAATTTTATTGGTATCTATTGGAGCTGGAGCAGCTGGAGCTCTAAATATGTGGTACGAGTCAGACCTTGATGCTTTAATGACAAGAACCTGTCTAAGACCAATTCCAATTGGTAAAGTTAATAGAAAACAGGCTCTAATTTTTGGAACATCACTTTCATTTTTTTCAGTGATTGCATTAGACTATTTTGCAAATACACTTTCAGCAGCATTACTGTTATTTACAATTTTGTTTTATGTGTTTGTTTATACAATTTGGTTAAAAAGAAAAACACCTCAAAATATTGTTATTGGAGGAGCTGCAGGAGCACTACCACCGGTAATTGGCTGGACTATTGCTACTAACTCACTTTCTCTTGAACCAATAACTTTTTTTCTTATTATATTTTTTTGGACTCCATCTCATTTTTGGGCATTAAGTCTCTATAAATCTGATGATTACAAAAAAGCAAAAATTCCAATGCTTCCATTGACCAACGGAATAGAGAGCACAAAATTAAATATTTTAGTTTATTCATTATTAATGTTACCAATGATTATTATACCCTATGTAATTGGTTTAGTGGGTTTGGTATTTCTAATACCATCCTTAATGTTGACACTATATTATAATTTTTTATGTTTTGAGCTTTATAAGTTTAAAAAGGATAAATTTAACCCTAAAAAAGCAAAGACTATATTTGGATATTCAATTTTATATTTATTTTTGATATTTGTTATTTTTTTGATAGATAAAATACTATGATGATACCAGACAAAAAAACTAAGCGAAAAAATATTTTAACAGCTTTAGCAATTTTAGGATTTATGGTATTTCTATTTTTCTTTACCCTTTATAATACAGGTGTTTTTGATAGATCAATATAATGCAAAAAAAAACTTTAACTCCAATTCTTTTAGCTGGAATATTTTTTCTTATGTTAGGCCTTTCATTTGCTGCAGTACCATTATATGACATATTTTGTAGAGTGACTGGCTTTGGTGGAACAACTCAAATATCAAAAGAAGCACCAAAGATAGTTTTAGACCAAAAAGTTAGTGTTCGTTTTGATACAAATGTAAATAAACTTCCATGGAATTTTAAAGTAAAAAAAAATGTAATGGATGTTAAGATTGGGCAAGTGAATCGAATTGAGTTTGAAGTAGAAAATTATGGAAACGAGACAACTTATGGAGTTGCTGCGTTTAATGTGTCACCATCATCATTTGGTAAATATTATAGTAAATTGGGTTGTTTTTGTTTTGAAAAACAGGCTTTAAAAGCAGGTGAAAAGGCGACGTATATAATGACTTTTTATTTGGATCCAGAAATGGTAAATGATCCCAACACCAGAAATATTAAAGATGTAACTATGTCCTATACTTTTTTTTCATCAGATTACTATAACCAATCAAAATTATAAAAATGTCAGCAGAAAAAAAACATGATTATCATTTAGTAGATCCAAGTCCATGGCCTATATACGTCTCATTTTCTTGTTTAATTTTAGCAATAGGTTCTGTTTATTATTTGCATAGTGAAGTTTCTTGGGGAATGTATCTTGGTTTAGCATTATTACTTTATGGAGCATACATGTGGTTTAGAGATGTTGTTATTGAAGCAGAGCATCAAGGACACCACACACCGGTAGTGCAAATTCACCACAGATATGGAATGACACTATTCATTGCTTCAGAAGTTATGTTTTTTGTTGCATGGTTTTGGGCTTATTTTGATGCAAGTTTATTTCCATCATTAGCAATTGGAGGAACATGGCCACCTAAAGATATTGTAACTTTTGATCCGTGGGATATTCCACTTATTAATACTTTAATTCTACTTTTGTCTGGAACAACAGTAACATGGTCTCACCATGCGTTATTAGAAGGTGATAGAAAAAGTTTTATTCAAGGACTTGTACTTACTGTAATACTTGGATTCTTTTTTTCATTGTTACAAGCTTATGAATATCATCATGCAACTTTTGATTTTTCAGGAAACATATATGGTTCAGTATTTTATATGGCAACAGGTTTTCATGGGTTTCACGTAATAATTGGTACTATATTTCTTGCAGTATGTTTAATGAGAGCAAGAAAAGGTCACTTTACAAAAGAACATCACTTTGGATTTGAAGCTGCTGCATGGTACTGGCATTTTGTGGATGTTGTCTGGTTATTTTTATTTGCTGCTATCTATATCTGGGGAAGTTAATTTTTAGCCATTGAGATATAAATTTTTATTTTCTATTTTTGTATTTTTCTTTATTTCTGTATTTATAGCTCTTGGTAGTTGGCAGATAATTAGGCTTAATTGGAAATTAGAATTAATCAATCAAATAAAAACTTCACTCAAAGATGATCCTGTTAGTCTTAAAAGCAGTAATGAAAAAAACTATTTAAGAATTAAAACTAATGGATCAATTGATTTTGAAAAGCAAATTTATCTGTATAATTTAAATGAAAAAGGAAAACCAGGCTTTGAGGTAATTAATCCATTAAAAATTGGAAATAAAAACTATTTACTAAATAGGGGGTGGATACCATTTAACAAAAAAGGTAATGACATTATCAATATTGTTGATGAAAATAATATAATTGGAATTTTAAAAATACAAATAAAAGCTAACAGATTTAAGCCCAAAAACGATCTTTCAAATAATTATTGGTTTACACTTAATAGAGAGGATACTTTTAAGTTTACAGGTAAGAAATTTTCCCCATATGTGATTTATCTTTCTGGAAATAATGAATTACCAAAACCAAAATTGATTACTGCAAATATTTCAAATAACCACAAAAAGTATGCAATGACTTGGTTTTCGTTAGCGATTTCAATTTTTTTACTATATTTATATTTTAGAAAAAAAAATTATTAAATGAAATACATAAGCACCAGAGATAACTCAAAAGAATATAACTTTGAGCAGGTATTTATTAAAGGGCTTGCAGATGATGGAGGCTTATTTGTTCCAAAAGAAGTTAAAAAATACAGCACTGAGGAAATAAAAGTATTAAGCAACTTGAGTTATCAGAATTTAGCAAAAGAAATAATATATCCATTTATAGGTGACTTTATGACAGTAAATGAGTTGTCAGATATTGTTGATAAATCATATTCTGTATTTAGAAAAGATAACGTCGTAGATTTAATTAAATTAAGTGATACTACGATTTTAGAGTTATTTCATGGCCCAACGCTAGCCTTTAAAGATGTAGCCATGCAATTATTAGGAAACTTCTATGAATATTATTTAAAAAAAAATGATAAAAACATAAATGTTGTAGTTGCAACATCTGGAGATACAGGTGCTGCTGCAATAGATGCAATTAAGGGAAAAAAGAATATGAATATATTTGTTCTTCACCCTCATGAAAAAGTGTCACTCGTTCAAAGAAAACTTATGTCAACAGTCAAAGAAAAGAATGTCTTTAATATAGCGATTGAAGGTAACTTTGATGATTGTCAAAATTTAGTCAAATCAATGTTTGCAGATAAAGAATTTTCTAACTCAATTAATATGTCAGGTGTAAATTCAATAAATTGGGCAAGAATTATTGCACAAGCTGTTTATTATTTTTATACGTATTTCCAAGTACATGACAAAAAACCTATTAATTTTTCAGTACCGACTGGAAATTTTGGAGATGTATATGCTGGTTATCTATCAAAAAAAATGGGTTTACCAATAAACAAATTTATAGTTGCAACTAATAAAAATGATATTTTGCATAGAGCAATTTCTAATGGAAATTATGAAGCAGAAAGTGTGTCTGAAACAAACTCACCAAGTATGGATATTCAAATTGCTAGTAATTTTGAAAGATTAATTTATGATTTAAATAATTGTGACGACAACGAAACGAAAAAAATCATGCGTGGAATTAAAGAGGAAAGTAAATATGTTATTTCAAAAGATAAAATGGAAAGAATAAACAAAGATTTTTTATCAGCAAGCATGAGTGAGAAAGAAATTTTAAATACAATTAAAGAAGTTCACATTAAATATGATATTATACTGGATCCACATAGTGCAATAGGATTTGGATCTTTAGATAAAGTAAATTTGGAAGGTAATAATATTGTTTTAGCAACCGCACATCCATGCAAGTTTCCTGAGGCTATAGATAAATCAATTGGAATTAAACCTGACTTACCTGATGAGCTAAAATATGTTATGAATGAAAAAGAAAATTATGATATTATTTCGAATAGTCTAAGCCAAACTCAACAATACATTAAGGAAAAAATATAATGAAACTAAAAGAAAATGAAACAATACCTAATTCTGAACTTTTTATTATGGAGGATGGAAATCCAATTAAGAAAAATACATTTGAGTTTTTTAAAGATAAGAAGATAGTTTTATTTGGTTTACCTGGTGCTTATACATCAGTTTGTTCGGCCAAACATTTACCTGGATATGTTGATAGTTATGATAAATACAAAGCAAAAGATGTAGATTTAATAGCCTGTATCTCAGTAAATGATCCATTTGTAATGGAGGCCTGGGGCAAGAGCAATAATGTTACAGATAAAGTTTTGATGATGGCAGATCCATTTTTAAGCTTTACGAAAGCAATAGGCGCTGAAGTAGATAAGAGTGCTAGAGGTTTAGGTATAAGATCAAATAGATACACAATGTTAATAGACAATCTAAAAGTAATTAAATTACAAGAAGAAGAAGATACTGGTGCGTGTGAAATTTCGGCTGCCCAGAATTTTTTAAATTTAGTTTAATTCAGCAGCTTGCTTAGCTAATAAATCAACTTCTTCATTTAGAATATTTCCAGCATGAGCCTTTACCCATATCCATTTAATTTCATGAGATTTATTTAATTTATAAAGCTGCATCCAAAGCTCTTTGTTTTTTACTGGTTCTTTTTTAGAGGTTAACCAATTATTTTTAATCCATTTATGCACCCAATCAGTAATGCCTAATTTCACATATTGTGAGTCTGTATAAATTTCAATAGTTTGTGGTTCTTTTATTTCCTGAAGCGCTTTTATTGGAGCCATTAGCTCCATTTTATTGTTAGTTGTTTCTTTAACACTTCCACTAATTTTTTTTATTTTATCATTAATATTTATGATTGCAGCCCAACCTCCATTTCCAGGATTTTTTAAACAAGAACCATCAGTATAAATTTTTATCATTATTTATAATAATCTTTATAGTTATTAAGATTGTTGTGGATAATTAGTTTTTGAAAATATTCGTTGGGTTCTTTGATCTGAATTAGTGCAGTTTTAGGAGTGTTATAATAATCATAAAATCTAGTTAGCAGGTATCTTAAAGCTGCACCTCTACATAATATATTTAATGAGTCCTTCTCTTTTTTTGAAATAGTTCTTTTAGTTTCATATCCATCAATTAAGTGTTTGATTTTTTTATTATTCATTACAAAAGTATTTCTTTTTTTATCAAAACATAAGGCATTTATACAGATTGCAATCTCATACATCAGAAAATCGTTACTTGAAAAATAAAAATCAATAAATCCAGAAAATTTATTTTTATTAAAGAAAATATTATCTATAAATAAATCTCCATGAATAATTCCACTTGGCAATTTTTTTGGCCATTGATTTTTAATATCTTTTAAGCATACATTAAGAATAGGTTTTAGTTTTGGAGCTATTTTATTAGACTTAAATCTTATACTTTTCAATAAACCACTTAATTTACTAATAGACATAGAGTTTTGTCTATATAGCTTTATTTTAGTTCCAGCCTTGTGGAATCTTGCAATATTTTTTCCAATATCAAAACAATTTTTAAAATTAAGTTTACTCTTATCTTTCCCTTTTAAAAAACTCACGATACTTGCAGGTTTATTTTGAATTTTACTTAAGTGCTTACCGCCACTATTCCTTAATGGTTTTGGACAAATAATTTTTTTTTGATTTAGTTTTTCCATTAAGTTCATAAAAAAAGGTAAATCTTTTTTCCGAACTCTTTTTTCAAAAATAGTTAAAATAAATTTGTTTTTATTTGTTTTTAATAAATAGTTTGTATTTTCTATTCCTTTTTTAATTCCTTCAGATTTGACTATTTTTCCTAATTTATAATCTCTACTTAGAGATAGAATGTCTTTACTATTTATTTTAGTGTATACAGCCATCTAATTTAATTTTGTAGGAACTTTAAAAACAATATTTTCTTTGATAATTTCAACTTCCTCAATTTTTATTTTAAAATTATCTTTCAATTTATTAATGAAATTTTCAACTAGAACTTCAGGCGCTGATGCACCAGATGAAACACCGATTGTTTTACAATTTTGTATTTTTTCAAAAGGAATTTCACTTTCAGAGTGAATTAATTGAGCATGTGGGCAGCCAGTTTGCTCTGCTACCTCAACCAAACGAACTGAATTTGAGGAATTTCTACTTCCTAAAACAAAAAACATATCGCATTGCTTGGCAATATTTTTAACAGCTGATTGACGATTAGTGGTTGCATAGCAAATATCCTCTTTAAATGGTTCTTTAATTTGTGGAAATTTTTTTTTAAGAGCTTTTATTATATTTTTAGTGTCATCAACTGATAGAGTTGTCTGAGTAACATATGCAATTTTTTTATTATCATCCAATTCATATAATTCAACATCATGCTCATCTTGAATCAAATCAATCGTATTTTCTGATAATTGCCCCATAGTACCAATAACTTCTGGATGATTCTTGTGACCTATAAGAACAATATGGTAACCAGCTTTGTGAAGGTTTTCTGCTTCTCTATGAACTTTTGAAACAAGAGGACAGGTAGCATCTATATATTCCATATTATAGCCATTAGCTTCTAGAGGTACTGACTTTGGTACACCGTGTGCAGAAAAAATTACTGGTCTAGTTTTATCTTTAACCTCTTCTAACTCTTCAACAAAAATTGCACCTATTGCCTTAAGACTATCCACTACATGTTTATTGTGAACTATTTCATGTCGCACATAAACTGGTGGACCATATTTTTTTATACTTTTTTGAACTATTTCTATTGCTCTTTCTACACCAGCACAAAAACCTCTTGGAGCAGATAACAATACTTTAATTTCTCTATTTTTCATTTTTTTCTAAAAGATACTCAAGCAATATATGGGGAAAGGTTAAAGACGCCAAACCAATAAATATAACTTTTAATATTGCATCATTTAATTGGTAGAAATTAGAAAGGAAATATAAGCTTATAACATAAAAAATAGCAGTTAAACCTGTAAGTGGCATAGCTTTTTTTATAAAAGTTATAGCACCAACTTTAAAACTATTTTCATTGAGCTCTGTTATCAGTGAAATTGTATGTCGAAATGAATGTAGGAAACAAAAGTATATTGTAAAGGCAATTAGTGGAGTTAAAAAATAATTCAGAACAATAATTGAAAAAAAATCTAAAAATATCAAAATGTTTATAATTTTAAAATCTTTTAAAAAGTAATAAATGCTAGATAGTAAAGAAATAGATAAAGCAAAAAGTAATATACTGTTATCTTCAATAAAGTTTAAGAATAAATAAAACTTTTCATTTTCTATTAAAAGTAATTTAAAAATATTAATTGTTTCAACGAAGTGAAACATTAATGGTGCAATTATAATTAGAGATCCTTTAAAGAAATAAAAAATTAGATTTGATACATTTTTATTATTTATCAAAAATTCTGTATCTTCTTTCCCAAAATGATACGAGGCAACTACTAAAAAAAAAATAAGAGACACGGTTGGAAAAAATAACCAAAATATGATGATACTAATCCCAATAAGAGAATATATTAAATAAAAAAAAAATGATTTTTTTATATTATATAATTGGCTAAGTTTTTTACCTTTTTGACCGTCTAGAGCACCATGTGAAATTCCAATTATAAGAATAAGAAATAAACATACCACTGGAGAGATAATTAAGTTTTCGAATTGATTAACAGCCAAAGTAATGAAGCATGAAAAAAGAAAAAAAATTATTGAATGATAGAAATTAATTTTATTTATTAGACTATGCATTATATTTTAAAAGGGCTTTAATAAATAACGATTTTTTAGCTGTTTTAAGTATTATTAATAAATCTTGAAATATATTACTCTTATTAGATAGAAATTTAATTACAGTTTCAGGAGAGTTATCAAACATTTTGAAAAATATATTTGGCATTTGGTTGGCATGATTATTTAAAACTCTTAAAAATATCTTATCTAGAAATTGATATTTTTTTTTAATTTTATATCCTCTTATTTTATCAATATTATCAATATTTTCTCTTATGAATCTGCTGTGTTCTTGAATATTTAAAAAAGTGTATCCAGTACTTAATCTAGTCATATGTCCCGCGGTACCTATATTTATTTTATTTTTTTCATTAACATTTGATGGATAAAAAAGTGGTATAGCACCATTTTCTTTATAATTAATTTTGTAATTTTTAATATTTAGATGATTTTCAATGTAATTTTTTAATTGCTGATCATAATCCATTTCCAGATCATTATTCATTTTAGATAACCACGTAGTTTCAACCATAGCCTTATTTTTACTAAAAGGTAGTGTGTAAAAGAAATGAACACTTTCATATTGTTGACAATCAAAATCCATTAAATTCATTATCTTTTCATCAAAAACATCTTTAGTAGTCTCGATCTCAATACCCTTAAAGTGTTGCCAAAGCTGATTTTCGTTAGATTCTATTGAAGGAACACTATTGAAAATAAGCGAGTTATTTAAGCTTACCTCATTAATATTTTTATAAAATTTAATATTCAGATTTTTTTTTATTGTGGAGTTTATTTTTTTATAGAATAGTCCACTATCAATTGATTGATAAGGTAGCTTATTACATTCTAAAAATTTAGTTTTATTGGGTATATTTATAGAAAAATTATCCCAACTTTTTTTAACACAATCTTCAAAATTATGATTTGTTGTTTTCCAGAAAGACCAAGTTTTATCCCTTTTGTACTCTAGTCTAGGCTCAATAATTGCTAATGTTTTATTTTTGAGTTTATTATGAGTTTCTAATTCGTATGCCAAAGATAATCCAGCACAACCACCACCAATAATTATATAATCAAATTCTTTCATTTAAATCTATTTCTTCACTAATTAAAAAATGTTCATTATTCATAAATTTACTATTTTGTTTTGTTAGCAAAAGTGTTATTAAGTCAAATATAGAAAGAATTGTTTGATAAATTTTAGTAATATTATTTACATAAATCTTACCAGCTTTATTGTAATTTTCTATATTTTTTGTTCTTAAAATTTTATCACCTATTTTTTTGTAAACTCTTCTTGCTACAAGTATTGCAAATCTAAATTTAAAAGGTATTTCCTTTATTGCAACAAAAGAACTTTTATAGAATAAATCAGCTAACGCTAAGGTATTACTTATTGTCTCAAAATCATTCTTAATATAAAATCTATTAACGTTTGAGTCCTCCACAACATCTCTAGATATGTTTGTTAGTTGCATCGCAATACCCAAGTCTATAGCAGCTTTTATTGAATTTTGATCTTTAACATTTAAAATTTTTGCCATCATTAGGCCTACTGTGCCAGCAACCCTGTAAGAATAAATTAACAAATCTTTTTTATTATTTAATTGAACTTTTTTATTCAAATCTGATTCAACACCATCAAATAAGTCTTCAACAACTTTAATTCTAATTAAATGGTGATCCATAAGATCCCACATATTTTTAATTATTATATTATTATAGTTCTTATTAAGAAAATCATTTTTAAAAACTAATAAATTTTTTTTTTTAATTTCTAATTCACCATCATCATCTGCAATATTGTCTACAGTTCTGCAAAAATCATATAGGGAAGAACATTTTTGGTAAGTTTTTTTTGGTAAAAAGGAACCAGCCCAGTTAAAAGACTTTGCATAAATAGACAGGTAGTTTTTATTAGACATTATATAATCTTATCTAAAACTTTTGCTGAGGATAGCACGCCAGGTACACCTGCACCAGGATGTGTTCCGGCACCAACAAAATATAATCCATCACAAACCTCAGATTTATTATGGAATCTAAAATAAGCCGATTGTGTAAATTTTGGCTGTATAGAAAAGCCCGACCCGAATTTAGTATTTAATTCCCTTTCAAAGTAATCCGGAGTTAAATAAAAATCTTCAACAATATTTTCTCTTAGATTAGGCAATAAAGCTTTCTCCATTTTATCTATAACAAGATCTTTCATTTTATCACCTTCAATTTTCCAGTTTATTTTAGACTGATTATTTGGAACTGGAACTAACACATAGAAGCAATCATTTCCATCTGGTGCCATAGTTTTATCAGTAGCAGATGGTCTATGAAGATAATAACTTATGTCATTATTCAATTTTTTTTTATCAAATATATCATTTAAGTGCTCTTCATACTTGTCACCAAACTTAATTGTATGATGTTCGACATTAGGATATTTTTTTTTAGTCCCAAAGTAGTAAACAAACAGACCCATAGAATACTGCATTCTTTTTTGTTTCCACTCAAATAGAGAATTAGTCTTAGGGTAGTTAAGAAGCTTTTCGTACACAGCAGGTGGATCTGCATTACAAATTACATTATTTGCATTTATTTTTTTTTGATTTTGTAGTTTTACACCTTCAATTTTATTATTCTTTGAAATAATATTTTTAACTTCTTGACCTTTAATAATTTCTATTCCTTCTTCTATCATTAATTTTTCTAAACCTTTAATTATATTGCCAGTTCCACCCATTGAATAATGTATCCCCCATTTTTTTTCTAGATAAAGTATCAACCCATAAATCGATGTTGTTGTAAAAGGGTTTCCACCAACTAAGAGAGGATGCATACTTAGCATGCGTCTTAATTTTTCATTTTTAATATATTGAGAAACTAACGAGTAGACTGACTTATAACTTCTTAGTTTTAAGAGCGCAGGCAGTTGTTTCATCATCATTAAAGGTTTATCAAAAGGTACATCTGCCAGTTCAGTAAACCCTTTGTCAAATATTTTTTTAGTAAATTTTACAAGTTCCTCATAACCTTTAACATCCTCTTCGTTTATTTCTTTAATCTGTTTCCTCATTTCTTCCTCATTACCTGAATAATCAAACTGACTTCCATCTTCATAAATAAATCTATACCAAATCTTAAGAGGAGTAAGTTTTATATAGTTCTCTGGTTTTTTATTAAAAAGTTGAAAGAGTTCTTCGATTAAATAAGGAGCTGTAATTACAGTGGGACCGCCATCAAATATAAAACCATTTTTTTTAAATGTTCTAGCTCTACCACCAAGGTCAGGAAGTTTTTCAATCAATGTAACGTTATGATTTTTTGCTTTTAGCCTTAAAGCAGCTGCTATACCACCAAAACCAGAACCAATGACAATCGATTTCATTTGCTCAATCTATATTTTTTTTTAAAAATTGTCAGATAATTATGAGTTGATTTTTTTTAATGCAACTTTTGTTTCTTCTAAATTTTTATCAAATAAACCATCAAGTTTTGATTTATTAACTGATGTACTGATAATTTTTTTAACAGATTCTACAGCAATTTTTATTGAAACATCTTTTATTTCTTTAAGTGCTGCGTCTTTCATTTGTATAATTTTATTCTCTGCTAATTTTTTTTTGATTTCAGATGACTTATGAAATTTATCATTCATTTCTATAACCAAATAATCACCATCTTTTTTTGCTTGTTCTAAAATTTCCTGACCATCTGCTTGAGCAGTATCTAATTTGCTTTGTGTGTTATCTAACAAAATTTTTGCTTCAGACCTTAATTTTTCACTCTCATTAATCTCGTTTTTGATATCTAAAATGAGTTTATTTAAAATTTCATTAATTTTTTGAGGTATCTTTAAATAAACTAACCCTCCAATAAAAATTACAAAAGATATTGCTACCCAAAAAGTTGCATCAATTACCATAATATTTATCCATCTTTTTTCTTGATAGGTCATCAACAATTGCCGAGATGCTACTATTATTAACTTCTGCACCTATTAACCGTTGCAGCAAGTTAGTAGATGTCTCTACAGCTATTTTATTAATTTTTTCAGGAGCTTTATCTCTAAGCTCTTGTATTTCAGATTCAGCTTTTTGAATTTCTAAACTTAACTCTTTATCTAAAGCATTTTTTTTAAGATTAATATCTTTTAGCACTTTTTCTCTACTTTGTTTGAAGTAATTTTTAGCCTCATTTTTACTATCTTGAATTATTTTTTCATATTCAACTATATTTAACTCACTCTGCTCTCTTTGTTTTTCTGCTGCCTCAATATTATCTACGATCTGTGATTTTCTTGTCTCAAGGTTTGAACTTATTTTTGGAAGTATAAGTTTAGATAGAACAACGTATAATATTCCAAAAGTTATAGTTAACCAAAAAATCTGGGAAATCCAAAACTCAGGATTTAATTGAGGCATACCTCCACTTTCAGCTGCAAAAGCTTCCATAAAAAATAGGAAGCTTAAAAATATCGACTGAAAAAATATTTTTTTAATCATTAAATTTAAAATGCAAATAAAATAATTAATGCAACAACTAATCCAAATAAACCAGTAGCCTCAGCTAAAGCAAATCCTAATAAAAGATTAGGAAATTGTTTCTGTGCTGCAGATGGATTTCTCATTGCGCCAGAAAGGTAATTACCAAAGATAATTCCAATTCCAACACCGGCACCAGCTAGAGCTATTGCTGCTAGTCCTGCTCCGATCATTTTTGCTGCTTCTAATTCCATTATATCCTCCTTGTAAGTTAATGGTGTAAATTTATTGCATCGTTTAAATAGATGCAGGTTAAGATTGCAAAAACATATGCTTGAAGAAAAGCAACTAGTATTTCTAAACCAGTTAGTGCAACCGAAAAACTCAGTGGAAGCCATCCACCAACTATTCCGAGGCTTATTACAAAGCCACCGAAAACTTTCATCATAGTATGACCAGCCATCATGTTTGCAAATAAACGAACAGAAAGGCTTATGGGTCTACTCAAATACGAAATAATTTCTATAACAACGATTAATGGCAGAAGAACTGCTGGTACCCCACTTGGTACAAATAATTTTAAATAGCCAAAACCGTGTTTCATAAAACCAATTATTGTTACACCAATAAAAATAAATGAAGCTAACATAAAAGTAACAATGATATGACTAGTAACTGTAAATGTATAAGGAATCATTCCAAACATGTTACAAAACAATACAAACATGAACAAAGAAAAGATAAATGCAAAATATGGTTTTGCTTTTGATCCAGCAGTATCACTAATCATTTTTGAAACAAAACTATAACTTAGTTCTGCTAGAAGCTGAACTTTATTTGGTAGTAATGAATTTTTCTTAGATCCAAGATTAAAAATTAATAATATTGCTAAAGAACTAATAACCATAAATAAACTTGCGTTTGTGAATGATATATCTATTGCACCTAACTTTATTTCTGGTCCAATTCTATAAACTTCGAATTGGTGCATTGGATTTGTTGCCATAATTTTTTAAATCTATTCTTGCATATTTTTTGCAGATCTGAATACGTTAATAATGCCAGCAATCACACCTACAAAAAAAAATATTAATATTAACCAGGGCTTAGTACCAAAGGTCGCGTCTAAAATAAACCCTATAATTGTCCCAACTGCTACTGCAGATACTAATTCTGTGCTTAATTTAAAAGCAGTACCAATAGAGGAGGGTGGTTTGTTTTCTTTATAAAGTTTTCTCTCAGAAATTTTTGACTTTGCAATCTCTAGGCGAGTTTTAAGAGAATCTTTTGGCATTTGATTGTTAAGCGACCATACTCTCAGCTTTTTGTAAATCAACGGCTACTAATTGGCTAATTCCTTTTTCAGGCATAGTAACCCCATAGAGTCTGTTCATTTTAGACATTGTTAGAGCGTGGTGAGTAACAATAATAAATTTAGTATTAGTTATTTTTGTTAAATCTTCTAAGAGACTACAAAATCTTGTTACGTTGGCATCATCAAGCGGAGCATCAACTTCGTCTAACACACAGATCGGGGACGGATTAGTCAGGAACACAGCAAAGATAAGTGATAAAGCTGTTAAAGCCTGTTCACCACCAGAAAGTAAAGTTATAGACTGTAGTCTTTTGCCTGGAGGACTTACTAGCATTTCTAAACCAGCTTCTAGTGGATCATCAGAGTCTACTAGTTCTAGTTTGGCATTTCCTCCATTAAATAATTTTGTATAGACTTCGTTAAACTTTCTGTTAACTTTTTTAAATGCTTCTAAAAGCTTCTCCCGTCCTTTTTGGTTTAACTCATTAATACTCTCTTTTAATTTAATGATTGCAGATACAAGATCTTCTCTATCTTGTTCCATTTTTTTAATTTCTGTTTCATATTTGTTTGTTTCTTCATCAGCTCTCAAGTTAACTGAGCCAAGCTTTTCTCTTTCTCTCTTTTTTTTATCTAATGATTCTTCTTGATCAATTGAGTTTGGTAGTTCTTCAACACCATTTAAATTGGAATTTTCAAGAATATCATCTTCTTTAAGATTAAGTTCAGAACTAACTCTTTCTAATAAATCATCTTTACGTTTTTTTAATCCCTCAATAGTTGCACCTGAGCTTGCTTTCCTTTCTCTTATTTGAATAGATTTTTCCTGAATATCATTTAATTCAAGCCTCAAAGAATTAATTTTTTTATCTGTCTCTTCAATTATTTTTTCATTTTCAATTTTTTCATTTTGTGAAATCCTTAAACCTTCGTTAGTTTGACCTTTTTTTTCTGCTTGGGCTTTGGGTTGCTGGTCACGTTCACTTAATTGTGATAATAATTTATTTTTTCTTTCAGTTAATTCTTCTACCATTTTTTGTGAATTTAAAAATAAGTTTTTCCAACTTTCAACTTCATTTTCAATAGCTTTAATTCTTTCGTTTCTTTTAATAGATTCTTTTTTTATTGACTGATTTTTACTAAAACTATCTGCATACTTTTCTTGCAATAATTTTATATTTTCATTTTTTTTATTAATATTAGAAAGTTTTTTTTTGCTATCTTCATCCTTTAAATTACTTAAAAATTCATCTATTTCTATTTGACATCTATCTAGCAGGGTAAAAGCTTGATTAATTTCATTATTATTAATTAACTCTTTAATTTTTGTTATTGTGTTCTTAACACTTTTAATTGGATCAATAGCTATATTTATATTTCCATCAGCAAAAAAATTAATAATTTCGTCAACAGAATTTTGCTCATCTTTCAATTTTTTTTTGGCCCTTTCCAGATCTTGATTGGATAATTTTTCTGTTTCAAAATATTTTGAGTCTATTTCTATTAATTCATTTTTTTCCTCTTTTAATCTTTTTTCATTCGAATTAGCATCTATTACAATTCCTTTTTCTCTATCAATATCTTCTTCAATAGTTTTAAGGGATCGTTTTATATTTTCTATCTCATCTTGAGTTCTTACATTTTCTTCATCTAAATTTTGCAGTTCTAAATTTAGTCTTTGAATCCTTGAGAGGTTTTCAATATTTTTTTCTCTTAATGGAGAAACTTTGTCTGTTTCAACTTTAATGGAGTTCTCAAATACAGTTATTTCCTGATTAAATTTATTCACTTCCCCTTCAGCTTCACTATTGATTTCATTTTCTATTTTTATTTCATTATCAATATCTAATAATTTTAAATAATATAAACCTGCTTCAATTTTTTTAATTTCTTCTGAGATAAGTTTGTATTTTGTTGCTTCTTCAGCTTGTTTTTGAAGACTGGCCAATTGCTTTTCTTGTTGTTTTCTTAATTCATCAGCTCTTTTTAAGTTAGTATCTGCAGCATTCAATCTGAGTTCAGCTTCATGTCTTCTTACATGTAAACCAGAAATGTTAGCTGCCTCCTCCAAAATTGCCCTTCTATCTGTTGGCTTTGCAGTAACCAAAGCTCCAATACGACCTTGGCTTATCATTGATGGTGAGTGAGCACCAGTCGACAAATCTGCAAAAAACATTTGAGCATCTCTAGCCCTTACTTCTTTATTGTTTATATAAAATTTAGAGCCTTTATCTTTTTCAATTTTTCTTCTAACCTCCACCTTGTCCATGTCTTTGTATTGCAGAGTTCCTTCATGATTTGTATTATCTACGATAATAGAAACTTCTGCTATATTCTTTGATGCTTTATTTGATGTTCCATTAAAAATAACATCTTCCATTCCAGAGCCCCTCATGCTTTTTGCCGAGGTTTCTCCCATAGCCCACTTTAAAGATTCTACAATATTAGATTTTCCACAACCGTTTGGACCAACGATGCCAGTTAACCCATCTTCGATTAAAAAATTTGTTTTTTCAGCAAAAGATTTAAATCCATTAAGTTGGATTTTTTTAAACTCCATGAATTAACTTATATCAGTTTTTCCAGGTATTTTTTTAAATTTTTATAATTCAGTGATTTTTCAAACTTTTTATCATTAATTATAATCGTAGGAGTAGCATTGACCTTGAACTTTTTAACACCTTCGATTCGATCATTTAACACAAAGTCTTCAATGGCTTTATTGTTTAAGCATTCATCAAAATTTATGTTCAAACCCTCATCTTCTAAAAACTTTTTTAAATACATTGTAGCTTCTTCGGGTGTTTTTCCTCTTGCCCATTTTTCTTGACCAGAGTATAAAATATTTAATATATCTGCATTGCTGTCATTATTACATTGCCCAATTTTGGAAGCATTAAATGCTGCAATATCCAAAGGAAAGTGTCTAAATTCAATTCTCACTAAACCTTTATCAATAAAATCTTTTTTAAGGCTTGGATAAATATTTTTATGAAAGTCTGCACAATGACTACAAGTCAGTGATTCATAAGTAATTATTGTGATAATGGCATTTTCTTCACCTTCAGAAATTCTTTTGATAGACTGGCTATCTTCTGCAGTTAGACTGCTAGTAAAACCAAAAAGTATAATAAATAATATTGAAATTATTTTTTTCATCTTTTTTTAAATAATTTAGTTAATTCTAATAATGAATTTTTAATTTTATTATTTTTAATATCATTAATATCATTAATTCTATCTGTATATTTACTATTTGTCACATGAGTCTCGCTTTCATCTATCTTTTTAAATTTAGTTTGAGCATCATCAAAACTTATAAATTTTAATTTCTCAACAACAGCGTAGCCGAAGAAACTATTCATTTTATCCATTATTTCTTTTTTTGAATATTCCAAATCTATTTCATGCCCTCTTTTGACCATCACATGTAGAGTGCTAACACCAAACTTATTAGAATTTTTGAATGATTTTGGATAGCATATCTGAAAAAGATCATCTCCAACTATGTACTTCCAGTTATTAAGTGTTTCAGAAAATATATGACCCTTTTTTTTGATAATTTTTTTAATGTTTTTTGGCAAAGTGTCTTTAAAAGACCTTAAGCCTTGAATAGTTTTAAACCTCTGCTTAGTATTATTTTTAAATTGCATATGACCAAATACATACTAACAAAAAAAATTCTTTATTGGTACGATAATAATAAAAGATCACTCCCATGGAGAAAAAAGCTATCACAAGTTAAGCGAGAATATTACACGTTAGTAAGTGAATTTATGTTGCAGCAAACGCAGGTTGCAACTGTAATTCCATATTTCAATAATTTTATAAAAGATATTCCAGATATTAAATCTCTATCAAAAATTAAAGAACATAAGCTTTTAAAGTATTGGGAGGGCCTTGGTTATTATTCAAGAGTAAAAAACTTAAAAAAGACTGCACAAATATTAGAGAAAAAATTTAATAGAAGGTTACCAAGCACGATTGACAAATTAAAATTATTACCTGGAATAGGTGACTACACTTCTAATGCAATAATGGCAATTGCCTTTAACAAGCCATTTATTCCCTTAGATGGAAATATTGAAAGAGTAATTAAAAGATTATTAAATTTAAAATTACCCAAAGAAATTACAAAAGATAATCTTGTTAAGAGTAAAAAAATATTAGGTAATTCAACTAGAGCAAGTGATTATGCGCAAGCACTAATGGAGCTAGGTGCATTGATTTGTCGACCTAAAAATCCCTTATGTCACCAATGTCCTTTAATTAAAAATTGTAAGTCTTTTAAAAAAAAAGATTTTGAAATAATAAAAGAAAGAAAAAGGAAGATTGATAAATTTTATTTGTTAGAAGTTTATAAAAAGAATAATAAATTTTTACTGATAAAAAATACTAAATTTAGTTTTTTAAAGAATTTACAAATATTTCCCATGAAGCAAATATCCAAACCTGATAATTTAGCAAAAGCTTTAAACTTCAAGATATCAAATATGAATATGAATGTAATAATCAAGTTTTCCAAGTTAAAGGGTGCAATTTCTAACTCTTCTTGGATTGATAGCTCTAGGCTTGAAGATTATACTTTGCCCACATTTACTAAAAAAATTTTAAATTATTTAAAAAAGATTTAATGAAAAATATAACAATAATAGGAGCCGGTATTTCAGGTCTGTATATTGCAAATCTTTTAAGTCAAAACTCTAATTATCAAGTCACAATTTATGAGAAAAATGGTTCTGTTGATTTGGAAAAAGGATATGGAATTCAACTTTCAGTTAATAGCATCAAACTATTAAATCAAATAAATTTTCAAAAAATCAGGATAGAAGATAAATTTCACCCCAATAAACTAGATTTCTATTCGCTAAAAAATAATAAGAAAATATGTGATTTAGATATATCCATGTTTAACAGCACTGATACAAAATATACTACCTTACAGCGCTCTACTTTAATTAATTTCTTAAAAGATGGGCTTCATAAAAATATTATTCATTATAATAAAAAAGTTATAAAAATTAATGAAGAAGTTAAAAATAAAGAAGTTTCTTTTGAGGATGGTTCATCTGTTAAATGTGATTACTTAATTATCTCCGATGGAACTTTTTCAAAAACAAAATCATTAATTGCCAATAAAGAAATTAAACCAAAGTACTTTAACTCTATTGCTTTAAGAGCAACAATAGACCAGGATGCCCTTAAGAGTATTAACCTAGAGAATATATCTTTATTTTTAGGATCTAACTTACACTCAGTTCTTTATCCAGTTAATAGCAAAGGACAGTTTAATTTTATTAGCATTCTTAGAAAAAAGCTTAGAACTGAAGAGTTATCCGACTATTCTTTATTTGAGAACAAAGATTTTACTGCATCTATTATATCTAAAATATCAAAACAAGTAGCCCCTGAAACAATTAACAATCTAAGAAGCATTAAATGCTTCCCAATATTTGTGAGTTCTAAGATGCATGAACCAAAAAATAAAAATACTTTTATCATTGGGGATGCTTTTTTTGCTTTACCCCCTACCTTCGCACAAGGCGCATCTCAATCAATAGAGGTTGCTCATGAACTGTACAAAAATTTAGAAAATGAAAATACCCAATTCAACTCTGAAAGAGTTAAAAGGGTAAAGATGATTGATATGAAATCAAAACTTAATTATTTTGCTTTTCATTTATCTAACCCATTAACAATTTGGATTAGAAACTTAATAATGCAAAAATTGGTTAAAAATGAAAAATTTATTAACAGTTATCTTGGTAAAATTTACAAAGACTAATTTTTAGAAATTAATCTTTGTCTCAAATTATCAATTGGCACAGAAACACCATTTACCGTACAATACCAATAAGTCCATCCATTACAACTTTCAGAACCAAGTATTGTTGCTGCAACTTTATGAATTGATCCTTCAGCTTGATTATGTTTGATACTCCCATCTGCCATAATCTTGGCAACTATTTTTTTCTTTTGATCAAAGATACTTGTTCCTGGTTTAATGATTCCAAGCTCTACTAAAGATCCAAAAGGTATTCTAGGCTTGGATCTATTATTTTTTAGAGTATCTAAGAAATTATCCTCCAAAGGTTTGGTATTTCTTAACCTTTCTTCTGCTGCTTTAAAATAGATTTTTTCTTTTTCTATACCATAATATTTTCTACCTAATTTTTTTGCAACTGTTGCGGTAGTTCCAGATCCTAAAAATGGATCTAGAATTAAATCGTTCTTATTTGATGATGCCAATAAAACTCTATGTAATAGAGATTCTGGTTTTTGAGTAGAGTGAATTTTTTTACCATTTTTCTTAAGTCGCTCCGCTCCATTACAAATGGGTAAATTCCAATCAGATCTCATTTGAAGGTCATCATTTAAACATTTCAAAGACTGATAGTTAAAAGTATATTTTGACTTTTCACTTTTAGAAGCCCAAATTAAAGTTTCATGAGCGTTCGTAAATCTTGTTCCTCTGAAATTAGGCATTGGGTTATTTTTATTCCAGATAACATCATTTAAAATCCAAAAACCTAAATTCTGTATTGCAGTGCCTACTCTAAAAATATTATGATAACTCCCTATGACCCATATAGCTCCATCTTTTTTTAATATTCTTCTACATTCAGAAAGCCAAGCAACCGTAAATTCGTCATACTTTTTAAAGCTTTCAAATTGATCCCATTTATCATTAACAGCACTGACTTTGCTTCTGTCTGGCCTTGTAAGGGAATTTTTTAATTGTAAATTGTATGGTGGATCAGCGAAAACAAGATCAAAGGTTTCGCTTGGAATTTTTTTTAATTCCTCAAGACTGTCACCATTAATAATCTTATTTTTAAAATTGTTTTCCATTTTCTATAAGACAATTAGACTCCAAATGGATTCCACGGTCAACTTCAGATTGAATTAATCAGATTCAAATTGTGTTTAAATTTTTTGAGGCAACCAGATATTGTGTTGTGTCACGTGAAACTTATAAAAGACCAGAAATAGGAGAAAAGGTTCTTCGATGATATTTAGTAATACCAAATTTTTTAATTGCTTTTAAATGCTGTTTGGTTCCATAGCCAGAGTTTGTATCCCACCCATAATCATTAAATTCTTTTGAAAGTTTTGTAATAAATTTATCTCTACTGACTTTTGCAATAATTGATGCAGCAGAAATGCTTGGAATTTTTTGATCTCCTTTAATTACATATTCTAATTTATAGTTTTTTAGGTCAGGCAATTTGTTGCCATCAATTAAAACAAGTGAAGGTTTAGTTCTTAATTTAAGAATAGCTCTTTTCATTGCAAGTAAACTTGCATGCAATATATTAATTTTTTCAATTTCTTTAGTCGATGCCTGGCCTATAGCCCATATAGAATTTTTTTTAATATATTTTTCAAGCTCCTCTCTCTTATCTTTTGTTAGAGTTTTTGAATCTTTTAATAATCTTTTATCAATAGAATTATTTAATATGACAGCTGCAGCATAAACGGGTCCCATTAAGCTCCCTCTACCAACCTCATCAACACCTGCTAAGATTTTCATTAAATAGATAGTTTTAGTTCTAAGATTTTTTGTTTAATCTTTTTTAAGTCATCCCATGAATGTTTTTTATTTTCAGGAGCTCTTAAAAGATAAGAGGGGTTAAAAGTTATTATAACGTTATAACTTGTATTCTTGACAATTACTTCCTTCCATTTTCCTCTCTCAATAGAAATCTTACTATTTAAACCTGTTAAAGATTCCATAGCAGTACTACCCATAAGAATTATTATTTTAGGATTTATTATTGAAATATGTTTTTGTAAAAATTGAGAATATCTTTTAATTTCTGTAGAGGTTGGTTTTCGATCTTCAGGGGGCCTAAAGTTTACAGCATATGTTGTATAAATATTTTGTTTTTCAATATTTATTGCAATTAGCATTTTTTTTAAAAGATCTCCTACCTCACCCATAAAAGTTAATCCGGCATTATCTTCTTCAACACCTGGAGCTTCACCAATTATCATTATTGAGCTATTAATATTTCCATCTCCTAAAATCATCTTTTTTGAATTATTTTTTAAGTTACAATCACTAATTGAGTTTATTTGTTCTTTAAGATCCGTAAGCTCTTTAACTTTATCTAATTTTTGAATACTCAGATCTTTTTTTAGAACATTACTAGTATTTTTTAGTCTATTGATTGGCTTTTCATCAAAAATAAAGTCAGATCCAGTAGAGTTTAAAAACTCAGAGTCGAAATTCGTTTTTTGATTTATTGCTTTTTTAGACATAGAATGGCCAAATGTTGGTAAAGTTTTTTAAATTATTTTTAATATTATTACTTTATCAGAGTCCATTATACTCAAAAAATACCAGTTTAAACAATTTTAATGTGGAGTATTTGTCTAATTATTTTTCAGGAATTGTAGCTTATGAAAATCTAGATAATACGGAAGCTATAAAATTTTTTAATTCATCAAAAATATTAATAAAACAGCATGACCCCTATCTTGAGAGGTATGTATTTTCTTTAGTGCTTGATGGCAAAGTAAAGAAAGCAATTAATCAAGTTAAACAGAGCTCAACAAAAAACAACTCTGATTTTTTTCAGGCCAATCTGTTACTGGCAGTTGATAGTTTAAAGAAAAAAAACTTTAAAAAAAGTAAATTTTATATCGATAGATCATATGAATTTATTAACAATAATAAGCTTTCCCTAATCATTGCAGAAACCTTCAAACAATATTTATCAGTTTTTGAAGAAAAAAAATTAATGAAGCAAAAAAATACGTTCGGAAATTTTTCATTTATTAACGAAGTTTTTCAACGATGTTATTTAAATGGTAAAGATACTGAGAAATATTTTAGTACATTAATTAATTCACAAAACGATGCTGATTATTCAAGGTATACATTTTTTTTGATCAGTTATTTAATTGAGAATGATAATTACGATAAGGCAAAAAAAGTTACTAATAATTTTGATTATTTAAATTCATCATTATTAATTTCTCAAGGTAAAAAATGGATAGAAGATAAAAACTTAGATAATTTTCAAGATATTTTCTCATGCACTAATTCGAATGACATCGTTAGTGAGCTATTTTTCTTAGTAGCAAATCTCTACTCCTCTCAGAATGATTATGAGAAATCAAATTTTTACTTAAACATAGCAAACTATTTAAATCCTAAATTTATTTTCAATTTGTCTCTATTAGCTGAAAATTATTATTTGAATGATGATTATTCCAATACATTAAAAACTCTCAAAGTGTTTGATAAAAAGTATGAATTTTATTATTGGTTTAAGTTAAAAAAAGAGTCTCAAATTATTTTAAAAAAGTCTGATCAAGAAACATCTTTAAATTTTATAAATGAAAAATTTAAAGAAATTAAAAACCCAAATAAAAAATTTTTATTCGATATTGCAAATATGCATAAAAATGCAAAAAGATATACTGAAGCGATAAGTTTTTACGACCAAATACTTTTAAATATGGACCTTAATTCTGACTTATACGCTGAAATATTATATAGGCGTGGAGGAAGCTATGAAAGATCTAGAGATTATATAAAAGCAGATAAAGATTTATTAAAATCTTTAGAAGCCAACCCAGACGATGCTTATGTTTTAAATTATTTAGCTTATTCGTGGCTGGAAAGAGAACATAAAATTGAAACAGCTCTTAAGATGCTCGAAAAAGCTTATGCAGCCAGAAGCAACGATCCATATATTATTGACTCAATCGGTTGGGCATATTACTTGGTTGACGAATATGAGAAGGCAGAAAATTTTCTTAAAAGAGCAGTTGAATTAATGCCTCAGGATCCAATAGTTAACGATCATTATGGTGATATTCTTTGGCAGCTGGATAGAAAAATTCAAGCAAGATATTTTTGGCAAGCAGTTTTAAATTTAGATGAAACAGAAGATACCATGAAAGAAACTATTAAAAATAAATTAATAGAGGGATTAAAAAATTCCTAAGTTATGAATAGTTTTAAGTTAAAGTCTTATGCAAAGATAAATTTAGCTCTTAACGTTACTGGAAAAAAATCAAAGCTTCATAATATTGAAAGTTTGATTTCTTTTATTAATTTACATGACTCAATTATGCTAAGAGAAAGCAAAACAAAACAGCATAAAATCATTTTTTTTGGAAAATTTTCTAAAAATATTAGTAAAATTAATACCATTTCAAAGTTGTTAAAAATTTTAGATGATAAAAAACTTTTAAATAATAAAAAATTTGAAATTAGAGTTATAAAAAATATACCTCAAAAAGCAGGAATGGGAGGTGGGTCCATGAATGCTGCCAGTCTATTAAATTTTTTTATTGAAAAAAAAATGATTAAATTAAAAAAAAATGAATTAAAAAAAATAAGTAATGAAGTAGGTTCAGATGTGATTTTAGGTATAAACCCATCGTCAACTATTCTTTTATCTAATGGAGACATTAAAAAATATAAAAATAAAATCAAATTTCATATTTTGGTTACAAAGCCTAATTTTGGATGTTCTACAAAATATATTTATTCAAAAGTTAATTCATTTTCCAAACCTCAATTTAACCCTCCTAAACAGAAACTATTTGATGCAAAATATTTAAAGTGTTTAGATAATGATCTTGAAAAAGTTGCATTAAATAAATATCCAGAACTTAAGAAAATTAAATCCTATCTTAGTGGTTTATCTAATGCTCTATTTGTTAGAATGTCTGGATCAGGATCCTCAATAGTGGCTTATTTTCATTCCAAAAAAGCCTGCAAAAAAGCCTTCAGTCAATATAAACGAAAATTTAATAGCCACTGGTGTATTGAATCAAAAACTATATAATTTTTTTTTTTTGTGATATATGCAACTAATATTGGCCCATGGTGAAGTGGTATCACATCTGTTTTTGGTACAGAGATCCGAGGTTCGAATCCTTGTGGGCCAGCCATATATGAATAACTTATTAGATAAAATTTTTTTTAGATCTCAAAACCTCAATCACATAAATTTAGGCTTCAAACATATTAAAAAAGAAACAGAAGTTTCAAAAATATTTGAAGCAATTAATTCATACTCTAGCAATAGTGAAATCCGTTATGTTGGTGGATGTGTAAGAAAGATTATCAATAAAGAAAGATATGATGATATAGATTTAGCAGTAAATTTAAATCCGAAAGAAGTATGTGAGGCTCTAACTAAAAAGGATATAAAATATTACGAGAGTGGAATAGAACACGGAACAATTACAGCGTTAATTAATGACATAAAGTTTGAAATTACATCATTAAGAAAAGACGTTAATACAGATGGACGACATGCGAAAGTAGATTTTTCTGATAGCTGGAAAGATGATGCTTCTAGAAGAGATTTTACTATTAATTCTATTTATGCAGATATTGAAGGAAGTTTATTCGACCCATTTGATGGAAAAAAAGATTTAGAAAATGGAAAAATTAATTTCATTGGAAATGTAGAGACAAGAATTAAAGAGGACTATTTAAGAGTGTTAAGATATGTTAGATTCTTTCTTAGTTATTCTAAATATAGTCATGATCCAAAAGTCATTAAAGCAATTAAAAAAAACCTAGGTGGTGTTTCAAGTATTTCCTCAGAAAGACTAATAGATGAATTTCAAAAACTATTAAAATCAGATGGTTTTCTGAAGCTAACTAAGGATAAGAATTGTTTAGAGGTTATAAATCTTATTTTTCCACAAATTAAAAACATTTCTCTTTTTAATAAAATGAATAGCTTTGCAAAAAAAAACTTTTCTGAAGTAGATTTTATTTTTTTATTATCTTTAATGATTATTGATGGAACTGATAATGTAGATTATTTTATTTATAAGTTCAATTTATCCAAAAAAGATCAAAAAAGACTTATATTTTTAAATAAGTTTAATTTAATAAAAAATACTAGCCAAACTTTTTCAGAAAAAAATTTGAATAAAGTTTTTTATTATAATGGTAGAGAGGCATTATTTGATGTTCTTTATTTTAAAATTTTTAAATCTAAAAAAGTAGACAATAAGTTAATTAAATTAATTGAAATTTTTAAAAAAAAAGAAATACCTGTTATGCCATTTAAAGCAAATACCCTGATGGAAAAATATCAAGTTCCTGAGGGAAGGGAGCTGGGACAGAAGTTAAAAGCAATAGAAGAAGTCTGGACTGGTAATAATTTCAAAATTTCAGATAAAGAAGTTCGAAAAATAGTAAGTAATTAAACGTATTTTACATCTTTAATTTCAAAGTTTTTTACACCTGCAGGAGTTTTAATTTCAACTAAATCATTTTTATTTTTTCCAATTAAACCTCTACCTATTGGTGATTGAAAAAATATCAGTTTTTTTTGAAGGTCAGCCTCATCTTTTCCAACTATTTTATAGGTAATTTTTTTTCCAGTATCTAAATTTTCTAAATCTACAGTTGAGCCAAAGATGATTTTTCCATCATTACTTATTTTGGTTACATCGATAACATTTGCTCTTGCAATAATGTCATTTATTTCTGTAATTCTTCCTTCGTTATGGGACTGTTCTTCTTTTGCAGCGTGATATTCAGCATTTTCTTTCAGATCTCCATGCGATCTTGCTTCAGATATTGCAGCAATTATTTGAGGTCTTTTTTTTTCTTTTAAAAAAATTAACTCTTCTTTTAAGCTTTCAAGACCATCTATTGTTATTGGTTCTTTATCCATTTTAATTCCATTTTGCTATTGGAGGTAAAGACATTAATATTCCCTCAGCATTGCCACCGGTTTGTAATCCAAATTTTGTCCCTCTATCATATAGTAAGTTAAACTCAGCATATCTGCCTCTTTTGACATATTGTATCTCCTTTTGCTTTTCAGTCCATTTCTTTTTATGTTTCAATTGTATTATTGAGTTGGATATCATTTGAAAAGTAACTCCAAGGTCTGTTACAAATTTAAAGTCTTTCTCCCAATTATTTTTTTTGTAATCAAAAAAAATACCACCAATTCCTCTTGTTTCTTTTCTATGTGGTAAATAAAAATATTCATCACACCATTTTTTGTAATTTTTATAGAATTTTTTATCATGTCGATTACACATTTTTTTTAATTCATTGTGAAGGAAACTTTTTTCTTTAAGATCTTGGATGCAAGGTGTTACATCCATACCACCACCAAACCATCCATGAGTTGTGTAGATAAATCTTGTGTTAAAATGAATTGCTGGAACATGAGGATTTTTCATATGCATTACTATAGAAATTCCTGATGCCCAAAAATTTGGATCTTTAGAGGCACCTGGGATTTTTTTACTCATTTCTTTTGAAAACTTTCCATGGACTTCTGAAAAGTTTACACCAACTTTTTCAAAAATTTTACCATCTTTTAAAATTCTAAATTCTCCACCACCCTCATCTTTAATTTCATTTCTATTCCAAGTTTTGGATTTAAACTTTAATTTCTTACCTTCTAATTTTTCAATGTCGTTACAAATTGTGTTCTGCAGTAACTTAAACCAATTAGAAGCAAGTTTTTTTTTAATTTCTTTATCCATTATTTATTAAAGTTAGTTTGTCTTAAATTTTCTGAAAGAATTATAGCAACTGAGGAGGCTATATTTAAAGATCTTTTATTGTCCATCATGGGTATTTTTAACCTATACTTAAGAGAATTATGTATGTGATCTGGTACTCCAGCACTTTCTCTTCCAAATAATAGTGTATCATTACTTTCAAATTTGAAGGCAGCGTAAGAGTCTGCTGATTTAGTCGTTAATAATATTACCCTCTCATTCTTTTTTGATTTAAAAAATTCATCCGAACTTTGATAAAATTTTATCATTTTTTCATCCATATAATCCATTACAACCCTTTTAAACCTTTTATCGCTGAATAAAAAACCACAGGGTTCAATTATTTCTAAATCAGCACCTAGACAAGCACATGTTCTAATAATAGCTGCTGTATTTTGAGGAATATCAGGTTCATATAAGGCTATTTTAGGTCTCAAATTCATGTTTTATGTGTCATTGTTTCAGTGGAAAAAAAACTTTTTTCTTATATGAAATCATATATTAGATAACAATATACAAAAAAATAAAGATGTCTGAAAAAAAACCTGAAAGAAGAGAATTTTTATTTACTGCCACGTATGCAGTAGGTGCCGTTGGGGTAGGAGCAGTTGTTTGGCCACTAATTGATCAAATGAACCCAGATGCCTCTGTTAAAGCATTAGCTAGCACAGAAGTTGATGTAAGTTCAGTTCAACCTGGGAAAACAATTACTGTACTTTGGAGAGGAAAACCAGTTTTTATTAAAAGAAGAACTCCTGACGAGGTAGCAGAAGCAAGAGCTGTTAAGATGGAAGATTTAAAAGACCCTCAAAAAGATGAGGATAGAGCAAAAGATCCAGAGTGGTTAGTTATGTTGGGTGTTTGTACGCACTTAGGATGCGTCCCTTTAAATGATAAAGGAGACTACAATGGTTGGTTTTGTCCTTGTCATGGTTCACATTATGATATTTCTGGAAGAATTAGAAAAGGTCCTGCTCCAACAAACATGGAAGTTCCAAAATATGAATTTGTTAACACTAATACAATTAAAATTGGATAATAAATAATTATGAGTGATCACGAGTACGTTCCTAGTTCCAAATTTGGAAAATGGTTTAATGATAGACTTCCACTTTTATCACTCGCTAGTCATTTAACTGATTATCCAACACCTAAGAATTTAAACTATTGGTGGACATTTGGTGGAATTTTAACTTTTTGTTTAATTACACAAATTGTTACAGGTTTAACATTAGCTATGCACTACATTGCTCATGCTGATATGGCTTTTGAAAGTGTTGAACACATTATGAGAGATGTAAACTATGGTTGGTTAATAAGATATATTCATGCAAACGGTGCTTCAATGTTTTTCTTAGCAGTCTATATCCATATATTTAGATCTTTGTTTTATGGATCGTATAAATCTCCAAGAGAAATAATCTGGATTATTGGAATAATAATTTACCTTTTAATGATGGCAGCAGCATTTATGGGTTATGTTTTGCCATGGGGCCAGATGAGTTTTTGGGGTGCTACAGTTATTACAAATCTTTTTAGCGCCATACCTTTAGTGGGTGAAGGAATTGTTAATTGGTTGTGGGGAGGTTATTCTGTAGATAACCCAACTTTAACAAGATTTTTTACGTTACATTATTTGATACCATTTTTAATCTTAGGCTTAGTAGTCCTCCATATTTGGGCCTTGCATGTTCCTGGAAATAATAATCCAGTAGGAATAGATGTTAAAAAGCCCTCTAAGGATACAGTGCCATTCCACCCATATATTGTGATCAAGGATGCCTTTGCATTATTAATGTTTATGATTGTTTTTGCGTTTTTTGTTTTTTATTCACCAAATATTTTAGGACATGCGGACAATTATATAGAAGCAAACCCAATGGTAACACCAGCTCATATAGTTCCTGAGTGGTATCTGTTACCATTTTATGCAATCCTAAGGTCAGTTCCTGATAAATTAATGGGAGTAGTTGCGATGCTATCAGCAATTTTAATTTTAGCTGCTCTTCCTTGGTTAGATACTTCAAAAATTAGATCAGCAGTATTTAGGCCTCTATACAAGCAATTTTATTGGATACTTGTAGTGGATGTATTAGTTCTAGGTTATGTGGGTGCAATGCCAGCTGAAGGGCTTTACTTATTAATTGCTAGGGTTGCCACAGCTTACTATTTTATTCATTTTTTAATAATCTTACCAATATTAGGATTTAAAGAAAAAACTATACCCTTACCTTTAAGCATTACAGAGCCGGTACTAGGAGGGATGCCAATAGCATCAGCTGTTAAAAAAAAAGAAAGCTTAAATTAATTCAGTGAAAAATATTTTAAAAATCAGTTATTCAATTATCTTTTTATTAGCAGCAACTCTCGCAGTTAATGCTGCAGAAAAAGTTGATCTTTTAAAAACAGATTGGAGTTTTAAGGGATTATTTGGAAAATTTGATAGAGGAGCATTGCAAAGAGGGTATCAGGTTTATTCAGAAGTTTGTGCTGGCTGTCATTCAATGAAATATGTAAGTTATAGAAATCTTTCTGAGCCTGGAGGGCCAGAGTTTAGCGAAGAGCAAGCAAAAACTATAGCTGCAAATTTTGAAGTTACAGATGGACCAAATAATGATGGAGAAATGTTTGTAAGGCCTGCCAAGTTATCTGATAAATTCGTCATGCCTTTTGAAAATGTTAAAGCAGCTCAAGCAGCAAATGGAGGAGCCTACCCACCTGATATGTCAGTATTAGCAAAAGCTCGAAGTGGTGGGGTTGACTATATTTATTCAGTACTCTTAGGTTATGAAGATCCACCCAGTGGTGTAACGCTTGATGATGGGGTTTACTATAACAAATATATGTATGGTAATAAAATTAAGATGTCACAACCTTTAATGGATAATGCAGTAGAATATAGCGATGGTACAAAGGCCTCAGAAGAGCAAATGGCAAAAGATGTTACGACATTTTTAATGTGGGCAGCTGAGCCCCATTTAGAGTCTAGACATAAAATGGGCTTCAAAGCTATTTTGTATTTGATTATTTTAACTATTTTGGTTTATTTCAGTATGAAAAAAATATGGTCACGTATTGAATCTGAAGTTTAATATATCACCATCCTTTACAATATAATCCTTTCCTTCAAGTCTCATTTTCCCATTTGTCTTTGAATTTACCCAACCATTATTAGTAATAAAGTCCTCGTAGCCAATTGTTTCAGCTCTTATAAAACCTTTCTCAAAATCTGTATGGATTTCTCCAGCCGCTTTTGGAGCAGTGCAATTTTTTTGAATTGTCCACGCTCTAGTTTCTTCTGGACCAGATGTAAAAAATGTATCTAGCTCTAAAACACTATATCCTTTTTGAATTAACATTTTTAAACCAGTTCTTTTTAACCCAATCATTTGCATATAATTCTTTTTTTCATCATTTTCTAACTGATTAATTTGATTTTCTATATCAGCTGAAACTATTAGAGTATTTTTATTGCCAAATTTTGCAATGAAAGCCTCAGTATAATGATTACCATTTTGAACACTTGACTCATCAACATTACAAACGAAAATTTTAGGTTTTAAAGATAGTAAACCACATTGTTTTATAAGTTTTTTTTCAAATTGATCGTAAAGAATTTGGATATCTTTAGAATTATTAATACAGTCTAAAGCAATCTCAAGTATCTTTAGCTGTTCTTCATCTAGATTTTTTTTATTATTTTTTTCTAATCTTTTTTGTATAGACTCAAGATCTGCCAACATCATTTCAGTTTCAATGATTTCTAAATCTCTTATAGGATCTACAGTAGGATTTACATTTTGGATATCATCAGAGTCAAAACATCTTATCATGTGTATTACAGCATCAACCTCTCTAATATGTGATAGAAATTTATTACCCAAACCCTCACCTTTAGAAGCACCTTCCACTAGTCCCGCAATATCTACAAATTCAATAGTAGTATTTATTTTTTTTTTTGATTTAGATACCTCTACTAATTTATCTAATCTTTCATCTGGAACAGGAACAACCCCAATATTTGGTTCAATTGTACAAAAAGGAAAGTTAGCAGCCTGAGCTTTACTAGAGTTTGTTAGTGCATTAAATAATGTAGACTTACCGACGTTGGGTAATCCAACAATTCCACACTTAAAACTCATTATTTATTATTTACTGTACTTGCGAATAAGTCTAATTTCTTATCAATTAATAAAGGCATTGAATTAATAATGTTGTTTGTGATTTTTTCTAATTGGAGCATTTCATCTTCATCAAAATCTTTCAATACATGATCTGAAACATCAGCTTTTGTTTTTGGTCTTCCAATTCCAATTCTCACTCTTGAGTAATCTTTTCCTATAAATTTGTCTATAGACTCAATTCCATTATGTCCAGCACTTGATCCTGCAAATTTTGCTTTTACTTTTCCAAATTCAATATCTAAATCATCATGAAACACAATTACCTCCTCTGCATCAATCTTAAAATATTCAATTAATTCTCTAATACAAATTCCAGAGTTATTCATAAAGGTTAGAGGTTTTATTGCATAAACTTTTTTATTATCAATATTCCCAGTAGTTAACAAACCTTTAAATTTAGGTTTTTGTTTTGATAAACCAAATTTTTGATTAAGAGCATCAATCAATTTAAAACCAATATTGTGTCTGTTATTTTCACTATTGGGAGTTGGGTTTCCTAAGCCTACAAATAGAAGCATAATGTTTTGAAATCAAATCTAGGGATATTCACTATAATAAATTTATTATTTTTTTTCTTCAGAAGCTTTTTTTTCTTCACCTTCTTTTTTATCTCCTTCAGCTACTGGTGTTGCTTCTTTACCATCTGCAGGAGCTTCTTCACCCTCAGTTGCTTCTGCTTCAGCTGGTTTCTCTGGTTCTTTCATAACAGTAGGGGCTGCTAATGTTGCGATTACAAAATCACGTCCTTGAATTGTCGGCGATACACCTTCTTCTAATTTAACTGAGGATATTTTAAAACTTTCTCCAATTTCAATTCCATCAAGATCAATTGTAATTATTTCAGGAATTTTTTCACTTGGACATTTTAATTCAATTTTTCTTCTAACTATATTTAATACTCCTCCTCTTTTCAAACCTGGGGATGTTTCATGATTAATAAATTGAACTGGTACTTCAATTCTAATTTTTACACCAGGAACTACTCTAAGAAAATCAATATGAGTAGGCTCATCGGAAATAACGTTGTATGTAATTTCCCTTGGTAAAACATTTTGACCTTTGCCATCAACATTTAGCGTAATGATACTTGATAAGAAGCCCTCTTTATCTAATAGTGATTTGAGAATTTTTTTTGATACAGAAACTTTTTCATTTTGTTCGTTGCCACCATAAACTATAGCAGGAACATTTCCGCTTAATCTAAGAGATCTAACGTCTCCTTTTGATTTAGTTTTTCTAGTATTTGCTTCTAGTGAATTCATAAAAGAAGGTCTTCTAGCGCAAGTTCCTTAATAACTCAAGATAATTATTTAAAAAGGTCTGATACTGAAGTTGAATTAGAAATTCTTTTAATTGCCTCACCCATAAGGGCTGAAATAGGTAAAACTTCTATATTTTTAGTATCTTTAATTTTACTTTGATTATCTATTGTATCAGTTATCACCAGCTTTTTTATAACAGATTTTTTAATTTTATCTATTGCTTCACCACTTAACACTCCATGAGTTATATAAACGTAAACTTCTTTTGCCCCTCTGTCTTTTAGTGCTTTAGCAGCATTAACTATAGTTCCACCAGAGTCTATTATATCATCAACTATAATACAGGTTTTATTCTTAACATTTCCTATGACATTCATAACTTTTGATTGACCAGGTTTGGGTCTTCTTTTATCAACAATTGCAAGCTCAACACCTAAAATTTTACCAAGAGCCCTCGCTCTTTCAGTTCCACCTACATCTGGGGCAACACAAATAATATTTTTACTTTTAACATTTTTTTTTGCATGTCTTGCAAAAATAGGAGTTGCAAACAAATTGTCTACAGGTATATCAAAGAAACCTTGAATTTGACCCGCATGCAAATCAACAGTAACAACTCGGTCAGCACCAGCTTTTGTAATTAGATTAGAAACAAGTTTTGCTGATATAGAAGTTCTGGGCACTACTTTTCTGTCTTGTCTGGCATATCCAAAATAAGGAATAACTGCAGTGATATTTTTAGCTGAAGATCTTTTTAGGGCATCAATACACAAAAGTAATTCCATTAGATTGTCATTTGCAGGTGACGAAATTGATTGTATTATAAAAATACTATTACCTCTAATATTTTCATTAATCTCAATATATATTTCACCATCAGCAAATTTTTTAATACTAGAATTTATTAGTTTCGATTTTAAATATTTTGCAATTTTTTTACTTAAAGTTTTATTGCTATTTCCAGTTAATAATTTCATGAGATAATGTTAATTAATCATAATTAATGAAATATTTCTACCATAATCATTCTCATTTTGGCTAATAGATCTTCTTGCGCTAAAAAATTTATTTTTGACATTAAACGTATCTTTATCAATAATATCAATTTTCTTAATATTTAGGCTTTTTAATTGAAAGTAGATATATTTATTTAAACTAAAATAATTTTTATTCTTAATTTTTTTGAAAAAAAGCATATTTTTTTTGTCTTTTTTGATAAATTTTTTTAAAAAGTCTTTTTTAACCTCGTAGTTATTACTTGAAATGCACGGACCTATAGCAGCGGTAATATTTTTTTGTAAACATCCTTTTTTAATCATGAATTTAACAACTTTTTTTACGATATCTTTATATGCACCCCTCCAGCCAGCATGAATTGCTGCTACCATCTTTATCTTGCTGTCATAAATTAATATTGGAGCACAATCAGCTGTTAAAACAGCAATAGGTAAATGCTTTTGATTAGTTACTACCGCATCAGCTTTAGGTTTTTTTTTATTGTTATATTTATCATCAATATAAATGAATTTATTACTATGAAATTGATGAAGTAAAAAAATATTTTTTGCTTTTTTGCTAATATTTTTTTTTACTATTTGTAAGTTTTTTTTTATATTTAATTTATTATCATTTGAGCCTGGGCCACAATTTAAGCTTTTATAAATATTTTTAGATTTGCCACCAACACTATTAAAAAAGCCATGTTTTAAATCTTTTATTTTCGATAGTTTTTTTGATTTAATCAATTTTAAAGCCTGTCTTAAATTTATTTTTTTTTTTCTTTATAAGCATAACCTTAAATAGTTCACCCATTTGTTTTTCGTCTATAAGACGTCTAATTCGGTAAAATAGGTCTGTTTTTTTTGAAAAAGGTATATTTTCACTTACAATTTCAGCTCTTTGAATTATTCCCATACTAGTTAAAAATTTTTTTTGACTATTAATAATACAATCCAGATCGTTGAACTGATCAACAAATTTTTCAAATAAACTAAAGTTAATATTATAAGTTATATCAGAATCTCCAATATCTCTCAAAATATTAGAATATTTATGCTTATTTACAGCCTGTAAAGTTTCATACATTTTTGAATTCAAATATCCATAGTCAATTACTAATATTCCTCCATCATTTTTTTTAATTATGCTGCAAATATCTTTTAAATATTTGAACGAAAGGGGTGAATATTCGATAATGTCTTGATTTTTTGAAATTTCAAACTTTAAGTTTTTTTCAATTTTCCTAATATCTGTTATGTGTTCTTTGAATTCTGCTTTGTCAATTTCTTTTAAATCTACAAATCTTTCAAACCAGCTCTGTTTTTTCCTAAAAAATTGTTTAATTGGCAGAGCATCAAAAAATTCATTAGCTAAAAATATTGTTGGATTTGAATTGGCTTTATTAATATCATCAACCCAAGTTATATCATCAGATTTTAAATTTTTTTTTTGTTGATTAATTAAAAAGATACTTTTTTCATGTATTTGAAAATTACAATTATTAGCACATTCTGGAAATTTTTTTAGTGTTGCAATTATCACTTTCATCATTTCACCATTTCCCGCACCTAGTTCTAATAGATTAAATTTTTTTGGTGAACCAATACTTTTCCAAAAAGTTATCACCCAAATAGCAATTATTTCTGAAAAAAGTCTTGTAATATTTGGTGCAGTAATAAAATCTCCCTCTTTTCCAAAAGGGTTTTTTTTCATGTAATAACCATTATCTTTGTCGTAAAGAGCAAATTCGATAAATTTATCTAAGGGTAGGGCAGATTCTCTATTTATTTTCATTTTTAATATAAAATAAAATTGTTCCAATTGTAAGAAATATCAAACTAATAATTTGACCTGTTGATAAATTGAGAACTAAGTAGCCCAGCTGTTCATCTGGCACTCTAAAAAACTCAACAAAGAATCTAAATATTGAATAGAAAATTAAAAATAATCCTGAAATTAAACCTGGTTTAGTTAAATAATTTTTTTTTCTAAAGTACATTAATATTAAAAATAAAATAGCACCCTCTAAAACTGCCTCATATAATTGTGATGGATGTCTTGGAAAATTATCTACTTTAGTAAATATAACTGACCACAAGACTTCTGTGGTCTTTCCATAGAGTTCTGAATTTATAAAATTAGCCAATCTTCCAAAAAAAATTCCAATAGGGGCTACTAATGACACAAGATCCATATACTCAAATGGATCTTGATTATTTTTTTTGGCAAAAAGGATGCTTGAAAAAATTATACCCATCAAACCACCGTGAAATGACATCCCACCTTGCCATATTTTAAAAATATCAAAAATATTATGTGAATAATAATTAAAATTATAAAAAATTACGTATCCCAATCTCCCACCTAAAATTATTCCAACAATCAAATAGGTTATATAATCGTCAAATTTTTCACTTATATCTGAATTTTTAATGAATATTTTTTTACATAACGACCAGCCAATTATAATCCCCAGTATATAAGCTAATGAATACCATCTGATTTCCAATGATAGAATTTGAAAAGCTACTGGGTCAAAATTATTAATAAACATTTTTTAAAAACCACGTATAAAGTACATTAATTTTATAAATGAATATATGACAAAATCAAAATTTGTAATTGATAAATTAGCAAAAATATTTGAACAAGGACTGATCTCTTATAAGGACTTAAGTTCTGAAATAATTAATGTTTTAAAATCAAAGAGAGATGAGATAGTTTTTAAAATGAAATTAACAAGCAAAGAAGAGTTTGATGTTTTGACTAAAAGAGTTGAAAATTTAGAAAAAAAATTAGAACAATTTAAAAAAAGCAAATTAAAAAAAAAAATTACAAAGGTAAAAAAACCTTAACTCTTAATCCATTGAGAGGAGATTTTTCTAAGATGATGTTTCCTCCATGTGACTTTATAATATCTGATGTAATAGATAAACCAAGTCCAACACTAGACTTGGAATTACCTCTACTTTTATCAAGTTTATAAAAAGGTTTGAAAACATTTTGATATTCATTTTCAGGAATACCAAGACCATCATCATCAACAATAATTATTATATTATTATTTTTTTTGGACAGCTCAACACTTATCTTATTTGCGTGCTTTATTGAATTATCAATAATATTATTTAATGATCTTTGGATTAAATTTTTTCGACCATTCATATAAACTCTAGGAATTATAACTTTTGAAATATTACTATTGTCATATTTATCTATAGTGTTTTTTATCAATTCTGAAATATCGAAATCTTCATTCTTTTCCAAATAAGTAGAGCTAGTAAATTGTAGATATTCATTTAGCATTTTTTCCATTTCATCTATATCTAAAGACATTTTTTTTGATTGTTCTTCATTTTTGATAAATGAGAGTTGAAGTTTTAGTCTTGTTAATGGTGTTCTTAGATCATGACTAATACCTGATAACATCTCAGATCTTTGAGTAAGATGTCTCATTATTCTCTTTCGCATTTTATCAAATTCTAGCCCTGCTTGTCGAATCTCTAATGCACCAGAGGGTCTATATTCATCAATATTTTCACCCCTGCCAAACTTTGCAGCAGCTTTTGCAAGATTAACAATCGGTCTTGTTTGATTCTTTAAAAAAATTATTGCAATAGTTATCATTAATAATGCTGGTAGGGTTATCCATAAGGCAAACATTCTTGCAGAGGTACTTGCCACTCTATCTTTTGGAATAAAAAATTCAAAATAACCATCATTTTGTTTTATATTTATATGAATGAGTTCTTTATAGCTCGTTGTATCAAACCAATACTTTCCAGCACCAATATTTGATTTTAATTCTCTTCTCAAAGTTCTATCAATTGGACTAAACCATCTATCCTTTAATGGCTTATCAAGTAACTGATAGCCTTTGTACTCAACATTTAAATCTAAATAAATTGAAAAAAGGCCTGATAAATCATTATTATTGTACTTGCCATTTTCATGAGCCACAATGAAAGTTTTCATTTCGCCCACTAGTGCTCTTGTCATTCCTTTATTTGTTTTAATCCAAAGACTGTCAAAAAAAACAACTGTAATAATTAGCTGCAGAACAATAATAGGAACAGCTACAATTAATAAAGCTCTATAAAATAATCTTTTTGGTAATAAGTTTTTTATAAATTTACTCAATCCATAAGACATAGCCAGCACCCCTTAAAGTTTGTAAATATTTTGGATTTTTTGGATCAATTTCAATTTTTTTTCTTAACCTAGTAATTATAACGTCTATAGATCTTTCTTTGTCTAGATCAATCAGTTTTCCAATATCTTCTCTTGAAAATGTTTTACCAGGGTTATTAATCATTTTTTCTAAGATTATTTTTTCAGTATTATTTATTTTGAACTCTTTTTGATTTCTAACAAGTAAAAGTTTGTTTAGGTCAATTTCAATATTATCAAATTGAATAATTCTTTTTTGGTTATTTTTTTTAGTTTTATTTAAAATATTTTTTATTCTTAATATAAGTTCTTTTGGCTCAAAAGGTTTAGGCAAATAATCATCAGCTCCAACTTCTAATCCACCAACTCTGTCTTGTGTCTCACCTTTTGCAGTTAAAAGAATTATAGGTGTATTAATCTTAAATTTATTATCTTTAATAAACTCTAGCCCACTTTTTCCAGCCATCATTATATCTAAAATAATTAAATCAAATTTGATAATTGAAATTTTTTCTTCAGCATTTTCAGCACTATCAGAAGTTGTAACTAAAAAATGATTTTCATTGAGATATTTTTTTACTAAAGATCTAATTCCGTCATCATCATCTACAACTAAAATGTGAGCTATAAAATCATTCATTAATTATTTTTTTTAAAACATTATCAAAATTAAGAACCTCATCAGCACTTGAATTTAGAAGAGCAATATAGATTCTTTTTTTTTGAGATGCAAATATTTCACTAAAAATTTTTTCTCCTTTTTCATTTAAAAAAATATGCTTTACTCTTGTATCTTTTTCATCTTTTTTGAAAAAAATAACTTCTAGTTTAATCAAGTCTTTTAAGACTCTATTTAAACTTTGTTTGGTAACCTTGAGTTTGTTGAGCAATTCTGAAATCGTAATTCCTTTGTACATTGAAAGAAGATGCAATACCTTGTGGTGAGCTACACCAATAGAGTAATTATCCAATGTTTTTTTAGCATCTGAAAAAGATTCCCTATAGCTTGTAAATAACTTCTCAATCAGTTGCTTTAATTGGGTATCTTTTAAGTATAAAAGTTCTTTCATTATTAGTAAGTTATATTGACATATTATAGATACAAAGATAATTTTAAAAAAAAAATTAAATTATTTCATTCATGATACCCTACGATAAAAGATCAGGTAAAATTTGGTATAATAATGAGCTTGTTGATTGGGCTGACGCAAAAATACATGTTTTAAACCACGGACTTCATTATGCAAGTTGTGTATTTGAAGGAGAGAGAGTTTATGAGGGCTCAATATTTAAATTAGAAGAACACACATCGAGACTTTTTTATTCTGCGAAAAGAATGGGAATGATTATTCCCTATACAGAGAAAGAAATAAACAAAGCATGTAATAAGATTGTCTCAGTTCAAAATGTAGATAATGGATATGTAAGACCTACTATTTGGAGAGGCAGTGAAATGATGGCAATTTCAGCACAAAAAACAAAAATCCATGTAGCCATTGCAACATGGGAGTGGGGGTCTTACTTTGATCCAAAATTAAAAGTAGAAGGTATAAAATTAAATATTTCTAATTGGAGAAGACCTGCTCCAAATACAATACCTTGGGACACAAAAGCATCAGGTCTTTACATGATTTGCACATTATCTAAACATGAGGCCGAACAACAAGGGTACACGGATTCACTAATGCTTGATCATGAAGGAAATATAGCAGAGGCAACTGGAGCAAATATTTTTTTTAAAGATCAGAAAGGTGAAATACATACTCCCATACCAGATTCTTTTTTAGATGGAATTACTAGAAGAACGGTTATTGATATTGCACAATCAAAAGGAATTAAGGTACATCAAAGAAAAATTACTCCAAAAGAATTATCAAATTTTGTTGGATGTTTTTTAACTGGAACAGCCGCAGAGGTTACTCCAGTTTCATGTATTGCAGATCATCAATTTAAAGTTTGTCAAACTATAATTGATTTAAATGAAAGCTATCAAGTATTAGTTAGAAAAAATAAATAATTTACTTTTTATTATCTTCAGATATTGCATGGTCAATACCTTTTCTTAGATATTCATAACCTGTATATAGTGTTAAAAATGCTGAGAGCCAAAGTAGAATTATACCAATAGTTTGAGCATTATAATCTCGAAAATCAATAATCTTATTTCCAGTTTCACCAGTAAGCAAAAGTGCTATGGCAACCATCTGTAAAAAAGTTTTTAATTTTGCTAAATTAGTTACGGGTAACTTTATTTGACCCCTTGCTAAAAATTCTCTTAAGCCTGAAATTAATATTTCTCTTGTAAGAATAATGATTGCAGCAATAACTTCGTAGTGTCTTATTGTTCCACTCATAACAAGCAATATTAGTGCGGTGGCAACAATAATTTTATCAGCTATAGGGTCGAGCAACTCACCTAACTTAGACTCTTCACCCATCATTCTTGCTAACATTCCATCCAAAAAATCAGTAAAAGATGCAATTATAAATAACACACAAGCAGTTAAGTCACCATAAAAACCTGGTAAATAAAATGCTAAGACAAAAAAAGGAACTATTATTATTCTGCCAATTGTTAATATATTTGGAATCTTTTTAAGCATAATTATTCGTGAAAAAAATTATATATTTTTTTTGCAACTTTTTCCTCAACACCTTCTACAGATTTTATTTCATCAAAACTAGCGGACTCTACAGATCTAGCTGAACCAAAATGGTTTAAAAGAGCCCTTTTTCTTATAGAGCCTATACCATCTATTTGATCTAACAACGATTTAGTAATCCCTTTGGCTCTTTTTGCTCTATGAGAGGTTATAGCAAATCGATGAGCTTCATCTCTAAGTCGCTGCATAAAGAAAAGGGTTGGGTCATTTTTTTCAAATTTAAAGGTTTTACCATTAAAAAAAAATGTTTCATCACCGCTGTTTCTCATCTTGCCTTTTGCAATTGCAATCATAGGCACATCATGTAAACCAAATTCATCTAGCACTTCTTTGGCTGAGGAATATTGACCTTTGCCACCATCAATTAATATTAAATCGGGCAAAGTAAGATAGTTCCCTTTTTCAAGCATTGCTCTTTTAAATCTTCTTGTGAGAACCTCTTTTAACATTGCAAAGTCATCTTGTTCTGCACCTTTTGTTTTAATATCAAATTTTCTATATCTTTTTTTGATAAAACCTTCATTTCCAAAAGTGATCATTGCTCCAATACTATTTGTACCTGAAATGTGACTATTGTCGTAAACCTCAACCAAATTCACAACACTTTTAAGATCAAATTTTTTAGCAACACCTTCAAATAAATTTTTATTATTATTAGTCTCATAAAGCTTTCTATTTAATGACTCTTTGGCATTTTTTTCTGCCATCGCTATAACTTTAGCTTTTGTTCCTTTTTTAGCTGTATTAATTAATATTGTATGACCTTCTTTTTTACTTAAGGTTTCTTCTATTAATTTTTTGTCTTTAATATCAGTATTTATGATTATCAATTTTGGTACACTTTTGTTTTCGTAAAACTGCATTAAAAAAGAAGACATGATTTCATAAATATTTTGATCAGGATCGTGCTTTGGAAAATAAGCTTGATTGCCCCAATTTTGTTTTGATCGGTAAAAAAATACTTGAATACATGTTTTGCCAGATTCCTTATAAGCAGCAATCACATCTGCATCAACTAGATTAGCTTCATTAATTCTTTGTGATGATTGAATTATATTTAGAGATTTTATCCTATCTCTAAAAATTGAAGCTTTTTCAAAATCAAGCTGATCGCTTGCAATTTCCATTTCTTTGGAAAGGTTTTTTTGAATATCTCGTGATTTTCCTGACACAAACTGAATTGCTTGATCAACAGATATTTTATAATCAGTTTTATCTATGTAATTCACACATGGACCAGAACACCTTTTAATTTGATATAAAATACATGGTCTCTTTCTATTTTTAAATGTTCCGTCATCACAAACTCTTAATTGAAATATTTTTTGAAGCATTTTAATAGTCCAATTTGCTGTTCCAGCTGATGCAAATGGACCAAAATAAAATCCTTCTTTGTCTTTTTTACCCCTGTGCTTAGTAACTCTTGGCCACTTATCTTCTTTACCTATAAAAATGAAAGGAAACGATTTATCATCCTTAAGTAAGATATTGAATTTTGGTTTATGTTTTTTAATTAAATTTGCTTCTAAAAGCAAAGCTTCACTTTCATTAGCTGTAGTGGTTATCTCTAACTTAAAAGTTTGAGAGAGCATTCTAGCGGTTCTAATAATGTGGTTTTTTTCAGCAACATAGCTTTTCAATCTATTAGGAAGGTTTTTTGCTTTGCCCACATACAAAATTATATCTTTATGATCGAGCATTCGATAAACCCCAGGACTTTTAGGAATTAATGGCAGTTCTTTTCTGATTACTTCTTTGCCTAATTCAGAACTTTTCATGACTTCTTTTTTTGGTAATTTGGATACCAACAGAGGCACACTCTTTTATAATCTCTAATTTTTCAATTTGAAGCATAATTTTTCCAATTCGTTTGTCTTTAAATAATACATCAAAAACATCTTCAGCAAGTGTTTCTAAAAAATTATAATGTTTCTTTTTTGCAAGTTTTGTAATTAATTTTACAACCTGACCATAATTAACAATAGATTTAATATCTTTATCATTTGTTGGTTTTCTATCTTCATAATCAATCTCTAAACTAAATTTTACTTTTTGGGTTTTCTCTTTTTCAAAATCGTAATAACCAAGCTTTAAATCTAGTATTAACTCTTTAATAAGAATTTTTTTTTCATAATTAAATAAACTTTTATTTTTATCTATTTTGATAATATTTAAATTATTTTTTTTCATTCTTTTCCAATTAAGTCTGGTGTTTGCCAGTTTAAACTTTGTCCACTATCTATTGCTATTACTTGACCTGTAATTGAACTGTTTTTGATAAAAAAGTCAACAGCAGAACATATATCTTTTACATCCACTTGTTGTTTTAAAGGAGTTGCTAAATACTGTTTTTTAAAATGCATGTCAGTTTGCCTTTTATTTTTTATAGTTGGCCCAGGAGCTATTCCATTAACTCTTATATTTGGAGCTAATTCCATAGCACTAGTTTTTGTTAGAATATAAAGCCCTGTTTTGCTTAAAGTATAAGAAAAGAAAAAGGGAGTTAACTTAAAAACTCTTTGATCTATTATATTTATAATATTGTTGTTTTTACCCTTAACATTTTTTGAAAATTCTTTTGTAAAGTATGCGGGTGCTTTTAAATTTATATCAATATGTTGGTTCCAGCTTTTAGAGGAAAAATTTTTAAGACTGTCATTTTCAAATAATGAAGCATTATTAACTAAACAATCAAAGTATTTTAATTTTAACTTTGAGAATTTTATAATTTTTTTTAAATCTTGTTCCTTTGCAAGATCACCCTTTACTAAATAAACTTTTGTTTTATTTTTTGATAATTCCTTTTGTAATTTTTGAGCTTCAGATTTAGACTTATTGTAATGAATAACCATTTCAACTCCTGGTCCTGAGAGTTTTTTTGCAATAGCAGCACCCATTCTTGTTGCAGCTCCAGTGATAATTATTTTGTTTGCTTCCATTTTTTCTTACCTTTTTGTGCCCTTGTACCAGGTAAGCCCATCTTTGATCTACCTTTTGGGTACACTCTATTTTCTTGATTATAGTGTTTTACTTTTGGATTTAATACAATTTCCAACTCTGATGCTTCAAGGTTTCTTATTTCATCTCTAATTTTTGCGGCTTCCTCAAATTCAAGGTTTGTTGCGGCATCTTTCATTCTTTTATTTAATTGTTTTAAATGTTTCTTTAAATTGCCACCAATATTGTCACCTGTCCCAACTTTTAGATAGTCTTTTTCATAAACACTTTCTAGAACATCGGTAATTTCCTTTTTAATTGAGGTTGCATCAATGTTATGTTTTTTATTATAGGCAACCTGAATTGCTCTTCTTCTATCTGTTTCTTGAATTGCTTTTTTTATACTTTTTGTTTCTTTGTCAGCATAAAGAATAACTCTGCCCTCAAGATTTCTTGCAGCTCTACCGATGGTTTGAACTAGAGAAGTTTCAGATCTTAAAAATCCTTCTTTATCAGCATCCAAAATTCCAACTAAAGCACACTCAGGTATATCAAGCCCTTCTCTTAAAAGATTTATACCAACCAAGACATCAAATACTCCAAGTCTTAGATCCCTCATAATTTCTATTCTCTCTAATGTGTCAATATCAGAGTGTAAATATCTGACCCTAATACCATTTTCATGAAAGTATTCTGTTAAATCCTCAGCCATTTTCTTAGTTAATGTTGTAACTAGAACTCTAAAATTTTTATCGATTGTTTTTTTGCATTCATGCATCAAGTCATCAACTTGATTTTTGGCAGGTTTTATTTCAACTGGGGGATCAATTAAGCCAGTAGGTCTGATAATTTGTTCAATAAATTTACCTTTAACTTGTTCTAATTCCCATGGACCTGGTGTAGCTGATACAAAAACAGTTTGTGTTCTCATTGCATCCCACTCTTCAAATTTAAGAGGTCTATTGTCCATACAAGAAGGTAATCTAAAACCATATTCTGCAAGATTACTTTTTCTAGATCTATCTCCTTTATACATACCGTTTAATTGAGGAACTGTTACATGGCATTCATCTACAAAAATAAGTGTGTTGTCAGGAAAGTATTCAAATAGAGTTGGAGGTGGTTCACCTGGTTTTCTCCCAGATAAGAAACGTGAGTAATTTTCAATACCAGCACAAGAACCTGTGGCTTCAATCATTTCAAGATCAAATTTTGTTCTTTCCTCTAAACGTTGAGCTTCTAGTAATTTATTTTGTTCTTTAAATTTTTTTAGAGTAGCTTCTAATTCTCTTTTAATCTTTATTACTGCTTGTTCTATTGTTGGTTTTGGAGTGATATAATGACTATTTGCATAAACTTTTATTACGCTAAGTTCATTTATTAAATCACCTGTTAATGGATCAAATTCTTCAAGTTTTTCTAATTTATCTCCAAATAAACTTAGCCTCCATGCTCTATCCTCAAGGTGAGATGGAAAGATTTCCAAGTATTCTCCTCTTGCTCTAAAGGTTCCCCTATAAAAACTTTGATCATTTCTTTTATATTGTAAAGCAACTAAAGATTTAATTAATTGTTCTCGGTTATAATCATAGCCTGTTTTTAAGCTTAGCGTCATTTTACTATAAGCTTCAACTGAGCCTAATCCATAAATACAAGAAACGCTTGATACAATTATAACATCATCTCTTTCTAATAATGATCTAGTTGCTGAGTGACGCATTCGATCTATTTGTTCATTAATAGATGCTTCTTTTTCAATGTAAGTATCTGATCTTGGGACGTATGCTTCAGGAGTATAATAATCATAGTAGGATACAAAGTATTCAACTGCATTGTCAGGAAAAAAAGATTTCATCTCCCCATAAAGTTGAGCAGCAAGTGTTTTGTTAGGAGCTAGTATTAAGGCTGGTCTATTAGTTTTTTCAATTACTTGAGCCATTGTAAAAGTTTTTCCAGAACCTGTTACGCCAAGTAATACTTGGTTTAACTCATCTTTATTTGCACCACTAATCAATTGTTTTATTGCTTCAGGCTGATCTCCAGCTGGCTTAAAATCTGTTACAAGCTTAAACTTTTGTCCACCTTCTAATTTCTGGTGAATCTCTGGATTTTTACTTTGTATTTCAGTAATTAAATCTTGATAAGTATTTGGCATTATCTATAAAACTATTAGAATAAAAATATATTTCAATGAGCATTATATCAGACAATCTAAAAAAGATTAAACCATCCCCAACTATTGCTGTAACTCAGAAGGCAAGAGAGTTAAAAGCAGCAGGAAAAGATGTAATAGGCCTTGGGGCAGGAGAGCCAGACTTTGATACACCAAATAATATCAAACAAGCGGCAATAAAAGCCATTAATGATGGTGATACTAAATATACAGCGGTTGATGGAACACCAGCTTTAAAAAAAGCAATAGTAGAAAAATTTAAAAGAGAAAACCACCTAGATTATACAACTGATCAAATTACAGTTGGTGCTGGTGGAAAGCATGTAATTTATAATGCCATGATGGCAACTTTAAATGAAGGAGATGAGGTTATTGTTCCAGCTCCTTATTGGGTTTCTTATCCAGATATGGTTTTATTGGCTGGTGGAACTCCAATTATTTTAGAGTGTAATGAAAAACAAGGATTTAAAATTAACCCAGCTGAATTAGAAAAATCTATAACACCAAAAACAAAGTGGATAATATTAAACTCACCATCAAATCCCACAGGTGCCTGTTATTCAGAAAATGATATTAGAGAAATTGCTAAAGTATTAATTAAACATCCACTTGTTCATATTTTAAGTGATGATATTTATGAGCACGTAACATATGAAGGGTTTAAATTTTTCACTATTGCTCAAATAGAAGAATTGAAAGAAAGAGTTCTTACAATGAATGGTGTGAGTAAAGCTTATTCAATGACTGGTTGGAGAATAGGGTATGCTGCTGGCCCAAAAGAAATTATTAAGGCGATTGCTAAAATACAATCACAATCAACAACTAACCCATCTTCAATTAGTCAAGCTGCAGCAGTTGAAGCTTTAAATGGAACACAAGATTTTATAAAAGAGAGAGCAACTTCATTTCAAGAAAGAAGAGACTTTGTTGTTAAGGCACTAAATGAAATAGACGGAATTGAATGTCTAAATCCAGAGGGGGCATTTTATGTTTTTCCGAGCTGCAAAGGGTTAATTGGAAAAAAAGATACAAGCGGTAAGGAGCTTAAAACTGACACTGATTTTGTTCAGTCTTTATTAGAAAATAGTGGTGTTGCAGTTGTTCAAGGTTCTGCATTTGGTTTAGAAGGTTTCTTTAGAATTTCATATGCAACTTCTATGGAAAATCTTAAAAAGGCTTTAGAAAAAATATCCACTTTTTGTAAAAGTTTAAAATAATGTTAAACGTATATTTAGCAGGCGAAATTCACAGTAATTGGCGAGAAGAAATTATTCAACTTTGTGAAAAAGAAAAATTAGATGTTAAGTTTACATCTCCCATCACCGATCATGAAGCCTCTGATAATTGTGGTGTAGAAATCTTAGGAGCCGAAGAAAAAAATTTTTGGAAAGATAGAAAAGGCGCTAATATTAATTCTATTAGAACCAAAAAATCTATTCAAGATTGTGATGTAATTATTGTTAAGTTTGGTGAAAAATTTAAGCAATGGAATGCAGCCTTTGATGCGGGTTATGCTACAGCACTTAATAAATCTATGATTGTTATTCATAACGATGATCATCAACATGCTCTTAAAGAAGTGGATGGCTCTGCTGCTGCTGTTGCATCAGATCAAAAACAAGCTTTTCGTATATTGAAATATATATTGGAAGGATCCTTAAAGTAGGTTTAGTTGTAATGAAAACAGCTTTATTATTTGGGTCATCAGGTTTAGTTGGAGGACACCTCCTTAATCAATTAATTAAAGATGATAATTATAATAAAATAAAGATATTTGTTCGTTCAGAACCTGAAATTAATGATCCAAAAGTAGAGATTATTAAGACTGATTTTAACAACTTACAAAATCACAAAGAAGATATCAGAGGAGATGACTGCTTCTTTTGTATTGGTACAACTAAAAAAAATTCACCTGATAAAGACGAATATAGAAGGGTTGAACTTGATATTCCTAGAGAAGTTGCAAAAATTACAAAATTAAATTTGGTCAACTCATTTATTTTTGTCTCCGCATTATACGCAAACCCAAAGAGTTCAGGAGAATACATAAGATTTAAAGGGCAAGTTGAAGAAGAGTTAAAAGAACTTAATTTTCCAAAACTTGCAATAATGCGACCTTCCTTTTTAATAGGAAATAGAAAAGAAAAGAGAGCAAGTGAAATAATAGGTATCTTTGTTTTTAAGTTACTTTCTCCATTACTTTTAGGTCCTTTAAAGAAAATTAAACCTATTCATTCAGAAACTGTTGCAAGAGCAATGATAGCTGTTGTGCAAAATGATATTCAGCAAATTATTCTTGAGTCTAACGATATATCAAAAATAACTAGTTAGTATTTTTAAACTAACCCAAGTCTAATTACTGAGTTCCCAGCATCTATAATACTATCTTTTGCAGGTTTAAATTTCATACCCAATAAATCTTCAGAATATGAAGTATCAGTCTGCATTAAAATTCCAAGATCAGGCAACAGCTTCTTTACAGAAGAGTCAAAGTAGCTGATTAATTTAGCCATAAAAATTGGCATTTCTCTTTTTGGTAATTTTTTTGCATACTTTGGAAATGCTTCTTGCATAATTTTAGAAAGCTCGAGCATTTTTTTAACTTCTGAACCAATAATCAATCGTCTTCCATTAACCTTGGGGTTTTTAATAGATAAAACATGTGCTCTTGCTACATCTTTTACATCAGAAATCAATATTCCAAAATCTTGGATAAAAAAAATGGAGCTTGGGTAGAAAAAAAGAAATTTCAAAAATAGTTCAATTAACTAAGTAATGTTATTTTTGATTTAAAATTTTTTTAGCTAGATCTGTTTTTTTTATCCAAGATTTTGGAATTGAATTAATGCCTTTTAAAGCTGCAAAATATGCACCAACAAAATTAACTCTAGAGCAGTTACAGCCCCCAGCTTTAATAGTTTTTAAAATAGCTCCTTTATAATTTGATGAATTAATAATTGAGTGAATTGAACTGTTAAAAGTTCCAGGATAACTACATGCCATTCCTAATTTTTTAACTACTATTGGGTGAGGTTTTGATTTTAATCTTTTTACTTTTTTAATGTCTTCAATAACACTTTTAAAATATAAATTTTTTTTGAACTTTTTTAAGAATTCATTTATGGGATCTTTAGAACCCTTTAGAGCCAAATCTATTAGATGAAATTTAGCTAAAGCATATTTTAGGCTTATTTTTGAAACAGTAACTGTTGAGATAATTTTTTTTAAGTTATTAAAATCATAACCATATAAAAAATAGGGTAGAGCAGCACAGTAGCCATCAGACTCATTAACTTTAGTGCCACCTGTTAATTTCTTTTTATCTTTAATGTTTTTAACTGATTCAATAATATTTTGGTGAATCCAAGGCCCTTTAATTATACCTCGCCAATCTTTAACTTTTCTATATTTAGATCTCAGATTAAGGTTTTTCCAATAAATACTTCCTGGACCAAAGCTTTTATTAATATTTTTTTTAAATCTTTCCTCTATATTTTCATGCCCTTCAATCAATGTTTGAAACATGACTTGACCTACTTGATTATAACCCGAAACCTTTCCAGTTTTAATATTATAAAAAGGACTTTTATTATTTTTTAAGAAAGTAAAATCTTTCTTTCCTTTAATATAAGTTAGTAGTTTTTTTTGGTTATAAACCCAATGTAATGGTCTAGCCGCAGCATCAGCCACAGTAGCGCCCAAAAAAACATGTAGATTATTTTTCACTATTAATTATTAGTGAGATAGGTATTTTTCAGCTTCAAGGGCAGCCATACAACCCATTCCAGCAGCAGTTACTGCTTGTCTAAAAGTTTTGTCTTTAACATCACCTGCAGCATAAACACCAGGAATATTAGTTTCTGTAGAATCTGGCTTGGTAATTAAATAACCTTCTTTATCCATATCTAATTGTTCTTTAAATAAAGCTGTTGCTGGATCGTGACCAATTGCAATAAACAGACCATCTAATTTTAATTCATCAATCTTATTAGTCTTAAGGTTTTTAATTTTAATACCTGTAACATTTTTAGGTTCACCATCACCAATGACTTCTTCTACAGCACTATCCCAAATAATTTCAATTTTTTTATTTTCCATTAATTTTTTCTGAAGCATTTTTTCTGCTCTCAAAGAATCTCTTCTATGGATTAGTTTTACTTTTGATGCGAATTTTGTAAGAAACATTGCTTCTTCAACGGCAGCATTTCCACCACCAACAACTGCTACAACCTTTTCTTTAAAGAAAAAACCATCACATGTTGCACATGCTGAAACACCAAAGCCTCTATAAGCTTGTTCTGATTCTAAATTTAACCATCTTGCTTGAGCACCTGTAGAAATTATAATACTATCTGCGGTATATTTTTGCCCACTATCACCAACTGCTTCAAAGGGTGTAGATTTCAAATTTACTGATGAGATATGGTCTTCAATCATTTCTGTTCCAACTGCTTTAGCCTGGTCTTTCATTTGATCCATTAACCACGGACCTTGAATTACATCAGAAAAGCCTGGATAATTTTCTACGTCAGTTGTTGTAGTTAATTGTCCACCAGGCTCAGAACCATATACCAATACAGGGTTAAGCATTGCCCTTGCTGCATAAACTGCAGCTGTGTATCCGGCAGGACCAGAACCTATTATTAACACTTTTGTGTGTTTTGTTGGATTATCACTCATACAAAAGTTATATAAGGATAAATGACAAAATTAAAAGGGATATTATTAACTCAGGGCATGCATGGCATGATTAGTCAAGTAGAGGGGTTAGCGAAGGCTTTAGATTTAGATTTTATACACGAGAAGATTGAACTTAATAATTTTTGGAAATTATTTCCACCGAAGATAACACCTGTTCAAGATTTTGTTTTCAAAAATAAAATTAATAACCAGTTTGATGTTATTATTTCTTGTGGAAGAAAAAGTGTAATTCCATCAATTTATTTAAAAAAAAAATTTAAGAATAAAATTATAAATATTCACATTCAAGAACCTAAAGTATCATTAGACAATTTTGATTTTGTGGTTGTGCCTGAACACGATGGTTTAAAAGGTAGTAATGTATTAACAAGTAAAGGAGCAGTACATTATTTAACAAATAGTGAATTAGATGAAAATGAAAATTATTTAAAGTCTAGAATTAGCACTGAAAAGAAAATCGTTACTTTAATATTAGGAGGGCCAACCAGATATTATGATTATAACAATCAAGTCATAGAGGGTATTTTTTCGAAAATTGAGCAAAATTTTTTAAATAATAACTATCAATTAATAGTCGTTCCTTCCATGAGAACTCCCCAAAATATAATTGAAAAAGCTAAGAGCTATTTTGATAAAGATCAGATTGTGATTCCAGATGTTGATAAAAAAGCTTATCTTTCTTCATTAAAGATATCAGACCATATTGTTGTTACATGCGACTCTACTTCAATGATTTCAGAAGCTGCAATTACTGGAAAACCAATTTATGTAGCCCAAATGCCTGCAATAAAAAATAATCAAAGGTTTAAAAGTTTTTTTAATTTATTTGTGTCTTTAAATATAATAAAAGAATTAAATAATTCTCTAGAAAACTGGACTTATACTAAATTAAATGAAACTAACAAAATAGCTGAGCAAATAAGAGAAAAAATAAAGCATCATGACTTTTCTTAATTCAATTTTAAATAACTCTAAGGAACACAACAACCCGTTTAAACATTGGGAGTATAATGATGCTTTAACTAAGGGGTCAATAGAAGAAATTATTAAAGCTGACATACCAGATGTCAGTAAGAATGATTTAACCTATGATGGCACAAGAGCAATTGACGGTGGTGCAGCAGAATTCAGAGAAGGTATTGCATCTGGAGGACAAGCAATTAAATTTAGATGCTTTGTTACAAAAGAAAATGCAGATGAATTTCCAAATTTAGTTAAATTTATTAATGAGTTACAATCCAAAAAAACACATGAAGCTATCTCTAAGATGATTAATAAAGATTTATCTAATTCATACGTAAGAGTTGAGGTTATTTGTGATAGAGAAGGTTTTTGGCTAAAACCCCACTGTGATATTAAAGAAAAATTATTATCAGGTTTAATATTTATTAATAATGCAAACGAGTCTGAGAGTTTAGGTACTGATTTTTATAATGAAAAATTAGAAAAAGTTAAGACAGTTCCTTATAAAAATAACTATGGTTATCTATTCTCAAGTGGACCAAATACTTGGCATGGTATGGAAAAAAAAGAGATTATTAAAGAAAGACGTTGTTTACAGGTAAATTATGTAACTTTTCCTACAGATTGGAAAGTCGAGTAGTATTAAATTTAAAGAGACTTGTATCTATAACCACCGATAGGGCGTACACTTAATCTTTTTAGATATTGCCAGATAATTTTACACTTCATTAATTAGGCAACAATTTTTTAGAAAACAACTTTATTAGAAGAGTGCATCATTCATGTTTTTTTGTGTGGGTTATGTCTTGGATTTATTATGATTATAAAAGATATAGCTAAACAAGGAATTCCAGAAATAGGTAATATTTTACCTTTAAAAAAAGATAATATTATTCCAATAAAAATTAGTAAGACTATAGAAATAGTCGTAGTCCCTAATTTGGGAGAGGTAAATTCGCATCAAGATAACGTTGGAATTATTCTAGAAGAAAAAAATGTTCTAAGGATTTTATCTAAACGATATAAAAATGTTTTAATTACTGAAATTAATTCTGAAGAGGACCTTGAAGCGTTAGTTAAAAGAAAGCCTGATTTAGTATTCTCTGGTGTTAAGTACTTCTTTTTTAATAACAGGAAAATATGGCTAAATGATTATTTAGAAATGTTTGAAATTCTATATATCGCCTCAAGTAAAGCAGCTCTTGATAATGAAAGTGATAAAAATAGAGCAAAGAAGATTATGCAAAAAAATAATATTAGAACTGCAGACTTTTTTATAACAAATCCTGGTGAATATTTAACTGAAAGTTCAATACCAATAAAATTTCCTCTTTTTATAAAACCAGTAACAGGTGGAGACAGTAGAGGGGTAGACAGAAATTCAATTGTATTTAATTTTGAAGATTTTACCTCAAAAGTATTAGATATTAAGACAAAACAAAACTCACCTTCTTTAGTTGAAACATATTTAGCGGGAAAAGAATATAGTGTTGGTATTTTTGAAGATAGCATTGATGGAACTTTAAGAGCTATGCCAATTGAAATTATTGTAAAAAAAAACGTAGACGGCCATTGTATTCTTGATTTTAATGTTAAAAAAAATGATGAAGAGAGTGTAATTCTTGTTTCTGATATTGTAGTTTTTGATAAACTTTCAAAACTTGCAAAAGATTCGTTCAAAGCCTTAGGTGGAAAATCTTTAGGTAGAATAGATATTAAAATGGACCACATAGGGGTTCCTCATTTTATAGAAGCAAATTTAATGCCTGGTCTTCGAAAAGGTTATTTTTATAGATCGTGTGTATTAAACCTTGATATGAGTTATGAGGAAATGATTTTTAGCATAGCGAACACGGGTTTATCTTCACATTAAATTATATTTATCTGATCGGCTGTAGAAATTTTTCCATCATTTAAGATCTCACATCTAATTCCACCTTTTCTTAAAAATTATTAAAGAAAGAAGATGTATTCAGGTAAATTATGTTACATTCAAAATAGATTGGAAAGTTTTGTAATTAAACCAACGCTCTTTTTTAAAATAGATTGGAATATAAGCCCATCAAAATTAAAGACCCAAGCATAAAGCAAATTCCAATCACAGTTTTTAATTGATCGTCATTTGATCCATCGTTAAGTTCCCAAATATTTTGATTGTCTATTTTATTTAGTTCACTTTTATTAAAATTTTTTTCTTTCGTGAGATTTATCACTTCCGCATTAAACAAAACATCTTGTTTATTTAAAGCATTTTCTATGTTTTTATGTATCTCCGAGCTCATTAAATATTTTTTTATTAAGCTAAACTACTAATCAATTTGGGATAAATAAAATAATATTTTTTTTATTTGAAAATACTTTCAACTTATAGATGTAAGAATATTATCAACTTCAAATTGTAAAATACTAATTTATATCTTGTAAAGACGTAACTTCTATCTTTTTTGTCTTAAGTGATTTAATTGCTTGTAAGCATGCTTGTGCCGTAGACATGTTGGTACAATAAGGAACTTTGTTTTTAAGGGTTGCTCTTCTAAGGGCAATTGCATCATTTAATCTATGTTCACTATTTCCTCCACCCGTATTAATAACAAGTGCAATTTTTTTAGAATCTAGAACATCTACAATGTGAGGAGAGCCACTACTTACTTTATTAATAATTCTGCATTTAATTTTATGCTTTCTAAAATATTTTGCAGTTCCTCTGGTTGCACACAAAGTGAAATTTAATTTAATCAATTCTTTTGCAAGATCAATTCCCTCATCTTTATGAGAATCTTTTAATGATACGAATGCCAATCCTTGTTTTGGCAATGAATTTGCAGCACCAATTTGACTTTTAGCAAATGCCATACCAAAATCTTTATCAAATCCCATTACTTCACCTGTTGATTTCATTTCAGGTCCTAAAAGTAAATCACTGTTTGGAAATTTATTGAAAGGAAATACTGCTTCTTTAACAGCATACATACCTTTAGATTTATCTTTTAAATTAAACTTAGATAATTTTTCTCCAGCCATAACTCTTGATGCAATTTTAGCAAGAGGAAGTCCTTTTGCTTTAGATACAAATGGTACTGTTCTACTAGCTCTTGGGTTAACCTCAATTACATAAATCTCATCTTTTTTAATTGCAAATTGTATATTCATGAACCCTTTAACTTTTAAGGCTAAAGCTAATTTTTTAGTTTGATTTTCAATTTCTTTAATCAAATATGGTTTAATTGATATTGGAGGTAAGCTACAGGCAGAGTCACCAGAGTGAATTCCAGCCTCCTCAATGTGTTGCATGATACCTGCAATATGTACTTGTTTTCCATCAGATATAGCATCAACATCAACTTCCATTGCGTGATCAATAAACTTATCGATTAAAATTGGGTTTTCTTCTGCAGCTTTAAAGGCTTCTTCAACAAAGTTTTTAAGCTGACTTTTTTTATGAACAATTTCCATCGCTCTTCCACCTAACACATAAGAAGGTCTAACCATTAATGGTAGACCAATTCTTTCTGCTATTTGGATAGCTTGTTTAAATGTTTTTGCAATCCCACTTTCAGCTTGCTTTAATTTTAATTTATTAAGAAGATTTCTAAATAAATTTCTGTCTTCTGCTAAATCAATAGATGCGTACTGTGTTCCTAAAATTGGAAGTTTGTTATCGTGTAAAAATTTAGCAAGTTTAATAGGAGTTTGACCACCAAATTGAGCAATGATACCAACCAGGTTTCCTTTTTCTTTTTCTTTTTGAATTATATTGAAGACATACTCTTCTTTTAATGGCTCAAAATATAATCGATCACTTGTATCGTAATCAGTTGAAACTGTTTCTGGATTACAGTTAATCATGATGGTTTCAAAACCTACGTCTTTCAATGCAAAACTAGCCTGACAACAGCAATAATCAAACTCTATCCCTTGTCCTATTCTATTAGGTCCACCACCTAATATTATGATTTTTTTTTTAGTTGATGGATCAGCTTCACATTCTGAATTAATTGAGAAATTTCGCTGATATGTTGAGTACATATAAGGAGTGAAAGATTTAAATTCAGCGGCACAAGTATCAACCTTTTTAAATACAGGTAATATTTTAAGTGCTGTTCTTTTTCGTCTCACAACATCCTCAGAAGTTTTTGTTAGTTCCGATAGTTTTTTATCAGAAAAACCAATTGATTTTATTCGGTTAAACTCGTTATAGTCTTTTGGAAGGCCTTTGTTTTTAATCTTATTTTCGTTATCTACAATTTCTTTGATTTGCTCTAAAAACCACGGATCAATTTTAGATAAAGTAAAAATTCTCTTAAGATTGATCTTTTTTCTAATTGCTTCTGCAACAAGTAGAATTTTATTTGGAACACTTTCTTTAAGTTTTTTTTCAATTTGTTTTTTATTTAAATCAAATATTCTATCTAATCCTGAAAATCCTGTTTCAAGTGACACCAAAGCCTTTTGAAGTGACTCTTTAAAGTTTCTACCAATAGCCATTGCTTCACCAACTGATTTCATCGATGTACCTAATGTTGCAGGTGAAGTTGAAAACTTTTCAAATGTAAATCTTGGAATTTTTGTTACCACATAGTCAATACTAGGTTCAAATGATGCAGGAGTTACTTTCGTAATTTCATTTTTTAATTCATCTAATGTGTAACCAACTGCAAGTTTTGCAGCAACTTTTGCTATTGGAAAACCAGTTGCTTTTGATGCAAGTGCTGATGAACGTGAAACCCTTGGATTCATTTCAATTACAACCATTCGTCCATTTTTTGGATTGATTGCAAATTGAACATTTGATCCACCTGTTTCAACACCAATTTTTCTAAGGCATGCAATTGATGCATTTCTCATTACTTGGTATTCTTTATCAGTCAAAGTAAGAGCGGGGGCAACAGTAACTGAGTCTCCTGTATGTATTCCCATTGGATCAATATTTTCAATTGAACAGATTATGATGCAGTTGTCTTTTTTATCTCTTACAACTTCCATCTCAAACTCTTTCCAGCCCTCTAAGCATTCTTCAACTAATACTTGGCTCACAGGAGATTCGTGTAATCCACTTTTAACAATTTTTAGATACTCCTTTTCATTTTTAGCAATTCCACCACCAAGACCCCCAAGAGTAAATGCGGGCCTAATGATTGCAGGTAATCCAATTTTTTTTAAAACTTTAGATGATTGATTAATGTTATTAACGATTTCAGATTTGGGTAAATCTAAACCAATATCAATCATATTTTTTCTGAATTTCTTTCTATCTTCTGCGTTAGAAATAGCTTTAGAATTTGCACCAATTAGTTCTATTTTATATTTTTTTAAAATTCCTTTTTTCTCAGCTTCCATTGCAAGGTTAAGAGCAGTTTGACCACCCATGGTTGGAAGAATTGCATCTGGCTTTTCTTTTTTAAGAATTTTTTCTAGAAACTCTAGAGTAATAGGTTCTATATAGGTTTTATCTGCAACATCAGGATCAGTCATTATTGTTGCAGGATTTGAGTTAATTAATATAACTTTATATCCTTCATCCCTTAAGGCTTTACATGCTTGGGTTCCTGAATAATCAAATTCACAAGCTTGACCAATAATAATTGGACCAGCTCCGACAACTAAAATTTTTTTAAGATCTTTTCTTTTTGACATTTTTTTTTATATTGTTAATAAATTCTTGAAATAAATAAACACTGTCTTGAGGTCCAGGATTTGACTCTGGGTGGTATTGAACTGAAAATACTGGTTTATTTTTTAATTTTATACCTTCGATACTATTATCAAATAGAGATTTATGAGTAACTTCAATATTTCTTGGTAAATTTTCTTTGATAACTTCAAAGCCATGATTTTGACTAGTGATCTCCACTTTGTCGTGGATTAAATTTTTAACAGGATGGTTTGCACCTCTATGACCTAGTTTCATTTTTTTTGTTTTAGCACCTAGTGCTAATGCAAGTATTTGATGACCTAAACAAATACCAAATATTGGTAAATTTTTTTTGATTAAATCTTTAATTATCTTAATTGCATATTTTCCAGTTGCAGCTGGATCTCCAGGGCCATTTGATAAAAATATACCACTTGGTTTAAGAGCCAAGATCTTTTCAGCAGATGTTTTGCAGGAAACAACAGTTACTCTGCAATTCAAGTTAGAAAAATATCTTAAAATATTTTTCTTAATTCCATAATCAATCGCAACTACATGAAATAAATTTTTATTATTTTTTTTATAACCTATTTCTTTTTTCCAAGTTTTAAAACCTTTCCATACATAATTTTTTAGTGTTGTTACTTTTTCTGCAAGATCAAGATTTTTTAATCCATGCCACTTAATTGTTGAGTTTGTTAATTTGCTGATATTGAATTTTCCAGCTTTAGAATATGCAACAGTTCCCTTTGGGGCACCTTTATCTCTGATGAAATTAGTTAAACTTCTGGTGTCTAGCCCTGTAATTCCAACTATTTTATTTTTTTTTAACCAAGCATCGAGATGAAGAAAGGATCTATAATTTGATGGAGACGTTATTTCTGAATTAAACACTACACCTTTAGTCCATATTTTATCTGATTCTAGATCTTCTTTGTTAGTTCCAACATTGCCAACATGAGGAAAGGTAAAGTTTATAATTTGCCCAGCATAAGATGGATCGGATATAATTTCCTGGTATCCAGTTAAAGAAGTATTAAAGCAAACTTCACCAGTAGCACTTCCTTGGTAACCAATGCCAATCCCTTTGAAAACCTTCTTGTTTTCAAGAACTAGAACGCCTGTATATATTTGTGAATTTTTTGAGTTAGTTTTTTTTGGTTTTTTGATCAATTACAACTCATGAGTTAAAGGTTAATACAATAATTGCGTTATTATCGCAACAGAGATGTATTATAAAATTGTAAAAAAACAATTTTTCTTTTGAAGAATTTTTTCTTTGAAGTAGATTAAAAAATTATGGCATTAAAACAATCTATCGAAACTGAATATAAAAACGCTTTAAAAGCTAAAGATAAAACCAAAATATCAACCTATAGGTTAATATTATCATCTATTAAAGATTTGGATATCGTTAATAGGTCTGGTCCTAACAAAAAAGATACAGACGATAACGATGTTAAAAAACTTATAAAAAAAATGATTAAGCAAAGAGCCGAATCGATAGATATTTATAAAAAGAATAATAGATCAGATCTTTTAGAGGTTGAGCAAAATGAATATGATATTTTAACAGGTTTTTTACCTAAACAGCTTGGTGAACAAGAAACTAAAAAAATATGCACAGAGGTAATCTCAAAAATTGGAGCAAGTTCAGTTAAGGATATGGGCAAAGTAATGGGTGAATTAAAAAAACTACATTCTGATGAAATTGATTTTGCAAAAGCAGGCCCCATAATTAAAGAATTATTAAATAGTTAATGAAATACCCAAAAGAGTATCTTGATGAAATTAAAACAAGGTTAAAAGTTTCAACAGTTGTATCAAAATCTGTTGCTTTAAAAAAAAGAGGTAAAGAGTACGTTGGCCTGTCCCCATTTAAAACTGAGAAAACTCCATCTTTTACTGTTAATGATGAGAAGGAATTTTATCATTGTTTTGCAACATCTGAGCATGGCAATATTTTTGATTTTATTATGAAAACTCAAAATTTAAAATTTGGCGAAGCTGTAAAATCTTTAGCTAACTTGGCTGGTATGAAACCATATACATTTTCAAAACAAGACGAAGAAAGAGAAAAAAAATTGAAAGAATACTTATCTATCTATAGTCAGTATGTTGACTTCTATCACGACGAACTATTGAAAAACAAAACCAATTCTAATGCTAGAGATTATTTAAAAAATAGATCTTTAGGCAAAGAAGAAGTTAAAAAATTTAAGATAGGTTATATCAAAAAAAACCCAAATTTTTTTGATAAATTAAAAGATGAATTTAGTGAACAAGCATTAGTAGAAAGTGGTTTATTTTATTTAGATGAAAAAAAAAAGATTTATTTAGAGAGGTTTCGAAGTCGATTAATTTTTCCAATTAATAACATTTCAGGTCAACCAATTGCACTAGGTGGCAGAATAATTGAAAAATTAGATTATTTAGCAAAATATATAAACTCACCAGAGACTGCTTTTTTTAAAAAAGGTTCAAATTTATATAATCTAGATTTAGCTAGAAAATTATCTAATAAAATTGATCATGTATATCTTGTTGAAGGCTATATGGATGTTGTTGGATTAAGTAAGAATGGAATTGAAAACGTGGTTGCAAATTTAGGAACTTCTTTAACTGATAGACAGATTTCAATTCTTAACCAATTTTTTAATGACATAATTGTTTCTTTTGACGGAGATGAAAGTGGATATAAAGCAGCACTCAGAGCAGCTGAAAATTCAATTAAAGAATTACAACCTGAAAAACAAATTTCATTTATTTTTTTACCAGATGGAGAGGATCCAGACAGTTATGTAAATAAGAATGGTAAAGCAAATTTTATTGATTTTACAAAACAAGCAAAGATTTCAATACATCAATTTATATTTAATCACTATAAGCAACAAACAGAAAATAATCCTTCATCAATGGCAATTTTTGAAAAAAAATTGAGATCTATTGCTGCAACTATAAAAGATGATTTCATTAAAAAATATGTACTTGAGTTTTTTTTAGAAAAAATTTCATTATTGACACCACATAGCAATGTAGGAAAAAAAAATTTTTATACTAAAAAAATTAAATCATTACAATCTACCCAAAAATACTTTAATGAAAGTAAGTTGATAAGCGGTGTAGAGCTCAAAGAGTTTTCATTACTTTATTTAATAATGAATAATTTAAGTATATTTCAAGAAAATATTCACATGATTGAAAATATTAAATTATTCAGTGATGATAATAAATTAATTTTTGAAACACTTATAACAAAACTAAAAAGTAGTGAAAAATTTACTCTTCAAGAAATCCCAATTGACCCACAACTAACTGAAAAAATTTTTAAGTTTGCTTCAATTAAACATATTTTAAGTGGTCATCAAAATGATCAAGATAAGATGTTTGAGTTATTAGAGGAAGTTTCTAGAGATCTCAAAAACTATGATTTAGAATTTAGAATTGAAGAACTTGAATCAAAATTTTCTAAAGATTTGAGCGAAAGCACCTTTAATGAAATAAGGGAGCTAAAAAAACAAAAAAACATCAATTAAAGCTTAAAAAAAATACATGGATTTTTCTAAAATTGCGCTTATATAAGTCTTCTCAAATATACTATTGTGGAAAGAATAATTACAAAATCATTTGCTAGATTAATGGGTAGAGGCACTCATAGAGGCTTTATAACCTTTGAGGAACTAAACAAATCTTTAGGAAAAAGAAACCTTTCTAACGAAAATCTTGAACAGGCTTTTATACATATATTGGATGAAAATGTTTGCCTTGTAGAAAAAAAATCAGATTTTAAAATTGTAAGAAAAAAAGAAGGTACATCCAAAGAAGATGGAAAAACAATCGAAAAGAGCGATGACCCTATCAGAATGTATCTCAGAGAAATGGGTGGTGTTGAACTTTTATCCCGTGAAGGAGAAATTGCAATTGCAAAAAGAATAGAAGCTGGAAAAGATGTAATGCTCATAGCATTAGCTCAAAGTCCTATCACAGCTCAACAGTTTTTCGATTGGGATACAAAACTTCAAACAGATGAAATTTTAGTAAGAGAAATTATTGATATTGATACTAATTATATGGAAGACGAAAACACTGGACCAAGTGCAAAACAAAGAAATTCTGGAGAAATAGACAAGGAAAAAAATGAAGAGACCACAAGCAATGGGGATGATGCTGATGATGAATTTAATCCTACGCTTGCTGCAATGGAAAGTGAAATTAAACCTAAGATTTTAAAAACTGTAAATACACTTACTAAAGAATATAATAAATTAATTAAATATCAAAAAGAAAAACTGAATTGTACTTTAAATGCAGTAAGCTTTTCGAGTGCAAAGGAAAAAGGATATCAAAAAATTATAGAAGATATCTTAGAAAATATAAAATCACTTCAACTGTCTCCATCTGTATTAGAGGAATTAGTACAAAAACATTATATTGAAAATAAAAAAATTGTATCTCTAGAAGGAAATCTTTTAAGATTAGCAATGGATCAAAAAATACCAAGAAATGAATTTATTAAATTCTACATAGGAAATGAAATAAACCCAAATCTCCAAAAGTTTCTTGATACAAATCCAATGTGGAAAAAATTTTTTATAAAAAATAAAGAAGAATTTAAAAATATTAGAGAAAGGCTGGTAGATATAAGTCATAAACTTGAAATGTCAGTTACTGATTTTAAAAAATTAGTTAGCAGAGTTCAAAAAGGAGAAAAAGAATCAAGAATTGCAAAAAAAGAAATGGTTGAAGCAAACTTAAGATTAGTTATTTCAATTGCAAAAAAATACACAAATAGAGGACTTCAATTTTTAGACTTAATCCAAGAGGGAAATATCGGCCTTATGAAAGCGGTAGATAAATTTGAATACAGAAGGGGCTATAAATTTTCAACATATGCTACTTGGTGGATAAGACAGGCTATTACTAGATCTATTGCTGACCAAGCAAGAACAATAAGAATTCCAGTTCACATGATTGAAACAATTAATAAAATTGTAAGAACCCAAAGATTAATTTTAAGTGAGTTTGGAAGAGAAGCAACGCCAGAAGAGCTGGCCAAAAAACTTAGAATGCCTTTAGACAAAGTTAGAAAAGTTCTAAAAATTTCTAAAGAACCTGTTTCTTTAGAAAAACCAGTTGGAGATGAAGAAGATAGTAGTTTAGGAGATTTTATAGAAGACACAAAAGCCTTAGCGCCCCTAGAACAAGCAATTAAATCTAATTTAAGTGAAGCAACTACAAAAATCTTATCGACTCTCACACCAAGAGAAGAGAGAGTTTTAAGAATGAGGTTTGGCGTTGGTATGAATACAGATCATACATTAGAGGAGGTAGGATTGCAGTTTTCAGTCACAAGAGAAAGAATAAGACAGATTGAAGCTAAAGCTCTAAGAAAATTAAAACATCCAAGTAGATCTAAACAGCTTAAAAGTTTCCTAGAAAGTTAAATGTAAAAAAATGATCAGTTTCGCCCTAACGAGACGAATGACCCAATTAATTGTTCTACAGAGAATTGAGTTATTAGGATCTTTTTCTAAAAAAGTAAAGATAGTAAAAACTGATGATAAAACAATTCATAAATCAAAAAGAATAATTTGTAGTGATTTTATAATATAATGAATCAATATGTTGAGAAATATTTTTTAATACTGTTTTCTGTTATTCCAATTTCTATAATTGCTGGGTCTTCAGTCTCAATAATAAACATATTATTAATAGTGATATCTTTTTTATCATTAATGTTTTACCAAAAAAATTGGGACTGGTTGTTTCATCCAGTTATTAAATTACTTTTCTTGCTATATTTATATTTAATTTTGAATTCATTTATATCATTAGAACCTAGTGTTGGAATTTATAGAAACCTTGGCTTTATAAGGTTTATTTTCTTATTTGCTGCTTTCAATTATTTTCTATCAAACTCAAAAAATTTTAAATTTATTTTTTTCGTATGGTTTATGATTATAGCGATAGTTTTTTTTGATGTACTTATAGAAGTATATTCGGGAAGCAATATATTGGGATATAAAACTTTTATTGGGGATAGAGTTGTCAGTTTTTTTAAAGATGAGCCTATTGTAGGTGGGTATGTAAATTCTTTTTATTTAATGGTTATAGGATTTTTATTCTGTAACAGTAAAAAATATTTTTTTTTAAAAAATAATTATTTTGCAATTTTATTTTCTTTTATTTTTTTATCACTAATAATATTAACAGGTGAAAGATCTAATGGTATCAAAGCACTTTTTGGTTTTTTAATTTTTTACCTATTTTATTTCAATTTTATAAATAATAAAAAAAAAATATTTTCTTTTTTCATATTATTTATTTTATTTTTTACATATCTCTCGCAAAATAAGAACTTACAGTATAGATATTTTAAACAAATTGACTCCAATCTAAAAGAAGTTTTTCTTGGAAGAGGTTCTGTTCCTTTGGCATTACAAAATGTAGAATTAAAATTTAAGTTTGAAGCATTAATCAAAAGTAATATATATCTAGGTTTGTATAAGTCAGGTTATAAAGTTTTTAAAAATTACCCAATTTTTGGCGTTGGTAATAAAAATTACAGAATTGAAAGTTGTAATCAGAAGAATCTAGAGTACAAATATTTATGCGCCACACATCCTCATCAAGTTTATTTTGAGTTTTTAGCAGAGCATGGGTTGATAGGTACAATCGTGCTTTTGTCTATAATCATTTACTTGATTTTTAGAAATATCAAAATTTTTATCCTTGATAAGAATTTTCTTCAGATTGGATCATTCTCTTATTTGATTTGTTTATTTATACCTTTTTTACCAAGTGGATCCTTTTTTAATGATTATAATTTGACCTTATTTTGGATTAATTTTTCAATTTTATATGCATCTAATCCAAAAACTAATATTATTAAAAATTTAAATTACAATGTTAAGTAAGCATATTTGATTAGATACATTTAGGGCCGTTAGCTCAATAGTAGAGTACTGCATTGACATTGCAGGGGTAGTTGGAGCGTAACCAACACGGCCCACCATCACTAACATTTTGGCTATACTAGACATCTCTCAAATAATAATATAATTAAAGTTTAACTTTAAGGGCCTGTAGCTCAGTTGGTTAGAGCAGTACACTCATAATGTATTGGTCCCAGGTTCGAGTCCTGGCGGGCCCACCAAAAATTATTTATATAAATGATTATTTAGCAAAATCTTCTAAGCTAGAAAAAAGAGCTCTAATATCTCCGTCATTATTTTGGATGATGGATGAAAATTCTTCTTTTTGAGTCCTTGCAAGACTCAAACCTTCAATAATCAGATCTCTGATTAAGGGGTTTTCTTTATTTTTGGTATAAATTCTCCAATCTATTTTAACCTCTGGTCTTTGTTCTGTCGAAATTAAAACGCTAGAAACCATTGTATAATTTTCATTTAATTTTTTTTTTGATTTAACTTCTATCTCTGGGTTCGAATATTCAGCCAATCTACTAGCAAAGCTTTTTAAAAAATAATTTCTAAAAAGAAGAGTGTATTCTTTCTTTTCGTCCTCACTGATATTTTTTCTGTAGGATCCCAAGGTATATAAACCAATCCCGTTGATATCAACAGTTTCAGTTGCAATTTTTTTAAGTTTATCAATTTTTTCTTGTTTTGTAGAGTCACTACTTAGAACTGTTGAAGCTCTATTCACTGTTGATTGAACAAATATATCTGGTTCGATCGAATAGGAAATATTGATATTGAGTATATTAATTAAAATTAAAGTTATTAATGATAAAAACTTTTTTGATAGCATTTAGTTATGATTTATTGAGTCTCTACTTCTTCCCAATCACTATCATTTTGGGTTTCAGTTGTTTTATTCGAATTAGAAATTTTTCTTTGTCTATCTTGTAAATATAAACTTCTAATTGATGCATAGAAATCCATAGAATTTTTTTCTAGATTTTCTAATGAGTCTATGTTTTTTGCTCTAAAGTTTACTCCTTGAAATCCTCTAGATCCCCAATAATCAACTTCAGAAAAATGATGAGTATCTTTTTTTGCAGTTATATTATACCAAGGGTCTCCACCAAGCATATTTGCAAATGATCCAATAGTATCTCTAGCTGTTGATGGTCCTAAAACTGGAATAACTAAATAACAACCCTCTGCAATACCTATAGCACCAAGTGACTGTCCATAGTCTTCTTTTTCATACTCAGTTAACCCCATGTGTTCTGCTACATCAAATAATCCTAATAATCCTATAGTTGAATTGACAACTAATCTAGCTGTATTTTCTCCAGCTTTTTTAAATTGACCTTGTAAAATATTATTGGGAATAGTGACTAGATTTGAAATATTATCAAGAACATTACTTGTTCCCATCCTAATTGGAGAAGGTAAGGTCCTATAAGCCTTTGAAACTGGTTCGAAAATAACATCATCTAAAGCCATATTAAATTTAAATGTTGCTCTATTTATTTTTTCGAAACAATCTTTTACATCTTCAGGTTTTTTAGATAGACTATTTTCACCATCTGTGTCAGCATTTGCATTTGTTGCTAACATTAAACTTAATAAAGATATTATTAAAATTTTTTTCATTATTTGATAACTATATATTATATATATTGTGAAAGTAAATCGAGAATTAGCCTAAAATAGGATAGAAAAATGGCCATAAAAACCTTATTAAACTATTCACCAAACTTTAACCCTGAAAAAAGATTATCTAGTCAAATCAAATTTATTATTTTTCATTACACAGGTATGAAAAGTGAGTCGGGTGCCCTAAATAGACTTACAAATATACAATCTAGGGTTAGTAGTCATTATATGATTAAAAATAATGGAGAAACTGTGAGAATGGTTCCTGACCTATACATAGCTTGGCACGCAGGTAAATCTTCATGGAAAAATTACAAAAATTTAAATCAAAGTTCTATTGGAATTGAAATTACAAACCCTGGACACCAGTTTGGTTATAAAAGATTTAAAAAAAAACAAATCGCTTCTCTCTTGAAGTTAAGTAAATTTTTAATAAAAAAATATAAAATTAGTTCTAAGAATATTTTAGGGCACGCAGACATAGCTCCTGAAAGAAAAAATGATCCAGGAGAAAAATTTCCATGGGAGTATTTATTTAAAAATAAAATAGGAATATGGCACTCATTAGAGAAAAAAAATTTGATAAAAAATAGAAAAATTAAAATTAAAAAGACAGAAGAAAGATCTTTTTTTAAAAACTTATTTGCAATTGGATACTCAAAAAAACACCAAACAAGCATGAATAAAGCTAAATATTTAAGAAGGTTAGTAAAAAACTTTCAAAGAAGGTTTAGGCAGGAGCTGATAAACAGTAAAATTGATAGAGAATGCTTGCTTATCAGCGAAGATCTTATTAAAAAATATGATTAAATTTTTCTTGAAGTTATTTATTTAAGTAATAAATTACAAATGCTAGATGAACGACTTGTCGCTTTAATTTTTAAAGAGGAAAGTCCGGGCTCCGCAAAGACACAGTGCCAGATAATACCTGGCAGGGGAAACCCTAGGGATAGTGCCACAGAAAATATACCGCCATAACATGGCAAGGGTGAAAAGGTGTGGTAAGAGCACACCGGTTCTATTGGTAACAATGAACGCTGGAAAACCCCACTGGGAGCAAGACTAAGTAGAGATGACACAGTTGCAAAACAAAAAGCCGTCTTTGGCTAGTCATCAGGGTTAGTTGCTTGAGCTTAAGAGTGATTTTAAGCCTAGAGAAATGATAAGTTTTAACGACAGAACCCGGCTTATAGTTTGTCTAGCAAACTTATCCTCAATAACTATTTTATAAAAAAATACATGTTCACCTTTTGATTCATAATTGAGTCATTTCTGTTCTTTTTTTTCTTTTTCAGATTGCAGTATGTTTAAAATGAAATTGATCTTTAACTAAATAACAATATACAAGAATTACCCATAATTATTAGTAAATCTGCTTAAAATGAACATATTGACTTAAGTTTAAAAAACCCATATTGTCCCATATATTCCCAATTATGGAATTTATGAAATATAAAAAATATGTTTTTATCTACTTACGAGAACAGAATAGACAAAAAGGGAAGGGTGTCAGTGCCAGCTAATTTTAGGTCTCACCTTTCAAATTTGGGATATAATGGAGTTATTTGCTATCCATCATTCAATAATCAATCTATTGAAGCTTGTTCACAAGACAGAATTGAAAAACTTTCATCAAGTATAGACTCTCTTAATCCATTTGAAGAAAAAAGAGACTATTTTGCAACATCAATATTGTCTGAAAGTATAAATTTACAATTTGATAGCGAAGGAAGAATTTCGCTTTCAACAAAATTATTAAATCATGCAAAAATAAAAAATAGCATGTTGTTTGTAGGTCAAGGTCAAACATTCCAAATATGGGAACCAACATCATTTGAAAAATTTAAGGTCAATGCTAGAAAAAAAGCGAATTTAAATCGTGCAAGCCTTAAATGGGAAAAACATTTTAATAATAATGAGGGGAATAAAAATGACAATTAACTTTAAAGCACCAGAGATAAAAGAATTGCAGCCACGATTACTAGTTGTGGGAGTTGGAGGTGCAGGTGGAAATGCACTTAATGAAATGATTGATAATGGATTGCAAGGGGTGGAATTTATTGCTGTCAATACTGATGCACAAGATTTAAAATCAAGTAAAGCAAAAGCAAGAATTCAAATTGGTTTAAATTTAACAAAAGGTTTAGGTGCAGGAGCCAAGCATGACATTGGTCAAGCAGCTGCAGACGAGTCTTTAAATGATATTATTAATACACTCCAGGGTGCAAATATGGTTTTCATTGCTGCTGGTATGGGAGGTGGAACTGGTACAGGAGCAGCACACGTGATTGCAAGAGCCGCCAAAGAATTAAATATTTTAACAGTAGGTGTTGTTACCCTACCTTTTTTATATGAAGGACCCTCAAGAATGAGAACAGCTCAGCAAGGTCTTGAAGAATTAAGAAAACATGTAGATACAATTATTGTAATTCCAAATCAAAATTTATTTAAAATTGCGAATGAGCAAACTACATTTGAAGAGTCATTCAAGCTTTCAAATAATGTTTTGATGCAAGGTGTACAAAGTGTAACTGATTTAATGGTTAGACCAGGGATAGTTAACTTAGACTTTGCAGATGTCGAAACCGTAATGTCATCAATGGGAAAAGCTATGATGGGAACAGGAGAAGCTGAAGGAGAAGATAGAGCAACAAAAGCGACAGATATGGCAATCAGCAATCCGTTGATTGATGACTATACATTAAAAGGTGCAAAAGGTTTGTTAGTAAACATTACTGGTGGAAAGGATCTTAAACTTTTTGAAGTTGATGAAGTTGTAAACAAGATAAGAGCCGAAGTAGATCCAGAGGCTGAAGTTATCATTGGAGCTATCACTTCTAGTGATCTTGATGGAAAAATCAGAGTATCAATTGTTGCTACTGCATTAGATGGACAGCAACCAGACAGTAAATCTGTGATTAATATGGTTCATAGAATACAAAATAGGAATCCTGGGTATTCAGACTTTAATACTACGGGTACAACTCAATCATTTAATTATTCATCTACAGTAACGAGTCCTATTTCAGATGGAGCAAATGCATTAAAGTTAGAAAATGAAATTATTGCAGAAACAACTATAAATAACTCATCATCAAAAATTATGAATGAACAGACTGTTGCAAATCAAGAAGTTGAAAGTATTGTTGGAGACAATAATCTTAATGACTATGAACAATCTTTTGCTGAGGAAGCAGTAAGTACAACTAGTGAAATTAAGGAAAAAAATGTTATGGAGACAAAGCATATTTCTAATGGATTGGAAAACTTTGGTGTAGAAGGCGAGAGTGCACCAGATTTATTTAATGCAGATTATGAAAATCCAGAATCAGAGAGCTTATTATCTTCGGAAGGTTTAGAAAATATTTCAGACGATGATGATCTAGAAATACCTGCATTTTTAAGAAGACAAAAAAATTAATGGTCTTCGAGAAAATAAATGATAGCCACCATAATACCAGATGTGAGAAGTCACTATCCGGTGTTACTAACTGAACTAATTAGTATTATAACCCCTCAATATGGTGGCACATTTATTGACTGTACATTTGGTCAAGGTGGATACACAAAAAAAATACTAAATTTTAAAAATACAAAAGTTATCGCTTTAGATAGGGATTTAGAGACTTTACAAAAAGTTGAAGAAATTCAAAATAAATATGGAAAAAGGTTTTTATTTAAAAATATTAAATTCAGTCAATTAAATAATTTAAAACTCAAAAATGAAAGCGTAAAAGGTGTTATTTTTGATCTGGGATATTCTTACACACAAATAAAAGATCCAAAAAAAGGTCTCTCCTTTGAAAGTACTGGACAACTTAATATGAAGATGGGAATTAACAATTTTTCTGCGAATGAAGCAATTAACATTCTAGATGAAAAAGAACTTTCTCAAATATTTAAGTTTTTTGGAGATGAAAAAGATAGTAATAGAATAGCACATAACATTGTAGAAGATAGAGAGACGAGAGAAATAACAACAGAAGAATTAGTAAGAATTATTGAGTCATCAAAAAGAAAAAAAAAATCGAAGACACACAGTGCAACAAAAGTTTTCCAAGCATTAAGAATTTTTGTTAATAAAGAAATAAGTGAACTAATTTATGGGTTAATAAATGCAGCAAGAGTTGTCAAAAAAGATGGAATTATAGCAGTTGTTACATTTCACTCATTAGAAGATAAAATAGTAAAATATTTTTTTAAAAGTTTATCAGAAAATAAAAGTGTTTCACGATACATGCCAAAGGGTGAAGAAAAAATTAATCTGTTTAAAACTATAAATAAGAAAGCAATCTTTCCATCAGAAATTGAAATTAAAAATAACCCTCCATCAAGATCTGCAAAATTAAGATATGTTATAAAGAAAGAAGATTTTTATGACTTTGAAACTGACATCCTAGAAAAATTTGATTATTTAATTAAAATTGAAAACTTTTCTAAAAAATTATGAAGAAAGTAGTATTTATATCTATCTTCATACTAATACTAGCTACATCACTAGTAAAGAATTCCACAAAAGAAATCGAAGATAAAATTTTTATGGTAAATGAAAATATCAGACCATTAAAATCAGAGTTAGGTGATGTACTTTTAGAGTATAATTACTTAACTTCCCCAGAAAAATTAACCCAATATCAAAATCAGTATTTTGAAAAAAATTTAATAAAAATTGATATTACTAAAATCAAAAAGTTAATTGAAATGAATACTCAAATCAAGATAAGTGACTATATAGAAAAAACTAACAATGAATGATAAAAAAAATAACGTTACTCTGGAAGAGTATGAAAATAAATTTTCATATAAAAAAAGTAAAACAAATTTAAATATAGAGTTTAATAGAATAGCCTTCATTTTTTTTTTATTTCTAGCAATTTCAATAATATACTCAATACAACTTCTTCATTTAGGATCATTAAAAATAAAGAATGAGAACAAACTTTTAAGTGTTAAAAAAAATTACAGAGCAGATATAGTGGATAGAAATGGAAATTATTTAGTCAAAACAGTTAGTTCTATAGATATCGGTATCAATCCTACAGAAGTTATTGACAAAAAAAAACTTTTAATCAATTTAAAACTGATATTTCCAAATAAAGATTACATTGATATTTCAGACAAACTCAAAAAAAAAAGATATTTTTATTTAGAAAAAAAAATATCAGCAGATAATTATGAAAAGATAATGTCACTTGGAGACAAGTCTATTAAGTCAGAAGAAAAATTAACAAGAATTTATCCACAAAAAAATCTTTTTAGTCATATTATAGGACAAATAGACGATAATAATAAAGGGATATCAGGTCTAGAAAAATCTTTTAATAAGAGATTAAAAGAAAAAAGGGAACCTCTTCAATTAACTTTGGATACCGATATACAGTATTTAATCAGAGAAGAGCTGGTAAAATTTCAATCAATATTTAGAAGCAAAGGTAGTACGGCAATTTTAATGAATGTTAATAATGGTGAAATACTTTCAATGGTTTCTTACCCAGACTTTGATCTAAACAAAAGAGAAGTAGTGAATGATTTAAATTTTATAAATAGAGCAACAAAAGGTGTGTATGAATTGGGATCTGTATTTAAAACTTTTACCGTTGCTGCAGGATTAGAAGAAGGTTTAATTAAAACTAATACAGAATTTTTAAATCTAGAAAAAAAATTAAAATGTGGAAAAAATAATATTTCTGAATATGATAATAAAATTCCATCAGATCTTACAGTTGAGCAAATTTTAATTAGATCAGGTAATATAGGATCTGTTAGAATTGGACAAAAGCTTGAAATTGAAAAATTAAAATCATTTTTACAAAAAATAGGTATTTTAAGTAAAATAAATTTTGACATAGAGGAGGTTGGTGTACCAATTCCTTTTAAGTGGGGTAAATGTAAACTAGCAACTGTCTCATTTGGGCACGGTATAACCACAACTCCACTCCAATTAGCAAAAGCTTACGGAATTATTGTAAATGGTGGTTTTGAAATTCAACCAAGTGTTATTAAAAAAAATTCAGAAAATAATCAAAACCAAAAAAGAATTATTAAAAAAGGAGTTTCAGAACAAATAAATGAAATATTAAGAAAAATTGTAACAACAAAAGAGGGCACAGCGGGATTGGCAAATATAGAGGGATATGAGGTTGGTGGAAAAACTGGTACAGCTGAAAAGGCTACTGTTGGAGGTTATACAAGAAAAGCAAAAGTTAATACCTTTGTATCCATTTTTCCTACATCAAAGCCTAAATACGTGATGATAGTATTACTAGACGAACCAAAAACATCAGAAGACTATATTTATAAATATAAGAATAAGAGTGGATCTTACAAAGGGACACCATTTAATACAGCTGGATGGACATCAGTTGAAGTTGCTGGAAAAATTATACAAAAAATTGGGCCTATTTTAGCCACAAAATATAAAGAAAATTAGCCTATTCATGATCATCAGCAATTTTATTAAAGAAATAGAATTAAAATATAAGAATCATTATTTTTCAGGTATTTGTTTTGATAGCACAAAATGCAAAAAAGATAATATTTTCTTTGCGATAAAGGGAACTAAAATAGATGGTAATAAATTTATTAACCATGCTATTCAAAAAGGTGCAAGAACTATTGTTTCTAATCAAAAATTCGAAGGTATAAAAAGGAATATACTATTTATAAGATCTTCTAATGTAAGAAAATCTTTAGCAGAATTTGCTTACAAAGTTTATAAAAATAAACCAAAAAACTTAATTGCTGTAACTGGAACTAATGGTAAATCTTCAGTAGCTGATTTTTATTTTCAAATTTTAAAGTTAAATAAAAAAAAAGTAGCTTCAATAGGTACTCTAGGTATTAAAACACAAAACTATTTAAAAAAAGTTTCAAATACAACTATCAATCCAATTACTTTAAGTAAAATTCTACACAAACTTAAAAAAGAAAAAATTAACAATGTGATATTAGAGGCATCTAGTCATGGACTTAAACAAAATAGATTAGATGGTTTGAAATTTAAAACAGGTATATTTACTAATTTATCTCATGATCATTTAGATTATCATAAAACATTTAGTGATTATCTTAAGTCAAAACTATATCTTTTTAAAAAATTACTTAAAAAAAAGGGGAACATAGTCACTGATGTAGAAATTCCCCAATATAGTAGAATTAAGAAGATATCCTTAAAAGAAAAATTAAATATTGAAACAGTTTCAAATAAAAAAGGGAACTTAGAAGTCATCTCTCATATATATCAAAATGAAAAACAAATAGTTGAAATAAAATATAAGAAAAATATTTATAAATTTAAAACAAAATTAATAGGAAAAGTTCAGGTTAAAAATATTTTAATGGCAATGATTGCGGCAACTAAAAGTAACTTAAGTTTTAAAAGAGTAATCAATACAATTGATAATCTTAAACCAGTAAGTGGAAGATTAGAACAAATTGGAAATATTAAAAATAATTCAAGAGTTATATTGGATTATGCACATACACCTGACGCACTGGAAGTATCTTTAAAGAGTATAAAAGAACAATTTAAAAATAGACAAATTTCAATAGTTTTTGGTTGTGGGGGAGATAGAGATAAAACAAAAAGACCAATGATGGGTAGAATAGCTAATCAATATTGTGATAACGTTTATTTAACAGATGATAACCCAAGATATGAAGACCCAAAAGCAATAAGAGCTTCCATTAAAAAAAATATTAGTCAATCTAAAGTAAATGAGATTCCAAATAGAGCTACTGCAATTAAAAAAGCAATATTTGACTTGAAAACAGGAAATATTTTAATTGTTGCAGGTAAAGGTCATGAAAAAATTCAAGAATATAAAAAAATTAAAAAATTATTTTCAGATCAACAACAAATATTAAAAAATATTACAATTAAAAATAAAACACTTTCAAGTAACCTTAAACTAAATATTTTAAAAGAATTAAGTAACACAAATAATATTTTTTCAAAAATAAAAATTAAAAATGCATCAATTAATTCGAAAGAAATTAGTAAAAACGATATTTTTTTTGCAATTAAGGGTAAAAATAAAAATGGCAATTTATTTGTTAAAGAAGCCTTTGCTAGGGGCGCATCTCTAGCAATAGTTAATAATCAAAAAAAATCTAAAAAAAAAATAATAGTAAAAGATACCTTAAAGTTGTTGACGAAATCATCTTCTATTTTAAGAGACAATCTATCAAGTAAAATTATATCAATCACAGGAAGTTGTGGTAAAACTTCACTCAAAGAATTAGCCGGAAGATCTTTAAATAAAATTAGTCAAGTAACCTATTCTCCAAAATCATTTAATAACAAATTTGGTGTTCCGTTAAGTTTATTTAATTTAAAAAAAAATGATGACTTTGGTATTTTTGAGGTAGGAATGGATAAAAGAGGGGAAATTGATTATTTATCAAAAATTATTAAACCTGATGTTGGTGTAATTACAAATGTTTCATACGCTCACATTAAAAATTTTAAAAGTATCAATCAAATAGCTTTAGCTAAATCAGAGATTATAAAAAATATAAAAGAGGAGGGTCACCTTATTTTAAACAAAGATGACCAATTTTTTAATTTTCACAAAAAAATAGGATTAAAAAGAAATTTAAAAATTCTTTCTTTTAGTTTGAGAGATAAAAGTGCAACAGTTAATTTAGACTCTATTTTAAAAAAGAAATCTAAATATAAAATCTCTATAGATATAGATAAAACAAAAAAATATTTTTATTTTAATTCTTTTTTTGAAAATGATTTAAAAAATTTATTAGCAACGATTACAATCATATCAATTTATAAGGATATACTTAAATTAGATAAGAATCTGTTTTATAACCACAAAGTAGCAAGTGGTCGTGGAGACTTAATAAAGGTAAAATTATATAACAAATTTATTTACCTTGTAGATGAAAGCTATAATTCAAACCCACTATCTCTAAAATCTGCGTTAAAAAATTTTAATATGATGAAAATTCATAATACAAAAAAACATTTATTACTTGGAGATATGTTAGAACTTGGTAAATATTCAAAAAAACTACACACTGAGGTTGGAAAAAGCATTAACAAAACTTCTCTCAAAAATGTTAATATTATTGGTAAGCACACTAAATGGCTATTCAATACTCTCGATAAAAGTAAAAGAGGAATTATTATTAAAAATAAATCTCAAATAATTGATTTGATTAAAAACGTTTTAAATAATAATGATTATTTAATGATTAAAGGTTCCAATTCTACAGGACTTAACAGTTTAACCAATCAAATCAAAAAAGGTAAATTAAATGCTTTATAGTCTCATTTCCCAATTAGTAGATCAGTACAGTTTTTTAAATGTTTTCAAATATCTTACTTTTCGAACTGGTTTGGCAATGTTCACCTCTATGATTGTAGTATTGTTAGTTGGTACACCATTTATTAAATTTTTTTCAGCAAGACAAATCTTAGATCCAATAAGAGAAGATGGTCCAACTGAACATATTGTAAAAAAAATAGGAACACCAACAATGGGAGGCGTTTTAATATTGCTTGGTTTATTTGCAGGAATACTTTTTTGGGGAGATTTATATAATTATCACATATGGTTTTTACTTTATATAGTAACAAGCTTTGGTTTGCTTGGAGCCTATGATGATTATAAAAAAATTAAATTTAAAAATTCTTCTGGAATTTCATTTAGATTTAAACTTATTTCACAAATTTTAATAGCAACAGTTGGTATTCTTGGGTTGTCTCAATTATCTCAAAATGATGAATTAACAAACTTATATTTTCCATTCTTTAAAAATTTAATTGTAAACTTGGGTTGGTTCTTTATACCATTTTCAATATTTATAATCATAGGTTCCTCAAATGCAGTTAATCTTACAGACGGACTTGATGGATTAGCAACAGTACCAGTTATATTAGTAGCAGGATGTTTTGCATTTATTAGTTACGTTACGGGCAATATAGTATTTTCAGAATATTTGAATATACCTTATCTAGAAGGTATGGGTGAGGTAGCTGTTTTTTGTGGATCAATCATTGGTGCATGTCTGGGTTTCTTATGGTTTAATGCACCACCTGCTAAAATATTTATGGGTGATACAGGATCTTTAGCGCTCGGTGGATCGTTAGGTGCAGTTGGTATAATTACTAAGCATGAAATAGTTTTAGCAATAACAGGTGGCCTATTTGTTTTAGAAGCTGTCTCAGTTATTGTGCAAGTAGTGTCATTTAAATTGACAGGAAAAAGAGTTTTTAGAATGGCTCCTATTCACCATCATTTTGAAAAAAAAGGTTGGCCAGAGTCTACTGTTGTAATTAGATTTTGGATTATTTCAATAATTCTTGCAATGATTGGGTTGGCGACATTGAAGCTTAGATAATGTTAAATAATCAAAATATTTTTTATAAAAAAAAAATTTTAATTTATGGTCTTGGAAAGAGTGGCTTATCAGCTTTTAAATTTTTAAAAAAAAATAATCAAATCACTACACATGATGATAAAATAAAAAGTGGTATAAAAAGAATAACATCTGTTAAATTTGATTACATAATAATCAGTCCTGGAATAGATATCCATAAATGCAATCTAAGTAAATTTTTAAAAAAAAATTCTAAAAAAATTTACACAGATTTAGATGTTTTTTATAGCCATCATAAACAAAATAATAAGATCACAATTACAGGAACCAATGGCAAATCTACTACAGCTAAAATTTTGTACGAGGTATTAAAAGATCAAAAAATAGATGTTCGTCTAGTAGGCAACATAGGAAACCCAGTTCTCTTAGAAAAAAAAGTTACAAATAAGACTGTTTTTGTCATTGAGGCCTCGTCATATCAGTTAGAATATAGCAAATTATTTAAATCTAACATATCTTTAATTTTAAATATATCGCCAGATCATCTTGAGAGACATAGGACTATTACCAGATATGTGGCTGCGAAATTTAAATTGATAAAAAATCAGTCTGAAAATGATTATGCAATTTTAAATACTAAAAATTTTTATATTAAAAGAGAATTAAAATTAAAAAATTTTTTGCCCAAGTTAATAAAAATTGAAAATAATATAGATGAGAGATTTTTAAAAAGAATAAATAATCAATATTTTAGTACAGATGGGAATAGAGAGAATATAAAATTTATTTTTGAGGTTACTAAAATATTAAAACTCAAAAAGAATATTTTAATTAAAACACTTAAAAAATTTAAAGGACTTAAATATAGGCAAGAAAAAATTTTTCAGTCAAAAAAGTTAACTATTATTAATGATTCAAAGTCTACAAGTTTTTCATCATCAGCAAGTTTGCTAAAATCATTAACTAATGTCCATTGGATAGTTGGAGGTCAAGCCAAAAAAGGAGATAAGCTATTGTTGTCTCAAAAAAATTGTAAAGATTTTAAAGCATATATATTTGGAGCTAATAAGAGTTTTTTTATAAGTAAAATAAAAAGACTTATGAAATACGAGTCTTTTGCAGATTTAAAAAGTTTAATTAAGAAATTATCTGTAGAGATTAAAACAGACAAAAAAATAGCTCATAAAACAATTTTATTTAGTCCATCAGCAGCATCATTTGATTATTTTAAAAATTTTGAGAAACGTGGAGAATATTTCAATCAACTGATAAAAAAATACTTAAATACTTAAATGCTTAATTTTAATTCTATATATAAATTTTATTATGAATGGTGGAAAAATCTAGATAAGGCTCTCTTTGTAATAATAATGTTTTTATTTAGCTTAGGGTTATTTTTTTCTTTGGTATCAACTTCTTTAATTGTATCCGACAGGTTAGACACTAACAATTATTTCTTCTTTTTCAAACATTTTATATATATTTTAATTGGAATCATCATTTTAGTATTTTTTTCATCATTGAGTGAGGATAATCTTTTTAAGATTTCTTTTTATCTTTTTTTTACATCTTTATTTTTTTTATTTTTGATTCCATTTTTTGGTACAGAAGTAAATGGATCCAAGAGGTGGCTTAACCTCTTTTTTTTACCAAGATTTCAACCAATAGAAATAGTTAAACCGTTCATAATAGTTTTTATTGCCACAATTTTATGTAGTGAAAAAAACTTTAATATTTATTTCAAATACTTATTGACTTTTTTTGCAATAATACCTGCTTGTCTTTTATTAATGATACAACCCGATATTGGTCAAACGCTACTCATTTTTTTAGCATGGGCTACGTTAGTTTTTATTTCAGGCATAAGTTTACCCATTATTTTAATTTTTTTTAGTTTTACATTGATATCCTTAGTTTACATGGTTTTTTTTATCTCAAAATTTGCCTACATAAAAAGTAGAATTCTATCTTTTTTTAATCCGAGTGATGGAACACATAATTTTCAATCTGATAAAGCAATTGATGCAATAAGTAGCGGTGGTTTTTTTGGAAAAGGGATTGGTGAGGGTACTTTAAAAAATAGAGTACCTGAGGCCCATACAGATTATATTATTTCAGTAATATCAGAAGAATTTGGTGTTGTAGCAATTGTGCTATTGTTGATTTTGTTCTTATTTTTTATCTATACTGTATTCAAAAAAATATATTTAGAAAAAAGTGAAAAAATTAAATTAATTTTAACTGGAACAATGTGTTTGATTATTTTTCAGGCTTTGATCCACATTGGAGTTAATATTAGATTATTCCCTACAACAGGCATGACCTTACCTTTTTTGAGTTACGGAGGCTCATCAATTGTAGGTGTATCAATATTATCTGGGATAATATTGAATTTAACAAAAAGAAAAATTGATTAAATGGCACAAAAAATTTTAATTAGTACAGGTGGATCAGGCGGGCATGTTGTGCCAGCCACAATACTATATGAACATTTGAAGAACCAATTTCAAGTATTTATGACAATAGATAACAGGGGTGTTAAATTTTTAGATAAAAATAAATATAATATAGAAATAATTGATGTACCACCGATATCAAAAAATTTTTTCTTATTGCCTTTTCAATTTTTTATGATGATTTATATAATTATAAAATCAGTAATTTTTTTAAAAAAAAAAAAAATAGATACATTAATTTCAACAGGTGGTTATATGTCTCTACCACTATGTTTGGCATCAAAAATTTTAAATATTAAACTACTTTTATTTGAACCAAATATAGTCTTAGGAAGGTCAAACAAATTTTTTATTAAATCTTGTAAAAAAATTTTTTGTTACACTGATAAGATTAAAAATTTTCCAAAAAAATATTTGAATAAAATTAATGTAATTCCAGCTTTATTGAGAAAGGAATTTTATGAAATTAAAAGAACTGAAAATATTGATAGTTGTGTCAATTTATTGATAGTAGGTGGAAGTCAAGGAGCACAAATATTTGATACGTTAGTTAAAAAATCAATAGTAGAATTGTCGAGAAAATATACTTTAAAAATTTACCAACAAACTAATGCATTTAATTTTGAAGAATTAGAAAAATTTTATAAAAATGAAAATATTAATCATTCAATATTTGATTTTGATGAAGATATTTCAAATATTATGAGTAGATCCAACCTATGTATTACTAGAGCAGGTGCCTCAACATTAGCAGAGATAGTTTTTTTAAATTTACCTTCTATTGTAATTCCATTACCTACTTCAAAAGACAATCATCAATTTGAAAATGCTATTTTTTATAACAAAATGGGATGTAATTGGATTTTAAACCAAAATGAAATTGAGGATGAGACTATTACAAATAAACTTGGTAATATTATAGATAACAAAGATGAATACTTATCAAAAAAATTGAATATGAAAAATTTTAGCTATCAAAATACTTGGAATAATATAAATCAGAAAATCACATTTGTTATTAATGAAAATTGAATTAGCAAAAACTGAAATTATACATTTTGTTGGTATAGGTGGGATTGGTATGAGCGGTCTTGCGCTCATAATGAGAAGAATGGGTTTCAATGTCCAAGGTAGTGATGTTTATATTAATAAGAATGTTGAGAGGTTAAAAAAAGACAAAATTAAAGTTAATATTAAACATACAAAAAAAAATGTAATAAATGCTACTATTGTGGTTGTTTCGTCTGCCATAAAAAAAAATAATCCAGAGTTAATAGAGGCTAAAAAAAAACAACTTCCAATTTACAAACGTGGAGAAATGTTAGCCAATATAGTGTCCTTAACAAAAAATATTGTTGTGACAGGGTCTCATGGTAAGACCACAACAACATCTTTATTGGCTGCAATATTCTCAAAAACAAAACTAGATCCGACTATAATAAATGGTGGAGTTCTTAATGCAATTAAAAGTACAGCAAAACTTGGAAAAAGTGATTGGTGCATATTAGAGGCAGACGAGTCAGACGGAAGCTTTATTTATGTTCCTCCAACTTATTCTATTGTGACGAACATAGATCGTGAACATATGGATTATTACAATTCAATGAACGATCTCAAAAATTTATTTATAAAATTTATTAATAAAGTACCTTCCTTTGGAAAGTCGTTTATTTGTATTGATAATAAAAATAATCGAGACTTATTAAAAAAGATAAAAATCAAAAATTTCTATACATATGGAATTAATTCAAATGCACAATTTCGTATTAAAAACATCAAACAAGCAAAAAATTTTTCAGAGTACGATTTAGCAATTAATTTACCAGGAAAAAAAGATACAGTTATTAAAACAATTAAGATTCCTCTTCTTGGTATTCATAATATATTAAATTCAACAGCAGCAGCAGCTGTTGGACTAACAATTGGAATTTCAAAAAAAATTATAAAAAATGGACTAAAAGAATTCAAAGGTGTTCAAAGAAGATTTAATAAAATTTTTACATATAGGGAAACTAACTTTTATGATGACTATGCGCATCATCCAACAGAAATTAAAGAAGTTTTAAATGGAGTTAGGGCCGCTTATAAGAAAGAGGAAGTTATATGCGTATTTCAGCCCCACAGAATATCTAGATTAAAAGATTTAAAAAAAGAATTTAGTTCTTCATTTAAAAAAGCAGATATAGTAATTTTATGTCCTGTTTATGCCGCAGGTGAAAAAATAAAATTAGGATTTGATTATAATAGTTTTGCAAAAAGTATAATAAGAAATTCAAAAGTTAAACTATTCATGATTCAAAACCAATATGAATTAGCAAAATTAATAAAAAATACTATCTATGGAAAAAAAATAGTTGTTGGCATGGGAGCCGGCTCTATTTCAGCATGGATGAGAGAATTACCAAGTTTAATATGATATTGTCAAAGGAAGTAAAAGAATTTTCAAATGAAGTTAGTAGTAAAATTTATTCTGATTATAATTTAAAAAAAAGCAATTGGTTTAACATTGGTGGCAAAACTAAAATCTACTTTAAACCTGATAATTTAGCTGATCTAATATTATTTTTAAAAAGATTTGGAAATAAAGAAAAAATACATATTTTAGGTGCAGGATCTAATACACTTATAAGTGATAAAACATTTGATGGTGCAGTTATTAAATTAGGAAAAAATTTTTCTAATATTTCTATATTACCTAGCGGTATAATAGTTGCGGGTAGTGCTTGTCTTGATAAGAAGCTATCAGACTTTGCTTTAGAAAATGAAATAGGAAATTTTGAATTTTTAGCATGCATACCAGGTACGGTTGGGGGAGGAATAAGGATGAACGCAGGCTGCTTTAATAAAGAATTTAAAGACATATTAATCTCAATACAAGCAATTGATAAAAATGGTAAGGTTTTAACAATACCAGCAAATGAAGTTATTTTTAACTATAGAAAAAATAATTTATCTGAAAATTTAATATTTTTAAGTGCCTCGTTTAGAGGAGAAAAGAAAGATAAAAATAAAATTAAAAAAGAAATTTTGAGATTGAAAAATAAAAAGGATGGTACCCAACCAACAAAAATTAAAACAAGCGGTAGCACATTTAAAAATCCAATTAATCAATCTGATAAAAAAGTTTGGGAATTAATAAAAGAATCAGTACCGTTGGACACAAGTTTTGGAGGCGCTTATATTTCTGACAAACATTGTAATTTTTTTGTAAACAAAAATAATGCTAGCTTTGAAGATATGAATAAATTGATAAAATTTGTTGAAGAATCTGTTAAAAAAAAAACAGGGATTGTTTTAGAAAAAGAAATTAAGATACTTGAATAGTTATGACAAAAAGAATTTTAGTACTTTGTGGTGGAATTTCCAAAGAACGTTTAATTAGTTTGGATACAGGAAAACAAGTAGCTAATGAATTGAGAAAAAATAGATATAAAGTTAAAACTTGTGAACCAGATTATACTTTATTAAAAAATATAAAATTATTTAAGCCAGATATAATTTTTAATGCATTACATGGGCAGTTTGGAGAGGATGGCTATATTCAAACAATTTTAGAAACTCAAAAAATTCCATACACTCATTCTGGGGTAATTGCATCATCTATTGCAATGGATAAAGAAATCTCAAAAAAAATTTTTATTAAAAATAAAATACTAACGCCAAAATATATTAAATTTGATTATAAAAAAAATAAAAAAAATATAATTAAAATTGTTGAAAAAAAATTAAAATTTCCTGTAGTATTAAAACCAATCAATGAAGGATCAAGTGTTCATGTATATATTTGTACTAAAAAAAACATAGTTAAAAATCTAAAAGCATTAAGTATATATAATCAAATTTTGATTGAAGAATTTATCGGAGGAAGAGAAATCCAAGTAGCTATAATGGGATCTAAAATGTTAGGTGCAATTGAATTAAAACCAAGAAGAAAATTCTATGACTACGAAGCAAAATATAATTTAAATGCAAAAACGAAACACATAATTCCCGTAAGTCTCAATAAAAAAGATTTAAAAAAAATTACTTCTATTACACATAAGGCTCATAAAATTATTGGCTGCAATGGTGTTACTAGGTCAGACTTTAAATTTTATAGAGGAAAATTCTATTTACTTGAAATTAATACTCAACCAGGAATGACAAAACTTTCATTAGTGCCAGAGATAGCCAGTTATGCAGGAATTAACTTCATACAATTAATTAAATGGATTTTAAAAGATGCATCAATTAATAGATAAAAAATTCAAAATAATTATATATTTACTATTTTTATTAATATTAAGCACAACAAGTAGAGAGTTTATAGAAAATCAAGATAACTATTTTTTTAAAATTAATCAAATTAATATTGAAGGACTTTCAAACAAAGATAACTTAAAAATTTACAATGAATTAAACATTTTACTTTATGAAAATATATTATCTATTCGTAAAAAAGAAATCCAAAAAATTATAAATCAGCATAATATAATAGAAGAACTTAGTATTAAAAAAATTTACCCATCAACAATTAAAATAAATATCAAACCAACCAGTTTTATTGCAAAACTTTCTGGTAGTGATCAACTTGTTGGTGAAAATGGTAAACTTATTAAGGATAAAGAAAATGTTAAGGTATTGCCTTATATATTTGGGGAATTTAGTTCTAAAGATTTTTTGATCTTCAAAAAAAAAATTGTGCTATCTAAATTTAATTTTGATAATTTTAAGATGTTATATTTTTTTCCTTCAAAAAGGTGGGATATTTTAACTTATGATGATATTTTAATTAAATTACCACAAGACAATATTTCTGATTCACTTAATCTTGCCTACAAAATTATAAATAGCAAAGATTTTAAAAAAACAACTCTTATTGATTTAAGAATGAATAACCACTTAATTACAAGAAAATGAATAATAAAAATTTTCAAACTTTTTTTGACTTTGGTTTTTCTAAAATTAGAGCTGGCACATTTAATACAAACAACCAAAATGAGTCCTTTTATCTTGATAGTGAATTCTTTACAGATCGATCAAATTTAGAATTAAAAATTCAAAAGATTGTTACGTCTCTTGAGAAAAAATCAAATGAATATATCAACAATATAAGCCTGATGATAGACAGTCCAGAAATGTTTTCTGTAGGCATTTCATTATCTAAAAAGTTTGATGGATCTATATTAAAAGAATCAAATATTCAATTTTTAGTTCAGGATGCTAAACAGCAAATTTTAAAACATTACATAAATTATAATGTTGTTCATATTATTATTAATAATTATAAAATTGATGGTGTTGATTATTCTTACTTTCCCGATGAAATTAAATGTAATTTTATATCTTTAGATATACTTTTTATTTGTTTGCCAACTGACTTTGTTCTTTTTTTTAAAACTATTTTTTCAAAATCCAATATTTTAATTGATCAAATAATCTGTTCAAGCTATGCAAAATCAATAAACCACAAAGAAAATCTAAAATTAAAAGAATATACTTCTTTTATTGATGTTGGATTTAATAAAACATCAATAATTTGCTACTTGAATAATAAGATTCTTTCTGTAGATGTTTTGCCAGTTGGTGGAAATCATATTACAAAAGATATTTCTCAAATACTAAAGATTGATATAGAACAGTCAGAGTACGCCAAGCACAATTTTACCCTTACTGATAAAGTTTTAAATCATAATGACGACTCAACTGAATTACTTCAAAAAACGGTTATAGCTAGAACAGATGAGTTACTTGAATTATGTGGTAAATTAATAGAGTCTAATTTACATACCTCAGATAAGTTTAATATGATGTTTATGGGTGAAGGTTCAAAAATATTTAATAACCAACAAAAAAATAAGAACTCTTTTTCATATGATATTAGTCTTATAGGAGAAACCTCCCAGGACATTTGTTTGTCTGGATTTAAATTTATACAAGGGTTAAATAAACAGGAGGTTGTAATGGTACCTAAAAGACAAATAAAACAGGGTTTTTTTGAAAAATTATTTCATTTTTTTTAGTTAAAATAGTATTTTACTGTAACATTTGTTGTGTTCCATAATTTTCTTGGAGAATTTATAAGGCTTGTGATGTCTTTATTGAATCAAAAAACTGTTAAAAAAAATATTATATTTAAAGGGATAGGCCTTCACAGTGGTTTGCTAGCAAATCTAACAATTAAACCATCAGAGCCTAACACTGGAATAATTTTTAAAAGAATGGACATTAAAAGTAACAACATTGTAATTCCTAATATTTTTAATGTTAGTAATGCCGCCTTTTGTACAACAATCTCAAATGATCATGGAATTACAGTTTCGACAATTGAACATTTAATGGGTGCATTTTATGGAATGGGAATTGACAACGCATTAATTGAAGTTGATAATCAAGAAATTCCTATTTTAGATGGATCTGCAAAAATATTTGTTGATGCAATTAATGATGTGGGTATTGAAGTCTCTAATACTCCAATTAAAATTATTAAAATAGAAAAAGAAGTAAGATTTCAAGATGGCAAAAAAATTATTACAGTTGAGCCAAGTAAAATGAGTTTGGACATAGACTTTGAGCTTAAATATGAAAACAAACTTATTAATACTCAAAGAAATATGATTAATATGTATGAGTCAGATCTAACTGATATTTATAATTCCAGAACATTCTGCTTATATGAAGATGTTGAAAAACTCAAAAAACTGGGATTGGCAAAGGGTGGTGATCTTCAAAATGCAATAGTAGTAAAAGATGACAAAATTTTAAATGAAGGTGGTCTTAGAAATGCAAAAGAATTTGTAAATCATAAAATTTTAGATTGTATGGGTGATTTATATTTATCTGGATATAAGATAGTAGGTAAAATTATTTGTTCTCAAGGTGGGCACAAACTAACAAATCAAATTTTAAGAAAAATATTTTCTAACAAAATTAATTACTCTATAGTTGAAATTAAAGAAAAAAACCTTCCACATACCTTGTTAAATAGAAAAATTTTACAGTCAATAGCTTAAACATTATAATTTCCCTAAAAATCTGATAAGTAAAATTATGGGCTTAAAAAGTTTTATATTACTGTTGTTTATATTCTTATTAAATTCATGTGGTGAAAAGAAACAGAAGGTAAGTGTCATTGTAGAGAAAGATATAAGATTGCAAATGATTGAAGCTTATGGAAAAGGAAAAAAAGCTTTAAGAGAAGGTGACACTTTCTATGCAGCAAAAATGTTTAATGAAGCTGAATTACTTTATCCACAATCTGAATGGGCACCAAAAGCATCATTGATGGCTGCATATGCATATTATTCTCAATCTTACTACCCGGATGCAATTTTTGAATTAGAAAGGTTTATAAAAATCTATCCAACAAGCCCCAACAAAGACTATGCTCATTTTATGTTAGCTCTTTGTTATTATGAAACAATTGTGGATGAAAAAAAAGATCTTGGACCACTAACTAAGGCGAAAGAAAAATTTGAATTCATAATAGAAAATTATCCAGATACTGACTTTGCTCTTGACTCAAAATTTAAAATTGATTTAGTTTATGATATTTTAGCAGCAAAAGAAATGTATATAGGAAAGCATTATTTAAAAGATAGAAAATGGATAGCTGCAATAAATAGATTTAAATATGTTATAGAAAATTATGAAAGAACAGCACATGTAGAAGAGGCATTATATAGATTGGTGGAGGTAAATTATAAAATTGGCTTGGTAGAAGAATCGAAAAGATATGCAAGCATATTAGGATATAATTATAAGTCTAGCGAATGGTATGACCAATCTTACAGAATTTTGAATCCAAAATATGTTTCTAAATTAGAAAAAATTAAAAAGGAAAAAAAAAGAAGTCAGAATTTTTTCATAAGAAAAATTAAAGATATACTTGAGTAAATGTCTATTAAAGAAATAAAAATCGAGTATTTCAAAAAGATTAAACTACTTCAAAAACACAATAAATATTATTATGATAAAAATAATCCCATCGTACCTGATCAAGAATTTGATTTACTAAAAAAAGATATAATAAATTTAGAAAATAAACATAAATTTTTAAAAAGTGAATATTCTCCAACTAAAATTGTAGGATACAAATCATCAAAAATTTTTCAAAAAGTAAAACATAAAGTTCCAATGTTATCACTTGGAAATGTTTTTGATGAAGATGACTTAAAAAATTTCGAAAAAAAAATAATTAAATTTTTAAGTTTAAAAGATACTAATTCTATTGAGTACAGTGCAGAACCAAAAATAGACGGAATATCAGCATCATTAATTTATCTCAATGGAAAATTTGTTAAAGGACTTTCTAGAGGTGATGGAGAAGAAGGTGAGGATATCACTCAAAATTTGAAAACTATTAAGGATATACCATCGGAGATTACTAAAATTAATTTTCCCAAAGAAATAGATATTAGGGGAGAAGTTTTTATAGAAAATAATGATTTTAAAAAAATTAGTAAAAAATTTGCAAATCCCAGAAATGCAGCCTCTGGATCATTGAGACAGAAAAATTCATTAATAACTGCCAAAATACCACTTAAGTTTATTGCATACACATATGGTTATGAAAAAAATATGAATATTGATGATCAAACAAGTTTTTTAGAAAAATTAAAGTCTTGGGGATTTAAAACAAACCAATTTAATAGAAAGATTACAGGTATTAAAAATTTAATAAATAACCATAAAGAATTAGAAGAAAATAGAAAAGAGTTAGCTTTTGATATAGACGGTGTTGTCTACAAAGTTAATAATTTTAATTTACAAAAAAGATTAGGTTTTGCAGCTAATGCACCAAGGTGGGCAATAGCACACAAATTTTCGGCCAACAAGTCAATCTCTGAAATAATAAATATTGAAATTCAGATAGGCAGAACAGGAGCACTCACACCTGTCGCAAAAATTAAACCAGTCAATATTGGTGGCGTAATAGTTTCAAATGCAACACTTCATAATGAGGATGAAATTGTTAGAAAAGACATTAGAATTGGAGATATAGTTACAGTTGAAAGAGCAGGAGATGTAATTCCTCATGTAGTTTCAGTGGACCTAAAAAAAAGAAAAAAAAATTCTAAAGAGTTTATTTTTCCTCAAAAGTGCCCATCTTGTGGAAGTAAAACAATCAAAGATTACAACGAAATAACTAAAAAAAAAGATGCAGTAAGAAGGTGTGCCAGTGAGGGCTATGAGTGTGAAAAAATTGCGATAGAAAAAATTAAACACTTTGTATCAAAAGATGCCTTTGATATAGAAGGTTTTGGAAAAAAAATTGTTGAAAATTTTTGGATATTAAAACTAGTTAAACTTCCACAAGATATTTTTAAACTTGATTATAATAAAATAGAACATCTTGAAGGTTGGGGAAGATTGTCAGTTGATAATTTAAAATTTTCAATAAATAAAAAAAAAATTATTTCTCTTGAGCGATTTATTTACTCATTAGGAATAAGACATATAGGTTTTGAGAATGCAAAGCTTATAGCAAGACATTTAAAAAAAGCTTCAAATTTTTTTAAACTTTCAATAGAAGCAGATATTGAAAATTTATCTAATATTGATGGAATTGGGACAACACAAATTAAGTCTATCAAAAAATTTTTTTTAAATAAAACTAATTTAAAAGTTTTATCTGAACTAGAGAAATGTCTTGATATAAAAAATGAAGTATTAGTAGACAATGAAGGTTTGTTAAAAAATAAAACTTTTATGTTAACTGGAAAGTTAAGTGGAATTAGTAGAGCAGAAGCTAAATCAATAATTGAGATAAATTCAGGAAAAATAATTAGTAATGTTAGTAAAAAACTTGATTATTTAATTTGTGGAGAAAAACCAACTCTAAAAAAAATGAATTTAGCTAAGGATTTAAATATAAAAGTTATAGATCAAGCAGAATGGTTAAAATTATTAAATAAGAGTAGCTAGCCATTTTCTCTCTTTTTTATTTAGTAAATCTGAAAATTCAGAATAAATATTTAAATGATATCTGAATAAGTAATTTTTTTCTTTTTCATTTAGCATATTGTAATTAATTAAATCTCTCTCTATTGGTGCTACGGTAAGATTATTAAAAAATAATTTATTTTTGAATTTTTCTACATACACTAAATTTTCTATTCTTATCCCAAAATGATTTTTTTTGTAATAACCAGGCTCATTACTTAAAATCATACCTTTTTGAATTTTTATATTATTATTTTTTGAAATTGACTGAGGACCTTCGTGCACATTCAAAAAGAAACCAACACCATGTCCAGTTCCATGTGCATAATCTAAACCTCTTTTTTTCAAGTATTTTCTAGCTCTGAGGTCTATTTTTTTACCAGTATTATCTTTATTCAAATCAGTAAGAGCTACAGCAATATGACCCTTTAAGACATTGGTATAAATATTTTTTATTGATGGTTTTTGGTCTGAGAAACAAATAGTTCTTGTGACATCTGTAGTTCCGTAATTATATTGTCCACCTGAATCAACTAATAAAATATCTTTTTTATTAATTTTTTTTGTAGTTTTATTTGTTGCTCTATAATGAACTATGGCTCCATTCGAACCAGTACCAGCTATAGTATTAAAACTTGGAAATAAATACTTTTTATTTAATTTTCTAAATTTTTCTAATTTATTCTGTGCTTCAACCTCAGTTATTTTTTTTTTATTTACATATTTTATCCAATAGATAAATTTTGTTAGCGCTAATCCATCTTTTTTATGTGCTTCAATCATATGATTTATTTCATGTGAGTTTTTGATTGATTTTAGTTTATAAATTGGGTCATCTTTTTTTAAAATTTTAAATTTTGACTTAATTATATTTTCATAAAAAATTGAACACGACTTATTATCAATTATAAATTTTTTTCCTTTTAATTTATAAATTAAGTTTGGAAGATTTTTAATATCAATAATATTCCCTTTATCTATAATTTTTTCTTTTATAATTTTTTTTAGATTATTTTTTTTTGCAATCAAAAATATTTTTTTATTTTTATTTATAATTAATCTAGCATTTGGTATTGGACTATTCGGATTATCGTATCCTCTTATATTCAAAAGCCACGCTACATTTTCTGGGGCACTAACAAATAAATAATCAGCTTTATTTAATTTTAGATAATTTTTTATTTTTAAAATTTTAGAATTAAATAATTCACCTACTATATTTTTCTTTAATGAATAAAATGGTTTAGTTGTCTTTTCTTTAAATTCAATAATTTGATCAATTAAATTATTATCAATTGGAATAAGATTATTATTTAAAAAATAATTGTTTAGATTTTTTGATGTAAATATCCTTGGATCATAGCCAAGATTAAGATTTTTAATAATAGTGTGGGGCAGCTTTTTATGAATTTGAATTATATTAAAATTTTTGGCTGACTCTTTTTCTGCTTGTAAAGTGTATCTTCCATCAACAAATAAATAATTTTTTTTTTTAAGAATAATAGCAATACCAGCAGAGCCTGAAAAATTACTGATATTTTTTAATCTATCATTTTCTGGATATTCAGAAAAATATTCATCATTTTTAGGAATTATGTAACCATCAATTTTGTATTTTTTAAATTTTTCTTTTAATTTTTTTATTTTCTTATTAATCATTTGATTCTTTTTTGGTATCTCATCCAGCCTGGACTTCTTTTTTCTTCATCAATTTCAAAGTCTTGATTGAATTCAAAGTCATCATCATCACTTTTTGTATCATCAAAAAATGAATTTTTTTCTAAATATTTTTCTGGTAACTCATCAATAAATCTTGAGGCCATACTGTCAATCCAATTACCTTGATAAAATCTATTCATTGAAAAAGATATTAGTGCTTTATTTTTGGCTCTAGTTATGCCGACATATGCTAACCTCCTTTCTTCTTCAAGACCATTTTGTCCTTTTTCTTCTATAGATTTTTGGTGTGGAAATAGACCCTCTTCCCATCCAGGTAAAAACACCACATCAAACTCAAGACCTTTTGAACCATGCATTGTCATCATATTAATTTTTTCTCCTTCCCAGTCTTGATCTATTGAAGTTGCTAATGCTACATGCTCTAAAAAAGCTTCTAAACTATCAAACTCTTTCATAGCACTTAAAAGTTCTTTAATGTTTTCTAATCTATTTTCGTTTTCTATATCTTTTTTATTTTTAAGCATAGCTGAGTAACCAGATTCATCTAAAACTATTTGTAAAAGTTTAACGTGGTTAATTTTCTTAGTATTAATATCATTTCTCCATTTATTTATTAAAAATAAAAAAGTACTCAAACTTATTTTTGTTTTTGGTTTAATTTGATTCTGTTCAATTAATTTTTTTGAAGAAATTTCTAAACTTACCGAGTTAATTTTTGAAAATTCGTGTATTAATTTTATAGTACTTTCTCCGATTGATCTTTTAGGATTGTTAACTATTCTTCCAAAAGCTAAATCATCTTTTGGTTGATGAATTAATCTTAAATAAGCAACACAGTCTTTAATTTCTGCTCTTTCATAAAATTTTGTTCCACCTAAAATTCTATAAGGTAATCCAATTTTTAAAAAACGCTCTTCAAATTCTCTTGTTTGAAATATTGCTCTAACTAAAATTGCTATATTATTAAATGAATATTTTTTTTTTAGTTTTTTTTCTATCTCGTCAGAAATTCCTATAGCTTCATCTTTTCCATTTTTGAAACAATTTAGTTTAACAAGCTCTCCTTCTTGCATTGTAGTTCTTAAGGTTTTGCCAACTCTATTTTGATTATTGGATATTAAACCAGATGCTATTGATAAAATATTTTGAGAGGACCGATAATTTTCCTCTAACCTTATAACTTTTGAATTTTTATAAACTTGATCAAATTCTAAAAAATTTTTTATTTCTGCACCCCGCCAACTATAAATAGATTGATCATCGTCTCCAACACAGCAAATATTTTTATGCTTTTCAGTTAATAAAAAAAGCCATCTACTTTGAATATAGTTTGTATCTTGATATTCATCCACCAATATATATTTGAAGTTATTTGAATATATTTCTCTTATATCTCGATTTTTCTCTAAAATTTTTACAACGTGTAAAATTAAGTCACCAAAATCACAGGCGTTTAAATCTAATAACTTTTGTTGATAAATTTTATAAAGAGGAAGTATAGTTTTTTCAAAAATATCATTTTTATTAATTATAACTTCGTTAGGATAAAAACCTTTATTCTTCCATCTATCAATAATTGATAAGATATATTTTGGAGCCAGCTGTTTAATATCAATATTTTCTCCTTTACATATATTTTTTATCAATCGAACCTGATCATCTGTATCAATAATTGTGAAGTTGGATGTCAATCCCACAGCAAGCGCGTGTTTTCTTAGTAGTTTTGCACAAATAGAATGAAAAGTGCCAAGCCATGTTAAGCCTGTTGCTCCAGAATTAAGTATCGTACTTACTCTATTTTGCATTTCTTTTGCTGCTTTATTAGTGAAGGTGACAGAGAGTATTTGATTGGGGAATGCCTTTTTTTCATTTATGATATGTGCAATTCTAGAGGTTAACACTTTAGTTTTTCCTGAGCCAGCTCCAGCTACAATTAATAGTGGACCATTAAGAGATAAAACAGCTTCTTTTTGGGCTTTATTCAGGTTATCTAAATATTCTGAGTTTATCATTTTAAAATTTTAACTATAAACTTATCAAATTTTATGAAAAATATTAAATTTATTTACAAAAGACTTGTTAAATACTTTAACTCCTTTATCAACAAAATTTTATTAAAATACCTTACTAAAAAAAAAAAAACTTTTTTAAATAAGGAAAAAATTAAAATTAGTAATTATAATAAGGCTTTCATAACGATAATTTGCTTATTATTTATTTATTTATTTTATCTAATAATTCCTGTTTCCTATGATAAAGTCTGGGTTCAAAAAAATTTAGAAAAAATATTACTGGAAGAATTTGGAGTTAATTTTAGTGTCTCTTCAGAAATTACATACGAAATATTACCATCTCCACATTATAATGTTAAGAATGCAAATATTTTAGATAATAATCCTAAAGAAATACAAAAATTATCAGAAATAAAGATATTAAAAGTTTTTGTATCTCAAAAAAATTTTTTTAAAAAAGAAGAATTAAAAATAAATAAAGTTTTGATTAAAAACGCTAACTTTTATATCAATACAAATGATTTTGAATTTTTTAAAAATCTTGTTGATAAAAAATTTTCTACTAAAAAAATTAACATTAAAAAAAGTAGATTTTTCTTAAAAAATACTAATAATGAGATAATCACTATACTAAGTGCACCTAGGCTTTCCATGTTTTATGATGATCAAGAGCTTTCAAACTTATTAAATCTAAAAGGTGAAATTTTTAATATGCCCTTTAAATTAAAGTTAAATAAAGATTTTACAAAACTAAATCATTATAAATGGATTATTAAATCTAATAAAACTAAATTAAATATTTTAAATGAGTCAAATAAAAATTCTAATAATATTACCTTGGGATCAAATACAACTTCTATCCTTAATTCTACATTTGTTACGAATTATAAATATGATAAAAACTTAACTTCATTCAAATCATCAAAATCTAAGTTAGCAAATTTTAGTTTTGATTATGATGGTGAATTATCCACAAATCCTTTTGACCTTGTTTTAAATATAAATTTAGATAAATTTAAGATTTACAATTTAATAAATCCTAATTCTATTTTTATAGAAATTTTGAAAAATAAAATTTTATTCAATGAAAACATTAGTGCAAAGATTTCAATCAATCAAAAAAATCAAAAAAGTAATTCTTTTTTTAATTTGTCTAAAATAATTTTAAATATTAATAATGGACAAATTAATTTTGATCAAACAAATCTTGTTAATAAGAAAATTGGATCTCTAAAAGTAAATAGAAGTAATTTGTTTTTTGAAAAGAATGCTTTATTGCTAAATAGCAATGTTACTTTTGAGGTAAAAAACTTAAAAAAACTTTATTTCTTTTTTCAAACACCAAAAAAACATAGAATAGAATTCTCTAATATGCGCATTAATTTTGATTACAATCTTTTGACTGAAAAAGTGACTATAAATAATATTAAATTTGATGAAATAAATCCTAGCAAAAGATTAGACGACGTAATATCTGCTTTTAATATCCAGGAGATGAATAATATAAAAAATTTAATTAGAAATAAAAATTTATTTAATAGAATTATAAGTGCCTATTCAGGATAAATCATTTTTCTTGGATCTACTATTCGTTTGTAATCTTTTTCTTTAATGAGTCCTGTTTTAAGAGTTTCATGTTTCAATGTAGTTCCATTTTTTAAAGCTATTTTTGCTATTTTAGCTGCAGTATCATATCCAATATGAGGGGCTAGAGCTGTAACTAGCATTAAAGAATTATCCAAATGTTCTTTAATTTTTTTTTTGTTAGCTTTAATTCCTTTAACACAATATTGAGCAAAGTTTTTAGTACTATCGGCAATTAAGTCTATTGATTGAAGGATGTTATGAGCAATCATTGGTTTAAATACATTAAGCTCAAAGTGTCCATGGGAACCAGCAACTGTAATTCCGGTATGATTGCCTATCACTTTAACACAAACCATTGTTACTGCTTCACATTGAGTAGGATTAACTTTTCCAGGCATAATAGACGAACCAGGTTCGTTTTCAGGAAGTGTTAACTCACCATATCCTGCTCTAGGCCCTGAACCTAAAAATCTTATATCATTTGATATTTTCATTAATGATACAGCACATGTATTTAATGTTCCTGAAAAGTTTACAATTGAGTCATGGGCTGCTAATTCTGCAAACTTATTATTAGCTGGTTTAAAAGGAATTTTGGTATACTTGGCAATTTCTTTAATAATCTTTTTATCAAATCCTTTTTTTGAATTAATTCCAGTTCCAACTGCAGTACCACCTTGTGCAAGAAAATATATTTCTTTAAGCGCAATCTCTATTCTTTTAATGCACTGTCTTAATTGAGCGTGATATCCAGAGAATTCTTGACCAAGAGATAATGGTGTTGCATCTTGTAAATGAGTTCTTCCAATTTTAATAATATTTTTAAATTCTTTAGATTTTTTAGCCAATTCCTTTTCTAAAATTTTTAAATTTGGTAATAATTTAGATATTGTTTCTTGAGCTACAGATATATGCATAGCTGTTGGAAAAACATCATTTGTAGATTGTGATTTATTTACATGATCGTTTGGATGGACAGGTTTTTTTGAACCTTTTTTCCCACCCATAATTTCTATTGCCCTATTAGCAACTACTTCATTAACATTCATATTAGTTTGAGTACCAGAGCCTGTTTGCCATACTTTTAAAGGAAAATTTTCATCTAGTTTACCTTTGATTATTTCTTCTGACGCTTTTATTATAGAATTTGTAATTTTTTTTTCAATCTGCTTTTCTTTAAAATGAACTATTGCAGCAGATCTTTTAATAATTGCTATAGATTTTATTATTGAAATATTTACTAAAATTTTACCAATATTAAAAAATTTATTAGATCTCTGAGTAGATGCGCCCCAATATTTATCATCTGGTACGTTTACACTTCCTATACTGTCAAATTCTTTTCTTAATTTCATTGATTATTTCTAAATTAACAATTTAATATACTTATACATTAAATTTTAAAAACTTACAGGAGCTAAATGTCTAATTTTAATAAAGTAAGAACTTTCATGGAAACCTTTGGACAAGAGGTCAAAACTAAACCTTCTTTTAGTAATGAAAAAACCAATAAACTTAGATATGATTTAATTAAAGAAGAATTAAATGAGTTAAGTGAAGCAATGAAAAATAAAGATCTTTTAGAGGTAGCAGATGCTCTGACAGATATATTATATGTAACTTATGGTGCCGGACATGCTTTTGGAATTGATCTTGATAAGTGTTTTGAGGAGGTTCAAAATTCTAATATGAGTAAGTTAGATGAAGATGGTAAACCAATCTATAATGAGTCTGGAAAAGTTATGAAGGGACCAAAATATTTTAAACCCAACTTAAATAAGTTTGTGAATGATTAGGGGTGTTCTGTTGCCAGATGCCGTTAACTGCTTAAAGTTATACAACAATTCTAGATCATAAAAAATGTTAATTTCTTTGATAGGTGAGTCCAATTTGCGACCAGAATATCGTATGTTATTTTTAATGAAAAAATTTTTGTTAATAGTTCTCACATTTTTTATGATGGCTGCTTGTGATCAATCGAAACAAGATTTCGAGAATTATTGAAAACTATTATTAATTTTATTAATTATTTTGTTTTGGAGTCACAGCATTTGCAAAAAAGTGATAAGATAATTTGATGAAAAGTGAAAAAATTAGTATAGATAGCTCTGGTTTTTCAAAAAATAGAATGAAATGAGCTTATAAAATCATTTGAACACATTGATAAAATTATGAATCAATTTATGAAAAAAGATATTCTTCCTTCAAATAGAAATTTTGGAATAGTATTTACAATTGTATTTCTTATTATTTCATTTTGGCCATTATTAAAAAATGGAGATATAAGATATTGGTCTTTAATAATTTCATTAATTTTTTTTGTTTTAGCTTTAATAAATTCAAAAATATTAACACCTTTAAACAAAGTATGGATGAAATTTGGTTTAATTCTAGGAAAAATTGTTTCTCCATTAGTAATGGGACTTATATTTTTTTTCGTCGTTACTCCTACGGGGATTATTATGCGCCTTTTAGGAAAAGATCTTTTAAATTTAAAAAAAAAGAGTGCAAGCACATACTGGATAAAAAAAGAAAATAAAAATAATAATATGAAAAACCAATTTTAAATGAGTTTTTTAAAAGAATTTTGTGAATTTTTGAAAGTTAGAAAAAAATATTGGCTGCTTCCAATAATATTTGTTTTGGTGTTGTTTGGGGGTTTAATTATTTTAAGCCAAGGTTCAGCTATAGCTCCATTTATTTATACAATATTTTAGTGACTAGTATATTAGGAATTTCTGCTTTTTATCATGATAGTGCCGCATCAATAATAAATAATGGAAAAATAATATCTGCTGCGCAAGAAGAGAGATTTACTAGAATAAAACACGATTCTAAATATCCACATAATGCAGTCAATTTTGTTTTAAAACATTCAAATCTTAAACTGTCAGAAGTCGATCACATAGTATTTTTTGAAAAACCATTTCTTAAATTTGAAAGATTGCTTGAAACATACGTAGCTTTTGCTCCCAAAGGTTTTTTACAATTTACAAAATCAATGCCAATTTGGCTTAAAGAAAAATTATTTCAAAAAAAATTACTTTTTAACCATTTAAAAGAACATGATAGTGATTTTAATAATGAAAATAAAATATGTTTTTCTGAACATCACTTAAGTCATGCAGCAAGTGCTTTTTTTCCATCACCATTTGAAGAAGCTGTTATTTTAACTGCCGATGGAGTAGGAGAATGGGCTACAACCACTGTAGCAGTTGGAAAGGGCAATCAATTAGAAATTAAAAAAGAGATCCATTTCCCTCATTCACTTGGACTTCTTTACTCTGCGTTTACTTATTACACGGGATTTAAAGTTAATAGTGGAGAATATAAACTTATGGGGTTAGCTCCATATGGCAACCCAATTTATGAGAATAAAATAAAAAAACTAATAGATATTAAAGATGATGGATCTTTTATGTTGGATCAAAATTATTTTAATTATTCAACAGGATTAACAATGACTAATACAAAATTTAACCATTTATTTGGCCAAAAACCTAGAGATCCTAAAAAAGATCAGTTGACCCAATTTCACATGGACATTGCAGCTTCAATTCAAAAAGTGACAGAGGAAGTAATGATTAAATTAGCGAAAGCTATTCGTAAAGAATATAATATTGTGAATTTATGCCTCGCTGGTGGTGTGGCTTTAAATTGTGTAGCTAATGGAAAAATTCTTAAGCAGAAAATTTTTGAAAATATTTGGATTCAGCCTGCGGCTGGAGACGCTGGTGGGTCATTGGGAGCTGCTTTAGCCTTATGGCATATTGAACAAGGAAATAAAAGAGAGGTTAACCAAGAAGATGATATGAATGGTTCCTATTTAGGATCTGAATTTTCTCAAGACGAAATTGAGAAAGAGTTAAATTCTATTGGAGCAAATTACCAAACTTTTGATTATGAAAATTTAATTAATGAGACTTCCGAACACTTGTCAAAGCAAAAAATTATTGGATGGTTTCAAGGAAGAATGGAATTTGGTCCAAGGGCCCTAGGAGGAAGGTCTATTTTAGGAGATCCAAGATCTGACAAAATGCAAAAAAACTTAAATTTAAAAATTAAATATCGAGAAAGTTTTAGACCATTTGCACCATCAGTTTTGAGGGAAGATTTATCCAACTGGTTTGATATGAATGTTGATAGTCCTTATATGCTGCTAGTCTCTGACATTAATCCAGCAAAAAAATTCGAAATGAATGATGAACAAAAAGAACTCTTTGGTATTGATAAACTAAATATTAAAAGATCAGAAATACCTGCTGTTACTCATGTTGATTATTCAGCAAGAATTCAAACAGTAAATAAAAAAACTAATAAACGTTATTACGATTTAATATCAAAATTTAAAGAAAAAACTAGTTGTCCTGTAATAGTTAATACTTCATTTAATGTAAGAGGTGAACCAATTGTAAATTCACCAACCGATGCATTTAATTGTTTTATGGGAACTGAACTAGATTATCTAGTTATCGGCAATTGTATTTTAGACAAAAATAAACAAGATCCTAATCTTAAAAAAGACTATACAAAAGAATTCGAATTAGATTAAGTAAATTGATTTAATTTTTTTGCAAAGTCTAAATAAATTTTTGAAATATTATGTTATGGTTTACTTTCAACAATAGGAGTTCCTAAATCCCCAAGCCTAATGACAAGGTTCACGAGAGTTCGAGTCTCTCTGATTGCATCATCTTTTTTATTATTTTATTTATTAATAATTCGGTCATTTAAAAGTCTACTTCTTATTGCCTCTCCAATAAGCTTGTAACCGGTTGAATTGTAATGGACGCCTATTTCAAATGGAAATAGAGACAGTGGGTTTGGGTGAGGTTTAAAAACATTTTTATGTATATCAATAATTGGAATATCTAAATTTTTAACAATTTTGAATATTTCATCAAGATTATGATATTTCTCTTTTTTTGAATATCTTTCTAAAGGAGGCAAATAAACAAAATACATCTTTCCACCCCATTCAGAAATATTTTGTTTACTCATTGACAGTATATTCTTAAATACAGGGGATATTTTTGGTCTTAACTCAAGAAGTTTTCTTGATTGAGATAATTTTATGAAATTTATTAATTTTTTATTAAAACTTTTATTAAAATTAAAAGATTTTTCTTCTTCAAAATTTTGAATTTTATCTTTTTCTGAGATAATAAATTCTTCTAATATTTCATCGATGTCTGATTGTTTGTCTCTTAAATTCTGAGAAAAATTTTTATCATAGTAATATCTTTTTAAAGTTGACGATTTCATTTCATTTTTAAGATCACTTAGGTCATTCATGTAAAAAAACCACAGGACAATTTTTGGTCTTAATGGTAGGGCATATTCTCTAAGTATTGCCATTTCTATAAGTGGTCCACTTCCACCCTTTCCTAAATTAATTACATTTAAATTAAAATTTCTTAATACAGCACTAATATCTTCATTTTTTTTTGACGCGTAACCTTCCACAAATGAGTCTCCAATCATTGCAATGATTTCTGTTTTGTCTTGGTAAATACTATCTGGGTTGTTAAAACCAAATCTATCAGTTTTAATAACTGTATAAATTCCTGTTTCGTTACTTAGAACTGATAAAGATTTTGCAATTGAACCTAAAGGATAAATTTTTTTGTTATTATGATAAAAACCATCAGTATCAGCAAAATGTAAAGGGTTTATATTTGGATATGCTTTGTAACCAGACTCAATTAAATCATCAATTACTTCTATTTTATCTCTATCATCATAGGGTTTGCCCGTTTGTTTTGCCAAGTCTTTAATATTTATTTTTAATCTATCTGTTTTTAAAAGATAACTTTTATTTAAAAAAATCAAAGAAACCTCTAAAGTATAAAAAGTAATACCTAAAGATAATAAAATTAAACTAATATTAATTTTGTTGTTATCACTAGTATATTTATAAGATGTAAATATAAATATTATTAATATTATGCTAAAAATTAGACTTATTGAGTAAAATTTTAAAGATACAAATTCTGGTGGATATAAAATTCTATTTATTGAGTATGAAAATAATATTAAAGAAAATAAAAAGCTTATAAAAAAAATTAATTTAGAAAATATTAATAATTTTTTTGTTATTTTTTTATTTTTTTTTTCCATTTTAAAAAAAGTAAGGGGCGTTCTGTTACCCGGTGCCCCGGACCGTGCTTCTATAATTAACCTAAGTTAATTATGCAGCAATAGCGTAACTTTCGTTAGCATTTAAAGTTTAGCCCGTTACGGTGGAACAATCCCGAACGAAAGAATAGCCTTTAGTCACCCGTCGATCCTGTTTCACCCCCATAAGTTGCAATGGTGGAGGTGGTGGGTACTGCCCCCACGTCCGTAATGGTTATTACGAAATTCGTTTATCGTCGTAGTTGGCAAGCCAACAAAACTAATATAGATCATATAAAATTATAATCAATTAATTATGTATATTTAGATTTTTATGTCAGAAAAGTTTAAAAAATTTACAGATAGAATAGAAAATCCAGAAATAAGAAAACTTTGGTATGAGTTTCCTGGCGTAAAGAAAAAATTTTTTGATTTTTTTTATGTAGAATTGATGAAATTTGAAAACCCAAAAATTTTAGAATTTGGAGTAAGACATGGTGTTTCTACTTCTTTATTTTTAGATGTCTGTGGTCAAAATAATGGCAATTTGTACTCAGTGGATGTTGAGGATTATTCATATCAATTTAAAAATGAAAAGTGGAAATTCATACAAAGCAAAGATGATAATTTTGCCAAAATTGAAGCAGAAATACCAAAAGAATTTGATGTTATTTTTTTAGATACCATCCATAAGTCAGAGCATGTGTCTAATATATTTTATTACTATTATAAAAAACTTAAAGTAGGTGGGTTATTTATTATTGATGACATAAGTTGGCTTTTGTACACTAAAAATAACAAGCATGATCATTTTTTTAAAGAAATTAATAATCATGAAACCTTTAAAAAAATTTTGAACATTTATAATTCTAATCAAGAAAAATTTGATATTCATTTTAACTTTTGTGATACTGGAGCTGTTAAAATTATTAAGAGAAAACATGATAAACTAAACGAATCAAAAATAATATATTCAAGAGAAAATACGCTTAAGAATTATTTAAGAAAATTGTATATAAAATTTAAAAAGTAATATAAAATTTAGTTCTAAAAGATTCTAATAAAATTATGAAATTAACTAAAGAACAATCACAAGAGATTAAAGATCAACAGTCTCAAAAAAATCAAACAAAAAGAGTTACCGCCCTAGGCCTTGAAAGTATTCTTTATGATGCAATACCAGCTTTAGACCATGGATTTGTAAGAGTGGTTGATTACATGGGTGATGATACATCTATAGTGCAATCGGCTAGAGTTTCTTATGGAAAAGGAACAAAACAAGTTTCTACAGATAGTGGTTTGATCAAATATTTAATGAGACACTGGCATAGCACTCCATTTGAAATGTGTGAAATAAAATACCATGTTAAACTTCCAATTTTCATCGCGCGGCAATGGATTAGACACAGAACAGCGAATGTAAATGAATACTCAGCAAGATATTCCATACTTGATAAAGAATTTTATTTACCGACAGCAGAAAATTTAGCCGCTCAATCTGCAAGCAACCGACAAGGCAGGGGTGATGTTGTTGATGGTGAACAAGCAAAAGAGGTTTTAGAACTTTTAAAAAATGATGCTGAGAGAACTTACGATAACTATGAATTAATGTTAAACGAAAGATTTGATGGAACTACTATTGATGAGAGCAAAAAAGGTTTAGCCAGAGAACTTGCAAGAATGAACTTAACTTTAAATACCTATACTCAGTGGTATTGGAAAACAGATTTATTAAATTTAATGAATTTTTTAAGACTTAGAGCGGATAGTCATGCACAATATGAAATAAGAGTGTATGCAGATATCATGTTAGATACTGTAAAGAAATGGGTTCCAATTACTTATGATGCATTTATGGACTATAGAGTTGGTGGCACAGAAATTTCAGCAAAGGGAAAATTAATTATTAAAAAATTAATTAGAGGTGAAAAAGTTTCTCTCGAAGACTCAGGCTTGTCAAAAAGAGAATGGAATGAATTGATGGAAGCTTTTGATCTCAAAAGTATGCTAATTTAATTATTCAAATAAACTATAAAAAAGTTGAAAAAAAAAGCTGCAATTTTAATCTCTGGAAATATTCGGCTTTTTGAAGAAAATAAAAAATTTTACCAAAAAATTTTTGAGAATTATGATTGTGATGTATTTGCATCTGTTTGGGACAATCAAGAAAACTATAGTAATTTTGTTGATATTTTTAAACCAAAATTAATTGAGACTAAAAAAGTAAAGAACTGGGAACATGAAATTGAAAAAATTAAATATGTTACAGGTGAAGAAGGAAGAAGTTATAATATAAAAAATTCTTTTAATATGTGGGACTCTATAAGGAGTTCTATTCAACTCTTTCAATCATATGATGAAATAGAAAAATATGATATTGTGTGCAGATATAGATCAGATTTAAAGTTATTAAATTTTCCAGATAATTATTTATTTAACCTGAAAAATAACCAGATCCTAGTTCCTGATTGCAACCATTATAGAGGTGTGAATGATCAAATTTTTTTTATGAAACCTCGGTCAATTTTAAAATTGATAGATTTAATTCCATATATAATAAAATTGACAGAAAAAGGTTCTGTTTTTCACCCAGAATATTTACTTTATAGATTTATAAATAGTCAAAACTTTAAAATTAATATTATTAAAAATTTTAATTATTTACAATTAGGCCCAAAAAAACATCATATGTATGAAATTAAACCTTCTAAAAAAGCACACATACCAATCAAAGATAAATTTTATATGAAAAAAATTAAGTATTTTTTTAGAATTAAAAGATATTTTTAAGTAATGGTATTTTATATTTAATTAAAGATAAGTTGATTTAATTTTTTTAGCAAAATCTAAATATATTTTAGAGACTTCATGATTAGGATTTGCCTCTACTATTGGCTTTCCATTATCTCCACATTTTCCAACTTCAGGGTTTATTGGGATTTCACCTAAAAACTCTTTACTAAATTCTTCAGCAGTTTTTTTAACTCCACCTTCACCAAATATTTTATATTTTTTTCCATCATCTCCAATAAAATAACTCATATTATCAACTAAACCTAAAATCTTAACTCCAAGCTTGTCAAACATTTTAATTCCTCTTTTAACATCTAGAAGAGCAACTTCTTGAGGAGTAGATACTATAATTGCCCCATCCATTTTAATTTCTTGAGAAAAAGTTAATTGAGTATCTCCAGTTCCTGGAGGCATATCAACAATTATAAAATCTAAATCTTTCCATGAAACTTTTTGTGTAAAAGTTTTAATAGCACTGGTAACCATAGGGCCTCGCCAAATCATTGGAGTTTGTTGGTCAGCAAGAAAACCAATTGACATACACTGAATATCATATTTTGTGATTGGAGTTAAAGTTTGACCATCACTTTTGGGTTTCTCATTTATATCAAACATTTTTGGAATTGATGGGCCATAGATATCAGCATCAAGCAAACCAACTTTACAGCCTATTTGTTTTAAAGCCAGTGCTAGATTTGTTGCAAAAGTAGATTTACCAACACCACCTTTGGCACTAGATATAGCTATTGTAAATTTTGTTCCTAAAATTGGGTTCTTTATGAATTTTTTGGGCTCCAATTTAGTTTTCATTGCGTCACTTAGTTCTGGCTTTTTATCTGTCATAACGTCATCATTACTTGTTTTTTACCTCAAAGACATTATATAGTTTGTCATATGCCAGATAATTTTCAAGGTAGAGGTGGAAGTCCCTGGGGAACACCTCCAGGAGGAGGAAATGGTTCAGGAAAAGGACCAACTCCACCAGATATTGATGCATTGATTAAAGACATTCAGAATAAAATAAATAAATTTTTGCCTGGTGGAAGTTCATCAGGAGGAAAACCGATAGGTTTAATTTTAATTATTATAGCATTTGTATGGCTTGCAAGTGGACTTTATAGAGTAGGACCAGATGAGCAAGGTGTTGTTCTTAGATTTGGGAAATTTATAAAAACTACTCAACCTGGATTACATTATCACATTCCACTGCCAATAGAGACAGTTCAGACACCAAAAGTTACAAAAGTAAATAGAATTGATATTGGGTTTAGATCAGAAAGAGACAGTGGTTTTTCTTCGGGAGGAGGTGTTGCAGATGTTCCTCAAGAAAGCTTAATGCTTACCGGTGATGAAAATATAGTTAATATAGACTTTTCAGTATTTTGGGTGATTAAAGATGCAGGTAAATTTTTATTTGAAATACAAGACCCAGAGGGCACAGTAAAAGCAGCAGCAGAGACTGCAATGAGAGAAGTTATTGCAAAAAGTGATATTCAGCCAATTTTAACTGAGGGAAGAGCAAAAATAGAAGTTGAAACTCAGGAAATTATCCAATCTATATTAGATGAATATAATAGTGGTATTCAAATTACACAAGTTCAAACACAAAAAGCAGATCCACCTGATCAAGTAATTGACGCTTTTAGAGATGTACAAGCTGCAAGAGCAGATATGGAAAGATCTAAAAATGAAGCTGAAGCATATGCTAACGATGTAATCCCAAGAGCAAGAGGTGAAGCGGCAAAAATCATGCAAGCAGCAGAAGCATACAAACAAAGAGTTGTTGCAGCATCAGAAGGTGAAGCTAGCAGATTTGTGTCAATTTTTAATGAATACGCAAAAGCCAAAAAGGTTACTAAAGACAGAATGTATTTAGAAACTATGGAAAAAGTTTTAGCTGATATAGATAAAGTAATTATTGATAAAAATGCAGGTTCAGGAGTAGTTCCTTATTTACCACTTCCTGAATTGGGAAAAAAGAAAGTGATAAACTAATGAAAGTAAAAAAAATTCTATTACCAGTAATTATTGCAATAGGGGCATTAGCCTTTTTCTCTGTATTTGTAGTTAAAGAAGTTAATCAAGCCATTGTATTACAATTTGGTGATCCTAAAAAAATTATATTAAAGCCAGGCTTGAATTTTAAAATACCTTTTATACAAAATGTTGTTTTTCTAGATAGTAGGATTTTAAATCTTGATACACCACCAGCAGAAGTTATTGCTTCTGACCAAAAAAGATTAATTGTAGATGCGTTTGCAAGATTTCAAATTATAGATCCTTTAAAATTTTATATTTCTGTTGGAAATGAGAGAGTTGCAAGATCAAGATTATCAACGATTATTAATTCAAGAATTAGGAATGTTTTGGGACAACAAGAATTACAAACATTACTTTCAAAAGATAGATCTAAACAAATGTCTTTAATTCAAGAAGGTGTAAATGCAGAAGCTCAAAAATTTGGAATTAAAATTGTAGATGTTAGAATTAAAAGAGCTGATTTACCTCAAGCTAATAGTGAAGCAATTTATAGAAGAATGCAAACTGAAAGAGAAAGAGAAGCTAAAGAATTCAGAGCAAGAGGTGCAGAAATGGCTGTAACAATTACTTCAACAGCAGATAAAGAAGTTTCAGTAATACTTGCTAATGCCAACAAAGATTCTGAAATTATGAAGGGTGAAGGAGATGGTGAAAGAAATGCAATTTTTGCAGATGCATTTGGAAGAGATCCTGAATTTTTTGCATTCTACAGAGCGATGCAAGCCTATGAAACTGCATTAATAGGTGGCGATACTTCACTAATTTTATCACCAGACAGTGAATTTTTTAGATTTTTTGGAAATACCAAACCCCAAAATTAAGTCTATTATATGAAAGAGTTAATTATAGCTTTTGGGCTATTCCTTTTTATTGAAGGGATTTTATACGCTTTATTTCCATCAAAAATGAAAAGTATGTTATTGAAATTAAATGAAGTAAACAATAGTCAATTAAGAAGTGGTGGATTAATTTTTGCGGCTATAGGATTTTTACTTATTTGGTATATTAAAAATTAAGATGAATAGAATTATAAAATTATTAGTAGTATTTTTTACATTATCTTTTGCAGTACAAACAAGTGCAAAGGATGCACCAGCATCATTCGCTGATTTAGCAGAAAGATTGATGCCATCGGTTGTAAATATTTCAACAACGACAACAGTAACAACTAACTCCAATCCATTTCCAGGATTTCAATTTCCCCCAGGATCACCCTTTGAGGATATGTTTAAAGAATTTGGAACACCCCAAACTAGAAAATCTGCAGCATTGGGATCTGGATTCATTATAGATGAAAAAGGGATTGTGATTACTAATAATCACGTGATCCAAGATGCAGAAGATATTGTGGTTAAAGTGGGGGGTGAAAAAGAATATAAAGCAACAATTATAGGTGCAGATCCATTATCTGACATTGCAGTTCTTCAAATAGATTCAAAAGAAAAATTTACTCCAGTTCAATTTGGAGATTCTGATAAAGCAAGAATTGGAGATTGGGTAATAGCTATTGGAAACCCATTTGGTCTAGGTGGAACAGTTACTGCAGGAATTATTTCAGCAAGAAATAGGTCGATTGGCCTTTCTCGGTATGAGGACTACATTCAAACAGATGCATCAATTAATTCTGGAAATTCTGGTGGTCCATTATTTGATATGAACGGAAATGTAATAGGAATTAATACAGCGATTTTAGGAAAAGGTGGATCGATTGGTATAGGCTTTTCAATACCAGCCAACAGTGCAAAAAAGGTTGTAAGTCAATTGATAGAGTTTGGTGAAACCAAAAGAGGATGGTTGGGTGTTAGAATTCAAGTGGTTACTAAAGAAATAGCAGATATTGAAAAATTAGATGAGCCGCGTGGTGCATTAGTTGCGAGTGTTGCTGAAAAAAGTCCATCCGACAAAGCCGGAATTAAAGCTGGAGATATTATTTTAGAATTTAATGGAACAAAAATAAATGTAATGAAAGAATTGCCACAAATTGTTGCACAAACAAAAGTGGGTAAAATTGTTGATGTTAAAATTTGGAGAAATAAAAAAGAAGTTATAAAAAAAATTAAATTAGGAAGATTAGAAACATCTAGCGATTTTAAAAAAGAAAAAAAAGAAAAAGAAGAAAAAAAAACTGAAATGCCAAAAATTTCAGAAATTAAATCTTTAAAGATTATGGCAAGATTGTTAAATAAAAAAGATATTAATCAAAGAAAACTTCCAAATCAAACAACAGGTTTAGTTATAACTAATATTGGTAAAAATAGTCCTGTGAACTATTTAAATGTAGGTGATATTATAATTGAGGCTCAAAAGAAAAAAATTAAATCTAAAAAAGATCTTGAGGACATAGTTAATAAAGCTTTAAAATCTAATCAAAAAACTATTTTGATTGTGATTTACAATAATCAAAACCAAAGAAGATATATTGGTGTTAAATTAGATTGACAATGGACAAGCAGTCCAAGATTATTTTAATTTCAGGCCCAACTGCTTCAGGCAAATCAAATTTTGCATTAAAAATAGCTAAAAAAATTGATGGTGAAATAATTAATGCTGATAGCATGCAGGTTTATAAGCAACTTAGAATATTAACTGCAAGACCAAATAAAAAAGAACAAAAAAAAATTCAACATCATTTGTATGGCATCATTGATTTAAATAAAAAATTTTCTACTGGGCAATGGTTAAAAATAACAATTAAAAAAATAAAGAATATTCAAAAAAGAAAAAAAATTCCAATCTTAGTAGGTGGTACTGGATTATATTTTCAATCTTTAATTAAAGGATTAGTAGAAATTCCTAAAATACCCTTAAAGTTTAGAAATAAAATTAGATCAATGCAAAAAAAAGAGGGACAGAAAAAATTTTATAAGAAACTTTTAAAAGTTGATCCAATGTCCAAAGATAAATTTGATCCAAATGATACCCAAAGAACAATTAGAGCATTTGAGATTAAATTATTCACAAAAATTTCTATGTATGAATGGATGAATAGAACTAAATCTGAATTCAAAAAGGATACATTTTTAAAATTATATATTGATTTTAAAAGAGAAGACTTAATTAAAAAAATATCACTAAGATCAATCAAAATGATGAACGAAGGAGCAGTAAAAGAGGTAAAAAATTTTATAAAATTGAAAATAAAAAAAGATTTAAGTGTAAATAAGATAATTGGGATTGACGAATTGACACAGTTCTTAAATAAAAAAATCAATCTAGATCAAGCACATGAATTAATTTCAATTAAAACAAGACAATACGCCAAAAGGCAAGCTACATGGGCAAGAAGCAGGATGACATCTTGGAAAAAAATTAATCCAAGTAAGATTGATAATTATATAAAAAAATTAAATAAATCACTTCTTAAACTTGACCAATGAGCACAACTTCAGCTAGATTGCTCAGATGGGTAATTTATACACAGGCGCTGAAATTGTATTTAAATGTTTGGAAGACCAAAAGGTAGAGCATATTTTTGGATATCCGGGTGGTGCGGTACTTCCAATTTATGATGAGTTAAAAAATCATCCATCAATAAAACATATTTTAGTCAGACATGAACAAGGAGCTGGTCATGCAGCCGAAGGTTATGCAAGATCAACTGGAAAACCAGGTGTTGTATTAGTTACATCAGGACCAGGTGCTACTAACGTTGTAACTGCATTAACGGATGCTTATATGGATTCAGTTCCTTTAGTTTGTATATCAGGTCAAGTACCAACACATTTAATAGGGACAGATGCATTTCAAGAATGTGATACAACTGGAATTACTAGACCATGTACAAAACATAATTGGTTGGTTAAAGATATTAATGATCTTCAAAGAATAATGCATGAAGCATTTGAAGTTGCAACAACTGGAAGACCAGGACCAGTGCTAGTTGATATTCCAAAAGATATTCAGTTTGCAAAAGCAAAATATTCTAAACATAAAAAAGAAAAAAAATTAAATGGAAAAGTTCTCAATAAATTTAGCCAAAAAGAAATTGATCAATTAGTAGACTTAATGAAAAAAGCATCCAAACCAGTTTTTTATACTGGAGGTGGAGTAATTAATTCTGGTCCAAAGGCAAGTGAACTTTTAAGAGAATTAGTGGCCTTAACTGGATTTCCTATTACCTCAACTTTGCAAGGACTAGGTGCTTACCCAGGGGATGATAATCAATTTTTAGGAATGTTAGGCATGCATGGAACTTACGAAGCTAACAATGCAATGCATGATTGCGATTTATTAATTAATATAGGCGCAAGATTTGATGATCGTATCACAGGAAAGATAGATGAGTTTTCTCCGAAATCTAAAAAAGTTCATATTGATATTGACCCATCATCTATAAATAAAATTGTAAAAGTTGACCTTTCTATTGTTGGTGATGTTTGTGATGTAATAGGGTCAACTACCAAAACTTTAAAAAAGAAAAACTTAAATTTAGAAAAATCAAATAAACAAAAAATATCAAAATGGTGGCAACAAATTCAAAAATGGAGAACAAAACAATCTTTAAATTTTATAAATAGTGATAAAATTATTAAGCCTCAACATGCGGTTCAAAGACTTTACGAATTAACTAAAAATCAAGATACATATATTACCACAGAAGTTGGACAGCATCAGATGTGGGCAGCGCAACATTATAAATTCAATAAGCCCAATAGATGGATGACATCAGGTGGACTTGGAACTATGGGTTATGGATTACCAGCGGCAATAGGAGTACAGGTTGCTAACCCCAAAAAATTAGTCATAGACATTGCTGGAGAAGCTTCAATTTTGATGACTATGCAAGAGATTTCAACTGCAGTTCAATATAATTTGCCAGTAAAGATATTTATTTTGAACAACCAATACATGGGAATGGTTAGACAATGGCAGGAGTTACTTCATGAAAAAAATTATTCAGAGAGTTATTCTGAGGCATTACCAGATTTTGTCAAATTGGCTGAGGCTTACGGTTGTGTAGGAATTAGAGCAGAGAATCCAGATGAATTAGATGAAAAAATTGAAGAAATGATCAATATAGATAGACCAGTTATTTTTGATTGTCATGTAGATCAAGCTGAGAATTGCTTTCCAATGATTCCCTCAGGAAAACCTCACAACCAAATGTTGTTAGGTCCAAAAGACCAAAAAGAAAACAAGATAACTGGAAAAGGAAAAGCATTAGTCTAAAATGGAAAAATCTAAATCAGCATATAGTGTACCCACAAAAAAAGGGAAGATCGATACTCATATTTTCGTAGTCTGGGTTGATAACGAAGCAGGTGTACTTGCTAGAGTTGTGGGTTTATTTTCAGGAAGAGGCTATAATATTGAATCTTTAGCTGTTGCAGAAGTTGATCAAAAAAAAAACCTTTCTAGAGTTACAATTGTAACAACTGGAAGCCCAGAAGTAATCGAGCAAATAGCATTACAATTAAAAAAATTAGTACCAGTACATAAAGTGGCTAATTTTAAAAGAGAGGATAAAAAGGTAATTTTTAAAGAGATGGCCCTATTAAAAATTGTTACAAACCCCAATAAAATTAAAAAAGCCTTAAATACTTGTAGAAAATATAATCCAGTTATATTAGATCATACAAAAAAATCTGCTGTAATTCAAATAACAGCATTAAGAAGAGAGATAGACAAAGTGATAAAAAATTTAAAACCATTTGGTCTTGTCAGTGCCTCAAGAACTGGAGCAGTTGCAATGACAAGAGGTGCAGAGATTTTTAATTAATTATAAAGGAGAAAAAAAAATGAAAATGTTTTATGAAAAAGATGCAGATGTAGATTTAATTAAAAGTAAAAAAATAGCAATTTTTGGTTATGGAAGTCAAGGTCACGCTCATGCACTAAATTTAAAAGATAGCGGTGCTAAAGAAGTTGTTGTAGCTCTTAGAGATGGCTCAATAAGTAAAGCAAAAGCAGAATCAAAAGGATTGAAAGTTATGAATCTGTCAGATGCTGCTGAATGGGCTGAGGTTGCAATGATACTTACACCAGATGAATTACAGGCGTCAATTTATAAAAATCATATTGAACAAAGAATAAAAGAAGGAACAAGTTTAGCTTTCGCTCATGGATTAAATATTCATTACAAGCTTATTGATGCAAGAAAAGATCTAGATGTATTTATGGTTGCACCTAAAGGACCTGGGCATTTAGTAAGAAGTGAGTTTGAAAGAGGAGGGGGGGTACCTTGTTTATTTGCAGTTCATCAAAATGGAACAGGCAAAGCTAGAGATCTTGCACTATCATATGCCTCGGCTATTGGTGGAGGAAAATCAGGAATTATTGAAACAACCTTCAAAGATGAATGTGAAACAGATTTATTTGGAGAACAATCCGTACTTTGTGGTGGACTAGTTGAATTAATTAAAAATGGCTTTGAAACTTTAACTGAAGCTGGTTACGAACCTGAAATGGCATACTTCGAATGTTTGCACGAAGTTAAATTGATTGTTGATCTAATTTATGAAGGTGGAATTGCTAACATGAATTACTCTATTTCAAATACAGCAGAGTATGGAGAGTATGTATCAGGAAAAAAAGTTGTAGACAGCGAAAGCAAAAAAAGAATGAAAGAAGTATTGGCTGATATTCAATCTGGAAAATTCACTAAAGACTGGATTAAAGAGTGTGAAAGTGGGCAAAAAAACTTTTTAAAAATGAGAAAAGATCTTGCTGATCATCCAATTGAAAAAGTGGGAGCAGAACTTAGGGCCATGATGCCTTGGATTGGTAAGAAAAAATTGATAGATAGTGACAAAAAATAAGAATAAACTTCTATTAAAATAATTAAAAATGACAAAGTCAGATCTAGATTTTTTTCTCAATCAAAATGTTCAGATAGAGCTATCTAATTTTGTATTAAGTCTATTTTGTGCAGCTATTTTAAGTTTTATAGTTCACTTGTTTTATATAAAATTTTCTTCAACACTTTCTAATAGAATTGAATTTTCAAAAAACTTTGTAGTGTTGGGTGTTGCAACGTGCATAGTTATTATGATTGTTAAAAGTTCCCTGGCATTATCTTTAGGATTAGTTGGAGCGCTATCAATAGTTAGATTTAGAGCTGCTATTAAAGAACCAGAAGAGCTAGTATACTTATTTTTAATTATTGCTATTGGTTTAGGGTGTGGTGCAAATCAATTAATTATAACTATAGTTGGAATATTTTTTGCTTTAGCAACAATCCTGATTTATTCAAAGTATCTTAAGAGCAAAAATATTGATTACAATGAAAAGATAAATATGGGAATAATAATTGATGAAAAAATTTCAGATATTCAAATTAATAATCTTATAGATGAATTAACTAAAGACTTAGTTGAATTAAAATTTATTTCAATGTCTAGGACTAATATTAACACTAGCATTAATATTGATTTAAAAACTAGCGACTTTAAAAATTTAACAAAGATTACTGGCAAGATTCAAAAGCAATACCCCAATTCAAAAACAATTTTAGCACACAATGAAGATCTTTCTTTATGATCCTGAAAAAGGAAGGTAAAAAAAAAAAAAAATATAATTTAAATAAATTTCTTTTTATATATTTTTTTTCGACAATAACTGCTGGTATAGTTTTAATTATTTTTACATTTAAGTCCCAAACCTTTGAACAAGCGAAGTCAAAATATTTAGATCTTTTTTCTAAGGGGGGAAGATTTGAATTTTTATATCTACCTAATATAACTTTTCAAGCAATAAAGAGCAATTTTTATAAATTAGAAAAGCTTGATTTAGAAATTAAATTTAATGACTCATTAATTTTAGAGAATGTAAGAAATGAAGCTATAAAAAATGGAACACTTCCAGCAACAGAGTACAACACTTTAGTAAATTTTAATCTCATTCATAATAACACAAAATATTCTGGAGATATAAGATTAAAGGGAGATAGAAAGGCCCATTTTTTTGAAAAGGAACATTCTTCATATAAAATAAAACTAGATAAAGAAAATTATATTTTTGGATTATCAAAATTTTCATTACAAAAACCAAGAATAAGAAATTATATTCATGAGTGGATTTTTCATCAAATGGCAAAAGACTTTGACATCATTAAAATTAAGTACGAATTTTTAGATTTATCTATTAATGGAGAAAACAAAGGCCTTTATGTTTTAGAAGAAGGATTTGGAAAAGAGTTAATTGAAAGAAACAAAAGAAGAAATGGTCCTATTTTTGGTTTTGATGAAGATTTACTTGTTGATGAAGAAGATCTTATTTTTGAAATTTATAATAAAAAATATTGGAGCAAAAAAGAAAACATTGCATTGGCAAAAACCGCATCTCAAAAATTGAGAGATTTTTTTAAAAAAAAAGTACCGTTAGAAGATGTATTTGATGTCGAAAGATGGGCTGCTTATTTTGCTGTAGTAGATATGACCTCAACTTATCATGGAGCTTTTCTTAAAAGTGTAAAATTTTATTATAATCCTATTAATGGTTTATTTGAGCCGATACCATATGATGGTCATAGATTAAAACCCAATTATCATAAACAACATTTAAATTATGATAATAATATATTAATAGATATTGTTGAATTATCATTTACAGAAAAAAACAAAAAAGGGTGGAAGTGGTTACAAAATTTTTTTTATAATAGAGATGGAAGTTTAAATTCATCTTTTTATAATTTATATTTAAAAAAACTAAATCAAATTAGCTCTAAAAAATATTTAGATAAATTTTTAAGTGAGAATTTAAAAAAAATAAAAATAATCAATTCACATATTTATTCTGACTATTTTTATTATGACAATAGCAGAACTTATGGAGTTGGATTGTATTATTTCTTACTTTCTGATTTTTTTTATCATGCCAATAATATCAAGAAAAAATTAAAATTAAAAAAACAAATACAAGTTATAAGAAATAATGAGTCAGTTTTTTTAGTTAAAAATTATTATAAAAATTATGGGGCACTTAGTGTTGATAAATTAATTTGTAACAAAAACGAAAAAAAGGTTGAAATTAAAATTACAAAAATTTTAAATAATTTTTCAAATACAGTTATAAAATTACCTGAAATACAATCAAATAACCTTGAATGTACTCATATGAAATTTATAGAAAAATTTGACAAAAATTCATTTGTATTAAAAATTGATGATATAAATTCCAAATATCGATATAAAAGCTTTAAGAACCTAAAAACAAATACTTTAGATAAATATTTTATTAAACAAGATGATAAATTATTTTTAATTAAAGATGAAATAGAGATTGATGAAAACCTTCACATTACTAAAGGATTTAATGTTATTGTTAAACCTGGTCAAAAAATTTTACTTATAAATAATGCTTTTGTAATTTCGGAGTCTCCCTGGATTATTGGAGGAAAAAATAAAGAAACAACAATAACTGGTAAAAAAAACAATCTAGGGGGTGGGTTGTTAATTTTAGATAATAATAAATTATCTAAAATTCAAAATACAAATTTCTCTTTTTTAAATGGATATAATATTGAGTCAAGTTCAGAATATATAATTTATGGAGCTTTAAATTTTCATCAAACTAAAGTTGAAATTAATAATGTAAATTTTAAAAATATTACTTCAGAAGATGCATTAAATATATTTAGGTCAAAATTTAAGATTAGCAATTCAAACTATGAAAATATTTCTTCTGATGCAATTGATATAGATTTTAGTGATGGAGACATATCTTCAGTAAATTTTAAAAATATTAATAATGATGCAATGGATTTTTCTGGTTCAAATGTAAATATCTATAACTCATACCTAGAAAATGTAAATGATAAATTGATAAGTGGAGGTGAAGCTTCAAATATTAAAATTTCGAAAATTACAGCAAAGAATTCAAAATCTGGAATAATTAGTAAAGATGGATCAAAAGTATATTCAAAAAATATTTTATTTGATGGAGTAAAAATTCCTTTTGCAGCATATCAAAAAAAAAAAGAATATAATTATGGGCTTTTAGTTGTTGAAAATTTTGATGTGAATAATTTTTTAGTAAAATTTGCCAAAGATGAAAAATCTAATATTATTTTAAATGATGTAATTCAAAAAAATAATAATGGTAACGCAAAAATATTAGCTATGATTAATCAATAAATTTAATTGAAAAATTAATGATAAATAAAATCGATAGATTTGAAAGAAAATGGATATACAGGAAAAGTGATAATTTAACTTTAATTAATTCTTTGATCAGATCAAAACTTTTTTTTAATTTTCATCATCCTAGCAGAAAAGTAAATTCTATATATTTTGATACAAATAATTATTCTTCTATTAGACAAAATTTAGATGGGATTAGTGAAAAAAAAAAAATTCGTGTTAGGTGGTATGGAGATAAAAAAAATATAACTGATCCTATTTTGGAAATTAAAAGCAAAAAAGGATCTGAAACCAAAAAAGAAATTTTTAAAATAGATGAACTAAATGAATTAAAATTTCCTGATTTTAATAATTTGAAATTAATTAAAGATATTGTAAATTCAAAAAATAAGTCAAAAAATATTTTACATCCCATATTAACAACTAACTATGATAGACATTATCTCGTTTCAAATAGTGGCATTGTTAGAGCAACAATTGACTATAATTTAAAAAGCATTTATTTAAAAAATATGAGTCAAATAGAGATAGTTAAAAATTTTGCCTCAACTTGTATTCTGGAGATAAAATATCCAACAAACTTAGATAAATATGTAAGGCGAAACTTAAGTGAAATTACATTGCGCTTATCAAAAAACTCGAAGTTTATTAATTCAGCATTTACATTGCCTTCCTATTTTTCTTAAGAAATTTACATTTATTTTGCAAAATTTATTATAGATTGTATTATAATTATTTAAATAATTCCTATGACTGATAAAAATAAAATTTTTATACTTGATACTACTATGTGTGATGGTGAACTATCACCTGGCCTATCAATGAGTCTTGAAGAAAAAATTAGTATATAGTGATAAAAAATAACAGCACACTAAAATACCAGATTAAAGAATACTCTAAACTATTCTAAATATAGAACCATTAATAGACAGAATGAAAAAAAAAATTCTTATATTCATAATAACTTACAAGGCATCATTTAGATTGAAAAAAGTTTTCGAATTAATCCAATTCAAAAAATTACAAAATTATAAGATTAAAATATTAATTAGTGAAGATAATTCAAGAGACGACACTTTAAAAATTGCTAAACAGATTAGAAAAAAAAATAAATCAATTGTTTTTTTAAAAGATAATAAAAAAAGACTCAATTATGGAGGAAATATTAAATCTTGCTTAAATTATGCTTTAAAGAATAATTTTCACTACGCTTTAATGGTTCATGGGGATGGCCAATACCATCCCAAATATATTTTACCAATTATTAAAAAATTAGAAAAATTTGATTGTGCTGCTGTTTGTGGGTCAAGAATGATGATAAGAAAGAATGCTATCAAGGGAAATATGCCTTTTTATAAATTTGTAGGAAATATTTTTTTAACGAAATTATTTAATCTACTCTATTCAACAAAGTTTACTGATTGTCATTCTGGATACTGGATTTACAATTTTAAATACATTAAAAAAAAAATGTTAAGTAATTTAACAAATAATTTTAATTTTGATAACCAAATGAGAATTAAATTAGTTAAAAATAAATTAAGTATAAAAGAAATACCAATCAGAACAATTTATGGTAATGAGAGATCTTCAGTTCACTTAATATATGCCTTAAGATTCTTTTTTGAAACTATAATTAAAAAATTTTGCTAAATTGAAAGTGATTATACTTTTACTTAGTTGAAAAAAACTCAACACCTCTATCCAAAACGAGGATAGCACAATTTTGACCCTCTTGTTTGATTGAGGCTGACTTATTTTGCACATTAACATTAGAAATTTTAATTTTAGGAACTATTGTGTTTTTACCTTCTTTTCTTAACATTACCCAAATAGGATATTCTAAGTAATGATTTCTATGATTGTCTAAGCCAATTTTTTTACAATTTGAATCTTTTATTAAATTGGCTGTTTTGACATAATAATTAAATATATCTCTTGAGTTATAAAACTTATCAGCAACAAAATATAATTCATTTCTTTTATTTTCTAAAAAAAAGGGTTTGTAAAAAATTTTTTCTTTATTATCAAAGTTTAGGCTCGCTAATAATGGTCTACTTTTATTAAATAGGAGATAGGGTATTGAATATAAACACAAACATATAGTTAGAGCGCTCATCAATTTATTTAATTGAAATTTATAAAGAACAAAACTTACTATTGGGGAGCATAAAACAAAAAAACTAAGCAACAACCTATTTTGTACACCAGTCCATTTTAATAAAAAACATATTAAAAGAAATCCAGCTATAAGTGAATAAAGATAATATTTTTCATTATATAATAATTTTTTTTTATAAATAATAAAAAGTGCTAATAAAAAAATGATAAAATGAGGGGTGTTTGGAGCAGAACTCTCATAAAAAGAAAATGGAATATAGTAACCGCGATGTGGAATTTTAGTTGTTTCAGGATTATTGACTGACATATTTAAACCTTCTAAAAAGACACTAATTTTTTTAGCTGTAAACATATTAACTTTCTTGTTTGGGACAGCTAGGTTTAGTCCAATATTTCTAAATATGTTTACTGTTAAACTTTCTAAGTTTTTTGTTTTATTTGTCCAATCAACACTTTCTTTGCTCAGACCCAAAGGGTTATTATATAAATTAATATTTCTACTGTAGTGACCAAGATTAAGGAAAAGCATTATTAATGGTATTGCAAACAAATAAAAAAAATGTTTACGATTTTTTATAACTACATGTAGACCAAGCCATATACAAAAAGGTAAAGCATAAATATAAAATGTCCCTTTTGTTAGTACTCCAATTCCTAATGCAACTGCAAAAGCAAATATATATTTAAGCATTCCTTGATTAATGTATTTTAAAAAAAAATATACCATGATTGATAGCCACATAGAGGTTACATAATCAGTCTGGGTGCTAGTAGCCTGTAAAATTCCCATTGGTATTGTTGCACAAAATAAAGAACTAAAAATTTGAAACTTAATATTACAGCCCAACTCTTTTGCAATTAATGAAGTAGTTATGCAACTAATTATCATTGAGTACCATTGGACCAAATTAAAAAAATGATCACCATTAAATAATAACTGTAAATGTAAAATTACAAACTCTGAAAATGGAGCTAAAATTAATTGATTCAAGTGATGCGTGGGGTAAAAATCTAGATTATTATTCTGAGCCCAGTGCATCACTTTTGGTAAATGATACGTCATAGCATCTAAAGTATTTGGTGGATAAATTACAGAATTTATAAAAGTTAGAAAAAATATTAAAAAAATAAATATAATTTCAAATCTTGGCAAATTTGATATTTTTCCTAACAAGTTGATATGAATTTTTATCTTAATTAAGTAGAAGAATATAAAAAATAAAACTGTAATTATTACAATCCAAAGAACTTTAATTGATAGATCGTTTATAGCATCAAAAAAACTCAATAATTCTGTAAATACAGCTATTAATAAACCAAGAACGAGGGCCTTCCAGATGAGAAAATTTCTAATGCAATAGTTCATAATAGTCTTTAAACCAAATAGTTTTTCTTTGTTTCATACAGCAATATATAATACGAATAGGCTTAATAATAAAATTTTAAACTAAAACCCAATTCGAACTAAAAAAAATTGAAGGAAAATACTACATTTATTTTGCAATCTCTATTATAGATTGTATTATAGTTTTTCTAAAATTATTAGCTATGAACGACAAAAATAATGTTTTTATATTTGATACTACGATGCGCGATGGTGAACAATCACCAGGAGCATCCATGAGTCTTGAAGAAAAAATTCAAATAGCAAGAATTTTTGATGAATTAGGAATAGACATTATTGAAGCTGGTTTTCCTATTGCATCGCCTGGTGACTTTGAAGCGGTAACAGCTATAAGCAAAATTTTAAAAAATGCAATTCCATGTGGGCTATCTAGAGCTAGTAAAAAAGACATAGACGCATGTCATCAAGCTTTAAAGGCTGCTCCAAGATTTAGAATACATACTTTTATTTCAACAAGCCCACTGCACATGAAACACAAATTAAACAAAACTCCAGAGCAAGTTTTAGATGCGATAAAAGAGAGTGTAACTTATGCGAGAAATTTAACAGATGATGTTGAATGGTCTTGTGAAGATGGCACAAGAACTGATATGGATTATATGTGCAAGTCAGTTGAACTTGCAATAAGTTGTGGTGCTAAAACTATAAATATTCCAGATACGGTTGGTTATACTATACCTTCAGAATTTACTAAAATTATAACAACATTAAAAAATAAAGTTCCAAATATTGATAAAGCAATACTATCAGTTCATTGTCATAATGATTTAGGATTAGCTGTAGCAAATTCTTTAGCTGGTGTTTCAGCTGGTGTAAGACAAGTTGAATGTACTATTAATGGAATTGGCGAGAGAGCAGGTAATGCTGCACTAGAAGAAATTGTAATGGCGATAAGAACAAGAAATGACTTAATGCCTTATACAACAGGAATTAAAACTGAACTATTAAGCAAAGCCTCGAAAATTGTCTCAAATGCAACGTTTCCAGTACAATTTAATAAAGCTATTGTTGGAAAAAATGCGTTTGCTCATGAAGCAGGCATTCACCAAGATGGAATGTTAAAAAACAGAGAAACATATGAAATTATGACACCAGAAAGTGTTGGAGTCAAAAAGACTTCATTGGTGATGGGAAAACATTCTGGAAGACATGCGTTTAAAGAAAAATTAAATGACCTTGGTTATACAGATGTAACAGATGATGTAATACAATCTGCTTTTGGGAAATTTAAAATTTTAGCTGATAAGAAAAAGCATGTTTATGATGATGATATTGCAGCTTTAACTGATGAAAGTATGGTCTTAGATAAATATGTAATTAATTTGAAATCTTTAAAAGTTTTTGCAGGAACAGGTGAGCCTCAAAAAGCAGAAATGACACTCGATGTTTATGGCGAAATTAAATCAACTTCAGAAACAGGTGATGGCCCTGTAGACGCAATCTTTAAATGTATAAAAGTTTTGTACCCACATGATGTTAAGTTACTGCTATACCAAGTTCATGCTGTAACAGAGGGTACTGATGCTCAAGCAACTGTAAGTGTCCGAATTGAGGAGAATGGAAAAACAACAGTTGGACAATCAGCAGACACTGATACTTTAGTAGCTTCAGCAAATGCATATTTAAGTGCATTGAATAAAATGATCATCAAAAGAAAAAAAACTGCTCCAATAGAGCATGAAACAGATAAAATGAAGGGAATATAAGATGACTAATTGGTTTAAAAGTCTAACAAATGTATGGAGTCAAGATATGGCAATTGACCTAGGAACAGCTAACACACTTGTTGTATTAAAGGGAAAAGGTGTGGTACTTAATGAGCCGTCTGTAGTTGCAATAGCTGAGAATATGGGGAAAAAAACAGTTTTAGCTGTTGGTGATGAAGCAAAAACAATGCTTGGAAGAACGCCAGGTAACATTAGTGCTATCAGACCATTAAGGGATGGTGTTATTGCAGACTTTATTGTTACAGAAGAAATGATCAAACATTTTATAAAAAAAGTACATAAGAATAGTACATTTGCAAATCCTAGAATTTTAATTTGTGTTCCTACAGGGTCAACACCAGTTGAAAGAAAAGCAATTCAAGATAGTGCACTCGCAGCTGGTGCAAGAAGAGTACAATTAATTGAAGAACCTATAGCAGCGGCAATTGGTGCTGGTCTTCCAATTTCAGAAGCAACAGGTTCAATGGTTGTAGACATTGGTGGAGGTACAACTGAAATTGCAGTTATGTCTCTAGGTGGTCTTGTATACTCTAAATCATTGAGAGTAGCTGGTGATGCAATGGATACCGCTATGATTAATTACATGAGGAAAGAATATAATCTTATGATTGGTGATAGTACTGCTGAAAAAATTAAAAAACAAATTGGTACAGCTATTCCATCAAATAATAACACTTACGCGGTAAAAGGCAGAGACCTAAGATCTGGCACTCCTAAAGAAGTCAATATTACTGAAGAAGATACAGCTGAAGCGTTAAATGTTATTTTAAAAGAAATGGTGAATGGCATAAAAGATGCATTAGAAAATACACCTCCTGAATTATCTGCGGATCTAGTTGATATGGGCTTAACTCTTACTGGTGGTGGAGCATTACTTAAGAATATTGACAAAAGATTTTCTAAAGAAACGGGACTACCAGTGCATGTTGCAGATGATCCTTTGGCATGTGTTGCAATAGGCACGGGAAAAGCATTAGATCAAGAAGAGACTTTCTCTACTATGCTATCTGAATATTAAAAAAGATGGAAACAAGCAGAGATGATTTTGTAATTGCAATAAGATCTGCTTTTTTAAAAAAAGGAACACAGCAAAGGTTTTCATTACTTGGATTAATACTCTTTTCTATAATATTTTTAGTTTTAGGAAGTTTCAATTTTAAAGTTGTAGATTGGGTAAAAATTTCGATTAAGGAAATAGTATATAGATCATCATTTATAGTATCTGGCCCAGAAAAACTTATACAAAATAGCCTTAATAGCATTACTAGTCATTATAATTTTTATGATGACTATCAAAAAATAAAATTTAAATTAGGAGAATTTGAGACTGCAGATCTGTCTAATCAAATCTTAATACTTGAAAATATTAAATATAAACAATTAGTCGATGACTATTTTATTAAGGATAATGAGATATTTGCAAAAGTATTAATTGATAAAGGCAGTCCTTTTTTGAGATCAGTAGTTCTTAATAAAGGTAGTAAAAATAATATTAAATTAGGAATGGCAGTTCTTGATGAAGAATATCTAGTCGGCAAGGTAGTAGAAGTAAATTTTTTTACATCGAGAGTTTTATTACTTTCTGACATTAATTCTAAAATTCCAGTAAGCGTGTCACCTGGTGAAGTGCAAGCAATTATGTCTGGAGATGGAAAACAGGATGCTAAGCTGCAGTATATTAAAGATATAAATCTTAAAGATAATGAGAAAGAAATGATAGTGACTACTTCAGGGGCAGGTGGACTATTTAAGAGCGGTATACTTATTGGTAAAATTCTTAAAAAAGATGCTGTATTACCAGTAAGTGATTTAAGAGTTGATCTTTATAAAAACTTTACACAACTTAAATACGTAAAAGTGGTATCTTTTTCTAAGGTAAGAACAGCATTAGATCTTTCATCTAAAGAAAATTTAAAGCAAATGGATGATCAAATTGCAGAAGCTAATAGGCAACAAGAAAATATAAGAATATTGCTAGAACAAAAAAAAATTGAAGAGGAAGTAAGATTTAAAATTCAAGAAGAAAATGGCTTATTAAAAAATAAAGTTTTCAATTTACAAAATGAACTTTCTATTACAAAAGAAAAAGTTATAGAAAATAAAGAAAAAAAAAGAAACATAGAGTTTCTAGAATTAAACTTACTATTTGGTCATAAATGTAGAAAAACTATATTCAACAAACTTTATAAGGTTGGTACACCTGAGTATGAAGCTTGTGTTTTTAGAAAAGGAAAAAATTAGATGGCCAATATAACAAAAAGTAATTTAACAGTTGTTTTGTATAATAATTTTCCAATAATTTTACTTTTTATATCTGTGATTAATGATTTTGATTTTAATAATTTAGGGTTAAAGTATTTTTCTTTTAATTTTAGTTACATCCTCATTTTTTGTTATACTTTAAAAAGAAGAGAGGGGCTGGGTTATATATATCTTTTTATGGCTGGATTGTTTAATGATGTAATTGCTGGATTACCAATGGGAATTAGTAGCTTACTTTTTTTATTACTGTGTGGTTTTGCATCTTATTTAAGAAATATAACATTAAGACCTAATTTAGTAAAAGATTGGATTTTTTTTCTTATTACTATTTTAGTTTTAAATTCGTTATCTTATATTTGTTTAGTCTTTATTTTTGATTATGAAATCAATTATATAGACAAGATTGTAAATATTTCATTTACTTTTTTATTTTATATTATTTTTAGATATTTTTTTGATTTTATAGAAAAGTTTTTTGGAAGGTATCGTAATGCAGGGTAGTTATTTTGGTGGAGAAAAGCTTCAGACCATTAATAGAAGAATGTTCATAATAGGTGCAGCAAAAATAATTGTTTTTACTGGAATTGTAGCAAGATTATTTTCATTACAAATTACAGAAAATAAAAAATATCTAACTTTATCTGACAAAAATCGACTACGTGAATGGAGACTGCCTCCTGTTCGTGGTGAATTTTTAGATTATTTTGAAAATGTTATAGCAGGAAATTTAAAAGTATATCAATTGCACGTTATTCCCGAAGAAGTAGAAGATTTTAAATACTTAATGATGAGACTAAAAGAAATATTAACTATTAGTAATAGTGAATTTAAAAAAATAATAAGAAAAAAAAATTCACAAAAAGCTTGGGAAACTCTAATTATATCTAAAAATTTAACTTGGGAACAATTTACAAAAGTAAATTATTTCTTACATGATCTAGTTGGAGCAAAACCAGTTTTATCAGTTTCACGTGATTATCCATTTGATGAAAATTATACTCATGTTTTGGGTTATGTGAGTGAAGCTAGTGAAAAAGATATTTTGAATAATGAAACGATACAAAGTAAACATGTACCAGGTCTAAAAGTTGGAAAAACTGGATTAGAAAAAACTTTTGAAAGTGAATTGCTTGGTACAAATGGTATTCAAAGGTATGAGGTTAATGCATATGGAAAAAGAATTAGTCAACTTGACCACACAGAAGGATTAAAGGGCAAAACAATTCGACTCACATTAGACACAGAGGTGCAAAAATTATGCAATGATCTTTTAAAAGATAAGGCTGGCTCAATAAGTGTAATGGATGTTTATACAGGTGAGATTATAGCCATGCAATCATCTCCCTCATTTAATCCCAATTTATTTCTTTTTGGAATAAATCAAGATGATTGGCAGCTAATCAGAAACAATCCACTAAAACCTCTTATTAATAAAACTTTATCTGGTTTATATTCGCCAGGCTCAACATTTAAACCTATGGTAGCTCTATCTGCTTTAGAAAATGGAATTGTTGACCAAAACTTTAAAGTTAATTGTACAGGAAAAACTGAAATGTATGGTCAAACTTACCATTGCTGGAAAAAAAAAGGCCATGGTGTAGTGAATTTAAAAAAAGCAATGAAGCAGTCTTGTGATACCTATTTTTATGAAATAGCGAGAAAACTTGGTGTAGATCGTTTAAAAGAAACTTCTCTAAAGTTTGGTCTTGGTGAAAAGGTTTTAAATAAAACATTTATGAACGAAAAAAAAGGGTTAATTCCTGACACTAAGTGGAAAAAAAATAATTTAGGAAAAGGTTGGGTTATAGGTGAAACATTAATTACAGGTATTGGACAGGGTTATACTCAAACTACACCACTTCAATTATGCAAAATGACAGCTCAACTTGCAAATGGTGGATTTAGAATTTATCCAAAAATAGTAGTAGACGAAAACAGCAACACAGCAGAAGACATTAGAGTCATAATGAATGATAACCGTAAAAAACTGGAATCTGAAAATAATGGGCTAGAAGATGCAACAAAACTTTTGGATTTTATAAATAAAAAAATACATGAGCCTTTATTTAAAAATATTAAAAATATAAAACTAGTTCGTGAGGCAATGTTTGCTTCAACTAATGAACCCAGGGGAACATCTTATTCTTCAAGAATTGAAGATCCAAAGTATCAATTTGCTGGAAAGACAGGCACATCTCAAGTCAAAAGAATTACAGAAAAAGATAGGGAGCTTGATTTAAAAACATTCGAAATTCCCTACGATGAAAGAGATCATGCATTATATATAGCTTTTGGACCATATAAAAATCCAAGGTATGCATTAAGTATTGTAATAGAACATGGTGGGTCTGGTAGTTCAGCTGCTGCACCAATGGCAAAAAAACTCTTTAAATTAGTTATAGATAGACATGAACTCAGAGAGAAAGCTAGAAACAAAAAAAGTATAAAAATATAAATGAAAAATCGTTCATTTAATTCACAGTTAACTTTTTTTCAGAAGATACGAAATTTCGATTATATTTTGCTATCTTGTATTTTATTGCTTGGATTTATTAGTACTTTGTCCATGTATTCAACCGATGGAGGTGAAATTTTATTTCATAGCAAAAGTCATGCATTAAAATTTTTAATTTTTTTTATAATGATGTTGTTTATTTCTTTAATTAACATAAGGTTTTGGTATTTTTTTTCTTATTTATTTTATATTATTGTCTTGCTACTCTTAATTTGGGCATCTTTATATGGTGTTAAAGCTTCAGGTTCCCAAAGGTGGATTAATTTATACTTCATAAATTTGCAACCCTCAGAACTAATGAAGATTGCGATAATAGTTTGTCTTGCAAAATTTTATCACCGAATACAAGTTAATAAAGTTAATAGTTTTCAGTCTATGCTTATTGGTGTAGCAATTTTAATTTTACCAATTATGTTGGTTGTTTCTCAACCTGATTTAGGCACTTCAATTTTAATTGCATTAAGTGGGTTAGTAGTAATATGGCTTGCAGGAATAAATGTTAAATATTTTGTTTACTCATTTATTACTTTGGTGATTTCAATGCCCTTTGTAATTGCTTTTTTAAAACCCTATCAAAAATTAAGAATTTTAACATTTCTTAATCCTGATAGAGACCCTTTGGGGGCAGGGTATCAGATTATTCAATCCAAAATAGCTGTTGGGTCAGGTGGTTTAAATGGCAAGGGTTTTTTAAAGGGAACTCAGAGTTATTTAGAGTTTTTACCAGAGAAGCATACTGATTTCATCTTTACATTATTTGCTGAAGAACATGGTTTTATAGGGTCACTAGGTTTATTACTGATTTATATAATTATTATTTATAGAGTGTTGAGAATTGGAACAATCTCAAGAAGTTATTTTGCTAAACTTTTTTGTTATGGTTATGGATCTGCAATATTTTTCTATGTAACAGTAAATATGTCGATGGTTTTAGGTTTGTTGCCAATTGTTGGCTCACCATTACCAATAATGTCATATGGAGGATCATCAATGTTAGCAACAATGATTGGATTTGCGATTGTTATGAGTGCAAAAATTAACCATAAGCAGCTAATAGCTTAAATATTTTTATAGTTTACTTGTCGAATTTGTCGCGAGAATATTTTAACTTAAAAAATTATATAGATAATATAAAAATGAAATTAAAAATTGGAATCATTGGAGCTGGTATTCAGGGTATCTCGAACGCATTATTTTTACAAAAAAAAGGGTTTTTAGTAACAATTTTTGACAGAAGTGAACCAGGCAGTCCTGCTGCATCTTATGGTAACGCAGGTCACTTTTCTCCTTATGCATCTGTTCCAATAAATAGACCTGATATTTTAACAGATGTGCCAGCGATGCTATTAAGTTCAACAGGCCCGCTTGCCTTGAAGTGGAACTACGTTCCAAAAATGATACCTTGGTTTTTACAATTTATAAAAAACTGCACTACAAAAAAAATGATGCATACTGCTCAAAATATGCATCAAATTTTAGATCTTGCACTTCCTGCATATGATGAATTATTTGATGAGGTAGAACTTGGAGGATTAGTTGAAAAGAAAGGTATTTTATATATCTGGAATGAACAAAGTTTAAAGAGTAGAGAGTTAGAGATCGATGTTAGAAATAAATTAGGTGTTGATCAACAAGTAGTAACTCCAAAGGAAATTCACGATCTAGAACCCAATATAAAACCTATCTATCATGGAGGTGTCTACTATCAATATGGAAGACATGCCAGAAACCCAAAAAAAATTCTTTTAAAACTTTATGATCTTTTTTTAAAAAAGGGAGGTAATTTTTTAAAATTGAACGTTAAAGATATTAATTTTGATAATGATAAACCAGTCATAAAATCTGAAACTCAAAGCTTCCTTTTTGATAAGATAGTGATTGCTTGTGGGTCGTTTTCAAAAAAACTAACAGATAATCTAGATGAAAAAATACCTCTTGATACTGAGAGAGGTTATCATGTTCATTTCAAAGATTGTGATCATCTTTTGAGTAGACCTGTAATTTTTCAAAATAGAGGGTTTGGAATCACACCCATGGAACAAGGGCTTAGAGTGGTAGGTACAGTTGAATTTGGTGGTCTAGACAACCCGTTATCCAAAGCAAGAGTTAAAAATTTAATTAATAATGCAAAATATATGATGGGTGATTTACCTGAACATGCAGATGAGTGGTTAGGTTTTAGACCAACACTGCCAGATTATTTACCTGTTATAGGACCTTCAAAAAAGTATAAAAATATCTTTTATTGTTTTGGTCATCATCATTTAGGATGGACATTAGGACCAATTTCAGGGAAAATAATTTCAGGAATGATAGCTGAAGAGAATACCAACTTAGATTTAAAACCGTATAGTTCTCTTAGGTTTAACTAAGTGATAAATAAAAATAATATTGCTTATGTTTTTTTATTTTTTGCAACCTTGTTTTGGTCTGGAAATTTTCTAGTTGGTAAATTTGCTAGTCAATATCAAATACCACCTTTTTCATTAAACTTTTATAGATGGTTTTTTGCTTGGTTAATCTTGATACCATTTACAATTAAGGAAATTTTAAACAAAAGAGATTATATTTTAGAAAATTATAAATATTACATAGTTCTTGGTATAACGAGTGTTACTATATTTAATTCAATTGTTTATTATTCATTAAATTTTACACAAGTTATTAGTGGAGTATTAATGATATCAACAATACCAGTGATGATCATATTCATTTCATCAATTTTAAAAATTGAAAAAACTAACACTTTTCAAATATTAGGAGTTGCATGTTCTTTTATTGGAGTAGTTTTAATTATAACTAAAGCCAACCTAGGAATTTTATTGAATTTAGATTTCAATAAAGGAGACATCACAATGGTTTTTGGAATGTTATCTTGGGCTACTTACTCTGCATTATTAAAGAAGAAAAAACATGAACTATCACAATTAACATTACTAGAAGTAGTAATTTCATTTGGCTTTATTTTTTTAATTCCAATTTATTTTATAGAATATCAAATGGGCTATAGAATTGTGCCAAATCAAAACTTTTTTATGATTTTATTTTATGTAGTTTTGTTTCCAGGTCTTATCTCTTTTATTTTTTGGATAAAGGGAGTTTCTTTAATAGGAGCTAATAGAGCAGGCATTTTTTTACACATGATGCCTGTATTAAGTGCAATTATGGCAATGATTATTTTTAATGAAAAATTTATGTTTTATCATATGTTGGGCGCAATATTTATTTTAACTGGGATTCTTTTATCAAATAGAAAGATTAAAAATGCTTAAAGTTGCTATCTTAGATGACTATCAAAATGTATCTCATGAATTTGTTGATTTAAAAAGATTATCAGGAAAATATGAATTTAAAATATTTAGTGAGCCATTTGAGGATGAGGCAGAAGCCATAGAACAATTGGCAGAATTTGAAGCTTTATTGATAATGAGAGAAAGAACTCCTATTACTAAAAATTTAATTGATAATTTAAATGATCTTAAATATATCATAACAAGTGGCTCAAGAAATAAAGCTATAGACTTAGCTGCTGCCAAAAAAAGAAGAGTTGTGGTATGTGGAACAGAAATAGATTTTGCAGGCACAACAGAATTAACTTGGGGTTTAATTTTAGGTTTAGCTAGAAATTTTAAAGAAGAAATTGACAATATGTATCAAGGGTATTGGCAATCAACTATTGGTTTTGAACTTAAAGGTAAAATTTTAGGGTTAGTAGGACTTGGAAGAGTTGGTTCACAAGTTGCAAAAATTGGTAAAGCTTTTGGTATGGAAGTTATGGCATGGAGTGAAAATCTAAACTTGGATACCTGTAAAGAATTAGGTGTTCTTCCGTCTAGTAAAGAAGATCTATTTCAAAACTCTGATTTTTTATCAATTCATGTTCAAGGAGGTGAGAGATATAAAGAATTAATAAAGTTAAAAGAACTAGACTCAATGAAAAAAACTGCCTTTTTAATTAATACTTCTAGAGGATCAATTATCAATGAAGATGATCTAATTATTGCATTGTCAACTAATGTTATTGCTGGTGCAGGTCTTGATGTCTATGAAAAAGAACCTTTGCAAGAAGGAAATAAATTAAGATTTTTACCAAATGCACTATTAATGCCACATATTGGTTATGTAACAGCAGAAAATTATAGTGTGTTTTATATACAGATGATTGAAGGCTTAGAAGCATGTGTTGCTGGTAAACCCTTAAGAGTATTAGAATAAGTTTATGATAAAAAAAGTTAACAAAGATCTCACTGCTGAACAAAAATTAGTTTTATTTGAAGATGGTACAGAAGCACCAGGAACTAGTGAACTAAATCATGAGAAGAGACAAGGTAGTTACCACTGCACTAATTGTGGTGAAAAATTATTTGACTCATCTGCTAAATATGAAAGTGGATCAGGCTGGCCTTCATTTTATAAATCACTTCCAGATGTATTTGAAACTAAAACAGATACTTTATTAGGGTACGAAAGAGTTGAGTATCATTGCAAAAAATGTGGTGGTCACCATGGGCATATTTTTGAAGATGGACCGAACCCAACAGGAAAAAGATATTGTAATAATGGTGTTTGCTTAGTCTTTAAAGAAAAATGATTATAAAATATATTAGTTTTTTAATTGGTATTGTTTGGTCTTATTCAATAATAAAAACACAATCAGTGTTCAGTAAAAAAGCTGGGCTTGTATTTAAAATATTTATTACAAAAGTTTCTTGGTTTACTTTAATTGCAGCTTGTTATTTTGGTTATAAAAACTTTACAATTAAATCTATAATTATTGGTGTTATAATTGGCGTTTTGATAGTCAATTTAGGTTTTTATATATTAAAAAAATATATCAATAAAAGATTTAATAAAAAACAATTAACAATTTTTCAAAGTTTTTTTGAATATACCTTAATTTTTTTAGTTATTTACTTTGTTTTATTTTAAAAGATCTTGAAGTTTATTTTCTTTTTCTAAAGCTCTAACATCATCGTAACCACCCATGTGTTGATCATCAAAGAAAATTTGAGGAATAGTTCTTTTACCATTAGCTTTTGCAATCATTTCATCCATAGCACCATCAACTGTTGCAATATTAATTTCTTTATATTCAACATTGTTTCTAGCTAGCAATCTTTTTGCTGCATCACAAAAATTGCAAAGTGGACCTGTATAAATGGTAACTGATTTCATAGCTTATAAATAATCATTCTTTTTAATTTTACTAGTAATTTCTTTTCTGGAATACTCAAATTTTTTTCTGTGTTTTATACTTTTTTGATTAACTCTTTTTCTCCATAATCTGAAAGATATAGGCTTTATAGATCTTCTCATAATTTTGATAACTTCAGATTCTGTCTTTCCTGTCTTTTTTTCGATCTCCTCAAAAGTGACCCGGTCTGCCCAGGCTGCCCAAATTATCCAATCTGGGTCATCGATGTTCGGCTCAGGATTTTTAACTCTAGTAATGGGGGTGTGACCTTTTTTTTTCATAAATCCTTTATATTTGAAAAAAATGATTAATGCATTTTATTTAAGGTCGTGATATGATCTAATTTAGATAGTCCATCTTAGCCATCTTTAGCTCCCGGTTTTTTTGGACTATCCTAAAAATCCAAAAATGTTTCCTATAAATTATTTCCTTTTTTTACAAATAATTTTATTTTTATTTATCACACCTGGAACACCTAGAATTGTTATCATTTCTTATTCAATGAATTATGGAGTTCAAAAATGTATTTGGACAGCACTTGGAGACATTACCGCAAATTTTATTCAAGCCACTTTAGTAATTTTTGTTCTTGGATCTTTTTTTGTCGATAATCCAAATTTTTTAAATATATTTAAGTGGATTGGGATAGCTTACTTACTTTATCTTGCTTATGATCTTTATAAATCTAGACCAAAAGATATAAATTCAAATAATATTTCATCAAAAAGTTTTTTTTCTTTCTTTAAGGATGGTTTTTTAGTTGCAGGAACAAGTCCTAAGGCTTGGATGTTCTTTCCATTAATCTTTCCACAGTTTATTGACTTTAATTCAAATTATATTGTTCAATTTTTTATTTTAATCACGACGTATGTTGTATTAGATTTTTTATCTCTAGTTGCTTACGCATTACTCGCTAGAAAATTAATTGTGTGGATAAAAGCAAATCCAAAAACTATTAATACAATTTCAGCGTGCGTATTAATAATAATCGCATTAATCATAGCTTTTATTCAAAAATATTAAGTCGCATTTTTTAATAGATACTTGTTTGTTTTTTGATTTAGGAGTTAAATAATTTTTTAAATTTAACAAAGGAAATAAAAATGAAAATAAGAAATATAATAATTACTTTTGTTTCTGCACTAGCATTATTATTATCTACATCTGTAACATCTTTTGCAAAAGTTGTTGGAGACAAGATAATTTTAGGATCTGCTATTTCATTAACTGGAAAATACTCATCTAATGGTGTTCATACTCAGAATGGTTACAACATGGCTGTAGATAGAATTAATAGCATGGGTGGAATAAAAGTTGGTGGAAAAACTTATAAGTTTGAAATCATTTACTATGATGATGAGTCAAATCCTAAGAGAGCAGCTCAACTTGCAGAAAGATTAATCTCACAAGATGGTGTTGAATATATGCTTGGGCCTTATAGTTCAGGTTTAACAAAAGCAATCGCCCCTGTAACAGAGAAATATGGAGTTCCAATGGTAGAAGCCAATGGTGCTTCAAGATCTTTATTTACAAAAGGTTATAAATATCTGTTTGCAGTGCTTGCACCGGCAAATTTATATCTTGATGTAGCTATAGATTTAGCGGTTGAAAAAAATGGTGGTAAGCCAGTTACAGTTGCAATGGCTTTTGAACAAGATGCCTTTTCTCAAGATGTTAGACTTGGTGTTTTGGAAGCAATCGAAAGAACAGGATCTAAAAAAGTAATAGATGACAAGCTACCGAAAGAACTTAATGATATGGCGGCAACTTTAGCAAAAGTTAAAGCTGTTAAACCAGATGTTCTTGTGGTTTCAGGTCATACTAAAGGTGCTTTAACAGCTGTTAGACAGATTGCTGAAATGAAAGTTGATGTACCAATGCTTGCGATGACACACTGTGATGCTGCGAAATTATCAAAGCAACATGGTAAAAATTCACAGTACGCATTATGTGCATCTCAGTGGCATAAAACTCTTACTTACAAAGATAATTTCTTTAAGGATGGTATGACTTATGATGCTGACTTTTCTAAAGAGTTCGGTTATGCACCTCCTTATCAAGCTGCTGAATCTTCAGCTGCTTTATTGGTATTTAAAGACGCATTTGAAAGAGCAAATTCCTTTGACAAAGTAAAAGTTAGAGATGCTCTTGCAGCCACTGATATGCAAACTTTTTATGGAAACATAAAATTTGCAAAGGGTGGACAGAATACTGATAAGCCAATGGTGTTATTCCAAGTAATGTGTGATGGGGATAAATGTGAAAATAAAGTTGTAGCTCCTACTAAATGGGCTTCAGCCGAGTTGATACATCCAATTCCTTCTTGGTCTAAAAGATAATATCTAAAATGTAAAATGCTCCCTAGAAATAGGGGGTATTTTTAAATAAAAGTTTTAAAATTATTTAAAAAGTTTCAAATATTTATGGATCTACTTATATTTAAAGTACCGATATTAATGGTGCAAGCATCTTTAGACGGAATATTACTCGGAATTTTGTTTGCACTTATTGCTTATGGAATGGCTCTTCAATGGGGAGTAATGAATATTATTAATATTGCCCAAGGAGATTTAGTAATTCTTGGTGGTTACATTACTTATTTTATGTACCTTTCAGGTATACATCCAGCTTTAGGAGTAATAGTTGCTCCAGCCATAATGTATTTTGTAGGTGTAGGTCTTTACAAATTAGTGATAAATAAAGTTGTAGATAGAGATTTATTCATCTCAATACTTGCAACATTTGGAATTAGTATACTTTTCATGCAGTTAATGAACTTTGCATTTGGTGCAGATGTCGTGCTTGCTAACTCTGAATTTGGAACAACTATGTTGTTTAATAACTCAGTAACACTTCCAAATTCTAAATTGTTTTCAGCGCTTATTAGTATTATTTTTGCAATAGGGCTTGTTATTTATATGAAAAAATCAAAACTAGGTCGTGCAATTAGAGCTACTGCTCAAAACGCAAGAGCAGCTAAAATTTTAGGAGTTGATACGGAAAAAGTTTATGCAGCTACATTTGGAATTAACGCAGCACTTTGTGGTGTAGCAGGTTCATTAGTTGCTATTACATTTACAATTCATCCATATATGGGATTACCTTATACAATTAGATCGTTTATGATCGTTATTATAGCGGGTCTAGGAAATTTACCAGGGGTTGCTGTTTCAGGTATGGGTTTAGGAGTGTTTGAAGAATTTGCTGATTATATTCTAGGAACAGAATTTAGAATTGGCTCGGTATTCTTATTGTTAGTTTTAATTTTAGTTTACAGAAGATTTAAATTATCTAAAAAAAGAGAGTATTTAAAATAATGAATAAAAATATTATTTTATATTCAGCATTATTAATTTTTGGTGTACTTGCACCATTTATGCTACCAGCTTTCAAGGTTCAGCTATCAATTCTTTGTATATTAATTGTTCTAGCTCTAACTTGGAATATTCAAGGTGGTGAAATGGGCTATAACTCATTTGGAAATATTCTTTTTTATGGCCTTGGAATGTATATTTGTGCTTCTGCTCAAGTTGGTATGTTTTTTCCATTAGCTGAATGGACTGAAAGTGGTGGGGAAAAAACTTTTGTACATTCACCTACTCAGTTTTTCCAAGGTATGGCATTTGGTCTTCTACTAGCAGCAATCATACCAACAATAGTTGCTGGTTTGATTGGTTATGCGATTCTTGGACTTAGAGGACATTATTTTGCAATTTGTACCTTAGGTTTAGGTGTAGCTGCTGGTGAAATTTCAGGTGGGATTGAAATTATTGGAGCAGGGCAAGGATTCACAACTCCTCCATTTCCAAATGTAGGAAGCTTGGAGTCGAGAGGACAGTTTTTTTATTTTTTAAGCTTTATAGTACTCGTATTAACTTTTATTACTGTAAAATCAGTTTATTCAACTCGATTTAGATTAGTTCTTAATGCAATAAGAGATAATGAAGATAAAGCTGAAGCAATGGGAATTCAAACAATGAAGTATAAAATTATTGGATGGATGATTTCTGCATTTTTCTGTGGGTTAGCCGGTGGTATCATGGGTGGATTAGTTGGTTATATTGACTCAACTGATGTTGCTTTTGATGGAAGAGAAATGGGAGTGTTTATGGTTTTAATGGCAATACTTGGTGGTAAGGGAACATTATGGGGACCTGTTATCGGTGCCACTTTGTTTCATTTGTTTAAAGAGGGTTTCTGGACTTACTTCTTAGGCTGGCAGTATGTTGCTCTTGGAGTTTTAATTGTTGTAATTGTAATTTACTTCCCTGAGGGACTAATGGGATGGCTTAGAGAAAAATATCCAGAAAGGTTTGGCGAAGTTGTAGACGAAGCTGATCGTAAAGCACAGGTGGAATTAAAATGAGCATCTTAGAAGTAAACAATGTCAGTAAATCTTTTGGAGGTGTAAAAGCAAATGTTGATATTTCGATGTCAGTCGAAAAAGGAAAAATTGTTGGTTTAATTGGACCAAATGGATCAGGCAAAACAACCTTATTCAACTCTATTGTTGGAACTTATCCTGTAGACAGCGGATCTATAAAATTCAATAATAAAGAAGTATCTGAGTTACCAGTTCCAGTTATAGCAAAACTTGGTTTGTTAAGAACATTTCAACAAACAAGAATTTATGGAAAGTTAAATTGCATTGATAATATGCTAATTAGCCATAAAGGAAGTGATGAAAGTTTAATTACAATATTTTCTAAAATTCCTAAAAACTTAACGGATAAAGCAGAAAATTTATTGAGTTTTGTTGGTCTTTATCAAAAAAGAAAATTGAGAGCTGGAGATCTATCTTTTGGTCAGCAAAAATTATTAGAGCTTGCAATGGCTTTAATGAATGAGCCGGAAATGCTCTTATTAGATGAACCGACAGCTGGAATTAATCCAACTTTGATAAATGGAATTATAGATAGATTAATTAAAGTAAATCAAGACTTTGGTATAACTCTTTTGGTTATTGAACATAACATGAAAGTGATCATGCAATTAGCAGAAGATATTTTTTGTTTGGCTCATGGCAAAATGCTAGCTAATGGGTCTCCAGACGAAATTAAAAATGATAAGCGTGTAATAGATGCTTATTTAGGAGCGCAATAATGTCAAATCAATATGAAGTATTAGGAAAAGCACCTACATCAGATGATTTAAAGAAATTATCTACAAATGAAAATCATTTAAAAATTAAAAATTTAAATGCTGGTTATGGAAAAATGGAAATTTTACATAACTTTGATTTATTTATAAATAAAGCTCAGTCCTTATGTTTAATTGGACCAAATGGTGCAGGAAAATCTACAATTCTTCACTCCATATATGGATTTACAAATATTTTTTCAGGTCAAATTGAAATTGAAGGAAAAGAAATAACAAATTTATCACCTGCTGAAAAACTAAAATCATGTGGGATAGCTTATATCCTACAAGATAATTCTGTTTTTCCAGACATGACAGTAGAAGAGAATTTATTAATGGGTGGCTACATTAAAGAAAGTACTGATGAGTCTTATCAAGAAGCTGAAAGAATTTTTGAAAAATATGAAAGATTAAGAAATAGAAGAAATCAGCCTGCAAAAGTTTTATCAGGTGGAGAAAGAAGATTATTAGAAATTTCTAGAGCATTAGTTATGAAGCCATCAGTTTTATTAGTTGATGAGCCATCAATTGGTTTAGAGCCCAGATATATTGATATGGTATTTGAAATTTTAAGAGATCTTCAACAAACTGAAAAGAAAACTATAATTTTAGTAGAGCAAAATGCTAAAAAAGGATTAGAGTTTGCAGATATTGGTTATGTTTTAGTTTCAGGCCAAACTGCTATTGCTGGCAAAGGGGATGATTTATTAAATAACCCTGATGTTGGTAGACTTTTTCTTGGTGGCTAATGATTAATATTAATTATTTTTTAAAAGGTTTTTTTTGCATTAAATCAGCAAACAGTCCTGCAATTGCACTGTTTGCAAGTTTTGTAGCTGTTGGAGCTTTATTCAAAAGTATTGGTCTTAATATTCAAGAAAGTATTCTTTCAACTTCTTTAACATATGCATTGCCTGGTTCATTAATAATGGCTGAGTCATTAATTGTAGGAGCATCTTTATTAAATATTTTTTTGGCTGTTTGGTTGGTTAATGCAAGACTTTACCCAATGACTGTTTCTCTTTTTCCATTACTAACTCATAAAAGTCAACCAAGACTAAAATACTACTTAGCTTGTCACTTTATTGCAGTTTCTGCATGGTTGATAATGAAGGAAAATTATAAATCTGTTGATAGAAAATATCGCTTAGATTATTGGATTGGTGTAGGTGCAGCAAACTTATCAGTTGCAGTTTTAGCTACTGTATTTGGTTTTCTTATAGCAGATTATCTTAGTAAAGACATGATGATAGGTTTGGCAATAGTGAACCCTGTTTACTTTATATGTGTAATGGTTGCAGCAATGAAAACTATTCAAATGAGTTTAGCTGTAATATTAGGTTCTGTGTTTGGAATTTTATTTTACTTTGTATCACCTGAATGGTGCATATTGTTTGGTGGCTTTACAGCTGGTTCGCTAGCATTTTTTATAGGAGAATTATATTAAATGGCAATTAATGTTCTACTTGCAATTTTAGCAACATCTTTAGCAACCTATCTTTCAAGATTTCTTGGTGTCATTACATCTAAAAAAGTAAAAGAAAATTCAAAAATTTTTAAATGGTTTAATTGTCTAGCGTATTCAACTTTATCAGCATTACTTGCAAGAATAATTATCTTTCCTGCTGGGGCATTAGCTGAAGTTGATTATTTAATAAGATTTATTGTAGTTTTTGTTTGTTTAATTATATTTTTAATTTCAAAAAAAAACTTTGTTTACCCAACAGTTTTATCTGCCCTGTTATTAACTCTTTTAAGTTCAAATTTATAGAATTGCTTTTTCTATTAAGTTTAACTAACATTAGTTATGCAAAAAATAGATGATTTTGAAATATCACAGCATGAAAAATCTAAAAGAATTATAAATATAAAAATTGATGACAAGATACTAGAGAAATTAATATTCCCATTTAATAAATTTGATATTACTGCTCTAGAATACAAACCATTCACAAGATTCACTCTTGCAAAGAGTTTAGATGATTTAACAGATAATAAGTTGAGCAAACTAATGAATTTAATTGTTAGAGATAGAGACACAGGCTGTTTTATAATTGGACCAAAAAATATTAGTTCAAAAATTAATGATGCCTTTTTAGTTAAACTATCAACAGCAATTGCATATTTAATAGGTAACCCAAATCATGATGCGATGGCTGGTAAATATTATGCAAGATTTTTTGTGAAACATGAGGATAAAAGTGACTCATACCTAAGAAAAGCTTACACAAATATGGATCTTCACACTGATGGCACCTATGTAAAAGAGATTACAGATTGGCTATTAATGACAAAAATTGAAGAAAAAAATGTAGAAGGGGGAGAAACGACGATGCTTCATCTTGATGATTGGGAACATTGTGATGATTTATATAATGATCCTGTTGGTAGACAAAACTTTATTTGGGGCTCTCCTAAAAGTAAAAATATAGGATATAAAATTGAACATCCTATTTTTTCAACTGATGATAAAAGTAAGCCACATATATCTTACATTGATCAATTCCCTGAGCCTAAAAATATGCAACAAGGAATTTTTTTACAAAAATTATCTGATAGTTTAGAGGAAAGTAAGAATAAAGTGATAACCAAACTAAGTCCTGGGTCAATAGTTGTCGCAAATAATTATTTTTGGCTGCATGGAAGAAAACCTTTTAAAGAGAATAAGGATTTAAGTAGAGAATTATTAAGAATCAGGGGAGCTTTTTTTAGGAAATCTAAATAAGCTGGATTATATATCAATCAAAGGTTGTATATTTAATTGTTAAATGATCATTCTAAGAATGCACGTTTATAAAGACTTATTTAGTGATAATAATACAACAATCAGAATATAATTTATTTAATAACAATAAATAGTAGTAAATTTAATTAAATTTAATAAACATAGCTCTAATTATATAATTAAAACTAAATATAAAGGTTAAAAAATGAATAAATTTAAAATAATTGCTGCTTCATTGTTGATAGCATCTATGAGTTCGTTTTCTTCTATGGCTGCAGGAATTTCTGAAGGCTTTAGAATTGGATTAGGTATTTCAGACACTGAAGTTAATGGTTCAGGTACTGAAAGATTAAGAGATGGTTCAGGTACAGTAACTACTATAAAAGGTGGAAGTGACACTGCAACTACTTCTGCAAACACTACTATTGGACACGTGTTCGCTGAAAAAACTTTTTCAAGTGGAATGACAATTGGTCTTGATTACATTCCAGGTGAAGCTGATGTAGCAACAAAAAGTAGAGCTGACGATGACATCGAAAGTGCTAATGGAAACAAAGCATCTGCAGTTGTTAGTAAACACCTAACAGTTTATGGATTAATGCCTTTGGGATCTACTCCGTTTTTTGTAAAAGCTGGAGTAATTTCAATGGATGTTGAAACTAATGAAAAATTAAATACAGGTTCATCATATGGTAACACATCAGTAAATGGTATTGTTGCTGGAATTGGTGCCCACTTTGAGAGAGACAATGGTTTGTTTGGAAGAGTAGAAGCAAATATGGCTGAGTATGAAAATCTTACATTAAAATCAGATGGTGGAAACACAATTGATGCTGATCTAGATACTACAGCAATTAAATTCTCAATTGGAAAATCATTCTAATTAATAATTTAATATTAAAATTTAAAGCCCCTTTATTAAGGGGCTTTTTTTTTATCTAAAAATAAAAGTTAACTGATATAGTAATTTTTATGAAATTAGGTTTTATAGGTACAGGTAAAATCGCCTCATCAGTAATAATAGGAATTTGTAGTTCAAAAATTTCATTTACTAAGATTTTTATATCTCCTAGAAATAAAAAAATTGCAGCAAATTTAAAAAAAAAATTTAAAAAAGTTATTATTGCTAAAAATAATCAACAAATAATAGATAATTCTAATTGGGTTTTTTTGTCGATTACACCAACAGTTGGAAAAAAAATTCTCAAAAATCTTAAGTTTAAATCAAATCACACTATTATTAGTTTTATTTCAACTATAACTTTGGCCCAACTAAAAAGAGCAATTAAAGTTAAAGCAAAAATAGTAAGAGCAATACCACTGCCTCCAATTTCATTAAAAAAAGGTCCTGTACCTATTTGCCCTCCTAATAAAAAAGTTAAAGAATTTTTCAATAAAATTGGGACGACAGTTGAAATTAAAAATGAAAAATCCTCAAAAAACTTTTGGACTACTTCTGGAATGATGGCACCTTTTTATGAAATATTAAGAGTGATGACTGATTGGTTGGTAAAAAAAGGAGTTAAACGAAATAATGCGCAAAAATATATAACTTCTTTATTTTTAGCTTTATCAGAAGATGCAATTGTAAATTCTAAAAAAGATTTGAAATATCTAGTTAAAGAATCTCAAACTCACAAAGGACTAAATGAACAGGGAGTTAAAGAACTAACAAAAGCTGGTTTTTATAAATCTTTAGAAAAGACACTCAACAATGTACATAGAAGATTAAATAAATAAAGTTCTATGGAGCGAGAACAGAATATCTTACAAATTAAAAATCTATCTAAGTATTTTGGTGGATTAGCTGCAGTTTCTGATTGTTCACTAAAAATTAAGAAGGGCTCTATTACAGGTATCATAGGACCTAACGGATCAGGCAAAACTACATTATTTAATTTAATAGCTGGAAATTTAAAATCTTCTCAAGGAAGAGTATCATTTAATAATGAAGATGTAACTGATGTTCCATCATATGAATTATTTTCAAAAGGTATTTTAAGGACATTTCAAATAGCGCATGAGTTTACTAATCTTTCTGTGCTTGAAAATTTAATGATGGTTCCAGCAAATCAATCTGGTGAAAATTTAATAACAGCTTTATTAAAACCAAGTTTAGTTAGAACTGAAGAACTTGCCATAAAACAAAAAGCTCAAGATGTAGTTAATTTTTTGAATCTTACACATTTATCAAATGAATTAGCTGGAAACTTATCAGGTGGTCAAAAGAAATTACTAGAACTTGGAAGAACCATGATGGTTGATGCTAAACTTGTGTTGCTTGATGAAGTAGGAGCTGGTGTTAATAGAACATTGCTAAAAGATTTGGGTACTGCAATTCTTAAGCTAAATAAGGAAGAGGGTTATACTTTTTGTATGATCGAACATGATATGGAATTTATAAGCAGATTGTGTGATCCTGTCATTGTTATGGCAGAGGGATCTGTTTTATTTGAAGGAACAGCTGAAGATGCCAAAAAGGATGAAAAAGTTATCGAAAGTTATTTAGGTAGAGGATCAAAACTAAAGGATGAAAACTAATGGCTTTTTTTGAAGGTTTAAAAATGACAGGTGGTTATGGTAATGGACCTGATATAATTAATTCTTGTTCAGTTGATGTTAATAGAGGTGAGATAGTATCGATTCTTGGACCTAATGGTGCAGGTAAATCAACTGCTATGAAAGCAATGTTAGGTCTTTTAGATTTGAAATCTGGATCAGTTATAATTGATGGCAAAGATATTTCAAAACTTTCGCCACAAAACAGAGTAAGAGAAGGTATCTCGTTTGTACCGCAGACAAAAAATGTATTTTCTGGAATGAGTGTTGAAGAGAATTTAGAAATGGGTGCTTATTTGAGAGATGATAATTATCAAAACGTTATAGAAGAAATTTATGAGTTATTTCCTATACTTAGAGAGAAAAGAAATCAGTTAGTTGGAGAATTATCAGGTGGTCAAAGACAACAAGTAGCTCTTGGTAGAGCATTAATGATAAAGCCATCTGTTTTAATGTTAGACGAACCAACCGCTGGAGTTTCTCCAATTGTAATGGATGAATTATTTGATCATATAATTAAAGTAAAAAGAACTAATGTTGCAATTTTAATGGTTGAGCAAAATGCCAAGCAAGCACTTAATATTTCTGATCGAGGATATGTATTAGTTACTGGTGAAAATAAATATTCAGGCACAGGAAAAGAATTATTAATCGACCCAAGAGTAAGAAGCTCTTTTTTAGGTGGATAATATGGATTTTTTAAACGCAATTATATTATTATTAAACTACATTTTTGTACCAGCTCTTACTTATGGTTCTCAATTAGCACTAGGTGCGATATTTGTAACTTTAATTTATGGAATTTTAAGGTTTGCAAACTTTGCAACTGGAGACATGATGGCTTTTGGTACAATGGTTACTATTTTAATTACCTGGTACTTTCAATCAAAAGGAATCTCCTTAGGTGTTTTACCAACAGCCCTCCTTGCCATCCCCTTTGCCATAATTTTTATGATTGGTTATATGCTCTTTATAGATAAATTTGTATTTAGGTACTATAGAGTTCAAAAAAGCCCACCAGTTCAACTTGCAATGGTTAGTATTGGTGTAATGTTTGTAACACAAGCAGTAGTTAGAATAATAATTGGTCCATCAGATAGAAGGTTTTTTGATGGAGAAAAATTTATTATTAAAGCAGGTGAGTTTAAAGAAATGACAGGACTGAATGAGGGTTTAGCTATTAAATCCAGCCAGGTCATAACTATATTTGTTACACTTGTATTGGTTTCCATTTTGTTTTGGTTTTTAAATAAGACTAAAACAGGAAAAAGTATGCGTGCTTATTCAGACAATGAAGATCTTGCTTTATTATCTGGAATTGATCCAAAAAGAGTAGTTATGATTACATGGATTATTGCAGGTATTTTAGCAACTATTGGTGGAGCTTTATATGGTTTAGACAAAAGCTTTAAACCATTTACCTACTTTAATAATATGCTACCAATTTTTGCTGCTGCAATTGTTGGAGGAATTGGAAACCCTTTTGGAGCATTTTTAGGGGGTTATGTCATAGCTTTTTCAGAAATATTCCTCACCTATGCTTATAAAAAATTCTTTATGTATGTTTTACCAGAAAGTATGGAGCCAGAAACATTAGTGCAATTATTATCTACTGATTATAAATTTGCTGTATCATTTTCTATATTGGTAATTGTTTTGCTTTATAGACCTAATGGAATATTTAAAGGGAAAGTATTGTGAAAAAGTACTTAAATGTAATTACAGCCTATACCATAATGATGGGTTTAATTATCTTAGTTGGAATATTTCAATCATGGAATGTTGCTCTATCAATTTTTAACATGTGTTTGATTTCTGCAGTGATGACCATGGGTGCAAATATTCAATGGGGATATGCAGGACTAATTAATTTTGGTCTCATGGGTTATGCGGCATTAGGTGGATTGGCTGCAGTTTTAATATCAGCTGAACCAGTAAAAGAAGCATGGGTTGCTGGGGGCTTTAATATTCTAATGTGTTTGTGGTTAATAGTGGTGATGATATTTGCAATTCGATTTGTATTAAAATATTTTAAAAAATCAAAGTTTAGAACTTATGGTATTGCAGCAATTATTATTGCTGGAATTGTTATTATAAGAATAACATCAGAGCCAAGCATTGAAGCTATTGAAAGTGTTAATCCAGCAACGACAGGATTTCTTGGTGGATTAGGGTTGCCAATTATGTTTTCTTGGATTGTTGGTGCTTTTTTTGCAGGAGGTCTAGCTTTTGTAGTTGGAAAAGTTGCGCTTGGGTTACGTGCAGATTATTTGGCTATTGCAACACTACTTATTTCTGAAATTGTTATAGCTATCATTAAACACGAAGATTGGTTAACGAGAGGTGTTAAAAATGTAATTGGATTAGATAGACCAGTGCCTTATGAGGTTGAACTTCAAACAAAAGAATGGTTTATAAATCTAGTTGCAAAATTTAACTCTGGTAAATTAGATTTAATCGGAAGTATATCTGATAAACAAGCAGCTCTTAATCAATTAGTTATTGAAGGATCATCAGTATTTGTAAAACTTTGTTATTCAGGATTGTTTTTAATGGTGGTAATAGCTCTTTTAATAGTTACTCAAAAAGCTCTTTACTCTCCATGGGGAAGAATGATGAGAGCAATAAGAGATAATGAAGAAGCAGCAAATGCTATGGGTAAAAATGTTGTTAAGCAGCATTTATTAATTTTTATTTTAGGGTCAGCAATTGTTGGAATTGCTGGTGCAATGTTAGTTACTCAAGATGGTTTGTTTACACCAGGTAGTTATAGACCAATGAGATATACATTTCTTATTTGGGTAATGGTAATTGTTGGAGGTAGTGGGAATAATTTTGGTGCAATTTTAGGAGGCTTTGCCGTTTGGTTTTTATGGATTGAGGCAGCGCCAATAGCATTATTCTTAATTAATTTATTTACAGCAGGTTTAGCAGATACGCATTCGCTGAAAATTCATTTAATTGAAAGTGTTCCATATTTTAGGTATTTAATGATGGGTATGGGTCTTTTATTGATCATGAGATATCGCCCTAAAGGTATACTTCCTGAGAAAATCGAAATAAAATAAAAAAATTATGAAATATATTATACTTGGAGCTGCAGTAGCATGGGCTATGTACATTGGTGACAAATATTTTTTTTAATGAACAAAAATTTATGGTTGCTGATTTTAAGTCAGGTTTTTGCTTTCACAGCAGCACCCGTAACAGTTTTTTTAAGTGGAATAATTGGTTCTCAATTTAGCCCAGTAAAATCTTTAGCAACTTTACCGATGGCTTTATCAATTGTAGGTATAGCTATTTTTGCAATTTTTGCTGCAAAGGTAATGAGTGTAATTGGACGTAGAGCAGGCTTTATGCTTGCTTCTGTAGTGAGCTCTATGTCATCTCTTCTAGCTGCTTACGCAATAATTAATGAAAGTTTTATTTTGTTTAATTTTTCATGCTTTTTACTTGGAGCAGGAGTAGCCTTTAGTCATCAATATCGTTTTGCAGCTGTTGAAACAGTAAAAAAAGATATGGCACCTAAGGCAATATCAATAATATTATTAGCTGGAATAGGTTCAGCTTTTATAGGACCAAATGTTGCTAATATAACAAAAGATATTATAGCTGAACATTTATATGCTGGATCTTATATTGCACTTGCAGCTTTAACTCTTACTTCAACAATTTTTTTATTATTTTATGAAGATGGACATAAACCAAATCGTGTTAATAAAAAAATTAAGCGCAGTTATTTAGAATTAATTTCTCAACCAAGATTTCTACAAGCTTTAGTAGCTTCTGCGTTTGCCTATGCTGTGATGTCATTTTTAATGACTGCAACTCCAATAAGTATGCATGTAATGGAAAAAATAAGTTTAACTAAAACAGGGTTTGTAATTCAACTTCATATTGCAGCAATGTTTTTGCCATCATTAGTTACAGGTAATTTGATAAGAAGATTTGGTCACAGTAAAATAATGTATGCAGGTGTTGCTTTATTTTTAATAACAATTTTGACTAGTCTTTTTGAACAAAACTTTGTTAATTATTTAATTGCTCTGATATTTTTAGGATTTGGCTGGAATTTTTTATTTATATCTGGAACTAGTTTATTAGTTCTGTCTTATAGGGAAGATGAAAAATTTAAGGCACAAGGCTTTAATGATTTAATTGTTTATTCTATTCAAGCAATATCAAGTTTATCAGCAGGAGTTTTCTTAGCATTAACAAGTTGGAAAACAATGAATTTAATTTGTTTAATCTTTTTAGCTATAATTATTTTATCAACACTAAGGGCAGATTTTAGAGAAAAAAGATAAGGTGGATTTTTTATCTTATTTTAAGTTAGTTTACTAATAATTTTTAAATTAAAAAAAACCCGCAGCAATTTTCACTGCTGAGGGTTTTAAAATTAAGATATTAACTATCTTTGTTTTTTATTTTTAAATTTTCCACCTTTAATTTCTTTTTCTAAGAAAGAACCCTCAGCTTCACCTACGCTAGTAAAAGAAACTCCAGTTGCACCTTCGTAGTCAACTTTTTTACCTTTTGCTAACAAATCTAAAGCTTTTTGAAGCTCACCTGGATAAATTTTAGTTCCAGGACCATTAGCAACATCCATTACGTTTTTTGCAATAGAAGCTCTATCAGCTGATCCACCTGCTTGCATAGCTAGTACGATTAAAGCTGCTGCATCGTAAGATTCACCAGTATATGGTCCTGAAGAGTCAATACCAGCTGCTTTTGCAACAGTTGTAAAAGTACCTGCTGTTTTTTTATTCATTGAACCAGGCATTGAACCAAAAGATTTATTTAAATCTTTTCCAAAAGTATCAGTTAAAGACTCACCAATCATACCATCAGATAAAATAAATTTATCAAACGCACCAGAGTCTAAAGAGCCTTGTATAATTCCTTTTCCACCTTGGTCTAGGTAACCAATTACAGCAACCGCATCACCACCTGCTGCAGCTAAAGTAGCTACTTCAGATGAGTAATCAGCTTTTCCATCTTCATGAGCTGATGTAGTTGTTACTTTAATACCATGAGCTTCAACTGCTGCTTTATAAACATCAGCCAAACCTTTTCCATAGTCATTATTTGTGTAAGTAATAGCAACACTCTTAATTCTTCTGTCTTTTGTAATATCAGCTAAAACTTGTCCACCTCTAGCATCTGAAGGAGCTGTTCTAAAAAAGAACCCCTTGTCATCTAAAGTTGTAAGTCCTGGTGATGTTGCAGATGGTGAAATCATTACTACACCATTTGGTACAGCAACGTTTGATGCAATAGCACCAGTTACACCTGAACAATCAGCACCCATAATAGCTGCAACACCCTGCGCAATAACACCTTCAGCTGCCGCAGTTGCTGCTGCCGAGTCAACACAAGTTGAGTCTGCTCTAACTACTTCAATTTTTTTTCCACCTAAAAGTGATCCTGAGTCAGAAGCTTCTTTGAAAGCAAGCTCTGCAGATGCAGCCATAGCTGGTGTTAGGGATTCAATAGGACCAGTAAATCCTAAAATAATTCCCATTTTAATCGCATGTCCGTCTGCGAATAAGTTTGATGTAAAAGTCGACACAAACATAAATGCAGCAATAAATAGTTTTTTCATTATTTTCCTTTTTTATTGTTAAAAATTTATAAAAACTGATTTAATTATGATTAATCAAATATTTCAATCGATAAATTATCTTATTTTACTAAGTAAAAAGACTGAACTTAGGACAATTATACTACCAACTAGAAATAAAATTGTGGGAATTTCACCGAATATTAAAAAAGTTAGTCCAATCCCAAAAATTGGAAACAAAGAGTAAGAGGGAAAAATTTGACCAACAGTATAAAATTTATATAGATAAAACATTAGTAAGTGAGCACCCAAAGAAACAACAATTGCTTGATAGAAAATTAATAACCAAGAATTAAAATTAATAGATAAGATATTATTAACTGTATCACCCTCGATAAAATAAGAGATTATTAATAAAATTATAAAACCAAACAAACCTGTAAATGCATTAGTTAAACTTATATCTAAACTCCTTAATTTTCTAGAATAGACTTGAGCTAAACCAAAAGATAAAGCCATTAAACTTGCATAAAATAAACCTAAAAGATTGTTAGCTAATTTTGGATCAAAAAATATTATTAGAGTCCCAATAAATGAACTAAAAATCAATATCCATTTTTTTGAATTTATATTTTCATTCAAAATCATGGCACTTGCTAGGACTCCAAAAGGAATTGCAAGTTGTGATCCTACTATTACGGGAGATATAATTGATGAATAGTAGAGTGATAAAGTCATAAATGAGTAAACCATAACACCCATAAAAATAGAAAAAGCTACTAACGAATAGATATATTTTTTTTCTGGTATTTTAAATTTCCAAAAAGGTATTAAAAAAATTAACACCAATCCCATTCTAAGTGATGCCATTAGAATTGGAGGAACTGAGTCATTCAAGACTAGTTTTGTAATAGGAAAAGCACTTCCATGTGCTACAGCTATAAAAAGTAAAATTAATAAATGCTTTAAAGGCAAATGATTATCCCATTGTAAATGGGTCAGTCATCGGTTTGTCCGAAGAATTATACCATGTAGTTTTTATCCTTGTGTATTCTTTAACCGACTCGATACCAGCTTCTTTACCATAACCACTATCTTTAATGCCACCAAAAGGTGCCATTGGTGAAATTAATCTATAAGTGTTTACAAATACTATTCCAGCTCTTACTGCTTTAGAAACTCTCATTCCTCTTCCAAGATTTGTTGTATACACTCCAGAAGATAAGCCATATTTGTTATCATTCATTTGTTTAATTGCTTCTTCTTCAGTATCAAATTTCATTACAGATAACACTGGACCAAATAATTCATTTTCTGCTGTAGGTAAATTATGATTTTTACATTCAATTATTGTAGCTGGGAAATAATAGCCTTTATTCGATATACTTGATCTTTTTCCACCACATTTAACTTTCCCACCTTGTTCGATAGTAGCTTTAATATTTTTTTCAATATTTTCTAATTGCTTAAAACTATTTAAAGGACCCATTTGGGTATCCTTATCCATTGGAGCGCCTAGTTTTATTTTTTCTGCTTTAGCTACTAACTTATCTAAAAATTCATCATATATACCTGACTGAATGTAAAGTCTTGATCCTGCAATACAACTTTGACCACTTGCACCAAAAATTCCTGCAGTAATTCCATTTAGTGCATTTTCTTGCTCAGCGTCATTAAATACTACAACTGGACTTTTACCACCAAGTTCCAAACTTACTTGAGATAAATTTTCAGCAGAATTTTTTATAATATGTTTTGCTGTTTCAGGTCCACCAGTAAAAGCTATTCTTTCAACAAGATCATGTGCAGTCAAGGCTTTGCCACAAGGTTCTCCTAAACCAGTAATCACATTCACAACTCCTTTGGGAATTCCAGATTTATCAACTAACTTTGCAAATTCCAATAAAGTAACTGGAGCAAGTTCTGATGCTTTTATAACTACTGTATTTCCCATTGCTAATGCAGGCGCGAGCTTTACAGCGGTTAATAACATTTGAGAATTCCATGGAATAATTGCTGCAACTACACCAATAGGTATTCTAGTTGTTGTAACTTGCATATCTGGTTTATCTATTGGAACAACAGTTCCTTCAATCTTATCAGCAAGGCCTGCAAAATAATCATAATATTCTGCTATATAATTAGCCTGTGTCTTAGTTTCCCTAAAAATTTTTCCTGTATCTTTAGTTTCAATAGCACCAAGGTGTTCAGCATTTTCTCTTAATTGATTTGCTAAAGATCTTAAATATTTAGCTCTATCCCTTGGATATAAATTCGCCCACGATGTTTCAAAAGCTTTTTGTGCAGCTTTAACTGCTCTATCAACATCCTTTGTACTTGCTTCAGGTACAGTTGCCCACACTTCATTATTCTCTGGGTTTAAAGTTTCAATAGTTTTACCAGATTCTGAGTCAATCCATTGACCATCTATATACATTTTAAAGTTTTGAATTTTTGTCATTTAACTATTGATAAAATTTTTAAGATTTATATTTACATCATCTGCACACTCTATACTACAAAGATGTTTTCCATTATTTATCTCAGTAAAACTTGAGTTTATTAGATCTTTAGATAAAGATTTTGACATCTCAACTGTTGAACCTGAGTCATCTGATCCTGTCATTACAAGAGTTTTAGTTTTTATATTTTTTATCATATTTACATCATCTTGATGATACGCGAATAACTTATAAGCTTTTAAAAAATTTAAATGATCCTCACCATCTTTTGTCAAAATTTTTATAAATTGATCATAAATTTCCGGGTGTTTATTTAAATATTCATCGGAAAACCATCTCTTTAGTGCTTGTTTTGAAATAGGTTTGTTTAACTTGGCTTGTTCAAATCTTTCTATAACCAAACCTCTTTGTTCTATAGTTCGTCCATATGTAGTTCCAATTAACGTTAAAGTTTTTAATTTATCCTGGAATTTTGAAGCGAAGTTTAATGCTATTAAAGAACCTAAAGAAAATCCAATGAGATGAATTTTATCTATTTTTAAAAAATTTATTAAATCATTTAATTGGTTTGAAAAATTATTTAAAGTAACATTTGCTTGACTGTAAGGAGTTTTTCCATGACCTAATAAATCATAAGTAATTATTGAATGATTATCTAAAGAATTAATTTGAGGCTCCCACATTTTATGATCTAATCCAACACCATGAATAAATACTAATGGATCTGTGTTATTATCAATGAATGAGTAATAATTTTGATTTGGATCAAAATTGTGAGGCATTAATTTATTTAGGGTCTAGTCCCATTTCCTTCATATCTTGATATCTGTCACCAGTTCTTGCATGTGCCCTGCCACTTGAGGCTCCACCGATAGCAATAACAATTTCATCATCAAAAGGAGCGTCATGTATAGTAAATTCATGAGTTAGATAATAAGGTCTTAACCCAGAATCTGTTTTATGCATCATTGGGATGGATATTTTTGATCCAGCAGGGCCCCTGGTATTAGTAAAGCTTAAATAGGATGTTCCACCAACAGCGTCTCTAAATTTATTTCCAAATCTTAAAGTGTGAATAAATGCAGAGGCATGTTCAATTTCTCCATTCAAACCCACAGTTCCAGCCTTACCGTAGGCTAAAATTTTTTCTGCTGAACCAATTTCTTTGATTAGTTCTGGAACTAAGATATCTCCAAGCCTAGGAGCCAAATCTAAAATGATTGGTTTTAAATCTTCAACAAAACCTTTTCCACTCCATGGATTTTTAAAAACAGCTGCCACTGAGACAAGTAGAACAGGTTCTTTAGCTTCTTTACCACCTTCAATGAAAGTTTTATCTAGAAATTTTGTAAACTTTCTAAGTTCCAGTTTCATTAACTTGCTTTTTCTATACTTGAATTATCTAAATTAATCTTCGGTATAACTTCATCATTGAACAGTTTTATACTTCTCATACAAGCCTCATGATCTATCCCAGGAAAATTAGACCACACTTGTAAGTTTTGTAAATTCAATTCAGATTTTAATTCATTAATTTTATTGACCACATACTCCGGAGTTCCAAACAAAAGGTTTCTTTTATGAAGAAAATCATAATTAAGCAAGTCTAGCTTATGTTTAGTTTCAGGCAGTTCTTCATCTGGATCCATATGATTACCTAATCCTCTCCAGTGACAAACCCATTTCATATAATTAATAATATGTTCACCAGCCATTTTTTCAGCTTCTTCC
>NZ_LANA01000002.1:0-202723 GCF_012932795.1 Candidatus Pelagibacter communis
AGCAGACGCTAGAAGAAGAGCTGACCAAGCTGCAGCAAACGCTAGACAACAAGCTCAGAAAATAGCAAGTAATGCTCAAAAATGTAAAATGAAATGGAAAAAAGGAAAATTAAAGCTTGTTTGTAAATAAAAAATTATTATTTTTTATTTAGTCACTCTAAACTTTAAGAATCGTCTTATAGCCAATATAAAAAAACTAAATAGCTATTTGTTTATTTATTATGTGGCTAACATGGTAAAGTAACCAGTTATTAAGGAAACAAAATAAATTATTGGAATATAGATCTTGTATCTATATCTCCATTTATCAAGTATAGATTTTTCAGAGTCTTCTAGATCTGATGCTTGTGCCACCATTCGTTGTCTTATAAAATACGATTCATAATAAGAGAACAATAGTGTAATAATATTCATTGCATAACCCAAAAAGATCAACCAATCTAACAAAGTAATATAAGGTAACTCCGGTCTTTGTCCGACTGTTACAAAATCAAAAGCGACAAATGCTAATAACAAAGTAGACAATACTGCAATCCTACCATCAGCTATTCTTATATAAACAGCAAAATAAATTAGAATTGTTATCCCTATAAGTGGGAAAAGCATTTTATATAAAAATGAAACCCAATTTCTTACAAACGTAAGTTCAGATACTACAAAATGCTTTTGATAGTCTGAATAAACATCGTCTAAAGTTTCAGAATTTGGATATGAAACATATTGTTTGATTGTCCAGCCAGGAAATGAAATATTAGAAAAATTATTTTTTTTAGTTTCTAATAGTAAAACTTTAAATTTGTCAGATCTTTCAAAATATAATTTACTGTAAATCCCAGACGTAATTAAAAACTTTAATTCATGGGAATCAAATGGATATTTTTTGTAATTTAATGAGGGAATAGCATATTGAACTTCCTCGTCATAATAAGCATACTCTATCGTTCCATCGTAATAAATAAGTACTTTAGGAGGTACATTAGATTCAACTCTTAAAGAATTGTCATATTTTAAGTTAAAATTGAAAAAGCTTCCATCTTCTATAGATCTATTTAAATCATATTCACAAACTACAATTTTTTTTGATTTTGCATTAGTAATGGTTTTATTAATATTAGCTAATTCATCAGAAAAATCTTGAGCAGCTAAAACATTAAAAATTATTGTCTCAAGGTCCCCTTCTTTATAAAAAACTGTTCTTTGATTAAAGGACATAGTCAATAACGCATCATTTTCATCAATTTTAACTCTTTTAAGGTTATGGTAACTTTCTAGCATAACTTCTTTGTCTAATTTTTTTTTAAGACCAAATTTTAATTGTGTATAAATTTTCGCACAGGTGTGTTTTGAAAATAATTGATTGAATATTAGTCGCTTTTCTGCTTTGAGAGATGAGACCTCAATTGCATAAGATTTTGAAAAAAAAATTGAGGCAAACAATAGAATTAAGATCAGTGAGATTTTTTTCATAATTTTGAAACATGTTATCAAAATATTAGATTTAATAAAAAAAATATTTTTGAATTATTTATTTGGATATAGATTCTTAAAAGGTAGTTTTATAGGATTTAAAAGGCTTTTAGCTATCTTCAGCTTCTCTATTGCTGAGTTAGTGAAATCTATACTCTTAATATTCTTTGGGGGATTATTATGACCCAGAAAATTAACATGTTTTTGATCTAGTTGTTTGTGCATTTGTCCTTAATTTTTAGAACAATTATTAAACAAAGTGTTAAATTAGATAGGAATAAGTAGTGTCAGGGAATGTTAAAGTAAGATAGGAGTTTGGTATTTAGGGGCGACTGATCCCACTTTCGTATTCTTTAGTACCTTTTAAACCTTAAGTAACGACGAGTTATGTACGCTTATTTTACAACTCTATTTTAACTAGACTCCTTATTCAATATATATTTAATCCATATATTACAGGCAATTTATGAAATTAAATAAAGTTGAACCAAGATATATCTCTAAATCCAACCCAAGAATTGGCTTAATCACATTAGGTAGTGATTTTAGAATTGAAAAAGATTTTAGTAATATAATTTATGGAAGAGATATTGATCTCTATGTAAATAGAATCCATTGCTACAATCCACTTACTAATGAAACATTAGCTAAAATGGCAGATGACATAACAGAAGTCACAAAAGATATTTTACCTGATCAAAAAATAGACTGTGTTGCTTATGGCTGCACATCTGGAACAGTTGCAGCTGGCTATGATACAATAAAAGAAAAAGTACATTTAGCTAAACCAGAAGCAAAAGTAACAACTCCAATAACTTCTGCAATTAATGCTTTAAAAGTATTGGGTATCAATAAGATATCTATTTTTACACCTTACACAAAAATAATAAATGACTCTGTGGTTAACTACTTTGAAAAAAAAAATATTATTATTAATTCTTTAACATATTTTGATATTGATTCCGATCTAGATATTGGAAAGGTAGATGAAGGTTATTTATTTGAGGTTTTATCAAAAATAGATCTAGAGGGCAGTGAGGCACTATTTGTTTCATGTACAGCTTTACCAGTATTATCTATAATTGATAAATTAGAAAAAAAAATAAATAAAATTGTTCTATCAAGTAATCAAACTTTAATCTGGGACTCACTTAATGCAATTAATTATAAAGAAAAGATTGACGGTTTTGGAAAATTATTTAATAGTTAAAAAATATGAATTTTAGTAAAGAAGAATACAAAGCAAGATTAAAAAAAGTTCAAAAATCTATGCAAGATAAAGGCATAGAACTATTAATCTCTAGCGATACAGCCAACATGAACTATTTAACCGGTTATGATGCCTGGTCATTTTATTATGCTCAAGCTGTAGTGGTTCATGTTAATGCTGAAGAACCATTGTGCTGGGTTAGAAAACAAGATTCAGGAGGAGCTTACATAAAAACATATTTAAAAGATGAAAATATTTTGGTTTATGATGAAAGATATATTCATACATGGCCACTTCATCCCTACGACAATCTTGTAGAAATTATTAAAGAAAAAAAATGGGATAAACTTACAATAGGGCTTGAAATGGATAGTCATTACTTTACAGCCTATTGTTATGAAAAAATAAAGCAAGGATTACCAAATGCAAAATTAAAAGATTCTGAACGATTAGTTAACTGGGCAAGAATTATAAAATCTAATGCTGAAATAGAACTTATGAAAATAGCTGCGCTTATTTCTGAAAAAGGAATGAAAACAGCAATTGATGTAATAAACCCTGGTATAAGACAATGCGATGCGGTAGGTGAAATTCAAAAAGCATTATTTTATGGAACTCCAGAGTTTGGGGGAGAATATTCTAGTATTGCAACTTTATTACCAACAGGTAAGGGAACTTCAGCATCACATTTAACAGCTACACAAGATAAATTTATTGAGGGAGAGGCAACAATAATAGAACTTTCAGGTACTTATCAAAGATATCATTGTCCAATGGCCAGAACAGTTTTACTTGGTAAACCAGACCAGTTAAAAATTGATACAATGAACAAAACAAATGAAGCATTACAGGCTGGCATTGATGCTGCAAAACCTGGAAACACAGCAAATCATGTTGCTCAAGCTTTTTGGAAAGTATTAGACAAATATGGAATAGAGAAGACCTCTAGAACAGGTTATTCAATAGGTATTGGCTATCCTCCAGATTGGGGCGAACATACTTTAAATATTTCAAAAGGTGACATGACACCTTTAGAGCCAAATGTAACATTTCATATGATTGCAGTGATGCAATTTGGAGGTTGGGGTGTTGAAGCATCTGAAGCAATCAGAATAACCAACAAAGGGTGCGAATTATTTTGCAATTTCCCAAAAGATTTGCATATAAAATAGCTTAAATAAAAAAACTTGATAAAAAACTCAACAAATGTTTTAAATCTATAAAAAAATATGTCTATGAAAAATGATTTCGTCAAATTTGACAATGTTGATAAGAGCTATGATGGAAAAATCCTAGTTGTTAAAGGTTTGCAGCTAGATATTGCTGAAGGTGAATTTGTAACAATGTTAGGACCTTCTGGTTCTGGCAAAACAACTTGTCTGATGATGTTGGCTGGTTTTGAGACACCAACACATGGAGAAATTTATTTAGATGGCAATCCAATTTCAAATATTCCTCCTCATAAAAGAGGAATTGGGATGGTTTTTCAAAACTATGCTTTGTTTCCTCACATGACAGTTTATGAAAATTTAGCATTTCCATTAAGAGTTAGAAAGATTCCAAAAGATGAGGCTGATAAAAAAATTGATAAAGCACTATCAATGGTGTCTCTTCAAGGCTTTGAAGCAAGAATGCCGATGCAGTTATCTGGAGGACAGCAACAAAGAGTAGCTGTTGCAAGATCTTTAGTTTTTGATCCACAAGTTGTATTAATGGATGAACCACTTGGAGCTTTAGATAAAAATTTAAGAGAAAGCATGCAGTATGAAATTAAACATATTCACGAAAGCATTGGCGTAACGGTTGTATATGTTACACATGATCAAACTGAGGCATTAACGATGTCAAGTCGTATCGCGGTATTTAATGATGGTAAGGTTCAGCAACTATCGAGCCCAGATGAATTATATGAAAGACCTGTAAATTCTTTTGTAGCAGAATTTATTGGTGAGAATAATACTTTTGCTGGAACAGTTAGTGATATTTCAGGTAATAGCTGTAAAGTTAAATTAACTAATGGAACTGAAATTTTTGCAAATCCAATTTCTATCAAAGCTAAAGGAGAAAAAACAACCGTATCATTAAGACCTGAGAGAGCCCTGATTAATCCAAAAGACAAAATGGATAATAATCACAAAGGTAAAATAGAAGAAATAATTTATCACGGTGACCACACTAGAGTTAGAATTAATTTATTAGGTAATGATCAATTTATTCTAAAAATTCCTAACAGTACTTCCAATTTAGACATTAAATTAGGAAATGATATTAATGTCGGATGGAATACAAAAGATAGCAGAGCGCTAGACCCCAAATAAAATCTAAATAATTGCTAAGAAAATAAAGGCAAAAAAGCCATAATTGGCTGTTGACTCATCTAACTGATCTTGTTTTACTTTCACTTTATAAAATAATAAACGTTAACGTTAAATAGGAGAAAAAATGAAAAAATTAAGTAAATTATTACTTGCTCTATCGTTTGTCCTTTCTATCACAACTTCGGCATTTGCAGTTACTGTAGTGTCTTGGGGTGGTGCTTACACAGAAAGTCAAAAGTTAGGTTATGGTGATCCTACTGCTAAAAAACTTGGAATACCTGTTAATTGGGTAGACTACACAGGTGGATTATCTGAAATTAAAGCTCAAAAAGAAGCTGGAAAAATCACTTGGGACATCATTGATGTGTACGCAAAAGACACTATCATTGGTTGTGACGAAGGTATTTTTGTTGAATTTGATTTTGACAAAGACTTTGCTCCTGCTCCAGATGGAACAAAAGCTTCTGATGACTTCTTTACAGGCATGCCTTCTAAATGTGCAGTTGGAAACATTCTGTACTCTTGGAACTTTGCTTACAATAAGAACAATGTAAAAGGTACTCCAAAGTCAGTAAAAGACTTTTTTAATACTAAAAAGTTTCCTGGTAAAAGAGCTATCTACAAAGGTGCAATGTCTAGTATAGAAATAGCACAAGCAGCTATGGGTACAAAAGCTGGTAAAGGTGGTGATAAGATTTACAACAAACTTGCAGCTGATGGTGGAGTTGATAAAGCGATAGCTAAAATCAAAGCACTTTGTGAAGATCCAAAAGGCGGATGTGTATTCTGGAATGCTGGAGCACAGCCACCAGAACTACTAGCTAATGGTGAAGTTGTTATGGCTACTGGTTGGAATGGAAGATTCTTTAATGCACAAATGGAAGGAACTCCAATTGTACAAGTATGGGATGCACAAATTCTTGACTATGAGTATTTCGCTATGGTTAAAGGTGGACCTAACGATGCTAACGGTAAAGCTATGAAAGTTCTTAGAGAAATGACAAGTACTGAAGGTCTAGCAGGAAGTGCTAAGTATATTGCTTACGCTCCTTGGAGAAAATCTTCAATTGCTATCATGGAAGCAGGAGAGCCTTGGTATAAAGATGGTAAGACAAGCATGGTACAACACATGCCTACAGCACCAGCTAATACTAAAAACTACATTCTTATGAACCCTGAATTCTGGGCAGATAACCAGGATGAAATTGGTGAAAAATGGGAAGCTATGAAAGCTGGTCTATAATTTAATTATAGATTAAACTTTTATTTTATTTAAAGGGCGGTTATTATATAGCTGCCCTTTTTTATTATGAGCACTGAACAAATTTTATCATCAGACGGAATACCTTTAGAGATCAGTTTAAAGAAGGCTGAAAGAAAAAATAAATTTAGAGCAGTAATGCTTGTGGGACCATTATTCCTGTTTCTTATAATTACATACGTATTTCCAATAGGAGATATGTTATTTAGAAGTATTGATGATCGTAAGATCACTCAAATGCTACCAAATACTTTTACAGCGATTGAAAAATGGGATGGCCAAGATCTCCCAGGAGAGCCAGTTTATGCTGCACTTTATGAGGACTTGGCTTATTTAAAAAAAAATAAAACTTACGGTAAGATTATAGCAAGATTGAATTATGAAAAAGGTGGATTTAGTAGCTTAATAAAAAAAACAGTTAGAAAACTTGGAAAATTTGAAGAAGGTAATTATAAAGAACAATTTATAGAAGTTAACAAAAGATGGGGTCAAAATGATTATTTGGTTTCTTTAAAGAATGCTGCACCCAATTGGACTTTTGCTAAATATCTAAAAGGTGTTGATTTAAAGTATGATCAAAATGGTAGTATAGTGGAACAACCAGAGGACAGAAGAATTCATAAAGTACTATGGTTAAGAACTCTCAAAGTTGCTTTTTGGGTAACTATATTTTGTTTCATTCTTGCTTATCCAATTTCATACTTATTAGCTACATTACCAATGAAATACAGTAATTTATTGATGATATGTGTACTTCTTCCATTCTGGACATCGCTTTTAGTTAGAACCTCAAGTTGGATGGTTTTACTTCAGCAGCAAGGCCCAATTAATGATTTAATTGTATGGCTTGGTTTTGCTGCAAATGATGCTAGACCAGAATTAATGTATAATGTAATTGGAACTTTTGTTGCAATGACTCAAATTTTATTACCCTTTATGGTTTTACCGCTTTATAGTGTAATGAAAACAATATCTCCAAGCTTGATGAGAGCTGGAAAATCTTTGGGTGGAACACCTTTTGTAGCATTTAGAAAAGTATACTTTCCATTAACAATTCCAGGAATTGGTGCTGGATCTTTGTTAGTTTTTATTTTAGCAATAGGTTATTATATAACTCCTGCTTTAGTAGGAGGAGCAAGTGGTTCTTTGATTAGTAATACAATTGCCTATCATATGAAAAGTTCTTTAGATTGGTCATTTGCAGCTGCATTAGGCACAATGTTGTTGGTAGGTGTCTTAACTATTTACTGGATTTATAATAAATTAGTAGGAATAGATAATATTAAACTAGGATAAACTATGTCATTACCGAATTATACAGCATGGAATTATAGAATTTGGCACTACACATATTTAACGATTTGTGGACTAGTATTTTTCTTTTTAATTGCACCATTGTTTATAATCTTACCACTTTCATTTAATGCTGAACAATACATTCATTTTTCCGCAGGAATGTTAGCACTTGATCCAGATGCATTTTCGTTGAGATGGTATGAAGACATGATCTATGGAACTAAAAACCCATGGGGACTTGCTGCAAAAAATAGTATTATTATAGCTTTCTTTGCAACAATTGGCTCAACAATTCTTGGAACAGTTGCAGCATTAGGTTTAAGTAGTAGGTATATGCCTTACAAAGCAGCGTTTATGGCTTTATTGATATCACCAATGATTGTTCCTTTAATTATCTCAGGAACTGCAATATTTTTCTTTATGGCAAAAGTAGGTTTGGCTGCAACACATACAGGAATAATTTTAGCACATATTATTTTAGGTACACCATTTGTAGTTATTACAGTAACAGCAACATTAACAGGGTTTGACCATAGCGTTACAAGAGCTGCTGCAAGTTTGGGAAGTAATCCAGTAAATACTTTTATGAAAATAACATTACCATTAATTTTACCAGGTGTCATTTCTGGTGCATTATTTGCATTTGTGACTTCATTTGACGAAGTTGTAGTTGTTTTATTTTTAGCAGGACTAGAAAACACTACTATTCCAATTCAAATGTGGGTTGGTCTAAGAGAGCAGTTAAGCCCAACAATAATGGCTGTGGCAACTTGTTTAATTATAATGTCTACTTTAATCCTGGTTAGTGCAGAACTTTTAAGAAGAAGATCTGAAAGACTTAGAGGAATTAATAGATAATTTATTTATTTAGTTAATTTTTTTTATTATAAAGGTCTGTTCAATTTAAAATTTTATGGAAATTAAAAAAGTAGTAGTTATTGGTTCAGGTACTATGGGTAGTGGTATTGCTGCACATTTATGTAATGCAAATATTCCAGTAACCTTGCTAGATTTAAAAACTGAAATAAGCCAGCAAGCACGAGATAAGATTCACAAATCAAGACCTCCACTTTTGCTAGATAAGTCAAAAATAAACAATATTAAAGTAGGAAATATTTTAGATAATTTTGATGAAGTTAAAGAGGCAGATTGGGTAGTAGAAGCTGTTGTTGAAAGAATAGATATTAAACATGATATATATAAAAAAATATTTAAAGAAAGAAAAAAAGGTGCAATAGTTTCTTCAAATACATCATCTATACCTATTAAGGTTTTATCTGAACATTTATCAAAAGAGGAAAAAAAAGATTTTTGCATTACCCACTTTTTTAACCCAGTTAGATACATGGGATTATTAGAGATAGTTAAAAATGAAAATAATGATTTAGATAAAATAAATGCTTTAAAAAGTTTTTGTGAATCAGAGCTTGGAAAAGGAGCGATTATTTGTAATGACACTCCAGGTTTTTTAGGAAACAGAATAGGTGTTTTTGCAATGCAAGTTGCAATGACTGAGGCTTTTAAAATGAAACTTAGCATAGAAGAAGCTGATGCAATTTTTGGAAGACCAATGGGTATACCAAAAACAGGTGTGTTTGGTCTTTATGATCTAATTGGCATAGATTTAATGGCCGATGTTTTAAAAAGTTTTATTAAAGAATTATCAGAAAAAGATCCTTTTCAAATAGTTGCAAAAGAAAATCCTCTAGTAAAAACCTTAATAGAAACTGGGTACACAGGTCGAAAAGGTAAGGGAGGGTTTTATCGAGTAAATAAAACTGGTGAAGCTAAAGTCATGGAAGCAATTAATCTTGAAACTGGAGAGTATGTAGTAAGTAAAAAGATTAATATTAAGTCAGATAAAGTTGATCTTAAAAAATTAATCTCAAGAGAAGACAAGTATGGTGAGTATGCTTGGTCTGTTATTTCTAAGATTATTAAATATGCTTCTTCTTTAGTTCCATCAATTACAAAAGATTTTAATGATATCGATGAAGCAATGAGGTTGGGTTTTAATTGGACTAAAGGTCCATTTGAAATGTTGGAAGAAATTGGTGTTGAACCTTTTTTTGCTAAGATCGATGACTTTAAAGGAAATATTTTTTTAGAAAATCTATTTCAAAGCAAAAATCAAGATTTTTATGGATCTAGACAAAAATATACTGATATTGAAACATTTGGAAAAGAAAAAAAGAAAGCAGTAAGTGTAGATGGAAATAGCTCAGCTCAGATATATAGATTTAATGATTTTAATATTGTCGAGTTTACAACTAAAGCAAATGCGCTAGATTATGACTCAATGGATGCTTTAAAAAAAGCTACAGATAAACCTTTGATTATAATAAATGAAAGTATGCAATTTTCTGCTGGAGTAAACCTGAGTTATACGATGGATTTCGCAAATAAGAATGATTTTAAATCTATAGAAAAATTTATTAGATATTTTCAGGAAACCTGCAAACACCTTAAGTATTCCAGTCACCCAGTTGTTTCTGCACCATCAGGATTAACACTTGGTGGAGGATTTGAAGTTATGGTTCAAAGTAATTTTGTAGCCTCACATACGAACATTGTAGTTGGATTAGTGGAAACAATAGTTGGATTAATACCAGCTGGTGGGGGATGTAAGGAAATGTTAGCAAGATGGCTTGATACAAATGAAGCTAAAAAAGATCCTCATTATGCTCCTCTTAAAGTCTTTGATATTATCGGTTACGGAAAAACTGCAACATCACCAGTTGAGGCAGAACCATTAAAATACTTAAAACCCGAAGATAAAAAGATAATGAATAGAAATAGTTTATTAGAAGTTTCAAAAAAAATCTTAAATAGTAATAAAGAATTTAAATCTCCATCTGAAACAAAATTCAAACTACCAGGAAAAGAAGTTTTAATAGAAATGAATAAAATTATAGAAAAACTTTATGATGAAAAAATAATTCGTGAGCACGGGGTTACAGTTGCAAAGGAATTGGCTCATGTCTTGAGTGGGGGAGATACATCGATAGATAAAACATTATCAGAAGATGATTTATTTGAATTAGAATTAAATGCTTTCATGAGATTAATTGAAACTCAAGAAACTCAAGATAGAATAGAATATACTTTGGCTACAGGAAAGCCATTAGTTAATTAGAACTAATGAACATCATCATTTGATGATTCTTCTTTTTTAGATTCTTTATTTCTATTTTTATTTTCTTTCTCCTCAAATCTTTGAATTAATTCATCTTCTTTTCTTTTTTGGTCAGCATCAAATTTTCTTTCCCATTCTTTTATTCTTTCATTTTCAGCTTCAAGTCTTTTTTCTTCAGTGATTTTTGCTTCTCTTTCTTTTTCATCTTTTATTTCTTGTAATCTAATTTCTTCTTTTTTCTTTTTTAATTCTGCTTCTCTTTTTTTATGTTCCTCGTCTCTTAATCTTAGAGCTTTTAATTCTTCAATTTCCTCTTTTTCTTTTAATTTAAGCTCTTCTTCTTTATTTCTTAATTCTTCAGCTTCTTTTAATTTTTGAATTTCAATCTCTCTTAATCTTTGAGATTCAATATTTTTTATTCTTGTTTCAGCTTCTTTTAATTTTTGTTCTTGATATTTTAATTTTCGCTCTTCTTCGTCCAATTTATATTGCTCTTCTTTTTGTTTATTAATTTCTATATCTTTTAACCTTTCCCGTTCTTCTCTTATTTTTTTTTTCTCTTCTTCTATTTTTTCACGCTCAACTCTTTTTTGTTCATCTTCTTTCTCTTTTGTTTTTTGTTTTTCTTGTCTTAATCTTTGTTTCTCTAAAAATTCCAATCTTAATTTTTCTTGTGTTAATCTCAAATCATCTTCTCTTCTCTTCTTTTCTGTTTCATCTTTTAATTTTTGTTCTTCAGCTTTTAGTCTTTGTTTTTCAACTTTTAAATTTTGTTGTTCAATTTGTCTTTGTTGTTTTTCAATCTTAAATTTTTGTTTTTCTTGATTTATCAATCTCTGTTTTTCATCTTTTATTTTCTGAAGTTCTTCTTTTCTAATCTGTTTTGCCTCTTCTGCCCTTTGTTTTTTTTGGTTCAATTTTTCTTTTTTGGCTTCTTGAATTTTTTCTCTTGTTAATTTTTTTTGTTTTTCTATTTCAGCTTGTTTTATTTTTTTTTTAAAATTATCAAATGTTTTATTTAAAGAAAACGATGTAATTTTTTTAAAATTATCAAATTTTATTTTCTTAATTACATTTAGTGGATCTTTAAGAATTTCTTTTTTTGGTTTTTTTGTTTTTTTTGGTTTTTTTAACATTTTATTATTAATAATTTTGCACAACTATTTAACCAAAATTTAATCAATAAAAATACATTTTTAATGATTAAAATGGGTTCAACTTATGAGTTAAGTTATAATTATTTGTACATTTTGAAGGTATTAATAAAATCAGTCTTAGTATATATTCGGAATATCTTTGATATTTAATTTTTTCTAAAACCTCTAGATCGTAAAGTACTTTGCCAACTGGCGTATATTCTCCTTCAAACAAAGGTTCATCTTGTAGGATTATAAAAAATTGACTGTCTTCAGTATTATTTTTACTTGTTTATTTTACTAAGTTAATAGTTCAGCAATATTTAGATCTAATTTTCTTTGAAAATTTTTATCATTACCTGGATTTGCAGCACAATGTCCATATGGGGAGTCAATAGGTTTTAAAGATGCTCTTTTAATGAATTTTTTTTCAAACATATTATCTTCTTTTCTAAAATATAGATCTTGATTACAGGGCATTAAAATTGTTTTTGCTTTAATTGATTGTAACGCTTTAATATAATTCCCTTTATAGAGTGGACCACTGCTTATATTGTTTAGTTGCCAAGTTTTTAATTTACTTAAAAGGTCATTCGCATCCCAATTTTTTTCATGATCTTTGGCCCAATTATCAAGAAGATCTTCTGCACTGTTAAAACCTAATTTTTTATAAAGTTTATCTCTATAAAAATCTTGAGAGAATGCCCAACCAGCATATACACGACCAAATGCCCTTAAGCCTGCAACAGGTTGTTTTTTATAATTTCCTTTATTCCAGTTTGTATCTGCAATTAATGCAGCTTTTACACCTTCTAAAAAAACATGATTATGTATTGAAGTTTTTGCTGATGCACAAAAAGGTAAAATCGCTTTGACCATATTAGGATATTGTGCTGCCCATTGGTAAGACTGACATCCAGCCATAGACCAACCAGTAACCAGTGCAATTTTCTTTATTTTAAGTTTTTCGGTTATTAGTTTATGTTGGCAATAAATATTGTCCCAAAGTGTTATTTCAGGAAATTGAGAACTACGCTGTAATTTATTACTATTACTTGGTGATGAAGATAAACCATTACCAAACATGTTTATTGAAATAATAAAATATTTATTTGGATTTATTGCCCTATTTTTTCCAATAAAACCTTCATTACGAATATGTGTACCTGTGTAAAAAGTTGGAAGTACAATTACATTTGATTGATCTTTATTAAGTTTGCCATAAGTTTTATAAACTAATTTGGCAGACTTTAAAATCTTACCAGATAAAAGTTTAACATTTCCTAAGTTAAACTCTTGATATTTTTTCATTAATAAAGTCTAAGATACTCTTTTACTTCCCAGTCTGTAACAGCTTGATGGTATCGTTCCCATTCATCATTTTTATAGGCAAGCAATGACTTTTTCATTACAAGACCTAAAACTTCATCAGTCAATTTGTCATTTTTGAGAGCTTCAATTGCAGCTAATAAATTTCTTGGAAGTCTTTTAATTCCAAGTTTTTTAAATTCACTCTCAGACATATTGTATAAATCTTGATCAGTAGGCTCTCCTGGATGTATCTTATTTTCAATTCCTTCAATTGCTGCTGAAATTGTCATCGAAAGTGCAAGATAAACATTCATCGTCATATCAGCAGCTCTATTTTCAATACAGTACCTGTTTTGAGGTAATCTAAATTGTGCAGATCTATTATTATGTCCATAAGTGATGTTTGTTGGTGCCCAAGTAACTGTTCCACCTTCAAATCCACCAACTCTAGGTACTAATCCATTATATGAATTTACAGTTGAGCAAGTGATAGAAGTTATTGCTTCAGCATGTTTCATTAAACCACCAACAGCAAAGATTGATTCTTTTGACCACTTATTTCCACCATCAAAAATATTCTTTCCATTTTTATCTACCATTGAAAAATTGATATGTGCTCCTGATCTCCAGTCACCTATTGTTGGTTTTGGCATAAAAGTAATAAACATGTTATGTTTTTTAGCTATTTCTTTTAAAAGAATTCGAAGAAAAACCAATCTATCTCCCATCTCTAAAAGATTAGTATAATGAAAATCCAATTCAAATTGAGAATAAGCTCCTTCTGCCACAACGTCATGTATCATCCAACCTAGATCATTTAAAATATCTATTAGCTCTTTTAAAAAATGCATAGAGTCTAATGTGTGTTCTACATCGTAACCAAAAGCTTGACGTCTTGGTCTGATGCCATTGACTGGATCATTATCAATGGCTTTAACTGCTTCACCATTTTCATCATATTTCATTGCAATAAATTCAGGCTCTATGCCGGCCATTCCTTTATATCCAGCATCTTGGGCTTTTTGCATAGCACGCTTTAAAGCTTGTCGGGGACAAACATTGTAAGGTTTATCTTCCCAAAAAAGATCTGCAAAAATAATAGCAGTAGTAGTGTCCCATGGACAAATAAAAACAGCATCTAAATCTGGTAACATGACCTGATCAGAGTCTGCAGGAGTAAGCTCAGGCACAAAAGAGATGGAATGAACAGCAAACTGAGGCCCTTTACCGAGGCATAATGGTTCAAAATCAGTCATTGGTACGGGCTTTGATTTTGGTATGCCATGGAGATCAATCCAGCTGGATAAAATATACTTTACACCAGCAGCTTTTAATTCTTTATAAACAGAAGGTATTTTTTTTCTATTACGTTCAACTGCATCTTTAAAGTTTTCATAATAAATTTTTTCATTCTTACTCATATTGATCTCTTTTAGTTTTACTATTGTGGCATATCTTCAGGGTCAATTCCAGGTACGAATGTAATACCAGCTTGCTGTTTCCAATCATGAGGATAAGCAGCATAAAATATTACACACTTTTCATCACATTCATAAGCAATATGATTATCTTTTGGAATATAAAGCACATCTCCAGGGTTACAAATATAAGACTCACCATTACATGTAAGGCGAAAAGTTCCTGTCATACAATAGATGATTTCATCACAAGTTAAATCCCATGGTATAGAAGCTTTGTTTAAAAAATTTAAACCTCCACACATTGTGTTACTCACCTTACTGGTCACAAAAGGCTTAATATAGCTTTTTCCTGGCTCTAAACTATGAAGTCTATTTTCAATATCTTTAAATTTATATAATTGAGGTTTTTTTGACATTTATCTTGCCTTTCTATTTATACTTTTACTGGTTCATTTAACTCAACTTTGTATCCATCTGGATCTTCACAAAAAGCTATTATTCTAGTTCCATGTTTCATTGGACCTGGTTTACGCGTAATATTTATGCCTAATTTTGTAAGATCATCACAAGCTTTGTAAACATCTGGTGTTTCTATGCAAACATGTCCCCATCCATTACCTTTGTCATACTCATCTTTTTGTTCCCAATTACAGGTTAGTTCTAAACAAGGTGATTCTGTTTCAGGACCATAACCAATAAAAGCATTAGTAAATTTCCCTTCTGGATAGTCTGTTTTTCTTAAAATTTTCATCCCTAAAGTTTTGCAATAAAAATCAAAAGACGCTTCTAAATTTTTAACTCTAATCATAGTATGAGCAAGTCTGTAACCCTCCAGGTTAATTTCTTTAGACATTTTTTACCCTTCTTGTTATTTTAAAAGATCTTTTAATAGAATTAATTATAAGTTTTTGAAATGCTTGAACTCCTTTTTCCCATACAGGAGATAAAAGCCCCCCATTATGGGATGCTGGAGAAGATCTACCTTCTTGTAATCTTTCACACATTTCATGATCTTCTTTATGAACACTCCACCAAATATCCTTAGTTGCTTGAATTTCTTTTTTAGTCATCATTTTATTATCTATAGTATAGATTATTCTTTTTTGTGAGGTTATACCTGGACTTATAGGAATATTTAAATAAACACCAACTTGATTTGGATAATAAGTCCCCATTATAAAATTTGGAAAAAGTGATAAGTATCTTGAGGTAACAGATAAAGCATTGTAATTTTTTTCATCTTCTTGCGCAACATCAACACCACTTCCATAACACTTACCATCAACAAAGGTGTAATGATCTTTTAATGGTTGATTTGTTGTTTTTTTATGCACAAATTGAACATGATAAGGCTCAATGAAATTTTCAATAAGAAATTTCCAATTAGTATTTATTTTACCAAAATCTAAAGTCGCAACGTAATTTAATTTTGTTAAATCAATATCATTAAATCTTTTTATAAGTGGTTTAGCATATTCTTCAAATTTTTTTGCCTTTCCATTAAAGTTTATAAAGATCCAATCATGCCAAATATGGGTTCTAATTGACTTTAATCCATGATCTAAAAAATTAAAACCTTCAGGTTTATGTTGATTTGTACCACCTATATGTGGCGCAGCCTTTAATTGTCCTTTTAAATTATAGCTCCATGCATGATAGGGACATTTAATAATTTTTCCTACATTCTTTTTTTCATCAACCAGTTTCAAACATCGATGACTACACACATTATGAAAAGTGGAAATTTTGTTTTCTAGATCTTTAACAAGAAATATAGGCTTACCTGCAATGGATAAAGGAATTATATCACCAGGATTTTTAAGTTCATGAACTAGACCAACAAACAACCAATCATCAGATAAAACTGTATTACATTCTTTTTTCCAAAAATCATCATCAGTATAAGATTCTGGGGGTAGTCCATATATAGTATTTAAGTTTTTAGGCTTTTTAATTCTAGTAAAGTTTTTCTGTTTCGCCATCTGCTGTTTTATTAAATATGCTATGCTCTATATTGAAAACCTTATTGAAGAAAAATTGATTTTACAATAAGATAATTTAGATAGCTGGTAAATTAAAGCAGGAAATTCAGAGTATTAAAATATACAACTAAACTGCGCCTAGATGATTTAATCGAGCATTCTAAAGGTATTAATGAAATCAGGTCTCAGAACATACTCAGAACTATCTAAAAATTTAATTTTATTTAAGACTTTTACTCCATAAATAACCCTACCAACTGGAGTATATTCACCTTCATACAATGGCTCATCCTCAAGTATTATAAAAAATTGGCTATCCTCTGTATTATTTCTAAAAGTTCTAGCTAAACCAACACTTCCTTTTGTGAAGTTAAATTCAGCTTCTAACTCAGAATTGATAGTTCCTAATCCAGATTGACCCGTTCCTATTTTTCCATAATCTAAACTATTTTTTCTACCAAACTCTAAATCTCCAGCTTGAATTAATTTATTTTCAATTACTCTGTGAAAAGCAACATCATCATATCTATTAGCTCTTATTAATACTTTAAACCTTTCAACTGCATTTGGAGACACATCTGGATAAAGTTCTATGATAACATTTCCACATGGAGCATTAAGTATTGCTATATTCTCTGGATTGCTAAATTGAATATCATTTGGATTATAATTTTTGACAAATAAACATTTATTTTTAATAATTATATAAGAAGTCAAAGAAAACATTGCTAGGATCATTAAAAAAATCAATAGAATTTTTTCAGATATGGAGGCCCTAATTTTTTTTATCATTTCCTAGAATTTGAAAGTTTTATCCACCCTCAATATATTTTTTATTATAAATTCTTTTTTTCTTTGAAGAATTGAATCATTGTTAGGAATATTTATACCAAACATTATATGTGAAAAAACTTCTGCCATATCCTCTGAGGGTGTTGTCTTTGAGTATTCTGTTAAAAATCCATCTGTATCAATATATGTATTAAGATCAATTTTATCAGTACATGTTGAACAATCAGCATATTGAAAACCCTTTTTATTAAAATCCATCCATTCTTCTTCATTAAAAACTTCTTTGTGCTGAAGATGCATTACATGAAAAACTTCATGATGGATTACTCTTTCAAAGTAATCTTCATTAAATTTAATATCGAGTATTAACGTTTTCATTACGTTATCTGGAATACCAGCTGTATATAATTCTGAAATTGATAAATTTTCACACATAACAATATATTTGAGGTTAATTTTTTTTAAAAAATCATAAGAATATCTGCTAAGATTTTTATGAATAATTTTATATTTTACCTCTAAATCTTTCTTATTTGAATCTGAACAAACAATATTTTTTTGAGTACCTAACCTAAAAGGTCTGGCAGCATAAAAATACTTAAGTTTATTTTTCGTATTTATTTCATAAATCTCTAGATTGGGTATTTTGATGAGATTATAAATGGTATTAGCTTTTAGTGGGGTAATAAAAATAATTAATAATAAAAAGGCTTTAATTAGGTTCATAATTTTAAAGATAGAATATATTCCATTCTCAAAGAATGTGGTACATTTTATTTATAAATGAAAAAAGATAGAAATAAAAATCCAATTCAACCTGTTAGTGGAACTAAAGTCCCAAGATTTGCTGGACCATCTACTTTTGCAAGATTACCAGAATTAAGAGATGTTGAAAGTTGTGATGTAGCAATTGTTGGAATTCCTTTTGATGCAGGAACTAGCTATAGACCAGGAGCTAGATTTGGACCAATGAGCATTAGACAAGCCTCTAGACATTTAAGAACTAACTATCATCCAAGTTATGATGTCGAGCCCTTCAAGGTACAGCAAGTTGCTGATGCTGGCGATATCACTTGCAATCCATTCAGTATTGATGAGTCGATAAAACAAATTGAAGCAGGAGCAACAGATTTATTAAATAAAGTTGGTGGTATAATTAGTTTAGGTGGAGACCATACAATCGCAGTACCTTTGTTAAGAGCAATTAATAAAAAATGTAATGGACCAGTTGCCTTAGTACATTTTGATGCACATCTAGATACCTGGGACACTTATTTTGGTGCTCCATACACACACGGAACCCCATTTAGAAGAGCTAGAGAAGAGGGTTTATTTTTAGATGATGCTTCAATGCATGTTGGCATTAGAGGCCCTCTTTACAGTAGAGATGATATTAAAAATGATGAAGAATTTGGTTTCAAAATTATTCACTGTGATGAGTTTCAAACACAAGGCACAGATAAAATTGCTGAAAGAATTAAAAAAAGAGTTGGTAACAATCCACTTTATTTGTCTATTGATATAGATGTTTTAGATCCAGCTTTTGCCCCAGGTACAGGCACACCTGAAATTGCTGGTATGACTACAAGAGAAATGGTTAATGTTTTAAGAGGACTGTCTGGTTTAAATCTTGTTTCTGCTGACGTGGTTGAAGTTTCTCCAGCATATGATCATGCTGAGGTTACCTCGTTAGCTGCAGCAACCATTGTTTACGAACTAACAAATTTATTTGCAAAATCATAAAGAAAGGATAGTTTCTCAAAATGTTAGATAAGAAAAAATTTTATATCAATGGTGAATGGGTTTCCACAAAAAAACCAAACGACTTTAAAGTAACAGATCCCTCATCAGAGGAAGAGTGTGCTGTTATATCTTTAGGTGGAGTAGAAGATGTAAATGATGCAGTAAGCGCAGCAACTAAAGCTTTTGAAACATGGGCATTTTCAACCAAAGAAGAGAGATTGAAATATTTAGAAGCTTTGTATGTTGTTTATAAAAAAAGATGGGCTGATATGGCTAAGGCCATAACCCTTGAAATGGGAGCACCAATTGATTTTTCAACACAATTACAAGCTGGAACTGGAGCTAGTCATATAAAATCTTATATAAAAGTCTTAAAAGAATACACGTTTGAAGCAAAGCTAGGAGAGCATGCTCTTAATAATAATATTTTACATGAACCAAAAGGAGTTTGTGCGTTAATTACTCCATGGAATTGGCCGATGAACCAAACTTGTTTAAAAGTAATTCCGGCAATTGCTGCAGGATGTACAATGGTACTTAAGCCATCTGAAATAGCTCCATTATCTTCAATGATTTTAGCAGAGATGATTGATGAAATTAAATTACCAAAAGGTGTATTCAATTTAGTCAATGGAGATGGTGCAGTTACTGGAAATGCATTAACAAGTCATCCTGATGTAAACATGGTTTCATTTACAGGATCTACTAGAGCAGGAGCTTTAATTTCTCAAAATGCAGCAAATGATTTTAAGAGAGTTAGTCTCGAACTTGGTGGAAAAGGAGCGAATATTATATTTAAAGATGCAGATGCAGAAGCTGTTGAAAGAGGTGCTCTAAGATGTTTTAGAAATTCAGGGCAATCTTGTAATGCACCAACAAGAATGTTAGTTGAAAAATCTATTTATGGTGAAACTGTTGAAAGAGTAAAAAATTTTGCCAATTCAATGAAGGTTGATGTTGCAACAAAAAAAGGAGATCACATAGGACCAGTAGTTTCGAAGACTCAGTTTGATAAAATCCAAGCTTTAATTCAAGTTGGTATCGATGAAGGTGCTAAATTAATTGCTGGTGGAACTGGTAAACCTGATGGACTTGATAAAGGATATTTTGTTAAACCTACTGCTTTTGCTGATGTTAATAATCAAATGCAAATTGCAAGAACAGAAATATTTGGACCTGTTTTATCAATTATACCTTTTGAAACAGAAGATGAAGCTATAGCCATAGCTAACGATACTCCTTATGGATTATTAAACTTTATTCAAACTCAAGATCAAGAAAAAGCTAATAGAGTCGCAAGAAAATTAAGATCAGGTATGGTTGATATTAACGGTGCTGGTCTAGCACCAGATGCTCCATTTGGTGGTTACAAACATTCAGGTATTGGCCGAGAAGCTGGGAAATTAGGTTTAGAGGAATATTTAGAAGTTAAAGTAGTTAGTGGTTGGAACGATTAATTTGTTAGTGTTCAAAATAGGCTTTTAGTTATCAAATTACCCCTGTGTTTATTTGTTTAATTTATTCTACTTATGATTGTATAAAATTATTGTTTACAGAACTATAAAAAACCATACTGTCGCAGTAGTGTTACTTCAATTATGTTAAATTAAATCAATTGTAGCACAATAGAGGGAGAAAAATATGAGTAGATCATCAAAACTCTACAATTCTGATTTAGCTCCAACTCCGAGCAGTAAAAAAAATTGGGGATGGTTTGAAATCTTTAACGTGTGGGCAAATGATGTCCAAAGTTTATTTGGTTATACTTTGGCAGCATCTTTGTTTTTAGCATCAGGACTAAATGGTTGGGCTGTATTTGCTGCATTAATTCTTGCAGGATTTTTTATAATGTGGCTTGTAAACTTGTCAGGTAAACCAAGTGTAAAACATGGAATTCCATATCCAGTATTTGCTCGAGTCAGTATGGGTGTGTTTGGAGCAAACTTTCCAGCAATGGCAAGAGGTCTTGTTGCAATGTTTTGGTACGGAGCACAAACCTACGCAGCATCAACTGCTGTAGCGCTTCTAATTACTGGAATTACAGGAATGGAAGGTGAAGTAATGATGCTTGGTATGACAGGTGTAATGTGGTTTTCATTTATATTTGTTTCAGCATTCCAAGTTTATTTATTTTGGCAAGGTGTAGACCTTATCAGAAAATTCTTAAACTTTGCAGGACCTGCTGTTTATGCCATTATGATACTTTTAATGATAGTTATTTGGGCAAAAGCTGGTGGAGGACTTTTTTCAGAAGTAGGAACTATATTTTCTGGAGGAGAGCGAACTGGTGGTTTTGAAGGCCTAGGATCATTTGGAGCTTTCATAGCTGTATTTTCAATTATGGTTGGATACTTTGCTGCAGTAGTTATTAACTTTGGTGACTTTGCTAGATTTGTAAAAAATGAACAAGAAATGAGAAAAGGTAACCTATGGGGATTAGTAGGAAATGTAATCTTGTTTTCTTTTATTACTTTAATGATTACTGGAGGAACAATCGCAATTTTTGGTGAATACGTATCAAGTCCAACAGAAATGGTTGCTAAAGTAGACAACTTGGGATTAACAATTATTGCTGCATTCGCATTTTTTGCAGCAACAGTTGGTATTAATATGGTTGCAAACTTTATACCTCCTGCATATGACTTAGCTAATTTAATGCCTAGCAAGATAAACTTTAAAACAGGTGGATTAATAACTGCTGGTTTTGGTTTTGTAATTGGTGGTATGTGGGTTGCTGTTATTACTCAAATGGGATTATTTCCATTTGTTAATACCCTTGGAGCAATTCTGGCACCAGTATTTGGTATTATGATTGTGGATTACTATATTATCAAAAAAGAAAAACTAGATGTAGATGCATTATTTGATGCTAGTCCAAAAGCTAAGTATCATTACAATGGTGGCTTTAACCATAAAGGAATGATAGCTTGGATATTATCTGGCTATATTGCAGTTGGTTCTGTTTGGCCAAACATTTTATTTTTAGGTTTAGGAGATTTCTTTGCTAACTTAGGTGGTGGCGGAGGATATGCATGGATCATAGGAGCATCACTAGGTGCTGTAGTTCATTTAGCTATATCTAAAAGATAATTAAACTTTTAACTAAAAGCCCATCAATTTATTTTGATGGGCTTTTTTTATGCTTGAAATTCTAAAGTGATGTTTTCTTTATTTAAATCGTGAAGAATTAGATTGTCACCTTCACCTTTTCTATCAACTACTAAAAAATTCATATCCTCTGTTGCAATTAGAGGAAAATGCCAAATCCCAGCATTATAATTAACACCTATTCCATTCGGAATGATAAAAGCTTCTATTTTATTTAAATCAGGTTTATCACCCTCAGGAGCGACAAAAGCTAAAAAAGTAGTTTCTTTCATTGGAATAAAAGCTTGGCTACCAAGTGGATGTTTCTCCATCATATCGACTTTCATAGGAAAGGATCTTTTTAAAGCTGAAAAAATACTAATTATAGAATCTCCATTATCTTTCCTTGCATCTAGGTTGGCTATGCCATCATATCGTTTTGCATAACCATCATTTATTTCTAAAGGCTTGATACCGTCTGTTGTGATCATATCACCAAATTTTTTAAAGTTTTCTTTATTAATAGCTTTAGGTTTAATTACTAAGTTACTCATATTTTTTTTCCATAAATTCTAAATCGAGATATACCACCATCTGGAAAAATATTAATTTTTATAAAATTAATTTTATCTTTTTTCATTAAATCATTTTTAAAAATATGTATTTTATTAGATGATAGTTTTGCATTTTTTAATAAATATTTCCATTTGACTGAAGAATTTACAATTGTTTTAGAGCTTTTTGATGTTGGTATATAAGTTGCCTGCAATGAACAATGACTTGGAAAATTACCCTTAAAGTGATGAGTGGATATTTCAATTTTATTGATTTCTTTTCCATCTAAAGAATTTAATATTAACCAATCAAATCCTGGGCTACGTCTTCTCCTTGTTTCCCATCCATCACCCATATTTTTAGCTTTACCAGGTGCTAAAATATTTTCAGCCTTACCAAAGTGTTCATTATTACAAGCAATAACAGATGCTCCATCTAGTAATGATGCAAGATTCATTTTTTTATTTTTTAATTTTTTTGATTTGATAATTGAACCAAATAATCTCAATCTAGCAACACCACCATCGGGAAAAATATTAAATTTTATATGAGTAAAATTTTTTTTACTATTTACAGAAAACAAATGATGACTATTTGCACGTGTTTTTTTTCTAGAAAGTAATGGTAGCCATTTTAGTTGACTGATCTTATTTGAACTTGAATTTGTTCCTTCAATTGAAATCATAGCTGGCTGGTTTCCATTAAAGTGAGAAGTATCAACGTCAACTTTTTTAATCAAACCAGGTTTACCTAATTTTAAAATTATATAATCGTGTCCTGTAGTTCTTTTTCTTCTAGACTCCCATCCATCCATCCATTTACCATTTTTATCAAATAACCCATCTTTAAAAACTGGTGGTAAAGGGTAAATAATTCTATTTGCCGATGCAAAAAAGTCATCAGTTTTAAATATAACTTTGGTGCCTAACCTGGGTTGAGCCAAATCTATAAGACCATTTGTAAAAATAATTTTTTTTGACATTATTAAGAATAGTTTTTAATCCAATGTTTGGCTATATCAATTCTCTTACATATCCACACATCTTGATGTTTAAGAATATAATTTAGAAATTTCTTTAAAGATTGAACTCTGCCAGGTTTCCCAATCAATCTACAGTGTAATCCTACTGACATCATTTTGGGATTTGTTTTTCCTTCTTCGTATAAAACATCAAAGCTATCTTTTAGATATGAAAAAAAATGATCACCCGTATTAAACCCTTGATTGGTTGCAAAACGCATATCATTGTTATCTAAAGTATATGGAATAATTAATTGCTTTTTCTTATTTCTAGTTTCCCAGTAAGGTAAGTCATCGCTATAAGAATCACTGTCATATAAAAAACCACCATCTTCCAGAACCAAGTCTCTAGTATTGGGGCTACATCTTCCCGCATACCAACCATCAGGTCTTCTCCCAAAAATTTTCGTATGAGTTTGAATAGCAAGTTTCATGTGTTTTTTTTCTTCTGCTTTTTTAATATTTTGATAGTCAATCCATCTCCAACCATGAGATGCAACTTCATAATCAGCTTCTATTATAGCTTTACAAACTTCAGGATTTTTTTCTAAAGCCATACCAACACCAAAAACTGTTATAGGAACCTTTTTTTCTTGAAATAGTTTATGTAATCTCCAAAATCCTGCTCTTGAGCCATATTCATAAAGAGACTCCATATTTATATGTCTACCTTTGATAGGCTGAGCACCAATGATTTCTGATAAGAAAACTTCTGAGTTATTGTCTCCATTTAAAACACAATTTTCAGCACCTTCTTCATAATTTAAAACTATTTGAACAGCAATACGTGCATTATTAGGCCATTTAACTTTTTGATCTTTGGAGCCATACCCAATCATATCTCTTGGATTTTTTTTAGACATAAAAAATTATAATTTACTTTGTATGGTTTAACAATTTATTAATTAGTAATAGACTTTACTTTAATACCATCAAGCAAGTTTAAACATTTTTTAAGTTCATCCAAAACAATGAACTCATCAATTTTATGAGCCTGATCAATTGATCCAGGACCACAGACCACTGTGCTAATCCCAATTTCCTGAAATAAACCTGCTTCAGTTCCAAATGAAACAACTTGTCTAGAATTATCACCTGTCAAACTTGAAATTAATTCACAAGCATCTGACTTATCTTCTCTATCAAACCCAACTATTTCACCAATAATATCTTTTTCAATTGATGCATTAGGAAAAATTTTTTTCATCTCAGGTAATAATATTTCATTTGCATACTTGTCGATTTCTTGATTTAAAAATATGCCATCTTCTTTAACGACTGGTCTTGTTTCCCAATTAACATGACATTTGTCCGCTATTACATTGTGAGCAATACCACCAAACACACCACCAATAGAAAGGGTAGAGTGAGGTGGATCAAAAATAGAGTCCTTAGGTGCTCTACTTTTAAGTTTATTCCTAAGTTCAATTAATTTATTTACATATCTTGATGCATATTCAACAGCACTTACACCTTTATGAGGTGCCGAACTATGCCCCGCCAAACCTTTAAAATAAGTTGTGTATTCATAGCATCCCTTATGAGCATCGATAATCTTCATATTAGTTGGTTCACCAATGATACAAATACCATCTTTAATTTTTCTTCTTTTCAATTCTTCTATTAATATAGGTGCACCCTGGCATGCTGTTTCTTCATCAAACGTAAATGAGAAATGAATGTCTCTATTTAAATTTGATTTAGAATAAATAGGTGCATAAGCTAAAGTACAAGCAATAAAACCTTTCATATCACATGAGCCTCTTCCATATAATTTACCACCTTTGATAGTTGCAGTAAAAGGATCAGAACTCCAACCTTTTGAAACAGGAACTACATCAGTGTGACCTGATAAAATAATTGGCTTCTTATTATTTGAATTTTTAGCTTTTAGTGAAGCAAATAAATTTACTCTTTTTTTTTCATCATCATAAGTTCTAAAAGAAGTAGCGCCTAGCTTTTTTAAGATATCATCACAATAATCAATTAATGAACTGTTATCTTGTCCTGAAATAGTTTTAAAAGCTATTAAGTCTGTTAAAATTTGAACTGAATTTTTATACAATAACTCTGAATTATTTTCTGTACTCATATTTATCAACCATTATATATTAAATATATGAAAGAACAAATAACCTTTGAAATATTTGATAAAATAGATATTCGAGTTGGAACAGTAATCTCAGTAAAGAAAAATGAAAAAGCTAGAAAACCATCCTTAGTGGTTGAGGTTGATTTTGGTAAAGAGATTGGAATTAAACAGTCATCTGCTCAAATTACTCACTACTATAATGAAGATAACCTTAAAGGAAAACAAGTAATCGGAGTATGTAATTTTTTTGAAAAAAATATTGCAGGAGTGGTATCTCAAGTACTTATATTAGGATCAATAGATAAAGATGGAAAAGTTATACTTGTTCATCCATCTCAAAAATCTGAAAACGGTCTTCCGATAGCTTAATTCTTATGCATCCAGAATTATTATTATTAATAGGAATTTCTTTTTCATTAGGATTTACGCCAGGACCAAATAATGCTGTAGCAGCATACTCAGGCTTTAATTTTGGTATAAAAAAAACTTTACCACTAATTTTAGGAGTTGGTTTTGGTTATACAACATTAATCATATTGATTAATTTTGTTTTAATATCAACTTTTAAAAATTATCCAATCATACAGGAAATTATTAGAGTCCTTGGAACATTTTTTTTAATCTATCTAGCTTATAAAATTTCATTTTCAAAAATTTCTTCAGATGGAAAAACAGAAAACCCAGTAAAATTTTTAGATAAATTCATATTTCAATTTATAAACCCAAAAGGTGTTATGGCTGGAGTGACATTAAGTTCAAATTTTGTTGAACAAGGGGAAAAATACCTGAATCACTCTATTTGGGTGATTGTAGTTTGCAGTGTAACAGCATTTTTAAGTATCACTTCATGGACATTTTTAGGCAAGTTTTTAAGGAAATTTGCTACAAATAATAATTTTATAAAACGATTTAATTATGCTATGTCATTGCTACTTATCGTTTGTATAATAGGGTTCTACATCTAAAACTAAATGAAACCAGGAAATAAAAATTCATATAAATCTTTAAAGTCTATTAAAATTAATGATAGCGAATACAAATACTATTCTTTATTAGAAGCTGAAAAAAATGGCTTAAGCGGAATTTCAAAACTTCCAAAATCACTAAAAGTTTTATTAGAAAATTTACTAAGATATGAAGATGATTTATCTGTTACTAGAAATCAAATTGAGGCAGTTAAAGAATGGTTAAAGACAAAGAAATCCTCAACCGAAATTGCATATAGACCAGCAAGAGTTTTGTTACAAGATTATACAGGAATTCCTGCAGTTGCTGATCTTGCTGCTATGAGAGAAGCTGTTAAAGAAAAAGATAAAGATCCAAATACAATCAATCCATTATCTTCTGTTGACTTGGTCATTGATCACTCAGTTCAAGTTGATAAGTCAGCAAACATCGACTCATTTGAAAAAAATGTAGATATTGAATTTAAAAGAAATGGTGAAAGATATTCTTTTTTAAAATGGGGACAACAAGCATTTAATAATTTTAGAATAGTTCCTCCTGGAACAGGAATTTGCCATCAAGTCAATTTAGAATATTTATCTAAAGTGGTTTGGTCAGAAAAATTTAATGACGAAGACTATCTATTTCCTGATACTTTAGTTGGTACGGACAGTCACACAACAATGGTTAATGGCTTATCAGTTCTTGGTTGGGGTGTTGGTGGAATCGAAGCTGAAGCAGGCATGTTGGGCCAGCCAATCTCAATGCTAATTCCAGAAGTAATTGGATTTGAGGTTATTAATAAAATGCCAGAAGGTACTACAGCTACAGATTTAGTGTTAACGGTAGTAAAAATGTTGAGAGATAAGAGTGTTGTAGGAAAGTTTGTTGAGTTTTATGGAGAGGGGTTAAAAAATTTAACACTTGCTGATAGAGCGACAATTGCAAACATGGCTCCAGAGTATGGAGCAACTTGTGGTTTTTTTCCAATTGATGATGAGACATTAAAATATCTGAGATTTTCGGGACGAGACAATGAAGCAGTTAATATTGTTGAAAAGTATGCAAAAGAACAAGGCCTATGGGCTAGTGATGGAATTGAGTTTACTGACACTTTATCGTTAGATATGTCAACAATTGTTCCAACAATTTCAGGACCAAAGAGACCTCAGGATAAAGTTTTATTAACAGATGCCTCAAAAGAATTTAAAAAAGTTCTTGAAGAATCGACTAAAAGAAAAACAAAAAATATCTCAAAAGTTTCTGGAAAAAGTTATGAAATTAAAGATGGCTCCATATTGATAGCAGCAATTACCTCGTGCACAAATACATCAAATCCAAATGTTTTAATTGGAGCTGGGTTGCTTGCAAAAAAAGCTGTAGAACTTGGCTTAAAAACAAAACCGTGGGTAAAAACGTCATTAGCCCCAGGATCACAAGTAGTAACAGATTATTTAGCTAAAGCTGGATTGAATATATTTTTAGATAAACTAGGTTTTAATTTAGTAGGATATGGGTGTACAACTTGCATAGGAAACTCAGGACCTTTACCTGAGGAAATTGTGAAGGCTATTGATAAAGAAAATATATATGCTGTTTCAGTATTATCTGGAAACAGAAATTTTGAAGGAAGAATATCTCCACATATTAAAGCAAATTATCTAGCATCACCTCCACTTGTTGTAGCTTATGCCCTTGCAGGTCATATGGAATTTGATTTATACAATGAACCATTAGGGAAAAATAAAGAGGATAAAGATATATTCTTAAAAGATATTTGGCCATCTAACAAAGAAATAGAAGATACCTTAAGAGATGCTTTAAATGCTGAAATGTTTATCAATAGATATTCAAATGTTTCAGAAGGTCCTAAACAATGGCAAAAAATAAAAACTGAAAATACAAGTATTTATAATTGGGATACAAGTTCAACTTATGTAAAAAAACCACCATTTTTTGAAAACCTAACTGATAAACCTGAAGGTTTCAAACCTATTAAGGATGCAAGACCACTTTTGATTTTAGGAGATATGGTCACTACAGATCATATTTCCCCAGCTGGAAATATTCAAAAAGAAAGCCCTACTGGTGAATATTTTATGGAGCACCAAATATTACCTAAAGACTACAATTCTTATGGTTCAAGAAGAGGAAACCATGAAGTTATGATGAGAGGAACTTTTGCAAATATTAGAATAAAGAATGAGATGGCCCCAGGCACAGAAGGTGGTTTTACAAAATTATATCCTGAAGAAGAGGTAATGCCAGTTTACAGTGCTGTAGAAGAGTATAAAAAAAGAGGAACAGATTTGGTGGTTATTGGTGGAAAAGAATATGGCACAGGATCATCAAGAGATTGGGCAGCTAAAGGAACAAAATTATTAGGTGTAAAGGTTGTAATAGCAGAAAGCTTTGAAAGAATTCATAGATCGAACTTAATTGGTATGGGTGTATTACCACTTCAATTTACAGAAGGAACCAATAGAACTAATTTAAATTTAATTGGATCAGAGTTAATTACAGTTGTTGATATTCAAGAAGGTGTCAAACCTTCAGATCATATACAGGTAGAAATTAAATATGCATCAGGTGACATCAAAAAGATTAAAACACTCTGCAGAATTGATACAAAAAATGAATTAGAATATTATAAAAATGGTGGTATTCTTCAATATGTATTAAGGAACATGCTTTAAATATGGATGAAGAAATTACAATTATAGACTCTAATACAAGAAATGAAAAAATTAAAAATTTTTTTATTAATAATAAAAAAAATTTATTAATAGGGTTTTCAATTATACTCGTTGTAGTAATTAGTTATCTTTCAATAAAGGAATTGAAAGTGCAAAAAAAAATAAAATTAGCAAATGCATTCAATAAAACAAAAATAAATTTCAGTACAAATACAAAACAAAAAACAGCTGATCAATTAACTCAAATAATAAATGAAAATGACTCTACTTATTCACCTTTAGCTTTATATTTTTTAATAGATAACAATTTAATAGATGATAAAAATGCAATTAATAATTTGTTTGATGAATTAATAAACAAAACTACATTAGACAAAGAAATTAGGAATTTGATCCTATACAAAAAAGCATTATTTAATTCAAGCTTTTCAACAGAAAATGTTTTAATAAAAATATTAAATCCAATAATTAATTCTGAAAGTATATGGAAATCACATTCATTGTACTTGGTAGCAGAGTATTTTTATTCAAATAATGAAAAAAACAAATCAAAAGAGTTCTATAAAAAAATTTTAGAATTACCTAACATTAATTTAGATATTAAAAAAAAAACACAAAAAAGACTCAATAGAGATTTTAGTGAATAAAAAGTTTTTATTATTAATCACTATATTATTCATTGGTCATTGCTCTTTTGCTTCAAAAAGTAGTTTTTGGAAAAATAGTGAAATCAAAGAAGAAATAAATAAAAAAGAATTATTTAAAGAAATAAAAAAAACCAATTTTGAAATTAATCCAAATTTAGAAATAGATATAAGATCTAAGACATTTTCAAAAAAATCATTTCAAAATAATCTAACAAATAATAATGGAAGATTGGATTATGATGGTGAAATGAAAAAAGCTTTAAAATTCAATTTTTCAAAGATAAAAAAACTTAATGAATTTGAACCAGAAATAATTTTTGATAAAGATAATCTTATCTTTTTTTCAAAAAAGGGGTCTATTTTAAAATTTGACAGTAAATCCAAATTAATTTGGAGTAAAAATTACTATAACAAAGAAGAAAAAAAACTTGAGCCAATTTTATTTTTTGCAAATCATAATAACACTCTTATTGTTGCTGATAATATAGCTAAATTTTATGCATTAAATACTAATTCAGGGGAACTTCTTTGGAGTAAAAAAAATACTGTGGCGTTTAACTCTGAATTAAAAATCTATAAAGACCATTTTTTTGTAATTGATTATAAAAATATTTTAAGATGTTTTTCTATTAAAGATGGAAGGCAATTATGGAAAGTTAAAACTGAAAATTCAATACTAAAATCACAAAAAAAACTTTCTATTGTTATTGATAGAAATAAAGTTATTTTTAATAACTCTATAGGTGACATAACCGCAGTAGATATAAACACAGGAAATTTATTGTGGATTGTACCAACATTAAAAAATTTAGACTCTTCGAGTAGTTATTTTTTAAAAACATCAAATTTAATATTAAATAATGATAATCTTTATTTTTCTACAAATAAAAATGAGTTTTATTCCATAGACACTAATAGTGGAGTTGTTAATTGGATTCAAAATATTGGGTCATCATTACGATCAACAGTTGTTGAAAGAATTATATACTCAATATCTGATGATGGTTATTTGTCTATTTTAGAATCTAAAACTGGAGAAATTATTAGACGTACTGATATTTTTAATCAAATTAAAAAAAAAAAAAGAAATAAACTGCAAGTAACAGGATTTATAGTTGGAAAAAATAAAATTTATGTGTCAGTGAATAATGGAAGAATTTTAATTATTGATATAAAAAAAGGACGAGTTATGTCATCTATAAAAATTGATAATGGATATATTTCTAGAGGATTTGTTCTAGAAAAAAGCTTATTTGTAATAGCAAATGATGGCATAATTAAAGTACAATAAAATGTTTTTAAGGTTACTTGATAAACTGGGCCGTAAAAAAGTTGTATTGGATAGAGGACCCTCTCACCCAAATTATAAAAATGCAAAACCATGGATGAACAGGTATTATTTAATATTTAGAAATAGACCAAAGTGGTTTCCTTTTAATATTTTGATACATGAAATGTTGGCAGATGATCATGGAGAAGGTGTTCATACACATTTATGTCCATATATAACAATTATATTACGAGGAGGTTATTGGGAAACACTTAAAACAGGTAAATTCTGGAGACATCCAGGGTATGTTGGTTTCCGGTCGGCAAATAATCTTCATAGAGTTGATTTAGAGCCAGGTTCGAAACCTATGACAATATTTATACCAGGACCTTTCGGATTTAGAAAGGGACCAAGATCTGAGTATGGAATAGACTTTAAAATAAAGAAATGAAATTAGAGAAAATATTTTTAGAATTTTGTGTAGAGAAAAAGTTTGAAATCAATCAAAGTCAATTTAAAATAATCAATCATCTTCAAGATTATTATAAAAAAAACTTTGAAAGATCTATTTTAAGCAAATTTCTAAGTAAAAAAAATGATAAACTTGGTTTTTACCTTGCAGGAGATGTTGGTGTTGGCAAAACAATGATTTTAAATTTTTTTTTTGATAATTTTAAAAAAAGAAAATTGAGACTACATTTTAATGAATTTATGATTCATTTTCATAACTTTATCTTCCAAAACAAAGATAAAGATGGAATTGATTATTTTGTAAAAGATTTAAAATCAAAAACTGAATTAATTTATTTTGATGAATTTCAAGTTACGAATATAGTCGATGCAATGATTTTGGGGAAATTGTTTAAAAGAATTTTTCAAAAAAATATAAGAGTTATTTTTTCCTCAAATATAAATATTGATAACTTGTATAAAAATGGATTACAAAGAGATCAATTCATTCCTTTTATTAAAATTTTAAAAGAATTTTGTTGTGAAAAGAATTTATTGATTAAAGAAGACTATCGCACTAATAAAAATATAAATTTAGAAAGGTTTCTTTCACCAACAAATGAGTCAACAAATTTTATTTTTAATAAATTTTTTAGAAAAATAACAAAAGATAAAAAAAAATTTTTAAAAATAATTGAGATTAAAGGACGTAAAATAGTATTAGAAAACTTTTATGATGGAGTCGCTAAATTTAACTTTGAAGAACTTTGTAATAGAAATCTTGGATCTGAGGATTACATAAAAATTTCTGATAATTGTAGTTTTATTTTTATTGATAATTTGCCATTTTTTAATGATGATAATTCAAATCAACAAAAAAGATTCATTACTTTAATTGATATTTTGTATGAAAAGAAAATACCTTTAACAATTAGGTCTAAAGTTGATTTAAAATTGATTAAATCTTCAAAAAGTTTAGTTGATACATTCAAAAGAACAACTAGTCGTTTACACGAGTTGACCTCTATAAGTTTTGATTATCTATAAGGATCATAAGCCCATTGTAATATAGCTTGCCTTTGTCTTTTTCTACATCCAAGATCACCTTTTTCACAATTTTTTTCAATTGCTGAAACATGTCTTCTAAAATTTTTCCATCTTTTTATTTGAATTTTATCCATGTGCGCAATCCTTCTACCGTTACAAAATCTACAATACCATTGAAACCAACCCAGAGGATCTTCTTTAAAAATCCATCCTTTTTCTATCCAATGTTCTCTTGATAAACCTGAAACAACCTTAAATCTGTTTAAATTTACATCGAAAGTTTTACTTATCTTTGCATTTTTAAACCATGATTTAGGATATTCTTTTAAGCTTAGGCCAAAGTAAGCACCTCCAAAAACTCCTAATTCCATCATTCTTTTGGGAGTTAATTCAGGTTTAAAAATTTTATAAAAATCTAAATTATTATCTTCTTTTTGTAAAATTTTTTTCATTTACATACTTTTTTTATTGATTGATAAGTTTTTGATACATTTCTTTATCTGTATCGCCTTCACAACCAATAACCAATATATTAGACTTTGAGTTTAATTTTAATCTTTCTTTAATCTGATCATTAAGGCACGAAGCTATTAGACTAATCACTCCTGGAGCAGAGTTTTCTCCTGCTATTATTTTTTCTTCACTAAAGCTAGAATCTCCAAGCAACTTCATAGTTTTTGCAATATCATCATCAGGTAAACTAATACAAAACTTAACAGCATTTTTAAGTATTTCCCATGGCACTAAAGATACCTCACCACAAGACATTCCTCCCATTAAGCTTTCTCTTTTAATATCAATCTTTTCTATTTTTCCTGTTTTGATACTTTCCATTACGCATGCTGCACTATCTGGTTCAACAACAATAGTTTCAGGTACATTTTTTAAATATCTTGCTATACCCACAATCATAGCACCTGCCATACCACCAACTCCAGCCTGTAATATTATATGGGTGATTTTATCATTTTTAATTTGATCAACAATTTCTTTCATCATTACTGTGTAGCCAGCCATTGTATACATTGGCACTAACATGTAATTTTGCCAAGCAACATCCTGAACAATTTGCCAATTATTTTCTGTAGATTGTTTAATGCATTCAATTAATGATTTTTCATAATTGCCTTTAACTTTAATTACATCAGCACTAAGATCTGCCATAGCTTGTCCTCTTGCATCACTAACATACTCACTAATAAAAATTTTACATTTTAAACCAAGTCTTTTTGCGCCCCATGCAACAGATCTACCATGATTTCCAGCTGTAGCTGTTGCAACAACAATATCTTTATTTCCCTTTGTAACTTTTTCTACAGCATAGGCGCCACCAAGTGCCTTAAAAGATTTAAGATCAAATCTTTTACTTTCATCTTTATAAAAAATTTTATTCAAATTTAATTCCTTTGAAAGTTTGTTTAATTCAATTAATGGTGTTGGAGAATAATCTTTCCAACTAGAAATACTAGAATAGGCTTCATCAATATCTTTTTTTGGCAAAGAGTTTAAAATTTTATTCTCATCAAATAAAAAATTCTTATTTTCTAAAAAAGATGAAATAGACCAAAGTTCTTTTTGGAGTATTGTTTTCATTTAATTAACAATCAAGAGTGCTATTTTTTTCCCAATCAGTAACTGGGTCTTTTTTATCAAATTTTTCTTCTAGATCAAAATTCTCAATTTCTGATCTTTTTAATTTTATATAGCTTTTAATGGTATCATCACCTAAAGCTTCTCTAATTTCTTTACTACTTTCTAATTGATCCAAAGCATCTTCAATTGTATCTGGTAATTTCTTTAGATTTGGATAATTTTTATGATCAGTATACATGTTACAAGATAAAGGTTCCCCAGGATCTATTTTGTTATTGATTCCATGTAATCCTGCAGCAATTACCCCTGCTTGAAGCAAATAAGGATTTACAGCTCCATCCATTAATCTTAATTCAAATCTACCTTTATCAGGAACTCTTATCATATGAGTTCTATTGTTTCCCGTATAAGAAATACTGCTAGGTGACCATGTAGCACCTGATTTAGTTGGTGGTGCATTTATTCTTCTGTAACTATTAATTGTAGGGTTAAAAAAAGCAGTCAATGGCTGAGTAAGCTTCATAATTCCTCCTAAAAAATTATATGCTAACCTGCTTAAACCCAATCTATCTCCATTATCTAAAAATTTATTTATTTTTCCATTCCATAAAGAAATATGAGCATGACATCCATTTCCTGTTAAATTAACAAAAGGTTTAGGCATAAATGTTGCTCTTAATCCATGTTTTTCAGCCAATGATTTAACCATATATTTAAAAAAAACATGTCTATCAGCTGTTGTCAAACAATCTGTATAATCCCAATTCATCTCAAATTGACCATTCGCATCCTCATGATCATTCTGGTAAGGATTCCAACCCATATCAATCATACTGTCACATATTTCTTTAATTAAATCATACCTTCTCATTAAAGCAGATTGATCATAACAAGGTTTAGATTGAGTGTCTCTAGTATCAGCAATTCTGGTGCCATCTTCAGATATTAAAAAATATTCACACTCCACTCCAGACTTCATAACTAAATTTTTTTTATTTAGTTGATAGATTTGCTCTTTGAGCATTACTCTAGGTGATGCCTTTACTGGCTTTCCATACATATATAAGTCTGAAGCTAACCAACCTATTTCTTTGTTCCAAGGTAATTGAATTAAACTATCAGGATCTGGCAGAGCAAACATATCTCCATCTGCAGGAGACATATCTAACCAGGTTGCAAACCCAGCAAAGCCGGCACCATTCTTTTGCATATCAGCAATAGCTTGTGCTGGAACTAATTTTGATCTTAAGACACCAAAAAAGTCTACAAAACTAATTAAAAAGTATTTAATTTTTTTGGTTTTTGCAATTGTAGATAAATTTTTAGGCATTTTAATTCTTTAATTTATAACTGTTAATTAACCTTCACAATACTATTTTTTATTTTTTAATCCTGGTATCCAGTTAGTTCCTGCTAGTTGGACTCTAGCCATAGCAGCAGATTCAACTGTAAGTGCACATAAGTCTTCTGGCTCTAAATTATGTAAATCATTTTTACCAGAGGCTCTGGCTATTGTTTGAGCTTCAAGCGTCATTACTTTTAAATAATTTGATAAACGTCTTCCACCAGCAACAGGGTCAAATCGTTTCATTAGCTCAGGTTTTTGAGTTGTAATTCCTGCGGGGTCATTTCCTTCATGCCAATCATCATAAGCACCAGCGGTAGTTCCTAGTTTATTATAATCTTTTTCCCATTTAGGATCATTATCTCCTAATGCTATCATTGCAGCAGAACCAATTGAAACTGCATCTGCTCCAAGAGCCATTGCCTTAGCAACATCTGCACCATTTCTAATTCCACCAGATATGATTAATTGAACTTTTCTATGTTGATCTAAATCTTGAAGTGCATCTACAGCAGGTCTAATACATGCTAAAGTGGGTTGACCAACATTTTCTATAAATACTTCTTGAGTAGCAGCTGTTCCACCTTGCATTCCATCTAATACAACAACATCAGCACCAGCCTTAACAGCAAGCGCAGTATCATAATATGGTCTTGCTCCTGCAACCTTAATGAATATTGGAACTTTCCAACCAGTAATTTCTCTTATTTCTAAAATTTTAATTTTTAAATCGTCGGGACCTGTCCAATCAGGGTGTCTACATGCAGATCTTTGATCTATACCTTTAGGTAAAGTTCTCATTTCAGCAACACGATCACTAATTTTTTGGCCCAGTAACATTCCACCACCACCTGGTTTTGCACCTTGTCCTATAACTATTTCAATAGCATCTGCTTTTCGAAGGTCATCAGGATTCATCCCATACCTAGAAGGTAAAAGTTGGTAGATTAAATTTTTAGACTGTCCTCTCTCTTCTGGTGTCATTCCACCATCACCAGTAGTTGTAGATGTACCAGCCATACTTGCTCCACGTCCTAAAGCTTCTTTAGCTCTTCCTGATAACGCTCCAAAACTCATACCAGCAATTGTAATAGGAATGTCTAGTTCCAAAGGTTTTTTTGCATAACGAGTTCCTAAAGTTACTTTTGTATTACAATTTTCTCTATATCCTTCTAAAGGGTATCTAGACATTGAAGCTCCAAGAAAAAGTAAATCATCAAAGTGAGGAAGTTTTCTTTTAGATCCTCCACCTCTTATATCGTAAATTCCTGTTTCAGCTGCTCGTCTTATTTCTGAATTTGTATACTCATCAAAAGTCCATGATATACGAGGATGAGTTTTTTTATTATCTGGCATTATTAATAACTTGATACATTATCGATATTAAAATTATAAAGTTTTCGTGCTGAACCATATCTCTTAAAACTATCTGGTTTAATATTTTCTATTTCACTTTTTTTTAAAAGAGCTGAAATTTTATTCAAATGTTTCTTTTCCATTTTTTTTTCAATGCAATCTGCACCTAAAGATTTAACTGATCCTTTAACAAAAATATCTGTTTCATAAAGACTATCTCCTAAAGCTTCACCAGCATCTCCACAAACTATCATTGTACCAGATTGAGCCATAAAAGCCGACATATGACCAACTGAACCCTTAACCACAATATCAATTCCTTTCATTGAAATACCACATCTTGAACTAGCATCTCCATCAATTAAAAGTAAACCTCCATGTGCAGTAGCACCTGCAGATTGTGAAGCATTACCTTTAACATGAACAGTTCCGGACATCATGTTTTCAGCAACACCTGTTCCAACATTTCCATCTATCGTTACATGTGCTTTTTGATTCATTCCTGCACAGTAATAACCAACATGACCTTTTATTAAAACTTTCATTTCTTGATTTAATCCAGCACACAATGCGTGGTTACCCTCTGGGTTTATAATTATAAAATCTCTTTCATTTTTTTTAACATCTAAATTTTGAAGGGTGCTGTTAATTTCTCTTAATTTCTTTTTTTTTAAATCTAGTTTCATTAATTTCCCCACGAATAGACAATACCAGGTTCAGGTTCAAAAATTTTTGCACCATTTACATCAGGCAAATGTGCCATTGCTTGAAACTCAGATGCTATTGCAACATAGTTTTTTGTTTCTGCTATTACGGCTGGCTTACATGCTATTTCATCTCTAACAACTGCAAAGCCTTTTCTAGTTCCAGTAATAAAAGTATAAAAACCATCTAAATCCTTTAGACTAGAAGTAAGTGTATCTTTTAGAGATTTATTATTTGATAAACTGTTAGAAACGTATCCTGCTGCAACCTCAGTATCATTTTCAGAGTTAAAGAAGTTACCTTTTTTAGTGAGTTCTCTTCTTAAATTATTATGATTTGATAGTGATCCATTATGAACTAAACATTCATCCTCACCAGTCGAATAGGGGTGAGATCCATCTGTAGTTATAGCACTTTCTGTAGCCATTCTTGTATGGCCTATTCCATGAGTACCACTAAAACTATCTAATTTAAATTTTTTTACTACATCTTTAGGATTACCAACTTGTTTAAATATTTCTATTGATCGGCCATACCCAACTATAGATACTTTAGGAAAATTAGAATTGATTATCTTAATCACTTTCTTTGGTTGCTCAAGAGTTTTTAAAATTACATGATCTGAGATTTGAGTAAGTTTAGCTTTTTTAAGTTTTTTAGATATTTCTTTCTTAAAGCTATTAAAGTTTAAATCATTAATACATAAAGAAAATTTGTATAGTTTTTTACTTTCATCTTTATAAATCGCAAAGCCAGCACTGTCTGGTCCACGAGATTCCATATTATTAAGCATACCAGATAGCATCTTTCCTAAATTTTTTTCAAATTTTTTAGTTTTTAAGTAGATGCCAACAATTCCACACATAAATTTTTTTAAGTTTATTTTATTAAAGACAGTAGAAAATCTTTATAGTAGAAAATATTTCCTACTACAATGATGATAATAGCCGCTATCACTCCATATTTTGCTTTTGGAAAAACGACACCTCTCATTTTACTTGGTCTTAGATCTTCGTTATTGTTTCTATCCATGATTGTATAATTTTTGTAAAAAAAAGGGCGCTACAATTAAGTAGCGCCCAAATTTTTAATTGATATTACCAGTCGGTAATATTGCTCTTATGATCATTAGCACCATGTCTTTTTCTAGCCAATCTCGAGAGCTTTTCACTCTCAGATTTGTTAGTAAGGACATGCCAGCCAATCCAGAAAACTACACCTAGAATAACTAGTAAAGTTTCACTAGATCCAGCTCCGGGATAAACTGCTCCAACAACTTCCTTAGCACTTAAATGATCTATCCAGTTTGTTACTGTAGCCATATTTTTTCTCCTTTACCTAGTTGAAGAGGCGACTGCTTTTTCAGCATCTCTATCGTCCTCCATCATTTCATAGTCTAGTCCTGCTATTTCTACTTCACGTGGGATTCTTAATTTACCAAAAGCGCTTAGTATTCTAGCCAAGACATAGCCTGGTAACATTCCAAGAACTCCAAACATTATAATTGCTCCAAGGAATTGTCCCAGTGGATTGATTGATGCATAAGTTGATCCGTCCCACATAGCTCCAACACTGTATCCAGATGAAGGATAGCCATTTAAAACAAATCCACAAATTACAAGACCAACAAATCCTGCGTAACCATGTACTGCTACTGCACCAACCGCATCATCTATTTTGAACTTACGTTCAACCCAGTAATGCATTTTATATGCTATAACAACACCAATCGCACCAATAAGCATTGCTTGTATCGGGTGATACAAATCATTACCTGCAGATGCACAAATGATCCCAGCTAGTCCACTTGAGTAAGTCCAGAATGGATCACCTTTAGCGACCACGTATCCAGCTAATAATCCTCCTGATAGTGACATCAAGAAGTTATAGGTTATTCCACTCAGGGTGGTTGGGGTTACATATATGTTTGTTGCTGTCCAGTAGGTTACACCTTCCATTCCATATTCAGGTCCAAGATCAAATATCGGTATATTACATGCCGCATAAAATCCCCAGAAACCAGTATAGATTAAAAATAATCCAACTGTAACTAGCCATGGGTTTCTTGGTCCTATATTTCTTGGCTCACCACTTGATGAGAATTTTCCAATTCTAGGTCCTAAAACGATTAGAATACCTAAAGCAAATCCACCCGCAATTGCGTGAATTACTCCTGATGCATAAGCGTCATGATATCCTAAAATTTTGAGCATCCATCCATCAAAGTGCCATCCCCAAGCAGCATCGATTGTCCAAAATACAGATCCAATTGCAATCGCTAAAATACCAAATGCAAAAGTTGTAATCCTCTCAATGATTGCTCCAGAAACAATTGAAGCAGCTGTCCATGAAAATAGTAAAAATGCAGCCCAAAATACTCCACTTATGTGATCACCTAAGTTAACAGCCATTAGTGGACTGTTAGCTAAATAGTAAGTGGCACTAAACGCAGAATCGTCTGTTATTAATGCAGTACTCTCATTCATTATTGATGGTGCAATCCCTGGTCCTGTTGGGAATGCCCAGTAAATCCACCAACCAAAGAAAAACCAAGTTACCGTTACTAAGGGTATAACCATAGTATTTTTCATAAGAGTGTGTTGGTGATGTTTGTATCGAGAAGCTCCAACTTCATACATACAGAAACCGACGTGAATTAAAAACATCAGTACTACAGTTACCCAGTAGTAAAACTCTGTAAATATAGTTGTTAGAGCACCTAACTGATCAGTCATAATCTCTCTCCTATATTAGTTTCAGAAATCTTATGAAATTTAGGGAGGTGTGACAAACTAAACATTTCTTAAAAACCCAATACAGACGGTGAGTTTTTAAAAAATAAACAACTCTTGATTGTGATGCTAGAATTTTAGGTAAGCTTTTTTCAAATCAACAAGCGGATGTTTTGGAGACATTTGAAACTTAACTAAAAGCTCTCTTGCTATCATATCTCTATCTTGTTGGTTATCAGGTAATTTAATTGATTTTGGAATAGTTACCCATCCATTTGCATTTCTACAAAATACTGCAGGTCTATCTTCTTCATAACCCATATGAACATCTTCTAACCAATTAAGGTCATCCCAACCCATAGCTTCTACATACCTTTTTAGGAATGGAGTAATTCTTTTATAGTCTGGTAGTAAATTAACATCATATCTATAACCAATATGCTGACCAATTAATTTCTCTCTAGCTGTCTCTTTAAAAGTACCCAGTTTAAGTTTCTTTTCTTTTTTAACTTTTGCTTTTACTTTTTTTTTAACCATTTTTGATCCTTATATTTTATGATAATTGTCAACACCAACTGTATAGTTAGTTCCAGTCATAGGGACTTTTGCTAAAGCAGATGCCTCCATAGTCAGAGCAGCTAAATCTTCAGGTTCTAAAGAGTGAATATTTGTTTTACCACAAGCTCTTGCTAAAAGTTGAGCCTCTAGTGTCATTGCATGTAAGTAATTATAAACTCTTAATGCAGCATCATCAGGATTTAATCTGGCTCTTAATTTAGGATCTTGTGTAGCGACACCAACTGGACAACGACCAGTATGGCAGTGATAACATTCACCGGCTTTTACACCCATTTCTTTTTCAAAATTAGCTTCAGGTATATCTTTATTACAGTTTAAAGCGATCATTGATCCAGTACCAATTGCTATTGCATCAGCACCTAATGCTAAAGCTTTAGCCATATCAGCACCATCCCTAACACCACCAGCATAAATTAAAGTTACTTGTCCAGTTTTACCAACATCGTCGATAGCTCTTCTAGCTTCTCTGATAGCAGCGATTCCTGGAATACCAGTATTAGCAGCAGCTATGTGTGGTCCAGCTCCAGTTGACCCTTCCATTCCATCTAGATAAATAGAGTCAGGATTACACTTTGCAGCCATACGGACATCATCATAAACTTTTGACGCACCAAGTTTTAACTGAATTGGTACTTTATTTTTTGTTAATTGTCTTAACTCTTCAACTTTTAAAGCTAAATCATCAGGACCTAACCAGTCAGGATGTCTTGCGGGAGATCGTTGATCAATACCAGAAGGTAAAGATCTCATCTCAGCAACTTGATCAGTTACTTTTTGACCCATTAAGTGTCCACCCATTCCAACTTTTTGTCCTTGGCCAATAAACACCTCAATTCCATCTGCAAGTTGAGCATGATGAGGGTTAAAACCGTATCTTGATTGAATACATTGGTAATACCATTTTTCAGAATATCTTCTTTCATCAGGTATCATTCCGCCTTCACCAGAACATGTAGCACTTCCAGCCATTGTAGCTCCTCTTGCTAAAGCAGTTTTTGCTTCATAAGAAAGGGCACCAAAACTCATACCTGTAATATACACTGGTATGTCTAACTCAATTGGGTTTTCACAATTAGGACCAATTACAGTTTTAGTTTCACATTTTTCTCTGTAACCTTCAATTACAAACCTTGTGAGAGTACCTGGTAAAAAAACTAAATCATCAAATGTTGGAATCTTTTTCATTAATGCCATTCCACGCATTCTGTATCTTCCAAGTTGAGCTTTAATATGAATATCGTCTATGACTTCAGGAGTAAAAATAGCATTGTGTCCTAATAAACTTTTATTTCTTTTGCCTTCTTCATGAGCATGAACGTCAGCTTTTCCTCCAACGCTACCGTTTGATTTTTTTAATTTTTTTTCATTTTTTTTAGTTTTCTTTTTAGCCATTAGATAGCTCCTTTCTTTTCTGTAGGTTCTAGATTATCATAGTTCCAAAGTTTTTTACCTGCGACTATTTTTGTCATTTTACTAACATCAAATTTTTCACCTATCTCTGCAACTTTTAGTTTTCTTTTTAACCAGTCTTGATCACTGTTAGTAAGATCTGCAGTAACCGCATCACTTCCAAAAGAACTAATTTTACCACCAATAAATATTGTTCCATCATACATTGAGTCACCCAAATTTATTCCAACATCGCCAAGAATAATTATTCTTCCTCTTTGCATCATAAAACCAGTAAACGCTCCAGCATCACCACCAATAATAATAGTTCCACCCTTCATATCAATACCAGTTCTAGCACCAACACTTCCTTTACAAATTAAATCTCCACCTCTTATTGCGGCACCAAAACAAGAGCCAGCATTTTTTTCAATAACAACTTTTCCAGCCATTAAGTTTTCTGCGCAAGACCATCCTACTCTACCATTAATTCTAACTGTAGGTCCATCACATGAGCCCATGCCAAAATAACCCAAACTTCCTTCGAAAATTAAATTTAGTTTATTTAAAATACCAACACCCAAACTATGTTTTCCTTGAGGGTTTTTAATAACAATTGTTCCATAACCTTGGCTCATTAAATTATCTATCTCTTTATTAGCTTCAGGAGCTGTCATTTCATTAACATCTAACTCTGTTCTTTTATTAAAATCTACATCGTAAGTCCCAAAGTAAAAAAAATTTTCTGCCTCATCTGGGTTGAAAAACTTTTGTTGAGTTCTACCAGTTAAAACTTCGGTATGCATACCCATTGACTGGGACTTTGTTTTTTTCTCTGTAGTCTTTAAATTTGCCATACTTTTACCTCCCCATCAAATGGATCATATGTATCTATCTCTTGCGGTAGAATTGATCTGATTGCTATTTCTTCTGAACCCATTGCTACTAAATCATCTGACTCATAAAGAACCAAAGGTTTTGCAGCCATTGTATCTTTAGCCATTCCTAAAGAATCTATAGTTGCAACAAAATATGTAAATACTCCATCAAGGCCTGTTAAAGAAGCTTTCATCCCCTCTTCAAGAGATGCTCCTTCTCTCATTTTTTGAGCAATGTATACAGCAATCAATTCTGAATCACATTCAGACATAAACCTCATACCTTTGTTTTCTAGTAACCTTCTGTTGTTCCAATAATTAGTTAATTGACCATTATGAACTACAGAAACATCACTAAAAGGATAACCCCAAAAAGGGTGAGCTGACTTAATATCTACACCAGACTCTGTAGCCATTCTAGCATGCCCAATTGCATGAGTTCCAACTACTTTATCCAAATCATATCTATCACAAACCATTTTAGCGTTACCTAAATCTTTTATAACCTCTAATGATTTTCCCATAGAAAGAATCTCAACACCTGGAATGCTTTCAATTTTTTGAGAAAATTTTAATAAATCTTTTGTTTCATATACAATTTCATATCTCAAAGAGTAGGGTAGAACTCTTTCTTCTTTAATTATTTTAGCACCTAGCTCAGATAAGTATTGATCAACAATTTTTTTTCTTTCATCATAAACTGAAACATCTTCAACTATCGAAGAGCTTCCTTCACCAACATTTTCACCAACCTTAAAACGCATAATAAAGTTTTTACCATCTGTATCACCATATAACGCGTAACCAGTAGAATCTTCTCCTCTATGTTTTAATGCTTGAAGCATTCCTTGTAGTTCACTTCCTACATTGGATGATTTTCCTCTATGTATTAATCCTGCTATTCCACACATTTATTTCCCCTGTTTCTATTAAAGATTATGGTAGACAATCCAGATATGTATCTAGATCCCATTGAGTTGTTGCACCTAAGAATTTTTCCCATTCATCATTTTTGTACCAATGAAAAACTTTATACATTTCATCTGGCATAGCTGATTTAATAACTTCATCTTCTGCTAAACGATTTAATGCCTCCCCTAGACTTAAAGGTAGTTTTTTAACTTCTTTTCCAGCAGCTTGAGCTTCATACATACTTCTAGATTCTGGTTTTCCTGGATCAATATTATTTGTTAACCCGTCATCAAAACATTTTAATAAACCAGAACCCATTAAATATGGATTGTGCATTGAGTCAACTGAACGATATTCAAATCTACCTGGTGCTGAAACTCTTAACCCACATGTTCTATTTTGATATCCCCAGTCAGCATAAACAGGAGCCCAAAAACCTGTATCCCATAATCGTCTATATGAGTTAACAGTTGAAGAGCCAATTGCAGTTAAGGCACCCAAATGTTTCATTACACCACCAATTGCTTTCAAACCAATTTTACCTGGTAACTGAACATCTTTTGTATCTGGCATAAATGTATTTGTTCCACCTTCTACATAAGTGAAAACATGGTCCATCCCTGGCAATGATTTATGAGATAATTTATTAATCACATCTTTTCCACCTGTCCATAAGGACATATTTGTATGACAGCCACTTGCTGACACACCCATAAAAGGTTTTGTCATGAAACAAGCTATTAAATTAAATTCTCTAGCTACTTGTGCGCAAATTTGTCTGTAAGTTGATAATCTATCTGCATTTCTTAAAACATCATCATACATCCAGTTTAATTCTAATTGTCCTGGTGCATCTTCATGATCCCCTTGAATCATGTCAAAACCCATTGCTCTAGCATATTTAAAGACTTGCATAAAAACTGGTCTTAACGACTCAAATTGATCTATATGATAACAATAAGGTTTAGAAAAACCCTTACCGGTAGGTGAACCATCTTCATTTTTAGTTAACCACATCATTTCTGGCTCTGTTCCAACTCTTAATTGGTAGCCATGTTTTTTTTTAAATTCTTGTGCATGTATTCTTAAATTTCCACGGCAGTCCGAAGTTAGATGTGCGCCTGGATTATCTCTTTCTTCTCTATTTCTAAAGCAAGTAACAAATACCCTTGCAACTTTTTTATCCCAAGGAAGTTGACAAAAAGTCTCAGGATCAGGTATGCCAACAAGCTCTTTAGCCTCTGGTCCATAACCAATATAATTTCCATGACGATCTGTGAACAAGTTTGCTGTAGCACCGTAAACTAATTGAAAGCCTTTTTCACAAGTTCTTTCCCAATGATCAGTTGGAATACCTTTACCTACAACTCTTCCAGTTACTGAAATAAATTGAAAAAAAATATATTCAACACCCAGCTCATTAATCTTAGCTCGTACTTGCTTTACTAATTTGTCTCTACCGGGTTGCGCAACATGCTTCTCTAAATCAGTCATTATCCCTCTCTCTAATGAATTTTTATTTAAGGAACCGTAACTGAAAAAATTATTTGTGTCCAGGCTTGAAGTTTAACTCCAAGGGAATGGACTATTAGAAGTTGGATGAAGTTCACCCTTCTCGTAACGGTTGAATCTAAACGGTTTTAATAATTCACTTTCAGTCCCCAAAATTTCTTGCGCAACAAGCTCACCTACACCAATCATTTTATATCCATGGTTTGCATCTGCTATCATGTAAACATTTTCTAAAAATCTATCGAAGATAGGAAAATTATCTGGTGTCATACATCCAAGACCACCCGAAGGTCCTTTTCTATATAAACCAGATTTACCTTCAAACCTTTTATGACAATGAGCCAAAGCTGAGCACCACATATCATTAAAGGACTCTGTTGTTTGAAATTCAGGAGAGTCAAGTCCGTAAGGATCAATATTTATTTTATCAAAATGTTTATCAACTATGTAAGGAGATGTTCCACCCTGAACACCAAGACCTTCAATGTCTGGCTTATAATAGATTCCCCAAAGTTCATCTGTAATTAATTTCTTACTTGTATCGGAATATAGCGGAGCAGTCGAATCAACATGCATTACAGGAGGCTGACCACCATCATTCATTCTTAAAAAATCTTTATCAACACCAATAACACCTTCTTGTAACATCCAATATTTCCACATATCTTCTTTATGAAATTTTCCATCTTGTCCTTTAATATTTGCAACTTTTGGAAGCTCTAACATATTCCAAAAATCTCTAACCCAAGGACCAGCACCAACAACTACTTGTTCACACTCAATAATTCCCTTGTCTGTTTCGACACCTGTAACTGCTTTACTATTACTTCCTCTTTTAAATCCTGTAACTGTCACACCCTTAATAACCTCAACACCGTTTGTAGTAGATTTTTCTTCTAGAGCTTTTACGGAAGCCTTGTTGAATGCATAGCCACCTTTTTTTTCATGTAACACAGAAGTTATACCTTCTGCTTGCCAATCATCAAACATACTCTTCATATATTTAGTGCAGTCTGCTTCACCTTCTATAAATTCTGATTCATATCCAATAGCTTTTTGTTGCTCAAAAATTGTAGCAACATCTTCGTGCATAACTTCTGGAGATATCTGCAAGTACCCTACGGCATTATATTTCCATGCTTTAGGGTCACTTTCCCATACAGAAACTGAATGCGCCATTAACTCTCTCATAGCTGGTTGAAAATAATTATTTCTTATAACACCACAAGCAATTCCACTTGCACCTGCTGCAGTATCTTTTTTTTCAAGAATTACAATGTCACCAGGATTTTTATAAGTTTCTGAAAGTTTCCAAGCTGTACTCAAGCCATGAATTCCTCCACCTATGATAACTACTTTAGCTTTAGTTGGCAGTGATGACATATCAAAACAATATTTTTCTTAAAAAGTAATTAATATAATTATTTTTATAACTAAATTTTATATATAAAAAATGTTAATTTAATAAGATTGTTAAATAAACAACTAATAGCTTATCTTTTTCAGTGTGTTTAAATATTCTTTAAACTCATTAATAAATGTTTCACTGGGCATTATATTTTTTATTCGCTGATCAGTTGAAGTCTTTTCAAGACGAAAGAATCCTTTTTCACAAGCTTCATTAATTATTAAAGCAGATTTTGGTCTAGAGGTTTTAAATAACTTTGTTTTTAATCCTTCAACAGATAATTTCTCATTTAACTTGTATGCAGACATTACTAAAAGCATCATATGATAGTGTGATGGAGATTTTCTAAAAAAATAGTTACTTGAAGTATGTGACTGTTTCATCTGATCTTCCCAAAAATTTAATAAATCTTTGCTACCATCAGACATTGTTAAGCTCTAACTCTTGATTTTGTTGGATCATAGAAAGGGAAGGGAACAACTTTTGCACCAATTCTTTTTTGATGACCATCAAGCTTTCCAACTTCAACTTCGGTTCCTATTTCAGAATATTTTACATCAATTTTACAAAGTGCAATATTTTTTCCAAGTTTAGGTGATAACATCCCACTTGTTATTACACCCACTTGACCACGACCTATATGAACACAATCTCCATTTACTGCTGGCTCATGACCAACTAATTCTAGACCAGCTAATTTTTTTTGTGGATTTGCTTTTCTTTTAATTAATTCTTCTTTACCTATAAAATCATCTTCTTTAGTTTTTAGAGGAACGGTAAAACCAATTCCAGCTTCGAAAGGGTCTGTTTGATCGTCAAACTCATAGCCATAAAAAATAAGGCCAGCTTCTATACGAACCATGTCTAAAGCTTCTAAGCCTAATGGAGTGATATCAAACTCTTTACCAGCTTCCCAAACTTTATCCCAAACCTCTGCTGCATCTTTTGGATGACACCATATCTCATAACCAAGTTCACCCGTGTAACCTGTTCTTGAAATAACAATTGGTGTTCCAGTTTCATGATCTATTCTTGCAATATTAAATCTGAACCATTCAAGTTCAGTGATCGATGGTTGTATTGGAGGTGTCCATACAAATTTTTCTAAAATTTTTCTACTATTTGGACCTTGAACTGCAATGTTATGAATTTGATCTGTTGCAGATTTAATCCAAACCTTATAATTTTTCTTTTTGGCTTGTTCTTTTAACCATTCACCACTGTATTCATCTCCACCAATCCATCGAAAGTTATCTTGTCCTAATTTAAATAAAGTACCGTCATCTAGCATGCGGCCATTTTCATAACACATAGCTGTATAAACAACTTGGCCAACTGATAATTTTTTAATATTTCTAGTAAGTGTATATTGCATTAAATTTTCTGCATCGGGTCCAAGAATTTCAAACTTTCTAAGAGGTGATAAGTCTGTTACAATTGCACTTTCCCTACAAGCTGTATATTCTTTTATAGTTCCTGATTTCGTAAAATTGTTTGAAAGCCAGAAACCTTTATATTCAATAAAATTTCTTGTTAGTTCTGAGGTTTTTTTGTGAAAACCAGTTTCTTGAGTTAGCTTAGGTTCAGAGTCTGTTTTCATTCTAAATGCTGTTGCTTTTGAATATTTTTTTTCTTTTGAATAAGTCCTAACAAAAATATCAGTTGGATTCCACCCATTTGCACCATCAACATCACAGGGACAAGCTGATGATATACATGTTAGATCTTTTAAAGCTCTAAATAAAACATAATCCCCAGGTCTTGACCAGGGTTCATCAAATGAAGCAACATTATTAGCATCAATAGCAGTATTAAAAAAAAGGTTTATTGCAGACCAACTTTTTCTAGAATTAATGTCATATTTATCAAGTCTATTATTAAAATTATCTGTACAGTTAATATGGCCCATATACCCCATATCCTCATAATATTTTGATGTGCAAGCAAGATTAAAAGTGTCATGCCGTCCAACTGTATCTCTTACAACTTCAATCATTGCTTCATGATCACCATCATAAAACTTTGAAAACAAACCAGGCCCAGGGTAAGCACCACCCATAAACGTTCGTGTTGCTTTATCATCTATAATACTTTCAATTCCTTCATTTAATTTATGTGTATCAAAAGCTAAAAAATCTGAGCATTGTCTTCCACCTGGGTCAATTATTTGAATATATTCACCAGCTTTTACTTCGTAAGTTTCAGCAGTTCTTCTTTTAACAAGTTGCTCTATAATTGGATCGCTAAGTGGATCGGGCAAAATAAATTGTTCATCAGTTTCAATAAATTTAGCTTTATTTAAAAAAATAGTTAAATCTGTTGGTGGATTTTGTTCATGAACATTCATTGCATCACCAGGTGCAGCAATCATAACCACACACTTATCTTTTGAAGTTAGTGTTATTTTTTCACCCATCATACAATCATTGTTAAAAATAATTGATGATTTAGCATTGCTTAAGTCAAAGTTTTTTTTCTTTAGTAGCTTTGAAATTTTTTCATCAGTAGAAATAGTTTTTTTTAAAAAATCTGCATTAGCATTTTCTTTTAGATTTAAAATAGATAAATCAGATTTACCTTTTGAATTAAAAACAATTATTTCACAAATTTGTCTTCCTTCTTCATTGATGATTTCTATTTTATCATCTGGTGAAATTTCTATTATTGAAAGACCACCACCTTTTACAGGATATCTTTCAACTCCTGGTGGTAAAGTTCTTAAGCCGGGATTTCTTATATCATTACTAGTATGTAGCATTGCCAGTATAAATTTTAATAATTTAAGTTTAACTTAATATAATCAAAGAGCATTGACTATAAATTTAATTAATGAGAACATGTTGAATTAACTTAATATTGAGGGAGAAAAATATGAAAAATAAATTGCCGTTAATTATCGCAGCAGTGGTAATTGTTGTTGGCGCAATTTTCTTTATGCAAGGTGGAGACAAAACTGCCAAAAAAGGTGGTGATAGTGCTCAACCTATAATTATTGCCACTCATAATTGGTCAAGCCAAATTGTAATGGCTCACGTTATTGGTGGAATTTTTGAAAGCATGGGGAATAATGTAAGCTATGTAAACACTGACTCACAAGCTGTATACGAATCTATTCGTATAGGTGATGTATCTTTAGCACATGAAGTTTGGGAATCTGCTTTTGGTAAATCATTTACTACAGCGCTTGATAAAGGTGGAATAGTTGATTGGGGTGATCATGAAGCAAGAACTCTTGAGGATATGGGATATCCAAACTGGGTTGCTGATAAAGGATTATGTCCTGGTCTTCCAGATTGGACTGCATTAAAAAATCCAGATTGTGCTGCAAACTTTGCAACACCTGATTCAGATGGAAAAGGAAGAATGTTGGAAGGTCCACAATCTTGGCACGGAGATTTAATACCTCAGAGAGTTGATGCTCTTGGTTTAGGTGATCTTTGGACTGTTAAATTTGCTGGAAGTGCAGATGCACTTTGGGCAGAACTTAAAGCTGCTGAGAAAGAAGGAAGAGGAACTATAATATTCAACTGGACTCCAAACTTTACAGATGGAAAAGGTTTCACATTTATAGACTTCCCTCCATACTCTGCTGGTTGTAGACCAGAAGATGGTGGTGATGGAAAATGTGGATCTCCAGATGGTTATTTGAAAAAAGCTGTAAATGCTGATTTTCCAACAACTCATCCAGCTGCAGCAGCAGTGTTCAAAAAAATGTCATTCTCAACAAGTCATATCGGGGCAATGGCTGCTTTAGTAGACGAAGATAAAATGACTCATGAAGATGCTGCTAAAAAATGGTTAGCTGACAATAAGAGTGTTTGGCAACCTTTTACAAAATAAAGGTAAAATAAATAAATTTAAATCTCCCCCAACTTGTTGGGGGGGATTTTTTTATTCATACTGACTATAAAAAATTTAAACTGAGGGCTTATTATTTAAATGATTAAATATTTTTTATGCATTTTTCTTGGTCTACTAATCTTTAATTTATCTTTTGCACAAAATATTGATATACAGGAAGATATTAAAATTGGTTTTGTATGTAAATTAGAAAAAAAAATACTTAAGAATTCAGAATACAATTATCAAACTTTTTTAGCTAAAGATTTAAATGAAAAAAATTTAGAAAAATTTGAAATCGATTCAAAAAAACCAGAAAAACTTTTGATTAATGGATTATCAATGTTTCTCTCAAAAAATACTAAATTAGACGTAAAAGTTGTAAACAAAAACATAGTTTTATTTAAAGCTTTTGACGAAGAAAAAAACTATTCAGAGTCGGGTATAATCAATAGAGAATCAGGTGAATTAGTTCATGAAGTTACAAAAGACATTAAAAGTGATAACTTTAAAAAAGATATTTCTTTTTATAAATGTAGTTAAATAATAAAATGAAAAAATATATTCTTTACACAATCCTAAGTTTTTTAATTGCAACTTCGGTGTCAGCTAGAAAGACGGGCTGTGAGGGAAACTGTGAAAATGGTTTTGGTAAATGGACTTATACAGACAAAACAACTTATGAAGGAAATTGGGTAGGTACACAAAAACAAGGCCTAGGAACTGAAACTTGGCCAAATGGATATATTTACAAAGGTGAATTTAATAAAAGCAACTGGAGTGGAAAAGGAATTTTAACCTTCCCTGATGGATCCACTTATGAAGGTGAATGGGCCAATGGTTTTATGAATGGAAAAGGAAAATTCACCTGGTCTAATGGAAAAGAAAAAATAGGAATTTGGGAAAATGGCAAATTACAAGAATAAATATGAATATAAAATATTTTAGCAAGTTAAGAGAATTATTACCTGAGCCAGTTAGACAATTGGGCGGTCTTGTTTCCTTAACATTCGTTGTGATTTTTTCTTTTGCTATTTTAAATATTTTTTTTGGCCAGGGTGATGAGCTGGTGGAAAAAATGAAAAAAGAAGAAACAAGAATTGCAGAAGCCAACAAACTAAGTAAAATTATTTCCACACTTCCGACAGGTATTTTAACTTTTTATGAAGGAAGTGGTAATTACAAATTATCTAAAGAACAATATGAAACAGTCTGCAAAATAACAAAAATTATCCCTCAACGTGCTGTTATGGGTGCTAATTTAATAAATTTTAAAGCTACACAAATATACAATGCTAATGGTAATCAAATTGCTGAAACATTTGTTAATTGGGATAAAAAAGAAAAAAAATGTATTGCTGGTTTTGTTTTAATTGGAAGTGTTAATGATGGAGAAAAAGAAAAAATTACTGTCAGTGGGGAAGTTTTAAATTTTTTAAGCACAGGAATCGACACAAGAGTTTATTTTATTAAAAATTTTTAAGGAGGAAAATAATAATTACAGAAAATATAAAAAGTGTATTTTATTTTTATTTCGTGTAACTTATTAATTTATTATGACTAATGCTGTAATTAAGTGCGATTCAGTTTACAAAATTTTTGGGGCAAACGCAAAAAAGATGCTCCAAGACGCCAATGGAAATGTGGATGCAAAAACATTTCAAGATAATGGGTGTATAGTGGGTGTAAACAATGCTTCTTTCGAAGTTTCAAAAGGAGAAATGCTAGTTGTGATGGGTTTATCTGGATCAGGAAAGTCAACATTATTAAGATGTATTTCCAGATTAACAGATGCAACTAGTGGAAAAATTTTTATAGAAGGTCAAAACCTACTTTCATTAAATAATAAAGAGTTAATTGATCTTAGAAGAAATAAAATGGGAATGGTGTTTCAAAGTTTTGCTCTACTTCCACATAAAACAGTCTTAGAAAATATTGCTTTTCCTCTTCAAATTAAAGGCATTGAAGATCAAGAGAGTATCAATAAGGCTATGGATATGGTTAAACTTGTTGGTCTAGATGGAAGGGAAAATTATTTTCCAAGAGAGCTTTCAGGGGGACAACAACAAAGAGTAGGTATTGCCCGTTCATTAGCTGTTGAACCTGATATTTGGTTTTTAGATGAACCTTTTTCTGCATTAGATCCATTAATTAGAAAAGAAATGCAGGATGAATTTTTGCGACTTCAAGAAAAGTTACAAAAAACAATTATGTTTATTACACATGATTTTGATGAAGCATTAAAGCTTGCTGACCGTATTGCAATTATGAAAGATGGAATAATTGAACAACTAGATACGCCAGCTAACATTGTATTAAACCCAGCAACGGAATATGTTAGAAAATTTACCCAAGAGGTGCCTAGAGAAAAAGTATTGAAAATAGAAGATATTATGGAAAAACCACATAATGAAAATTTAAGTGATTTAAAAGTTTTGAAAAATGAAACAATCGAAAATGTAGCTGAAAAGATTTTAACCCAAGAAAAATCTGTGGGGGTAATTGATGAAAATAATCAAATTGTTGGAACCGTTCACCCTTCAAAAATAATTAATACTGTTTTCGGTGGAAAAAAAAATAGTGATTAAAATATGGAGCTAATAAAAAAAAATCCAAAATTATTTCAATGGTTATTTTTAATAACTGTATTTTTCTTTTTATGCTTTGCAATTGAAGTTCCTGAAACTTACAAATTTATAAGAGGTCAGGCCGAATTCATTAAAGACCCAAATCAAAGCACTTACACACTCTTTGGTGCAGAAGTAAGATATTATGCATTTGATGTTTTTTGGAGATTACCTCCTTTGCTTGGATGGCTGCCTATCTGGATAAACGATTCCTTATTTTTTTTAATGAACGAATGGATGCCAATGGAGTTTTGGAATGAAAGTACACAATCATACAAAACTCGACCTTTAGTTTTACAATTAACAAGAAACATGACTGCTTTCATGACATTTCTTATTGAACTAATTAGAGAAATTATGTTAGGAGGCGTTCAAACTGTCGTCGCATTTACTAGTTGGGACTGGATAGACGCAAATCCATGGGCAAAACTACCAGGGTTACCTTGGACAATTGTTACAGCGGGTGCAGTAATACTTGGGTATAACTTGAGTGGAAAAGGTTTAGCTTTATTCGCTGGTATAGTTATGATTTATATTTCTATATTTGGTCAATGGAAGCCATCGATGCAAACTCTCTCTTTTATATTGGTTGCGGCGCCACTTTCTTTTGTTTTTGGCTTAGGCCTAGGTATTGCAGCTTTCAAAAGTAAACGTGTTGAAAAAGCCTTGTCTCCAATACTTTTAGTTATGCAGACTATGCCTCAATACGCTGTATTAGTTCCTGCAATTGTTCTTTTTGGTGTTGGTGACCACGCAGCGGTTATTATAACTATGGTTGTTGCAGTTCCCCCAATGATATTATTAACATTGTTAGGCCTTAGGGGAATACCCCCTGAAGTTATTGAGGCTGGCAGAATGAGTGGATGCAATAATTGGCAACTCATGTTCAAGGTATTAATTCCAACTGCAAGACGAGACATATTAATAGGTGTAAACCAAGTGATTATGGTGTGTTTTTCTATGGCAGTTATTTCAGCTTTTATAGGTGCCAAAGGATTAGGTTTTAATTTATTGCTTGCATTAAATCAATTGAATATTGGATTGGCACTAGAGGCAGGTTTATGTATTAGTTTAATTGCAATACTTTTAGATAAGATGTCTTTAGCTTGGGCAAATAAACAAATAGATTATTTTGGTAATCTAACTTTTTTTGAGCAACATAAAAATGGACTGTGTTTTGCTGGTGTAGTATTGGTTGGGACTGTACTTGCTTATGTTGGATCTTTTTACTTTAAGGAAGGTTTTAATTATTTATATGAAGTACCACACAATAAAGGAATATCAACAGCAGATTTTTGGAACAGAGGTGTTGATTGGATTTGGGATACTTTTTTTTATACTTTAAAAATATTTAACACCTGGTTAATCACAGAAGTTCTTCAACCAATGAGAGCATTATATTTAAGAATGCCAGCTGTTGCCACTTTAGTATTGGTTATCGGCGCAGGCTATATAATAGGTGGAGTGCGTTCAGCTTTTGTAGTGGGTGGATTAACATTATTTATAGCACTAAGTCCTTGGTGGGATAGAGCTTTAGTCACTACATACATGGCAACTTTTGGAGTTATTATATCTTGTATAATTGGCTTTACTGTTGGAACTTTATGTTTTCAAAACAAACATACCACAAGTTTTATGTTGGGCGTTTGTGATATATTTCAAACATTCCCTTCATTTGTATACTTGATACCAGTGATGATGCTTTTTGGTGTTACTGATACATCTGTGTTAATTGCAGTAGTTGTTTATGCTACTATACCTGCCACAAGGTATACTATTGAAGGATTGAGAAGCGTACCAGCTGCTTTACATGACGCGGCTTCAATGTCAGGTGTAACAAAAATACAAAGGTTAATGAAAATAGAATTTCCTTTAGCATTTCCTCACATGATGCTTGGTTTAAATCAAACCATTGTATTTGCTTTATTTATGGTAATTATTGGAGCGTTTATTGGAACAGAAGATTTGGGACAGTATATTCTAAAAGCTTTATCTGACAAAAAGGGTGCGGGTATAGGTTTAACTTTAGGTATTTGTGTTGCTTTTATTGGATTGGTATTTGACCATTTAATTCGAACTTGGGTAGAGCAAAGAAAAAAACACCTGGGTATAGTTTAGTTAAAATATTCAACCTCTGAAAAACGATCTGTAGGAAAAATCCAATAAAATTTTAAAGTATCTTTTCCATTATTTTTCAAAGCGTGTTTTGCATTTCCTGCTATATAAACTACATCACCTTCTTTAATCTTTTCTAGTTCACCAGATTTATTTAATATTCCAGAGCCCCCGGTAACAACATATATTTCTGCAGGTGAATGGTAATGAAGCGTCAAGTCTCCACCTGGTGCAATTTCAGCAAAGCCGAGTGAAAGTCCAGAACTTCCTGCAAAATCTGCATCAATTAAAAATTTCCATCTTACCCCAGGATATTTTTCTGTTGTTGACCACTCTTGATCAGAAACTGATTTAAGATTATTTACAAATATCATACAGAATCAAAGTACAAACTTTATTTTTTTGGTTGATCTAAGAAAGCTTTTAAAGAGTCATCCATTGCTGTTTCCCATGGCGTGTGGTGTAGTGGGCCCACAGAACCTGTTACAGGTGAAGAAAAAGATTTATTTCTATAAGTCATAATATTTTCAACTTTGTGATGCTCCCATTCTTTGAAATGTTTTCTAATTAATTCAAAATCAATTTTTGGATAATCTGATAAAGAATGAAGTTCTTTTGTATATTCAGTTTGGAAATCAATCATTTGATCTGGATTTTCTAACTTTTCTTCCATTGATACCCATTTATTTATGTCTTTATCAATATCTGTTTCTTTTGGAATTTTAATTTTCCCCATTATAATATCTCTTGCAAACCAAGCCTGACAGTCAAACATATTAAAAGTATGAAATTGATCTTGCATACCTAGGTACATTAATTTGTGATTGTTTTGCCAAACTACACCTTTGTATAATTTAGGAGGGTACAATCTATTAGTTGTTTTAAGTTTAAGATCTTCAGATATAAAAGGGAAATTATGAAGATATCCTGTGCAAAGAATTACAGCATCTGATTCTTGTTCGTGACCATCTTTAAAGATTGCCTTATTTCCTTCAAGTCTGTCTAGGTGATAAACTTCTTTCATTCCTTTTGGCCAATTAAATCCCATTGGATTGTGTCGATATCCTATGGTGACACTTTTTGCTCCATACTTATGGCATTGAAGAGCAACATCTTCTGCAGAGTAGCTACTTCCTAAAACAACAACATTTTTACCTCTAAATTCTTCTGCATCTCTAAAATCATGAGAGTGCATTATTCTTCCAGGAAATGATTTCATTCCTGGATATTCTGGTATGAATGGAACCGAGAAATGACCTGTAGACACAATCACATAATCAAATACATCTTTTGAAATAATATCATTTTTTTTATCATGATAAGTAACTTGAAAAATTTTACCATCATAAGAAACACTAGTTACAGAGGTATTAAATTTAATTTTATTCTTTAAATTTCCCTTTTTAACTCTACCCAAAATGTAATTATATAAAACTTCTCTGGGTGGAAAAGATGGAATGGGTTTTCCAAAGTGTTCATCAAATGAATAGTCAGCAAACTCTAAACATTCTTTAGGGCCGTTTGACCAAAGATATCTATACATACTATTAGGTACAGGGTCACCATATTGATCAGATCCTGTTCTCCAACTGTAATTCCATAAACCGCCCCAATCTTCTTGTTTATCAAAACAAACTATTTCAGGGATCTTTTCACCTTTTTTTTCAGCTTGCTCGAAAGATCTTAAAGCTGATAAACCACAAGGCCCAGCACCAATAACTGCTACTTTCGTCATAAAATCACCTCTCTCTAATAAATTTATATCTGTACTTTACCAATAAAATGCTAAAAATTAATATAAAAAAATACAGTATTATGAAAAAAATTATTATTATTGGTGCTGGAGCTATGGGGTCAGCTTTTGCTGTACCATGTCTTGAAAACCAGAATGAAGTGACACTTGTTGGTACTCATCTTGAGGATAATTTAATAAATAATATTCAGTCAAATAATAATTTGCATCCAGCCTTAAATATTGAATTATCATCAAAATTAAAGGTAGAAAAATTTAAGAAATTAAAATCAATCCTTGAAGAAGGTGTGGATATAATTGTTGCAGGTGTTAGCTCTGTAGGAATTGAATGGTTTGTTAAACAAATAGCATCAACTTACAAAAAAAATCTTCCAATTATCTTATTAACAAAAGGTCTAGCTGTAGAGGAAAATGAATTAATAACACTTTCAGATAAAATTAAAAAACTTCTCAAAGAAAAAGGTCATGGAGATGTAAATATTTCAGCAATCAAAGGACCTTGTTTAGCAGCAGGTCTTGCATATAAAATGAGAACCGGAACAGTCATTGCAAACCCAGACATTAAGGAAACAGAAAAATTAAAAAAAATTATATCAACAAATTATTATTCAACAGAAGTGTCAGATGATTTAACTGGCATCGAGTTATCAGGTGCAATTAAAAATATTTATTCAATGTTAATTGGAGCTTCTGAAGGATTAAGTAATTCAAAAGCACCTAAAGAAATTCAATCTAAATATTATTTAAATACATCAGCCTCATTAATTCATAGATCAATTTCTGAAATGGTTGAATTTGTTTCTTTCTATGGAGGTAGAGCAGATACAGTTTATGGTCTAGCTGGTTTAGGTGATTTATATGTAAGTGCAATAGGGGGAAGAAATAGTTTAATGGGAAAATATTTAGGTGAAGGATATTTATATAAAGAAGCTAAAGAAAAATTTATGAAAAATATTACAGTTGAGGGTGCGCAACTTGCATTAGAAATTGGACCTAAAATTTTACAAGATCTTAATTCTAAACATTTTCCATTAATGTTTAGTATGCTAAATACCATATGTGAAAATAAGAAATTAGAGATTAAATGGTAAAAAATATATTAATATTTGCTTTTATAGTACTTGGAATGGTGGTTATTTTAAATTTTAGTGATCATAATTTAAAAAGAGCTGTAGATGCCTGTTTAGCTGGAAGTCAAAAATTATCTAAGTCTAAAATTGTTGATCTTGAAGAAGCTAAAAAATTTTGTGAAGAAGAAATTAAAAAAAATAAAGATTAGAAAGAGATCAACTCATGAACTCAGACTGGAATTATCCAACAACTATGTGGGTTGGCAAAGATAGAGTTAAAGATTTAAGTATTGCTTGTAAAACTTTGAATATTAATAAACCTTTGTTGGTAACTGATAGTGGTCTAGCTAAATCAAAGATTGTAATTAACGTTTTAAATAATCTAAAAGAAAATGGTATTTTAGTTGAATTATATTCAAATGTTGTTGGTAACCCTACTGGCACCAATGTAAATGAAGGTGCTGATTATTATAAGAAAAATAATTGTGATGGAGTGATAGCTTTTGGAGGAGGTAGTGGCTTAGACGTTGGTAAAGCTATAGCATTCATGTCGGGTCAAACACAGTCTATTTGGGATTTTGAAGATGTTGGTGATAACTGGACTAAAGCAAACTCTGATAAAATTGCACCAATTATTGCTGTACCCACAACTGCAGGCACTGGTTCTGAAACAGGACGAGCGTCAGTAATATTGAATGAAGAAACAGGTGTAAAAAATATTATTTTTCATCCTAAATTTTTACCCTCAATAGTTATTTTAGATCCAGTTTTAACAGTTGGATTGCCCGCAAAGATTACAGCCGCAACTGGTATGGATGCGCTAGCTCACAACTTAGAGGCATATTGTGCTCCTGGATATCACCCAATGGCTGATGGAATTGCTTTAGAGGGCATGAGATTAATTAATGATTGGTTACTTGAAGCAGTTAATAATGGATCAAATATTGAAGCACGGCAAAACATGTTAACAGCAGCTAGTATGGGGTCAACAGCATTTCAAAAAGGCTTAGGGGCAATTCATTCTTTAAGTCATCCAGTCAATGCATTAAATAATATTCATCACGGTTTATCTAATGCAATATTTATGCCTTACGTATTAACTTTTAACAAAGATGTAATTGAAAAGAAAATAATTAAAATTTGTGACTATTTAGAGCTTAAAGACAGATCTTTTGATGGTTTTGTTAACTGGGTTTTAGATTTAAGAAAAAAACTTGATATGCCTCATAAATTATCAGAAGTGATTGATGAAAAAGATTTTGATATTGATAGATTATCAAAAATGGCTTTAGCAGACCCATCTACCGGAGGAAATCCAAAAAAATTAACAGAAGATGATATGAAGATAATGTACCAACACAGTATGACAGGTGAATTGTTTAAATGAGTGATTTGAATATTTTAATTGTTGAGGGAAATATTAGAGAAGATAGTGAGTTTTTTATTAAGGCTGCTGGAAGTTCTGCAGCAGATAACTTAAAAAACTTAATTTTAAAAATAGAACCATCTGCAATTACTGAAATTATAAATCCTGGTCATGATGAGGAGACAACAAGTGCTCTAAAAAATATGAGTAAATATAATGGTATTGTCTTTACGGGTGGTGCAATGAGAATAAATGATATGACAGATGTGATTAAGAAACATATTAATTTTGCATCAAATTGTTTTACTCAAAAAAAAAAAATTTTAGCTATTTGTTGGGGATTGCAAATCTGCTCAACAGCAGCTGGAGGTAAAGTAAACCCTGGGAAAAATGGTGCTCACATTGGAATTGCATCAGACGTAATTATTAATAATGAAGGTGAGAAGCATTTTATATACAAAGATAAAAAAAAATTTTTTACATCACCAGCATTTAATTTTGATGAAGTTAGTGAATTACCAAAAAATGCTATTCTTCTATCAAGTGATGAAGTTAACAATGTAATGGGTGTTAGCTTTAATGCAGGAAACTCTGAAATTATTGGTTTACAATATCATCCTGATTATGAATATTTTCAGATGCTTAAACTTATCGAAGGTCGTAAAGAACGACTATTTGTAAATAAGAATTTTTTAAATGAAGAAGAGTATGAAAGTCATATTTCATACATAAAATCTCAAAACGAACTATTAGATTTTAATAATAGAACATGTGAAGTTAGAAATTGGCTTAATTATCTACGTAACTAGTTTCTAAAATAGACCTTCAATTTGACCATCTTTATTTAGCTTAATTGAATCTGCCGCTGGAACTCTTGGTAGTCCAGGCATTGTCATAACAGCCCCACATATAACAACAATAAACTCTGCTCCAGAAGAAAGTTTGATCTCTCTAATTGGTAAAGAGTGTCCAGTTGGCGCTCCTTTTAAGCTTGGATCTGTTGAAAAGCTATATTGTGTTTTAGCAATACAAATAGGGAAATCACCATAACCAGCATCCTCAAAGCTTTTTAATTGTTCTCTGATTTTAGTGTCTGCAATAACTTCATCTGCTCTATAAATTTCTTTAGCAATTGTTTCTATCTTCTTAAAAAGAGCAGTTTTATTTTCATATAAGAATTTAAATTTATTCTCATTTTTATCACATAGTTCAGCAACATTATTTGCTAACTCTTTTGTTCCCTCACCACCATCTGCCCAGTGAGTGCAGAGACTTGCTTTAACACCAATTTTATTACAAAATTCAATTAAAGCTTTTACTTCATTATCACTATCTTTGATGAAATGATTAATAGCAATTGCAACAGGTAAGTTAAACTTTTTAATATTTTCAACATGTCTTTGAAGATTAACTAAACCCATTTTTAATGCTTCTACATTCTCTGTTTTAAGATCATCTTTTGCTACACCACCATGCATTTTTAAAGCCCTAATAGTTGCAACAATTACAACACAGCTAGGTTTTAAATCTGACTTTCTGCATTTAATATCAAGAAATTTTTCCGCACCAAGGTCTGCGCCAAATCCTGCTTCTGTAACAACGTAGTCAGCAAGTTTTAGTCCAGTCTTTGTAGCAATTACAGAATTACAACCATGTGCAATGTTAGCAAAAGGACCACCATGAATAATTGCAGGATTGTTTTCTAAAGTTTGAGTAACATTAGGTCTAATTGCATCCTTTAATAATACAGTCATTGGACCTTGTGCTTTTAAATCTTTAGCATAAACAGGTTTTTTACCTCTTGTGTATGCAATCGTAATATTTCCAATTCTTTTTTCTAAATCCCCTAAATCATTTGATAGACAAAAGATTGCCATGATTTCTGATGCTACAGTTATATCAAAGCTATCTTCTCTTGGAAAACCATTTGCTACTCCTCCTAAATTAATATTAATTGATCTTAAAGAACGATCATTCATATCCATAACTCTTTTCCATGTAATTCTTCTAACATCAATATCTAATTTATTTCCCCAATAGATGTGGTTATCAATTAATGCAGATAATAAATTATGAGCAGAAGTTATTGCATGAAAGTCTCCTGTGAAATGTAAATTAATTTGCTCCATTGGAACTACTTGAGCATAACCACCACCAGCAGCACCACCCTTCATTCCAAAAGAAGGACCAAGGCTTGGTTCTCTTAAACAAACAATAGATTTTTTTCCTATTTTATTTAAGCCATCATTTAAACCAACTGAAGTTGTGGTTTTACCTTCACCTGCTGGAGTTGGTGTGATTGCAGTTACTAAAATAAGTTTTCCGTCAGGTTTATCTTTTAAAGTATCTAGATACTCTAAGTTAATTTTTGCAATATGTCTGCCCATTGGACTGAACGCAGTACTTTCATCTGGTACATTTATTTTTGCCAAGATATCATTTATAGGTTGCATTTTAGCTTCTCTAGCTATCTGAATGTCTGATTTAACTTCGCTCATCTAAAACTCCTGTAAATTAATATTTCTTTGAGGAATTAGTATCTTCTTTTATGAATTTTTGAAACTTATAAAAATTATATATAAAAATAATAATAACTATTTATATTCTTTTAGATAAAATTAATTAATGCAAAAATATTCAATATTTAACCTAATAAAAAATGCTTTCTCCGGTCATCAAAAGTGGGATTTAGCCTGGAAAGATGCTACTCCAAAAAAGGAATATGATGTTGTTATAATTGGTGGTGGAGGCCATGGGCTAGCTACCGCATATTACCTTGCAAAAGAACACAATATTACAAATGTAGCTATTATTGAAAAAGGATGGCTTGGTGGTGGAAATATGGGGAGAAATACCACGATTATTAGATCAAATTATATGCATGACGACAATGCTTTGTTCAGTGAGTTTGGAATGGATCTATGGAGAAAGATGAGCCAGGATTTAAATTATAATGTAATGTTTTCTCCAAGAGGAATAATTAATCTTGCACACTCAGATGCCCAAATGAACGTTTTCGCAAGAAGAGGAAACTCAATGCGTTTAAATGGTATTGATGCAGTTCTTTTAAATAGAGAAGAAGTAAAAGAAATTATTCCAATGGCAGATTTTTCAGACAATGTAAGGTTTCCTATATTTGGTGGATTAATGCAACCAAGTGCTGGAACAGCAAGACATGATGCTGTTGCATGGGGTTATGCTCGTCAAGCAGATTCAATGGGGGTAGATATAATTCAAAATTGTGAGGTAACAGGTTTTGATGTTGTGGGTGGAAAAATTCAAGGAGTGAGAACTTCACGAGGAGATATTAAAGTTAAGAAAATTGGTTTGTGTGTTGCGGGAAGTACAAATATTTTAGCTGAAAAACTAAATATGACTATACCAGTAGAAACTCATCTTCTTCAAGCATGTGTTACGGAACCTGTTAAACCTGTATTAGATAGTGTGGTTACTTTTGGAGCAGGACATTTTTATATTAGTCAATCTGATAAAGGTGAAATGGTAATGGGGGGAGATTTGGATGGATATAATAGTTATGCCCAAAGAGGAAATTTACCAACACTACAGCATGTACTAACAGAAGGAATTGCAATGATGCCTTTTTTAAGTAAATTAAAAATGCTTAGAACTTGGGGAGGGATTATGGATATGTCAATGGATGGTTCACCCATAATAGATAAAACTCATATTGAAGGATTATATTTAAATTGTGGTTGGTGTTATGGTGGGTTTAAAGCCACACCAGCATCAGGATGGACATTTGCTCATACAATTGCACAAGATAGAGTTCACAAATTAAATGAAGGTTATAGCTTAAGTAGATTTAATACAGGTCACTTACTAGATGAAAAAGGACTTGGAACAAAGACTTGGATTTCATAAATGCTTCACATTAAATGCCCTCACTGTGGGATGAGATCTCAAAATGAATTTTCATATGGTGGTGATGCAACTGTTAAAAGGCCAGAGCTTAATAAAGAAGTTTCAGATAAAGATTGGGATAATTTTGTCTACAACAGAAAAAGCTTAAGAGGAAAACATAAAGAGTTATGGCAACATATATCAGGATGTAGACAGTGGATTAAAGTAGAAAGAGACACAGCCACTCACGAAATATTTAAAACAGTTAAAGCTCACGAAGATATTTAAAATGACTCAAAATTATAGACTAGATAATATTGGACTTATAAATAGAGATAAAAAAATCTCATTTAAATTTAATGGAGTAACTTATTTTGGTTATGAGGGGGACACATTAGCATCTGCACTGATTGCTAATGGAATTCATTTAATAGGAAGAAGCTTTAAATATCATAGACCTAGAGGCTTTTTTGGTGCAGGGGTTGATGAACCATACGCAATTGTTCAATTATACAGAAATAATGAAACTGAGCCGAATATAAAAACTACAGAACAAGAGCTCTTTGAAGGTTTGGAAGCAACAAGTGTTAATTGTTGGCCTAGTGTAAATTTTGATATTGGAGCAATTAATAATTTTTTAAAGATATTTCTTCCAGCAGGATTTTATTATAAAACTTTCATGTGGCCAAAAAGTTTTTGGTATAAAATTTATGAACCATTTATAAGAAAAGCTGCTGGACTTGGGGTTGCATCAATAGAACATGATAAAGAAAGGTATGAACACAAATATGAGTATTGTGATTTACTAATTGCAGGTTCAGGACCTTCTGGTTTAGCAAGTGCATACGCTGCGGCCAAAAATGGAGCAAGAGTAATTTTAGCAGAAGACAAACCTAGATTTGGTGGAACTTTATTAACGAGTGAAGTTAATATTGGAAATCAAACAGGAAAAGAATGGGCAGAAAATATTATTTCTGAACTTAAAGAAATGCCTAATGTTATTGTTAAAAATAGATCTCAAGTATTTGGTTACTACGATCATAATATGTTAGTGATGTCAGAAAAATTAAGTGATCACCTACCTAAAACTAAAAAATATAATCCAAAACAAAGACTTTGGTATATTAGAGCTAAAGAAGTTTTAATCTCTTCTGGTTCTATTGAGAGACCTTTAGTATTTGGAAATAATGATACACCAGGTGTGATGCTGTCTTCTGCAGCAAAAGAATATTTAAAAGTCTATGGAGTTTTAGTTGGTAAAAAACCTTTAATATTTACAAATAATGATAGTGGATATGAAACGGCTATAGAATTTAAAAAAAATGGTGTTGATCCGATTATTTTAGATACAAGAAAAGAACCTAAGTCAGAAATTATAGATGAAGCAAAAAAATTAGATATTCAAATTAAATTTTCTCATGTAGTTGTTGCAGCCAAAGGATATAAAAAAGTTAAATCTGCAGAAGTTGCAAAAATTTCAGATGACAAAAATGAATTAGGAACTTTAGAAAATATAAATTGTGATTGTATTTGTGTTTCAGGTTTTTGGACTCCAACAATTCACTTAGCCTCTCAATCTGGAAATAAAACTATTTTTAATAAAGACATAGACGCATTTGTACCCGGGCTATCTAAACAAAATGAAACAACTTTAGGTGCTGCAAATGGAACTTTTACGTTAGAAGAAACATTAAAAAATTCATTTGATAGTGGATATGAATTGTCAAAAAAAATAACTAATAATGACAATAAAACATCATCACCAATAGTTATGGAAAAAAAATCAACCACACACGATAAATTTTGGTGTGTACCTTTGCCTAAGGGAAAAACATATAAAAGGTTTTTAGATTTTCAAAATGATGTAGCAGTTTCTGATATAGAAATTGCACTAAAGGAAGGTTATCGATCTATTGAACATGTAAAAAGATATACGACACTAGGAATGGCCACAGACCAAGGAAAAACAAGCAATCTCAACGGTTTGCAACTAGTTTCAAACATAGAAAATAAGATAGTACCAGAAGTAGGTCATACAACTTTTAGGCCACCATACACACCAGTTACTATTGGTACGATTGTTGGAAGAGAAATTGGCAAACATTCTAAACCAACAAGAAAATCACCGATGCACTCTTGGCATGAAAAAAATAACGCAGTGTTTGTAGATGCAGGTGTTTGGTTGAGACCCAGATATTACAAAATTGGAGAAGAAACATTATTTGAAGGTTCTAAAAGAGAAGCTAAAAATGTTAGAGCAAATGTAGGTGTATGTGATGTAACTACTTTAGGTAAAATTGATATTAAAGGACCTGATGCTGCAGAACTACTAAATCGAGTTTATACTAATGCTTGGTTAAAGTTGCCTGTTGGTAAAGCAAGGTACGGTGTAATGTTAAGAGAAGACGGAATTGTTATGGACGATGGTACAACAACTAGAATCTCTGAAAACCATTACCATATGACGACAACAACAGCACAAGCTGCAAATGTTTTATCACATCTTGAGTATTACTTACAAGTAGTATGGCCTGAACTAAATGTAAATGTAGTGTCAACCACTGAACAATGGGCAGGAGCTGCAATAGCTGGACCAAAATCAAGAGATTTATTACAAAAACTATTTCCAAATATTGATACTTCAAACGATGGGTTACCTTTTATGGGATACTTAGAAGCTGAATTATTTGGAGTACATGCAAGAATTTTTAGAATTTCATTCTCAGGTGAACTTGCTTATGAGGTTAATGTTGAGTCAGATAATGGAAACTTTATGTGGGAAAAAATAATGGAAATAGGTAAAGAATTTGAAATTCAACCCTATGGAACTGAGGCATTATCTACATTAAGAATTGAAATGGGCCACATTGCAGGATCAGAGTTGGATGGCAGGACCATTCCTTATGATAATTCTTTAGAAGGATTAGTTAGTAAAAAGAAAGATTTTATAGGCAAACGCTCTTTAGGTAGAAAAGCTTTTGTAGCTGAAGATAGACAAAAAGTAGTAGGCGTCGTGCCCATTGATAAAAAAACAAGCATACCTGAAGGATCTCATTTAGTTAAAGATGCAAAAGCACAAATACCAAATCCTAAATTAGGTTATATTTCTGCATCATGTTGGAGTGTTGAGTATGACAATCCATTCTCTCTAGCAATTATTAAAGATGGAAAAAATATGATTGGGCAAAAGTTATTTGCAATGTCACCATTAAAAAATAAAACGATACCTGTTGAAATAGTTTCTTCACATTACGTAGATCCAAAAGGTGAAAGGGTTAGATCATGAGTTCTATTTCAGCTTTAAGAGATGCACACATAAAGGGTTTATTTGGCGACCATGAAGGAAAAAATGAAAGTGAGCTGTTAAGAATAAGTGAATTAAAAGATTTTTTAATTGTTCAAATAGTTAAATATAAAAAATCATCAATCACAAACAAAGATATAAAAATTGACAACCTCAACTTAAATGATGAGACGTTGACTGTACACTGCAACAGCAAAACAAGAATTTTATGGAATGGCCCAAATAACTGGCTTTTAATTTCAATCAATAAAGAAGTTTTAAAAGAAATAAATGAAAAATTAAAAGAAACAGATTTTGCTATAACTAATTTATCTCATAGCAGAACAATAATTCAGATAGAAGGAAAAAATACAAAAGAAATATTAAAAAAAGGATGTCCATATAACTTTAATGAATTAAAAAATAATAACTGTTTAAATTCAGTTTATAATGGAATGTCAGTGACTATAGATATGTTAGAGGATAAACCTGATAAAATTAGAATATTTACTCTTAGAAGTTTTGGTGAGTCATTATATCACTCTATTACAGACGCTTGCTTGGAATATGGTTATAAGAACGTTTAGATACTATTATTTTCTTGTTGCAATATAGACACCAAGTGTTGCTATTCCGAATCCAATTAAATCTATATTATTTAAAGTTTCATTTAAAAATAACCAAGCCATTACTGCGGTAGTGGGTGGAATTAAGAAAAATATAGAAACAGTTTTACTTGCTGAATTATTTTTAATTAAAAACATTAAAATTGTGAATGCTCCAAATGAAACAAGAAATATTTGATGACTCATAGCAATTAAGAAAGTCGAGTTAAAATCTATATAAGTTTTAGTAAAAAAGATGATAATCAAAACATGAAATAGGCATCCACCTATTGCTTGATACATATTGCTTACAGATAAAGATAAATTATTTCCAATTCTTTTTTGCCAAATAGTGGAAGTTGTTATTGCAAGCAGGGCAATAAAAGATGCGATTACTCCCATTAAAGGAAGACTTGACCCAATATCAAAACCTAATACTACGGAAGCACCAATAAATCCAAGTAAAATTCCAATCCATTGTTTGAATGAAACTTTTTCCTTTAAAAATTTTTCAGCTAAAACATTTGTGAGAACTGGTTGCAGAGTTACAATTAGAGCTGTTATTCCAGTAGGCATTCCAATTGAAACTGAATAAAAAACACCTCCTAAATAAACACCATGGAATAGAACTCCACTAAAAAGAGACTGAAGTAAATTTTTGATGTTAGTAAAAATTATTTTCTTCTTATAAATTGCGTATATAAGAAAACCTAATGCAACAAAAAAAAATCTAAATGCTAAAGCAGCAAAAGGATCGCTATTATCAATTATTGGCTTTGTTGTAACAAAAGCAGATGACCAAAGTACGATAAACAAGTAGGGAAAAATTGTGTTCATTTCAGGCTTTATAGAACATTAACTCTTTCATATTCTTACTTAATTTAGTTAAATAAAGCATGAAAACAAAGAGTTTTAATTCTATCTTGAGTTGTAAATTTAAATGTATAAGATTCTTAATTAATGATTAATAAAAATCTTTTTTTTTCATTTTTTTTAATATTATTTCTGAATAATTGCGCCCAAAATCCAGTTTCTTTACTTGGACCGGCTTACACTTTGGGAACAACTGGAAATGCATACCAGGCAGGGCTTTCTTATACCACTAATAAAGCCATAAATGAAATTACTGGTAAAACTACACAGAAAAATATCAGAGAAATTTTAGAACCAAATATAAATGACGATGAATTGCAAAAATTCTTAAAAGCGAGAATCATAAAAACCAGAAAATTATTAGATTAAACAAAATAAAATTTTTAATTTAAAATAAATAACAATATTTTCTCAATTATAAGTTGAATGTAAATCTAATAAATTCAAATTCCAACTTGAGTTGCAATAAATATTAAATAAAAGAAAGTGTATGAAAGAATCGCTTTTTATAAAAAGTTTTTTAATTGGTGTACTAGCTTTGTTTACACTTAGTGGATGTGTTCAAAGTTCTGCATTTTTAGGACCAGCTGCAGTAACTGGTGCAAGCACTGGAAGTGCTTTACAAGCAGGAATATCTTACAGCACTAATTACACAGTAACAAAAATTACAGGCAAAACACCAATTGAAAATTTTCAAAAACTATTAATTCAAAAAGTAGATGATAATAAGATTATAGATTCAATAAATAAATCTATAACTAAAAAAACTATAGATAAAAAAACTATAGCTAAAAAATCTTCAGAATTTTATAGAGTTGTTGCTAATTTGTATTCAAAAGAAAACTCTAATCCATAATTTTTGATATAGAAGCAGGATATAGCTTATGTTCTTTTTTGAGAATTTTTTTAGCTAAAGATGTGGCATTATCTTTTGATGATATTCTAACTTTGCTTTGTAATATTATTTTCCCAGAGTCTAATTTTTTAGAAACATAATGAACCGTGCATCCTGAAAATTTATCTTCATTTTTAATAGCTCTTTCATGGGTATTTAGTCCTTTGTACTTAGGTAATAAAGATGGATGAATATTAATAATTGTGCCTTTAAATTTTTTAATAAAATCACTTGGTAAAATTTCCATAAAACCTGCTAGGCAAATAAGTTTAATTTTTTTTTTTTGTAAATAAGAAAATATTTTTTTATTATTTAGATTTTTTTTTTTAAAACTAAATATTTTTTTTTCTATATTAAATTTTACTGAATATTTTAAGCCTTTAGCTTTAACATAGTTTGAAATAATTAAATCTATTGAAATTGGACATCTTTTTTTTTTTGAGAATTTTATCAAACTGAGCAGATTACTTCCTGTTCCAGAAATAAAAACTGCAGTTTTAGTTTTTTTAGGACCAGTCAATTTTACCATTAAGTTTAACTTTGTTATTTCCAGAAGTAATTTTACCAATAACATATGGTTTAAATTCTTTCGTAAAATATCTTGTAATTTTTTTTAGATTATTTTCTTTCACTATTAGACAAAAACCCACACCACAATTAAAAGTTTTAAGCATTTCAGCATCATTAATGTTATTTTGTTTAAGCCACTTAAAAATTTTTTTTGTTTTAATCTTATCTAAATTAATATTTGCAACTAATTTGTCTGGGATTATTCTTTTAATATTATCAGCTATTCCACCACCTGTTATATTTGCACATCCCTTTATGAGATTGTTATTAATTAGATTCAAAACTTCTTTAACATAAATTTTTGTAGGTTTAATTAATTCTTTTTTTAAAAATAAATTTTTTTCTAATTTGATTTTTTTTTTTTTTAAAACATATCTAACTAGGGAATACCCATTAGAATGAAGTCCACTGGATGGTATAGCTAGTATTAAATCATTTTTTTTTATATCTTTTTTTTTAAAAATTTTTTTTTCTTCTACCAAACCTACAGCAAAACCAGCAATATCAAATTTACCTTTTTCATACGTACCTGGCATTTCAGCAGTTTCACCACCAACAAGTTCACAATTGGAAATTTTACAACCTTTTATTATTCCCCTAAGAATAGATTTTAATTTATTTAAATTAATTTTATTAATTGAAATATAATCGAGAAATAGCAAAGGCTTTGCTCCTTGAACAATTAAATCGTTAACACTCATTGCAACTAAATCGATACCAATTGTGTCGTATTTATTAAGTATATTTGCTATTTCAACTTTTGTTCCAACCCCATCGGTACAAGCTACAATTTTGGGTTTTTTTAAATTTTTTGGTATATTGGAAATTGACCCAAAACTGCCAATATTATTAAACTTTTTTTTGCCTTTATTATTTGATGAGGTAGAAGAAATGAATTTAATAAAATTATCAGCAGTATCTATGTTTACACCGCTTTTTTCATAGGTAAAATTTTTTTTTTTCATTATTATTAAATATGCAAATTATTAATAAAATATTTAGATTACAAAAAGTATATATATTTTTTTTTTCAATAGTCTTATTTATAATAATTTTTTCCACAACTTATTTGAAAGCTGATGCTTTTAGAGTATCTGATATTGAAATCTCATCCTCATTTGACCTAAATTTTAAGAAAAATACAGTAATAGATGCTGGCTTTCATATTTCTTTCTCAAATTTACTTTCAATGATTACAACCTCAGGTGATAAAAACAAAATTAAAAATGTTTCAACAAAGGAACTAAAAAGTATGATTGATTCTTTTACCATTAGTAATGAGAAATTTACAAATAATGTATATTTTGCAAAACTTGAAACATCATTTAATAAAAAAAAAATTTTAACCTTTTTAGAAAAAAAAAATATATTTCCCTCAATACCAATAAAAAATAAAGTTTTATTAATACCAATATTAGTAGATATAGAAAGTAATAGTGTTTATCTATTTGATAATATTTTCTACAAGAGATGGAACAAAAAGAAAGAAAAATATCAATTGTTAGATTATATATTACCAACAGAAGATCTTGAAGATTTGAGTAAAATTCAAAATATGCTGGACACCATAGATACATATGATTTTGCGAATTTGATTAAAAAATATGATTTAAAAGATCATATAATTCTAATAATATATAAAAATAAAGATGAATTTAAGACTCTTTCAAAGATAAATTTAAATGACTCACTTAAAATAAATAATAAGACATATTCTCAAATTAATTTAAATAATGAAGAAGATGTTGAAAAAATTTTAAAAAAATTAAAAAATACTTATGAGGATCAATGGAAAAAAAATAATGAAATTAATACATCCATAAAACTTCCTTTAACTTTATCAATAAAGTCAGGGGAATATAAGAAGATTATTGCTTTAGAGAATACACTCAACAATATCGATTTAGTAGCAGATTTTTATATATCAAATTTTGATAATAATAACACTCAATACAAAATAATTTATAATGGACCACCTAATTTTTTTTTTAATGATATGAATAATAAAAATTTTAATCTAGTTATAGAAAATAATATTTGGATAATTAAATGAAAAATTTAAATCAACTATTATTAAAATTTGACTACGAACAAAATTTTAAAGATGATGATTTTTATGTTGGAAAAAGTAATTTTTACCCATTTGAGCTAATAAATAATTGGCCCAAATGGGAAAAAAACTTTTTAAATATAAGTGGAGAAAAATTTTCTGGCAAAACTCATTTAACCAATATCTTTATAAAAAAATTTAAAGGAATAAGAATCCATTCTAATAAATTGTGTAATAAAAATTTAGAAACTGTTAAACTTAATCAAAATGTAGTTTTAGAAGATTTAAATGCAGATATTGACGAGAAGCTTGCTTACACTTTATTCAATATAATTGATCAAGATAATAAATTTTTAATAATTACTTCTTTAAAACCAATAGCTGAAATTAGTTTTAAGTTAAAAGATTTCAGGTCAAGAACTAGAAATTGTCTTCTAGCAAAAATTGAAAACCCTGATGATGAACTAATGTTTGCATTAATTCTTAAAAATTTATCTGATAGACAGATTACATTAGATAAAAAATTGATTGATTTTATTATTAAAAGAGTTGATAGATCGTATAGTAAAATATTTGAATTCATATATAAAATTGACAAGATTAGTTTAAAAAAAAAAAAATCAATTGACTTTAAGATTATTAATGAAGCATTAGAAAAATAGTTGAATAAATATAGAACACATAATTGTAACGAATTAACTAAAGATAATAGTGGACAAGAAATTGTATTATCTGGATGGATTAATAAAAAAAGAGATCATGGAAATCTTTTGTTTATTGACTTAAGAGATAATTATGGAATGACACAATGTATTATTGATAAAAGTAATGATTTTTTTAAATTATTAGAAAAAACCCAGTTAGAAAGTGTAATTAAGATTATTGGAAAAGTTGTTGAGAGAAGTGAAGATACCATCAATTCTGAACTTAAAACTGGTGACATAGAGGTCAATATTGATAAATTTGAAGTACTGGGAAAATGTAAGGAACTTCCAATGCCTGTTTTTAGTGATCAAGAATATGCTGAAGAAATTAGACTTAAATATAGATATTTAGACTTAAGAAGAAAAAAAATTCATGACAATATTATTTTAAGATCAAAAGTTATTTCTTTTATTAGAAATGAAATGTTTAAACTTGGATTTTTAGAGTTTCAAACACCAATACTTACTTCTTCGAGTCCTGAAGGTGCTAGGGATTTTTTGGTACCAAGTAGATTAAACCCAGGTAAATTTTATGCCTTACCACAAGCACCACAACAATTTAAACAATTAATAATGGTATCGGGATTTGATAAATATTTTCAAATTGCCCCATGTTTTAGAGATGAAGATGCTAGAGCAGATAGAAGTCCTGGTGAATTCTATCAGCTAGATTTAGAAATGTCATTTGTTGAACAGGAAGACATTTTTCAGGTTGTAGAAAAATTGATAGTGAATGTTTTTACAAATTTTTCTTCAAAAAAATTAATATATGAAAAATTTCCAAGAATTTCTTATGATGAGTCAATGCTTAAGTATGGAACAGATAAACCTGATTTAAGAAACCCATTAATTATTTATGATTTATCAGACATATTTATACGTGATGATGTTACTTTTGAAATATTTAAAAAACTTGTAAAATCTGGATCTAAAGTAAGATGTATAGTAACCAAGAATACAAAAGAAAAACCTAGAAGTTTTTTTGACAACATTGATAAATGGGCTAAGGAACAAGGTGCGTCTGGTCTTGCTTATTTTACAATTGAAAAAAATGAAAATATTTCAGCTAAGGGACCAGTAGGTAAATTTTTTTCAAAAGAAGCGTTAGAAGAAATCACAAAAATTACAGGAGCTGAAGTTGGGGATAGTATATTTTTAGCTTGTGGTAAAATAAATGATGTAGAAAAAATTTCCTCTCAAGCTAGAGATAAAATTGCTAAAGATTTAGACTTAATTAATGAAAATATTTTTGCATTTTGCTGGATTGTTGATTATCCAATGTTTGAAAAAAATAAAATGACTAATAAAATTGAATTTAGCCACAACCCATTTTCAATGCCTCAGGGAGATGTAAAAGATATTGATTTTGATAATCCACTTAGCATTAAAGCATATCAATATGATATTGTCTGTAATGGAATAGAATTATCTTCTGGTGCAATTAGAAATCACATACCAGAACTGATGTATAAATTATTCTCAATTGCTGGGTATAAAAAAGAACAAGTTAATGATAAATTTAGTGGCATGATTAACGCACTTAGTTATGGTTCACCTCCTCATGGAGGTATAGCACCAGGAATAGATAGAATTATAATGCTTTTAGCTAACGAGAAGAATATTAGAGAAGTTACAATGTTTCCAATGAATCAAAATGCCCAAGACTTAATGATGAATGCTCCCTCAGAAGTTAATGAAGAGCAACTTAAAGAACTTGGATTGGCTTTAAAACTTAAAAAATAATATTACTTTTTACCTTTTAAACTTATTTTAACATCTGATAGATCCACAAGGTTTTTTTTGTAATTATTTCTAACAAACCCTTTGCTAGTAATATCTTTTACAATTTTAAGTAGTTGATTTTGATCTTCTGTATTTTCCTCCTCAGGTGAAGATCTATCCGATCCACCAATAGCTGGTGTATGCGCCAGGTCTTCTCTGCTTTGGTATGAAATAGCCAATTCTCTAAAAATATAATCTAAAATTGAAGATGCACTTATTATTCTGTCATTGCCGTAAACTTTTCCAGATGGTTCAAATTTCGTATCGACATAAGCACTTATAAACTCATCTAAAGGAACGCCATACTGGAGTCCAAGTGATATAGCTATAGCAAAATTATTCATTAAAGCTTTTACTAGTTCTCCCTCTTTACTTGTATCAATAAATATTTCACCTATTTTACCATCTTCATATTCACCAGTATGTAAATAAACTTTATGATCACCAATAGTTGCCTTTTGAATATAGCCTTTTCTTCTATCAGGCATACTAAATCTCTTACCCACACCTTCAGTAATCTTCTTTACAAATGTAGTATTATTTTCTTTTGAAATAATTTTTGATTGGTTTTGCTCAGTTAAAATGTCTAATTTTTTTGTTTCTGTTACTTTATTGTTATTTGGATCTAAACTTTTTGTTTTTCTAGTATCAAGTTTAACATCTAAAACTTCAAATTTTCCATCGTCACGTTTTTCAAGATTTGCTAATTCTGCTTCATTAACATCATCTAAGTAGTGATTAACTTTAAAGCTGCATGTGTAATAAGTTTCTACTAAATATTTTGCCATTTTTCCTTTATTTAATTTTAATTTTGAATCTTAAGATAAATAATTTATATACAATTACTTACTTTAGTCTAATCTAAATTATACAATTTAAGATTGAAGAATAAGCAAAATTATATGTTGACACTTTTAAAAAAAATTTTCATTTGGTGGAATCAAGAGACTCTTGGAACTAAATTAAAAACCTTATTTTATGGAAGACTTGTAGGAAGTGACTCTTTTGGCAACAAGTACTATGAGAGCAAAGATGGAAAAAGATGGGTTATTTACGGTGGTGAAATTGATGCTTCAAAAATTCCAAATGAATGGTATTCATGGATTCACTTTACTAAAAATAAAATTGAAATGATGCATCAATTTAAAAAATATGATTGGCAGAAGCCTCATCAATCAAATCAAACAGGTACAGAAAACGCTTATCACCCAAATAAAAACAATGAACAAATCAAAAAAAAATATAGTAGTTGGAAAAGTTAATTTCATAATAATTTTAATATTTTTTTTTACGATTATTGCATCTAAAATTTATTCCTCAGAAAATATAGAAGGTCTATTTATCGAAATAAAAGTTTTAGATAAAGTTAGCTCAAAAACAAATCTCTTAAAACTAAAAATTGGAAAAGAAAAAATATTTAAAAATTTATTGATAAAAAGTCTTAAATGCAAAAATTCAGAATTTGATGATAACCCAGAAATAACCGCGTATATTCAAGTCAAAGATTTAACAAATAAAGACAACGACGAAGTATTTATATTTAATGGATGGACTTTTTCGTCTAGTCCAGCAATCAATCCATTTGATCACCCCGTTTATGATATTTGGTTGACTAAATGTTATTAAATAACTTTTTCATTATCTAACCAACTCACATTAAAATCAGAATCAACAAATTTTTTATGGTTAAGTAAGATTTTATGAAGTGGTATTGTTGTAGTGATGCCTTCAATTACAAACTCATCTAAAGAGCGATTCATTCTTTGAATTGCTTCTGTTCTATTTCTTCCATGAGTAATCACTTTACAAACCATACTGTCATAGTAAGGAGTAACTTTATAGCCTTGATAAATTGCTCCATCTACCCTTGTTCTAAAACCAGATGGCTGATGACACATACCTATAGTTCCAGGAGAGGGTTGAAAATTTCTACTTGCATCCTCAGCATTAATTCTACATTCAATTGCATGTCCTCTTGGGTTAATATCACTTTGTTTAAGTGCTGTTTCACCAGTGTAGGCTATCCAAATTTGCTCTTTAATTATATCAATACCAGTAACCATTTCTGTAACTGGATGCTCTACTTGAACCCGTGTGTTCATTTCTAAAAAATAAAATTTTCCATCTTCATAAATAAATTCTACTGTTCCGGCACCCTCATAGCCAATTTTGCTAACCATATTTACTGTTCTTTCAAAAAGATCTTTTCTAATTGGATCTGTTAAAATTGGGCTAGGGGTTTCTTCTATCAATTTTTGATGTCTCCTTTGAACAGAACAATCTCTTTCATGTAAATGAACAGTTCTGTTTTTTCCAGATAACACTTGAACTTCAATATGTCTTGGGTTTTGAAAAAATTTTTCAATGTATATCTCATCATTACCAAAATATTTTTTTGCCTCGGATTTTGCTGTTGAAAATAATGTTTCAAATTCCTCTTCTTTGTGGACAATTTTCATTCCCTTGCCACCACCACCAGCGGATGCCTTTATTAAAACTGGAAAACCTATCTTTTTACAAATTTCTTTAGCTGACTCTATGTCTGTTATACCACCTTCTGAACCCTCAATAACTGGTAAACCGTGTTCTTTGGCAATTTTTTTTGCTTGAATTTTATCTCCCATCATTTCTATGAGCTTTGAAGATGCACCAATAAATTTAATATTATTTTTCTCTAATACTTCAGCAAAATTTGCATTTTCAGACAAAAAACCATATCCAGGATGAACTGCCTCTGCTTTTGTAAGCTCAATCGCAGACATTAATGCTGGCACATTTAAATAACTATTTGCTGGTTGATGTGAGCCAATGCAAATACTTTCATCTGCAAGTCTTACATGCATACTATCTCTATCGACATCAGAATGAACAGCAACTGTTGCTATTCCCCATTCTTTACACGCACGTATAACTCTGACTGCAATCTCCCCACGGTTTGCAATTAGAATTTTTTTAAACATTATTCAACGATAATAATAGTTTGACCATACTCAACTGGTTGGCCATCTTCTACACAAATTTCTTTAATTATTCCATCCACTGTAGAAGGAACATGATTCATAGTTTTCATAGCCTCAACTATCATAATTGTTTCACCCTTTTTAATTTTTTTTCCAACTTCAGAAAATTTTTTAGCTCCGGGCTCTGGTGAGTGATAAGCAGTACCTATGATAGGAGACTTAACTTCAGTTCCAGTTTCATTCTTAGGTATTTCTTTTATAGAAGTTGAAGGAGATGTCGCGACACTTAAAACTTTATTTGAGTTAGAAATATTTGATTTTGATACTTTTATTTTTGTATCTTTATTAGTGTATTCAATCTCAGTTAAATTAAACTCATTTAAGTAGTCATTTAATTCTTTAATTAATTTTTTATCTATTTTCATTTTCTAGCATCTTTTGCATTGCAATTATGGCCAAAATATAACCATTATCACCTAAACCAAAAATCCCACCAGTTGCAACATCGCTGATTAAAGATTTGTGTCTAAATTCCTCTCTTTTATATATATTTGATATGTGAAGTTCAATAATTGGTTTCTTGTAAATATCTAGAGCATCCCTAATAGCAACAGATGTGTGAGTAAAGCCAGCTGCATTAATGATTATGCCATCAAACTTTTCTTTAGCTTTTTGTATAGCTGTAATTAATTCACCCTCTACATTTGATTGATAAAAATTTAAATTAATTTTCAATTCTTTGGCTTTGTTTAAACAATTTTCTTTCAATTTTTCAAAAGTTATTGATCCATATTGTGATTGTTCTCTTTTACCTAATAGATTAAGGTTAGGACCATTAATAATTATTATATTTTTGCTCATTAGACTCTTATACATTATGAAAAAAATAAAAAAAATAAAAATCAAGATAAATGGTAAAATTTTGATAATAAATGAAAATTTAAGCCTCTCATTTTTTCTAAAAGAACTAAAAATTCCTGTAAAAAAAGTAGCAATTGAATTAAATCAGGAAATAATAGATAAAAATAAAACAAATAAAATAAAACTGAAAAAAAATGATAAAATAGAAATTGTTCATTTTATTGGAGGTGGTTAAAAAAATGAATAAAGATAAATTAATAGTAGCTAAAAAAAAATTTGATTCTAGACTAATAGTAGGTACTGGAAAATATCAAAGCATGTCAGAATGTGCAAAAGCCATAAAGTTATCTGGTGCTGAAATAGTAACTGTAGCTGTAAGGAGAGTTAATATCTCAGATAAAAAAAAACCCTTACTTATGGACTATATAGATCCAAAAAAAATTACCTACCTTCCAAATACAGCTGGGTGTTTTAATTCCAAAGAAGCACTTAGAACATTAAGGTTGGCAAGAGAGATTGGTGGATGGAAATTAGTAAAACTTGAAGTTTTAGGAGATAAAAAAAACTTATTTCCTGATATGATTGAAACTTTAAAGTCTACCGAGGTTTTATCTAAAGAAGGATTTAAAGTAATGGTATATTGCAGTGATGACCCGTTGATGGCTAAGAGATTAGAAAATGTTGGAGCCTGTGCGATTATGCCTTTAGCTGCACCTATAGGGTCAGGACTTGGAATTCAAAATACAACAAATATTAAAATTATAAGAAGTCAAACAAAACTTCCTTTAATAATTGATGCTGGTTTAGGTCAAGCCTCAGATGCAGCTATTGCAATGGAGCTGGGTTGTGATGGAGTTTTGGCTAATACAGCAATTGCTAAAGCTAAAAAACCATTTGAAATGGCGTTAGCTTTTAAAAATGCAGTTACTGCTGGAAGACAATCCTTTTTAGCGGGACGTATAGAAAAATCTATATATGGGAGCGCATCCTCACCAACAACTGGAATTATTTAAGCAGCAGGTTTCTTAAAAAATTTTTTTTTATAAGTTTTCTTTTTATAAAGCTTTTTTTTATTTGGTTTTTCTGCATATTTATCTTCTTTTTTTTTTTCTTCTAAATTTTTTAGCTTTTCTAGATGCTCTAAGGTTTCAATTGTTTTTTTAGTCTTATTTTGTAAATCAATTATGTACTCTGGAATAACAAGAGAATTATCTGAAATAATATCTATTTTAATCGAGTTTTTTTCTTCAAAATATTTCAAATCTTCAATGAAATTTTCTTTCATGAAGTCTGATATTTTTTCACAAATTTTCAATTCAACGAATTTAGCTTTCGTTAAAACTGCTTTGACTTCAACTAATTTAAGAACTTTCATGGCAAAAGACTCATCTGTGAGAGTAACTTTCCACTTTACAGCACTTTCCCGAAGCCTTTGCCTTGACATTTCTAATAGGCCAAAAGTACTAATTCTTCCTATTTGAATTCTTGCTCTATCAGTTCTACATTTTTCTTTGAGCTTTCTCTCAACTAACCTTCTATTTCCAAAGCTCAACATATCAATGAAGTCAATTATTATTAAGCCAGATAAATCTCTAATTTTAATTTGTCTTGATATTTCCTCTGCTGCTTCAAGATTAGTATCTAAGGCTGTATTCTCAACATTTTTTTGTTTTATTGAGCTTCCAGAGTTTATATCGATTGAAACTAATGCTTCTGTTGGATTGATTACTAGATATCCGCCAGATTTTAATTTAATTTCTGTTTCATAGATTTGGTTTAATTTGTCTTCTATATTTTCTTTAAAAAATAAAGGAACTTTTTCTCTATATTTTTTTATTTTCTTTACATGAGAGGGCATCATTAATTTCATGAAACTTTGTGCTTTTTTATATCCTTCATTACCTTCGATAATTATGTTATTAGTATCTTCATCATACAAGTCTCTCAAAGTTCTTTTTATGATATCACTTTCCTGATGTATTAAGGATGGTGCAATAGAATTTAAAGCAGTTTCTTTAATTCCATTCCAAGTTTTTATTAATGTTTGGAGGTCATGGTCTATTTCATTTTTAGTCTTATTAGATCCAGCAGTTCTAACAATAAGGCCCATTTCTTTTGGTATAGTTATATCATTTAAAATAGTCCTAATTTTTTTTCTTTCTCCTGGATTAAAAATTTTACGAGATATTCCTCCACCTTTCGGCGTATTGGGCATCAGCACAATATATTTTCCTGCAATAGAAATAAAAGTACTTAAAGCAGCTCCTTTTTGACCTCTTTCATCTTTCAATACTTGGATCAAAATTACTTGATTGGGCTTTATAACTTCTTGTATTTTGTATCTTCTAGATCTTAACCTGGGTGTTGATTTTTTAATTTCAGCAACCTGAGTCACTTTATTTGTATTATCTTTGGACAAAAGCTCATCAGTTATTATTGATTCTCCAGGTGTAATAGAGTCTATTTCAGGTTGGACTTTAATTTCAACTGGATCATTACCATCCAGATTACCCTCGTTAATATCTTTCTGCTCTTCTTTTTCACTTTCTTTTAAAAGCTCTTCTCTTTCTCTCTCCTCTTCTTCTTTTATCTTAATTAAATCACTTTGAGGAATTTGGTAATAGTCAGACTGGATATCATTGAAAGATAAAAAACCATGTCTTTCTCTTCCAAAATCTATAAAAGCAGCTTGTAAGGATGGCTCTACACGACTAACTTTTCCAAGATATATGTTGTTCTTGATTAAGTTATTTTTTACACCTTCGTATTCATAGTCTTCAATATTATCGCCTGATTTAAGAACGACTCTAGTTTCATTAGGATGCGATGCATCGATATATAAATTTTTTTCCATATATTTTTGATTAGTTGTTTCATTGTATTTAAATAATTTTAAATTTTGTTTTAATTCTGGTGCCTTAACTTTAACAAATTCAGGTGTATATTAAACTAAAATGTATCAAATTATTAAAAAAATATTTATACTAGTTTTAAGCTTTAGTTTACTAAGCGCATTTTTTATATTAGCCATTTTATGGGCTTTTTCTAATAATTTACCAGATTATAAATTTCTCAAAAATTATAAACCAGCAGTTTCAAGTAAAGTTTATTCAGGTAATGGAGAATTAGTGAATGATTTTTCAACTGAGAAAAGAATTTTTGTTCCCTACAATGCGATATCAGAAAAAGTAATAAAATCCTTCTTATCTGCTGAAGACAAAAATTTTTACTCTCACCCTGGAGTTGATGCGAAGGGAGTATTAAGAGCTGTAATAAATAATATATCAAATATTGTATCTTCAAAAAGGTTAGAAGGAGCTTCAACTATAACTCAGCAAGTAGCAAAAAATTTTTTATTAACAAATGAGGTAAGTTTAAATAGAAAAATAAAAGAAGCAATCTTAGCATTCAGAATAGAAAGAGCTCTTTCAAAAGAAAGAATATTAGAATTATATCTAAATCAAATTTATCTTGGAGGAGGAGCTTATGGAGTGGCATCTGCAAGTTTAGAGTATTTTGATAAATCCATCAGTGAATTGAATTATGATGAGGCTGCATTATTAGCCGCATTACCAAAAGCACCAAGCAGATACAATCCCTATAAAGATATAGGACTTGCTAAGTTTAGAAGAGACCTAGTTTTAAAAAATTTATATGAAAATAACTATATAAAAAAAATTGAATATGAAAAATTTATTAATAAAAAAATAATATTAAAAAAACGAAAAAAAAATCTTGCTGAAGACACCAGTTATTATGTTGAAGACATTAGAAAAGATGTGGTTAATCAATTAGGCTTTGATAAAGTTTATAAAGAGGGATTGAATATAAGTACACCAATTAATTTAAGTTTACAAAAAATTGCCATTAAATCTCTAAGAAAAGGTTTAATAAGTTATGATAAAAGAAAAGGATGGCGTGGACCGCTGTTAAAAAAAAAAAATTTAAAAAATTGGAAAGATCAGATAGGAAAATTAAAATTAGAAAAATCAATTAACTGGAATTTAGCAATAGTAAAAAAGATTGATAAATTTTCTATAGAAATTGAAACTGAGAATGAGTCTAATGGTATTATTCAATATGAAAATATTTCTTGGATCAAAAAAGAATTTAAAGACATACTAGAAGTTGGGGATGTAATCTATGTAGAAAAAATAAACAACAATGTATTTGCTTTGAGACAACTGCCTATCGTGAACGGAGGTATAGTTGTGATGGACCCATTTACAGGAAGAGTTTTGGCATTAAGTGGAGGGTTTAGTTTTCGAAAAAGTGAATTTAATAGAGCGACGCAAGCATTGAGACAACCTGGCTCTGCATTTAAACCATTTATTTATGCTCTAGCACTTGAAAACGGTTACACCCCATCAACTTTAATTTTAGATGCTCCGCTAGTTTTAGAACAAGGTACAGACTTAAAAATGTGGAAGCCAGAAAACTATGGAAAAAAGTTTTATGGTCCTTCCACTTTAAGAATGGGATTAGAAAAATCTAGAAACTTGATGACAGTTAGGATAGCTCAAAATCTTGGTTTAAAAAAAATAGTTAATTTTTCAAAACAATTGGGTATTTATGAAAATCCTAGCGAGCTTTTATCAATATCGCTAGGGTCAGCAGAAACAACATTGTTAAAACTTACGTCTGCTTATTCATCTTTTGTCAATGGTGGTAAGTTAGTAAAACCAATAATGATTGATAGAATTCAAGATAGTGAAGGGAATACCATTTTTAACAATGAAAAAAGAAAATGTATAAATTGTGATCAAATATCTTTTTTAAATAAAAATTATCCTGAGATAGAAGATAAATTTCCCCAGATTTTTTCTGCTCAAACAGCTTATCAGATGACTTCAATATTGGAAGGGACTGTGCAAAATGGAACAGGAAAAAATTTAAAAAATCTCAATTTAGACTTGGCTGGAAAAACAGGGACTACTAATAGTAATACAGATACATGGTTCATAGGGTTTACTTCCAAGCTTGCAATAGGCGTATATGTTGGATCAGATAATCCAATGTCATTAGGAAAGTATGAAACAGGAGCAAAAACAGCGTTGCCAATTTTCAAAAATTTTATAAAAGATGCGGTTAAAAAAGAAGACGCAAGACCCTTTAAAGTTGCTGATGGTATTTTGCTTAGAGTTATTGACCCGATAACAGGTGAAAAAGCACTTACAGATAGTAATTCTACTATAATAGAGGCTTATAAAAATGTTAAAAATAATAACATATTAAATCAAGATATTAGTAATAGATTAAAAAATAATAATATATTAAAGTTTTATTAATGGAAAATGAATATTTAAATCAAAGGTCTGAAATTAAAAAAATAAATCAAAGAGTCAAGGAGTATCTTTGAAGAGAATGATATTTATTTAAAATTAAAAAATAATAATCAAAAAATGCTAGAGAATAATTTCTGGCAAGATAAGACAAATTCCCAAAAAATAATTAAAGAAAAAAAGTTATATGAAGAATTGATAAATGCATATGATAATTCTGTTAAATCTTTATTAGATTTACACGAGCTAAATGAACTGGCTTTAGAAGAAAATAACCAAGCAATCATCACAGAAGTTTTAAAAAATATAAAAAGTCTTAAAAAGGAAGCTAAAAAAAATGAAACAAAGTGCTTCTTATCAAATGAATCTGATAGTTTGGACAGCTATATAGAAATTCATGCTGGTGCAGGAGGAACAGAAAGTCAGGATTGGGCCGAAATGTTAAGAAGGATGTATATGAAATGGTCTGTTATAAAAGGTTTTAAATCACAGTTGATAAGTGAGCACAAGGGAGATGAGGCTGGAATAAAATCAACAACAATAAAAATTGTGGGGGATTACGTTTTTGGATGGCTTAAATCTGAGTCTGGTATACATAGGCTAGTAAGGATTTCTCCATTTGACTCAGGAGCAAGGCGACACACAAGTTTTGCAAGTGTATGGATTTATCCTGTTGTAGATGAAAATATAGATATTGAGATTATAGAAAAAGATTTAAGGATCGACACATATAGATCGAGTGGAGCAGGGGGTCAACACGTTAATACAACAGACAGTGCTGTTAGAATTACACATATTCCATCAAAAATTGTTGTTCAATGTCAAAACGAAAGGTCACAACATAAAAATAAAGAAACTTGTATGAATATGCTTAGAGCTAGACTTTATGATTTTGAAATAAAAAAAAGAGAGCAAAAAAATCTAACTGTAGAGTCTTCTAAATCAGATATAGGATGGGGACATCAAATAAGATCTTACGTTCTTCATCCTTATAGAATGGTTAAAGATAATCGTACTAATTTTGAAAGTTCAAACCCTGATAAAGTATTGGATGGTGACATAGACGATTTTCTAGAAAGTTCGTTATATAAAATAAAATGATAAAAAAAATAATTAAAATTTTATCAGTAATAATTTTAATTTTACTTCTTGTAATTTTATATTTAAGTATTTTTGGTATAAAAACAGATAAATTTAACAATCAAATTGTTAAGCAAATTTTAAAAAAAAATGAAAAAATCAACCTAAACATAAAAGACGTTAAATATTCATTAAACCCATATAGTTTTAAAGTGATAATTGAAACTAAAAATCCCCAGCTATCATTGGATGGAAGAAATTTTGAAATAAAAAATATTCAAACAAACATAGCTTTAAAATCTTTAATTAAAGGTCAATTTTTAGTTGATCATTTACATTTAAAAACAAAAGAAATTAAAATTAATGATGCAATTGCATTAGGTAGAGTATTAAAGAACACAACAGAACTTTTTGTTTTAAATAAAATCATCAAGGATGGATCTATAGCAGCAAATGTCATTTTAAACTTTGATGAAGAAGGAAAAATTAAAGAAAATTATGAAATTGAGGGATATATAAAAAAAGCAAAATTAAGTGTTTTGAATCAATTTAAATTACAAAATTTAAATTTTAACTTCTATATCAATAAAAACATTTACTCCTTAAAAAAAGTAGAAATGAAACTCAATGATATAAAAATAATTTCTCCAATAATTGAAATACAAGAAAAAAAAAATGGATTTTTTGTAAATGGCAAATTTTTAAATGAGGAAAAAAACTTTGATATTAAAAAACTAAAACCATTTTTTTCTATCCTGTCTGCAGATATAGATATAAAAAAAATTATATTTAGTTCAAACAATAATTTTTCTTTTAATATAAGTAAAAAATTAAAATTTGATAACCTTAAGGTTCAGTCTACTGTTACTTTAAAACAGCTTGTTTTTAATGAAAAAAAATTAAAATTAAATCGTTTTTTTCCAAGTTATGTTAATGAAGTAGAACTAACAGACCATAAGATTGATATTAATTATCAAAAAGAAAAATTTAACATAAAAGGGAATGGAAATATTTTATTAGAAAAAAAATTAGATAACTTATCTTACGAAATGAAAAAAGATAAAAGTAATTTTTTTTTTAATTCCAAAATATTTCTTAAGAATAATTCGTTACAAATAGATTTTTTAGATTATGAAAAAAAAGAAGGTTCAAATTCTTTACTTTTGATAAAAGGAAATTTCAAAAAAAATAATCAGCTAAATTTTGATCAAATTAGTCTAAAAGAAAATAATAATGAAATTTTAATAAAAAATTTAATGTTAAATGAAAATTTTAAAATTATAGATATCGAAAATTTTAGCATTAACTATAAAAATGAAAAAAAAATTATAAATAACCTTGTGTTAAAGAAAAATGAATCAAATTTTATTATTGAAGGAGAAAGTTTTGACGCTTCTAGAATGATTAATGATATTTTAGATAGTGATAATGATACTCTATTTATTTTTGAGAATTTAAATTCTAAAATTACGGTAAAAATTGATAAAACTTATATAGATGAAGTTAATTATTTAAATGGTCTTAATGGAAATATGGTTTATGATAATAACAAAGTTAATAATCTTATATTAGAGTCAACTTTTCCAAATAAAAAAAAAATAAGTCTATCTATCAAAACTAATAACAAAGCAGAAATAGTAACAAGTTTATTTTCATCTTACCCGAAACCTTTAGTTGAAAGGTATGATTTTATTAAAGGATTTGAAGAAGGAAAGTTAAATTTTTATTCCACAAAAAAAGGAAATAAATCCAACTCAGTATTAACTATTGAAAATTTTAAAGTCCAAGAAGTTCCAGTGTTAGCAAAACTATTAAGTTTGGCATCACTACAGGGTATAGCTGACCTTTTAACAGGTGAAGGTATAAGATTTAATAATTTTGAAATGAATTTTTCAAATCAAAATAATCTTACAACTATTGAGGAAGTATATGCAATTGGACCCGCTGTTTCTATTTTAATTGATGGATATATTCAAAAAAAAAACCTAATTAGTTTGAGAGGAACCTTAGTACCAGCTACAACGATAAATAGAACGATAGCTGCTATTCCTTTATTGGGAAAAATTTTAGTTGGTGATAAGAGTGGAGAAGGTGTTTTTGGTGTTAGTTTTAAAATTAAAGGATCACCGAAAGACCTTAAAACTTCTGTTAATCCTATCAAGACTTTAACCCCACGATTTATAACTAGAACTTTAGAAAAGATCAAAAAGAATTAAATTAGTTTTACTTTAATATGTCTTTTTTTACCTAAAGAAAGTTTGATTAAATTATCTTGAAAGTGATCCTTAGTAATTATCAGTTTTTCGTCAGCAATAACTTGATTATTTATTTTAATCCCACTTCCTTTAATTAGTCTTTTAATCTCACTTTTAGAATTTTCTAATTTAGATAAGATTATTAAATCTATAATAGTTACTTTAGTTTTAAGTTCTTTTTCGTCAATTGAGATAAAGGGTAAATTTCCCCCCATTGAATTATTAGAAAAAGTTTGTTTTGCTGTTTCTTCACTTTTTTTAGCTTCTTTTTCACCGTGCAGCATTTCTGTTGCCTTATTAGCTAATAGAATTTTTAATTCATTAATATTATTATTTTTTATTTTTTCAATTTCACTTATATTTATGTCGGTAAAAATCTTAATAAACTTTAGTACATCTCTGTCATCTATGTTTCTCCAAAATTGCCAATAATCATAAGAAGAAAGAAATCTTTTATCTAGCCATACAGCGCCAGATACTGTTTTCCCCATTTTAGCCCCAGATGCCAGTGTTATTAATGGTGTTGTTAAACCAAAAGCCTGCTTATTTGAATGTCTTTTTATTAAGTCAACACCATTCACAATGTTACCCCATTGATCAGATCCACCCATTTGCAAAACACAATTTTCTTTTTTATTTAATTCTAAAAAATCATAAGCTTGAAGGATCATATAATTAAACTCCATATAACTTAATGACTGTTCTCTATCTAATCTTATTTTAACACTGTCAAAACTTAACATTTTATTTATCGTAAAATGTTTTCCAATATCTCTCAAAAAAGAAATATAATTTAAATTTTTGAGCCAAGTGTAATTATTTACAAAAATTGGTTTTGTTTTTGGATCTTTAATATCTAAAAAATTTTTTAATATTTTTTCTATATTTCTAATATTTTTTTCAATTTCTTCTTCATTTAATATGGTTCTCGTTTTATCTTTGCCAGAAGGATCGCCAATTCTAGTAGTGCCACCTCCTAATAGTACGATGGGTCTATGCCCATGTTTTTGAAGAAGTCTTAAACACATTATTTGTAGCAAGCTTCCAACATGAAGACTTTCAGCCGTACAATCAAAACCTATATAACCATTAATTTTTTGTTTATCTAATAATTTAGATAATTCATCTTCACTGGTACATTGATAGAAGAAGCCTCTATCTTTAAATTCTTTTAAAAATTTATTCATAAGTATAAGGTCGTACAATATACAAATTTTTATAAAAAAAAATAAGAATGGAAAAAAATTATATAGCTTTAGGACTAATGAGCGGTACATCAATGGATGGAGTAGATGCATCAACGATTATATCTGATGGTGACAAAGGTCCTACCAATAGCCTAGAGAACCAATACTTCGAATATGACAAAGATCTTTATCAAAAATTAACAAATTTAAGGGATAAAATAACTAATTCAAAAGATCTAAAGAATTATTCTAATGAGCTTAATTTAATTGAAAAAGAAATTACTTTATTTCACGCAAAGATAGTGAACCAAATGATTAAATTACAGCCTAAATTTGAGCTGGATATCATAGGATTTCATGGTCAGACAATATTTCATAATGCAGATGAAAAAATTTCAGTTCAATTAGGCAATGGAAAGCTTTTATCTCAACTAACAAAAAAAAAAGTAGTTTATAATTTTAGACAAAATGATTTAGAAAATGGTGGTCAGGGAGCACCTTTAACTCCAATTTTTCACCAAAATTTAATTAGAAATATCGATCTAAATAGCTGGCCAATAATAGTTTTAAATATTGGTGGGATTTCCAATGCAACAAGTGTTTCAATGTTTTATCCAAATGGAGATATTATCGATAATGATATAACAAAATCTAGAAAAGATCATAATTTATTTGCTGAAGATATCGGTCCAGGCAACTGTTTGATTGATGAATGGATAAGAAAAAATTCAAAATATAGATTTGATAAAGATGGTCTGATAGCTAAATCAGGAAAAGTAAATGAATTAATTTTCAATCAAGCTGTAGATAATTTTTTAGATTTAGATAATTTTACAAATAAATCTCTTGATGTAAAAGATTTTGATATTTCATTTGTAAGAGGCCTTTCCTTAGAAGATGGTGCAGCTACTTTAACACACTTGACAGCAAAACTAATTGGAGAGGGTTTAATTAAATTTATGTCAAAAAATAATAATCCTAGTCTTAATGTTTTAAATAAGACCACATGTTTAGTTTGTGGAGGAGGTAGAAAAAATAAATATTTAATGGATAAGTTAAAAGACAATTTGAATATTAGAGAACTAATGTTGATTGATAGACAGGGCTTAAATGGAGATTTTATAGAGTCTCAAGCTTTTGCTTATTTAGCAATTAGATCTTATTTGGATTTACCCATTTCATATCCAAATACTACCGGATGTAAAAAACAAACTACAGGTGGAGTGATAGTTAAAAATTATTAAAATAATGCTGATTCTTTTTTAATATACTTATCTAAATTTTTCATTAAATTATCTTCAGTATTTTTAAAAAAATGATTAGCATCATTAACTGCTTGAAAATCAACTTTAATTCCTTTTTGAGCACTTAATTTCTTATCAAGATCAACAATATACTCCAATGGAACTAATTCATCTTTTTTTCCATAGATCATCAAACCTGATGTTGGACAAGGTGATAAGAATGAAAAATCATATACATTTGGTTGAGGAGATATAGCTATAAATCTATTTATCTCAGGTCTTCTCATAAGTAATTGCATAGCTATTAGTGAACCAAAAGAAAATCCTGAGACCCAACATTGAGAATTATCAAAATTTTCTCTTTCTAACCAATCCAATGCAGCAGCTGCATCTGCTAATTCACCTTGACCATTATCAAACTCACCATCACTTTTACCTACACCTCTAAAATTTACTCTGCAAACTGAAAATTGATTTTCCATAAATGTATGAAAAGTGTCCACCACAACTTTATTGTTCATTGTTCCGCCATACTGAGGATGAGGCTGTAATACTAAGGCTATCGGTGATGTTATCTTATCACTTTTATAATATTTAGCCTCCATCCTGCCAGCTGGACCAGGTATAAAAACTTCTACAATCTTGTTATCCATAAGTGTTATTGATTATTATTCTCAAAAAAAAACTACATCTACCATAACTGAGCGACAATATGTTAATTTTTTTATTAATTGTAAACTTGACTAAATTAGTCAAGTTTGTATAAAAAGGCCTCTTATATAAGGGTAAATATGAAATTAACATCTAAAGGTAGATATGCCGTAATGGCTTTAGCAGACTTAGCTAAGTTTAATAGCGTTAATCCAGTATCTTTAAGAGATATATCATTAAGACAAGGTATATCTTTAGATTTTCTTGAACAAATATTTTCAAAATTAAAAAAGCACAGCATAGTCAAAAGTATTAGAGGAACTCATGGTGGATATATTTTAAATAAACAACCTGTTGAAATTAAATTAGCAAACATTCTTAATGCCGTAGATGAGGAAGTGAAAACTGTTCAATGTAAGAAAGATTCAAAAAAAGGATGCAATAGCAAAACATCGAAATGTATTACTCACAATTTATGGGATGAGTTAGAAGTTCATATAAATCTTTTTTTTGAACAAAAAAATTTAAATGATCTAATAGACAATTCTTCAGAAAGTAGAAATTAAAATGGATACAAGAGAAAAAGAAATAGAAAAATTAAAAGATTATAAGTATGGGTTTTCAACTGATATTGAAAACACAAGAGCACCTAAAGGTTTAAATGAAGATGTGATTAAATTTATTTCAAATATTAAAAAGGAACCTAAGTGGATGCTTGATTTTAGATTAAAAGCATTCGAAAGATTCAAACAATTAAAAGAACCTGATTGGCAAAAACCAAAATATCCAAAGATAGATTATCAGAATTTATACTATTATTCAGCACCCAAAAGTATGGATGATAAACCCAAAAGTTTAGACGAATTGGACCCAAAACTTTTAGAAACATATAAAAAACTTGGTATTCCTCTTCAAGAACAAGCAAGGTTAAATGGTATTGCTGTAGATGCTGTATTTGACTCAGTCTCAGTTGCCACAACTTTTAGAGAGGAATTATCTAAGTTAGGAATTATTTTCTGTCCTATATCAGAAGCTATTCAAAATCATCCTGAACTAGTTAAGAAATATTTAGGATCTGTAATTCCTATAACAGATCATTTTTTTGCAACTCTTAATTCTGCTGTTTTTACTGATGGTTCATTTGCCTACATACCAGAAGGAGTAAGATGTCCAATGGAATTATCAACTTACTTCAGAATAAATGCTTCAAATACAGGTCAGTTTGAAAGAACCTTGATTGTTGCAGATAAAGGAAGTTATGTAAGTTACCTAGAAGGTTGTACAGCCCCAATGAGAGATGAAAATCAATTACATGCTGCTAATGTAGAGTTGATAGCACTAGATGATGCTGAAATAAAATATTCGACAGTACAAAATTGGTACCCAGGAGACAAAGATGGAAAAGGTGGAATATATAATTTTGTTACTAAACGTGGTTTATGTAAAGGCAAGAATTCTAAAATTTCATGGACACAAGTAGAAACGGGTTCTGCTATTACCTGGAAATATCCAAGTTGCATTTTAAAAGGAGATAATTCTGTTGGAGAATTTTACTCTATAGCAATTACAAATAATCATCAAAAAGCTGACACAGGTACAAAAATGATCCATTTAGGCAAAAACACTAAGAGTAAAATTATTTCAAAAGGAATAAGCGCAGGATTTTCAGATATGACTTATAGAGGGCTTGTTGATATTTCTTCAAAAGCTTCAAATTCTAACAATTATACCCAATGTGACTCGTTATTAATGGGTAACAAATGTGGAGCACATACGGTTCCGTACATCAAGAATAAAAACTCTGAGTCTAATATTGCTCATGAAGCTACAACTTCAAAAATAAGTGAAGAACAATTACATTATTGCCAGCAAAGAGGCTTAAGCCAAGAAGAAGCAGTTGGGTTAATAGTAAATGGATTCTGCAAAGAAGTACTACAACAATTACCTATGGAATTTGCAGTTGAAGCTCAAAAGCTTGTTGGTATCAGTTTAGAAGGAAGCGTTGGATAATGTTAAAAATAAATAAATTAAACGCAAAAATTGATAATAAAGAGATCTTAAAAGAATTTTCACTTAATATAAATCCTGGAGAGGTTCATGCTATTATGGGCCCAAATGGATCTGGTAAAAGCACATTATCAAATATTTTATCTGGGAAAAAAGGCTATAAAGTCTCAGGAGAAGTTCTTTTTGAAGAAAAAGATTTATTTGAACTTGAAACAGAAGAAAGAGCACACAAAGGTATCTTCTTAGCTTTTCAATATCCGTTGGAGATACCAGGAGTTAATACAAATATATTTTTAAAGACATCGTTAAATGCAGTAAGGAAAGCAAGAGGTGAAAAAGAGCTTGATGCTATAGAATTTTTAAAACTTGTGAAGAAAAAAGCGAAAGAACTTAAATTTGATGAGGAGAAATTAAATCGACAATTAAATGTTGGTTTTTCAGGTGGAGAAAAAAAGAAAAATGAAATTTTACAAATGTCGTTATTAGCTCCAAAATTATCTATTTTAGATGAAACAGATTCAGGATTAGATATCGATGCTTTAAAAATTGTTGCTGACGGGGTGAATACTTTAAGAGACGACAAAAATTCATTTTTAATAATTACACATTATCAAAGGTTACTAGATTACATCAAGCCTGATTATGTCCATGTTTTAATGAATGGAAAAATTGTTAAATCTGGAGGTGCAGACTTAGCCTTAGAATTAGAAAAAAAGGGGTATGAAAATTTTCACTAAATGAAAGAGCAATTACAAAAAGATTTTGACAATACTATTGAAAATTTAAGTTTATCTCAAAAAGATATTGAAATAAAAAAATTTTATTTAGATAATTTTATTAGTAGAGGATTTCCAAACAGAAGAGAAGAAGATTGGAAATTCTCTGATCTTAATCAAATAATAAAAAAAAATATTGGAACCCTAAGTTTTTATAGTGATTACATGTCTACTAACAAAGTTGATACTTCTGTATTCGTAGATGGATTAGAGCATAACAAAATAGTCTTTATAAATGGCAGAATTGAAAAAATTGATTTTGACTATGAAAAAAAGGACCAAATAGAAATAATTGATCAATCAGAAACTATTAATAAATTTAATAATAATAATTCTTTATCTGATTTAAATAATGCCTTTACCAACAAATCTTTTAAAATACTGGTTAAAAGAGGTTATCAATTAGCAAAACCACTTATTATTTATCATACAACTAACTCAAAAATTTGGTCTAAAAATATAAATTTAAGATTAAATTTTGAACTAGATAAAGGTAGTTCTCTGAGACTAATTGATTTATTTAACGAAACTTCTGAAAAAAATTTTTTAAATATTTTTTATAGCTTTGATTTAAAAGAAAATGCAGTTTTAAAAAATTATAAAATAGATAAATTTGAAAATAAAAATATTAAGTATTCTTTTAATAATATTGAGCAAGAAAAAAATAGTATTTCAGAAACATTCATTTTATCTTCAGGATCAAATTTTTGTAAAAATGAAATTAATTGTAATCTAAAAGGAAAATATTCGTCAGCATTTATAAATGGTATCTTTTCACTTTCTAAGGATAGGCATCATGAAATTAGAACAACTATAAATCACTTAACAGAAAATACTAAAAGTTATCAATTAGTAAAAAGTGTTTTGGATGATAGTTCTAAAGCTGTATATCAAGGTAAAATATTTGTTAATTCTGAAGCACAGAAAACAGATGGTTATCAGTTGAGCAAAGCAATTCTGTTAAATGAAGCATCCGAATTTAATGCAAAACCAGAATTAGAAATTTATGCAGATGATGTAAAATGTTCACATGGATCTTCATCAGGTAGTTTAAATGAGGACTCAATATTTTATTTAATGTCTAGGGGATTAAACTATCAGCAATCAAGAGAACTTTTAATCAACGGATTTTTGCTAGATGTAATAGAAAAAATAACAGATTCTGAAATTAAAAATTTGATAAAAAATATGATTGGAGTTAAAGAATGAATATAGATACGATAAAAAAAGAGTTTCCTATTTTTGACGAAAAAATTCAAAATAATGATTTAGTTTATCTTGATAGTGCAAATTCTTCTCAAAAACCAAAAGTTGTAATAGATAGAATTAATGAATTTTATACTAAAGAATTTTCCAATGTAGGGAGAAGTGTTCATTATCTAGCTGTTGCAGCTACCAATTTATATGAAAACACAAGAGCTTCAGTTCAAAAGTTTATTAATGCTAAAGATAAAAATGAAATTGTTTTTACTAAAGGTGCAACAGAAGCACTTAATTTAGTTGCCAATACATTGGGACAAAATTACTTACAAGAAGGTGATGAAGTGCTTATTACAGAACTGGAACATCATTCTAATTACGTACCATGGCATTTTCTAAGAAAATCAAAAAAAATAAAGATTAATTTTGCTGAAATCAATGATGATATTGAGATTACATTGGAGGAGATTGAAAAAAAAATTACTTCTAGGACCAAGATAATTTCAATTACACATTTATCAAATGTTACTGGCGCTATTTTGCCAATTAAAGAAATAACAGAGCTCGCTCATTCAAAAGGAATAGTTGTTGTGGTTGATGGTTGTCAGGGTGCTCCACATTTAAAATTAGATATGCAAGATTTGGACTGTGATTTTTATGCTATTTCCTGTCATAAAATGTATGGTCCAACTGGATTAGGTGTATTATATGGTAAGAAGAAATGGTTAGAGGAATTACCACCGTATCAAGGTGGTGGTGGAATGATCAATGAAGTTAAAAAAGATAGAATTTCTTATGGTAATTTACCAAATAAATTTGAAGCAGGAACTATGGCTACAGCGCAAGTCATTGCATTTGATCAATCTATTAAGTTTTTAGAAAGAATTGGAATAGACAATGTAGTGAAACATGAAGCTGATTTAATTGAATATGGACAGGAACTATTACAAAAAAATAATTCAGTTAAGCTTATTGGAAACCCTAAAAATAAAGGTGGAGTTTTATCTTTTACTATTGAAGGTATTCATCCACATGATGTTGCAACTATCTTAGATGAAGATGGAGTTGCAATAAGAGCAGGTCATCATTGTTGTCAAATTCTGCACGATAAATTAAATATACCAGCAAGCTCAAGAGCATCTGTTGGAGTTTATAATACGAGAAATGATCTAGATAAACTTAATGAAGCAATAAATAATTGTAAAAAAATATTTAACCAAAAATGAATTTAAAAGAATTGTACCAAGAAATAATATTAGAACATGGTAAAAATCCAAGAAATCTTGGTAAGACTGATAATTTTAATAAAGATGCTAAAGGACACAATCCTTTATGTGGTGATAATGTACATGTGTATTTAAAACTTAATGGACAAAAAATAGTAGAAGATATTTCTTTTGAAGGAAGTGGTTGTGCTATCTCAATGGCATCAGCATCAATTATGACAGACTTAATTAAAGGAAAGAATGAACATGAAGCTAAAGAAATTGTGGAAGATTTTCTAGGAATGATAAAAGAAAACCCTAAATTAAATTCAGAAAATTTAAAAGAGGATGAAAAAACTAAATTAATGTGTTTATCTGGAGTAAAGCAATATCCAATGAGAGTAAAATGTGCCACTTTATCATGGCATACTTTAATTTCTGCAATTGACAATACTCAAGAAGAAATTAATAGTGAGAAACTAGATTAAATTATGGATTTAAAAGAAAAAGTAATAGCTGAAATAAGAAAAATTTACGATCCTGAGATACCAGTAAATATTTATGAACTAGGTTTGATTTATGATGTTAAGGTAAAAGATGCTAAAGCTAAAATTATTATGACCCTAACTACACCTAATTGTCCTGTTGCTGAAAGTTTACCTAAAGAAGTTAAAGATAGTGCTATGCAAGTTGAAGGTATAAAGGAGGTTGATCTTGATTTAGTCTTTGAACCACCTTGGGAAAAATCTATGATGTCAGAAGCTGCTAAGTTGGAGTTAAATTTATAATGAGTCCTATAATTAAATTAAGTGATAATGCCGCAAGCCGTATTAAAGAAATTATGTCTGGAGTTGAGTCAAACTCAATAGGTGTTAGAGTTGCAGTTAAGTCTGGTGGTTGTGCGGGTATGTCTTATGTTATGGAGTATGCTAAAGAAGTTAATCCAACAGATGAGATAATTGAAGATAAAGGTGTTAAGGTTTTCGTAGATGCGGCGGCTGTAATGTATCTTTTAGGAACAGAGATGGACTATAAAAAAGAGGATTTTTCTTCCTCATTTGTTTTTAACAATCCCAATGAATCTGAACGTTGTGGTTGTGGTGAGTCCTTTAAAGTATAGTATAACAAATACGCATATCAGCATTGCAAATTTCACATATCTAGTGTAATATTTAAGTATGAATAAATTTGAATTTAAAAATCTTGTTAAATCATTGGAAAAATCTTTGAAAGAAAGAACATTCTTCAAGACCCTTAGAACAGAGGTGAACACTGGTGCAAATGGCACACAGGACTACGTTGTTAAAAAAGGGATTAACAAAGATAAAATTGCAACAACCAGACAATAGTTATTTTAACTACTGTAATACATTTCAAACTCAACTGGATGAGGGGCATGTTCAAATTTATGGATTTCTTCAAACTTTAATGCAATATAAGCATCAATTTGATCATCAGTAAATACACTACCTTCAGTTAAAAATTCTCTATCTTTATCTAAACTTTCCATAGCTTCTCTCAAAGAACCACAAACAGTTGGAATATCCTTAACCTCTTCTGGAGGTAGATCATAAAGATCTTTATCAAAAGATTCTCCTGGGTGTATTTTATTTTTAATTCCATCTAAACCGGCCATAAGCATAGCAGCAAAAGTAAGATAAGGATTTCCAGAAGCATCAGGAAATCTAATTTCGCATCTTGCACCATTTTTACTTAACGAAATTGGTATACGGCAAGAAGCAGATCTATTTCTTGCAGAGTAAGCAAGCAATACTGGTGCCTCAAAACCAGGAATTAATCTTTTATAACTATTTGTTGTTGCGTTTGAAAAAGCATTAATTGCTTTTGCATGTTTTAAAATACCACCGATATAATGTAATGCCGTCTCAGAAAGACCTGCGTATTTATCACCAGAAAAAACTGGTGTTTTACCCTTCCAAATAGATTGATGAATATGCATTCCAGAGCCATTGTCTCCTGCGATTGGTTTAGGCATAAATGTTGCAGTTTTACCAAAAGAATGAGTAACCATTTGTACTACATATTTATATAACTGAACATTATCAGCTTGATCTACGAGTGTTCCAAAATACATACCAAGTTCATGCTGACTTGGTGCTACTTCGTGATGATGTTTTTCAACTTTAATCCCAACTTCTTTTAAACTTTTTAAATATTCACCTCTCATATCTTGTTCACTGTCAACTGGAGGGACTGGGAAATATCCACCTTTTACTGGAGGTCTATGGCCCATATTTCCGTTAGCATATTCGGTTCCTGAATTGTAAGGACCTTCTTTGCTATCTATTTTAAAACCAGTATTATTGGGGTCATTATTAATTCTAACATCATCAAAAACAAAAAATTCTGGTTCAGGACCAAAAAACGCTTTATCACCAACTCCTGATTTTTTTAAATATTCTTCTGCTTTTTTTGCAGTTCCTCTAGGATCTCTATCGTATGGTGATTTCTTTACAGCATCTAAAATATCACAAAAAAGAATTAATGTATTATGAGAAGTAAAAGGATCCATAATAAGTCTTGAAGTGTCTGGCTTTAAAATCATATCAGATTCGTTAATAGCCTTCCAACCAGCAATAGATGAACCATCAAAAAACACACCTTCATTTAGCATTTCTTCATCAACAATAGTATGATCCATGGTTAAGTGTTGAAGTTTACCTCTAGGATCTGTGAATCTTAAATCAACAAATTCAACCTCTTTTTCCTTCATGAATTTTAAAACATTAGCAGCAGTCATAGTTTCTCCCCTTTATAAATTTTGTACCAAAATATTAGCAAATTTTTTTCTAATAATATTGCTTGATTAATAAATATCACCTATGCATTTTTTACATATGAATTACAACATTATTTGCTAGATTAGCAATCAATTGTTAGTTGAAATATGAGCTTATTAGATAAAGAACCAGTTAAAAGAGCAGAAAAATTTCTTAAGGATTTTGACCAATCCTTAGAAGTTATTGTTTTAGAAAATTCAGCAAGGACTGCACAAGATGCAGCAATGGCGTTAAGTTGTGATGTTGGTGCTATTGTGAAAAGTCTACTTTTTAAGACAGAGGATAGTTTTATATTGTGTTTAATAGCAGGAGATAAGAGGTGTTCATTAAATAAACTAAAAAAAATAAAAAATACAAAAGATATCTCAATGGCATCTCCAGAAGAGGTTAAAACCCAAACTGGATATACAATAGGGGGTGTTTCACCGATTGGTCATTTAAAAAAAATTGAAATTGTTATAGATGACTCTATAGAAAGATTTAATGAGTTGTTTGCAGCAGCTGGACATCCAAACTGTGTTTTTAAGATTAATTTTGAAGATATTCAAAAAATTACAAATGGGAAAGTTGAAGATATAATTGAATGAGACAGCCTAAATTAATTGATTATACTTTATTAGTAATTTTAGCTTTAATATGGTCATCAGCTTTTTTTAATATAAAAATTGCAACAGAATCCTTTGGTCCTATCACAATTGCTTTTTTAAGAGTTTTTTTTGGATCAATTCCAGTACTACTACTATGTTTTTATAAAAAGATTAAAATTGAAGCTTTTTCAAAAGATTGGTATTGGTTTGCTATAATCGGATTTGTAAATTTGGTATTGCCATTTTTCTTGATTGCCTATGGCGTAAAGTCAGTACAAAGTAATTTAGCAGCGATATTAATGTCAACTACACCATTGAGCTCAACTGTATTAGGACATTTTTTTACTAGAAATGAAAAATTTGATTTTATTAAAACATTTGGAATATTAATTGGTTTTTCAGGTATTGTTTATTTATTTTCAGATAACTTTTTGATTAATGATAATAATTTTTTCTCCGCGTTAATGATTTTACTTGGATCAACCTGCTATGTAGTGGGGGGAGTTCTAACTCTTAAAATCAGTAATAAAAAAAATGAAAATGTAACTGGATCAATATTAATCTGGGCTTTAATAATTTTGATACCATTTGTTTCTTTTATAGAAAAACCTTGGGAAACCACACCTTCAATGGAGTCAAGTATTTCTGTGGTTTACCTTGGTTTAGTATCAACAGGTTTAGCATGGCTTCTAAGATTTAAAATTTTAAAGAACAATGGACTAATATTTCAGTCTCAAGTTTCTTACTTAATACCTCTTTTTGGAATTATTTTAAGTTATATATTTTTAGACGAATTAATTACTGATAAGGTTCTAACTTCATTGTTAGCAGTTCTAGTTGGACTTTATTTTGTAAAAAAAGCAGGTAATAAAAAAACTACTTTTTAAAAATAATTTTAACATTAAATGAAAAAGATCTTCTTTCTCCATTAATATTAAAAGGATAGGCAGTATGCATCAAATAGTTTGGGAACAGTAAAAGGTCCCCAACTTTCGGGTTTAAGTTATAAATACTTTTACTTAAAAAACCTCTTTGACCATTTATAAAATCAATTGTTCCATTTGTTTTAATCTTCTTATTTTTAACTATTTGATTTTGATTCATATTTTTTGGTATTTTAAGATAACCAACACCTGATAACTGGCCATCATGATAGTGAATTGGATTATATTCATTTTTAAGTTGTCTAACTACCCAGAGGTTTATTATCTTAATTTCTTCAATATTATGAATTTCTGAGTCTTTTAAATAAGTTTTTATATTTATTATTAGTTCTTTAGATAGTTTTTTTTTAACAAAAGAATTAGATATTTTTATTTCATTTTTAATTTGACTAGCAAGTTTTGAGCTATAGTCATTATTTTTAGTCAAGATGGACCTTTCTATCTGCGAATTTATGGTAGTAATAAATTTTCTTGATAATTTACCCTTTCCTAAAGTGGGACCAAATGCTCTTAAAGTTTTCATAATTTCCTATTTTAAGAGTGAGTATTAGACACATTTATATTAAGCACAAGATGTAGGTTTTTTTCAATCTTGAGTAGAAAATTAATAATATAATTTATGGATCTTAAAGTTAATCTTTGTTTAATTATTACATGGCTATTAAAAAGAAAAAAACAGCCAAGAAATCTAAACGTAAAGTCAAAAAAAAAATAAAGAAAAACTTGGCTAAACGATTACCTAAAAAAAATAAAAATCTTAAAAAAGTCAAAAAGAAAAAAGGTGTGACTAAAAAGAAGTTACTTAAACCAATTAAAAAAAATAAGCTAAGAAACAATAATAAGATAGAGAGGATAAAAATGAGCACAGAAACAGTAAAAAGTGGACGATCTCCATTACTAGATACATCTCACTTAAAAGTCAAATTCCCATTTAAAGAACAATATGGAAATTTTATAGGGGGTAAATTCGTTAAGCCAAAATCAGGAAAGTATTTTGATAACGTAAGCCCAATTAACAATGAAGTTATATGTTCTGTTCCAAGATCAGATGCAAAAGATGTTGATGCTGCATTAGATGCTGCACATGCTGCTTTTCCTACTTGGGGAGTTACATCAATAACTGAAAGATCTAACATGCTACTTAAAATAGCTGATGTTATTGAAAAAAATTTAGAACTATTAGCTACTGCTGAATGTTTAGATAACGGAAAACCTATCAGAGAATGTATGGCAGCCGACTTACCGTTAGTTGTTGATCATTGGAGATATTTTGCTGGAGTAATCAGAGCAGAAGAAGGTTCTGTTTCAGAGATAAGTAATAGCGAATATTCTTATCATATACCTGAACCACTTGGTGTAGTTGGACAGATTATACCATGGAACTTTCCATTATTAATGGCAACATGGAAACTTGCACCAGCACTTGCTGCAGGTAACTGTGTAGTTTTAAAACCAGCTGAGCAAACACCAGCATCAATCTTACTATTAATGGAGCTTATTGGAGACTTATTACCCCCAGGAGTTGTTAATGTTGTAAGTGGTTTTGGTCTTGAAGCAGGTAAACCATTAGCTTCATCTAAAAGAATCAGAAAGATTGCTTTTACTGGTGAAACAACTACTGGACGTTTGATCATGCAATATGCATCACAAAACTTAATTCCAATAACTTTAGAATTAGGTGGAAAATCTCCAAATGTTTTCTTTGAGGATGTCATGGATCAAGATGATGATTTCTTTGATAAATGTCTTGAAGGTTTTGCGATGTTTACTCTTAATCAGGGTGAAGTTTGTACTTGTCCTAGTAGAGTATTAATCCAAGAATCTATTTATGATAAATTCATGGAAAGAGCTATTGCTAGAACGAAAGCAGTTAAACAAGATAATCCTTTAAAAATGGAAACTATGATTGGTGCTCAAGTATCATTAGAACAAATGGAAAAAATAAAATCTTACTTAGATTTAGGTAAGAAAGAAGGTGCCAAAGTTCTATGTGGTGGTGAAGTTGCTAACTTAAATAGTGGTTTGGAAAAAGGAAACTACATTCAACCTACTATTTTTGAAGGTAATAACTCTATGAGAGTTTTCCAAGAAGAAATTTTTGGACCAGTAGTATCTGTTACTAAATTTAAAGATGAAGCTCATGCATTAGAAATTGCTAATGACACTCTTTATGGTTTAGGAGCAGGTGTTTGGACTAGAAACGGTAATGTTGCTTATAGAATGGGAAGAGGAATCCAAGCAGGTAGAGTTTGGACTAACTGTTACCATGCTTACCCAGCTCATGCTGCTTTTGGAGGTTACAAACAATCTGGAATTGGTAGAGAAACACATAAAATGATGCTTAATCATTATAGACAGGTGAAAAACTTACACGTGTCATACAGTGAGAAAAAATTAGGCTTCTTTTAACAGATATATTATAGTGGCCTGTATTAAATTACAGGCCATATAACTATGAAAGTTTCAGCAACACCCTCAGCTTTAGAGCTAATTGAAGATCTAAAAAAGGATCATGGTAAAGAATTACTCTTTCACCAATCAGGTGGATGTTGTGATGGTAGTGCTCCAATGTGCTACCCAGTTAAAGAATTTCTTGTAAGTGAAGATGATGTGTTAGTTGGAAAAATTGGTGGTATTCCTTTTTATATAAGCGAAACCCAACATGAAGCATGGAAAAATACAGATTTAATTATTGATTGTATTCAAGGTATGGGTGGAATGTTTTCACTCGATAATGGAACTGGAAGAAGATTTTTAACAAGATCAGAGATTTGTGTGCCAGAAAAAAATTCAATTAATTAATTGAATTTCATTTTTACTCTTAGCATAAGTAAAATTACTATAATTATAAGATAAATTAAGGGTTCAACTGTAACTACTTTAACTAACCACAAATAGTGAATAATTCCTAATAAAGAAATTATATAAATAAGTTTGTGTAGTTTTTTCCACTTATCTCTTAGCAATCTTATCATTCGTTTAGACGAAGTAAGAGCGAGTGGCACTAATAAAAGCCAAGCTAAAAATCCAGCAAATATAAATTTTTTTTTTACAATATCATCACTAATACTGGACCAATCAAAGCGATAATCTATTCCTACATAAGTCATCATATGTGATGATGCATAAAAAAATACAAACAAGCCAAACATTCTTCTATAGCTAATCCAGAAATTTAATTTAGTAAACTTTTGTAAAGGAGTCATTGCAAGTGTAATTATAATAAAACGAAGTGTCCAATTACCAGTTACATGTGTAATTTCTTTTACAGGCTCAGGACCTAACTGATTAAAGATAATTTGATAAAAAATAATTAATATTGGTAGTAAAGATAAAAAGAAAATTGGTATTTTTATATATTTCTGCATATTTTATAAAAAAATTTTATGTATTTAAAAGTTTTTCTTTAAATCCATATCTGAGTATAAATTTGCAACTTCATCACCATACCCATTAAACATTTCTGTTTCAATTCTGGGAGAAAAAATACCTTCACCTATGACACGTTCTGTTGCTTGTGACCATCTAGGATGTGAAACGTTAGGATTAACATTTGAATAAAACCCATATTCTCTTGGGGATGACCTCATCCAAGATGATGTGGGCATATTTTCAACTAATTTTATTTTAACAATTGCTTTTGCGCTTTTAAAACCATATTTCCAAGGAACAAAAATTCTTAATGGAGCTCCATTTTGATTAGGTAATGCTTTTCCATAAAGCCCGGTAACAACTGTTGTTATAGGATGCATAGCTTCATCAATTCTTAATCCTTCTCTGTAGGGCCAGTTTAATACTGGATACTTTTGACCTTTCATTTGCAAAGGGTCGTAAATACTTTCAAATTCAACAAATTTTGCACTATTTTTAACAGATACTTTATTAAGTAATTTACTTAAAGAAAATCCCATCCAAGGAATTACCATAGACCATCCTTCAACGCATCTAAGTTTGTAAACTCTTTCTTCAGAAGGAAATAAAGAAATTATTTCTTCAGCTGAAAGTGTTATTGGATTATCTACTTCACCTTCAATAGTGACACTCCACGGTTTAGTAACAAATTCTTGTGAATTTTTGAAGGGGTCACCTTTCCCAGTTCCAAACTCATAATAGTTGTTATAAGTTGTTATATCCTCATATGACGTTAGTTCATTTTTATTTTGTGAATAGCCTTTGTTTAAAAACGGTATGGTGCTTAAGGACAATGAGCTCATACCTAGGCCAATAGATTTAATAAATTTTCTTCTTTTTTTATATATTTTTTCAGGTGTTATCTCTGATTGTTTATATTTTTTCATAAAGTTAAATTAACTTAAAACCCATTCTAATAGCTACAAATAATACAAGGCCAGAGGTTATTAATGCTAATAATCTAGTTGGAAATATCTTTAAATTTAAATAGTTGCCTATTTGTCCACCAATTAAAACTGCCATTAATAAATAGAAATAACCATACATGTCACTGAAGTTTAAATTTTTAGTTAATTGACCAATAATTCCAAATACAGAGTTTATTAATATAAATAAAGATGCTGAAGTAACTATATGTTTTGGTTTAGCAACTTTAAGTAAAAATAGAATGGGACTTAAAAAAATACCCCCACCAATACCAACAATTCCTGAGATAAATCCTAAGATACCTCCAATAATGATAGACATAAAATATGAGATATTTTTATAACTCTCTTTTTGGTCATCATAGGATTTAAAATTAAATAATAATAAGCATCCAGCTACTGACAAAACGAAAAATAATAAAATTTCAAAAATTTTTTTATCAACTGGAAGAGAACCACCTATAAATGCTAATGGAATAGATCCAATTAGATAAGGCATTAGTAGTTTAAAATTAAGATTACCAGCTCGAATGTAATTAAAGCAGTTTCCTGAGACAACTATTATATTGCATGTCAAAGCTATTATTGGAAAAATAGTATATGGAACCCCCCAAATTAATAGGAGTGCCAGATAAGTAGAGCCACCACCAAAACCAACACTAGAGTATAAAATTGCAGTGATAAAAAATAAGATTGATAATATGCTCATGGTTAACTATTCTTATAAAAATATATGAAAGTCAATATAGCTATTTTAACAGTAACTGACACTAGAACTTTTGAAAATGATAAGTCAGGTGCAATTTTAGTAAAAAAAATTGAAGAAGCATCTCACAATCTAGTAGATAGAAAAATTTGCAAAGATGAAAAAGAAGATATAAGAAAAATTTTACAAGTGTGGATAAATAAAAAAGATATCGATGTAATTATTACCACAGGTGGCACAGGTCTTACTGGAAGAGATATTACCCCTGAAGCAGTCAATGAAATAGCAGACAAACACATACCAGGATTTGGTGAAGTTTTTAGAACTATAAGCTTAAAAACTGTTGGCACTTCAGCAATTCAGTCTAGAGCCTGTGCGGTATTAGCAAATGGCAAATACGTTTTTGCATTACCAGGATCTTCAGGAGGAGTTACAGATGCATGGGAAGGAATATTAAAACATCAGTTAGATATTAATCACAAACCTTGTAATTTTGTTGAATTATTTCCAAGACTAAAAGAGAAATAATTATTTCTGATATTTTTCTTTCCATTCAGGGTAAGGCATTCCATATACATGCTCTCTTGCATCAAGATCAGAAATTACAATACCTTTTTTGTCAGCTTCTTCCTTATACCATTTAGATAAACAGTTTCTGCAAAATCCAGAAAGATTCATCAAATCTATATTTTGAACATCTTTTCTTTCTCTTAAGTGACTTAATAATCTTTCAAATGTTAAAGATTGTAACTCTTGGTTTAATTTATTATCCATATTTTTATCTTTATTTATTCAACTCACAATTTAAAAAAATAATTTAGTTGCGAATTTTAAGTTGTTAATTTATCTATCTTATAAAATATCAATCAATATATGTGTAGAAAAGAAAAAAATGAATATGAAAAATATATTAAAAAAAACACTTATTTTAATTTTTTTAAGTAGTTTTAATTCTGCATTTGCAGCAGATGTAACTATAGAAATGTTAAATAAATCAGGAAAAGAGATAATGGTATTTTCTAACAAAATAGTTAGAGTTGATGTTGGAGACACTGTATTTTGGAAAGCTGCTAGTAAAGGTCATAATGTTGAGTTTATTAAAGGAGGAACACCAGAGGGTGTCACAAAATTCAAATCAAAAATGAATAAGGATACACAGTTTAAATTTGAAAAACCTGGCATATATGCTTATTGGTGTACACCACATAAAATGATGGGAATGATAGGGTTTGTAGTAGTAGGAAATGACAAGTCAAACCTTGAAATAATAAAATCCATTAAATTTGTTGGTAAATCAAAAAAATTAGCAGCAGAATTATTTGATCAGTTATAAGTAAAAGAATTTTTTGCCAGTAGAAATACTGGCAGAAATTTATTATTTAGTTTGAATTGGATTACCTTCTAACCATTCACTATCTTCATTTTCGTAATGTTCTTTTTTCCAGATAGGGGTTTTCTTTTTAATCTCTTCAATAAAGAATCTAGATAATTCGTATGCCTGATTTCTATGCTTGCAAGCAACAGCAATAAGAATACTTATATCTCCCAGTTGAATTTTACCTTTTATGTGTTCTATGAAAACTGCAGTATTATCAAATTTAAATTTTTTTAAAGAATCTTTATATATTTCTTCAAAGCTTTTAATTACCAAAGCGTCGTGACTATCATAAGTCATGCCAATTACTTTTTTATCATTATTTAAATCTCGTACAGTTCCAACAAAATATATTGAAGCACCACACTTACTAGATGCAATAAATTTTTCAGCTTTTGAAAGTTCAATTTTTTCTTTTGTTATATCTATGACTTTTGCATGAAACATTATCCACCACCTATCGGGGGTATAATTCCAATTTTTTGATCTCTTGAAATTTTATAACTATCATTGATAATATTATTATCTTCTGAGCAAAAAGCTGAGCTTTTTACAATTTTTTTAAAACTTTCATTTCCTTTAAAGTTTTTTTCTAAATAATTAATGATTTCTATTCTAAAATCTTTGATTTCTATTTGATCTTTAATATTAAATTCCAAATGATCTCTATCACTAAAATCTCTACAGGCACCAAAAAGTTCAAGTTTTATTTTCATTTTTTAAGTTTTGAAGAAAATTTTAGATCCTCATAATTAAAATCATTCTTATTTTTTTCAATGAAATTATTCATTATCATTATTTTTTCATTCTCAAATTCGGTCACTTTCCTTGTTTCTAAATTAACATATAACGAAAGCCACTCAATAGAGGCTGAAACTTTTTTTGTTTTTTTTTCAATTATTTCAAGTTTTAAATGCAATCTTTTTTTATCATGATCAAAAAAAGTTAGCATTGTATCTACTTCATTTCCTTCTTTTACTTCACTAATATATTTAGTATTAGTTTCAACAACCATTGTACTTCTTTTCTCTGTTTTAGCTGATTCAGCACCCATTTTGAATTTTTCAAGTAATACTTCGCACGCTTGATCGAAAATTAAAATATAATAGGCCATATTAAGGTGGTTATTATAATCAACCCATTCCTTAATTATTTTTTCTGATTTTAAATAAACAGACACGATTTTATCTAAAAGATACCTTTTAAAAAATCTGGTAATCCATCAGGGTTTGTCCATAGACCACTTTTTCCACCTTCTTTAATTAGCAGTTTAATACCATCAATTCGCAGGTGTTGATTTACAATTTTACTAAGATCATAAATTGTAATTAAAGCTGCATTAACTCCCATAATAGCCTCCATCTCTACACCCGTTTTAGAAAAAGCTGAGACAATACAAAAAACTTCTAAAGAACTATCGTCTTCATGCATAATAATTTTTGTAGCAGTATGATCTATTGGAAGTGGGTGACACAAAGGGATTAGTTCACTTGTTTTTTTTACACCTAATACAGCTGATATTTCAGCCAAAGTAATAGGATCACCTTTAGGCATTTCTTTATTCTTAATTAGATCAAAAACTTCTTTTCCAACATAAATTTTTCCAGATGCTAAAGCTCTTCTAAAAGTTTCTTTTTTGGAAGAAACATCAATCATATTAAAAGAATTTTTTTTAAAAATTTCTTTAGCCCAATCTTTTAATTGATCTTTATTTATAGCTTTTAAAGTTGTCATTATCCTCCAGTGCTTGAAAGATTTGGAGTAATTCCAGTATCTCCAAGTTCTAAGTGGTGTGACGCTTTTTTAAGGTGTAATTGTGAGATGATCAGGTCAACCAATTCATCTTTTTGATTGTCTCTTTGTAAGAGATGTCTAATTTTTGTTCCGGTATTTCCAAATAAACATAATCTTAAATCACCTCTAGCAGTAATTCTTAATCTATTACAGGATTTACAAAAATCTTTTGAGTAAGGTGCTATTAATCCAAACTTACCTTTAAACTCTGGATGTATATAATTTAAAGCTGGACCAGCATCTTTTCCATGAGTTTGATAAATCCAATTATTTTTTTCTAAATAATCTTTAAATATTTTTGCAGGAACATGATTTTTTTTGAAATATTCTTTACTATCTCCAGTTTCCATTAATTCTATAAATCTAAAGTCAATTTTATTTTCTTTTATAAAGTTTGCAAAAGTTTCAAAATCTTTTTCAGTATCATTTATATCTTTGAGTAAAACAGCATTGACTTTTATGCTTTTAAAATCCAAATCTTGTAAAATTTTTATACCAGCTAAAATTTCTGAAAGCCTATCGTGTCCAGTAAGATTTTTAAAAGTTTCTCTATTTAAACTATCTATGCTTATATTGATACCATCTAACCCTGCATCATATAATTGTTTAGCAATCTTATCTAATCGATAGCCGTTTGTAGTCATTGTAATTTTTGGAATATTTGAATTCTGCTTCATATTTTTAAGAATATCAAAAAAATCTTTTCTAACAGTTGGCTCACCACCAGTTAATCTTATTTTACACACACCTAATTCTGACAATGCTTTTGCTAATCTTGATATTTCTTTAGCACTCATGAAGCTACTCATATCTCCAGGTGTTTTTTTATATCCTTGAGGCAAACAATATGTACATCTAAAATTACACACATCCGTAATTGAAAGCCTTATATAAGGAAATTTTCTTCCAAATGTATCTTGCAATTCCTTCATAATATTTTTTAACACAATAAAAATCTAATAAGAATGATTATTTTAGGCACAACCTATAAGTTAATAAACTATTACGAGAAATAGACTTATTTTTTTAATTGTTAGCATGTTTTTTTTTGATATTATTAAAATGTTCTAACTTATTGAATTTAAAAAAAAGGAAAAATATGAAAAAATCTAAAGTAAGAGTTAATTCAAGTAGAAGAAATTTTTTAACAGGATCAGCTTCAGTAGCTGGTTTAGCCGCCACTGCAGCTATTGTACCAATTACATTTGCAACTGCAAATCACAAAGATGGATCAAAAGGTTTACCTAATTTTATTAATTGGAAAAATAGAGACGCATTAATTATTCACTCAGACAAAGGAATAGAAACTCATAGAAGTGCAATTGGAGAAAGTATTGTTACACCAAATGCAAATGTTTATATAAGAAATAATATGCCAACTATGACTGATGCACAAATCGGTAATAGAAAAAATTGGAAGATTTCTGTTTCAGGAGTTAAAAATCCTAAAACATTTACACTAGCTCAATTACAAAAGCTTGGTCACACAACAATAGCTACAATTTTGCAATGCTCAGGAAATGGAAGAGGGTTTTTTGCACACAAAGTAAGAGGATCACAATGGAAAACAGGAGCAGCTGCATGTGTTTTGTGGACGGGTGTTCCAGTAAAAGCAGTAGTAGATGCTTGTGGTGGTATTTCTAGCGGTGCAGTTTTTATGACATCATCAGGAGTTGACCATGCGCCAACTGGACTGGATCCAAAAAAAGCAATGGTAGAAAGATCAGTTCCTAAAAAAGCTTATAAGGATGCTATCTTAGCTTGGGAAATGAATGGTGATCCACTACCAAATTCACATGGTGGACCATTAAGAACTATTACACCGGGTTATTTTGGAATTAACAATGTAAAACATGTTGGAAAATTAGCATTTACAGAAACAGAGTCTGATGTGAAATATATGAAAAGTAGTTACAGAATCTCACCTATAGGAAAAAAAGGATCTCAATATCCTACATGTTGGGAGATGCCAGTTAAATCTTGGATTACAAGACCAACAGATGAAACGGGTACTGTAAAAGCTGGAAAAGTCCAAATCGTTGGTGTTGCAATGGGTGGAACTAAAAAAGCTAGAAGTGTTAAAGTGTCAGTAGACGGTGGTAACAGTTGGAAAAAAGCAAAATTTATTGGACCAGACCTTGGTAAATTTGCTTGGAGACAGTTCGCTTTAGAAACTACTTTATCCGCTGGAACTTACACTCTTTCTAGTAAAGCTAGCAATGGTTCGAACACGCAACCTGAGCTTAGAATGGAAAATAGAAGAGGTTATGCGCACAATGGCTGGAAAGACCATAGCGTAAAAATTTCTGTAGTTTAATTTACTAATCAAATAATTTAAAAGGGCCTATGAAAAAAAATAATTTTTTTATAGCCCTTTTTTTTATCATTTTTTTTATTTTAAAAAGTGTAAAAGCAGATGAGACTAAAATGATACAGGGTCTTGAAATTTTTAATGAAATTGCAGGGTGTGCGGGCTGTCATGTTTTAAAAGCAGCAGGAGCAGAAGGGAATGTGGGTCCTAGTTTAGATTCTTTAAAACCAACAGAAGCCGAAGTTCAAGACATGGTATTTTATGGACTTGGTGTAATGCCTGCTTATGGGGAAGATGAAATGTTAACAAAAGAGCAAGTAGATATAGTCTCTTTTTATGTAGCAAATTCTGCTGGAAAATAATTATAAAAACATTACGACAAGTTAACTTCCAACTAGTAAAAGCTGGAAGTTAGAATAAACAGTTATCCAGCAGGTTTGTAACCAGCCATAGCTTTAGTAGCTAATTCAGCAGCTTTGTTAATGTCCATTTTTTCAAGGATAGTAAAGTTTGTTATTGTTCCAGTTGACTCAACAGCTAATTTAACAGCTGCAGTTGCCTCAAAACCTACATCCCCAGTTATTACTCCAACAAAGTCATAAGTTCCTCTAACGATATCAAAAGATACCATTTTACCACCAACAGCTTCTGATAATTGAGTTGCTGCCGCTGCTCTATCTTGAGAAGGATTCTTCATAAAGCCTTGAAATGCTTTTGCAGTATAATTTCCCATCACAATATATTTTTTCATAAGTTTCTCCTTTATTAATTTGTAAGATTAAAACATATTTGTTAAAAATTAGAATAATTATTTTTTAAAATCAACTTAAGGTTTAGCAAATTATGTACGAAAAATTTGGACAATTTATCGATGGCAATTGGTCACCCTCTTCTAACAAGGAAACTTATGAAGTTATTAATCCTGCAACAGAAGAAGTTTTAGGTCATGCCTCAAAAGCTACACCTGCTGATGTTGAGCGTGCATTAAAGTCTGCTGAAAAAGGACTACAAGTTTGGAAAAAAACTCCACCATGGCAAAGAGCTTATACCTTAAGAAAAATTGCTGATAAAATGAGAGAGAAGCAAGATGTACTTGCCAAATGGATGACTCTAGAGGTAGGAAAACCTTTAGCTGAAGGAAAAGGAGAAGTTACTGGTGCTGCAGATATTTTTGAATGGAACTCAGAAGAAACAAAAAGAATTTATGGGCAAACAGTTGAAAGTAGATTTGAAGATACAAGGGTACATGTTTATTACCAACCAGTTGGAGTTGTAGCTGGACTATCACCTTGGAATTTTCCCTTAGTTCTATCAGCAAGAAAAATTTCTACAGCATTAGCAGCAGGATGCTCTGTTATTATTAAACCAGATGTAATCACACCAGGTGTTGTAATGGAGATGGTTGATATCTGTAGAGAATGTGGAGTACCAGCAGGGGTAGTAAACTTATTATCTGGTGATCCGCCAAGTATAGCATCACAATTAATTGACTCAGATATAGTAAAAAAGATTTCAATAACAGGATCTTCAAGAGTTGGAAAATTAATATTAAAGCAAGCTGCTGATAAAGTTCAAAGAGTAACAATGGAACTGTCGGGTCATTCACCATTTATTGTTTTTGATGATGCGGATATTAAAAAAGCAGCTGACATGGCAATAGCTGCTAAATTTAGAAATAATGGACAAGTCTGCATATCTCCTAATAGGTTTTATATTCAAGAGTCTAAAAAAGATGAGTTTGTAAACTTATTTATAGAAAAAACAAAAAAATTAAAAATTGGTAATGGAATGGACCCAGACACTCAATTAGGTCCTTTAACAACTAAAAAAAGATTAGATGAGATTGAAGAGTTAGTTGAACAAACTAAACAAGAAGGTGCTAAAGTTTTATTAGGTGGAAAAAGACCAGCTGGTTTTAACAAAGGGTTTTTTTATGAGCCAACAATATTTGATAATGTAAAAGATGATTATACTATTATGAAACAAGAACCATTTGGACCACTAGTACCAATGTTATCTTTTAAATCTTTTGATGAAGTAATTGAAAGAGCAAACAATCATGAACTTGGATTATGTAGTTATGTTTGCACTAATTCAATGGAAACAGCCCACTTGGCATCGGAACAACTAGAAACAGGGTCAGTAGCAGTGAACACAGGCGTAGTTGCGATTGCCGAAGCACCATTTGGTGGAATTAAACAGAGTGGTTATGGAAGAGAAGGTGGATCAATGGCTATCAAAGACTACCTTAATGTTAAATATACTCACATGGGTATTAAAGGCTAATATTTATGCAAATTAGTTTTATAGGAATTGGCCTTATGGGTTTTCCTATGGCAAAAAACTTACTAAAATCTGGTTACAAGGTAAAAGTATTTAATAGATCGCAAGATAAAGCTAAAAGATTAAAAGAATTCGGTGCTGAAGTTTCAACATCAATTAAAAATGTTGTTATAAACTCAGACATAATTATTACAATGCTCACCGATGACGCTGCTGTTGAAAAAGTAATGGGTAGTGAAGAATTTATAAAAAATATCAAACCACAAGCAACAGTAATAGATATGAGTTCAATTAGTCCTGAAATATCAAAAAAATATTCAGAAATTTTAAAAGAAAGAAATATAAATTATTTAGATGCTCCCGTTTCAGGTGGCACGATAGGAGCTGAAGATGCTTCACTAGCTATAATGGTGGGTGGAGACGAAAAAATATTTAAAGAAAATTTTGATATACTTAAAATATTAGGAAATCCAACATTGGTAGGACCGGTATCATCTGGACAAATATCTAAATTAGCCAATCAAATTATAGTTGGTGTGACCATAGGAGCTGTAGCGGAGGCAGTAACATTATGTGAAAAATCAGGAACAAAACCTGATAAAATGATTAAAGCTTTAGCAGGAGGTTGGGCAGACAGCAAAATATTACAAACTCATGGAAAAAGGATGACTGATAAAGATTTTTCACCTAAAGGAAAAACTACAACACAATTAAAAGACATGACAAATATTATAAACGCTGGCAAAGCAGTTGATTTACATTTACCAATCTCAAAATTAATAAAAGAAATGTATCAAAACTTAGTAAAAAATGGGCATGGTGATACTGATCATAGCTCATTATATAATGAGATTAATAAAATAGATAAAAAATAAAAATATGAAATTATTAAGAATTGGAAAAAAAGGTAAAGAAATTCCTGCTGCATTAGATAAAAATGGAAAATATAGAAACCTTACTTCAATTATAAAAGATTTAGATCCTGAAAATATAAATTTTAAAAACTTAGAAATATTAAAGAAAAGTAATCTAGAAAGTTTAGAAGAAATTAATGAAAATATAAGAATTGGGTCTTGTATAACAAAACCAGGAAATTTTTTTGCAATAGGATTAAATTATGCAGAACATGCAAAAGAAACAGGAGCAAAAACTCCTGAAAATCCAGTTCTATTTAACAAATCAGTTCATTCAATAGTCGGACCTAATGATGATGTAATAATTCCAAAAGGTTCTAATAAATTAGATCATGAGGTTGAAATTGCTTTTGTTATTGGAAAAGTAGCTAAAAGAGTTTTAGAAAAAGATGCTCAAGATTATATTTTTGGTTATTGTATTTGTAACGATATAAGTGAGCGTGAGTGGCAAAAAGAAAAAGGTGGTCAGTGGGTTAAAGGAAAGTCTGGTGATACATTTGGTCCATTGGGTCCTTATTTGGTCACAAAAGATGAGATTAAGAATATTAATAATTTAAATTTAACATTAGATGTTAATGGTGAAAGACATCAAACAGGAAACACCAATCAAATGATTTTTAATTTTAATTTTTTGGTAGCCCATATTACTAGCTTTATAACATTGATGCCTGGTGATATAGTCACAACAGGTACTCCACCTGGAGTTGGCTTAGGAATGAGTCCCCCGGTTTTTTTAAAAAATGGTGATTTGATGAACTTGTCAATTGATAGTCTTGGTAAACAAAATATAAAAGTAAAAGCAGAATAATTTAATATGATTGAACTTTTCGTTGCTTTCGGTGCAGGATTAATTAGTTTTCTATCACCCTGTGTTTTACCCCTAATACCTGGTTATATTTCTTTTATTACTGGAGCTTCTTTAAATGAATTACTTGAGGATAAAAAAATAAACTTAATCCCATTAATATTATTCACCTTGGGTTTTTCTTTTGTGTTTATTATGTTTGGTGCTGCAGCCTCTTACTTAGGACAGGTCTTATTACAAAACTCTCAATTTTTAAGAATAGTTGCAGGATTAGTAATAATTGTATTCTCTCTACAATTAATTGGAATTATTAATATAAGTTTTTTAAATTATGAGAAAAAAATTTATGCAAAAAATAATAATAATGTTTGGTTTTCTTTTGTAGTCGGAATGGCTTTTGGTTTTGGTTGGACACCATGTATAGGACCAATCCTAGGTTCTATTCTTGCATTAGCCTCAACAGAAGAAACAATGTTTAACGCAATAATTTTATTAAGCTTTTATTCACTAGGTTTAGCAATACCTTTTATTTTATCTGGATATCTAATGCAAAAATTTTTGATGTTTTCTAAAAATTTTAGAAAAAATATCAACTTAGTTTCAAGAATTGGGGGTATAATTCTTTTAATAACAGGAATTTTAATTTTAACTAATCAACTCCAGATTTTTGGCTATTATCTATTAAACACATTACCCTTTTTGCAAAATTTTGGTTAATAGTTTAATAATTATTTATACTTATGAAAATTTATCAAATTGATACAAGTGCTAGAAAAGAAGGTTCTACTTCAAGGGCATTAGCAAAAAAATTATTAGACAAAATTAAAAAACCTAAAGATGAGGTTATTTATAGAGATCTTAATGATGAGATGATTTTTATTTCCAATCTAACTGAGTCAGGAATGAAAATTCCTGAAGATAAAAAAACTGCACAACATAAAAAAATGTTTGAGTTATCAGATAAGTTAGTTTTAGAACTTAAAGATTGTGATACAATAATAATTTCAGTTCCCATTTATAATTTTGGACCACCCGCAACACTAAAAGCGTGGGCAGATTTAGCTGCAAGAGTTAAAGAGACTTTTAAATATAATGAAGATGGAAGTAGAGTGGGATTGCTTCAGGACAAAAAGGTTTATCTTATAATTACTTCTGGAGGTACAAAAGTTAATAGTAGCGAAGATTTTTTAACACCATGGTTAGTTCATGTTTTAAATTTTTTTGGTATAAAAAACATAGATATTATAGCTGCTGATCAAATGGCTATTGATTATGAAAAATCAATTAGCAAAGCTGAAAAAAAAATATTAGATATTAATATCGATGAATAAAGATAGTAATCAAATTTTCACTGATAATTTTTATAAGGCAGAAAAATTATATAAAGAAAAAAAATTCTTACAATCTTTAAAAAAATACAAAGAATTGCTTACTTTAAATCCAAAACATATATCTGTATTAAATAATATTGGATTAAATTATGAAAAGTTAAGACAATATGATGAAGCCATTAATTATTATGAAAAATGCAATGAAATACTTCCAAATCAAACCATTCTTATGCACAATCTTGCAACGATGTATTGTAGGTTAGAAAGGTTTAAGGATGCAATACCTTTATTAAAAATCATTATTAATTCAGATTATCAAAAAGAGGCAAACTATGAAAAATTTGCTACTTGCTTATTTAATGAAAAAAACAAAAAAGATACAAAAAACTTTATTGAAATGGCTATAATTAAATTTCCAAATAATAATATCTTAAATGGTCTTTTAGGTAAAACACTTTTGCATTTAAATTTACATAAAGAAGGAATAAAATATCTTCAAAAAAGTACAGGTATGATAGAATTTAATAACGAACGCATAGATTATCTTTCATGAAAAGGTTAAAAATATCAAGTAGCGAAGCTCCTAATTTTATAGGGTGTTGGTCTTTAAATGAAGATATTATTTCTGATAAAATAATTGAATTTTTTGAAAACAATAAAGATCTCCAACATCAAGGAGCTACAGGCACCGGTGTTAATACTAAGTATAAAAAAACAACAGATATTACAATTAATCCAAATAAATTAGCTGAACCGAATTATGAAATCTTCAAAGTCTATTTTGAAAAACTTCATGAGTGTTACGAAGATTACAAAGATCAATGGCCTTTTGTAGATAAATTTATCAGTAAAGTGAACATCGGATCATTTAACGTACAAAAATATTTACCTGGAGATCACTTTTCAAAATTACACTCAGAAAGAACACATATTTCAGCTTTACACAGAGTTTTTGCATTTATGACATACTTAAACGATGTTAGCGATGGAGGAACAACTGATTTCGAGTTTTATAAATTAAAGATAAAGCCAGAAAAAGGTAAAACTTTAATTTGGCCAGCAGAATGGACGCATGCACATACTGGCTCAGTTTTAAAAAGTGGTTCTAAATACATAATTACTGGCTGGCTGCATTTTCCAGCTTAAATTTTATTTTTATATATTCAAGTTTTTTTCTTGTTTCATGGTCTATATAAAGCTTTATAAAAAAATTTAGTATTAATTGTAATATAAATTTGAGATTGTTTAAAATTAAGCTTTAATCAATTTAAATTAGATAGTAAGTATTTTTCTGATGAACTTATTAAATACAAAAGAATATAAGATATACTCTAGTTTTTTAAATACTTTAGCTAAGGATCTAAATAAATTTTATTATTCAAAACTTAACAAAGCTTTCAAGGTATCTAATAAACTAAAAAGCAAAGGATATGATCCTGTTACTACATCTGATATTGCATTTGAAAAATTCATTAGATTGAAGATAAAAAAAAAATTTCCAAATCATCAAGTGATAGGTGAAGAATTTGGATATAAAAAATCAACTAGTGACTATACATGGATCATAGATCCGATTGATGGTACAAGATCATTTGTAATAGGTAATCCAACGTGGAGTAATTTAATATCTTTAAATTTTAAAGGTAATCCTGTTGTAGGATTGGCAAACTTTCCAATTTTAAATAAATATTATTTAAATTTTAATAGTAAAAGCTCATTTGTTTTTGAAAATAGTAAAAAAAGAAAAATTTCTGTTTCAAAAAATATATCATTTAATCAAATTAAAGTATCAGGGGCATTTCATGGTGCAATCTCTCTTAAACAACAAATGAAAATTCCTAAGGTTCTAAAATTAATGCAATTTCCTACAGCAGATGCATTAAGTTATTCCCATTTATGTGAAGGAAAAATTGATGTTGTATTTCAAGCAACAAATAAAATTTGGGATATACATCCATTAATACCAATTATAAGAGCTGCAGGAGGTGTGGTTACTACTTGGGAGAATAAAGATGCGGTTAATGCTGGAAGTATTTTAGTTTCAGCAAATCAGTCTCTTCACAACAAAATGCTTAAACTTTTAAAACCTATTTCAAAATAGATGCAAAAATTACCTGATAAAGCTCAAAATGTTTTAGATTTTTGGTTTAAAGAGACACCACCTAAAAAAAGATTTCAAAAACATAAAGATTTTGATTTGTTAATTAAAGAAAAATTTTTAAAAGACTATGAATCAGCTAGCAAGAATGAATATGATGACTGGCAAGATAGTGCTCTAGGATGCTTAGCATTAGTTATTCTTTTTGATCAATTTTCAAGAAACATTTTTAGAGATAATAAAAAAGCTTATGAGCAAGATCATAAAACAAGACTGATTGTAAATGATGCAGTGTATGCAGGTTTTTTGGAAGAGATGGATGAAAGTCAAAGATTATTTATGCTTTTACCCTTAATCCATAGTGAAGAGATAACCGATCATGAAATGGCTTATTACTTGATGGATAAATATTTGAAAGATCATTCTGGAATTATTGAGATTAAGAAGTTTTGGCAAGATCATACCAAAGCTATAAAAAAATTTCATAGATACCCCCATCGAAATCAAGTGTTAAATAGAAAATCTACCCTAGAAGAAATTGAGTTTCTTAAAGAACCAAATTCATCTTGGTAAGATTTAATGAATTTAAAATTTATTTATAAAATTTGCTTAAAATCAGAATTAGATGATGCAAAAAATAAAAATCAATTTTTAGGTTCCAAAAAAGATTTGGAAGATGGCTTTATTCATTTCTCAGGAGAAGATCAGGTTAAAAGTACACTTAAAAAATTTTATTTAAATCAAAAAGGTTTAATTCTATTAAAAGTAGATACTTTAAAGCTTGATCATTTACTTTGGGAACAAGCATCAGATGGAAATATGTTTCCTCACTTATACTCTCCACTAGATATGACTAACGTAGTTAATGAAATTGAAATTACTTTAAGAGATGATGGTTCACACGTATTACCAAGTAACTTTTAAGGGGGACACCCTTTCAGAAAACTCCAAAAGAGTTCCCCTATAATTTAGCGATATACGCAAAATCCATAATAATGGATTGTTATGTTTTTGTTTTTCTTAACTTTGATTACTAAATCACACCAGTTATGTGTCAGGCGGTGATAAATTCATAATCGCGCCTCCTTTGTTGATAAAATAAATATAACATTTTTGAAAACTTCATTCAAAATGTTTATTTAAATAAGCTTGTTGAATACAACCTAGCTAAGTAGTAATATCTCGATAATTTATCAAACCTTTATCAAAAAGCTTTAATTCAATTTTCCTAAATAGTTAACCATAACAACTCCAGTTATTATTAAGATAATTCCAATTAATCCGTATAAATTTGGAATTTGATTATATTTAATCATAGCAAATGCCACAACACCCACAACTGTTAATCCGCTGTAAGTAGAATAGGCAAACCCCACTGGAAGTGCATGCATAGCTTTTGCAATGCAAAATAAGCAAACCATCATCAGTAGATACATGTAAATTATTGGTAGAGTCTTTGTGAAACCTTCAGATATTTTTGCAAAACTATTAGCAGCTATTCCAGCAAAAATACCAACTGCTAAAAACAAATATCCAAATAAAGGTTTCATAATTAATCCTTAGTTGCAATTCTATTAACAATTGCCTTAGCAACTGGCCCCATAATAAATGCTGCAACTATTGCCACAGGAAAAGCAAAAGTAAATGCATTAAAATACCTATCAAAAAATCCATCATTAAAACCTGTATTAACCAAAGTAACAATACAACTCATAATTATACTCATACCAAAAGACATTATGATTAGAAACATAGGTTGAGAAAAATTTTTAGGTAACATAATTTTATTTATTTTCAAGTAAGTTTACCATTAAAACACCAGTGATAATTAAAATTAAACCTATTATAGAATAAATATTTGGTATTTGGTTAAATCTAATAATACCCACAACTACAGTTGAAATAATTGTTAATCCAGCAAACGATGCATAAGTAATTCCCATTGGGATATTTTTCATTACCATAGACAATGCATACATGCATAAAACTATTGTAATTCCTGTAATAATACTTGGAAGGAGAAGGGTAAAACCTTCTGCACTTTTTGCGAAACTATTTGATGTTACTCCTAGAACAACTGCTAGAATTAGAAATCCATATGAAGTAGCGAGACTCATTCATTAACATTAAATGAAATCTCGCTAAATATATATAATTATTTATTAGCTTTTAAAAAGCTCCATAGCTTTACCTAATAATTCTTCTGATTTTGCGTGATCACCAGCATTATGAGCTTCCATTCCTTGATCTCTTAGCATTTGTGCTTCTGCAATTTTATCATCTATGCTTTTTGACATCATTGGGCATGAACCAGCATAAACTGAACTTGTAAAAAGTACTAAGAATAAAGTCATTACTATTTTTTTCATATTTTTCCTGTTGTTATTGATTAAACTTAATAAGATAATAAGAATATTAAACACTAAAGACAAAACCATTATTGTCACTTGGCATGTGCAAAATGCCTCAACAAGGTAGTTAGCTATTTAAGGTTAATTTTGTTATTATTTATGTATGATTGAAAAATTTAACGGAGTTTTTTATTTAATTTTATTTGTAATACATTTTTTAGGTGTTGGAGCTTATGCTTATCAAATGATTATTGGAAACCAAAGATTTAGAAATAAATTTAATATAGATGAAACTGCTACAGCAACAATGAGAATGATTGGCGCTATATTTTTAGGTACTTTCCTGATGGCAATTTATATTATGTTTGTAAGACCCAATGGTGTTGAGGATACATGGGCATTTTTCAATTTAGTTTTTGTTCAAAACCTTTGTGTATTAATTGTTAATACTTACTCAATTAAGATTAATAAAATCGGCGTAAGATTACCATCAAACGAGGCTGTAGTCGCGCCACTAATTTTTACAATCATTAGTGCAGCTCTTTGTTACGGATTAGCTGATAAAATTTATATTTATTAAAGCCAGTCAGGAAAAGGCAATCCTTTTTCTTCTAGAAATTTTTTATTAAACATTTTAGTTGCGTACTTTTCACTTTTATCACAAAGAATGGTAACAATGGTTTTTCCAGGACCTAATTCTTTACCCATTCTAATCGCACCAGCAATATTAATTCCACAACTAGTGCCAAGGCTTAATCCTTCATTTTGAATTAAATCATAAAGAATAGGAAGAGCCTCATGATCATCAATAGAGTAAGCGTCATCTATTTTGGCATCCGCAAAGTTTTTAGTTACTCTACTTGATCCAATCCCTTCAGTAATTGATCCTCCTTCAGATTTTAGTTCACCATTCTTTATATAGTTATAAAGAGCAGATCCTTTTGGATCAGATAAATAAATCTTGATATCTTTATTCTTTTCTTTAAGTGCATTACTTACTCCTGAAATTGTTCCACCAGTTCCAGATGAACACACAAAACCATCAACTTTACCTTCAGTTTGATCCCAAATTTCTTTTCCAGTTCCATCGTAATGACCTTTAGCATTTGCAACGTTGTCAAACTGATTAGCCCAAACAACACCACTGTTATTTGATGGTCTTAGTTCATTAGCAAGTTTTGCTGCAACTTTTACAAAGTTTGCATCATCTTTATAAGGTTTAGCTGGAACTAGACGTAAGTCAGCACCAATATTTCTAAGTAGGTCTTTTTTTTCTTGAGTTTGATTGTCGTTCATTACAATTATTGTTTTATAACCAAGTGAATTACCAAGAAGACATAAACCTATACCGGTATTACCAGCTGTACCTTCAACAATAGTTCCACCTTTTGAAATTAGTTTTTTGCTTTCAGCATCTTTAATTAAAGCAAGTGCTGCTCTATCTTTTACAGAACCACCTGGATTCATAAACTCAGCTTTACCATAAATATTGCAACCAGTAATTTCTGAAGCAGCTCTTAGTTTAATGAGTGGCGTATTGCCAATGCCTGAAATAAAATTGTCATGAAAATTTTTCATTAATCAGAAGTATCTTTATCTGTTTCTTCAACAGCGTAAGGTTTAAATTCTTTTGTAGCTGTTCCAACATTTTTAGCAGGTATCCCAACCATTACAGCATTTTCTGGAACGTCTTTAGTAACTACAGCATTAGCTCCAACTTTAGCATTAGCTCCAATTATTACTGGTCCTAATATTTGAGCACCCGAACCAACAACTACACAATCATTTAGTGTTGGATGTCTTTTAACCATTCTTTGTTGATTTGAATTAATACTTGGCGCAATCCCACCTAGTGTTGCCATATGATAAATAGTTACGTTATTTCCTATTTCAGAAGTTTCACCGATTACAACACCCATACCATGATCAATAAATAAATTTTTTCCAATTTTTGCACCTGGATGAATTTCTATACCTGTTAAAAATCTTGATAGTTGAGAAATAAATCTCGCAATAAGATCAAACTTTGCTAAGTAAAAAAAGTTAGCAATTCTATGAAAAAAAACAGCTTTAACACCAGGATAAGTTAAAATTAAACTTAACTTAGATTTTGCCGCAGGATCTCTATCAATTATAGATTGTAAAAAATCATTCATGAATTTAGCATTTATTGATTAAAATTTTATATTGAACTATATAGTCATTATACAACGAATTTAAAGAGGAGAAACTTATGTACAAAAACACAAATTGCTTTCATCTAGCTGTACCATGTGGAGATCTAGAAGTAGCAAAAAAATTTTACAATGAAGCATTAGGCTGCAGATTAGATAATTCTGCTCAGGAATGGGCTGATGTTGACTTTTGGGGAAATGAATTAACTCTTCACGCAAGTGAACATAAGATGGAAAATGAAAGACATGATGTCGATATGGGAAATGTATCAGTTCCACACTTTGGTGTTCATTTGTCGAGAAAAGATTTTGATACTCTTAAACAAAGATTAAAAGATAATGGTACTAAATATTATGATGAACCTTATTTAAGATTTAAAGGCACTAAGTACGAACAAGAAACTTTCTTTGTAAAAGATCCAAATGAAAATGTTTTAGAGATTAAAACATTAACTGCGAATGCAGATTAATGGCTTCTGATTATAAATCTATAGCAGGCAAAATAAAATTTGAAGGTAGAGCTTTTATTGATGGCAAGTATGTTGAAGCTATTGATGGTGAAAAGTTTGAAAATATAAATCCTGCAACAGGTGAAACTCTTTGTTCAGTTTCAAAATGTAATCATAAAGATGTTGATTTAGCAGTAAAAGTTTCAAGAAAAGCTTTTAATAGCGGAGTTTGGTCTAGAAAATCTCCAGAGTTTAGAAAAGATGTTTTGCTTAAGTTTGCAGAATTACTGAGAAAAACTGGTGAGGAAAATTCAGTTCTTGAATGTGTGGATACAGGAAAATTAATTGGAGACTGTATTAATGAAGTAGCAAATGATGCTCCAATGCATTTTCAGTGGTATGGTGAATTAATAGATAAAGTATTCGGTAAAGTTGGACCAACAGAACCATCATTAACGAGTTTAATTGTTAAAGAGCCAATTGGTGTTGTTGCAGGAGTTGTTCCTTGGAACTTTCCATTAATGATGGCAGTTTGGAAAATGGCACCATCATTAGCTGCTGGATGTTCAGTTATAATTAAACCAGCAGAAGATACTCCACTTACAGCAATAAGAGTTGCTCAAATTGCCAAAGAAGCTGGAATTCCAGATGGAGTATTAAATGTTATTCCAGGTTTTGGAGATGTGGGTGAAGCACTCGGTAGACACAATGATGTTGATGCAGTTTCATTTACAGGTTCAACAGAGGTTGGTGCATTGTTTATGAAATATTCTGGTGAAAGTAATTTAAAAACTATTGGTCTAGAGATGGGTGGAAAAAGCCCATTTATAGTTTTAGAGGATGCAAAAATTTCTGATAATTTAATTGATGATGCAATTAATTCTGCTTTTTGGAATGGTGGACAAAATTGTTCTGCAAACATGAGACAAATAATTCATAGTAAAGTTAAGGATGAATTTTTAGATAAAGTTTCAAAAAAAGTTAAAGCTCTTAAAGTAGGTGATCCATTAGACCCAAGTTCAAATATGGGATCAATGATTTCTAAAAAACATTTAGCAACAGTTGATGGATTTATTCAAAAAGGAATTGATGAAGGGGCTAAACTTTTATTTGGCGGTATATCTGAAAAATCAGAAAAAGGTTTTTTTGCTAAGCCAACGTTATTTGATAATTTAAAAGAAAATATGGTAATTGCTCAAGAAGAAATTTTTGGGCCTGTATTAGGTGTTATTACAGTAAATGATACTGAAGAAGCTTTAAAGATTGCAAGTAATTCAAAGTATGGGTTACATGCGAGTGTATTTACTCAAGATATTGATAGAGCATTTCATATGGCTAAAAGCCTTCCTTGTGGCACAGTTTCAGTGAATACTTTTTCAGAAGGAGACATTAAAACTCCATTTGGAGGGTATAAGCAATCTGGCTCTTTAAGTAGAGATCAAGGTACTGAAGCACTTAATTCCTTTCTTCAGACTAAAACTATTTGGATTAGCCACCAATAAGAATACATAAAAAAAAGGCCCATTTAGTCTTTGACTCACTCAAAAGTTTTAAGTTAAGCTTCATTTTTAAACAAATAGAAAGAGATAAAATGAGTACAATTAAAACTATAAAGACACTACTAGCAGGATTTGCTATGGCTTTGTTTGCCTTAGCCGCTGTTGCAGAGACAACTCTTAAGCTAGGAACTACTGGAAGATTGGGTATGCCAATCGGTGACGCTATTGATCAAGCATTGATGCCGGCCTTAGCAAAAGCCTCAGGTGGCAAGATGAAAATTGAACCTTTCTACCAAAAAAGCTTATGTGCTGAACAGAAATGTGGTGAACAAGCCAATCAAGGACTTATATCCCTTTGGACTAGCTCTACTGCAAACTATGGTAATTTCGGATCAGAGTTAGCAATTTTTGATTTACCTTTCATTTTCAAATCACTTGAAGATGCAAAAAGAATATCAAACGAATGGCTTGCAGAAAGACAGTGCAAACTAGCGCTTGAAAATTCAGGCCACATTTGCCTTTCTGTGTATTCAAGCGGTGGATTCAGACAGCTTGGAAATGCAACTAAACCAGTTCACGTTCCTAATGATATGAAAGGTCTAAAGTGGCGTACTACTAAGAGTCCGATTGAGTTCATGCTAGTTAAAAATTGGGGTGCAACTCCAACACCTTATGATTGGAGCCAGTTATACTCAGGCCTACAGTCGGGTGTAGTCGAAGGTCAGTATGTTGCTAGTCCTTGGCAACATGTAGCAAAACTTCATGAAGTTGCAAAATACTTCACTGAGATTGGAGGCATGTGGTCTGGAAATATTCTAGCAATGGATGCAAAGCAGTATAATGCTCTATCTTCTCAAGAGAAGAAATGGTTACACAAAGCTGCTGATGCGTATGGAGAAAAAGTAAACCAGTTAGATAACGCTTGGATTAAGAATGGAGAAGATGCAATTAAAGCGTCTGTGAAAGAATGGTATGTTCCATCTGATGCGGAAATGACTAAATGGAGAGCAGGTGCAATTGGTGCTTGGGTAAAAGCCAAGGGTACTTTTGAACCAGAGGTAGCTAAAAGAGTACTTCTAGAACAAGGAATGGATGGATTTGTAGCTCAGTTAGAGAAAGCTGGGGCTCTTTAAATCGTTCAACAAAAAACTGTGTAAAGATCATTTTGCTCAATTTTTAGAACTAGATGATCTTTACCTAAAACAATTCATAACAAATAAGTAACTATGGAAAGTATCATTCTACTCGGAATACTCCTTTTTCTAATCCTATTAGGAGCTCCCATTGGCTTCATATTAATACTGATACCATTTGTTTATATTCTATTTACCGACGTTGTACCCCTTATTTTAATTCCTAGTCAAATGTTTAATGCTATTGATTCAGTTCCATTAACTGCAATTGCGTTCTTTATGTTGACAGGTGAGTTAATGACAAGTGCCACGATTACTGACAGGTTAGTAGCCTTGAGCAAATCATTAATTGGACGTGTACGAGGGGGGTTGGCCCAAGTCAATGTTCTTGTGAGCATGTTTTTTGCAGGGATGAATGGTTCTGTGGTTGCAGATACAGCTACAGTTGGAGCATTAGTGTTACCAGCTATGAAAAAAGCTGGCTATCCTCCTGCGTTTTCGGCTGCAGTCACAGGCGTAAGCTCCACCATAGGAGGCATAATTCCACCTAGTATCATGATGATTGTACTTGCTAATTCGACAGAGCTTTCAATTGCATCACTATTTGCAGCCGGAATTATTCCAGGCGTGTTGATAGGCGTTGTGATCATGATAATCAATCATTACTTCGCAATCAAACATAACTTCGAGCGCAGTGATGAAAAATTTTCGATACGTCGAGCTGGTAAAGAATTATATCGATCCTCGTTCGCCCTTCTAATACCCGTGGTTTTAGTGGGTTCAGTAATGGGTGGTGTTGCATCGGTTGTAGAGGCTGGTGCTATCACAGCAATGGTTGCGTTATTTACAGGTGTATTCGTGTATCGAACTATTAAATGGAAAGATTGCACTGGTGCTTTTCGTCGAGCATTCCGTAATTCGGCAATGGTTTTTATTATCATAGCTGCGTCGGGACCCTTCAGTTGGTTACTTACCTCTCTAGGTGCAATTGGTGAACTTGAAAACTGGCTTCTAAGCCTTACGGGATCCCCAATTATTTTTATTTTAGCCGTGATTCTATTCATTTTTCTTCTTGGAACAGTAATGGACTCTGCGGTAAACATTATCATAGTTGGCCCAGTATTAGTTAATGTTATGGCTCAAGCTGGCTTTCCTGAGATACAAGCGGCTATCGTTGTTATAGTTGGCTTCTTAATAGGATCAGTAACACCACCTGTTGGTGTTGCGTTCTTTACCGCTGCAACAATAGCACAAGTGCGTTTAGAAAAGGTTGCTGTTGCGTTAATTCCTTATCTAGTTGGGCTGTTTTTACTTTTATTCTTTATCCTCGTTATTCCAGAGTTAACCATGTTTCTTCCAAACCTATTGAGTAATTAAAGATATGTTAAAATTTTTTAACAACATAGACCGTTTTATTCATCGTACATTGGAAGCTATGTGCTCACTCCTTTTAGCTGCGATGGTTGGTTTTACACTTTATAATGTTACCATGCGATATGTTTTTAACAACCCTCCTGTTTGGGGTGATCTGCTAACAGTATTAAGTAATATTTGGTTGATGTTTATAGCACTTTCTTTAACAGCCAGAGATAATGAACACATAGCTTTAAATTTAATTTATGAAAAATTACCAAATAGTCTGTCACTATATATACGCCAGTTCTGGAAACTTATGATTATGGCAATTGGTATAGTCCTGATAATTTATGGATTTGAACTTGTAGAGGGTATGCGTGGGAAGTATTGGGAAATGTGGTATTTTGATATTAGTTTCCAAGGTATTGAGTTCAAAGAGAATTATATGCCAAAGAAATACGCAGTAGCAATCTTGCCGTTAGCTGGATTTTTGACGACCATTGGTGCTGCTATTAGTTTTGTGAAAAAGGTCTAATTCTTTTGGATTAGCCACCAATAACAATACATAATAAAGGGACAAAAGACCTATTTTAGTCTTTGACTCACTTAAAAGTTTTAAGTTAATCTTCATTTTTAAATTAATCGAGAGGGATATAATGAAAATAATAAAAACTACATTTGTAGCTGGTTTAATTTCTTTATTTGCTACTTTTTCAACATTTGCTGAAAAAGTTAAAATAGGAGATCCAGGTTGGACAGGTGCAACAGCTATTGCAAATTTATTAGCAGCAGTTGTTAATGACAAAATGGGTGGAGAAGCAGAATTGGTTCCAGGAAATAATACTGCAATCTATGGTGCAATTGATAGAAGCAAAGGTGAAATAGAAGTTCACCCTGATATCTGGTTACCTAATCAACAGGCTTATACTAACGATCTAGTTCCTAAAGGAACTCTTAAGTTAAGTTCAAAACCTTATGAAGGAAACCAAGGATATTGTGTATCTCAACAATTTGCTAAAAAAATGAATATTACAGCAATTGAAGACTTAGCTAGACCAGAAGTTGTTAAAGCAATGGATAGTGATGGTAATGGTAAAGGTGAGTTTTGGATTGGTGCTGATGGATGGGCTTCTGCAAATGTAAACCAAGTTAAACTTAGAGATTATGGTTTATATGATGCAGGTATTGAACCAATCAGAGCCGCTGAAGCTGTAAAAAATGCAAGAGTACTTGACTCTATAAAAAAAGGTGAAGGTTATGCATTTTATTGTTACAAGCCGCATGCAATTTGGGGAATGGCTGACGTAGTTATGTTGACAGAACCAAAACATGATCCAGCTAAATACAAAATGGTTCAGCCTAAAGAAGACGCTGACTGGTACAAAAAATCTTATGTTGCATCAAAAGATGCACTTAAAAAAATCCAAATTGGTTGGGGTACCTCTTTAGAGAGTAAATCTCCAGCTATAGTTGAGTTTTTTAAGAACTTTCAGTTAACAGGAGATGATGTGTCAGCAATGGCATATGCAATTTCTGTTGAAAAAAAACAACCAGCAGATGTTGCTAGAACTTGGATGAAAAATAATAAATCTAAAGTTGATGGTTGGTTAGGACTTTAAGTTAAATAAAATTTTTACTCGGCAACTTTACTTGTTGCCGGGTATTTCTCTTAAAAAAATTATTAAATTTTCGAATGGATCTGATGGACTCAGCTATTGAAATAAAAAATGTTTGGAAGATATTCGGTAATAATTCTAAAGAAGCATTAAATGCAATTCAAAATCAACGTATTTCAAAACAGGAAGCTTTAGAAAAATATAATTCAGTAATTGGTGTATCTGATGTCTCTTTTGACGTTAAAAAAGGAGAGATTTTTTGTGTAATGGGTCTTTCTGGCAGTGGTAAATCTACTTTAGTTAGACATATCAATAGATTATTAGAACCAACCTCAGGTCAAATTTTAATTGATAATGAAGATGTAATGAAGTTTGACTCAAAAAGTTTACAAGATCTACGGAATAAAAAGATAGGTATGGTTTTTCAGAACTTTGCTCTGATGCCCCATAGATCAGTATTAGATAATATAGCAATGCCACTTGAAATAAGAGGTATCAGTAAAAATGATAGATTGGATGCTGCAAATAAAATTTTAGATATCGTAGAGCTTCAAGGGTGGGGAAATAAATTTGCTCATGAACTATCAGGTGGAATGCAACAAAGAGTAGGATTAGCAAGAGCTTTAGCAGCGGATCCTGATGTTTTATTAATGGATGAACCATTTAGTGCACTAGACCCATTAATTAGAAGACAGCTTCAAGCGGAGTTTATCAAACTTTCAAAACAAATGAAAAAGACAACAGTATTTATAACTCATGACTTAGATGAAGCAGTAAGGGTAGGTCATAGAATTGCAATCATGAGGGATGGAAAAGTTATCCAAATAGGGACACCAGAAGAAATAGTTATGAAGCCAGTAGATGGTTATGTAGCAGACTTTGTTAAAGGAATTTCTAGACTAAAAATTGTTCAAGCAAAATCCATTATGCAGTCTGTTGAAAAATTTGAAAAGGAATTTGGATCAATAGGTAAAAATTTAGAAAGTGTTAACGAAAATGATTTACTAAATAAACTAATAGAAAAATCTTCAATTAAAGATGAACCAATATTAGTAATTAACAAAGAAAACAAAAATATTGGTATAATAACACAAGCAGATTTACTTAAGGCTGTCGTAGAGGGTAGTGATGGAGAATAAAGCACTTAGAAACCCTTCTAGAGATGAATTGATTACTAATTTTGTAAAAAGTAATCCAGATTATTATATAAAAGAGTTTAAAAAAATTGGTAGTAAACCTACTTATTCATTTTCATTTAATTTATTTGCATTTATTCTTGGACCAATTTGGTTTGGAATGCGTAATGTTTGGAATTGGACTTTAGCTTTTTTAATTATTGAAACTTTTTCAGTAGTACAAATCATCAGAGGTTTATTTGGCAATATTACCGCAGACGCCATTGCTAAAGTAGAGCAAGTTAAAGGTACAATAGCTTTTAGAAATAAACAATTAGAAGCTGCGATAGAAAATAATCCAGACAAAATTGATGTGTTTAAAAGAAACATAAAATCTTTAGAGGATGCTATGCAAGGTTATCTTGATGAAATCACTAGAGTAGAAGCATCTGCAATATGGATCGCTTTTTTTGGTTTTATTTTATTGATAGCTGTTAAGATTACCCAAGGTGTTTTGGCAAATTCAATTTTAGAAAAGAAATATTCTGAGTGGCTATCTGACAAATCAATTAACCCAGGTATGCAATTAAAGAATTATATTTTAAGTAGTATTTTTACTTCTATTATAATGTTTTTTTCTGTTATCCATTATAGTTTTCCAGGTCTTTTACAAATAATGGATACTTTTCCAACTCATCCGGAAATAAGATTGTTTTCAATTAAATGGATAGAGGTTATTTTTGATTATGCCGTTGTTAAAGGGGATTTAATTTTTACTGCAATAACAATTGGTATTAGGTCTGTATTAGATTTCTTAGAATTATTGTTTGTTAAAACTCCATGGATTGTAATAATAACTGCAATTGTAACTCTTACTGGGCTGTCTGCGGGACCAAGAGCTGCAATTTATTCAACAGGTTTTTTGTGTTACATGGGTTTTTTAGGTTTCTGGGTAAAAGCAATGACGACACTTGCTTTATTAGGAACGGCAGCAGTTTTAAGTATAGCAATTGGCATACCACTTGGAATTTATTGTGCAAGACGACAAAGATTTTATTCATTAATTAGGCCTATAATGGATTTTATGCAAACAATGCCAGCGTTCGTATTTATGATACCAGTGATAGCCTTTTTTGGAACAGGAAAAGTTGCAGCAGTAATAATTACAATGATTTTTGGTGGCACACCGGTTGTAAGGTTAACAGTTCTTGGTTTAAGAGGTGTACCAGAAACAATCAGAGAGGCTGCAATAGCTTATGGGGCATCTAAATGGTATTTACTTAGAAAAGTCGACTTACCTTTAGCAACACCATCAATTTTAGCAGGCGTTAATCAAACAGTAATGTTAAGTTTAGCAATGGTGGTTGTAGCATCACTAATTGGCGCAAAAGGTTTAGGCCAAGATGTTCTTGAAGCATTACAATACGCTAATGTTGGTCAAGGAATTCTTGCGGGTATAGCTATTTTATTTGTTGCATTAATTCTGGATAGAGTTGTGCAAGGCAAGAAAAGAGTTTAATCAATCTTCATGGAGTATCTGTTTTTAGGTTTTTTAACTAGTATAAGTTTAATTCTAGCAATTGGGGCTCAGAACATATTTGTTATTGAACAGGGCTTAAAAAAACAACATATTTTTTTAGTTTGTTTAATCTGCTCTATATCTGATTTTATTTTAATATTTTTAGGAATATTCCTATTTCATTACTTTATTCAGTATTTTAACTCAACTATTGAATTAATATTTAATATTCTTTTAATACTTTTTTTACTTCATTTTATTTATTCAAAAATAAAGAACTATAATTCTAGTGTCATTTTTAATAGTGAAAAAAAGAATATTTCAAAAATCAGTATTTTATTTAAAACTATTGGTTTTACCTATCTTAATCCACACGTTTACTCTGACACTGTTTTTTTTCTGGGTAATTTTTCAAAAAATTTTTTAAACAATGAAAAAATTTTATTTGGAATAGGTGCTTCCATAGCTTCTTTTTTATTTTTCTTTTCACTTGGATATTTATCAAAATTTTTATCTCAATATGCTGAAAACCAAAAAGTTTGGAAAGTAATAAATATATTTATTATTACTTTTATGAGTGTGTTAATTTTTTATATTCTTTTAGAAATTATTTAAATTTCACAAGACATATCTTGTCCACAGCACAATGGTGACTTTATTTTTCCATGTTCATTAGGACATTTAGATATTTGCACTTCATTTCCATCTTCAAGTTTTAGTATATCATTAACTAGTGGTTCATTACACTTTCCACAATTTGCATTAACAGACATTCCACATTTTGGACATTCATAAGTTGCCATATTATTCTCCTTTAATTAATTACTGAGTATAACCGTATTTCTTTAATCTTACATCACCTGTTCTAGCATGAGCTTCCATTCCCTCGTATCTAGAAATTCTTGCAGCTGCAGCACCAACTAACTCAGTAGATTCTTTGGTCATTCTTTGGAAACTTAAAGTTTTAACAAACTTACCAACAAATAATCCACCCGTGTATCTTCCTGCACCTTTGGTTGGAAGAATGTGATTTGTTCCTGAGCATTTATCTCCATAAGCAACGGTAGTTTCTTCACCAATAAATAAAGAACCATAGTTCGTAAGTCTTTTATGAAACCACTCTAAATTTTCTGTCTGTACTTCTAAGTGTTCTGGAGCATAATCATCACTAATAGTTGCCATTTCTTCATCTGTATCACAAAGAATAACTTCACCATAATCTCTCCAAGCAGCATCAGCATTTGTTCTTGGAACTTCAGGTAGTTCAGCAATTAACTCTGGAACTCTTTTCATTACTTTTTCAGCTAGCTCTTTACTGGTTGTGTACAACCAACAAGGTGAGTTATAACCATGTTCAGCTTGACCAACTAAATCTACTGCTACTATCTCAGGATCAGCTTTTGCATCTGCAATAATTCCAATTTCTGTAGGACCTGCAAATAAATCAATACCTACTTTTCCAAATAAAATTCTTTTAGCTTCTGCTACAAATTGGTTTCCAGGACCAACAATAATGTCTGCTGCAGGGTTATTAAACAAACCATTAGTCATCGCAGCAATCGCTGGAACACCACCTAAATTTAAAATGACATCAGCACCACATAGGTCAGCTGTATAAATAATTGTTGGATGAGCACCCACACCTTCTTTTGGAGGGCTACAGGCAATAACATTCTTTACACCTGCAACTTTTGCAGTAGTTACACTCATAACAGCTGATGCAATATGTGCATATCGACCTCCTGGTACATAACATCCAGCAGTATTAACTGGTATTAACTTTTGACCAGCAAACAATCCATCTGAAAGTTCAACCTCAAAGTCCTGACCATAGTTTTTTAATTGTGCTTCAGCAAACTTTTTAACTCTTTCGTATGAAAACTGAACATCATCTTTTGTTTTTTGGTCTAATGTTTTTTTAATTTCTTCAATTCTTTCTTTGGATACAATAATATCACCATCATATTTATCAAATTTTTTTGTAAGTTCGACACAACCTTGTTCTTTTGTAGTTTCGATATCTTTTAGTAAATCTTGAACAATTCCAGTTGTTTTTGTGTCATCTGTTGATGAAGTTTTAGGTGATTTTTTTAAATAAGTTATAGCCATAATTACTCTCTCTAGTTTTTTTGAAATTCACTTATAAACTTTAATGAATTAATTTCAATGATGAATTAGTCTAATGCAACAACGGCAGCAGCAATAGAAGCTAATCTAGCTTGGGCTTCATCAGATCTACTAGTAATAACTATTGGAACTTTACCACCTACTACAACACCAGCTGCACAAGCTCCCATAAAATATATCATCATTTTAACTAAACTATTTCCAGTTTCAACACTTGGAACTAATAATACATCAGCTTCACCAGCTACAATATTTTTAACGCCTTTAATAGCAGCAGATTTTTTTGAAATACTATTATCAAATGCTAAGGGGCCAAAAACATCAGCATTTAAATCATCTTGTTTTGCAAGCTTTGTAATCTCATCTGCATCAATAGAGCTTGGTACACTATCTAAAATTTCTTCTGTCGCTGATAGAACCGCAACTTTTGGTCTTTCAATTCCTATACGATTTGAAAAATCAATTACATTTCTTAAGATATGCATTTTTGTTTTTATATTAGGTAAAACATTTAAAGCACCATCGGTAATTATAAGAGGTTTATCTTCTTTCGTATTTGTCATATGCCATATATGGCTAAGTCTAGTTTTTCCAAGTAAATTATAATCTCTTTTTAAAACTTCTTTCATTAAAACATCAGTATGAATATGACCTTTAACAATAATCTTTACTTTATCTTTGCTAGCAAGTTTTGCAGCTATTGCTGCTGTATTATTTTCGATAGGTTCATGAATTATCTCATACGAAGAGATGTCCCATTTTAAATCCTCAGCACACTTAAGAATTTCTTTTTTATCCCCTATAAAAATAGGTGTAATTAAGTTTTCATTAACAGCATCTTGAACTGAAAGCATAGGTAAGGGTAAACCCGCATTAACAATAGCAGCATTAACACCTTTTTTCTTATGTGCATGGTCTAGTAGGTTATTAGGACAAACAATTTCTTTATCTGAAAGCATGAGGTATATTTAGTATGAATTTATAAAAAGTATATACTGTAAATTGATAATGATTAAGCCTTTTAAGCTAAATATTCCGGATAAAACACTTCAAGAAATTTATACAAAGGTAAAAAATTACCCATGGCATGAAATGCCTGATGATGGTGGCTGGAAATATGGGAGTGACCTTGATTATATGAAAGAGATATCAAGTTATTGGGTCAGAGATTTTGATTGGAGAAAACATGAGGCAGAAATAAATAAATTTTCAAATTTTACAACTGTTGTAGACGATATTGAAATGCATTTTATTCATGAAAAAGGTAGTGGCTCTAACCCAACTCCATTACTTCTTATGCATGGATGGCCTGGATCGGTTGTAGAGTTTTTAAATATAATTGAAAAACTTGCTCACCCTGAAAAGTTTGGTGGAAACATTGAAGATGCGTTTGATGTTATTGCTCCCTCTTTACCTGGCTTTGGATTTTCAGGTAGACCATCTAAACCGATGGGTCCAAGAAAGATGGCTGATATTTTAAATAAATTAATGACAGAAAAACTTGGATATAAAAGTTATTTAGCTCAAGGTGGTGACTGGGGTGCAACTATAGCTAATTGGATTAGTTATGATCACTCAAAATCATGTAAAGCAATTCATATTAATTGTTTAACAATGCGTCATCCAGATGGCCCTCAATCAAAGGAAGAAGAAGAGTGGCAAGAAAGATTTAATAATGATCAAGTTATGCAAGATGGATACAGAACTCAACAAGCAACTAAACCACAAACATTAAGTTATGCAATGATGGATAGTCCAGTTGGTATTGCTGCATGGATTATTGAAAAGATGTATTCTTGGTCTGATTTAAAGAACAATAATATTGAAAGTGTTTATTCAAAAGACACATTACTAGCAAACATTATGGTTTATGTGGTTACAAAAACTTTTAACACCGCCTCTTGGATTTACTATGGAAGAAGAGAAGAGGGAGGACGCTTCTTCCCTAAAGACTTTAAAAGAATAGAAGTCCCAACAGCAGCTGCAGTTTTTCCTGCTGAAATGTCCGAATGGCCCCCAAGATCTTATGTAGAAAGAATATTTAATATTACTCATTGGACAGAAATGCATAGTGGTGGACATTTTGCAGCATTAGAAAAACCAGATCTTCTAGTTAATGATCTTGTTAAATTTTCTAGAACAGTACGTTAATTAGATACTTCTTAAATATTCCAAATCTTTTAAAACAGCTTTCGAAATATTGATTTCTTTCTTAAGGTTATTTTTGAATCTATTAAATTTATTTTGTCCTGGGTAAAGAATTTCTTTTACACCTTTAATCTTAGGTAGTTTTTTTATAGTTTTGATATTATCTTTTATTCTTTTGTTAAAAGAATTTCCTACAAATAAATTAGGCTTTAGTACAAAAAATAAGTGACCAATATTTTGAGGACCACTAAAATCAGCAAATGGATCTTTTACACGACCCGCATGATTTCCACCAGTTATCACACCACTTAAAATGTCTACCATCCAAGCAAGACCAGAACCTCTAAAACCTGCAATTGGAAGCTGAACTCCCTCTAATGCTTTTTTTGGATCTGTGGTTGGTTTACCAGATTTATCAAGAGCAACACCTTCTGGAATTCTCTTTCCTTCTCTTGCTGCTACTCTTATTTTTCCTCTATTAATCATTGAAATCGATGTATCTAAAATAAAAGGGATTTTAGATCCAGTTGGAGTTCCAAAACAAATTGGATTTGTACCAAATAAACTTTTTAGAGCACCGTAAGGTGCTACTGCAGGAGGAGCATTGGTAAATACCATGACCATTAAACCCTTTTTAACAGCTTGTTCTGCATAATAACCTGACAAACCGTAATGACCACTATTTTTAACAGCAACCAAGGCAATACCAGTTTTCTTTGCATTTTTTATAGCTATCTTGATTGCAGTATCTGCTGCAACAAAACCTATAGCGTTATTACCATCCACATGAGTAATTGATTGAGAAATATTTCTAATCTTTATTTTAGCTTTTGCATTAATCACTTTTTTAGAAATACGATCACAGTACATTTTTAATCTAGATAATCCATGGCCATATGCACCAACCAATTCAGCATTTATTAAAGCATTAGCAGAGATTGAAGCATGATTATTATTTAAACCAAACTTTTTGAAAATATTAATAATTTCTTTTTTAAGAGTGTTTGTTTTCAATTTAACCTTTTCCACGCCAAGGAATGTATTTATCTATAAGCTTTCTCAAGGTAACATCAAATAACAAACCAAGCATTCCCATTATAAAAATTGTGATCCAAATTACTTCGTACTGAAAATATTTTTTTGCAACGTTTTCAACAAACCCAATACCAGTAGTTCCTGCTAAAAATTCAGCAGCAACCAGTGTTCCCCAGCACATACCTACTGCAACTCTTATACCAGTAAGAATTTCTGGTAATGAATTAGGGAAAATTACGTGTCTAAGTATTTGTTTTTTTGATGCACCTAATGAGTGAGCAGCATGAATTTTAGAAAGTTGAGTCCCAGAAGCCCCAGCTCTAGCTGAAATTATCATAATTGAAAGTGAAACCATAAATAACAAAAATATTTTTCCAGTGTTATCAATCCCTAACACTGAAATGATTAATGGTGCCCAAGCTAAAGGAGGAACTGGTCTATAGAGTTCAATTAAAGGGTCAAAAAACCCTTTAGCAAATCTATTTAGCCCCATAAATAATCCCAATGGAACTCCAATAATTATTCCTAAAATTAGTCCTAAAAAAACTCTCATAAAAGAGTCCCAGATATGTCCATAAGGAACAGGTAACTTTAATAATTTAAATTCACCAGTTACAAATTTAAGAACTGCACCTTTAAAGTTTTGTTTAACTGTTCCATCTTTATTATGAACAGGATATTCACCTGGTAGAATATCTGCAATCCAATCAGGTAAAATAAAACCAACCATGTAACTTATATCGACCATTTTTATCCATAGAAGTGGAATATCTTTATAACCAACACTTGGTTTTGACATTAGGATGAATTTATTAAAAGTATCTGACGGTTTTGGAAGCCATCTACCAGAACCTTGCTCTGAACAACTTGGCCCACTTGCAACAATTGTCCCGGCAGGAAATAAAAAAATATCAATGAACCTTAATCCACCTTGAATTTTTATTTGTGCATTATCAAATTTAACAATAGCATTTTGCATTGCATCTAATGCATTTGGTGGGTAGATACTTGCAAACTCTATTCTTCTTGCTATTTTAACAATATTTTTAGCGTAAGTAGAAGCTACTTCTTCACTGTCATTTAGGTCTTTTCTATAAACCTTAATTTCATCTTTGATCTCTTTTATTCTATTTTTAAATTCTGGGTTATGGTTTCTTAATTTAAAAAATTCATCGCTTATTAAATTTAACTCTTGTGCTGCAGTATGAAATTTTAAACCTCTATTTGTTGCTGGGATTAGAGGTACTTCTATTGTATTTTCGATAGAGCCCGATCCTGCATTTACTTTTGTAATCCCCCAGCCACCTTCTTCGTTTGCTGCTTTTAGTCTTTCATTTAATTCTTGTTTAGTTTCAAATGGATAATCAGGTTTTTGAAAGTTTTCAGTCAAAAGATTGATTTTACCGGTGATGTTATTGATTTCTTGCTTGGTTTCATTTTCAAGTAAATCCTCGTTAGTCAATAATGGGATTAATTGATTAGTTCTATTTACAAAATCAACAAGAATAGTTTTTTGTTGATCATTGAGATCACCAGAATTTTGTATTTCATTTGAAATTAAAGCAAGATTCCTATTTTCTTGTTTAATTTGAGAGGTACTCTTTAATTCTCTCTCATTTATAGGGAATTGATATTTTAATCCTAGCAATGAGTCGTTTACTTTTGCAACCTGACAAAGTTCGTTAGCAGATTTTGGATAAAATCCTTTTGCAATATCCCAAGAATAATAGAGCCAAACCAAAAGAAGAAAACTACTTCCAACAATAACCCAATGCGTACCACCCAATGCTCTTTCTGGATTTCCAAATACTGCATCAACTTTTTCTGTTTTAATTAAACGTCTTCCATAAAGAATACAGCCAATAACAGCAAAAAATATTAAGAAAGTTACTATTTGAGTTAACATTTAAATATCTTTTCCCATAATTTCTTCTTCCATATTCCAAATCATTTCTAATATCTCTTCTCGTTTTGAAGAAAAATCCTTATTCTTTTTTATTTCTCTTAAATCTTGTTTCAAACCCATTGATGCAAATGGAAGATTGTATTCTTTATGTATACGACCTGGCCGAGGAGCCATTACGTATAATCTTTCACCAAGCAACAAAGCTTCTTCAACAGAGTGAGTTATTAAAATAATTGTTTTTCCAGTTTCTTTCCAAATTTTTAGAACAAGAGACTGCATTTTTTCTCGGGTTAAAGCATCAAGAGCTCCTAATGGCTCATCCATTAAAATTAAATCTGGATCATTGATAAGACATCTTGCTAGAGCAACTCTTTGCTGCATTCCACCTGATAATTGATAAGTTGGAGTATTTCCAAAACCTTGTAATCCAACAATATCTAACCATTCATCAACTTTTTTTGCTGTCTTAATTGGATCTTCTTTTTTCATTCTTAATCCAAAGTTTACATTTTCTGCAACTGTTAACCATTCAAACAAAGCTCCTTGTTGAAAAACCATGCCTCTCTCAACACCTGGGCCATCAATCTCGTTATTATTTAAAGTGATATTTCCAGATGTTGGTCTAATGAATCCTGCGGTAATATTTAATAATGTTGTTTTTCCACAACCTGATGGACCAAGCACTGTTAAGAGCTCTCCTCTTTTAAGAGTAAAATTAACATCTTTTAATGCATGAACTGTTTCTCCTTTAGGAGTTTTGAAAATCATGTTTAAATTTTGAGAAATCAAATCACTCATAAGATATTTTAATATTTAAATTCTTGTTAAAAAAATAGGCACCAATTTATTAAATTGGCGCCTATTAAATTTTTTTTATTCTATAAAAATTATAGAGGTAAGAAACTAGTATCTACGTTTCCTCTTGGTGTTCCCATTCCTTTTAAGAACGCATCAAGGTTTCCACTTTTCATAGATTTTTCAGTTTCTGCAGGAGTTAAAAATTTAAAGCCACTTAAAGTGTCCTTCATATCTCCAACTTTCATTTCAGAAGCTTTAGCCATAACATTCATATCTGCTTTACCAGCTTTGTATCTAGCATTAGCTTCATGAGTTACTTCTATAAAAGTTCTAAGCATTCCTGGATTTTCCTTCATGAACTTTGTAGTTACTGAAGTGATATCTATTCCTAAGATACCTGCAGCTCTAGCTTCATCTACAGTAAGTAATCTTGATCCTACAGCAGTTGCAGCTTTAATAGAGTTACCACCAAATAAACATGCCATTACAACATCACCACTTACTAAAGCAGCAGCTCCTTCTTCAGGATCCATTTGAATAATATCCATTTTGCCTCTGTCAGCTCCAACAAGTTTCATACTTTCATCAAAAACATACTCAGCCATTGTTCCAAGTGGTACAGCAACTTTTTTACCTTCTAATTCAGTAGCGTTTGCTTTTGTAATTCCAGAAGCTTTAGAAGTAACACATGTTGTTCCTCCCATTCCGTATTCCATAGCAATATCAACAAGTTTGATAGGTGCTTTTGATTTTACAGCATTGATAAAGGGTACTAATCCTTGTGAGTAAGAAATATCAATATCTCCTGCTAACATAGCATCAGTCATAGCTCCACCATTTGTAAAGTTTGTCCATTTAACTGGCACACCTAAAGCTTTTGAAAAAGCTTTTTTCTGCATGTCTTCTAAATTAGGACTTGGCCACTCTAGAAAGTAAGCAATTCTAACTTCTTTAGCAGCAGCGTTTGCGACTGATATAGATAAATTTAGAGCTACAAGAGTTCCTAGAATAAAACTAATTATTTTTTTCATTTTTATTCCTCTGTTAATTTAATTAAATTATCGATATTTAAATTCAATTTGAAGTAGATGTAAAACAAAATAAACAATACAATCAAAGGTTGTGTTAGTATTTAAATCATTTCATATTGTTGTTTTAGATAGATTCTAAGGACAAAATAGTTCTAGCAAACAATTAAATTTAGTCTAAAAATTTTAAATTATTAACTTAAATAAATTATTATGAGCTCAGAAAATAGAACTTCAGTACCAAATTCCTTAAATGAACATTGGATGCCATTTACATCTAACAAAGATTTTAAAGCTAACCCTAGATTGATTACTGAAGCTAAAGGAGTTTATTTAAAAACTCATCATGGAAAAACACAAATTGATGCAAGCTCAGGATTATTTTGTAATCCATTAGGCCACGGTAGAAAAGAAATTACTGAAGCTGTAACAAAACAATTAGAAACATTAGACTATGCTCAACCTTTTCAACAAGGTTTTGGTGGTTCATTTGAACTTGCAACAAAAATTTCAAAACATACTCCAGGTGATTTAAACAAAATGTTTTATACTATTTGTGGATCAACAGCAGTAGAAACAGCTCTTAAGATTGCTATCGCTTACCACAGAGCAAAAGGTCATGCGGAGAGATTTAGATTTGTAGGACGTGAACGTGGTTATCATGGAATGAATATTGGATGTATTTCAGTTGGAGGAATGGTAAATAATATAAAAACATTTGCAAGTGTTTTAATGCCAGGAGTTCAACACATAAGTCATACACATTTACCAGAGCATAAGTTTGTTAGTGGTCAACCAGAAACAGGAGATTACTTGGCAAATGATTTAGAAACAATTTGTGCAAACTTCGGTGGAGAAAATATTGCTGCATGTATTGTTGAACCAATTGCAGGATCAACAGGAACACTCGTTCCGCCAAAAGGATATTTACAAAAGTTAAGAGAAATTTGTGATAAACATGGAATACTTTTAATTTTTGATGAAGTTATTACAGGTTGGGGTAGAACAGGATCTAAATTTGCAGCACAAGAATTTGGAGTAACTCCTGATATTATGACAATGGCAAAAGCTACAACTAATGGAGTTGTTCCAATGGGTGTGGTTGCTTGTAATGATTTTATTTATGACGCTGTAATGGATGCTTCACCAAAAGGTGCTGTTGAATTATTTCATGGTTACACTTATTCGGGAATTCCAGTTGCAGTAGCTGCAGCATTAGCTGTACAAGATATTTTTGAAAAAGATGATATTTTTAATAGAGCCAAAAACTTAGCACCATACTTTCAAAAAGGATTATTTTCTCTTCAGGATTTGGAGTCAGTGGATAATATTAGAGGATACGGAATGATGGGTGGTATAGATATGAAATTAAATACTAAACCAGGTAAAGCTGGGTATGAGTGTTTTAAAGCTTGTTATGAAGCTGGAGTTAACTTTAAAGCTACAGGGGATTGTTTAATTATAGCTCCTCAGTTTATCTGTGAAGAAAAACATATAGATGAAATTATTGAAAAGTTAAGAACTGGTATTACGAACTACCAAAAAAATCAAAAAAACTAAAATCTTTATTAAATTAAAGTGTTTGTAAAAAAGAAAATAAGTTATGAAAATAGGCGTTCCTAAAGAAATCAAACCACAAGAACATCGTATTGGCTTAACCCCCGAAAGTGTTAAAACTTTAATATCAGAAGGACACGAGGTTTTAGTTGAAAACAATGGTGGTTTTGAAGCTGGTTTTGACAATGAACAGTACACCAGCATTGGTGCAAAAATAGTTGATAAAGCTGAGGATATTTTTAACGACGCTGACATAATAGTTAAAGTTAAAGAGCCCCAATCAGCTGAAGTTAAGATGATTAGAGAAAACCAGGTCGTCTATACATATTTACACTTAGCTGCAGCAAAAGAATTAACTGAGGGTTTAATTAAGTCTAAAGGTGTTTGCATAGCTTACGAAACAGTAACAGATGATAATGGTAGATTACCACTTCTTGCACCAATGAGTGCAGTTGCTGGACGTATGTCAGTTCAAGCAGGAGCACATTGTTTAGAAAAAAATCAAAATGGTAGAGGACTTTTACTAGGTGGGGCACCAGGTGTTGAAGGTGGAACAGTTGTTATTTTAGGTGGTGGCGTAGTTGGTGAAAATGCTGCAGTGATTGCAACAGGTATGAGAGCTAAAGTTCATATTGTTGATAAATCTGAAGCAAGGCTAAAACAATTAGTTGAAATATTTGGTGACAAAATAATTCCTGAACAAAGTAATAAAATTGATTTAAATAAATTAGTAGCACAAGCTGATCTTTTAGTTGGAGGTGTTTTAATTCCTGGTGCTGAAGCTCCAAAACTTGTTACTAAACCAATGTTAAAATTAATGAAAAGAGGATCTGTAATTGTCGATGTTGCAATTGATCAAGGTGGTTGTGTTGAAACAAGTAGACCCACAACTCATGGCGATCCGACATATATTATTGATGGTGTAGTTCATTACTGTGTAGCAAATATGCCAGGTGGAGTTCCAAGAACTTCAACAATTGCATTAAATAATGCTACACTACCTTACTTAGTTAAACTTGCAAATAAAGGTTATGAAAAAGCATTAAGAGAAGATAAAAATTTTCTAGCTGGATTAAATGTTCACAAGAGCATGGTAACTTATAAGGCAGTTGCAGATATATTTGGACATGAATTTATTGCACCAGAGAAAGCAATAACAAGTTAAAATTATTTATGGATAGAAAACTTCCAACCAACGCAAAAGTTGTTGTGATTGGAGGTGGTGTTGCAGGTTGCTCAGTTGCTTATCATTTAGCAAAATTTGGCTGGAAAGATACAATTCTTTTAGAAAGAGACCAGTTAACCTCGGGTACTACTTGGCATGCTGCTGGTCTAGTTGGTCAATTAGGAGCTACAGCTTCTATTACAAAACTTAGAAAATACTCTTTAAATTTATATAAAGATTTAGAAAAAAAAACTGAACTTTCAACTGGATTAAAGCAAAACGGTGCAATCACAATTGCAAGCACAAAAGAAAGATTACAAGAATTATTAAGACAAGCAACTGCTGCACAGTTATTCGACGTAAATGTTGAAGTTTTAGATAAAAAAAAAGTCAAAGATTTGTACCCTGTAATTCATGATGAGGATATTTATGGTGGTGTTTACATGCCAGAAGATGGTCAAGCAGATCCCGTAGGAGTAACCAATGTTTTAGCAAAAGCTGCAAAAATGGAAGGTGTAAAAATAATTGAAAAAACACCAGTTGAAAAAATTTTAATAAAAGATGGTAAAATTGCTGGAGTTCAAACACAGTTTGGTAAAATTGATTGTGAATATGTAGTTCTTGCAACTGGAATGTGGTCAAGACAAATTGGTGAAGATATTGGTGTAAGTATTCCATTATATCCCAATGAACATTTTTATATCATAACTGAACCAATGAAAGATTTACCAAAAAACCTTCCTGTTTTAAGGGATTATAATAATTGTCTTTATTTAAAAGAAGATGCTGGCAAAATGCTTGTTGGGATATTTGAACCTAATGCCAAAAATGCTTTTAAGGAAAAAGGCAAAGTACCAAATGATTTTTCTTTTGGTGAGTTTCCAGACGACTTTGATCATTTTGAACCTTATCTAGAAAAGTCCTTTAAAAGATTGCCAATGTTAGAAACCGCAGGAATTAGAAAATTTTTTTCAGGCCCTGAGTCATTTACACCAGATACTCAATATCTTTTAGGAGAGACCGCTGAAGTAAAAAATTTATTCACTTGTTGTGGTTTTAATAGCATTGGAATTGCAAGTTCTGGTGGTGCAGGGCGTGTTACGGCTGAGTGGATGATAAATGGATATATGAATGAAGATTTATATTCGCTTGATATAAAAAGATTTCAAAAATTTCATTCATCAAAAAAATTTATCATGGAGAGAGTAACAGAAACGCTAGGAGATTTGTATGGAATGCATTGGCCTTATAAACAGCATCACACCTCAAGAAATCAAAGAATATTACCCTATCACGATGAATTAAAAAAGGAAGGAGCATGCTTTGGTGTATCGGGTGAATATGAAAGACCTATGTGGTATGCAAGAAATAATGAAAAAGCTAAATATGAATATAGTTTTGATTATCAAAATTGGTATCCATCAGTTGAATATGAAACCAATAATACTATTACCAATGTTGGTTTATATGAATTATCTCCATTTTCAAAATATGAAATAAAAGGAGAGTTAGCGCATATTGAATTACAAAGATTATGTACAGCAAACATTAAAAATGAAATAGGTAGATCAACTTATACTCAAATGCTAAATGTAGCCGGAGGTATTGAAACGGACTTAACAGTTATTTGTATTAAAAAAGATCATTTTAGAATAATAAGTTCAGCTGCAACAAGAACACATGACAAAGCTCATATTTTAAAACATCTATCCCCAACTTTAAATTTTGAGGACATTACTGATGAACTTGTTTGTTTAGGAATTTTTGGACCTAAAAGCAGAGATTTAATTTCAAAAATTTCAAAAGATGATTTTAAAAATGAAAAATTTAAGTTCGGTGATGGTAAATTTGTAAATATTGACTCAAAAAAAGTTTGGGTGCAAAGATTATCTTATGTAGGGGAATTAGGTTTTGAAATCTATATAGATAATAAAGATGCAAAAGAAGTTTATCAATTAATTGTTAAGGAGGGTAAAAATCATAATTTATCACACTGTGGATCTCATGCAATGGATACAATGAGAATGGAAAGTGGTTTCTTACACTGGGGTCATGATATTTCACCAGAAGAAAATCAATATGAAGCAGGATTAAATTTTGCAATTAGTTTCAAAAAAGAAATAAATTTTATTGGAAAAGAGAGCCTATTAAAACTTAAAGAAAAAATACATACAAGAAGATTTATTATGTTATCAATAGTAAACAGTAAACCAGGTGCTCCACTATTGCTTCATGAAGAGCCTATTTATCTAAAAGATAAAATTATAGGTAGAACAACTTCTGGAAATTATTCTTTTAATTATAAAAAAAATCTTTCTTTTGGATATGTTAAGTCAGAATATTCAAATGAAGAATTAGGAAAAATGGATCTATATGTTGAGGTGGCCAAAATAAAATACCCAGTTATGGTAGAAGCTGTTCCTTTAAAAGATAAGCAGACTAGACTTTTATAATTATAGTTGCCCAGAAAAATTATTATGATTATATTGTATTATGTATAAAAGCTATTTTCATAATGGAAAATTAACAAAAGAAACAATAGAAAAAAAAGTATCACCTCATACTAGCATAATAAGCCCAAAAAAAATTGTTGATATTAATAAATTACTAAATCGAGTAAAATTAGAAAAAAAAAATAAAAAAAAAGAAAACTTAATTTTAGTTGGAATGGTCTGTTTTATCACAACAATTATTGTTGCAATTTCAATTATTTAAACCCAATTTTATAAAAAGGTATTATTGAACTAAGTATCAAACTAATAACATTTGCTAATATTACTGGTAAATCACGCATTATTAATCCAAAAATCAACCTAGATAAAGCTCCAATAGTAAAAAATTAAAAACATGCTAAGTGAAATATCTTTTGTATTTTTTGATTTATAAACCTAATTGCTTGAGGTAAAAAAACTGCAGTAGTACAAAATACTGAAAAAATCCAATATACTTTATTATAAAATCTAAAATGTTATTTTATGGAACTAACCAAGTATTTTTATTTGTTTCTAAATTAAATCTTGCTCTTCTATGACCTTTAGCAGCAAGATAAAGCCACTCAATACTTTTTACTTTACACTGAATAACAGTAAAATTTTTATATCCTATCTCACTATCATCCATAGTAAATTCAAAATTATCTAACTCAGGTTTTAATCCTGATGTTGGGTTATTGGATTCTGTACCTGGTCCATTATCAACTAGATAACATTTTCTACTCATATGACCTGTTTTTAACCAAGAGTGTTTTGTAATATCATTTTTATGATTAACAATGCACTCAACTTTAAGTCTAACTTGGATCTTGTCATCTTTATCGTAAAATAACATTGATGCATTTTTATTTGCTTTTAATTTAGCAATTTTATGTGATCTGATATCACTATGGTATTGAAGAAGTTCATTTTCTCGATCTGACTTTCTAAGAACTACAATTCTTCCATCAAAGTCTTTCTGATCTCCACAGATAAACACAGGAATTCTAAATTGAGAGTTTCTATCCTTGATAGCATTATCGAACATTGACCAAATTTTATTTTTGATCTCCTCAAAATCTTCGTAGTATGCTGGTTGCATTATAGATTATTTACTAAGTCTTTTAATCAAACTAGAAGTGTCCCAACGGTTTCCACCCATCTCTTGAACTTCACCATAATATTTATCAATAACTTCAGTTACTGGTAAAAGAGAACCATTATTTTTAGCTTCATCCATTGCAATTTTTAAATCTTTTCTCATCCAATCAACTGCAAAACCAAATTCAAACTTATCATCAATCATAGTTTTGTACCTATTTTCCATTTGCCAAGATTGAGCAGCACCTTTAGATATAACTTCAATTACATCTTCCATATTTAAACCAGCTTTTTTCCCAAAATTAATTGCTTCAGATAAACCTTGAACAAGACCTGCAATACAAATTTGGTTAACCATTTTTGCTAATTGACCATTACCTGCGCCACCTAATAATTTCATTTTTTTGCTGTAACAATCAATTTTATCTTTAACTTTATCAAAATCAGCTTGATCACCACCAATCATAACAGTTAGTGCACCATTTTCTGCACCAGCTTGACCACCTGATACTGGTGCATCTAATGATCCAAATCCATTTTTTTTTGCAAATTCATAAATCTCTCTTGCGATTGTTGCGGAAGCTGTAGTGTTATCAACATAGATAGCACCTTTTTTAATTGTTTTAAAAATACCATTGTCACCAAAAGTTACCTCACGAAGATCGTTATCATTTCCAACGCATGTGAATATATATTCTGCACCATCAGCTGCTTCAGCAGGAGTATTGGCTTTAGATCCTTTGAATTCTTTGACCCACTTATCTGCTTTTGAAGAAGTTCTATTATAAACAGTTACATTGTGACCAGCTTTTGATATATAACCAGCCATTGGATAACCCATGACACCAAGACCAATGAAAGCAACATTACAAGACATAAATTTTATTTCCTATGTTTAAAAGTTTGAATTTTAAAGTAATTTTATTTGGTTTCATATTTACATTTTTTTCAAGTTTTGGACAGAGTTTTTTTTTAGGACTGTTCAATTCAAGCATAAGGGACGCACTTTCTATCACGCATGGTCAATTTGGATCAATATATGCGTCTGCAACTTTATTAAGTAGTTTTATACTTGTTTGGGTTGGTAAAAAAATTGATGACTTTAATATTTTAAAATTTTCATCATATGTAATTATTCTATTATCTATTTCTTGTTTTTTATTTTCTAAAATTTCATCGATAGTTTTTTTATTTATATCAATATTTCTAATGAGACTATCAGGGCAGGGTTTAATGTCTCATACAGCAACCACAACTATTGCAAGGTTTTTTGAAAAAAGTAGGGGAAGAGCACTAAGTACAACTTGGCTTGGTTTATCGTTAGCTGAATTTATTTTGCCATTATTAATTATCTTTTTATTAACCTTTATTGATTGGAGAAATATTTGGATAGCAATTTCGATTTCAGTTATTATCATTTTACCAATAGTCATCATTACATTAGTTAAAAATGTTAAATTAGATTCAAGAGAAAAGTCTAGTGTTTTAAATATTAAAACCAAAGATATAAAACAATGGACGAGAGTTGAAGTTTTAAAAGATTATCGTTTTTATATTATATGTTTAAGCATGCTAGCAATGCCCTGGATTGCAACAGGTACGTTTGTCTATCAATCTTTTATAGTGTCATCAAAAAATTGGGGCCCATATGTAATTGCACAGTCCTTTATGGTGTATTCAGTTTTATCTGTATTAACTTTATTTTTATCTGGTTTTTTGATTGATAAATTTAGTAGCCGAAGATTATTAATTTATATGAATATTCCTTTACTACTTTCAACTTTTGTACTTCACTATTTTAATTCACCTATTTCTTCTTTTGCATTTTTAGGTTTAATTGGAATTTCAAATGGTCTTGCTAATATTCTAGGATCTTCTACCTGGGCAGAAATTTATGGAGTTAAATATATTGGTTCAATTAAAGCTTTAACAACTGCGCTTATGGTGTTTTCAACTGCTTTTGGAACAGCTTTATTTGGATTTCTTATAGATAAAAGCTTTTCTGTTGAACAAATTGCTCTAGTTTCAGGTTCTTACATATTAATTGCAATATCACTGTTATTCTTAATAAAAAATAAGCTAAACCCTCAATATTTATAAAATTAACCTTGATTTTTTTTTAACCACTGTATAGATACTGCGCATGGCAAGAGTAACAGTTGAAGATTGTATAGATAAAGTAGATAGTCCTTACGAGTTAGTAATGGTAGCAAAAGAGAGAGCTGTTCAACTAAATTCGGGATTAGAGCCAACACTTGATAGAGATAACGATAAAAATACAGTTATATCATTAAGAGAAATTGCTTCAGAAAAAATAAAAGTAACTGACCTAACTGAAAGTGCAATTTTAAAACTTAGAAAGCATGTTGAGCAAGTTGATGATGGTTCAGATGATGATGAAGTAGTAGGTGATGATTTTGAAAATATGTATAAAGGTGAAATCTCTAAAAGTGGAACGCCCATTCTGCCGTCAAAAAGAGCTAGAAAGATTCCAGAAAAAATTCAAGTAGCCCCAGAAGATTTAGAGGAATTAAATGCAAAAGCAGAACCTGAAATTGAAGCTGGCTTAGAAACAGATATTAATAATGAAGAGGTAGAGGTTTCTTTAGATGAAATCGCCGAAACAGAAACTACTGAAGATAAATCAGAAGAAACTGACTCTAATAGTTAATTATTAAATTCCTTTATGATTTTTTCTCTGTGTTCGTCTAAATCAGGAATGTCACCACGTGTTGTTTCATCTTTATAATTAGACATTTTAATTGGATTACCTGCCAATTTAAAATCACCAATAACCTTGTGATGTGCTTTAACAATCATGTTTCTTGCTTCAACTTGAGGGTTTTCAACAGCTTCTTTTATATTAAAAATTGGACCACATGGAATTTTTTCTTTTTCCATTTCATTTACCCAGTCATTAGTATTTTTAATCAATAGTTTGTCTTCTAAGATTTTTTTGAGATCATCAATATTTTCTGATCGTAATGAGTTCGTATTGTATTTTGGATCCTTAGATATTTCAGGAATATTTAAAACATTACATAATTTTTCAAAAAGTTTTTCATTACCAGCTGCAATTATGATGTGACTATCTTTTGTCTTAAATGCTTCAAAAGGAGCAATAGATGGGTGACGAGATCCCATGGGTTTTGGTATTTCATTTTTAGCAAGATATCTTGCGATAGCATTTTCTAAAATTGCAATTTGACAGTCTAGCATTGAAACATCAATAAAAGTTCCTTTGCCAGTTTTTTCTCTATCATAAAGTGCTGCATTAATTCCAACTGTAGTAAATAATCCTGCAGTAATATCTCCGATAGATGTACCAACTCTTGTAGGTTCTGAGTTTGGTTGACCGGTAACACTCATTAACCCTCCCATACCTTGTACAACCATATCATAAGCAGGTAATTCTTTTAAAGGACCTGTTTGTCCAAAACCAGAAGCTGATGCATAAATTAATTTTGGATATTTTTTACAAACATCTTTCCATCCATAACCCCATTTCTCTAAAGTTCCTGGTTTAAAATTTTCAACTAAAATATCTGCTTTAGCTAAAATTTTATCAAATACTTTTTTATCATCTTCATTTTTTAAATTCAGAGCAATACTTTCTTTGCCTCTATTAAGTGACATAAAATAAGCTGAATAATCTTCAATAAAAGGACCAAATTTTCTAGAGTCATCTCCAACATCAGGTGCTTCTACTTTTATTACACGTGCTCCTAAATCTGAGAGCATCATTGTGCAATACGGACCAACTAAAACTCTAGTTAAGTCAAGAACTAACAGGTTTTTTAAAGGTCCATCCATATTTTTACTGTAATTTTGTAGTATTGACTCTTATCAAGATCTTCAATTTAATGCATCACTTAAATAACAATAGAGGAGAGAACAATAATGTTTAAAAAAATATCTTTATATTTCACAGCATTAGTTTTGGTTTTATCAACTGTTGGTTCTGCTTATGCGGTAACGTTAAAAGCAAGTCACCAATGGCCAGGAACGCCAAGAGCTGATGGATCTTTTGACCCACGTCATGAGATGGTTCAAATTATTGCTGATGAGGTTAAAAAAGCTAATGTCGATATTGATATTAGAATTTACCCAGCAAAATCTTTATACAAACCCAAAGAGCAATGGAAACCAATGACCACTGGTCAATTGGATATATCTGCTTTCCCATTAGGATATGCATCAAAATTTCATCCAGAATTTAGTGCTACTTTAATGCCAGGAACAGTTAAAAATCATGACCATGCCTTAAGATTTAACAAATCTCCAATGATGACTGAGATCAAAAAAATTATTACTGGAGCAGGTGTGGTTGTTCTATCTGATGCTTGGTTAGGTGGTGGTTTTGCTTCAAAAACTAAATGTATTAGAAACCCATCAGATGTTAAGGGACAAGTAATGAGAGCAGCTGGAAAAGCGTTTAACCAAATGCTTGAAGGTGCAGGAGCTGGTATTCAAAGTATGCCATCTTCAGAAATCTATACTGGTCTACAAACAGGTGTATTGACAGGTGCAAATACTAGTTCAGGAAGTTTTGTTAGTTACAAAATTTACGAACAAGTTAAATGTGCAACACCTCCAGGAAAATTTGGTCTATGGTTTATGTATGAACCAATTCTTATGTCTAAGAAATCTTTTGATGCTTTAAGTAAAAAGCAACAAAAAGCTCTTATGAAAGCAGGTAAAGTAGCTGAAAAATATATGACAGCACAAGTAGCTAATCTAGATAAGAAATTTGAAGACGCTTATAGAGATGCTGGTGTTGAATTAGTATATATGTCAGAAAAAGACCATGCAGCATGGATTGAGATTGCAAAGAAAACTTCTCATAAAGCATTTGCAGAGCAAGTACCTGGTGGTGCTAAGCTTATGGAAATGGCTTTAGCAGTTAAATAAAATAATATATAAAGAACCCCTATTTATGAAAATATCTAGGGGTTTTTTTTATGAAGAATAAATATCTTAATTTTTGCCATTATGTCTCTCAAGCCTGTGGTGCTTTTGCAGTAGGAGCATTAATTTTATCTATTTTAGTAATTGTTGAACTTGTCTTTGAAAGATATTTTTTTCAACGAGCTATTACATGGCAAACAGAGCTTGTAACTATGCTTCTTGTTGCATCTACTTTTATTGGTAGTGCCTACGTTTTGAGTGAAAAAGCACACGTAAGTATGGAGTGGATTTATGACTTTTTATCAAAAAAAAACATTATTAAACTTAAAATTTTTACATCATTTATAAGCTTGGGTTTTTTTCTAATTTTATTTTACTTTGGCTTTTTAATGGTCGAAGAAGCTTTTGTTAAAAATTATACTACTGGAACCGTTTGGGACCCTCCATTATGGATTCCTTATTCTTCAATGTTAATAGGTTCATTATTGATGATACTTCAATATATTGCTGAAATAATTAAACTAATTGATGAAGGAGATTTTAAATAATGGATCCTCTAATTATAGCTGTAGTAGTTGCTGTTTTTACTTTAATAGTTTTATTTTCAGGAATTCCAATAGCTTTTGGTTTAAGTTTTGTTTCAATTGCCTTATTGATTGCTTTTGAAGGATTTCAAATGCTAGATGTTTTTGCTGAAACTTTTTATGCAGGATTAAATTCATTTGTTTTATTGTCGATTCCAATGTTTATTCTTATGGGCATGGCTGTGGCTAACTCTCCTGCAGGTAAGGATTTATACACTGGACTGGATAGATGGCTATGGAGAGTTCCAGGTGGTTTAGTTATTTCAAATATTGGAGCATGTTCAATTTTTGCAGCTTTAAGTGGATCAAGTCCTGCAACGTGTGCTGCTATTGGAACTATGGGAATTCCTGAAATGAGAAAAAGAGGATACTCAGATCAAATTGCTACTGGTACAATCGCAGCCGGAGGAACGCTTGGGGTTTTAATTCCACCAAGTATAGTTTTAATTGTCTACGGAATGGCAACAGGAACTTCTATTGGAAGATTATTTTTAGCAGGCATTGTTCCTGGTTTTATGTTGGCAAGTCTTTTTGCTGTTTGGGCATTAATACATAGTTACTTCATTGATAAAAATGCAGCTAAATTATTAAGAAACAGAAAACCACCAACATTGAGAGAAAAATTTGAAGTTCTTCCAAGAATTTTTCCATTCCTAGCAATTATTGTTGGAGTTTTATATGTATTGTACGGTGGTGTGGCAACCCCATCAGAAGCCTCAGGTGTAGGTGCATTTTTAGTTTTCGTTATGATTGCTGTAGTTTATAAAATTTATCATCCAAAAAAAATTTGGAATATTGTTAAAGTTTCAATGAAAGAAAGTGTAATGATAATGTTTATTATTGCTGCTTCTTATCTTTTTGCATTTACATTGTCACAACTTTACGTAACCCAATCGCTTGCACAAAGTATGATTGAGTTAAGTAGTAATAAATGGATGATTTTTTTGATGGTAAATGTGTTTTTGCTTGTAGCTGGATTCTTTTTACCACCAGTTGCAGTTATTGTAATGACTTCAGCTATATTGTTACCTGTCATTACTACATTAGGTTTTGACCCATATTGGTTTGCAATAGTATTTACAATAAATATGGAAATAGGCTTAATAACACCACCTGTTGGATTAAATCTTTATATTATTAAAGGTATTACACCAGATGTTAGTCTATCTACAATCTTAAGGGGATCATTTCCATTTATGATGATGATGGTTTTATCTATTATAATATTATGCATCTTCCCTGAGATAGTAACGTGGTTACCTGATAAACTAATGGGTAAACCTCTTGGATATTAAAAAAAACATTAATAGGAAAATTTCAGTAGCACCAATGATGGATTGTACTGATCGTCATGATCGTTACTTTTTAAGGTTGATGAGCAAGAATGCTATGCTGTACTCAGAAATGGTTGCAACAAAATCTGCAATTCATGGAGACCGAAAAAAAATTCTATCTTATAGTCCTGAAGAAAAACCTTTAGCATTACAAGTGGGAGGATCTGATAAAGCAGAATTAGCTGAAGTTGCAAAAATTGCAGAAGACATGGGTTATGATGAAATTAATATTAATTTAGGTTGCCCCAGTAAAAAAGTTCAAAAAAATATGTTTGGCGCTTGTTTGATGAGAGAGCCAGATTTAGTTGCAGAGTGTATTAATTCCATGGTTAATGCTTGTAAAATTCCAGTCACTGCAAAAACTAGAATTGGCTTTGATGATACAGAAGAATTTGATTACTTAAATAATTTTATAATAAAGATGAAAGGGGTTGGTTGTAGCACTTTTATATTGCATGCTCGAAAAGCTATTTTAACAGGAATGTCACCTAAGCAAAATTTGAATATTCCAAAGCTAAACTATGGAATGGTCTATAAAATTAAAGAAGAAAATCCAGATTTAGAAATCATTATTAACGGAGGTATATCAAAAGTTGAAGAGATTAAAAATCACTTAACTTTATGCGATGGAGTTATGATTGGTCGATCCATATATCAAAATCCTTATTCTTTAGTTGAGATTGAAAAAGAAATTTTTGATACAAAAGAGCAACCATCAAGAGAAGAAGTGGCCGAAAAACTCCTAGAGTACTTAGAAAAGGAAGTTAAACTTGGAACAAAGGTAAACCATATTATGAGACATACAGTTGGGCTGTACCATGGTCAAATTGGTTCCAAAGATTGGAAAAGATATTTAAGTGATAACATGATGGCAAGAGACTCAGATTTTCAAAAATCCAAACATATAATGACAATTGTTCAAAATAATGAGAAAGCCAATCAAATAAATTCATAATGGAAAATTTAAATTTTGCCGATTTATTTAATCTACTGGTGGTATTAGGTATTTCGGCAGCAGTTGCAGGATTTATGGCTGGTTTACTTGGTGTTGGAGGTGGAATTATAATGGTACCAGCTTTGTATTATGCTTTTACAGTATTAGATTTTGAATTAGTTACTAGAATGCACTTATCAGTTGGAACTTCTTTAGCTATAATTATTCCAACATCAATAATTTCTACCAAAACTCATATGGAATATGATGCTGTAGATTTTAAAATGGTTAAATCATTTGGTATATTTATATTGTTAGGCGTAATTGCCGGTACCTTCTTAGCTGTGAATTTAAAAACACCTGCATTAGTTTTATTTTTTTCTATATTTGCATTTATGGTAGGTTTATTCTTCATTTTTCTTAGAGAAAAACTTGTTGAAAACCCAAAAAAAATTTCAAATTTTATTAAAAATATTTCTGGAACTCTCATAGGATTTATATCTGTGCCACTAGGTATAGGTGGAGGTTCTTTAATGGTACCATTTATGAGAACCTTTGGTTATGACATAAGAAAATCAATAGGGACAGCAGCTGCTGTTGGGTTTTTAATTGCTGTAAGTGGAACTATAACAATGATTACTGGGGGAAAAATAATTGACAATGTTAATACTCCCTACAGCATTGGATATATAAATTTATTAGGCTTCATAGTTTTTGTGCCAGTGACAATGGTCATGGCAAGATTAGGAGCAAAAGCAGTTTATAAAATAGATAAAAAGCTACTAAGTAAGATTTTTGGGGCATTTTTACTCATGGTTTCAATCAGATCTTTTATTGAATATTTAAGTATAACTTAATATTTATTTAATAAAAAAAAGATAAAATTTATTATGTTTAATTTAAAAGAAATTATTTCATCTATTGCTGATGCGGGAAAAAAACTCTTTACTAAAAAAGAATATAAAAAGAATGATTTAGAGACAATAATTAATTTATGTGATGATTTATTATCAAATAAAGGTGCTGCTTTTGGTATTACAGTAGCAAGAGATATAACAGAATTATATCAAACACTTTCCCAAGAAAACAAATTATCATTTTTTAAAAAGATAAATGAAAAATATAAACCAAGCTTTACAAAAGTTAATGAAGCAATAGATGTTTATAAAAATTCACAAAATGAAAAAAATTTATCTGATCTATTTAAGATTTCAGAGGGTAAGAGAAGAGAGCTCTTTAGAAGAATGAATATGGCGCCCAGTGGAACCTCAAGTATAGTTTCTTTAAGAGAAGATTTATTAAAAACATTAAATGATAATAGAGAACTAAGACCATTAGACGACGATCTAAGACATTTATTTAGGGCATGGTTTAATCCAGGTTTTCTAAAACTTGAACAAATTACTTGGGATACAAAAGCTGCAGTATTAGAAAAAATAATTCAATATGAAAGAGTTCATCAAATAAAAGATATGAATGAACTTAAGAGAAGATTAGGAGAAGATAGAAGGTTTTTTTCTTATTTCCATCCAGCCCTTGAAGATGAGCCAATAATTTTTGTTCAAGTAGCTTTAACAAAAGATTTGGGTAAATCAATTCAAGAATTAATGAAACCATCTGCTGGAGATAAAGAAAAATGTGACACAGCAACATTTTACTCAATTAGCAACTGTCAAGAAGGCTTGTCCAGAGTAACACTGGGTAATTTTTTAATAAAAAGAGTTGTGTATGAAATACAAGAAGAATTACCTAATATTAAGAAATTTGGAACTTTATCACCTATACCTGGTTTTGTTGATTGGTTCTCATATTTAGAGAATAGTAAAATAAAAAATATTCTTGGAAATTTATCAGATCAAGACTTATCATTTTTAAAATCTCAAGACCTTAAGATAGGTGATAGTAGAATTATTGAAAAAAAAGAAGCTATTACAAAATTGGTTAGTCACTATATTGTTAACGAAAAAAATAACAAAGGCCTTCCAATTAATGATGTAAGCAGATTCCACTTAGGAAACGGAGCTATAGTTGATGATATAATTATTAATGCAAATATTTCTGAAACAGGTTTTAAACGATCTTACGGTGTTATGATAAACTACCTTTACGAACTTAAAAATATAGAAAAAAATCATGAAGATTATATTAATAACAAAAAAGTTATTTTTTCAGATAAATTAAAAAAATATCTATAGTTATTTAATGAATAAAGTTAATAAAGACTTTATAAATAGCTCTCATTTTATTACTGAATTAAAATTATGTAGTATTAGATTAATTGATAATTGCAAATTTCCATGGATTATATTAATCCCGAATAGAAAAAAAGTAACTGATATTACTGAACTTAATTTAAAGGATCAAATCCTTTTTATGAAAGAAATTGTTTTCTGTAGTAATAAAATGAAAAAATTATTTAAAACATCAAAACTTAATGTTGAAAAAATTGGCAATATAGTTCCTCAATTACACTTACATATTATTGCTAGAACTAAAAATGATAGTTCCTGGCCATTGTCTGTTTGGGTGGTAAAATCTAAGAGTTACAAAAAAAATGAAAGATTAAAAATTTTAAAAAGATTAAAAAAGGTTTTTTAGAATGGGGTCGGGGTGGTTTCAGTCTCCCTACGCCACCCACAATTAACTTATAAATGATTCTTTATTAAAATTTTTACACTTAATAATTGAATGTAGACTTTATACATTTCATCGTTTATTTAATAATGGATGTCTAACCAAATTAAATCTGATGATGTTATTTTTAACTTTTTTAAGCAAATCTGCGATGAAAAAAGCGATGAAAAATGTGTTGAATTAGGAAATAGTTGGATAAAAGCCATGGAGACAAATCTTGCTAATATGAAAAAAAATTTAGATGAGGCTGATAAAATAAAACATCAGGAAAATATTAATAACAATTTAAAACATCTTCACAATTTGAAAGATAAGTCAGCAGAAGAATGGCGTGAATACGCAACCCAGTGTATGATCGAAATATTAGAACATAAAAGAAAATCATGAATTTTTTTAGAAAATTATTTTCAAGTAGTAATTTAGAATTAAGAATAAATGATGGTGGTAGGGCAGCTGCTGGTTATAAGGGAAAGGCTGGAGATTGTGTGGTTAGATCTATTGCAATTGTTTCAGGTCTTCCTTATCAAAAAATTTATGATGATCTTTATAGAGCAAACGAAGAATTCAGAACATCATCGAAAACTAAACTTGCAAGAAGTTTGAAGCAAAAAAATGATAGTCCAAGATCAGGAACTCACAGAGTAGTTTTAAAAAAGTATCTTAAAAAATTAGGGTGGTATTGGACGCCTACAATGTTTATTGGTCAAGGCTGCAAAGTTCACTTAAAAAAAGAAGAGTTGCCAAGTGGAACTTTAATAGTATCTTGTTCAAAGCACATAACAGTTGTGAAAGATGGTGTATTACATGATACATATGATTGCTCCAGAAGTGGCACACGCTGTGTTTATGGTTATTGGACAAAACCTAATTAAATCAAAATGAAAAAAAAATTATTGAGTTGTATAGATTGTGGAGATGATACAGAAATTTTAACACAAGTAAGTTCAGCACCCGAAATAAAACTACTTTGTAGTAGCTGTTATAATGTTAAATATTCTATAGAATTACAAGCACATGTAAGTTGTAATAAAAAAAATAAAAAATAAGATTCTAATTTTAATGGTCTTGGAAGATTTAATTATTTAGAGTTTTGATTAATTTATTTAACAGATTTTATTTTTTGATTTATTACAAGAACAGCCCCAACTATTAATATTGGAAAACCTATAATTAAATCTATTTGCCATTCTAAATTTTCAAATACTGTAGATATTAATAAAGCAAGTACGGGCATAACAACACCAACATATCCTGCACGACCAGCTCCAACTTTTTCAAGTAATTTTAAGTAAAAAATAAATGCAAATATCGAACCTGGAATAGAAAGATATACTAGTGAAGCAATATATTCAAAACTATATTCAAATAATAATTCACTGCCTCTTACTTGTGTAATTAATAAAGTAACAATGGATCCATATAGCATGGCATAAGCAATTGTTTGTATTAATGGGAAATTATTATTTAAATTTCTTTGATGAATCATATTTCCTGTAGATGCACTAAGTGTTCCGATTAAAGCTAAAAACAAACCAACATGAGTACTATTAGTAAAGTTAAAATTAAAAATCTCATCATTGAAAATTATTAAAATTCCAATCATACCAATGAATGCACCAATTAAAGTTTTTAAAGAAGGTTTTTTTTTAAAATAAAACCCTTCTCCTAAAATATTCATAATTACAACCGTTGAAAAAACAATTGCTGGAAATGCACTAATTAAATAAGTATTTGATATATAAAAGAAAACATAATTTATGGAATAAATACTTGTTCCAAAAAATAAAAACCAAATGTGATGATTGAAAGAAAAATTTAAACTTTTCTTTTTTATCAATAGATAAATGAAAATAACTATTGAAGCAATTAAAAATCTATAAAATACAGAAACAAGAGGATCAACGTAACCTAACTGAAATTTAATTACGTACCAAGTTGGAGACCAACAAAAAAGTGTAATTAAAAATAAAAAAAAATTATGCATAGCTAATAATTAGTAATGATTTAAATTAAAAGTATAGACGATACATAAAATTAACTGCAACAACTGTTAAAACTATAACTAATAAATACAATGAAACATAATCCCTAGGTTTAAGCATAATTTTTAAAGCTTTAATAACGTTTAATAGATTTCAGGATATTATTCTATATATTTGCGATGCCAAATTAAAAATTTAGAGTCTTCAAACAATCTAAAACTATCCCACCCAAATATTTTTTTACTCGTATTGTAAGGTACTTTCCATAATGGATTTGTGGCAATATCAGCTTTTCTAGATGTTTTTTGATTCCAGCCAAAAGCAAAAATAATAAAAATAATAATTACAATTTTTTTTTTATTTTTAAAAAATTGAAGTCTTTTGGACATTTTAGAAAAATCAATTTCGATGTGATCATTTTTATAAAGATAAAAATATAAATAAGTAGAAAATGATATCAACATACCAATCCACCTTCCCCAATCACTACCAACTATAAAAAGTATTAAAATAGGTATGTATAATAAAGATAATAATATAAAAATATTACTAAACCCAAGAGTTGAAAAAAGGTTATTAATTTTTATTTTCGAGTGAATTGATAAGAAAAATAATGGAAAAAAACCAATTAAAAATATTATGAAATATCTAAATATCCATGAAGTTATTTCAAACAAAGATGATTTATTAAAAGTAGATTGAATTATAAAATCTATTTTATTAAGATCGAAATGCCTCAAAAGCTCACAAGACATATAGCATTTTTCGTTAAAATTTATTAAAAGACTTTGCTTCATAATTTCATGATCTTCCATTGATGGAGGATAAATAAAAAAGAAAGCAATAATTAGCAATGAAGGAACAAATAATAAAGAATTTTTTAAAAAAGATTGTAAGGTTTTAATATTTTTATAAAAAATTAAGCAAGTCAGAACAAATGGAAAAAAAAGTACAACTTGCTCATAGATTAAGCATACGATTGGTGTAACAAAAAAAATGTAAAGATTTAAGTAATTATTGTATTTTTTTTTTGGATTGCACAAATAAATTACACCTAAAAAGTAAGCATATAAGAAGATTTCTTTTCTTGCCAATACTTCAATTTCAGCAACTGGATAAAGAATAAAAATTGGAGTAAAAACTGCAAAGACGGTTAAGACGTTATGCTTTAAGGCTTTAAAAAAATAATAGTTTAAAGCTAAAACAAAAATATAAAATGTGGATTGAAAAACAAATATCACGAATCTTAGGTCAAGTTTAAAGTAACTGGCAATCTGAAAGCAAATTTCACCCAGAAAGCCTCTACGAGTTAAGCCTCCTTGGTAATTAATTATCCATTCAGATATTGTAGAATCATTTCCAACGTCATGTTTTATATATAGATGAATGACAGAACAAAAAGATAATATGGCCAAATAAATTAAAAAATACTTATTAAAACTTTTAAGTTCTTTAAAGTTATTATTATTATCCATTTTGTACTAAGCAGAAGCTATTTTTTTTTGTGGGTCATAAAAAGGTTTTTCAACAATGGTTGCCTTAACTAATTTATCATTAATTTTAACATCAAGTTCATTATTTAACTCTGATTGTTCAATTGAGATCATTGCTAGAGCTATATTTTTTTTTAATCTTGGTGAATAAACAGCTGAAGTAATTTTACCAACAACATTTTCATTTTTGGTAACTTCCCAAAAAGTTGTATTAGGTCTTGTTAAAGGTTCACAATTTAAAACAACACCGACTTGTTTTCGTTTGATACCATTAACATTAATTAAGTTTAAAGCTTTTTTACCAACAAAGTTTGCATCAATATCTAAATTAACTAATCGACCTAGACCAACCTCATAAGGATTTGTGTTGATATCTGCATCTGCATGATAGGATAACATTCCACCTTCAATACGTCTTATTGATGATGTATGTCCTGGTTTAATTCCAAATTTTTTACCAGCTACCATTATTTTTTCCCAAAGTTTATCACCCATAGAACCATCTCTAAGATAAAGTTCATAACCTAATTCACTTGACCACCCTGTACGAGATACAATTAATGGAATTCCATCAAGGTCTAATTCACGAAACCAATAATACTTAAGATCAATAATACTCTTACCAAATAAAGCTTCCATAATTTTACCAGAGTTAGGCCCTTGCAATTGAAGAGGAGAGACATCAGGTTCACAAATTTTGACATCTAATTTGGAATTTACAGCAACACCTTGTGCCCATAATAAAATATCACTATCTGCAAGTGATAACCAAAAATGATTTTCTTTTAATCTTAATAAAACAGGATCATTTAAAATTCCGCCTTCATTGTTTACAATTAATACATATTTACATTGACCAACTGAAAGTTTTGAAAGATCTCGTGGTGTCAAGAGTTGCACAAATTTTGCTGCATCTGGTCCTGTAATTTCAACTTGTCGTTCAACAGCAACATCACATAAAATTGCTTCATTAACTAAATTCCAGAAGTTTTGTTCTGGGCATCCAAAATCCCGTGGAATGTACATATGGTTATAAACAGAAAAACCTGTTACACCCCATTTAACAGTTGAATTAAAGTAAGGAGATTTTCTTATTTGAGTTCCAAAACCAAAATTTTTTTTATCTTGCATATAAAATTTGTATTAAAATTCTAGTTTTAATTAAAGCTTTATTTATTGTTTTCACACTCAATTGTTGCGAATTCAGTAGCCTTCATTATTTCTTCAGGTTTCATTTTGAAGATTTCATTTATTTGATCGTCCGTAAATTTTTCACTTAATTTGTCAACTGTACAACTGCAATAGACTTTTGCTCCATCAGGTCCAATGTATCCTTTTGAATTACTGTAACACCCAATATATAATTCTTTTTCAAATTCTGGGCTTAGAGCTTGACCTTTAGAGCTTATAAAAAAGATAATTATTAGCAAATATTTATATTTTTTGATCATACTCACCTACTTTCCCAGTTTTGTGGAGTAGATCATCAATAAAATCAAAGATTTTTTTCTTTCTTTCATTTGAAGTCGGACTTTCAGTTACAATGACTAAAGATGGTTTATTAGATGAAGCTCTAATTAATCCCCACGAACCATCCTTAAAAGAAAATCTAATTCCATTAACTGTTAGTATTTCTTTAATTTCTTGATTGTCAATTTTAATTTTACTATCTTTAATTTCCAAAACTTTTTTTACCAGATCTTCAACAACTTGATATTTTTCTTCATCTTTGCAAAAAGGTGCCATGGTAGGTGTTTGAAATGTGTTAGGTAATTCATTGATAATTTCATTCATTGTTTGATCTTTATTATCTAGTAGATGACAAACATGAATTGCTGAATTAATCCCATCATCATAGCCATACCCTAAAGGTTGATTAAAGAAGAAGTGACCACTTTTTTCAAATCCTGCTAATGCTTTTTCAGTATTAACTTTTCTTTTGATGTGTGAGTGACCTGTCTTCCAGTAAATAGTTTTACAATTACTACTTTTTAAAACCTTATCTGTTGCATACAAACCTGTTGATTTAACGTCTACAACAAACTTTGAACCTTTATGGGTTTCTGATAAATTTCTTGCAATCAATAATCCAATCTTATCTGAAAATATTTCGTTCCCCATATTATCAATTACACCAACTCGATCACCATCTCCATCAAATCCAAAACCAATATCAGCATTATTATCTTTTACAGCTTTTGCTATTGCATGTAACATCTCTAAATCTTCTGGATTTGGATTATATTTTGGAAAAGTCCAATCAAGATTACAATCTAACTCTATTACCTCACAACCAATTCCTTTTAAAATTTCAGGTGCAAATATTCCAGCTGTACCATTACCACATGCAACAACTGCTTTAATTTTCTTTTTGATTTTGTTTTTATTTATTAAATCATCTTTATAAATTTGTTGAAAACCTTCTATTTGTTTTTCACTTCCTTTACCTTTTATAAAATTTTCATTTAAAGTAATTTCTTTTAATTCTTTCATCTCTTCTGGTGCATGAGTTAATCCTTTTTTGATACCCATTTTAACTCCAGTCCAACCATTTTCATTGTGACTAGCAGTTACCATTGCAACAGCATCAGCATTTAAATTAAATTGTGCAAAATATACAGTAGGGGATAGTGACAAACCTATGTCTTCAATATTACATCCTGTTGAAAGAAGTCCTTTTTTAAGAGCTGTTTTTATTTCTTCACTGTAAGATCTATAATCATGACCGACAATTACTCTTGGATTAGTTTTTTTTGTGTGTTTTATAATTTGAGTACCCAAACCTTTGCCCAGATTCTCTATTCCGATTCTATTTATATCCTTCTCATACAACCACCTCGCGTCATACTCTCTGAAGCCATATGGATCTATTTTTAAATTTGTTGTCATTGTTAACCTTTCTTACATTCATTTTATTTTTTTATTGATATTTTTTTTATATGTTCTATAAATGTTCTGTTGATTAATGATTTATATGGTGTATCAATGCTTTTAGCATACAACATGTAGTTGTTTTGCAAAAAAAACATAATAAAACTTAAAATATGAACAAAATTCTATCACAAGCACTCAAGAAAGCTGTCTCCGAATATAGCCCAAATAATAGTGAGCTTTCAAAAAATAAAGGACCAGATTTATTTTCACTTAGCAATGACACAGAACTTTTTCAAAATGAAAAAGGCATAATTATTAAAATTGATAGATCAAGAGATTCTAAATTAACAGACTTTGGTAAGGCAACTTTAAAAGATAGATACTTAGGTCACAACGAATCTTTTCAAGATTTATTTGCACGAGTTGCAAGTTCATATGCAGATGACAATTTACACGCACAAAGAATTTATAACTACATTAGCAACTTATGGTTTATGCCAGCAACTCCAGTTTTATCAAATGGTGGAACCAAAAGAGGCTTACCAATTTCATGTTTTTTAAATGAAGCATCAGACAGCTTAAATGGAATACTTGATCTATGGAGTGAGAACGTTTGGTTAGCTGCTAAGGGTGGTGGAATAGGAAGTTACTGGGGAAACCTTAGATCTATAGGAGAAAAAATTGGTAAAGTTGGAAAGACTTCAGGAATAATTCCATTTATTAAAGTTATGGACTCGTTAACAATGGCAATTAGCCAAGGTTCATTAAGAAGAGGATCTGCTGCTTGTTATCTTCCAATTGAGCATCCTGAAATTGAAGAGTTTATTGAAATGAGAAGACCTACTGGTGGAGATCCAAATAGAAAAGCCCTAAACCTTCATCATGGTGTTTTAGTATCTGATGCATTTATGAGAGCTGTTGAAACAGATGGACAATGGGCACTAAAAAGTCCTGCTGATGGAACTGTGCAACAAACTATCTCTGCAAGAAATTTATGGATTAGATTGTTAACTGCAAGAATTGAAACAGGTGAACCTTATATTATTTATATCGATACAGTTAACAGACAAATTCCACAACATCACAAACTTGCTAATTTAACTGTTAAAACTTCTAACCTTTGTAGTGAAATAACTCTACCTACTGGAATAGATAAAAATGGAAGAGATAGAACTGCTGTTTGTTGTTTATCATCTTTAAACTTAGAAAAGTATGATGAATGGAAAGATGACAACGTTATGATTAATGATGTTATGAGATTTTTAGATAATGTATTAACTGATTTTATTGCAAGAGCTCCAGAACAATTTGATGATGCAAAATATTCTGCAGAAAAAGAAAGAAGTGTTGGTTTAGGTGTTATGGGTTTCCATTCTTACTTACAGAAACATAGTATTCCCCTTGAATCTGTTATGAGTAAAGCTTGGAATAAAAAGATATTCAAACACATTCAAGAACATGTTGATCAAGCCTCAAAAGATTTAGCAGACGAAAGAGGAGCTTGTCCAGATGCTGCTGATTATGGCTATAATGAAAGGTTTTCAAACAAAACTGCGATTGCACCAACAGCTTCTATTTCTATTATCTGTGGTGGAGCTTCACCAGGAGTAGAGCCAGTTGCAGCTAACAGCTATACTCATAAAACTCTTTCAGGATCTTTTAATGTTAGAAATAGATATTTGGTTGAATTATTAGAAAAACATAGAAAAAATACAGATGAAGTTTGGTCTGAAATCACTACAAACCAGGGCTCTGTTTCACATTTAGATTTTTTGACTGATTTAGAAAAAGATGTTTTTAAAACAGCATTTGAACTTGATCAAAAATGGATTATTGAATTAAGTGGAGATAGAACGCCTTATATATCTCAAGCTCAATCAATTAACCTTTTTGTACCAGCAGATATTCACAAAAGAGAACTACATAAAATTCATTTTGATGCTTGGAAAAAAGGCTTAAAGAGTCTTTACTACTGTAGATCAAAATCAATTCAACGTGCAGAAAATGTTAATGACACTAAAGCAACAGACGTTACTGCGAACGTTTACAAATCAAAACCACAAACAACTGAACAACCAGAATACGAGGAGTGCCTATCATGTCAGTAGAGAAAATGAATACTAAAATTATCCAACCACCAAAAGAAAAAATAGTTCAACCACAAAAAATGGGACTATTAGTTGAAAACCCAGTTTACAAACCATTTAGATATCCATGGTGTTATGATGCTTGGTTAACTCAACAAAGAATTCATTGGCTACCAGAAGAAGTGCCACTTGGTGATGATGTTAGAGATTGGCAGAAAAATTTAACTCAGTCTGAAAAAAATTTATTAACACAAATTTTTAGATTTTTTACTCAAGCTGATGTTGAAGTGCAAAATTGTTATTTAAGACATTATACAACTGTATTCAAACCTACAGAAGTATTAATGATGATGACTGCTTTTGCTTCAATGGAAACAGTTCACATAGCTGCTTACTCTCATTTACTTGATACGATTGGAATGCCTGAGTCAGAATATTCTGCATTCATGAAATATAAAGAGATGAAAGATAAGTATGACTACATGCAAAATTTTGACATGAGTTCAAAAAAAGATATTGCATTAACAGTAGCTGTATTTAGCGCATTCACTGAAGGTTTACAATTATTTGCAAGTTTTGCAATCTTACTTAACTTCCCGAGACACAATAAAATGAAAGGGATGGGCCAAATTGTTACTTGGTCAGTAAGAGATGAAACGTTGCACTGTAATTCTATGATTAGATTGTTTAAAGAGTTCATTCATGAGAACCCAGAAATTTGGACTCCTGAATTAAAAGCAGAACTTTATAAAGCATGTAGAACAATCATAGAGCATGAAGATGCTTTCATTGATTTAGCTTTTGAAATGGGTCCTATGGAAGGTCTTACAGCGCAAGATGTGAAACTTTACATAAGATTTATTGCTAATAGAAGATTATCTCAACTTGGTTTAGAACCAATTTACGATGTGGACAAAAACCCACTTACTTGGTTAGATTCTATGTTGAATGCAGTTGAACACATGAACTTCTTTGAAGGCCGTTCTACTGAATATTCTAAAGCATCAACTCAAGGAACTTGGACCGAAGCCTTTAGTTAAAAAGTGAAAACGAATTATTTAATCTTAATTATATTCATTTTTCTAACAAATTGTAACACTGTAACAGGAACTGTAGAGGGCACTGTTAGAGGTATTTATAAAGATGTTAAAACAACTCACCATTACACAACTTGTGTTTTTACTAAAACTCAATGTGGTGATTTAGATTTAGATTAAACTATCTTTGATTTAATTGTATTACTTTTCTGTGCTTATTGCCTTTATAACTTGCAAGAGGTCTAATTAATTTATTAGCAGCATGTTGCTCCATAATATGAGCAGACCAGCCTGTAATTCTTGAAATTACAAATATTGGTGTAAAGAAATCAGTGTCAAAACCCATCAAATGGTAAGTAGGACCAGTAGGATAATCTACATTAGGATAGATATTTTTTTCTTTAATCATTACTTTTTCAACAATGTCATATATTTTTTCAAATGTTTTATCTTTTTTAATGATTGCTACTCTTTTAAAATATTCTCTCATGGTAGGAACTCTTGAGTCACCACTTTTGTAAACTCTGTGACCAAATCCCATTACCACATCTTTATTTTTAAGAGCTTTAGTAATCCATTTTAAAGCATTCTCAGGTTTTTTAATTTTCTTCATCATGTGCATTACTTCTTCATTAGCACCACCATGAAGAGGACCTTTTAAACTTGCTATTGCACCTGTGATTGCCCCATGAATATCAGACAAGCTACTCGTAATAGTTCTTGCTGTAAATGTGGACACGTTAAAACTATGTTCAGCGTATAAAATTAATGAGACATCAAAGGCTTTAACAATTTCTTTATTTGGAACTTTTCCAAAGCACATATGGAAAAAGTTTTCAGAAAAACTAAGATTTTTCTTTGGAGATATAGTTTTTTTTCCTTTTCTAAGTCTATAAAAAGCAGACAATGCAGTAGGTGTTTTTGCAAGAATTCTAATCGCCTTTCTTAAATTTGCTTTAGGTGAGTTATCTTTAGTTTCTTTGTCTTCGAGACCCATAACGCTGACAGCTGTTCTTGCAACATCCATTGGATGTGAATTTTTAGGAATTTTTTTTAAAATATCTATTAAGTTTTTTGATAAAGTTATTTCTTTAGATAACTCTTTCTTAAATTCTTTTAGCTGTTTTTTATTTGGTAATTCTTTATTTAAAATCAAGTAAGCAACTTCTTCAAAGTCACATCTTGCACATAAATCTTGAGCTGCATAACCCCTATAAGTTAGAGAGTTAATTTCAGGCATAACTTTTGAAATTTCAGTTTCATCAACAATTATCCCTAGTAAACCTTTTTTAATATCATCACTCATTATTCATGTCCTTCCGTACTAAAGTTATAAATTTTTTCATCTAACGAATTGTATTTTTCATATTCCACTAACTCGTAAAGTCTTTTTCTAGTTTGCATTTTATCAATTATGTTGTTTTGATGTCCACTCACAAAAATGTCTCTAAGACCATCTTCTACATTTTTCATGGCTAATCTTTGGGTGGTTACTGGATAAATCACAATATTATATCCAAAATTTTCTAATTCTTTGTAATTGAATAACTTAGATTTTCCAAATTCAGTCATATTAGCAAGCAAGTAGCATGATAGTTCTTTTCTAACTTTTTCGAAATCTTTCTCATCATGTAAAGCTTCTGGAAAGATAATTTCAGCTCCAGCATCAATATATGCCTTACATCTATCAATCATCTTATCTATTCCTTCAACACCTTTAGCATCAGATCTTGCTATAATTTTAAAATTTTTATCTTGCTTAGCTGTAACACATTCTTTAATTTTTTTAACCATTGCTTCAGTTGAAATTAATTCTTTATTATCTAAGTGCCCACATCTTTTTCTCTCCACTTGATCTTCTAAGTGAACTGCTGAAACCCCAAACTCTTCAAAAGTTTTAATAGTTTCTGCACAAGACTTAAAGCCAGTGTCAATATCAACAATTGTAGGTAAACTTGTAACTCTAGATATTAAATAAGATCTAGTACTAACATCTTGAAGGGTAGTTAAACCTATATCTGGAAACCCTAAATCATTAGCCATAACCCCACCTGATACGTAAACAGCGTCATAACCAATTTCTTCAATTAGTTTTGCAGTTAGTGGGTTATATGCCCCCGGAACTCTTAAAATTTTATTTGATTTTAATTTACTGACAAAGTCAGCTCTTTTTTGACTGGGCTCTTTATCTACAAAATGCACTAAAAAATTCCTTGTTTTGTATTTTTCTTTATCTGACTTCTTTTAACTTGAATATTTAACTTATTTAACTCTCCAGCTTTTAAGTTTTTAAGATTTTGAACAACTTTTAAGAAACGAGCACTCTCTTTTTTATCTAAGATACCATCTGTTAACGTTAAGAACTTATTTATATAATTCTGTCTTTTAAATGGACGTGCTCCATAAGGGTGTGCATCTGCTCTATCTAATTGTTCTATAATTTTCTTACCATTATTTAAAGTAACTACAACTTTTGCACCAAATGATTTATTCTTTGGATTAGGATTGTGATATTTTTTAGTCCATTTTTTATCTTCATACGTTGTAATTGATTTCCATATTTTGATTGTACTTTTTCTATTGGCTCTTTGCTTAGTATAAGATTTTACATGATGCCAATCAGCATCCTCAAGCGCTACAGCAAAAATATACATTATTGAATGATCTAAAGTTTCTCTACTTGCATTTGGATCCATTTTTTGAGGATCATTTGCACCAGTACCAATTACATAATGAGTGTGATGACTTGTATATAAGTCAATTTTTTTTATCTGATTAAGATTATCTATCTTCGTATTTAGTTTTTTTGCAATATCGATTAAAGCTTGAGCCTGATACTCTGCAGAATACTCTTTAGTATAAGTCTCAAGGATAGCTTTTTTTGACTCCTTTTTTTTTGGTAGGGGGACATTGTATAAAGCTTTTTTTCCATCTAAAATTCTAGCAATCACGCTATCCTCACCTTCATAGATAGGACTCGGAGCTCCTTCACCTCTCATAGATCTATCAACAGCTTCAATGGCAAGCTTACCTGCATGCGCTGGTGCAAACGCTTTCCAACTTGAAATTTCACCTTTTCTAGATTGTCTTGTTGATATTGTTGTATGTAATGCTTGTTGAATAGCCTGATAAATTGTTTCAGTGTTTAATTTTAACATGGTGCCTAAGCCTGCAGCAACGCTAGGTCCTAGATGAGCAATATGATCAATTCTATGTTTATGAAGACAAATACCTTTTACCAAGTTAACCTGAACTTCATAAGCTGTAATAATTCCCCTCAAAAGATCTAAACCACTTTTTTTATTTTGTTGTGCAACACTTAACAGTGGAGGAATATTGTCACCTGGATGACTGTAATCTGCAGCTAAAAAAGTATCATGAAAATCAAGCTCTCTAACTGCTGTTCCATTGGACCAAGCAGCCCACTCACAATCAAATTTTTGTTTTGAATCTATTCCAAATAAAGTTGCACCATTTTTTCTTGGGTGTTTTAATGCCATTTCTCTAGAAGAGGTTACAGCTTTTCTATTTAAAGAGGCAATAGCAACAGAAGCGTTATCAATTATTCTATTGATAACCATTTCAATTGAATCTTTATTTAATTTTGCATTATCAGACGCAATCTCAGCAATCTTCCAAGCTAACTGATTTTTTTTAGGTAAATGTATTTTAGATGAATAAACTTTAATTTTATGTGAAATCACAAATCTCCTTAATTTTTATGAACTTATTAATAATAAGAAAAAAAATTAAATCAATCTTTTAAGTAAGTAGAAACTATTTTTTCAACACCAATAAAGTCTTTTATTAAATGATTATGGTAAATTTCATTAGTATTTTTTTCTGTGTAACCATTTTCCAACAAGATTACAGGAATTGAAGCTGCTTTTGCTGCATTTGCATCAGTTTCACTATCTCCAATCATTAAAGAATTTTTAATATCTCCACCTAAGATTTCAATTATATTTGTAATGTGTCTTGGGTCAGGTTTGCAATAATCAAAAGTATCTGATCCGGCAACGTATTCAAAGTAATCATAAATACCAATTTTTTTTAAAAGATCTATTGCTAGGCGCTCTTGTTTGTTAGTACAAACAGCCATAGAAATATTTTTTACTTTGCACCATTTTAAAAATTCTTTAACTCCATTTATGAGAGTGCTTTGATTAATAATATTTCTCCCATAATATTCAACAAAATCTTTAGACATTTTATCTTTAATTTTTTGATCAGTCACACTGTGATATTCTTTTTTTGCTTGACCCCAAATAGATCTACCAATTAATGCACCAGCACCTTGACCTACTAGTTTTCTGATTTCTTCTGTTGATTTAGTTGGAAAACCATATTTTTTCATTACATAGTTGTGTGCCCCCATTAAATCAGGCGCTGTATCAACAAGTGTTCCATCAAGATCAAATAAAATTGTGTAATTTTGAGTCATTAATAAAGTATTTTTAAGAAATAAATTGTGAATTAAGTTAACTATACACTTAATATAAATATATTTCTAGATGAAACAAATAAATTCTAATATTGACCAAGAAAAACTACGTAAATTTTTTATCAAGTCTGGTGTAAAAATGATTGGACCAGAAACTGTTTTTTTTTCAAAAGATACAAAGATTGGAAAAAATGTTACTATTAATCCTTATGTTGTCATTGGACCAAAAGTTAAAATTGGAAATAATGTAATTGTAAACTCATTTTCTCATCTAGAAGATTGTAAAATAAAAAATAAAGTTGAAGTTGGACCTTATGCAAGATTAAGGCCGGGGACTATTCTAGAAGATGAATCAAGAATTGGAAATTTTGTTGAAGTTAAAAAAAGTATAATTGGAAAAAAATCAAAAATTAATCATTTGTCGTATATTGGTGACAGTGAAATAGGCAAAAGTGTAAATGTAGGGGCGGGTACAATTACCTGTAATTATGATGGTGTTAAAAAAAGTAAAACAAAAATTAAAGACAATGTATTTATTGGCTCCAATTCATCATTGGTTGCGCCCATTACTGTTGAAAAAGATAGCACTGTTGGAGCTGGCTCAGTGATTACAAAAAAAGTTAAAAAAAAGTCCTTAGCTTTAACTAGAAGCTCACAAATAGAAGTTAAAAACTATAAAAGAAGATTAAAATAATATGTGTGGGATAATAGGAATAGCTAGCAATAAACCAGTTTCAGCTGCAATCATCAACTCTCTTAGAAAGTTAGAGTATAGGGGGTATGACTCTTCAGGTATTGCAACTTTATCAGAGGGAATTCTAAATGAAGCAAAATCAGAAGGTAGAGTTGATATTTTAGAAAAAAATCTTGCAGTTAAAAAAATGTCAGGTCTAATTGGAATCGGTCACGTTAGATGGGCAACTCATGGAATTCCAAACACTATTAATGCACATCCTCATTCTTCAGAAAGTGTATCTGTAGTTCATAATGGTATTATTGAAAATTCTACGATTTTAAAGAAGCATTTAATCAACAAGGGTCATTTATTTAAATCTCAGACAGATACGGAGGTAATTGTTCATTTAATAACAGAATATTTAAAAGAACTTAATTTAAAAGATGCAATTATTAAAACTCTTAAGCAACTTCATGGAAGTTTTGCTCTAGGTATAATTTTTAAAGATCAGCCTGATCTTATAGTGGGTGCAAGAAGAGGCTCACCACTTGCAGTTGGTTATGGTCCTAACGAAAATTATCTAGGGTCAGACTCTTACGCTTTAAAATCTATGACTAATAAAATTTCATATTTAGATGATGGAGAATTTTGCATCATAAAAAAAGACCAGGTTGAGTTTTTTGACGAAGAAGGCTTAAAAGTTAATAAAAAAGTTTTAGAATTATCTTCTAAAGAACAGGATTATGACAAAGGTGACTTTAAACATTTTATGGCTAAAGAAATTGAAGAACAGCCAACAACACTAAAAAACTGCATAAATGAATATATTGATAAAATTAATAACGACATCAATATTTATAATTTTCCGTGGGATATAAAAGAAATTTCTTCAGTAACATTAATTGGCTGTGGAACAGCTTACCATTCTTGTTTAATGGCAAAGTATTGGTTTGAAGAGAATACCACACTTGATGTAACTACTGATATTGCATCTGAGTTCAGATATCGAAAAAATAGATTTAAGAATGATAATTTATATATTTTTGTTTCTCAATCTGGTGAAACAGCAGACACTTATGCTGCTTTAGATTTATGCAATAAAAATAACATGAAAACTTGCAGTGTTGTTAATGTTGTAGAAAGTTCTATTGCAAGAGACTCTAAATTTGTTTTGCCAATTCATTGTGGCCCTGAAATTGGTGTAGCCTCTACAAAAGCTTTCATGGGTCAAATGCTAGTTCTTTATATCTTGGTATTAAAACTAGGAATTTTAAAAAAAAATTTAGATAAAAATTTGTATTTCGATAAAGTTAAAGATTTAAAAGCATTACCTAAGTTAGTTGAACAAACATTGTTAACTGAAAGTAGAATTCAAACAGTATCGAGCACTTTTACAGATGCAAAAGGTTCAATGTTTTTAGGCAGAGGTTTTTCTTATCCAATTGCATTAGAAGGAGCCTTAAAGTTGAAGGAATTAGCCTATGTTCATGCAGAAGGGTACCCTGCTGGTGAGATGAAACATGGCCCTTTAGCTTTAATTGAAGATGGAATGCCAGTTGTTATCTTAGCTCCAAGAGATAATTATTATAAAAAAACGATTTCTAATATGCAGGAAGTAATTGCTAGAGGCGCCAAAGTTTTATTAATTACAAATAAAAGTAAAGACGAAGTAGTTTCTGAAAATATTTGGGAAACTATTGAAGTTGAAAACACTAACGATGATTTGCTTCCATTTTTATTAACAATTCCTTTACAAAAATTAGCTTATTATTCAGCTCTTAAAAAAGGTTATGATATTGATAAGCCTAGAAATTTAGCAAAATCAGTCACTGTTGAATAATAATTAAACTCTGCTACAACACCCCTAGGTTGAATATGAAAAATTGGAAAATAAATAGTTGGAGAAATTATCCTGTAAAACACATTCCGGAATATCCGGATAAAAAAGAATTGGACGGAGTTCTAAATAAAATTAAAGACTTTCCTCCATTGGTTTTTGCTGGTGAAACAAGACACTTAAAAGAACAACTTGCCGAAGTGGTTGATGGAAAAGCTTTTCTTTTACAAGGAGGAGATTGTGCAGAAAGTTTTGCTGAATTCCATCCTGACAACATTAGAGATACATTTAAGTTAATACTTCAGATGTCACTAGTGCTTACTTATTCGGCTTCGGTGCCAGTCATTAAATTAGGAAGAATTGCAGGACAATTTTCCAAACCGAGAAGTTCACCAATTGAAAATATCGATGGAGTTGAGCTACCTAGTTATTTGGGTGACAATATTAATGGAATGGAATTTAATAAAAAAGCAAGGATTCCAGATCCTAAAAGACTATTTAAAGCCTATTCTCAATCAGCATCAACTCTTAATCTTATAAGAGCATTTTCTCATGGTGGATTTGCTGACCTTAAAAAAGTACATACATGGAACTTAAGTTTTATTAAAAACAGTCCAACAGCTAAAAAATTTAAAGAGCTAGAAGATAGAATAGCAGATGCATTAGCTTTTATGGATGCTTGTGGAATTAATTCTGATTTTAATAGAAGATTAAAAACTGTAAACTTTTGGACTTCACATGAGGCTTTACTACTTCCATTTGAGCAAGCAATGACAAGAGTAGATTCTACTTCAGGTGAATATCATGATACTTCATCACACTTTGTTTGGATAGGTGATAGAACTAGACAATTAGATGGAGGACATGTTGAGTTTTGTAGAGGAATCGAAAACCCTATTGGAATTAAATGTGGCCCAACATTAAAAGCAGAAGACTTAATAAATCTTTGCAATAAAATTAATCCAAAAAATGAAAAAGGTAAAATAACTTTAATTTCTAGATTCGGTCACGAAAATGTTTCTAAATTTTTACCAAAATTAATTAGAGCAATTAAAAAAGAGGGCTTAAACGTAATATGGTCATGTGATCCTTGTCATGGAAATACAATTAAAGCCACAACTGGGTTTAAAACAAGACCATTTAATAGTGTTGTTAAAGAAGTAAAAAATGTTTTTGAATGTCATCAAAGTGAAGGAAGTTATGCAGGTGGATTACATATTGAAATGACAGGTCAAGATGTTACAGAATGTACTGGTGGTGCTCAGAAAATATCTGATCAAGACTTATCTAGTCGTTATCACACTCATTGTGACCCAAGACTTAATGCTAATCAAGCATTAGAGTTAGCCTTTTTAATTTCTGATGAAATTAAAAAAAATGCAGCATATTCTAAAAAAAACATTAAAGCGGCATCTTAAACAATTGTATTAAATACAATTTCGATTAAATTTAAACAATGAAACCATTAGAAAAAGCGCAATTTATAAGCAGTTGGATTAAAGATTACGTAGAAAAGATGCCAAGTAAAGCTCAATCTTTAGTTATTGGAATTTCAGGTGGAATAGACTCCTCTGTATCAAGCACGTTAAGTGCAATGACAGGTATAAAAACAATTGTTTTATCAATGCCAATTAAACAAAAATCATCACAACATGACTTAAGTTTAAAACACCAAGAATGGCTTACAAACAATTTTAATAATGTTGAGGCTCATACAATAAATTTAGATAAACTATTTGAAACATTTGAAGGCACTTTGTCTAATTTTGATAGCGAACATGGTATGGCAAATTCTAGAGCAAGAATCAGAATGACTACTCTTTATCAGGTAGCTGCATCAAACAAAGGTATTGTAGTTGGTACTGGCAATAAAGTTGAAGATTTTGGAGTAGGGTTTTACACAAAATATGGAGATGGTGGGGTAGATATTTCTCCTATTGCAGATTGCAATAAATCTGAAGTATGGGAAGTAGGTAAATCTCTAAATATACTACAAGAGATAATTGACGCCGCTCCAACAGATGGATTATGGGATGATGCCAGAACTGACGAAGGTCAATTAGGTCTAAAATATGAAGATTTAGAAGAAGCAATGAATAACGTTAACTCAACAAATCGTGAAAAATACGAAAAAATAAGAAAGATGAACCTTCATAAAATGGAACCAATTCCAGTTTGTAAGATTCCCAACTAATCTTATAGATTCACAAACCTATAATTAAAGTATAATTCTAAGATAATGAACAAGGATATTTATTTAACAAATAATCTAAATAACAAAAAAGAAAAATTTGTTCCATTAGATAGAAAAAACATAGGCATGTATGTTTGTGGCCCAACTGTTTATGACAACCCTCATATTGGTAATGCAAGACCTCTTGTCATTTTTGATATTTTGTACAAAGTTTTAAAATCAAAATATGGACATGATAAAATAATTTATGTAAGAAATGTTACTGATATTGATGATAAAATTATTAAATCATCAAAAGAGAAAAATATTTCAATATCTGAATTAACCAAAAGTGTTATTAAAGATTTTAATGATGATTGTGATTATTTAGATTTAGATAATCCAACGCAACAACCCAAAGCAACAGATCATATTGATCTTATGATTGAAATGATATCATCTTTAATAAAAAAGAATTTTGCCTACGAAGTAAAAAATCATATTTATTTTGAAGTTAGTAAATTTGATGATTATGGAAAACTATCGAATAAAAAATTAGATGATTTAATTGCAGGCTCTCGGGTTGAAGCATCAGAAAATAAAAAAAAATCAGAAGATTTTGTTTTATGGAAGCCATCTAAAGATGATGAACCATCCTGGAGTTCCCCTTGGGGAAAAGGAAGACCTGGTTGGCATTTAGAATGCTCTGCAATGTCTAAGAAATATTTAGGAGATGTATTTGATATTCATGGAGGTGGAATTGATTTAATTTTCCCTCATCACGAAAATGAAATTACACAATCAAGATGTGCCAATGATACTAAAGTTTTAGCCAATTATTGGATCCATAACGCCTTTATAACTATGTCCAATGAAAAAATGGCAAAATCGACTGGCAACATATTAAAGATTAAAGATTTCAGAGAAAATATTGATGGACAAGTTTTAAAACTTGCTCTCATGAGTGCCCATTATAAACAGCCACTAGACTGGAACGAAAAACTTCTAGAGGACTGCAACAACACTATTGATAAATGGTATGAGGTTTATTTACATGTTAAAGGCAAAACAGTTTTAGATGAAGATATTTTATCTCCATTATATGATGATTTAAATACACCAGGATATATAGCAAATCTCCACCAACTTTATGACAAAGCTAAAAAGGGGAATGATAATGATAAAGGCCTATTCGTTTCTGCTTGTAATTTTATAGGTATTTTAAATAAAACAAAAGAAGAGTGGATCAAATTTAAAAAGAAAAAATCATCTATCAATGAGGATGATATTTTAGAAATGATTACACTTCGAAATAAAGCAAGAGAGGACAAGAATTATAAAGAAGCTGACATTATTAGAGATAAGCTTTTAGATAAAGGTGTTTTAATAGAAGATAAAGATGGTAAAACAATTTGGAAACTTAAATGAACAAAGAACGACTTTACATATTTGATACTACATTAAGAGATGGTGCACAAACTCAGGGTGTAGATTTTTCTGTAGATGATAAGTTAAAAATTGCCTTGGCTTTGGACAACTTGGGCGTTGACTATATTGAGGGTGGTTGGCCTGGAGCAAATCCTACTGATACTGAATTTTTCCAAAAAAAACATGAATTTGTTAATTCAAAATTAACATCATTTGGTATGACAAAAAGAAGTGGTCGAAGTGCTGATAATGACCCTGGTTTATCAGCTTTATCAAACGCAAATACACCAGCAGTTTGTTTGGTAGGTAAATCTTGGGATTTTCATGTTGATATTGCCTTAGGTATTTCTAATGAAGAAAACTTAAAAAATATATCAGAAAGTACTAAGCATTTTGTTAAAGAAAAAAAAGAATTTTTGTTTGATGCAGAGCATTTTTTTGATGGATACAAAGCAAATTCTAAATATGCAATATCATGTCTTAAATCAGCATTGGATGAAGGTGCTAGATGGATTGTATTGTGTGATACTAATGGTGGAACTCTTCCTCATGAAATTACAAAAATAGTAAATGAAGTTATTAAAGTTATACCTGGTAAAAATTTAGGAATACATGCTCATAATGATACTGGTAATGCAGTAGCTAATTCGTTAGCAGCTGTTTGGGCAGGTGTTAGGCATATTCAAGGAACGATAAATGGTTTAGGTGAAAGATGTGGCAATGCTAATTTAATGAGTTTAATTCCCACTTTTTTTTTAAAGAAAGATTTTTCTTCAAAATTTGAACTACAAATAAAACCCGAAAATATTAAAAATTTAACAGAATGCTCTAGACTTTTAGATGAAATATTAAATAGAAAACCTAATAAGCATTTACCCTACGTGGGTGCCGCAGCATTTTCTCATAAAGGAGGTTTACACGTTTCTGCTGTTCAAAAAGATCCAAAAACTTATGAGCATATTAATCCAGAAGAAGTTGGAAACTCTAGAAATATTGTTGTGTCAGATCAGTCAGGTAAATCGAATATCATTTCAAGATTGAAAACCATTGGTATCGAAATAAAAGAAAGTGATCCTAAAATTAAAAAACTTTTAGACGAAGTAAAAGACAGAGAATTTATTGGTTATAGCTATGATGGCGCTGATGCATCTTTTGAATTATTAGCAAGAAGAATTATAAGTGAAATACCTAGATATATATTAATTCAAGAATATGATGTTTCCGTTAAAAAAGACTCATACGGAAAAATAATCTCGTCAGCAAGAGCTCAATTAGAAGTTGATGGTGAAAAAATTGTTTGTGAAGGTGAAGGTAATGGACCAGTAAATGCATTAGATAACGCCATTAGACAAAATGTTGATAAATTGAATAAATATACTAAATATTTAAAAGATCTTAAATTGGTAGATTATAAAGTTAGAATTTTAAATACAGGCACAGAAGCCATCACACGTGTTTCAATAGAAAGCACAGATTCTAAAGGAAAAAATTGGTTTACAATTGGTGTTTCAGCAAACATTATTGATGCTTCATTCAAAGCGTTGGTAGATAGTCTAGACTATAAATTGTTTAAAGATAAAGCACCTGCAAGTAAATAAATATAATGTCTTTTAACGAAGTTTCATTTATTTTGCACCAGCCTCAGCTATCTGAAAATATTGGTGCTTGTGCTAGAGCCTTAAAAAATTTTAGATTTAAAAGATTGGTTATAGTAAATCCAAAACCAATTTTTCCAAATGATAAGATTTTAGCAACATCTGTTGGTGCTAAGGATTTAATAAAGAACACGAAAGTACATGAAACTTTGGAATCTGCAGTAAAAAAAGTAGATTATGTTATTGCAACTTCAGCAAGATTTAGAAATAAAAATATTAAACATATAAAATTAAAAGATTTAAAAAAAATTGACTTTAATAAAAAAATTGCATTTTTATTTGGTTCTGAGGCCTCTGGTTTATCTAATAAAGAAATTAGTTATGCTAATTATACTATGCAGATACCAACTAACCCTGATTTTAAATCTTTAAATTTATCTCATAGTGTGATTATAATTGCACAAACCGTAGCAAGTATTATTAGTTTAAAGGGAAGCAAGTATTTAAAATCAAATAAAATATCCCTAGCAAGTAAAAAAGATGTGCAGGCAGTGACTAATCTTTGTATAAAAAAATTAGAAGAAAAGAACTTTTTCAAACCTTTGGAGAAGAAGCCTATTATGCTAGAAAACCTAAGAAGTATTTTTTCTAAAATGGAGTTATCTAAGAAAGAAATACGCATTTTATCAAGTGTATTTGCCAGTTTGGCTAAAAAAGGTTGATTGACAAAATAATGAGTAAGTTTATAACCGCAGCTATTAAATGACAAAAAGAATAAACTCTAAACATAAAATAGATAGAAGATTAAAAATAAACTTATGGGGTAGACCCAAAAGTCCTTTTAATACTAGAGCATATGGACCAGGTCAACATGGTCAATCTAGACAAGGTAAGCCCTCTGATTATGGAATTCAATTACAAGCTAAACAAAAATTAAAAGGTTACTACGGCAATATTAATGAAAGACAATTTAGAAATATTTATAAAAAAGCAACAATGCAAAAAGGTGATACTGGTGAAAATCTAATTGGGTTGCTTGAAAGAAGATTAGATGCAGTTGTATACCGAGCAAGATTTTCAACAACAATATTTTCAGCAAGACAACTTATTAATCATGGCCATGTAAAAGTTAATGGTAAAAAAGTAAATATTGGAAGCTATATGGTAAGCGAAGAAGATACGATTGAAATTAGAGATAAATCTAAACAATTAGCTTTTATTGACATTGCTTTAGCAAACAAAGAAAGAGAAACACCAGAATATATTCAATTAGATGAAAAAAATAAAAAAGTTACTTTTGTCAGAACACCTAAATTTGAAGAAGTTCCTTATCCAGTTGTGATGGAACCTAATCTTGTAATTGAATATTACTCTAGATAATAAATATTATTTTTTAAAATTGATAGATTTATTTTCAAGAACTTTCTTAAGTTCACCATTTTCATACATTTCTTTAACAATATCACAACCACCAACAAACTCACCTTTGATATAAACTTGTGGGATGGTAGGCCAGTCACTAAATTCTTTTATACCATCTCTTAAAGACTCACTTTCAAGAACATTGATGCCTTTATAATTAACTTCTAAAATTTTTAACATATTTGAAACAGCCATTGAAAATCCACATTGAGGAGCATCAGGCGTTCCTTTCATAAACAAACACACTTCGTTTATATCAACATGACTTTGAATTAATTTTTTTGTTTGATCATCCATTATTGCTCCTTTGTTTTAATTGCTAATGCGTGCAGTTCGTTTCCCATTTTTCCTTTTAAAGAATTATATACCATCTTGTGTTGTTCAATTTTACTTTTTCCAGAAAATTCTTTTGATGTAACAGTTGCTGAATAATGATTACCATCTCCAGCCAAATCTTGAATTTCAATAACAGCATCAGAAATAGCTTCTTTAATAAGTGTTTCAATTTCTTTTAAGTCCATTGCCATTTTAATTACCCATATAGTTAATTAACCAAGTTGTATGTGATTTAATTAAATCGTCAATTGATACTTTTGTCTTATCATCAATTATTAAATTATCATCATTTACCGTTCCCAGTTCGTCAAAGTGAACAGAGTTCTCTTGAAGTATTTTTGTGACATTTTCTAGATCTTCAATACTAATCTCTATAATATATCGCCCTTGATCTTCACTAAATAAGTATTCAAATTGATTAATTAAGTAATTTGGTTTTTTAAGAGTCACACCTTTTTTTCCTTTAATACACATTTTAGAAAGTGCAGTGATTATTCCGCCTAAAGAAACATCATGAGCTGACTTAATAAATTTTTTATCGATAAGTTTTAATATTGTGTCACCATTGTTCTTTTCATTGAAAAGATTAATCTCTGGAGGAGGTCCATTTTTTTCATTTAAGATATCTCTTGCAAATAAACTTTGATCCAAATGGCCTTCTGTTTTTCCTATTACTAAAATAATGTTATCACTTGCTTTAAGGCCCATTGTGACCATATTTTTATAGTCTTTAATTAATCCAACGCCACCAATTGAAGGTGTAGGCTTAATTCCAATATCTTTTGTTTGATTATAAAAAGAAACATTTCCTGATACTACTGGAAAATCTAAATAAGAGCTAGCTTCACCTAAGCCTTGAACACATTCTACAAACTCACCCATATTCTCTTCATTTTCAGGGCTACCAAAATTTAAACAGTTAGTAATTGCAATTGGTTTTGCACCAACAGAAATTAGATTTCTCCAACTTTCACAAACAATTTGTTTTCCTCCACTTAGAGGGTGGGCCCAACAATATACAGCTGAAGAATCGACAGAGGCTGCAACTGCTTTGTTGGTACCATGAACTCTAACAACACCAGCGTCTCCACCAGGTTTTTGAATAGTATCACCCATAACAGTGTGATCATATTGTTGCCAAATCCATTCTTTACTACACACATTTGGATTAGATAGAATTTTGTTTAAAACATTTTGTACTTTTAAAGTTTTAAATTGTTCTTTTTCAATTTTTATTTTTTTGGGTAATTTAGCTTTTTTCCATTTTCTGTTATACATAGGTGAGTTTTCAACTAATGTATTAACGGGAATGTCTGCTACTTTTTCTTCATCAAAATAAAGTTCAATTTTTTTACTTTTTGTTGTTTTGCCAATTACAGCAAAGTCTAAATTCCATTTATCAAATATTTTTTTAGCCATTTCTTCTTTACCATTTTCTAAAACAATAAGCATTCGTTCTTGGCTTTCTGATAACATGATTTCATAAGGAGTCATTTTTGCTTCTCTACAAGGAACTTTGTTTAAGTTAATTTCAATTCCTAAATTTCCTTTTGAAGCCATTTCGATACTTGAAGAAGTTAATCCTGCAGCACCCATATCTTGAATAGCTATAATTGAATCTCCTGCCATTAACTCTAAGCAAGCTTCTAATAATAGTTTTTCAGTAAAGGGATCTCCAACTTGAACAGTTGGTTTTTTTTCTTCAATTTTATCATCAAATGAAGCTGAGGCCATACTAGCACCATGAATTCCATCACGACCCGTTTTTGAACCAACATAAATTACAGGTTTTCCTAATCCTGCAGCTTTTGAATAAAAAATCTTATCTTTCTTAACATGACCTAAAGTCATAGCATTTACTAAGATATTACCGTTATAAGACTCGTCAAAGCTAGTCTGACCAGCAATTGTTGGAACCCCCATGCAATTACCATATCCACCTATACCGTGAACAACACCACGTAATAAATTTTTAGTCTTTTTATGTTGAGGCGAGCCAAAATGAATTGAGTTTAAATTAGCTATTGGTCTTGCACCCATTGTAAAAACATCTCTCATAATACCACCAACACCTGTTGCTGCACCTTGGTAGGGTTCAATAAATGAAGGGTGATTATGACTTTCAATTTTAAATACGATTGCATCATTATCACCAATATCAATAACACCAGCATTTTCACCAGGTCCTTGGATTACATTTTTTCCTTTAGTGGGTAAGTTCTTTAGATGAAATCTTGAAGATTTATAAGAACAATGCTCATTCCACATTGCAGAGAAAATACCAAGTTCTGTAATATTGGGAATTCTTTTTAATAAATCACAGATTTTTTTATACTCATCTTTTTTTAAACCATGATCGATTGCAAGCTGTTCATTAACTATCATTATTTCAAATTATTAATTAAGTTTTCAAAAAAAATTGAACCATCTTCACCTGATAGAGCGGGGTCTATCATTCTTTCAGGGTGAGGCATCATCCCTAAAACATTTTTTTGTTTATTAAATACACCAGCTATATTTTGTAAAGAACCGTTAGGATTAGATTGTTCATTAATATTACCATTTTCATCTGAATAAAATAAAGCAATTTGATTATTGTCATTAATTTCTTTAATTTGCTCATTAGAGCAAAAATAATTTCCCTCATTGTGAGCTATATGAAATTCATAGATATCTTTTTTATCATCTTTAAAATAAGAATTATCTTTATTATTCACTTTAACAAAAACATTTTTGCAAATAAATTCTAAGTATTTATTTCTAAGTAGCACACCTGGCAACAAACCAGACTCAACTAGAATTTGAAAACCATTGCATATCCCCATAACCTTACCACCACCTTGAGCAAAGTTTAAAACAGATTTCATAATTTTTGATTTTGATGCCATACTTCCACATCTAAGATAATCACCATATGAAAAACCACCTGGCAAAACTACTAAATCACTTTTTGGAAGCTCAACATCATCATGCCAAACCATTTTATTTTTAAAGCCAAATTTTTTTAAAGCAACATCCACGTCTCTGTCACAATTAGATCCAGGAAAAGTTATTACAGATGAATGCATTATTTATTATTGTGATCCAATAATTTTAAAGTCTTCTATTACTAAATTTGTTAAAAGTTTTTTGCACATTTCATCTACTTTTGCTTCAGCTTTTTTTTTATCATTTTCCTTTGTATCAATTTCAAAATATTTTCCTTGTCTTACTTCATTGATGTCTTCAAATCCCATACCATCTAAAGTTTGATGAATAACTTTACCTTGTGGATCTAAAACATCTTTCTTAAGAGTTATAACTACGGATATTTTCATATTATTTTCTTTTTTTAACTGATCTTAACTTTGTTACATTAACAGCACTTAAGTTTGATTGCTCATGTAAAATACCAAGTCTTTTAGCAACTTCTGTGTAAGCAGGTATCAAATCACCTAGATCTTTACGAAATCTATCCTTATCAAGTTTTTTATCTGTGATACTGTCCCATAATCTGCACGTATCGGGGCTAATTTCATCAGCTAAAATGACTTCATTTTTTCCATTTTCTATTAGTCTTCCAAATTCAAGTTTAAAATCAATTAACTTAATACCAACACCTCTAAACATGCCAATCATAAAATCGTTAATTCTTAGGATCATTTTTTTAACTTTTTCTAATTCAGATTTTGTAGCCCAATCAAAAGCTAATATATGTTCTTCTGCGATAAGTGGATCTCCTAATTTATCATCTTTTAAACAATATTCTAATAGAGGTTGTTTTAAAACTGTTCCATCTTCAATACCAAGTCTTTTAGTAATAGAACCTGTTGCAACATTACGAACAATAAATTCAATAGGTATAATTTCGACAAGTTTAATAATTTGTTCTCTCATGTTTAATCTTTTAACTAAATGATTTTTAATCCCAATTTGAGTAAGGTTTGATAAAATATGCTCAGATATTCTATTGTTTAAAACACCTTTACCTTCAATAGTTGATTTCTTAAGATTATTAAAAGCTGTTGCATCATCTTTAAAATATTGGATGACTATGTTTTTATCAGATGTAGCATAAATTATTTTAGCCTTACCTTCGTATAATTTTTTACCTTTTTTCATTATTTAAAAACTCTTCTAAAGATTAAATCTACATTTTTAAAGTGTGATGAATAATTGAATATAGCCTTCAATCTTTTTGAAGAAATTTTAGTCATTATGAATTCATCATTTGATATAACATCGAATAAATTTAAGTTTTCTGCAAAACATTTTTTTGCATAGTTTTGAACCATTTTGTAAGATTGCTCTCTGCTTAATCCTGATTTTGTTAACTCCAACATTACTTCTTGTGAAAAAATTAAACCTTTAGTTATATTTAAATTTTCAACCATCTTTTTTGGATAGACAATCATTTTATCTAAAATATTACTAAGTCTAGCTAAAGCAAAATCTAAAGTAATGTTTGCATCAGGTCCAATATTTCTTTCAACACTTGAGTGAGAAATATCTCTTTCATGCCATAATGCAATATTTTCTAAAGCAGGGATAACTGCACTTCGAACCATTCTTGCAAGACCTGTTAAATTTTCACTTAGTATTGGATTTTTTTTATGAGGCATTGCAGATGAACCTTTTTGATCTTTTGAAAAAAATTCTTGCACCTCATAAACTTCTGTCCTTTGTAAGTGTCTAATTTCAATTGCTACTCTTTCAACTGATCCTGCAATAATTCCAAGGATTGAGAAATAAAAGGCATGCCTATCTCTTGGTATTATTTGAGTAGAAATAGGCTCAACTTTTAAGCCAAGTTTTTTTGCTACATGCTTTTCAACGTTAGGATTAATATTTGCAAATGTGCCAACAGCACCAGAGATTGCGCATGTTGAAATTTCATCAATTGCATCAACTAATCTTTTTCTATTTCTTTTAAACTCTTCATAAAATGAAGCTAATTTTAAACCAAAAGTGATAGGTTCAGCGTGAATTCCATGACTTCTACCCATACATGGTGTGTATTTGTATTTTTTGGCTTGCTTCTTTAAAACCTTTAAAATTTGATCGATATCACCAAGTAAAATTTTACCTGATTGAACTAATTGAATATTTAAACTGGTATCTAGAACATCAGAAGAGGTCATACCTTGGTGAAGGTACCTTGCTTTAATCCCCGCTTTTTCAGTAACTGAGGTTAAAAATGCTATTACATCATGCTTAACTTTACTCTCTATTTGGTGAATTCTTTTAACGTTTATTTTAGCTTTTTTTTTAACAATTGATGCAACACCTTTAGGAATTTGACCTAATTTTTCCATGGCTTCTGCAGCTGCAACTTCTACATCAAGCCAAATTTGGTATTTATTTTCCTCTGACCATATGTCAGTAAGCTGTTTTCTAGAATATCTTTCAATCATTAATTATAAGTATGGGGGCTTAGAATAACCTTTAACAGATTCTGTAAAGATTTCATAACCATTTTCAGTTATACCTAATGTATGCTCAAATTGTGCTGATAAGGATTTATCTTTTGTAACTGCTGTCCAACCATCTTTAAGCATTTTTATATCCCACTCTCCAGCATTTATCATAGGCTCAATAGTAAAAGTCATTCCCGGTCTAAGTTCCAATCCTGTATTTTTTCTTCCATAATGTAAAACATTTGGTGGTTCATGAAATGTTGTACTTATACCATGACCACAAAAATCTCTCACTACTGAAAAACCTTTTTTTTCTACGAAGGATTGTATTGTGTGACCAATATCTCCAAGTTTTAATCCTGGTTTTAAAGATTTAATAGCCAACATCATAGACTCGTATGTAACCTCAATTAAATTATTAACTTTAACTGGAGTTTTACCAATACAAAACATTCTACTAGTATCACCATAATGATCATTTATAATTGCTGTTACATCAACATTGATGGCATCACCTTCATTTAAAACTCTATCTGAAGGTATTCCATGACAAACAACATGATTTAAGGATGTACATAAGGATTTCGTAAAACCACGATAATAAAGTGGAGCTGAGTGTCCACCATTATCTCTTATAAACTCATAACCCAATTTATCTATAAAGTCTGTAGTAACACCAGCTTTGATGTTGTCAGTTAGCATGTCTAAAGTTTGTGCTGCAAGTTTACCTGCAATCCTCATTTTTTCGAATTTTTCTAAATAGTTATTCATTAATTAATTTTTTATAATCTATGTATTTATAATCTTAAGTTTTTTTTCTACTAGTATTTCTTTTGTGTTTATTTTGCATCTATAGGCTAAAAAATTAACACCTGCCTTATTAGCTAGTAGAAAATTATTATAATATTCACTATCAATATCTCTGGCTATTTTAAAATTTTCCATATTTTGGACCTGAACTAGAAAAATCAGGTAAGCTTTATAACCTTTTTTTATGGCATCAATAAGGGTAAGTAAATGTTTTGAACCTCTTGTTGTTACTGCATCAGGAAATTCAGCAGTATTTTTATCTCTAAAGAGAGTAACATTCTTTACTTCAACAAAAATTTTTTGATTATTTTTTTCAATTAAAAAGTCAAATCTCGTTTCTTTATTAAAAAAAACTTCTGGTTTAATTTCTTCACTATCTTTCAATTCTTTTATTAAATTATTACTCAAAGCATGGTTAACAATTTTGTTAGCCATATGAGTATTTACACCAACTAGATTTTTTTTTGCTTTTATTATCTCTAGACCATATTTTAACTTTCTTTTAGGATCATTATTTTTTAGAAGATAAACTTCATTTCCTTCATCAAGAAGTCCTTTCATTGAACCTGTATTAGGACAATGAGCTGTGACAATTTCTTTGTTTAGCTCAACATCAATAAAAAAACGTTTATATCTTTTGATTAATTTGCCTTTTAATAAAGACTTGGTAAATTCCATATTCAAATTATACATATAAAATGACAAAAAACATAAAAGTAAATGCTGCAATATTAATTATTGGAAATGAAATTCTCTCTGGAAGAACTCAAGATACTAACACAAGTACTTTAGCGACTTGGTTAAACTCTATTGGTGTAAAAGTTGATGAAGTAAGAATTATTCCAGATATAGAAAAAACTATAGTTGATACTTTAAACACTTTAAGAAAATCAAATAATTATGTTTTTACAACAGGCGGTATAGGACCAACTCACGATGATATTACCGCATCATCTGTTTCAAAAGTTTTTGGTTTAAAATATGAAATTAATAAAGAAGCATTTAAAATTTTAGAAGCATACTATAAGCCTGGTGAGTTTAATGAAGGCAGACAAAAAATGGTGTGGATGCCAGAAAATGCTGAGCTTATTTTAAACCCAACTAGTGGTGCTCCAGGATTTAGTGTTGAAAATGTGTTTTGTCTTCCAGGCGTACCTTCAATTTTGAAATCAATGTTAGGGGGTTTAAAGAACAAAATAGTAGGGGGAGAGCCAATATTGAGTCACACCATTAGTTTAAGAACAGTTGAAAGTGAAATTGCAAGTTCATTAACAAAGGTACAAAATCAAAATAAAGATGTAGAAATAGGAAGTTATCCATTTTTTCAAGCTGGAAAATTAGGAGTATCAATAGTTTTACGATCAGAAAACCAATCTAAAATTGATGTGTGTAATTCTCAAATTTTAGAATTTATTAAAGAAAAAAAAATAGAAGTAGTAAATCGTTAAATGCTTTATTTTGCTTATGGTAGTAATCTAAATCATTTTCAAATGAAAAGAAGATGTAAGGACAGTGTATATCTAAAAAAAATTAATCTAAAAGATTTTAAGCTTACTTTTAGAAGTAAATATAGGGCAGCAGACATAGAGCCCAAAAAAAATTCCATTGTTCTGGGTGGATTATTTGAAATATCAAAAAGTGATGAAAGAAAATTAGATGTATATGAGGATTATCCAATTTTATATAAGAAATATTATTTTCTATATTATGGAAAAAAAGTAATGACTTATACCATGGTAAAAAAAACATCATTTACTTTTCCTACAGATCGTTATTTGAATATAGTAAAAAGAGGATATAAAGACTGTAAGCTTAATATTATTTATCTTAAAAAAGCTTTAAAATTTTAAATAGAATGTTTACTTTAAATAAAAATAAATTTTCCAAAGAGGTGGTATTTTTTTTTCAATTTATTTTAAAATACCATTTTCATGATGATAATAATCAAATAAAAAAACTAGTTTTACATTTTTTTAAATCACATTTTCTAGTTATACTTTTTATTAGGATATCATTTTTTTATTTAAATATATTATCATTATTTATGTATGGAAAAAAATTTTTAAAAATCGATTTTAAAGATCTAGATGTTATTTTAATGAAAATTGAAAATATCAAAATTTTACAATCAAATAAAATTATTGAACTTTTTCACGCCATTACAACCATTCATCTTGATGGAAAAGAGTCTAAGATAAAAATAAAGATTGATGATGATTTAAAGAATGGTGATTTTTTTGAAAATGTAGTTATTGGATCTGGACCTGGAGGAAGTATTACAGCCAACGAATTAAATAATGCAAATAAAAAAGTTTTGTTAATTGAGAAAGGTGTTTGGTTTAAACATTTTAAACTTAAACATCCTGGAGAGGAGTTTCTAGGAAAATGGAAAAATGGCGGTTTAGCTGCAGCTTTAGGAAATGTAAAAATACAATATGCTTCAGCTGAATGTTTTGGTGGAGGTAGTGAAATTAATAGCGGTTTATATCATGAACCTGATGAAGATTTTTTAAATACCTGGTGTACTGAATTTAATACAAAAGAAATTAGTTATAATGATTTAAAATTCTTTATAGACAAAACAAAAATAAAAACGAATGTTTCTTTTCTAAAAAATTATCTTCCAATAACCAATGAAATAATCAACTCTTCAAAAAAAAACAATTGGAAAATTGAAGAAATTCCAAGATGGATATCAGAAGATCAAGGAAACTATCATAAAAAATCAATGACAGAAAGCTACCTTGATGAATATTTAAAAAAATATGGAAAAGTAAGTCTTAATTCAGAAGTACTTAAAATTAAAAAAATAGATAATTTATGGAAAATAGATTTTATCAAAAATAATAAGAAAATTTCAATAAATACTAAAAATATTTTTTTATGTTGTGGCTCAATTGACAATATTAGAATTTTAAAAAAAAATAATTTAATTAAAAAAAGTGGTAAAATTTCATTTCATCCCATGATTAAAATTATTGCTAAATTTCCCAAAAAAGTTAATAAAAAATATATGGAAATTTTAACACATCAAATTACACAATTTTTTCCAGATTTTTTAATGGGTAATGCTGCAAGTGGTTTGCCTTTTTTAAAGATTGCAACACAGCATGATAAATCAATGTATGAAGATGTTAAAAATGATTGGCAAAATATGCTGATATTTCATTCAACTTTTTCAATTGGCAGTGGTGAAGTATTAAATATTCCTTTTTTAAAAGATCCAATTGTAAATTATAAAATTGAAAAAAAATATATTAAGATGGTAAAAAAAGGTCTCGAAAAACTTTGTAAATTAATGATAGATGCTGGATGCATTTATATTTATCCAATTGCAAAAAAATCAATTAAGTTAGATAAAAATAATTATAAAGATTATATAGAAAGTTTAAAAAAAATTACTGATCTTAATTATTCAACTGTGCATATAATGGGTGGTGTACCTATGGGTGAAAATTATAATTGTTTAGTAAATTCGTATGGTAAATTAAACAATAATGAAAATTTTTACATTAATGACTCATCATTAATCTGTAATAAACTTTTAAAGAATCCGCAAGGTACAGTTATGGCAGTAGCACTTAGAAATATTAATAATTTTTTATTAAAAGATAAATAATGATTAAAATTAAATCACAAGTTTTTTCATTTATAACAACTTTCAGAATTGAAAATATTTTTAAAAATCTTTTGATTTTTTTACCACTATTACTTTCTGAAAGGTTAGTAGCATATCAGGATGTTATCATGTTAGTTTTAGGCTTTTTTATTTTTTCAACTATGACTTCAATATGTTATGTAACTAATGATTTTACAGATCAAAAAAAGGATTTGCTAAATAAACTTAAGTCAAAGAAAAAAATATTAAAAAAAAATACAATTATATTTTTAAATATATTTTTAATTATACTTTTGATATTGTTGAATCAATTCACTTCTTTATTTAATTCTTATTTATTTATATATTTAATATGTTTTAATCTCTACAACTTCTTAATTAAAAAATTTTTTTTAATAGATATAATATTTTTAACATCTTTTTATATTATCAGAATGCTTTATGGTTCTGAATTAATTGACTTAGATATTAGTTATTGGTTTTTGTTATTTTTTATTTCATTTTTCTTAATTTTTTCCACCTTCAAAAGAATGATTCAAATTTCTGTAAATAAATTAAAAACAAAAAAAAATAGAATTATAAATTACTCTTTAAGTGACTATTCTTGGTTAAAAAAACTTGTGATATTTTCTGCAATAATTAATTTTTTTACAGCATCACTTTATTTATATGAGCTTTCCTCACCCAGTACTTTTAATTTTCTTTCAGCACCAGAAACAAGATATGAACAAAGCATAGTGTTTCTTTTAATTTTTTTCTTATCTTATGTTGCAATACTATCAAGAATTATAAGCCTAGTTTTTAAGCAAAAAATAAAGCAAGATATCTATATTTTTGCGTTAAATGATAAGTTTAATTATGTACTTATAATATCCTATTTATTATTTGTTTACTTTCATATAAACTAATCTCATGTCAGAATCTTTAGGAATTATTATTCCGGATTATAAATCTCCATTTTTGGAAGAAGTAATAAAGAATGCACTTTTGTTGAATCCAGAAAAAATAGTTGTATCTAATTTCGAAACACCAGAAACACTTTTTATTCAAAATAAATTTAATCATATAAAATCTATCCAATTTTTAAATTTTGATAATAGAAAAAATCCAGGTGATTACAGAAATGAAGGTGTTCAAAAATGTTTTTCGAAAAATTTACTTTTTTTAGATTCAGACATTAGAATTAGCTCACAGTCTATTGGATATATTGAAAATCTTTTAAAATCAGACTTAAATGAGAATACAATTTATTGGGGAATTTATAGCAAATCCTCACAGGGAGTTTTTTCCAAAATACAAAATAAAATATTAAGATATAGATTTTCTAAAAAATTTTTTAATAGATGTTTAAAAAATAACAAACCTTATTGTGGGCAATCTTCACATTTTTTGATTACAAGAAAAACATTTAATAAAATTGGTGGTTTCAATCCCTATTTGAGAATTAGAGAGGACAATGATTTTTGTATTAGATCATCTCTCTTAGGGGTAAAAAACAGTTTAGATGAAAAATTTGAAGCTGATCATTTAAAGTTTTTTAGTCTTTATTCTGATTATTTTCAAAAACCTTTTCATGCCACAAAAGTGAAAGTTGTTGAACCAAAAATCTTTAATAGAGCAAGTTCACAAATAGGTTTAAATTTATTATTATCTTGGATAGTTGTACCAATTTTTTTTATAGTCTTGTCGAGCTTATTAATTCTTAGCTTAATAAGTGTAAAAATTTATCTATTAGGAAATTTATTGTCACTACTTATTTCATTTATTTTATTACCTAAAAAAATCTATAATGATTTAAATTTTAAAGAGAAAGTTTATTTTTTTTTTTTACTACCGTTGATTGGATTTAATTTTTTAGCTGGTGGCTTCTTAGGTTTAGCTTACGGCTTATTTTTAAATGCTCATAGATTTACTGTATTTTTAATTGATTATACGAAAATTTTTTTTAAAATAATTTATAGAAATGGAAATCCTATACAAATAGTTAATTTTATTACTGCAAGATGTAATTTAAGATGTAATCACTGTTTTTATAAAGATACTCTGAATGCAGCAGAACCTGGTGAAATGAATTTATCAATAATAAATGAATATACAAAAAATTTTGGTTCTGTTTTGTGGTACGCGCTTGGAGGTGGTGAGCCTTTTATACGATCAGACTTATATAAACTATATGAAAAAGTTGAAACTAACTGCCGTCCTAAAGTTTTTACAATTCCTACTAATGGTTGGTATAAAGATCGAATATTTCTTTCAACATTGAGAATGCTTCAATTTTCAAAAGGAAAAAGACCAATAATTATTCAATTTTCTTTAGATGGTAATAAAGAAATGCATGATCAAATACGTGGCAACAAATCTCATGAAAAAGTTTTGGAAAGTCTAGAAATGCTGAAACAACTTCAAAAAATTTATAAACAACTTCATTTTTCAGTAATTACAGTCGTAACAAACGAAAATAGAGATATCTATCCTCAGTTGATTGATGATTTATTAAAGTTTGAAACTAATCAAATTAATATAAACTTATTTAGATATGGAACATTAGATCACCCACCCATACCAGATGAGACTCTTGATAAATATAAAGCGTCAGTTGAGAGATATGAGGGTTTTATAAAAAAAAGACAAATGAAGAGATATTCATTTTTGGGTGCAAAATTAATGAGACTTAAAGAAGCCTTACAAAAAGACCTGATATATGATGTAGCAAAAAATGATAAATTTGTTACGCCATGTACTGCGGGATCACTATCTTACGTAGTTTGGGAAGATGGAAGAGTAAATGCATGTGAAATTTTGCCTGATACAATTGGTAATGTCAATAATTCTACTTTTCCTAAAAATATATTCAAATCAAATAAAGCAAAAGAATTACGAAAAAAAATTAAAGATACCAAATGTAAGTGTACATATGAGTGTGCAATGTCGACTAATACATTTTTTTCATGGAACATGACTAAAAAATTAATTTGGGCCTATATATCCAACAGAGTTTAATTTCTCAACAAAAGGGTTATGATTTATATCTTTTATATACTTTTCATAGGGTTTTTTATTTTAGATTTTTTTCTTTTACATAAAAGAAATAATGATATTTTTAATTATTTTCAAATTATGTTTTTATTGGTTGGTTTATCAATTAATTCATATTTTATTTCGCACTTAAGTATTCAATCTAGTGATAAAGTAGAATTGATACTATTAAGTATTTTTTTTTCATTATCTTCATATTTTGCATATTTAAATATTTTAGCTTTCATTAGTAGAAGTGGTAGTTTTTTAATTTTAATAGCCTATTTCCAAAAAAAAGAAAAACTTATTAACGTGGATGAAATATTTAAAATTAAGATGCGTATTAACGAATTAAAAAAAAAAAATTTTATATATAAGAAAGATCAAAAGTATATATTAACAAATAAAGGTAAGATTTTTTTAAAGTTATACTTATTATTTATTCATTTATTTAGAATTGAGGTTGTTGGGTGAGTGTAATTATTACTTTAATGATTTTTTTTGTTTCAATTTTTGTCACACAGTTTATGTGTGAAAAAAAAATTTTTTATACTCGATTTTTTAATTTTTTAATTCTAAATTTATTTTTATTTTTTTCTGTTTATCTTATTTTTGATCTGAACTATAAGTTTATAAATTTTTTATTTTGTTTATCACTAATATTTTCTTGGTCTGGTTTAATTATACATTTGTCCAATTCAATAGTTTTATCTCTTTTAAATTTAGTAAATAAAAATGATATAATTCATGATGAAAATATTTTTGATTTATACAACCAAGACGATAAATATAAAAAAAGAGTTTTAGCATTAATTAATGGTGAATATTTATTTGAAAGAAACAACCAAATAAACTTTAATACAAATTTTAAAAATAAAATGATTTTACATTTAATTCTTTTTTTAAAGAAATAACTATAATATTTTTTTAATATATTTCAAAAACCCTTCTTTAACAAAACCTTGGTGTTCATAATTTTTCTTACTATAATTTGTACTAATTTTATTTTTTAAATACCATTTATAGCTTTCAATAATCATATCTTTATTTGAATATTTTGGTTGCCAGTTTAATCTTCTTTTGTTTTTTCTCATATTGAAAAATATAGATCTTCCATACATCAATGAGTGGTAAGCCCCAAGTGGTGACAAATTAAGATAAGACAAGATATTCATTCCAATAATTGCGGGCCACATTGGTACACTTTTAACTTCAGATTTGGTTTTTGCAAATTTACACAAATTCGTCATTACATCTTTCATTGATGTTCTGTCTTTAGCTCCACAATTATATATTTCAGATTCTTTTTCTAAAGAAGCGCGATAACTTAATTCAGATAGATCTAAAGCGTGTGTAAATTGGTATATATTTTTACCACCATCAAAAACTGGTATATTGTAACCTTCATCAACCCATTTAAATAATAAAGAAAGTGTACCTAATCTTCCAACTCCAAGTATTGTATTTGGTCTTAATATAGTTACAGAAACTCCTTTTTGGATATAGTCTAAACATACTTTTTCACCTAAGAGCTTTGTTAATCCGTATTCTTCTTTGGGTACAGGTGTTTGGTTTGAATTAATAGGATTTATTTTGGGTATTCCAAACACAGCACCAGTAGAAGTATAAATAACTTTTTTAACCTTATTTTTTAATGCAGCTTCTAGCATATTTTTAGTACCATTAATATTAATTGAGTCATATTTGTTTTTATTTTCAGCTAGGGGAAGATTTGCAACATTGTGAAAAATTATATCCACATTTTTTGCAGCACTATTAATATGTTTTGAATTCAAAATATTACCTTTAATAAATTTAACTCCTTGAGGTATTTGATCTGGTACCGTTTTATCAAAATTTATTATTTTAATTTTTTTTTTTAAAAGAAATTTAATTAAAATTGTTCCAAAAAAACCAGAACCCCCAGTTACTAAAGCTATTTTATTTTTTCTCATGATTATTCAATTAAACTTATAATATAAAAATTACTAGTATAATAAATGAATTATTATATATATAAAATATGAATTGTCTTATTACCGGAGGATCAGGATATCTTGGCTCCTCTTTGATAAAATACATATTACCCAGAGTATCCTCTGTAACTAATTTTGATATAATCAAATCAAATGAAACTTATGATAATGTAAAGTTTATAAATGGTGATATTACTAATTTCGAAGATATAAAAAATGCAACTAAGAATATAGATATAATTTATCACAATGTTGCTAAAGTACCGATAACAAAAAATAAAAAATCTTTTAAGAAAGTAAATGAAGTAGGCACTCAGAATTTACTAGAAGCAGCAAATTTAAATAATGTTAAAAAAATTGTTTATATATCTAGTTCTGCAGTTTTTGGTATACCCACTAAAGTTCCAGTAATAGAAACAGACCTAAGACATCCAATAGAAGCTTACGGTTTTTCAAAAAAAAAAGCTGAAGACCTTTGTTTTAGTTACATTAAAAAAGGTTTGGATATATCAATTATAAGACCCAGAACTATATTGGGAGAAAATAGACTTGGAATTTTTAGTATATTGTTTGAATGGATTAATAAGGGTCAAAATATACCAATATTAAATAATGGAAAAAATTTTTATCAATTCATTCATATTGAAGATTTAAACGATGCAATTTATAAATCATCTCTAATACAGGGCAGTAATGTGTTTAATATTGGCGCTGAAAAATTTAGTACAATGTACGAAACAATAAAATCTGTTATAGACCATGCAAAAAGTAAATCTAAAGTAAAAAATTTAGATAATAATATTTTTTTAAAAGTAGCTTACTTTCTAAGTAAAATTAATTTAATTCCACTTCAAGAGTATCATTTTAAAGTTTATGGTAAATCTGTTTTTTTTGATATTTCAAAAGCTAAAAAAATTCTTAATTGGCAGCCAAAGTTTTCCAATGAAGAATCAATAATTGCTTCTTATGAAAATTATCTTTTAATTAAAAAAGATTCAAAAAAAAATAATTATAGTCCACATAATTCAATTTTAAAAAAAGGTCTTTTAAAATATGCGCATTATTTTTTTTAAAATATAGATAATAAAATTTTATAGATTTTTTTTTATGATTATATAAAACTATTATGATGATACTTAATAAAATAGAAAAATTTTTATTTGAAGCTCCATTTTGGAAATTTATTTCACTTTTATTTATAATAATGCTTTTTAAGACAGGTATTTTTTATCAACCAAATCTTTTTGATATTTATTTAGAGGCTGCTAAAAACCCTTATAAAAATATTTTTATAGATAGACCAGATCATCAATTTGCTTACACTTCTTATTTTGGTGGTTGGCTTGCTTTCATTCTTGGCGCAACTAATAAAACTTCTTTTTTTTTATTACATTTGTTTTTATCAATATTATCCAGTTTTTTATTTATAAAAATAGTATTAAAGAATTTTTCTAATGAAGTAGCAAGAATATCTCTGATTCTTTTTTTTATTTTTCCTGTTTCTTCTACTATTTATTACCTCGTAGGCTACGATTCATTTACAATTTTTTTTATGACACTTGCGCTATATTTAAAACGTTACACTTTCTTGACACTTTTAATTGGTATTTTGTTAGGACTACAACATTTTGAACTTTCTTTTTTTGGAAGTGGTGCGCTGTTACTTGGAATTTTAATTTCTATTATCACCAAAGAAAGAAAAATAAGTAACATTCTATTTCCCTTGAGCTTATTCATAGGGGCCATCCTTGGAAGAATATTTTTATATTATATTTTTGAATTCAATAATATGAATATTGTAAATGACAGAGCCACATGGTACATTGAATCACTTCCCCACCTTCTTCATACTTTTTTTTTTCGATTTTATAATATAATTTGGTTTTCAATAGGCCTAGGCTGGTTTGTTATATTTAAATTTTATAATACGCTTAATAAAAAAATTTCATTTGTTTTGCCATTTATATGTATGATTTTAATGTTAATAATAATTCCTGATACCACTAGAACTTTTTCTGTGATGTCTTTTTTATTAATTTCTTATTTTATTTTTTTAAATGAAAATTTTTTAAAAGTTTTATCTAGAGTTGAAATTACAAATATATTTATCTTATGGGCAATAATACCCTATGGATGGGTATGGCAAGGAATTCCTAGACCATCACACCTTTCTTATAGCATTGGGTATATCTTAAAAAACTTCGTGGACTGGTTTGATAAGACCAATATAGATTCAAGTTTTGTATGGCCTTTCTTTCATGCATTTTAAAAATTTGATATATAATTTAAATTATATAAACTTAAATAAATAATATTTAAATTTAAATAATGCTCTTAATAGATAATTTTATTAAAGATAAGAAGTTACTCTCAACTTTTAAGTCTGATGAAACATGGATGAATTTTCCTTCATTAAACTGGTGGGATGGCTGGTGGAAAACAAGTCCACGAAATATTATGGAATTAGTAATTCAATTAGCATGGGAAAAATATGCTCACTTTGAAAATGAAGTTGCTGGGTTTGAATATTGGTGTAATGTTGGAGGTCCAAATAGTTCTTTAGGATGGCACGTTGATAAAGATATAAAATACTATGTAGAAAATAAAAAACACATAATGCCTTCAGCAGGACACATATATTATGTAGAGTCTAAAGATGTTGAGGGTGGTTATTTAGAAATTTCAAATTTACCCAATAGTGTTAAACCAAATATTGAAAAAATTGAAAAAATTCAACCCATAGAGAATAGATTAATAATGTTTAACCCTTCGTACCCTCATAGAGTTACAAAAATTATTTCTGGTAAAAGGAGAGCCTTTTTGGCAAATGTTTGGGTAAAAAAGCCTTATACATTTGAAAAAGCAGAAAACGTTAGTAATACAAATGAATACAATGAAGTCTTTTGGCCTAATAAATTTAAATATTACGAATAAAATCAATTTAATTTAATCATTTAAGTTGATTACTTAAAATATTCAAATCAAGTAAATGTATTAACATAAAAAAAGTTGAGCAGTAAATAAATAAATAAATTTTACTTATTACTCTTGTTCAATTATAAATACTTATGAAATTCACAAATGCCCTCGTTGTGAAATTGGTAGACACAAAGGACTTAAAAGCCGAGGGATAGAAGTTAAGGTCAGTCCATAGTAGTCCAAGGTAGTTTAAACATCCTATAAAATCAGATAACTTTAATTTAGATTAAAATTAGTATTGGAAAATATGGTTTATAATTTTGTGTAGACTTGAGCAAGACTGGAGCATGGAGAGATAATATTATATGGTTTTATTAATGAAAAAACTTTTAGGGATCGTGGTTCTGGTTTTATGACACTTGAGATTATTATAATTTTATTAACTATCATCCTTGCAGTTTATTTTTTATTTAGACCTACCTCTAAAAAAGAAAAAGAGCGGTTTGAAGATAAAGATAACTGGAGAGGTGGGTTTTAAATGAAAAAACCTTTAGGGATCATAGTTCTGGGTTTATTTATTAATATTAATGAGCACAGATAATAATTCAAAAGGAATTGTTTTAATCCTTATCGCTATGAGCTTGTTTTCAATGCAAGATGCATTGATTAAGTTTATCTTCGAGCAATCTTCTCTTTATGAAATATTCTTTGGAAGATATTTAGTTGCTGCAATTGTTTTATTTATCTACTTAAGTTTTAAGGGACAAAAAGTATCTTTAAAAACTCATTATCCATTATTAACTTTTATAAGAGTATTGTTGCACTTTATTGCATTCTCAACTTTCTTTATCTCTATTACATATATGCAACTAGCAACTGCTAATGCTTTATTCTTTTCTTGTCCTTTTTTCGTATCTATCTTTGCTAAATTTTTTTTAAAAGAATTTATTGGTATTAGAAGATGGTTCGCTATTGGCTTTGGTTTCTTTGGTGTATTAATTGTCTTAAATCCTAATTTTGAAAGTTTTGATTATAGAAATCTGTTACCAGTGTTAAGTGCTTTATTTTATGCAGCATCAATGACTATTACTAAATACACATCTGATAAGGATGATGTAAACACTCAGTTATACTATTTTTATTTAATTGCTCTTGTTTTATGTGGCATCATTTATGTCTTTATGGGGAATGGTCAATTCAACAACACTGATTTTGATCCAACTACACAGTTTATATTTAGAGAGTGGTTTACAAACTTTGATTATACTTGGAAATTTATATTATTCTTTGGAGTTGCTGCATCTATTGGGTTCTTATGTATCTTTTCAGCTTATATCATTGCATCTCCATCCGTTGTCTCATTGTTTGAGTATTCATTGATTATTATGTCGATGATACCAGGTTATTTTCTATTTAATGAAATTCCATCTCTTAGAACTTTGTTAGGGGTAATTTGTATTATCTCAGCTGGGGTTTATATTTATTTTAGAGAAGCGGTTAGAAAGCAGTACGTTGCATCAAAAATTCCAACTAGAAGATAATTTTTTAAATAATAACATTGGTTTTACCTCAAACTGTAAAAATATTAATTCTATCAATTAATATCCACGCTCCAGGCTTATTGAATTGCTATAGGATAATATGGGACAACTGGAGCAAGACTGTAGAATGGAGAGATAAATTAAAAAAATTTTACTTATTCCTCTTGTTCAATTATAAATATTAGCATAAATACTCATGAAATTCATTAATGCCCTCGTGGTGAAATTGGTAGACACAAAGGACTTAAAATCCTTGCCATTTATGGAGTGCCAGTTCGAGTCTGGCCGAGGGCACCACTAAATGAGTAAGCTTCAAATTATTTCAGATAAAAATAAAAAGTCTTTAAAGATTAAAATATTATTGATCAAAAGAATTGAAGCCGTTCAGTTTAAACAAAATAATCTTGTAATAGTTATAGGTGGTGATGGTTTTATGCTAGAAACTTTAAAAAAAAATAAAAATTCAAAAAAAAAATTTTATGGGATCAACTCAGGAAACTATGGTTTTTTGATGAATAAATTTTCATCAAAAAATATTATTAAAAATCTAGCAAAAGCAAAAATGATTTCTATTTCACCATTAGAAATGACTGTAAAAAACAAAAATAATCAGACTAAAAAATCTATAGCCATTAATGAGATATCTATTTTAAGACAAAGTAGACAAGCAGCCTCATTATCTATTAAACATGGTTCAAAACAAATTATAAAAAAACTTGTTTCTGACGGTGTACTAGTTTCAACACCTGCAGGCAGTACTGCTTATAATTTATCTGTTCATGGTCCTATATTAAGCTTAAATTCAAATAAACTTTCAATTGCTCCAATTAGCCCATTTAGACCCAGAAGATGGAAAGGAAAAATAGTTAATGATAAATCAAAAATTACAATTATAAATTTAAATCCAACAAAAAGACCTATTAGTGCTGTTGCGGATAATTTTGAAGTTAGAAATGCTAAATCAATTTTAGTTAAAACAAATAATAAAATTAAATTCAATCTTCTTTATGATAAAAATAGAAGTTTACAAAAAAAAATTAAGATTGAACAATTAAGAAAAGAAATAATTTAATGAAAAGAATACCAATATTCAAACTTAATTTTGAAAAAAAATTTCAAGATAAGTATAAAAACTTATCAAATAAAGTTTTTAATTCAAAGGCTATTAGTGAAGGTTATTATGTTAAAAAATTTGAAAAAAATTTTTCTAGTCTTGTCAATTCAAAATATTCAATTGCAGTCACAAATGGTACAGCTGCTTTAGAAATTGCATTTAGAACTATTAATATATTAAATAAAGAAGTAATTGTGCCAACCAATACTTTCTTTGCTACTATTATAGCCATTATCAATGCTGGTGGAAAACCGGTATTTTGTGATAACAAACCAGATTCACCAGAAATGGATATTGAAGAAATAAAAAATAAGATTACTAAAAAAACTAAAGCGATATGTATTGTTCATGTTGGTGGCATTATTTCAAATGATTGCTCGAATATTGTCAAAATTTGTAAAAAAAAAAAATTATTTTTAATTGAGGATGCAGCACATGCACACGGTTCTTTTTTAAATAAAGATTTATATGCAGGCACAATAGGTGATATTGGTTGCTTTAGTTTCTATCCAACAAAAGTTATGACTACAGGTGAAGGGGGCATGATAACCACAAATAATAAAAAATTTTATGTAAAAATGAATTCATCTAAAAATTTTGGTAGAGGTAAAAATCCAAATTTTATAAACTTTTTAGGTTCAAATAATAAGATTTCAGAATTTACAGCAATATTTGGATTATTAGAATTAGAACGAATTAAGAAAAGAATAAATAAAAGAAAAAAACTCGTGATGAGGTATTTGGAAAAACTTAAAGACAATGATAATTATGATGTAATTATTCAAAATAAAGGAAGGTGTTCTTATTACAAATGTATAATTAAAACTAAACTTAATTCTAAAATAATAGAAAAATTTTGTAAAAAAAATGGAATAAACTTAACTGGAAAGGTTTGGGACACACCAATTCATAAACAAAACGTTTTTCAAAAATATGTTACTAGAAATAATCTTAAAAATTCTGAAAAATTTAGCAAATATCATATTTGCCCACCTAATTACCCTGAATTAACGTATGATGAAATTGATTATGTTTGTACAATATTAAATAAAATTTAATTTTGATTTATGAAAGTAGCACTATTAACTAAAAAAAAAAATTTTGAAATTGTAGATGAAAAAATTAATAACAAATTAAAAGAAGATGAAGTTTTAGTTAAAATTACAGGAACAGGAATTTGTGGTTCTGATCTACATTTCTTTAGAAATGGTGCTTTAGGAACTATGCAACCTCAATTTCCTTTAAGTCTAGGACATGAAACCGGTGGTATAATTATTGATAGAAACAAATCTAAATTTAAAAATTATGCTAATGTTGTTATTGACCCACTAGATATATCTTCATGTAAAAAGATTGAAAAAGAATTATGTGGTTGTGGTTTAAAATATAATTTATGCAATCACCAAACTTACTTGGGATCACACCCTACAAAAGGATCCTTTAGAGAGTTTATGGTTTTAAAAAAATCTCAGTTAACATTATTAGATAAAAATATTGATCCAAAAATTTCATCAATGATAGAACCGGCAGGCATAGCTCAATATTGCATAGATAGATCGATGATAAATAATCGTGAAGAAAATAATATTCTCATACTAGGTTGTGGAGCTATTAGTATGTTAATTTCATCATTACTTTACTCAATGGGTGTAAAAAATATTACTATTTTAGATCAAAAAAAAGATAGATTAGTTTATGCAAAGAAACATTTTAAAGCTAAAAATTTAATAAATTTATTTTTAAAAAAAAATATAAATCCAAAAACAAATAATTTTAATTATGTTTTTGATTTAATCACTAATGACATGTCATTTGACTATGGAATAAAAGCTATAAGAAAAAGTGGAAAATACATTGTAGTAGGTATACCTGAAAGAGATGATTTTATTAAAATAAACCCACATAAATTAAGAATAAAAGAAATTGATATTTTAAATGTGAGAAGATCTAATGTAAAATTTAATAGAATGCAGAATATAATTTTAAAAAATTCAATTCCAATACATAAATTGGTTACACATTATTTTAAAATAGAGGAAATTCAAAAAGGATTTAATTTAGCTTCAGACTATAAAGATAAGATAATTAGAGGTGTAGTTTACTAAATAAATATTATTTCTTAACATTATTTGAAATCTTGACACACACGACCTAATAATTGAAAGTATAAAGTTTGAATTAATCTAATGAAACAAGACATAAAACAGAAGCTAACAGAAGGTATTGAAGCACATTACGCTAATAAACTTGACCAAGCAGAAATAAGTTACAAAAAAGTAATAGAGCTAATGCCCAATCTTGTTGAAGCTCATTATAATTTAGCTAAT
>NZ_LANA01000002.1:202835-359418 GCF_012932795.1 Candidatus Pelagibacter communis
ATCCAAAGCTAGTAGAAGCACATAATAATAGAGGTAATACTTTAAAAGACCTAGGCAGGTATGATGAAGCTATAGTGTGTTATAAAAAAGCAATAATCTTAAACCCCAACCTAATTGAACCACGCTATAATTTAGGAATATTGTTATATAATAAAAAAAAATACCTCGAAGCTTTAGAACATTTTAAGTTAATTAATTTTAAAGAAGGAAAAAATTACTTACTCAGGTGTTTATATTCAGCTAATCAACAGCCTGATTTTTATAAACAATTAGATACCATGTTAAACCAAGGTGAAACAAATGCAGTGATTGGCTCACTAATCTCTCGTTCAGAAATTAAATATGGAATTAATAGATTAAATCCATTCTGTAATGAGCCGCTGAAATATGTTTTGATTTCTGATCTATCTAAAAAATATGATTTTAAAAATATATTTATAAAAACTGCTAATGATATTTTAAAAGACAAAACAACTGGAAGTAAAGCACAAGGTCACCTAACTAATGGTCGTCAAACTTCAGGAAATTTTTTTGATATAAAGGGCTTTTATATTAAGCAAATAGAAAATATAATACATTTAGAATTAGAAAAGTATCGAATTCATTTTAAAAATAGTAAAGAAGGTTTTTTAAAAAAATGGCCAGCAAGTTATAAAATAAATGGTTGGCTTGTAAATATGAAAAGTGGAGGTAGCATAAAAGCTCATATGCATGATTTGGGCTGGATTACAGGTAGTATTTACATAAATGTTCCAAGAAAAGTAAAGAATGACAGTGGAAATATTGTTGTATGTTTAGATGATACAGAAAATAAACTTAGAAAAACAAAACAAGAGAGTACTATAAATGTTGTAACTGGGAGTTTATGTCTTTTTCCAGCTTCTTTACTTCATTACACAATTCCATTTGAGTCTCAAGAAGACCGAACAGTTCTAGCATTTGATGTCATACCAAATAACTAAATATTTATTTGTGATAAAATTAATATCGTTTGCAATGCTTATAATCAACCAACTGTAATCTCGACACATGCGTGACACAATAATTGAAAGTATTTAGATTTAGCAAAAATAATAAGTGTTGATTTTATTGAGTGATGGTGCCCCCGCACGGAGACGAACCGCGGACCTATTGATTACAAATCAACAAGCAAAGACAATTTACATTCATTAACTATTGATACTACTTACTTCTAGACTCACGTCAAGTTGGTTAAAGATATTTCACTTCAATTTCACTTCACTTGTTTTACTCTATATTGCCCGTTTCAACATCGCACTTATAGTGTTCTAAAAACTTTTTATTTTTATAATCATATTTAGACATTGTCATAGTAGGCTCTGTCTCTCCTGCAAATACGATCATTTGAAAGCCTAATTCATAATCTACAAATCTTGCAGTTACTTGATTTTCACCTATGTCTAATTTGTTTGCTTCAATCATTACAAATTTATCTTTTTCTTCATCGAAATATTCAAGACCTACTGCTTGTAATGTGAATTTCAAAGGATCGTAATTCCTTCCAAAAGCTGACTTCATATTAAGACATGACAGTTTTAAACCTTGATCTGCATTTGAGGTCGTTGGCAATAATAATAAGATAATTATAAGAATTCTTAACATTATCTAACTATCCAAATGACTAATGGTTTCACAAAGCTTATTAGCTTTTAATACAGACGGAACAAGCTTATCTAACTTCCAATTGTTAGTCGTTATATCGAAATATTTTGCTGCTTTAAAGTCGATCCCATCTACTATCTCAATTTCATACTTATTCTCTTTTTTATAAAAATTGTTTAAGCGATGGATGTATTCTTTAACTGGAAACTCTCCCAAGGAAAAAGTAACTCTAAACCCAATTAAAAAAGGATTAACTGCCTGAACTTTAGCTGTAAAATCTTCTCCATTAATTTTGATTGGAATATTTTTACCCTCTAGTTGATATATATCACCAGGTTTTTCATAAGTGACAAAGGTAAAGTTATTATAGACAGTTTCACAATTTTCTCTCGATCCTATAAAGAAATTTAAACTATCACCATGAACTACTTCACCACTAACTCTCGCATAAGATAGAGTTTCATATCTATCTATTGTCCACTCTTCCTCAGCTTGTGCTTGGTAGGCAATTATCATTAAAAAAAGAATTAAGTGGGCTGAAACAAAGATAAGGAACCGCTTCAAGACTTAAGCTCCACATTTACACCAATTTTTTTAAGGGTCCTTATTATTTTGTCCCAAATAATAGAATTATGGTCGCTTGGGCTAATTTCAAATTTAAAAGTTTGTTTGTAAACTGGGCTGCAGTTATCGTAAGCTATATAAGCACTTACATGACAGTATTTATTAATACGGTCTATTTCCATATATCAAAACTCCTATTGTTGGTTGTATTTTTTAAGGTAAGTAATTTGTAGTTGGTAATGGTTTCACTCCTCTTCCAATCAAGAGGTCTACGTAAAGAGGAATGTAAGGAAAAAAAACGTAAACGCGAAAAAAGGAATGAAATCCAATGCATGATTCTATTTTAAACATATATGTTTGTTTAAAATCTGCTCCAATATTGTTTAATTTATGAATTTAATAAATCTAGTTTTGCATTAAAAATTTGATATGTTGAAAAAATGAGTTTATCTAAAATTGAGAATAATTTAAAAAAACTCATCACAAATTTCGACAAAGAAAATTTTATTTATGATTTTTTATTGGCTTTTGATCAACCTAAATCTTCAATCAATCGACTTAAAAAAGGTGATTATAATAAATCAAAAAAAGAAGATGAGATAATTTGGAGTAAAAAGATCTATTTTAAGAAAATTAGAAAAGAAGATGATGTTCATTATGTGATTGATGATTTATCAAAAAATAAAAATGCAGAAAAATTTAAAGTTAGATTTTTAATTGTAACTGATTTTAACACGTTTTTAGCTAAAGATTTAAAAAATCATGACACTTTAGATATTGATATAAATAAAATTTATTTAAATGCAAATTTTTTCATGCCATTAACTGGACTGGAAAAAGCAGAAAATATAAGCGAAAATTTAGCCGATGTAAAAGCTGCTTATAAAATGGGAAAATTATTTGATATTTTAATTAAAGATAATCCAAAATTAAATGATAATGAAAGATCCAAACATCACTTAAACTTATTTTTTTCTAAAATTTTATTTTGTTTTTTTTCTGAAGATTCTGAAATATTTGAAGAAAGACTTTTTACAAAATCAATTATTTCATATACCCAAGAAAATGGAGATGATTTAGATACTTTTTTTCAAAATCTATTCGAAGTTTTAAACTTAGAAAAAAGATCTGATATACCAGTTTATTTAACAAAATTTCCTTATGTTAATGGTGGATTATTTGAAGAAAAAATAAATATTCCAAAATTTTCTAAAGAGTCTAGGAAATTATTGATCGAAATAGGTGACCTTGACTGGTCATTGATAAATCCAGATATTTTGGGGTCTATGATGCAAGCTGTAGTAAGTCAAGATAAACGTGACGAATTTGGAATCCACTATACTTCTGTTGAAAATATTTTGAAAATTATAAAACCATTATTCCTTGATGAACTTTATAGTAATTTAGAGGAGGCACATGACAATAAAAAAAAATTGAATTTAATTTTGTTAAAGATTTACAACACTAGGATCTTTGATCCTGCTTGTGGTTCAGGGAATTTTTTAGTCATTAGTTTTAAAGAACTTTGTAAGATTGAGCTAGAAATTTTTAAAAAATTACAAACTATTGATTCAAATCAATGGCTAATAATGAAATCAGGAATTAGTTTAAATCAATTTTATGGTATTGAAATTGATGACTATGCCCATGAGTCAGCAAAGCTTTCTTTATGGATAGCTCAACATCAAATAAATTTATATTTTAAAGATGTTTTAGGTGAAACCAAAGCTACTTTGCCCTTAACAACTTCAGGTAATATATATTGTGAAAACTCCAATGAAATAGACTGGGATAAAATTTGTCCTAAGGATAAAAAAAAGATTACCTATTTAATTGGAAATCCTCCTTATCTAGGTTCAACATGGCAAACGAAAAAACAAAGATTTGAAATTGAAAAAATTTTTAAAGGAAAAAAAAATTATAAAAATTTAGATTATATTTCTTGTTGGTTTATAAAAGGATCAAAATATATAAAGGACTCAAATTCTAAATTAGCCTTTGTATCAACTAATTCGATAACTCAGGGTGAACAAGTTATTAGTTTGTGGCCAAACATTCTTGATTTGGATATTGAAATTGAATTTGCTTATAAATCATTTCATTGGAAAAATAATGCAAAAGCCAAAGCAGGTGTAACCTGTGTAATTATTTGTTTATCAAATAAAGCAGATAATAAAAAAAGAATATTTGAAAAGTCTACTTTCAGATTTGTAAAAAATATTAATCCTTATTTAATAGATTTAGATAATAATACAATTGTAAATAGAACTCACGATCCCTTATTTGATAAACCTAAAATGATTTATGGTAATAAACCAACAGATAATGGAAATTTTATTTTATCATATGAAGAAAAAGAAAAAATTTTAACAAAGTTTCCTGAGGCAAAACAATATGTTAAAAAATATATAGGAGCACAAGAGTTTATTAAAGGAATAGAACGGTGGTGTTTATGGATAGAAGACAAAGATTTAGAAAATATAAAGAAATTTGATTTAATCAATGAAAGAATTAAAAAAGTAAAAGAATTTAGATTAACAAGTAGATCTAAAAGTACAAATAAAGCTGCTGAAAGAGCTCATAAATTTATTGGAATACAGCACCCGCCCAGTTCAGCTTTAATAATTCCTTGTGTGTCATCAGGTGAAAGAAACTATATACCTGTTGGATTCGTGGATAGCTCATATGTAATAAATAACAATGCGCATGCTTTATATAATCCAGAAATTTTCATTTTTTCATTTGTGTCTTCAAAAATGCACATGTCTTGGGTTAGTGTTGTAAGTGGAAGAATGAGATCGGATTTTAATTATTCATCATCTTTTTGTTATAATCCCTTCCCAATTCCCAAAATTGATATCCAAACTAAAAAAAATCTTGAAAAAATAGCTTTTGATATTATTGATATTAGAGAAAAATTTCCTGATTTAACTATAGCTCAACTATATAATAATAAAACCATGCCCAATTTATTAAAAAGTGCTCATAAAAATATAGATAATGTAATAGATAAATGCTACCGGAATGATGAATTTAAATCTGATGATGATAGAGTAAAATTTCTATTTGAAATGTATGAAAATAATAAAAGAAATTTAATCTAAATGAAAAATTTTGTAGATGTAACATATCAACAAACTGGTAAAAGTTTAAACATAGATTCTCTTGGAATGAGAGAAATGCAGAAAAGGGCATTTGAGGATAGAAATTCTCAGTATTTACTTTTAAAAGCACCACCTGCTTCTGGAAAATCAAGAGCTCTTATGTTTTTAGGTTTGGATAAACTTTATAATCAAGGGATAAAAAAAGTAATTGTTGCAGTTCCAGAACGATCTATTGGAGGTTCTTTTGATAGGACCAAGCTAGTAGATCATGGTTTTTTTGCAGATTGGGATTATAATGAAGATTATAATCTATGCACACCAGGAGGTGATCATAAAAAAGTTAGAGCTTTCAGAACATTCATAGAAGATAAATCTGAGGCCATATTAATATGCACACATGCAACTTTAAGATTTGCATTTAATCAGCTAGATGTATCTGTCTTCAATGATACTTTAATAGCTATTGATGAATTTCATCATGTTTCAGCTGCAATAGAAAATAAATTAGGTGAAGTTTTGAGTAAAATAATGAATAAAACAAATGCCCATATTATTGCAATGACTGGTTCATATTTTAGAGGAGATAATATCCCAGTATTACTGCCTGAAGATGAAATGAAGTTTACTCCTGTAACCTACAATTATTATGAACAACTTAACGGTTATAAATATTTAAAATCTCTTGGTATTGGTTATCACTTTTATCAGGGTAAATATCTTTCAGCTATAAAAGAGGTTTTAGATACCGATCAAAAAACTATTGTTCATATCCCTAATGTTAATGCTGGAGAGTCAACGAAACTTAAACACGATGAAGTAGATACAATATTAGATTTTATAGGTAATATAGATAAGCAGGATCCAGAAACTGGGGTTATTCATGTTAAAAGAGAAGATGGAAAAATTATAAAAGTAGCTGATTTAGTTAATGACAATAATAATGATAGAGAAAAAATTATTAATTATCTCAGGAAGATTAAAGATGTAGATGATATTGATATTATAATCGCTCTTGGTATGGCTAAAGAAGGATTTGATTGGCCTTTCTGTGAACATGCACTGACAATTGGGTATCGTGGTTCATTGACCGAAATTATCCAGATAATTGGGAGAGCCACAAGAGATAGCGAAAATAAAAGTCACTCTCAATTTACAAACTTGATAGCTCAACCTGATGTTTCTGATAGTGAGGTAAAACTTTCGGTGAATAATATGTTGAAAGCTATAACAGCTTCATTACTAATGGAACAAGTATTAGCCCCACATGTTAATTTTAAAACAAAAACAAGTAGTGGTAATGTTGATCCTGGAACAATCGAAATAGGTGGATTTAAGGAACCAAGTTCAAAAAAAGTTAAACAAATTTTAGAAAGTGATTTAAATGATTTAAAAGCAACAATACTTCAAGATGACCAAATGATAAAAGCTATTCCAGGAAATATGGATCCTCAGGTAATTAATCAAGTTTTAATTCCAAAGATAATTCAAACTAAATATCCAGAACTTTCAAAAGAAGAAATCGAAGAAGTTAGACAACATGTTTTGGTTGATTCTGTAATTAAAAATGGAGAAATAAAGGAAGTTGGAGACAAAAGATTTGTTAGAATGGCGGATAAGTTTATTAATATTGATCAATTACATATTGATTTAATAGACCAGGTTAATCCATTTCAAAAAGCTTTTGAGGTTTTATCCAAAAATGTAACCACAAAATTATTAAAAGTGATTAGCGAAACTATAGAATCTCAAAAAATAATTATGACAGATCAGGAAGCGGTTTTACTTTATAAAAAAATTGCAGATTTCATTAAAAAACACAATAGAGAACCTAAATTAAATTCAAGAGACCCAATTGAAAGAAGAATGGCTGAAGCAATAGTTTTTTTGAAAAATAAAAAGAGACAACAGAATAAATAACCTAAATGTTAGATTTTGACAACGAACTTAAAAAAATATTAAAAGATGATCCATTAGGTATTTTAAAAATTCGTAAATCTCAATCAATTACAACAGATCAAAGGTTAAAAGTTTCCTTTGAAGAGATAAATAAATTTATAGATGAAAATGAAAGGGAACCTGAAGAAAGTATTGATATTTCTGAAAGAAAATTATTTTCACGTTTAAAAGAATTAAAGAAAGATTTTGGCAAAGCTTCAATTTTAAAAGATTTAGATAGACATAATTTACTTGAAAATGTTAAAGAAAATATAACTGTTGATGATATTTTAAGTAACGATGTGCTTGGTTTACTCGATGATGATCCAGTAAATATTTTTGATTTAAAAAATATACCAAAAAATAAAAATAAAACTGATTTTGTAGCAAGAAGAAAACCATGTGAGAATTTTAAAGATTATGAGAATAATTTTAAAACAATGCAAAAAGAAATTAAGGAAGGAAAAAGAAAACTAATAACTCATAAGGAGCATCATTTAAAAGAAGGTAGATACTTTGTTTTAGATGGAATTTTATTATTTTTAGAAAAAATTGAAGATCCAATTGTAAAAGAATTTAATGATAAAACACAAGGTAAACGAAAAAGGCTTGATCCAAGAATCCGCTGTATCTTTGAGAATGGATTAGAGTCAAATATGTATTTAAGATCACTGGGTAAAGAACTTTATAATAATGGAAGTACGGTTATTCAATCTAATGATGAAGCGTTGGACGAATTCACCAAAGGTTTTAATGGTATTACTGACAAAGATAATGCTACTGGCCATATTTATGTATTGTCATCGTTAAGTAAAAAAGCTGAAATTAATTCAATAAGGGATTTGTATAAGATTGGATATTGCACAACTTCAATTGAAACAAGAATTGAAAATGCAGAAAATGAAACAACATTTTTAATGGCACCAGTTAAAATTATGTCCGCATATAAAACTTTTAATTTAGATCCTCAAAAATTTGAAAGCATAATTCATAATTTTTTTTCAGAAAGATGTCTTGATGTAAAGATAGCTGATAAAAAAGGAAACTATAAAATGCCAAAAGAATGGTATATTGTTTCATTAAATATTATTGATGAAATAATCCAGTTAACTATTAACAATCAAATTCATAACTATAAATTCGATCACTTATCAAATAAAATATTACATCTCTAATGATAAAGTTTAAAAAAACATTCGACTATTACGCAACAGATAATGAGCTAGGTGATTATATAACTTTTATGTCAGATGTTATAGCGGGAGATATAGATCCACAAATAGAGTTTGATGTTGAAAGTGATGAATGTCATCGTTATGTGACCATAAATATCCTAGATAATGTTTTACATTAATAAAAACAATTTCACTTCAATTTCACTTCAGTGAGTTCTACTTTCTTCCTTTGTATAGTCTTTGTTCTACTATTTTTTCTTATAGGTTTTTTTTAAAAGTTCAAAAAGTGAAATAAGTAAAGGATTGTGTGGTGCCCCCGCACGGAGTCGAACCGCGGACCTATTGATTACAAATCAATTGCTCTACCAGCTGAGCTACAAGGGCATTCGTATCACTGAAGTTTTTAATGTTAAAAGTCAATTAAATCAACAATTAAAAGGTTTGGTTATTAAAAGGTAATTCTCTGATTTATAACTTTATAGCTTGTTGTAGACTGTTTGGGACTAATCTGTCTTGTTCTTGTCGGTGTGAGATAATTAATCAATTTGAGTCGTGGTTAAGGATTTGTTAGTCTTTTAGATATGTGGAATAAATTTATAACTGGTTTTTGTAAGGTAGAGTTTCTCTGTTATGAGGGGACTCCAAACTGGCTTGGTTGGGGAATATTAGGTTTTGGGTTAATAATTTTAATAATAATTTATCTAACAATTACAAAAGGGACATGAAAGATAAGCTAGTCTTTAAATCTGTAGATGCGTGTTTTGAATACATGGAAAAGTTTTTTACCAACGATGAGTTAAAACCAAAATCTTTGTACCATGGAAAAATTCTTCACATGATAGTGAATGATGCTGGAAAGAAAACTTTAGCTTACGTTAAGGTTTTGTGTTTGATTGATGGAAAAACAGATTACGCTATGGTTTCAGCTTTTCTGTGTGATTGTGATATCTTTAATTGTGAGTGTAAACCAAAATATAAAAAAGATGACATGGTCTATATTGGTATGGGCACAGTCATTAATAAAACAATTGATAATAGAGTTAGAAGATGGGAAAAAACATTTAAAACTGAAGAAGATTTCAAAGGAGGTGGTATGCATCCAAATAATATTGGTAATATTATCAAAAAACTCAAATTAACTCTTAATGTTGCTACTAGCCAATTTGATCATGAGGATTAACTATGAAAAAATTATTATTAACAATATTCTTAAGTTTAGTTTGTATTACTTCCGCATTCTCAAAAAATAAAAAAGAAATTGCTCTTGAAAATTGTGCTGATGAAACTTTTATTAATTATGAGGATAAGTCTTATAAAAAAACAATGGGTAGTGCGAGAGGTACAATTGTGCGTAATTGGGGAAAAATTAAAAGAGGTGAAGAACTTTTGAACCAAGGCTACGCATTAAATGAAAAAGCAGATAAAGCTGCTAAAGCATATGAAGGTAAAGAGGTACCAGAACAAGTATTAAAAGGCTTTAGTGACATGAGGTATAGAGCAAGGAATTACATTATAGCTGGTTATAATCATTATGGTTTATATGCTGATGAAATCGTGAAGAAAACTAGTATCAATAAAAAAACTAAAAATGAAGAGTATGCTAATTTCCTAATTAATTGTGAAAAATTACATAGTGAAACTCCTTATGGTTTTGAATTAAAGTGGGGTAATAAATGAAAAAACTTTTAATTATACTTTTTTCTTTAGTGACACTTTTAAGAGTTATATTTGAAACATTCTTTCTCTTGGCACTATTTTTAACCGCATCTTATTTTTCTTATCAAATTTTAATTGGAAACAATGTTGAGCTTGATTATTTAGGAATATACTTATTTATGACAATTAAATCTTTTTCTTTTCCTAATCCTTTCATTGTTTTGATATTAATAGGATTTTTCTATGCCTCTTATAAAATACTACAAGGTTTGTATTTTGAATTTATTAAATATAGGTCTAAATAAAAAGTTATGAAAAAACTTTTATCACTTATTTTTTTTACTTTATTCTTTTCAAACGTAGCATTTTCAGATGACGTAATTTATGAGTACAGCGATAAATTATCTAATAAAGAATTAAGCACTAATCAAATAGTAGAAATTTGTAAAGAATATGAGTCTAAGAATATTGATCTTGGTCAATATGATCAGGCAACATTTAATACAGGTAGAGGAATAGAAAACTATTGTGCTACCATGAAAATGCGTGCTGAGTTTAAGACTGAAGCTAAATACGATTATATTCAAGAAAGCTGGGGTAAACTTGATATAGAAAAATTATATTTCAAATACCTTAGTAATAAGTTTTTTAAATTAGAAATTCCTAAAAATAAGGAACGATCATGCAAGATTGATATTAAGAACGAAAAAAGAGTTACCCTATACGAAATAAGCAGAAGATGCGGTGTTGAAAAAATTATCACATATGAAGAATCTATGGAGGAGCCAAAGTGTACTTCAGAACCTTGTAATTTAGTTAAGATCGAATACGAGGGTGAAGATGATCTTAAAAATAATTGGATAAATATTATTGATCATTTTTATGCTGATGCAAACAATGATGGCTACATGGATCTTGTGATCAGGTTTCAAAAGGATGGAGCCTATTCAATGGGTGCTCAAACTATGACAGCTGCTGTTACTTCATTCCGAGAAGGAGATAAAACTCAATTAAACAGCTTTGAAAAAAGATATGTAGATCAGTCTACTACTTATGCTAATTACTTAACAACGTGCAGTAAATATAAACGTTCATACCCTTTTACCAGTGCCATAGCCAATATTACAGAAGTTGAAGTTTTTATTGGAAAAAATCTAGACGTTGATTGTTTAGTTAAAAAGTTTGAAGAGCATCAAAAAACTTATCCTGTAAAATCATTTTTATCTGACAAACCTTTAAAACCTCAAAAAATAATTTTAAATAAAGAAACATCTAAATCACTAACTAATAATCTTACTTATGAAAAATATGAAATGAGTTCATTAGTAGATCAAAAATGTGGTGAGAGTTGTGTCTATACGTCTGAAGCTTTGATCATCCATAAAAATAAATATTGGTACGTAAAGGGTTCCAACGATAGAGGATTGAAAGCTGAAATGTATTCTAATGATGAATTACTGATCACCAACATGATGACGACCCATAAAAGGAAATATACTTTTGATACTAATTACATAGGACGTTTTGATGAAGATGCTATGACTACATTTGCCAAAGACCAGAATGTTTATCTAAACGCATGTGGTCCAGATCCAAAAAAATATTATGACAAGCCATTTAATATACAAAACATAGTCACTGAAGTTCCTAATAGAATTACTAAATTAGAAAAAAGTAAGTACGAAAGAAAGTTTCAAACAATAGCTAATTCTACGATCAATCTTGATGGTAATAAAATAGATATATCTGTCTCAAATTTTAGAGACTTAATGATAAGAGATAATGATGGTCATGTTCTTGCAACGAGAAAAATAAGTGGTGCTAGTTCCCTATATGAACTTAAACATAAAGGTAAAGTAGTTGCATGGGGTGTTGGTTGGGATCAATATTGTGAAAATATTAATCCTAATTTTACAGCATTAAGAATATTCTTACCTGTTAAAAAAAATAACAAGATATCTATTGAGCAAAAACTAACTAGTTTAAACGTGAGCCCATTTTATAAAGCAACCATTAATTCAAAAAAATTAATAATTTCAGACGCAGTAAAAATTACTGGATCATCTAACGCTGCTAATTATTATTATCAAGGTCAAAAGTTTTATGAACTAGATCATGTTAATGGTTTTAAATCTATTGATACATACGAAGAGCTACATGAAAAAATAGATGTATTACAGATAAGTCCAGCAAGAATGGTAAATATTTTAGCTCGTTTTTATGAAACTGAAGTACTTAATAAATATACTAGGGCAAACTTTGATAATATTTACAAGGATTTATTAGCTAACTATCACTGGGATTTATTCTATGAGTTTGGTGATAATATTTTTCAAACCAATTTAGCTAGCAGTATCGATGATCTTGCTATCAGCGATCAAATTAAAGATGCTTTAAGAGCTAGAGAAAAAAGAGAATTAGCATGGGATGATTTTCCACCAATAGTTTGGGAGATACCAAATCTTAAAAAGAATTGTTTTAAACAAAAAACTTACGAAACACTTAAAGAACTAGCTAGAAATTGTTATTTTTTCCACTCGTCATACGTAATGGAATATGGCTTTGATGATGCTAAATGGTTTGCTGTACAGACAGAATTCAAAGATTCAAAAGATTTATTAAATGAAGATAAAGATAAAAGATTTGAAGAATTTTTAGATTATCAAATTAATGACATGAAATCTTTTGTATGGGAAGATTTAGGTATGGATGGAACTGTTGTTGATGAACTTCTGAGTATATTTCAAAGAGCTAATGGTGGATATACAATATCAAAAGATAAGAGGTATGTTGTGATCAGTGGTTGTGAGTATAAAAACTGTACTAAAAAAGGTTTAGTTTTTATTGATACAGAAGTTAATTACGTAATAGCCCTAATAAGACATCAAAGTTACCAACCTGATAAAACTGACAATGCAGTTGAGTCTGATGATTGGTTAGTCTTATCTCAGGCACATGATAAATATAAGAATCTACCAAAAGAGTTTATTGATGCTGTTACTAAATGGAGATTAGTTGAAGGGCAGGCTGTTGGTGAGGACTCGTTACCACTTCCACGTATCATAAGATTTGTTGGAGGTTTTAATAAAGACATAGAGGTCTTAAATTATACAGATCCAGATAAAACAAGAGACGATAGAAATGGATGGCTAGGAGTAAGAATTAAGCAAATTGATAAAGATAATAATTCAGTTGTAGTTATTGATACTGTTACTGAAGATGGTCCAGCTTCTCTCGCAGGTGTTAAGTCTGGTGACATTATTCTTTCTTTGAATAATAAAATTATAGCTACCAAAGAAGAATTACTTTATCTCTTAAGCCAACTAAAAGCTGATCAAATTGTAGATTTTAAAGTTATTAGAAAAGGAAAAAGAATTGATCTAAACGTTAAGTTAGGTGCTAAGTGAAAAATGTTTTATCAATTTTAATAATTGGATTAATTATTGCAGGCTGTTCAAGAGAGGAAAATAATTTACGTCAAGCCTTATCTCATTGTGCTGATATTAAATATATCAAAAATTTAAACGCATACCCTGAAATTATAATAACAAAAACTAGAAAATCGGGAATAATGATGGAGTTATCAGATCGAGAAAAAGCAATAAAACAATATAAAGTAGATAATAATATAGACAAAAGTTTGATGGGTCCTACAGAGCTTAAAAGTAAGTTAAGTAATTTAGCAGATGAGATTAATATGAAACTTTATATGCTATTGAATGAAGTGCTAGCTGAGGCATCAAATATTCAGGCTTTAAATGAAAAAACTATTGATTATAAAGTTGAACATAAAAAAGATGAATTCTTTTACTATGCAGAATTTCACCTAGAATGTTGGAATGAATACAAGAGAGATAATGGTTATTATTCTGAAGAATTTATAGACAAATATTTAGAATGGCAAAAACAAGATGTTTCAAATTTAGGAAAACAAAGTTACGAATTTTTAAATGGAATGTTGGCACTTACCAAAAACTATAGTTACACACAAAAATTTAGAGACCACTTTACTAAGACTATGGTTATACTTCCTCCAAGAAATTAACTATCTCATTGGTAACTTATCTCGTAGTTCCTTATTAACGCTATCTAATTTTTCCATTATATGTCCTTGAGCATCATCGTTTCTTTTGCCCCAATGATTAAGTACCTCTACTATTGAACGTGTAGACAAATAAATCATTATTAAAAGAACTGCCATTCCCATTAGTATCGCTAAACCTATATCCATATTTTCTCCTTTTTAATAAGGTTATATTTTTGTAATATTTTTTACTATAATTTTAATTTAAATAATTGAATCTGTCTTGTTCTTGTCGGTGTTTGGATGAATAAAATAACTGAATCTTTTTTGCTTAAATGATGCTAGTATTTACTAGATGAATAACATGTGTGCGGATGATTATTTAAAGACCACTGATTACAAATCAATTGCTCTACCAGCTGAGCTACAAGGGCTTATCTGATTTCTATTAAGAAATCTTATACTAATCAAGAATTTTTTTTAAATAACTTAAATGATGAAACACAATTGCTGCACTATTTGAGATATTTAAGCTTTCTACATCCTTATTTATATCTATCTTAACAAAAAAATCTGTGTACTTTCCAGTATGTTCCCTCATACCAAAACCCTCAGATCCAAATAAAAGAACATTTTTTCCTTCCCATTTGATGTCGGTAAAGTCTTTTTCCCCTCTTGCATCAAACCCATAAACCCAAAAATTCTTTTCTCTTAAATTTTTAAGTGTTGAATTTATGTTTGACACCTCAAAAATATTAATATGCTCCATACATCCACTCGCTGCTTTATACATAAGCTTACTATCAGAGGGGAACTGTCTTTCTTTAACTATTAATCCGTCAATATGAAATGAAGAGGCACTTCTAATTAATGATCCAATATTTCTTGGGTCAGTTACTTCATCAATACAAACAAATGTTAATTTGTTTTTTCCTTTTATAAATTCTTTTAAGTCGGGTTGATCGATATGCTCCACTTCTGCAATGTACCCACCGTGCATGATTTGATCTTTAGAAGTGTACTTATCTAATTCTTTTTTTGATTTAAAATAAACCTTAACGTCCTCAAGAACATTTTTCTTTGGGTTTTTTCTATGAATATTTTTTTTACTTTCTTCCGTTAAAAAAACTTTTAAAACCTTTCTTTTTGGGTTTCTTAAAGCCTCAATAACAGCATGTTGACCAACGATTAAAAAAGATGATTTATTCATAAATTATCCTTGTTTTATACGTATTTTCCTGCATTTTCACAGTAAATCTCGTGTTGCAATTGCATAATAAAAATATATAAAACGGCTGTTGTTTGAAGCTTTTATTGAACAAGGGGACACTTCCCCAAAAAGGAGGGGTTCCAGAGCGGTCAAATGGGGCGGGCTGTAAACCCGTTGACTTCGGTCTTCGAAAGTTCGAATCTTTCCCCCTCCACCATTCAATAAATTTTTTTAATAACAATGGAGTGTTATTCTTGATGTTGTGCGGGTGTAGTTCAATGGTAGAACGCTAGCCTTCCAAGCTGGATGTAAGAGTTCGATTCTCTTTACCCGCTCCAAGAAAAAAAGAAATTATTAATAAAAACTAAAACTGAGGTAAAAAAGTAATGTCAAAAGAAAAGTTCGTAAGAAATAAACCACACTGTAACATTGGTACAATTGGTCATGTCGACCATGGTAAAACAACATTAACTGCTGCAATTACAATCACTCTATCAGAAGCTGGTGGAGCAAAAGCTGTTGCTTACGATCAGATTGATAAAGCCCCTGAGGAAAAAGAAAGAGGGATTACAATTTCAACTGCTCACGTTGAGTACGAAACTGAAAAAAGACACTACGCACACGTAGATTGCCCAGGTCACGCTGACTATGTAAAAAATATGATTACAGGTGCAGCTCAAATGGATGGAGCAATTTTAGTTGTTAACGCAGCTGACGGTCCTATGCCTCAAACTAGAGAACACATTCTTTTAGGAAGACAAGTTGGTATTCCTTCAATTGTTGTTTACTTAAACAAAGTAGACCAAGTTGATGATAAAGACATGATTGAACTTGTAGAAGAAGAAATTAGAGAACTTTTAACTTCATATAAATATCCAGGTGACAAAACTCCAATCATTAAAGGTTCAGCATTAGCAGCCGTAGAAAAAAGAGATGATGAAATTGGAAAAAATTCTATTTTAGAATTAATGAAAGCAGTTGATGAATTTATTCCTCAACCAACTAGAGACAAAGACAAACCTTTTCTAATGCCTGTTGAGGATGTTTTCTCAATTTCTGGCAGGGGAACTGTAGCAACTGGAAGAATTGAATCTGGTGTTATTAAAACAGGTGAAGAAGTTGAAATTGTTGGTGTTACTGAAACTAAAAAATCAGTTTGTACTGGTGTTGAAATGTTTAGAAAACTTTTAGACTCAGGTGAGGCTGGTGATAACGTTGGTATCTTATTAAGAGGTGTTGAGCGGGATGACATTCAAAGAGGACAAGTCCTTTGTAAACCTGGTTCAATTACACCACATACTAAATTTGAAGCTCAGGCTTATGTACTTAAAAAAGATGAGGGTGGAAGACATACTCCTTTCTTTACTAAATACAGACCACAGTTTTACTTTAGAACAACAGATGTAACAGGTGAAGTAACATTGCCAGCAGGAACTGAAATGGTTATGCCTGGTGATGATGCTAAATTCACAGTTACTTTAATTACTCCAATCGCGATGAGTGAAAAACTAAATTTTGCTATCCGTGAAGGTGGTAGAACAGTTGGAGCTGGAGTAGTAACAAAAATTATAGAGTAAACTCTATAGGAGTGTAGCTCAATTGGTAGAGCGCCGGTCTCCAAAACCGGAGGCTGAGGGTTCGAGTCCCTCCGCTCCTGCCAATAAGCTGAATGATATATTATGAAAAACCCAATTAAATTTATTCAAGAAGTTAAGCAAGAGGCTTTTAAAGTTTCTTGGCCAACTGGAAAAGAGACTATGCAAGGTGCTTTAATGGTATTTGCTATGGCTTTGGTTATGTCGCTTTTCTTTTTACTTCTTGATCAATTTCTAAAGTTTTTATTGGAAGCATTACTAAAGGTAAGTATTTGATGAAAAATTGGTATATTGTTCAATCTCACTCAAATTTTGAGAATAAAGTTGCTGGATTAATAAAAGAAGAAGCTGAAAAAGCTAAAATTGCAGACAAAGTTGAAGAAATCGTTGTTCCAACTCATGATGTAACTGAAGTTAAAAGAGGAAAGAGAATTCAAAGAAAAAAGAAGTACTTTCCAGGTTATGTTTTAATAAAATGTGAGATGGATAATGGTCTTTATCATTTAATTAAAAATTTAAAGAGAGTTAGTGGTTTTTTAGGCTCTAAAGGCATTCCCGTACCAGTATCTGACAAGGAAATAGAAAAAATTCTAGGTCAAATAAAAGATGGTGTAGCACAGCCAAAATCTGGTATAGAATACAGCATTGGTGAAAAGGTTCAGGTTGTTGATGGACCTTTTGCATCATTCAGTGGAATGGTTGAAGATATTGATGAAGAGAAATCTAGATTAAAAGTTTCAGTATCAATTTTTGGAAGACCTACTCCTGTTGATTTAGAATATAACCAAGTAGAGAAAGCAAGTTAATGGCAAAAGAAATTAGTGGCTACATAAAATTACAAATTTTGGGTGGTCAAGCAAATCCAGCTCCACCGGTTGGACCTGCTTTAGGTCAACGTGGAATTAACATAATGGAATTTTGTAAAGCTTTTAACGATAAGACCAAGGCATTTGCTGGAAAACCAATTCCAGTAATTATTACAGTTTATAAAGATAAAAAATTTGATTTTGAAATTAAATCACCACCAGCATCTCACTTTATTAAAGAAGCTGCTAAATTAAAAGGTGGATCAAAAGAACCAGGAAGAAGTATAGCTGGATCAATTTCAAAAAAACAAGCTGAAGATATTGCAACACAAAAAATGAAAGATCTTAATGCACATGATTTGGAACAAGCAGTTAAAATCATTGAAGGCTCAGCAAGATCAATGGGAATAGAGGTTAAAGACTAATGGCTTCAAAAAGATTTAGTAAATTACCAGAAAAAACAAAAGACTTAACATCCGAATCAATTGAAAAATTATTGCCAGTGATTAAAAAAAACTGCACGACAAAATTTGATGAGTCTATTGATTTAAGCCTCCAAGTAAATAACAAACAGAAAAAAGGTGAAGTTAATATTAGAACTGTAGTTAATTTACCAGGTGGTAATGGTAAAAATGTAAAGGTTGCTGTTGTTTGTGAAGACGACAAAACTCAGGAAGCCAAAGATGCAGGTGCTGATATAGTAGGCAGTGAAGAATTTATCGAGCAAATTAAGGCTGGTGAATTAAATTTTGAAAAATTGATTTGTACGCCAGGCATGATGATTAAACTTTCTAAACTTGGAAAAGTTTTGGGACCAAAGGGACTTATGCCTAACCCTAAACTTGGTTCTGTTTCTGACAATGTGAAACAAGCAGTTACAGATGCTAAATCTGGTCAAGCTGAAATCAGAAATGATAAAGATGGAAATATTGGTGTTAGTATTGGTAAAAAATCTTTCCATGACGATCAATTGTTGAAAAATTATAATGCAATTCTTGATGCTTTAGACAAAGAAAAGGGTAATCTAACTTTAAAAGGTGATTTAATAAAAAATACTTTTGTAACATCAAGTATGGGCGTGTCTTACAAAATTAAATTAGGAAAAGTTATTTAGTCATGATGAGTCGAGAACAAAAAAAAGCATATATCACAGAGATGGAATCTCAGTTTCAAAACCATGAAGCTGTATTAGTTACTCATTACCAGGGGCTTACAATGTCACAACTTGATGAACTAAGATCTCAAATGAGAGAACATGGAATTATATTTAAAATTACTAAAAACAGAATAACTAAACTAGCAATAGAAAAAACTAAGTGTAAAGACCTTTCTAATTTATTTGCAGGCGCTACAGCTGTAGCATTTTCTGACGATGCCATCATTTCAGCAAGAATTTTATCAAAGTTCGCTAAAACAAATGAAAACTTGAAGTTATTAGGTGGAATAATGGGAAATGATGTTTTGGATCAAGCTGGAGTTCAAAATGTTGCCAATTTACCAACTTTAGACGAGGCGCGTGCTAATATTGTGGGAATTCTAGCAACACCTGCATCTAAATTTGTAAGTATTTTACTTGCACGATCTGAAAAAATGAGTATTTTGTCACCAGAAAATTCTGAAAAATAACCATAAAGAAATAAAAAAAATATGCCTGATTTAAATAAAATTATTGAAGATTTATCAAGTTTGACTGTAGTGGAAGCAGCTGATCTTTCTAAGCAACTTGAAGAAAAATGGGGTGTTACAGCTATGGCTGCAGCAGCACCAGCGGCAGCGGCAGGTGGAGCAGCTGAAGAAGCAAAAGATGAGTTTACAGTTATGTTAGTTTCAGCTGGTGATAAAAAAATTAATGTTATCAAAGAAGTTAGAGCAGCAACATCTTTAGGTCTTAAAGAAGCAAAAGATCTAGTTGAAGGTGCACCTAAAGAAGTTAAATCTGGTGTAAATAAAAAAGATGCTGAAGAGCTTAAAACTAAATTAGAAGCAGCCGGCGCAAAAGTAGAACTTAAATAAATTAATTAGAAAGAACTTAATTATTGATTAATTTTTAATCAATAACTATTTATAAATGCAATTATCTTTTACTGAAAAAAAAAATATCAGAAAAAGTTTTGGTAAATTAACTGAAACTCTATCTATACCTAATTTAATAGAAGTTCAGAAAAATTCTTATAAACAATTAACAGATTTTGACTCTCAAGCTGGAGATTTATCTAAAGGTTTTGACAGAGTTTTTAAAAGTATTTTTCCAATAGAAGATCTTAATGATAAAGGGACGCTGGAATATGTATCATATAGATTAGAAAAACCAAAATTTGATACCGAAGAATGTATACAGAGAGGTTTGTCTTTTACGTCAGCTCTTAAATGTACATTAAGATTAGTTGTTTATGAAATAGATCAAGAAAAGAATACAAAGGATATTTTATCAGCAAAAGAACAAGAAGTCTATATGGGTGAAGTTCCTATGATGACAGATAGTGGAACTTTTATAACTAATGGAGTTCAAAGAGTAGTTGTTAATCAAATGCATAGAAGTCCAGGTGTATTCTTTGACCATGATAAAGGAAAATCCCATGCAAGTGGTAAGCTTCTTTTTAATTGCAGGGTTATACCTAATAGAGGCTCTTGGTTAGACTTAGAGTATGACGTAAAAGATTTTTTATATTTTAAGATAGATAGAAAGAAAAAAATTTTTATATCAACTTTATTGATGGCATTAGGATTTACCAAATCGGAAATTGCTGATGAATTTTATAGTAAAGAAACTTATTCATTTGATAGTAAAACTGGTAAATGGAAAACAAAATTTAATCCAGAAAACTACAAGGCAAAAAATTTTTCTGAAGAGGTTGTAGACATTAAAACAGGCAATGTTGTTATTAAATTAGGAGATAAAGTAAACTATTTAACTGCCAAAAAACTAGCTAGTGATGGCTTAAAAGATATTTTAGTTTCACAAGAATCACTATATGGAAAATTTTTACATAGTGAAGTTAAAACTAATGATGCAGAAGAAGAGGATAATTTTGGAATTGGAACAGAACTAAATGACACTATCATTAATAAAATCATTGATTCAAAAATATCTTCAATTGAAATTTCCATAACAAATTCAATAAACAAAGGACCTTATTTATTAACAACTATTTTAAATGATAAAAATAACACTAAAGATGAAGCAGTAACTGAAGTTTATAAAGTTTTAAGACCAGGAGAACCGCCTACACCTGAAATTGCCACACAAATTTTTAACAATTTATTTTTTAGTTCCGAAAGATATGACCTTTCTGATGTTGGTAGAGTAAAAATGAATTCAAGACTTGGCTTAGAATGCTCAGATAAAGTAACGATTTTAAGAAATGACGATATTGTAGCTATTATTCATAAAATGCTAGAATTAAGAGATGGAAAAGACGAAGTTGATGATATTGACCATTTAGGAAATAGAAGAGTTAGATCTGTAGGAGAGTTGGTTGAAAACCAAGCTCGAATAGGTGTTTATAGAATGGAGAGAGCTATTAAAGAAAAAATGACGACTCTAGATATCGAGTCAGCCATGCCCCAGGATTTGATTAATGCAAAACCTTTAACTGTTTCACTTAAAGATTTTTTTGTGAGCTCCCAACTTTCACAATTCATGGATCAAACAAATCCACTTTCTGAAATAACCCATAAAAGAAGAGTTTCTGCTTTAGGACCAGGTGGGTTAACTCGTGAAAGAGCTGGATTTGAAGTTCGTGATGTTCACCCAACCCACTATGGTAGAATTTGTCCAATAGAAACTCCTGAGGGACCAAACATTGGACTAATAAATAGTCTATCTACTTATGCAAAAATTAATAAATATGGTTTTATTGAGAGTCCTTATAAAAAAGTTAAAAATGGTACTGTTGAAGATAAAGTTGAATATTTATCAGCTATGGAAGAAACAAAACATACTATAGCTCAAGCTAATACTAAGGTTGATAAAAATGGAAAAATTTTAGAGGAACTCGTTTCTTGTAGAGAAAACCTAAATTTTATTTTGTCTAAGCCAGATAATATTGATTATATAGATGTATCTCCAAAACAATTAGTTTCTGTTGCTGCATCTTTAATACCTTTTTTAGAAAATGATGACGCTAATAGAGCATTGATGGGGTCTAATATGATGCGGCAAGCAGTTCCCTTATTAAAACCAGAATCTCCTCTGGTAGGTACAGGTATCGAAAGTGATGTTGCTTTAGACTCAGGTGTTACTATTGTTGCAAAACGTGATGGTATTGTAGATAAAATTGATGGAAAAAGAATTGTAATTAAAGCAACAGACGAAACTGATTTTACCAAATCTGGTGTTGATATTCATAATTTACAAAAATTTAAAAGATCTAACCAGAATACTTGTATAAACCAAAAACCACTAGTTAGAGTTGGAGATAAAGTAAGATCTGGAGATATTATTGCGGATGGACCCTCAACAAAACTTGGTGAGTTAGCACTTGGTAAAAACGTAACTGTAGCCTTTATGCCTTGGCAAGGATATAATTTTGAAGATTCGATTTTAATTTCTGAAAGATGTGTAACAGACGATGTATTTACTTCTGTTCATATAGTTGAATACGAAGTTATGGCTAGAGATACAAAACTAGGTGAAGAAGATATAACTAGAGATATTCCAAATGTTAACGAAGAAGCTTTAAAAAATTTAGACGAATCTGGAATTGTTTATATTGGAGCTGAGGTTAAAGCAGGTGATATTTTAGTTGGAAAAGTAACCCCAAAAGGAGATTCTGCGTCAGGACCTGAGGAAAAATTATTGAGATCAATTTTTGGTGAAAAAGCGATAGATGTTACTGATACTTCTTTAAAAATGTCTAGGGGTAGCAGCGGAACTGTTGTTGACGTCCGTGTTTTTAATAGACATGGAATAGAAAAAGATGAAAGATCAATTACTATTGAAAGAGCAGAAATTGAAACAGTTCAACAAGATAAGATTGTTGAGGAAGAAATTTTAGAAAGAAGTATCAAACAAAGAGCTAATCAAATTTTATCAGGTGCTTCATTAACTAAAAAAATAAAAGATTTAGAAAATGGCACTAAACTTGACTTAGAAACTATAAATAAAATCAACATCAATGATGTTTTTAAAATCACTGTCGGAAATGTTAAAGATGAAGCAAGCATCGCTCAGTTAAAAGATCAATACAACACGGCCAAGCAAGATATTTTAGAAAGATTTGAAGACAAAGTTTTAAAGATTAGAAGTGGAGATGATTTATTACCAAGTGTAATGAAAATGGTTAAAGTTTTTGTTGCTATAAAAAGAAGGTTGAGACCAGGTGATAAAATGTCAGGTAGACATGGAAATAAAGGAGTTGTGAGTAAAATTGTTCCGGTTGAAGATATGCCTTATAGAGAAGATGGAAGACCAGTTGATATTGTGTTAAATCCACTTGGTGTACCAAGTCGTATGAATGTCGGTCAAATTTTAGAAACCCATTTAGGATGGGCATGTAAGGAATTTGGTGAAGAGGTTAAACGTTTAATTAATGATAATAATAAAAGAATTGAAAAAACAGAAAAAATATCAAAATTTTTAAAATCAGTTTATGGTAAAGAAATTTTTGATAGCAGTATCGACAAACTAAATAAAATAGAATTTAAAGATTTGTGTGAAAACTTACAAGATGGAATAGCTATAGCTACCCCAGTATTTGATGGTGCTAAAGAAAAAGATGTTTCAGAAATGCTTAAAATAGCTAATTTGCCAACTTCGGGCCAAACACATCTATGGGATGGAAGAACAGGTGAAATGTTTGATAGACCCGTAACGGTAGGAATTATTTATATGTTAAAACTTCATCACCTAGTTGAAGATAAAATCCATGCTAGATCCACAGGACCTTATAGTCTTGTTACACAACAACCGTTGGGAGGAAAAGCTCAGTTAGGTGGACAGAGATTTGGTGAAATGGAAGTTTGGGCGCTTGAAGCTTATGGTGCCTCTTATACCTTACAAGAAATTTTAACTGTTAAATCAGACGACGTAGCAGGAAGAGTTAAAGTTTATGAAACTATAGTTAAGGGTGAGGAGAATTTTGAATCAGGAATACCTGAATCTTTCAATGTATTAGTTAAAGAAATAAAATCATTAGCACTTAATATAGAGTTGAACTAAATATGAAAAATGAATTAACAAACCTATTCAAAAATACTGGAATTTCTGAAGCTCAAAATTTTAATAGCATTAAAATTACATTAGCCAGTCCTGAAAAAATTAAATCTTGGACTTATGGAGAAATTAAAAAGCCAGAAACTATAAATTACAGAACTTTTAGACCAGAAAAAGACGGTTTATTTTGTGCAAGAATTTTTGGTCCGATAAAAGATTATGAATGCTTGTGTGGAAAATACAAAAGAATGAAATTTAGGGGGATCATTTGTGAGAAATGTGGTGTTGAAGTTACAAAATCTAATGTTCGTAGAGAAAGAATGGGTCATATTAATCTAGCAACTCCAGTTGCTCATATTTGGTTTTTAAAGTCTCTACCTAGTAGAATTTCTCTTGCAGTAGATATGAAATTAAAAGAAGTCGAAAGAGTTTTATATTTTGAAAATTTTATAGTTATAGAGCCAGGATTAACTGGACTTAAAAAACATCAACTTTTAAATGAAGAAGAATTAGCAAAACACCAAGATGAATTTGGTGAAGAGTCTTTTGAAGTTGGTATTGGTGCAGAAGCCATACTTTCTATTTTAAAATCAATGGACCTAGAACTAGAAAGAAAAAATTTAATTAATTCTATTAAAGAAACAAAATCTAAAGTTAATGAAGAAAGATCTATTAAAAGACTTAAATTAATTGAGTCTTTCATAGAAACAGGTCAAAAACCAGAATGGATGATTTTAACAGTTATTCCTGTAATACCACCTGAGCTAAGGCCTTTGGTTCCGCTAGATGGTGGAAGATTTGCAACATCTGATTTAAATGATCTTTATAGAAGAGTTATAAATAGAAATAATCGTTTAAAAAGATTAATGGATCTTAAAGCCCCACACATAATTGTGAGAAATGAAAAAAGAATGCTACAAGAATCTGTAGACGCATTATTTGATAATGGTAGAAGAGGAAGAGTAATAACAGGCACAGGAAAAAGACCTCTTAAATCTTTAGCAGAGATGTTAAAAGGTAAACAGGGGAGATTTAGACAAAATTTATTAGGAAAAAGAGTAGATTATTCTGGTAGATCAGTGATTGTTGTTGGACCAGACCTAAAGTTACATGAATGCGGTTTACCCAAAAAAATGGCTTTAGAGTTATTTAAGCCATTCTTATACGCAAGATTAAATAAACTTGGACTAGCATCAACTATTAAACAGGCAAAGAAATTAGTTGAAAAAGAAACTAATGCAGTTTGGGATGCTCTTGAATTAATAGTTAGAGAACATCCTGTAATTCTTAATAGAGCTCCTACACTTCACAGACTTGGTGTTCAAGCCTTTGAACCAAAATTAATTGAAGGTGATGCTATTGAGCTTCATCCACTATGTTGTGCAGCATTTAATGCTGACTTTGATGGAGATCAAATGGCTGTACACGTGCCGTTAAGTTTAGAAGCCCAATTAGAAGCAAGAATTTTAATGCTTTCTACTAACAATATTTTAAGTCCATCAAATGGAAAACCTATTATTGTACCAAGTCAGGATATGATCTTAGGTCTTTACTATTTGTCACAAGCACCTTTTCAAACAGAAAAACCAGATGGCTATTTTGTAAATAACAATGAAATTGAGCATGCGTTATCTACAGGTCAAATCAAAGTACACTCAACTATTGTTTCAAGATTTGAAACAGTTGATGAAAAAGGAAATCAAAAATTTGAAAAACACACAACTACAGCAGGTAGATTTTTACTTGCTAATCTATTACCTAAAAATAAAGATATCACTTTTTCATTGATAGACAGATTACTACCAAAAAAAACAGTTTCTGAAATTATTGATAGTGTATTTAGATTTTGTGGTCAAAAAACTACAGTAATTTTTTGTGACCATTTAAAAGATTTAGGTTTTAAGCATGCATTTAAAGCCGGTATTTCATTTGGTAAAGATGACCTAGTTATACCTGAAAATAAAGGTCAATTAATTGAAGATACCAAAAAACTAATTGCAGATTATGAAAATCAATATTCTGAAGGCTTGATTACTCGAGGAGAAAAATACAATAAAGTAGTTGATGCTTGGTCAAAGTGTACTGATAAAGTAGCTGGTGAAATGATGAGAGGAATTTCTGCAACAGAAAGTACTCCAGAAGGAATGAAAATTAATTCTGTATTTATGATGGCAGACAGCGGAGCCAGAGGATCAGCCGCTCAAATGAAGCAGTTAGCTGGAATGAGAGGACTTATTGCTAAACCTTCTGGGGAAATTATTGAGACTCCAATTATTTCTAATTTTAAAGAAGGTCTTACTGCCCTTGAATATTTTAACTCAACTCATGGAGCTAGAAAAGGGCTTGCAGATACAGCATTAAAAACAGCAAGTTCTGGATACTTAACTAGACGACTTTGTGATGTAGCACAGGATCTTACAATTACCAAAATAAAATGTGAAAACCCTGGTTTTATTGAATTAGGTGAAATTCTGGAAGGTGGAAACGTAGTTGTCAGTTTGTCTGAAAGAGCCTTAGGAAGAGTGACTGCCTTTGATGTTAAAAACCCTATTACAGGTGAAGTAGTTATTAAAAAAGAAACTATGATTGATGAAGCTGGATGCGATAAAATTGATGCTGCTGGTGTCAAATTTATAAAAGCCTACTCGGTTATGACATGTAGTTCTAAACTTGGAGTTTGTGCAACTTGTTATGGACGTGATTTATCAAGAGGTAAAATGGTACATGTTGGTGAAGCTATCGGAATGATTTCAGCCCAGTCAATTGGTGAGCCAGGAACTCAATTAACAATGAGAACTTTCCATGTGGGTGGTACCGCCTCTGTTAAGCAAGAGTCTCAGATAATTTCTAAGACAGCTGGAACCTTAAAAATTATAAACTCTAATTTACTTGAAGACTCTAAGAAAAATTTGATTGTAATGGGAAGAAACACGCAGCTTTCAATTGAAGATGATAATGGTGTTCAGGTTGCAATTTATAAAGTAGCTTATGGATCTAAATTATTTTTCCAAAATGGAGACAAAGTAAAATCAAATGATAAAATCTGTGAATGGGACCCTTATACAACACCAGTAATAGCAGAAAAAAGTGGTATAGCTGGCTATGTTGATTTGATTGATGGTGTTTCAATTCAAGAGACCACTGACGATGCAACTGGTATTTCATCCAAATCTGTAATTGATTGGAGAGCTCAATCTAAAAATACTGACTTAAAACCAAGAATTACTTTAAGAGATGGCAAGGGAAATGTAATAAAAAAAGCAGATGATAATGAAGCTAGATATTATCTAGTCCCAGACTCAATTTTGTCTGTAAAAGATGGTCAAAAAATATTTGCAGGTGATATAATTGCTAGACTACCCAAAGAAACAACTAAAACAAAAGATATTACAGGAGGATTACCTCGTGTTGCAGAATTATTTGAAGCAAGAAAAGCAAAAGATAGTGCAATTATTGCTGAAAATGATGGACAAGTTTTATTTGGTAAAGAAGTAAGAGGAAAGCAAAAAATTTCTATTCAACCAGAAGACGGAGAAGCTTCTAATTATTTAATACCTAAGGGCAAGCATATAAACTTCAATCAAGGTGAAAAGATTAAGAAAGGTGAATACCTACTTGATGGACAACCTTTACCACATGATATTTTAAGGATCTTAGGTATCAAAGATTTAACTGAGTATTTTGTAAACCAAGTTCAAGAAGTTTACAGATTACAAGGTGTAATAATTAATGATAAACATATCGAAACTATCTTAAGACAAATGCTTAAAAAAATTGAAGTTAAAGTTTCTGGTGACTCAAGTTATCTACCAGGGGAAATGATTGATAGAATTAAATTCGATATCACAAACGAAAAATTAGTAGCAGAAGGAAAAAATCCTGCGGTCGGTGAAAGAGTTTTAATGGGGATTACAAAGGCATCATTACAAACAGAATCCTTTATATCTGCAGCTTCCTTCCAAGAAACTACAAGAGTACTAACAGATGCTGCTATTAAAGGCAAAGTAGACCCATTAAATGGGCTAAAAGAAAATGTTATTGTTGGGAGATTAGTGCCAGCAGGTACTGGTCATATTAAGAATAACTGGAACAAAAAAGCTTTAGAAGATGATAACAAATTCCTTGCTGAGCAAGACAAAATAGAGCCCAGTGAATCGACAGAAACTCAAGCTAATCAATAAAATATAACACGTTAAAATTGTAGTTTTAGTTTGACAAAGTCAAATTAAACAGTATTTTGACGGTGTTTTTGGTTGGAATGTAGTACTTGTTACACAGTACTAAACGCTGCCACAAAATAACCTGTCAGTTATTTTCATTCAAAAATAAATTAATTAATAAACATTATTTTATGCCAACTATTAATCAGTTGTTAAGAAAAAAACGAACTAGACCAGTTGCTAGGAACAAAGTTCCAGCACTAGAAAAGCAACCCTTAAAGAGAGGTGTATGTCTTAAAGTTTATACAACAACTCCTAAAAAACCAAACTCTGCTTTAAGAAAAGTTGCAAGAGTTAGACTTTCAAATGGTTTTGAAGTTACAGCTTACATTGGTGGTGAAGGACATAACCTTCAAGAACACTCAGTTGTTTTAATCAGAGGTGGCCGTGTAAAAGATTTACCTGGTGTTCGTTATCACATTCTCAGAGGAAATTTAGATACTCAAGCCGTTGCAAACAGAAAAAAACGTAGATCTTTGTATGGAACTAAAAAAGGTAAGTAATTATGTCTAGAAAAAAAACTCAACCAAAAAAAGTTGTTGTTCCAGATCCAATATTTAGTTCTACAATTATTCCTAAATTAATTAATTCTATAATGTACGATGGAAAAAAAGTAGTAGCTGAAAAAATAGTTTATGAAGCTATTGAAAAAATAAAATCTAAAACAAAAGAAGAACCTATCAATGTTTTTAACGAAGCAATAAATAATATTAAACCAACAGTAGAGGTAAGATCGCGTAGAGTAGGAGGAGCAACTTACCAAGTCCCTGTTGAAGTTAAAAGTAAACGAGCACAAGCTCTCGCTATCAGATGGTTAGTTGATGCCTCAAGAAAAAGAAAAGACAAACATATGTCAGACAAAATTTTTAATGAACTGTATGATGCCTATGAAAAAAAAGGTTCTGCAGTAAAAAAAAGAGAAGATGTACATAAAATGGCAGAGTCAAATAAAGCTTTTGCTCATTTCAGGTGGTAAAAAATTATGGCTAGAACACATACATTAGATAAATACAGAAATATTGGTATCATGGCTCATATAGATGCAGGAAAAACAACTACAACTGAAAGAATTTTATATTATACAGGAAAAAGTCACAAAATTGGTGAAGTTCATGACGGTGCTGCAACTATGGACTGGATGGAACAAGAACAAGAAAGAGGAATTACAATCACTTCAGCAGCAACTACTTGTTTTTGGAATGATCATAGAATCAATATTATAGATACACCTGGTCACGTGGATTTTACAATTGAAGTTGAAAGATCTTTAAAAGTTTTAGATGGTGCTGTATGTGTATTTGATGGTGTTGCTGGTGTAGAGCCTCAATCAGAAACAGTTTGGAGACAAGCAGATAAATATAAAGTTCCAAGAATTTGTTTTGTTAATAAATTAGATAGAACAGGTGCAGATTTCTATAGATGTGTAGACATGATTAGAGATAGACTTGGTTGTAAACCATTACCCATTCAAATTCCAATAGGAATAGAAGCAGATTTGTCAGGAGTTGTTGATTTAGTAAAAATGAAAGCACAAGTATGGAAAAACGAAGCACTTGGAGCTGAGTGGGAATATAAAGAAATTCCTGAGGATTTAAAGGAAATTGCACAAAAATATAGAACAGAACTTGTAGAAATGGCTGTTGAACAAAACGAAAAGCTCATGGAAGGGTATTTAAATGGGGAAGAAATTAAAGAAGAAGACTTAGTGAGATGTATTAGAGAAGGAACTTTAAATTTCAGTTTTGTTCCAATAACTACTGGGTCAGCTTTTAAAAATAAAGGTGTTCAGCCATTACTTGATGCAGTTATCAATTATTTGCCAAGTCCAATCGATATTGGTTCTATCGATGGAACAAAACCGGGCAGTGAAGATGTTATTAAAATGAAATTCGAAGATGGTGCTGGATTTTCTGCATTAGCATTTAAAGTTGCAAATGATCCATTTGTTGGTTCATTAACCTTTATTAGAATTTATTCAGGAACAATCAAAACTGGTACAGCAATTTATAATACCTCAAAAGATAAAGAGGAAAGAGTTGGCAGAATGCTTTTAATGCACGCAAACTCTAGAGAAGATATTAAAGAAGCAAATACAGGTGATATCGTTGCTTTAGCTGGTTTAAAATACACAATAACAGGCCACACTCTTTGTGATGAAGCAAATCCAGTTCTATTAGAACCAATGGAATTCCCTGATCCAGTTATTGAAATTGCAGTTGAACCTAAAACAAAAGCTGACCAAGAAAAAATGGGTGAGGCTTTAGGACGTTTAGCAAAAGAAGATCCATCATTCAGAGTTACTTCTGACGAAGAATCTGGACAAACAATTATAAAAGGTATGGGTGAGTTGCATCTTGATATTATTGTAGACAGAATGAAAAGAGAATTTAATGTTGAGGCAAATGTTGGGGCGCCACAAGTTGCATATAGAGAAACATTACAAAATGCCTCAGAAGTTGAATATACACATAAAAAACAGAGTGGTGGAGCTGGTCAATTTGCTAAAGTAAAATTATTAGTAGAACCTCAAGAACCTGGTGCTGGTAGATCTGTTGAAAGCAAAATTAAAGGAGGTTCAATACCAAAAGAATTTATTCCTGGTGTAGAAAAAGGTATCGAAACAGTGTCAGATGGAGGAATTTTAGCTGGCTTTCCCATGATTGATTATAAAGTTACAATTTTAGATGGTTTACACCACGACGTTGACTCAAGTGTTCTGGCTTTTGAATTAGCTAGTAGAGCATGTTTTAAAGAGGCTTGCACAAAAGGTACTTTAAAGTTATTGGAACCAGTTATGAGAGTTGAAGTTGTAACTCCTGAAGATTACATGGGTGATGTAATTGGTGATTTAAATAGTCGAAGAGGTCAAATTAGTACTCAAGAGCAAAGAGGAAATGCAACTGTAATAACTGCTATGGTCCCTTTAGCAAATATGTTTGGGTATATAAATAGTTTAAGATCAATGTCTCAAGGAAGAGCTCAGTACTCAATGTTCTTTGATCATTATTCTAAAGTTCCACAGAATGTTCAAGATGAAGTAACTAAAAAGATTGCTGGATAATTATTATGGAAAAACAAAATATTAGAATTAAATTAAGAGCTTATGATAATAAGATTTTAGATGCATCAACAGAAGAAATTGTTAATACAGTTAAGAGAACAGGTGCTACAATCAAAGGCCCCGTACCTTTACCTACTAGAATTGAAAGATATACAGTTTTAAAAGGTCCTCACATTGATAAAAAAAGTAGAGAACAATTTGAAACAAGAACACACAAAAGATTAATTGACATTATTGAGCCTACTCCACAAACTGTAGAAGCCTTAATGAAACTTGATTTAGCTTCTGGTGTTGACGTGGAGATAAAAATTTAATTATGACTGAATTAGCTCTAATTGGAAAAAAGATAGGGATGACTAGAGAATTTTATAAAACTGGTCGTTTAGTTCCTGTAACTGTAATTAAGATGGAAAAAGCTAGAGTAATAAATGTTATAGAAGAAGAAAAGCGAGGGTATAAAGCTGTACAATTAGGATTTGGAAATATTAAAAGTTCAAAACTTACAAAGGCTATGAAGGGCTTGTATGCAAAGAAAAACACAGAAGCCAAAAAAAAGTTAAAAGAATTTAGAGTTAAAAGTACTGAAGAATTTAAAGAAGGCAATGAATTCGGTTTAGAAATTTTTAATGAAGTAAAATTTGTTGATACAATTTCTAAAACCATTGGTAAAGGTTTTGCAGGTGCCATGAAAAGACATAATTTTGGTGGACTAAGAGCGACACATGGTGTTTCAGTGTCACATAGATCTCATGGTTCAACTGGACAAAGACAAGATCCAGGAAAAGTCTTTAAGGGGAAAAAAATGGCTGGCCATATGGGTGATAGAAGCAGGACTATGCAAAATTTAGAAATTATTAAAACTGATTTAGAAAATGAATTATTATATTTAAAAGGTTCAATACCTGGCTCAAAAAATTCTGAAATACTTGTTAAACAGTCAGTTAAAGTTATTAATAAAATGACAATTAAAGAGAAAATTGCAGCAGCAGTCGAAGCTAAAAAAACACCTGAAAAGAAAAAGAAATAATGAAAATTAATAAACTAAATTTAGATGGAAAAAAAGACTCAATCGAAGTTTTAGATAAAATTTTTTCAGCAAAAATAAATAAAAAATTAGTAGATAATGTTTTGTATAAAACAAATGCCAATTACAAAGGCAGACATGGTAAGACCAAACAACAAAATGAAATTACTGGATCTACGTCTAAGATTTATGCTCAAAAAGGTACTGGTGGAGCAAGACATGCGAGTAGAAAAGCGCCAATATTCGTCGGTGGTGGTGTAGCACATGGCCCTAAAGGTCAACTGGCTTATAAAAAAAGAAAACTTAATAAAAGTGAAAAAAAATTGAGTATTGCATCTTTAATCACAGAAAAAAACAAACTTAACAATTTATTAATTTTCAATGATTTTGGAACTGAAATTAAAAAGACTAAAGAAATGAATGCTATTGTTAAAAAATTTGAAATAACACACTCATTAATAATTTTAGATAAATCTTCAAAAGAAAAAGTAGAAAAATCTATGAGAAATATTCCAAACATCAAAGTTACTGACATTAATCATTTTAGTGCTTTTGACATCATTAAATTTAAAAAAGTTGTATTTACTGAAAGCTCAGTAAAAGAACTTGAAAAGAGATATTCATAAAATGGATAAAATACATTTATACGATAAAATTTTATCACCGATGGTAACTGAAAAATCTACAAACCTATCAGAACAAAATAAGATTGTATTTAAAGTACCTAGAGCTGCAAACAAAACTAATCTAAAAAAGAATATAGAAAAGATTTTTAAAGTTAACGTTACAAAAATCAATATTATTAATAAACAAAACAGATCAGTAGTAAAAAGAGGAAAAAAAGTAAATGTCCAAGGATATAAAAAAGCAATTATAACTTTAAAAAAAGGTCAAAGCATTGATCTAACAACAGGAATTTAAATAATGGCATTAAAAACATTTAAACCATATACAAAATCTACTAGAGGAACTGTTCTAGTTGACAGAGCTGGTCTATGGAAGGGCAAACCATTTAAACAATTGGTTGAGCCAAAAAATTCTATGAGAGGAAGAAATAACAATGGACATATTACTTCTAGAAATATGTCAGGTGGTGGTCATAAAAAAATGTATCGACTTGTTGACTTTTACAGAAAAAAAATGGATGTACCAGGTACCGTTGAGCGTATAGAATATGATCCAAACAGATCATGTTACATTATGTTAATAAAATTTGAAGACGGAACTCATTTTTATTATTTGGCACCTCAAAAAATTAATGTAGGTGATAAAGTTGAAAACGGACCTGCCAAAGAAATTAAAGTTGGAAATTGTATGCCCTTAAGAGACATTCCTGTTGGTGTTAATATCCATAATGTTGAATTAAAGCCAGGCGGTGGAGGTAAAATAGCTAGATCAGCTGGTACTTCAGTTACTATTAGTGGATTAGACGGAAACTACTCATTAATCAAAATGATATCTGGTGAAGTGAGAAAAATTGATTCTAGATGCATGGCGACAATAGGAGTTCTATCAAATCCAGATCAAAAAAATATTAAAATAGGTAAAGCTGGAAGATCAAGATGGTTAGGTAGAAGACCACATACTAGAGGTGTTGTAATGAACCCAGTTGATCACCCACACGGTGGTGGTGAAGGTAAGAGTGCAGGTGGTAGACATCCAGTATCGCCAACCGGACAAGGTGCTAAAGGTTTAAAAACTAGAGATAATAAGAGAACAGATAAATTTATAGTGAGAAGAAGAAATAAAAGAAAGGATTCTAAAAAATAATGTCTAGATCAGTTTGGAAAGGACCCTTTGTAGAAGAAAGCTTAATAAAAAAAGTTGAAAAGCAAAAATTAGATCCAAAAAAAATGCCAATTAAAACATGGTCAAGAAAATCAACAATAATTCCTGAATTTATTGGTGTTAGTTTTTTAATTTATAATGGCAAAAAATTTATACCAGTTACTATTTCCGAGGATATGGTTGGTCATAAGCTTGGAGAATTTTCACCAACAAGAACTTTCTTCGGTCATACACCAGCTGATAAAAAAGCAAAACCAGCAACAGCTGTTAAAAAATAATTATGAATAAGAAAAAGAAAAATAATAGAATTAAATTAGATACCGTTAGGTCAGTAAATAACAATATAAGATCTAGTGTAAGAAAACTTAATCCAATTTTAAAATCTATTGTTGGAAAAAAAGTAGATGTTGCTATTAGAGAATTACAATTTTCTGCTAAAAGAATTACTAAAGAGATTAGAAAAACTGTTTCTTCAGCCGTTGCTAACGCTGAAAACAATAATCAATATGATATAGATAAACTTATTGTTAAAGAAGCATATTGTGGAAAAAAAATTATTATGAAAAGATTCAGACCTAGAGCAAAAGGAAGAGCAGCACCAATTTTAAAACCTTATTCATCAATTACAATTATATTATCAGAAATTAAACAAATGGAGAGTCATGGGTCAAAAAGTTAATCCAACAGGTTTTAGACTTGGTGTAAATAGAGGTTGGGACTCTGTTTGGTATGCGAAAAAGAAAGATTTTGGAAATTATTTAATAGAAGACTTTAAAATTAGAGCCTATATCAAGAAAAATGTAGTTAACTCTGGTGTATCAAAAGTTATGATTGAGAGAACGTCAAATAAATGTTTTGTGACAATTTATACTTCTAGACCAGGATTTGTTATTGGTAAAAAAGGGAGTGATATTGATAAAATTAAAAACAATTTGTCTAAATTTACTAGTAATGATGTTTCATTAAATATTAAAGAAGTTAAAAAACCAGAAACTAATGCCTATCTTGTTGCTGAGAATATTGCTCAACAACTGGTTAAAAGAATATCATACAGAAGAGCGATGAAAAGAGCTATGCAATCATGTATGAGATTAGGTGCCAAAGGAATCAAGGTTTCAATTAGTGGCAGACTTGGTGGTAATGAAATAGCAAGGACAGAATGGTTAAGAGAAGGAAGTATCCCCTCTCATACATTGAGAGCTGATATTGATTATAATGAAGCTGAGGCATTAACAACATTTGGAATTATTGGAATTAAAGTGTGGATTTACAAAGGGGAAGTTTTTGCAAGAGAATTTAGTCAAGAAACTAACAAAGTAAAAGCAAAAGAGGTTAAAGATTAATGTTACAGCCAGTAAGAACAAAGTATAGAAAAGCTCATAAAGGCAGAATTCATGGTACAGCTACACGTGCTGCAAAGATTAACTATGGTTCGTTTGCTTTAAAAGCAATGGCACCTGAAAGAATTATAGGTAAACAAATTGAAGCTGCTAGAGTTGCCTTAACCAGACACATGAAGAGGCAAGGTCGTGTTTGGACTAGAATTTTTCCAAATATTCCTGTTTCTAAAAAACCTGTTGAGGTTAGAATGGGTAAAGGTAAAGGTGCCCCTGAGTATTGGGCATGCAGAGTCAAACCAGGTAGAATATTATTCGAAATTGATGGAGTTTCAGAAACAATTGCAAAAGAAGCACTTTATAAAGCATCTGCAAAACTACCAATTAAAACTAAATTTATAAAAAGATTTGTATAATATGAAAAAACAAGAAATTAAAAAATTATCAAAAGATGAGATCATTAAAAATATAGATAAATTTAAAAAAGATTTATTTAATTTTAGATTTCAAAGAATTAATTCTGAAATTAAAGATCCCTCAAAAATTGGACAAACAAAGAAAACAATTGCAAGATTAAAAACTATACTTAAAGGAAAATTAAATGCCTAAAAAAATATTAACAGGAATAGTTACAAGCGACAAACCAAACAAAACAATTACAGTTGCGGTAGAGAGAAAATACTCTCACCCTGTACTTAAAAAAGTAGTAAAAGTTAAAAAGAAATATAATGCTCATGATGAAGATAATAAATTTAAAACTGGAGATAAGGTTTCAATAATAGAATGTAAACCATTCTCAAAAAATAAAAAATTTCAAGTTATGGATGGTTCTAAATGATACAAGTACAAACAGAAATGTTAGTAGCTGATAATACTGGAGCTAAAAGAATTGAATGTATTAAAGTTTTAGGTGGATCTAAACGTAGATATGCAAGCATTGGTGACACAATTGTTGTTGCTGTAAAAGAAGCTATACCTAAAGGTAAGGTTAAAAAGGGATCAGTTCATAAAGCTGTAGTTGTAAGAGTTAAAAAAGGAATTCATAGAGATGACGGATCAAAGGTAAAATTTGATAATAATGCTGCAGTTTTAGTTGATGACAAAGGTGAACCAGTTGGAACTAGAATTTTTGGTCCAGTAACACGGGAATTAAGAAATAGGGGCCAAATGAAAATAATTTCATTAGCTCCTGAGGTTTTATAAAATGATTAAAAAAGGTTTAAAAGTAAAAGTATTAACTGGTAAAGATAAGAAAAAAGAAGGTGAAGTTATTGAAATCGACAGACTTAACAATAGAGTAAAAGTACAAGGGATCAATATTGTAAAAAAACATGTAAAAACAACAAAAGAAAAAAAAGGTGGAATAGTTTCTAAAGAAAGTTTTATTCATATTTCAAATCTTATGCTTGTTGATGTTAAGGAAAAATCAAAAAAAACTGAGGCTAAAAAATAATGATACCAAGATTAAAAGAACTTTATTATAAAGAAATACAACCTGCTCTTAAAGAGAAATTGGGCTTTAAAAATACTTATGAAGGACCTAAAGTTGTTAAAGTTGTTATTAATATGGGTTTAGGCCTTGATGGTGCTGATACTAAGATAATGAAATCTACTGAGGAAGATTTAGGAAAAATTACAGGACAAAAACCAGTTATAACGAAATTTAAAAAATCAGTAGCCAATTTTAAAACAAGAAAAGGGAGCAATGCTGGTCTAAAAGTTACTTTAAGAGGTAATAAAATGTATGAATTTATTGACAGATTAGTTAATATTGCCTTACCTAGAATTAAAGATTTTAGAGGACTTTCACCTAAAGGTTTTGATAAATTTGGAAATTATACTTTTGGGATAAAAGAACATATCATATTCCCAGAAGTTAATTTTGATAGAATAGATAAAATCAGGGGACTTGATATAGTAGTTGTAATTTCTGCTATTAATAAAGAGCACAGTTTTGCTCTTTTAGAAAAATTAAATTTTCCATTTATTAAAAAAGGAGATAACTAGTAATGGCTAAAGTAAGCGCAGTTAATAAAAACGACAAACGAATTAAACTTTCAGATAGACTTTTTAAAAAAAGACAAGCTTTAAAAAAAATTGTCATGGATAAGAAAATCTCTCTAGAGGAAAGGTTTAAAGCTCAACAAAAATTATCTAACCTACCAAGAAATTCTGCAAAAAATAGAGTAATGAATAGATGTAAAATCACTGGTAGACCACATGGAGTATACAGAAAGTTAAAAATATCAAGAATAGCTTTAAGAGACTTAGGATTGCATGGATTAATTCCAGGTATGACGAAGTCGAGCTGGTAGAAAGGAATATATGAGTTTAAGTGACCCTATAGGGGATATGATAGCTAGAATAAAAAATGCTTTAGTGAGAAATCACAAGAAGGTTGCACTGCCATCTTCTAATTTTAAAGTAAAAATTGCTGATATTTTGAAAAATGAAGGTTTTATTAAAGAATATAAAATTGATACAGAGGATAAAAAGCCAGTATTGTCAATAGATCTTAAATATTATTCTGGGAATCCAGTCATTAGTACTTTTGAAAGAGTCTCAAAACCTGGAAGAAGAATTTTTTCAAGTGCAGGTAGTTTACCAAAAATTAATGGTGGGCTTGGTGTTGCAATCGTATCTACCCCAAAAGGTGTTATGACTGATGTTGATGCTAGAAAACAAAAGGTTGGTGGCGAAATAATCTGTAAGGTATTTTAATGTCTAAAATTGGTAAAATAAGCATCTCAATTCCTGAAAAAGTTAAGGCTGTTTTATCAGGCAGTGTTCTTAATATAGAGGGACCATTAGGAAAAAAAGCTCTTAATGTTGATTTAGAGATGTTTAGTGTCAATATTACAGAAGGAAAAGAAATATCAATTAAACCTAAAAAAGTTGATCAAAATTCAAAAAGACTTTGGGGAATGAACAGAAGTTTAATCAACAATGCTGTTATCGGCTCTAGCACTGGATATGAAAAAATACTTGAGTTAGTTGGTGTTGGTTATAGAGCCGCTTTAAAAGAGAAGCAATTAAACTTACAACTGGGTTATAGTCATGACATAAATTTTGACATACCTGAAGGAATTAAAATTATAGTTGAAAAACAAACTACTATTAAAGTTAGTGGTTCGGATAAACAACAAGTTGGCATGGTTTGTTCAAAGATTAAATCTTTTAGAAAACCCGAACCCTATAAAGGCAAAGGTATTAGAGAAAAAGGTCAGCACATATTAAGAAAAGAAGGAAAGAAAAAATAATGAAATTAAAAGCTATTGATAGAAAAAAATTTAGAGTAAGAAATAAAGCAAAAAAAGTCTCTTCTCCTGATAGATTTAGGTTGAGTATTTCTAGATCGTCAAAAAATATATCTGCTCAAATTATTGATGATGTTAAGAATGTAACTTTACTTTCTTCCTCCTCTATTGATAAAGAAATCAGAGATATGAATAAAGTTAATAAGACTGATGTTTCCAAAATTGTAGCTGAAAATCTAGCTAAAAAAGCTTTAGTGAAAAAAATAACAAAAATTTATTTTGATAGAAGTGTTTATAAATATCATGGTAGAGTAAAAGCGTTTGCAGAAACATTACGTAAAAATGGAATGGAATTTTAATTATGGATTTTAAAAATAAAAATGACGACGGAATTTTAGAGAAATTAGTACACATTAACAGAATAACCAAAGTTGTTAAAGGTGGTCGTAGATTTGGTTTTTCAGCACTTGTTGTTGTAGGTAATCAGGCAGGAAAAATTGGGATAGCTCACGCTAAAGCAAAACAAGTTCCTGATGCTATAAAAAAAGCAAATGAAACGGCAAGAAGAGATTTAATTCATATTCCTCTTAGAGAAGGAAGGACTATTCATCATGATGTTTATGGAAAAGATGGTGCAGGAAAAATTGTTTTAAGATCTGCCCCCAAGGGAACGGGTATAATTGCAGGAGGACCTGTAAGAGCTGTTTGTGAAGTTTTAGGTATAAAAGATATTGTTGCTAAATCAATGGGAACATCGAATCCACATAATATGATAAGAGCTACAATGAAAGCTCTTTCTAAACAAAATTCACCAAAACATATAGCAACTATTAGAAATAAAAAAATTTCTGATGTAATTGAAAAAAGAGGTTAATGAGCACATTAAATACAACAGGTAAAGTAACCAAAAGCAAACTTAGAGTTGGAAGAGGTATTGGATCTGGAAAAGGTAAAACATCTGGTAGAGGCGTTAAAGGTCAAAAATCTAGATCTGGAGTTGCAATTAAAGCTTTTGAAGGTGGTCAAATGCCTCTGTATAGAAGATTACCTAAAAGAGGTTTCAATGCTATCAAAAGGTACCAATCTAGCATAGCCATAATGAACTTAGAGAAAATTCAATCTTATATTAATGAAAAAACTATTAACGCTAGTGATACAATAAACATTACATTACTCAAAAAATTAAATTTAATTAATAAAAATTCAGAAAAATTAAAAATACTTGGTACCGGTGACATTAAAGATAAGATAAAAATTGAAGCTGACCTAATATCTAAATCTGCAGTTATTAAATTAGAAAAAGCTGGTGGCACAATTCAATTAAAAAAATAATTAAGATATTATGAGCTCTTCTTCTCAATCTAATGATCTTAAAAACAGAATAATTTTTACAATATTTATCTTGGCAGTTTATAGGTTTGGTACATTTGTTCCAATTCCAGGGATAGACCCTGAACAATTACAAACAATGATGAGTGGTAATCAAAAAGGATTACTTGGAATGTTTAATGTTTTTTCTGGTGGTGCTGTGAGTAGAATGGCAATTTTTGCATTGGGTATAATGCCTTATATTTCTTCATCTATTATTGTTCAATTACTAACTGGTGTATCTGATTATTTTAAAAATTTAAAAGCTCAGGGAGAAATTGGTAGAGCTAAGATTACACAAATAACAAGATATGGAACTGTTTTACTAGCAACCATTCAGGGCTATGGTTTGTCAGTTGGCTTACAGTCATCTGCAAATTTAGTTATTAATCCAGGATTGTTTTTTACGATAACAGCAGTTTCTACTATAGTTGCTGGAACAATGTTTTTAATGTGGCTTGGTGAACAAATAACACAAAGAGGTATTGGTAATGGTATTTCATTAATAATTTTTGCTGGAATAGTTGCTGAAATTCCAAGAGCTTTAGTAACTACTTTTGAATTAGGCAGAACTGGAGCCGTATCAACAATGATGATTATCGGAATTTTCGTATTATTAGTTGGAACAATTATGTTCATTGTTTTTATGGAAAGAGCATTAAGAAAAATTTTAATAAATTACCCCAAAAGACAAATGGGTAATAAAATGTATGGGGGAGAATCTTCTCATTTACCTTTAAAAATTAACCAAGCTGGAGTTATACCAGCAATTTTTGCATCTGCTTTGTTATTACTGCCTGTAACCTTTTCAAATTTTAGTTTTTCTGACAATGATGCTTTTTTAAACATAAGCTCATTTTTTACACAAGGACAACCTCTTTATATGTTATTGTATGCTTCTGGAATAATATTTTTTACTTTCTTCTACACTTCAATAACTTTTAACCCCACAGAAACTGCTGATAATTTAAGAAAATATGGTGGGTTTGTACCAGGAATTAGACCTGGTGAAAATACAGCTTTGTACATAGATAAAATTGTTACTAAACTTACTACGATTGGTGCTTGTTATCTAACACTAGTTTGTTTAATGCCAGAGTTTTTAATTGCAAATTATCCAATACCATTTTATCTGGGTGGTACTTCAATTTTGATTGTTGTTGTTGTTGCAATTGATACCGTAACTCAAATACAAACAAGATTAATGAGCTCACAATATGAGCAATTAATCAAAAAAACTAAATTCGGAAAATAAAAAGTGAATATTATTTTATTCGGCCCTCCTGGAGCAGGTAAGGGAACACAATCTAAGTATTTAGTAAAAAAGTTGAATTGTTTTCAAATATCAACAGGTGATATGTTAAGAGATGAAATAGAAAAAGATTCAGAAATTGGAAAAAAGATAACAGATAATATGAATGAGGGAAAATTTGTTAATGATGACATAGTAAACAATCTTATAAAAAATATTCTATTTGATCCTTTAAAAAAAGATAAATTAATATTTGATGGATATCCTAGATCATTAAGTCAGGCTAAAAATTTAGATTTATTATTAGAAAGCTCAAAACAAAAAATAGATTTTATTTTCTTCCTTAATGTAAATAAAGATACAATTATAAAAAGAATTGAGAAAAGAAAAATCTTAGAAAGAAGATCAGATGATAATACAAATACCATTCTTAAAAGATATGATACCTACATGCAAACTACTAGCCCAGTCTTAGATTTCTATTCTAAAAATCCAAATTTTTATGAAATTGACGGAACCCTTGAAATTGATAAAATAACAAGCAAAATCAACGATATTCTTAAGGTTTAAGACATTGACTTTAGAACATCTTCTTATATAAAAGGCTAAATTTATTCTCAAAAATATGGCTCGTATTGCAGGTGTAAACATACCCCAAAATAAACTTGTTCACATAGGACTAACCTACATCTATGGTATCGGTGACAAGTTTTCAAATCAAATTTGTAAATCATTAGAAATTCCTACAAAAAAAAGAATAAACGAACTAACAGACGATGATATTTTAAAAATAAGAGAATATATTGATGCAAATTTTAAAGTAGAAGGTGATCTAAGAAGAGATTATTCTTTAACTATAAAAAGGTTGATCGATTTAGCATGTTACAGAGGATCAAGACATAGAAAAAAACTTCCAGTAAGAGGACAAAGAACAAGGTGTAACGCAAGAACAAGAAAAGGTAAAGCGATTGCAATAGCAGGTAAAAAACTAACACCACTCAAAAAATAATTGATTTATGGCAAAATTAGATAAAGTAGAAAACAACGATTCTGTTTTAGAAAAAAAAGTTGAAAAAAAATTGGATAAAAAATCTAAGAAAAGTTCATATTCTAAAAAGAAAAAAATAAAAAAAAACATACTTAATGGTATTGCATACGTGCAGTCAACTTTTAACAATACGATAATCTCTATAGCAGATACTAATGGAAATGTTATTTCATGGGCCTCATCTGGTCAAAAAGGTTTTAAAGGATCTAGAAAATCCACTCCTTATGCAGCACAAATAGCAGCTGACTCTGCTGCATCAAAAGCTCAAGAGTGTGGTATGAAAACTTTATCTGTTGAAGTTAAAGGTCCAGGCTCAGGAAGAGAAACAGCATTAAGAGCTCTACAAGCAAGAGGATTCAAAATTCTTTCGATAAAAGATACAACACCAATGCCACATAATGGCGTGCGTCCACCAAAGAAAAGGAGAGTTTAAATGGAAAGTTTAAATGTAAATGTTAAAAACTGGAAATCATTAATTAAACCAGCTCAATTAGATGTTAAAATTAGTGATGATAAATCCCAAGCAACAATTGTAGCAGAACCTTTAGAAAAAGGTTATGGATTGACTTTAGGTAATTCTTTAAGAAGAATTTTACTCTCTTCAATCAGAGGAGCAGCAGTAACATCATTACAAATTGATGGTGTGTTACATGAATTTACATCTATTAAAGGTGTGCGTGAAGATGTTACAGATATTGTGTTAAATGTTAAATCTTTAGCATTAAAAAGTTCATCAGAAACCTCAAAAAAATTGATCTTAGATGCAAAAGGTCCAGGTGAAATTAAAGCTTCTGATATTACTTCTGTGGCTGATATTGAAATTTTGAACCCAGATTTAGTAATTTGTAACTTAGATGAAAAAACAAATTTTCACATGGAAATGAACGTTGGTAATGGGAAAGGGTACGTGCCCGCAGTAATGAATAAACCCGAAGAGCCACCATTAGGTCTTATAGCTATAGACTCACTTTATAGTCCTGTTAAAAAAGTTTCATACTCTGTTAGTACTGCGAGAGAAGGAAAAGCTCTTGATTATGATAAGTTGACTATGCAAGTAGAAACAAATGGCTCAATATCAGCTGAAGATGCAGTTGCTTACTCTGCTAGAATATTTCAAGATCAGCTAAATATGTTTGTTAATTTTGATGAGCCGGTGGAAACTACAGTTAAGGAAGTATCAACGGAACCTGAGTTTAACAAAAATCTTTTAAGAAAAGTAGATGAATTAGAACTATCAGTTCGTTCAATGAATTGCCTAAAAAATGATAATATTATTTATATAGGTGACTTAGTACAAAAATCTGAAGGAGAAATGCTTAGAACACCAAACTTCGGAAGAAAATCACTAAATGAAATAAAAGAAGTTTTGACTGGTATGTCCTTATATTTGGGTATGGAAATACCTAATTGGCCTCCTGATAATATTGCTGAAATGTCTAAAAAGTTAGAGGAACAGATCTAATGAGACATGGGATGGCTAATAAGAAGTTAAACAGAACTTCAGAACATAGAAAAGCTTTATTAAAGAATATGCTAAATTCATTAATAAAATATGAACAGATTACTACAACACTTCCGAAAGCTAAGTTTTTGAAGCCTCAAGCTGACAAAATTATAACTTTAGGAAAAAAGGAAACACTTCAGACAACAAAAATGTTAATGTCAAAATTGCAGGATATAATATCTACTAATAAAGTTAAAAAAACCTTATCCAAAAGGTATCTAACAAGAAAAGGTGGTTACACTAGAATTGTAAAAGCAGGATTTAGATATGGTGATAATGCACCAATGGCAATTATAGAATTTGTAGATAGAGATGTTGAGGCAAAGAGGGTTGATAAAAAGAAAAAAGAAGCAGGTAAAAATAAAACTGAAGAAAAAAAATTAGCTACTGCTTAATTTTCCATATAAAATAATATCATCATGAAAAAGTCATTTAACGTTGATTCAACGTTTAACGATATGCGTATCGATCGATGGATACGTAATAATCTAGGTAATTATCCTCAAGGTCTAATAGAAAAAAGTTTAAAAAGTGGAAAAGTTAAAATTAATAGTAAAAAAATAAAAAGCTCACATAAGGTAAAAACAGGGGATGTTATAAACCTATTTAATTTTGATTTTAAAGAAACAATTGTTCAAAAAACAATTAAATTTGACCCATCAGAAGAAATTATTAAAGAGAACGAAGAACTTATAATTGATAATAATAGCGACTTCATTGTTCTTAATAAAAGTTCTGGAATTTCAGTTCAAGGAGGAACTAAATCCAAAAAAAATCTTATTGATATATTTACACGTAGTGAAATTTTTAAAAATACGAAGCCATTTTCTGTTCACAGATTAGATAAAGATACATCAGGAGTTTTTATTATGGCTAAACATAGAGAGTCTGCACAGCTTTTAACTTCTTTATTTAGACTTAGAAAAGTTCACAAAACTTACTTAGCTATATGTCATGGAGAATTACAAAAAGATTTTGGTGAATGGAATGATAATCTAACGAGATATGATAATGATAAGGAAATTGTTGAAAGAGCACGTACAACCTATAAAGTATTAGATAAAAATTCTATTTGTAGTCTAGTAGAAATGAAACCTATTACAGGTAGAAAACATCAGCTTAGGAAACAATTATATGCAGCTGGTTGTCCTATATATGGTGATAAAAAATATAGATTTAGTAATACAAATAAAGCTATTAATAAAAATTTAATGCTTCATTCATATCAAATCAAGTTTATGATAAAGGATAAAAAATATACATACACAGCTTTACTGCCTGATTATTTTAAAAAACTTTTAAAAACTAAAAGACTTAGATTTCTAAGTTCATAGATAAGTTTTTAATTATTATATCGCTCAATTTATTATAATTTTGGTCATTAATTTTTTTTAGGTTAGTAACACCTTTATCTGAAATTCCACATGGAATTATATTTAGATATTTTAAAATGTCGTTATCAATATTTATTGCAAACCCATGATAGGCAACCCATTTACTAACTCTTACACCAATTGCAGCAACTTTTTTAATTCCAGAATTTGTATTAACCCAAATACCAATATTTTTTGGATCTCCAAAACATTTGATATTAAATTCAGCTAGACTTTCGATAATTGTTTTTTCAATTAGTGTTATTAATTTCCTAATGTCTTTTTTTCTTGGCTTTAAATCTATAACAAAATAACATATTAGTTGACCTGGCCCATGATAGGTAATTTTACCACCTCGGTTAGTTTTAAATATTTTGATACTTTTATTTAAAATTTCATTTTCTTTATAACTTGTACCAGCTGTATAAATTTCATCATGTTCTAAAACCCAAATTAAATCACTTTTTTTATTGTTGGTAATTTCCAATAATCTTTCTTCTAAATACTTTATAGCTACATCATATTTTACTGGTTTTATTGACTTTTTAATTTCTATTTTCATTTATAAATTGTAATATTCTTATTATGCATTAAGAGTTCAAAATTGATTTATAGGTAAATTTATGTCTTTAATAAAAAAAATAAAAGATAAAAAAGTTAATTTTGAGTTTAATAAAGAGTATTTAAAAGTTGTTACAAATAAAATCACTAATAATGATGCTCAATTTATTACAAATTCATTTAATGAAATGCATCCAGCAGATGCAGCTGATATTATTGAACATCTAAGTCAAAATGATAGAGAAAACTTAATAAAACTTAATAATTTTAATATTGATCCTGAGGTTTTCGTTGAACTTAATGAGTCTGTTCAATCAGAAATTATTGCTTATCTCTCATCTGATTCAATCGTCAAACTTTTAACAAATTTAGAATCAGACGATGCAATTGCAATTTTAGAAAATGTTGATGAAAAAGATAAAAACGATATATTAAGTTCATTACCACCAAAAGATCGTTTTGCTTTATTAGAAAGTTTGAGTTACCCAGAAGACACAGCTGCGAGAATAATGCAACGTGATTTTACAGCTATTCCAAGTAATTGGTCAGTGGGTCAAACAATAGACTATTTACGCGAAAACAAAGATTTACCAGAGGAGTTTCTTGAAATTTTTATTGTAGATGAAGATTTTAAACCAATTGGAACTGTACCTTCGTCTAAAGTTTTAACAGCTTCAAGAGATATAAAAATGCTTACTATAATGTCCGAGTCACAATTGTTAATACCTGTTGACATGGATAAAGAAGAAGTGGGTAATGTTTTTGAAAATTATAATTTAAATTCAGCTGCTGTAGTGGATAAAACGAATAAACTAGTAGGCATGATCACGTATGATGATGTTTTAACTGTTTTGAAAGAAGAGGCGGAAGAAGATGCTTTAAGATTGGCAGGTGTAGGTGATGAAGAAATTACTGATGGTGTTTTAACAAAAACTAAAAGAAGATTTAATTGGCTCTTACTAAATCTTTTTACTGCTTTTCTTGCAACATGGGTTATTAGTTTATTTGGTGCAACTATAGAACAGATGGTTGTTCTAGCCTTTTTAATGCCAATCGTTGCATCTATGGGTGGTAACGCTGGTATGCAAACTTTGGCAGTTACTGTAAGGACTTTAGCTACAAACGATTTAACTAAAAATAACTTTACACAAAATATTTTAAAAGAATTTAATATTGGAATTTTAAATGGAATTATTTTTGCAATAATTAGCGCATTGATCGTACATTTATGGTTTGGTGACAATTTGCTTTCTTTAATTATTTCAGTATCGATGATTATTACGATGATGGTGGCAGGCTTATTTGGAATTGTTGTCCCTTTAACATTAAAAAAAATGGATATTGATCCAGCAATTGCGTCTAGTGTTTTTGTTACTACAATTACTGATGTAATTGGTTTTGTTTCATTTTTAGGAGTTAGTGCTTACTTTCTTTAAAAATTGTCTATAAGTCTTACATTTTTTAAGTAGTAGGCAACAAAAATTTTAAATGGCTTATTCTTTAAATTAGTTTTGAGATCAATTGTGTTCCTACATTCCAAATACTCAATTTTAATTTTAAATTTTTTTATAAGATCATCTTTTATTTTTTTAATCAATTTTTTATCTTTAATGTTTTTTTTAATTAAATTTTTAAGTTTAATTAACTCTAAAGAAATTTTTCCAGCTTTTTTAAAACTTTCTAAATCCAGTAATGAATTTCTTGAGGATAATGCTACTTTATTTACATCTCTTACTGTTTTGCATGCAATAACTTTTGTTTTGTATTTTCTTTCAATAAAATTGCGTGCTAAAAAAAATTGTTGATAATCTTTTTCTCCCATAAAAATATTTTTGGGTTTAATTATATCAGTAAATCTACCCATAACATTAAGTACGCCCTCAAAATGCCCCTTTCTAAATTTGGCACAAAGTATCTTTTCAGATTTATTTAATCTAGTTATTTTATGTTTCTTATTATTGTAAATTTGACTAACAGTTGGCACATAAAGAAAATCAACTTTTAAGCTTTTTAGTAATTTTATATCTTTATTTAGATTTCGAGGATATGTTTTGAAATCATTGTTATCGTTAAATTGAGTAGGATTAACAAAAATACTAACTAATGTTTTTTTGCATTTTTGTTTAGAGGAATTAATAAGTGAAGCATGTCCTTTATGTAGACTTCCCATTGTAGGAACAAACCCTAATTCCCTCTGACTACTTATTGCCTTATTTAAATCAGTAATTTGTCTTATTAATTTCATTTGTAATATCAATATTAATAAGTAAAACATTTGTATGATTAAACAAGCTATTATTCCTTTAGCAGGACTTGGAACTAGATTGTTACCACTAACTAGTGTTTTTGCTAAAGAGCTTTTACCTATTAATGGTAAGCCAGGAATAGAATATATTTTAGACGAATGTATAAGTGCTGGAATTAAAGAAGTTATTTTTATTATATCTCAAAAAAAATTAATGATTAAGAAATATTTTTATAATGATAAATTTTATAAAGATATAATTAAAAAAAAAAAAGATCCAAGAATTATTCAAGAATATAAAAAAATCTTAAAATACAAGAAAATGATTAAATTTGTTTTTCAAGATAAACCGCTTGGAACTGGTGATGCGGTATTGAAAACAAAAAAATATATTAAAGATAAATATTTTCTAATGTTATTACCTGATGATTTGATTGTTAAAAATAATTGTTCCAAATCGATGATTGCTGTTCATAAAAAGTATAATTCATCTGTAATGGCTAGTATGAAAGTAAATAAAAAAGAAGTTTCAAGATGGGGAATTTACAGTGTTAAAAATAAAGTAAATAAGAATAATTTTACAATTAAAAATGTTGTAGAAAAACCTTCTATCAAATTAGCACCATCAAATAATGCTGTTATAGGAAGGTATATTTTACCTAAAACAATATTTAAAAAATTATCAAAACTTAAACCTGGTAAAGGTGGTGAGATCCACATTACTGATGCCATACAATCTTTAATAAGTGATAACTATAAGTTTATCGGTCATAATTTTTCAGGGAAATACTTAGATTGTGGCACAATGAAAGGTTATATTAATTCAACTTTGGAGATTTCTAAAATATGAAACTTTGCATGATAGGCACAGGTTATGTGGGTTTAGTGAGTGGCGTGTGCTTTTCTGATCTTGGTAATGATGTTATCTGTGTTGATAAAGATTTAAACAAAATTAAAAATTTAAAAAAAGGAATTATTCCAATTTATGAGCCTGGATTAGATGAGTTAGTTTTAAAAAATTTTAAAAATAAAAGATTAAAATTTTCATCAAATTTAAAAGACTCAATATTAAAATCAGATATTATTTTCATATGTGTTGGTACACCGACTAAAAAAAATAGTAGTGCTGCTGATTTAAGTCAAGTTTACAATGTTGCAAAAGAAATTAGTACTTCTATTAATAAATTTAAAATTATTATTACTAAATCTACTGTTCCAGTTACTACAGGTGATGAAATTGAAAAAATATTTTCAAAAAAAGTATCTAAAAAATTATTTTCTGTGGTGTCAAATCCTGAATTTTTAAGAGAAGGTGAAGCTATAAGAGATTTCATTTATCCAGACAGAATAGTTATCGGCACTAAAGACAAACGATCAAATAAAATATTAAAAAATCTTTATTCACCACTTATATCCAAAGGAGCAAAATATATTAACACTTCAAGACGAGCTGCAGAATTAATCAAATATGCTTCGAATGCCTTTTTAGCTACTAAAATAACTTTTATTAATGAATTATCAAACTTATGTGAAAAAATAGATGTTAATATTGAAGATATTTCTATTGGTATGGGTCTTGATAAAAGAATTGGTAGTCGTTTTTTAAGAGCAGGACCAGCTTATGGTGGATCATGTTTTCCAAAAGACACCAAAGCTATAGTCTCTACAAGTGATAAATTTAAAACTAATCTATCTGTTATTAAAAGCGTAATTAAATCTAACAATAACAGATCCTCTTTATTATTAAAACGAGTTTTTGATATATTAAATAACAACATTCAAAATAAAAGAATATGTTTTTTAGGTGTAACATTTAAGGCTAATACAGATGATATGAGAGATTCATCATGCCTATCCATGATACCTTCTTTAGTTAAAAAAGGGGCTAAAATAAATTATTTTGACCCGACAGGTAAAAAAAATGTTTTTAATAAGATTAAAAATGTTACATTTTCTAATGATGTTAAATCTGCAATAACAAAAGCTGACTTAATAATTATTCACACAGAATGGAATGACTTTAAATCAATCAATTTTAAAAAAGGTGTCAAAAATAAAAATTATAAAATATTTGATATGAGAAATATTTATTCTGCAAAAAAAATGAAAGAACAGAAGATCAAATATTTTGCTATAGGTTGTTAATTTAGCTCGAATATAGCATCAACTTCCACTGATACCCCAAGCGGCAAACTATTTGTACTAATAGCAGCTCTTGTATGCATTCCAGCGTCACCAAAAATTGAAACTATTAAATCAGAAGCACCGTTGATTACTTTAGGCTGCTCTGTAAAGTCTTCTGTAGAATTTACAAAGCCTGTTAATTTTATGCACGATTTAATTTTAGAAAGATCATCATTACAAGCCTTTTTGACTTGTGAGATTATACTTAAGCCACACCTTTTAGCAGCCTCGTAACCATCTTCAGTTTTTAAGTCTTTACCAATTTTACCTTTTATTAATTCGCCATCAGCAGATATTGAAATTTGGCCAGAAATAAAAAGCATTTTTCCTATAATTTTTGAAGCTACATATGATCCTACTGGAGCTTTAGCATCTGGTAATATTATCTTTAGTTCACTAATTTTTTTTTCAAAATTCATAATTATTTAGTTTTTTTCTTTTTTTTCTTTTTTTTAATTTTATCGTATTCTTTTCTTTTCTCAATCAATATTAGCGCCTCTTCCATATTAATTTCTAAAGGATCTTTTTCCTCAGGTATTGTTGCATTGAGTGATTTATATTTAATATATGGTCCATATTGACCCTTCATTACCCTTACAGGTTTTTTATCCTCTGGATGTTCGCCTAAATCTTTAATTATGGATGCTGACATTCTGCCAGGTTTAGCTTCTGCTATTAAGGTTATTGCTCTATTTAAACCAATTGAAAAAATTTCTTCAACATTTTCAATTCTAGCAGATTTATTTTCACACTTTAGATATGGACCAAATCTTCCTGTATTTAAAAGGATATTTTTTTGATTTTCAGGGTTGATACCTAAATTTTTTGGTAATGAGCACAAAAACTTAGCCCTATCAAGATCTACACTATCTAATGTAATTCCTTTAGGAATAGACACATTTCTTAAATTATTATCTTCTTTTTCTATCTTCTTTTTTTTTGTTTTCTTTTTCTTTTTTGTTTCAATTACAATCTCTTCCTTAATTTCCTCAATTTTTTCATATTGTAAGTAGGGGCCAAATCTTCCATTTTTAAGATAGATATCATTACCATTTTCATGTTTTCCTATAAACTTTGGTTCAGCTAGTTGAGATTGAGCAGCTGCTTTAGCTTTAGAAAGAGGTCTAGTAAATTTACAATCTGGATAATTTGAACAACCTATAAAAGCACCCCCTCTAAAACTATTTTTTAAACTTAATGATCCACTGTCACATAACTTACATTGTCTATTAATATTTCCATTTTTATCTCTTTCAAAAATCAAACTACCCAAACTATCATTTAATAGATCTAAAACTTCTCTAGTTCTTTTTTCCTTAACGTCAGATACATTTTGATTAAAATCTTTCCAAAACAACTCAAGAACTTTTATCCATCCTTCTTTACCGGTGGTAATGTCATCAAGTTGATTTTCTAAACTTGCAGTGAAGTTATAATCAACATATTTAGAGAAAAGTTTTTCTAGAAAAGCAGAAATTAATTTACCACGATCTGTAGGGTGAAATCTTTTATTAATTGCTTCTGCATACCCTCTAGTAGATATAACAGATATTATACTTGCATAAGTTGAAGGTCTTCCAATACCAAGTTCTTCTAATTTTTTAACTAAACTTGCTTCTGAGTATCTTGGTGGTGGTTGTGTAAAATGTTGTTCATCTAATAAAGCCTCTATATTAACTGGACCTTTGTTCATTTCAGGAAGGATGTCTTCATCATCATCTTTTTTAGTATCTTTCATAACCTTTAAGAAACCATCAAATTTAATAACAGATCCACTAACTTTACAAATTGTTCCATTATCATATGAACTTATCGTAATAGTATTTCTATCAAATTGAGCGGGTTTCATTTGAGAGGATAGGGCTCTACTCCAAATTAAATCATATAATTTATGTTGATCTGGACTTAGATATTTTTTAACAGTATCAGGTGCACGCATAATATCTGTAGGTCTAATAGCTTCGTGTGCTTCTTGAGCATTTTTAGCTTTTTTCCCAGAGTAGCTAGCTGCATTTTCTGGAATATATTTCTCACCAAATTCATTTTTTATATATTTCCTGAAAGTGTCTATAGCGTCTGTAGATAAGTTGGTACCATCTGTTCGCATATAAGTTATAAGACCAATAGTTTCACCATCTATTTCTATACCTTGATAAAGTTTTTGAGCTATCTGCATTGTTCGTGATGCACCAAATCCCAATCTACCAGAAGAAACTTGCTGTAATGTAGAGGTAGTAAAAGGGCCCGAAGGGTTTCTGTTAACAACTTTGCTTGAGATGTCATTTATATTAAACTTCTTAGACTTAACTTCTTCAATTGCTTTATCAATTTCAGCTTTATTTTTAAAAGAAAATTTTTCAATTTTTTTATCATTTAATTGAGTGATACTTGCTAATATAGAATTTTTATCATTATCGTTGAATTGAACACTTAAAGTCCAAAATTCTTCTGGATCAAAAAGCTCTATTTCATGTTCTCGTTCTGTAATTAATTTTAAAGCAACTGATTGAACACGTCCTGCAGATTTAGAGCCAGGAAGTTTTGTCCATAAAATTGGTGATATATTAAAGCCAACTAAATAGTCTAAGGCTCTTCTAGCCATATAGGCATCAACAAGCAGTGGCTCGATTTGTCGTGGGTTTTCAATTCCATGAATTACTGCTTTTTTTGTAATTTCATTAAAAACAACTCTTTCTACATGCTTGTCCTTAATTAATTTTTTCTCATTCAAATATTCTTTAACATGCCAAGCAATCGCCTCTCCCTCACGGTCGGGGTCAGTTGCTAGTATAATTTTTGAAGAAATTTTAGCTGCATCTGTAATTTCTTTAAGATATTTTTTAGAAAAACTATCTACTTCCCATTCCATTTTAAAATTATTTTCTGGATCAACAGATCCATTTTTTGAAGGTAGGTCTCTAATATGACCATAACTTGCTAATACAATATAATCATCACCCAGATATTTATTAATTGTTTTTGCTTTAGCTGGACTTTCTACGACTACAAGATTCATTATTAAACAAATTACTTAAAAGACTTAGATAGTCAAATCAATAAATTTTAGTCTTAGTTTCTTCTTTATTTTTCAATCGTTTAACATTTTCTCTATGTGTATAGAATATAAGTACAAACATTATCATGAAAAATATTGAACTATAATCGTTAAATATTATCAAATAAAATGGAATTATTAGACTGCTAACAAGAGATGAAAGTGATGAGTATTTTGAAATAAGAAATATAACAGCCCAACTAACAATAAACACTAAACCCAAAACTATGTTTATTGAAAATAATATTCCAACATATGTTGCAACACCCTTACCCCCTTTAAATTTAAGCCATATTGGAAAAACGTGTCCTAAAAAGGAACTTAATGATGCAATAAAGATATAATCAGGATAATTAAATTTTACATATAAAACAGGCAATACAGCTTTTGTTATATCTAGTAATAAAGTTGAGTAACCTAACGTTTTATTACCTGTTCTAAGAGCATTTGTAGCTCCAATGTTTCCTGAACCAATATCTCTAATATCTTTTTTTAAAAATATTTTTGTAAGTATAAAACCAAAAGGTATTGATCCTAATAAATATGAGCTTAATGTAACAATTAAATATTCCATTATTATAATTTGAATAATTCTTCACCTTTTACAAATGTATTAGTGACCTTACCTTGGAGTTTTTTGTCCTCAATGGAGGTGTTTTTTGATTTGGAGACAAGTTTATCTTTTTTAACAACCCATGGCTTATCAATATCTACAATACAAAAATCTGCTTCATTACCCACTGAAAGATTGCCCTTATCAATTTTTAAAATTTTTGCAGGGTTTGATGTTAGGGCTTTAATTATGGTTTCTAATTTAACAGAGCCATTGTGATATAACTCTAGACTTAGTGATAAAAGCGTTTCTATTCCTGATGCTCCAGTTGAAGCTTGTGCAAAAGTTAATCTTTTTTGCTCTTCATCTTCTGGTTTGTGATCAGATACAATAACATCAATAGTTTCATTTTTTAACCCCTCAACAAGAGCTACTCTATCTTCTTCTGTTCTTAATGGTGGGGAGAGTTTTAAAAATGTTTTAAAGTCTCCAATATCAATCTCATTTAATGAAAGATTGTTAATAGATACACCAGTTGTAAATTTAACATTATTTTTTCTTTCCTCAATTATCTCAACTGATTTTGCAGCTGAGATTTGTGATATATGATATCTACATTTAATATTTTCTAATAATGTTAAGTCTCTCTCTATAATTAGTCTTTCAGCAACAGCAGGTATTCCAGATAAACCAAGTTTTGTTGCAATAATTCCAGAGTTTATCATTCCATTTTTAGATAAATCGAAGTCTTCAGCATGTTGCATGATTAGTGTGCCTAAATCCTTAGCTGAATTCATTATGCGAGACATTAGTCTTGTATTTTGGATAGTTTTAACACCATCTGTAAATCCAATTATACCTCTGCTTTGTAGTAAACCAAACTCGGTCATACTAATTCCTTCAATATTTTTTGTAAGGGCGGCACTTGGGTATACGTTAATTTTAGATTTATCTCTTCCACGTCTTTTTAAAAAATCTACTATTGAAACATTATCTATAATTGGATCTGTATTTGGCATAGTGACTACTGAAGTAACTCCACCTGCAAGTGCTGCATTACTTAGAGTTCTGAAATTTTCTTTATATTCATAACCAGGCTCTCCTGCAAAAACTCTCATATCAACTATACCAGGGAATATATATTTACCTTTTAGATCCATTGGTTTTTCTCTTGAAGGAATATTGTTTGTGTTTACTTTTTTACCAACAGCTTCAATTGACCCATTTTCTCCTATTATTAATCCTCCATTCTCACTTATTGAATTATGAGGATCAACTATATTGCCATTTATAAAGTATTGTTTTTTCATTTATTCACAAAAAATTTTTAAACAAGCCATTCTTACTGCAACACCCAGTTCAACTTGTTCTTTAATTACACTTCTATTAATGTCATCTGCTAATTTAGTATCTATCTCAATTCCTCTATTCATTGGACCAGGATGCATTATTAAAGCATCTTCTTTTGCATGAGAAAGTTTATCTGGTGTAAGTCCATAATATTCATAGTATTCTCTATTAGAAGACAAGAAAGAACTAGTCATCCTTTCATTTTGTAACCTTAGCATCATTACAATATCACAATCTTTCAGACCTTTTTTCATATCTGAAAATGTATTAACACCAAACTTTTCTATTTCTTTTGGCATTAGGTTTGATGGTGCAATAATGTTAACTTCTGCACCCAACATATTTAGAAGATAAATATTTGATCTTGCAACACGTGAATGAGTTATGTCACCACAAATCGCAACCCTCAAACCTTCAATTTTCTTTTTACGATTTATAATCGTTAAAGCATCTAGTAAAGCTTGAGTAGGGTGTTCACGGCTTCCATCACCAGCATTAAGTACTGCACAATTTACTTTTTGAGATAAAAGATTACATGCACCTGAATCCTGGTGTCTAATTACAATTATATCTGGATGCATTGCATTTAAAGTCATTGCGGTATCTATTAGTGTTTCACCTTTCTTAATAGCAGAATTTGCCATATTCATTGACATAACATCTGCACCCAATCTTTTTCCAGCTAATTCAAATGAACTTTGTGTTCTAGTAGAGGGTTCAAAAAATAAATTTATTTGAGTTTTACCGTTTAAAACATTTAATCTTTTATTTTTACTTTGGTTGAGTTTAATGAAAGTTTTAGCTTCGTCTAAAATTTGATTAACATCGTTAATAGAAAGATCTTGAATACCCAGAAGGTGTTTTTGAGAGATTTTAATAGCTTTATTTGTTTTAGTTGCCATTAAAATTAACTCTATAACTATTAACCATCAATATGGCAAGTTAATTATTTAAATAGTCAATTGCACCTTGTAAAATAAAGGCTGCAGCATTTTGATCAATTGTTTTAACTCTTTTTGAAACATTAACGTCTAATAAACTTGACAGATTAAATGCCCCAACTGTTGAAAGTCTCTCATCCCACAATATTACAGGTAGGTCTATAGATTTTGATATGTTCGATGCAACATCATTAACTGATTGAGCAGATCTACCTAGACTGCCATCCATATTAACTGGGTTTCCGACAATTATTCCACCAATATTATTATCTTTAATTATTATCTTAAGTTCATCAATTAGTTCGTTTGTGTTGGTTTTGTTTATGGTTTTAAAGGGTGTGGCTATAGATTGTCTTTCATCACAAATTGAGACACCAATTCTTTTAGAGCCTAAATCTAAACCTATAAATCTTACCTTATTTGAGTGTTTTATTTTAAAATCTTCAATTGTGATCATATTGTATATTTTATACTTAAGTGATAGTTTGCCGACATATTTAATTACCACATGACAATTGATCTTAAAACAATAAAGCATATATCTAAATTATCAAGAATTTCAGTTGATGATGCAAAAGCTAATAAATTAGCTGGAGATCTTAACTCTATATTTGATTTCATTGAAAAATTGAATGAACTCAATACTGATAATGTTGAGCCTTTAACCTCTGTTGCAGAGACCACATTAAAATCAAGAGCTGATGAGGTTAAAAGTGAAAATATAAGAGATCAAATATTAAAAAACTCACCAGATGAAAATGAAGATTTTTTTGTAGTACCAAGGGTTGTTGAATAATGTCAGATATCACATCACTCACTTTAACTGAATTGGTTAAAAATATTAAAGATAAAAAGATTTCTTCTGAAGAAACTACCAAAGCTTTTATTGATAGAGGAGAAAAGTCTAGAGATTTAAATGCTTACATAACAGAAGATTTTTCTAATGCACTTTTGAAAGCTAAAAGTTTTGATCAAAAGCCTAACTTTGATTTAAAGCTTCCAGGAGTTCCAATGGCGGTTAAAGATTTGTTTTGTACAAAAGATGTAAAAACTACAGCAGGTAGTAAAATTCTAAATAATTTTATTCCACCATACGAGTCTACTGTTACTCAAAATATTTGGGATGTGGGTGCGATATTACTTGGTAAGTTAAATTGTGATGAGTTTGCAATGGGCTCGTCTAACGAAACTAGTTTTTTTGGAAATGTACAAAGTCCAATTGATAAAGGTTTGGTCCCAGGAGGCTCTTCAGGAGGTTCTGCATCAGCACTAGCAGCCAATTTAACACCTATTACAATTGGAACCGATACTGGTGGCTCTATTAGACAACCTGCCTCATTTACAGGTACCGTTGGATTAAAGCCTACTTATGGAAGTTGTTCACGTTATGGAATTGTTGCTTTTGCATCTTCATTAGATCAAGCAGGGCCAATGTCTAAAGATGTAAAAGATTGTGCACTTCTTCAAGAAATAATTAGCACTTATGACGAAAAAGATTCAACATCAATTGATTTTAAAAGAAATGAATACAGTAAAGAACTAACAAATAATATCAAAGGTAAGAAAATTGGAGTTCCAAAAGAATATAGAGTTGATAGAATGCCAAAGGAGATAGAAGATTTATGGACTAAGGGAATTGAGTATGCAAAAGATTGTGGTGCTGAAATTATTGAAATTTCGCTGCCTCATACAAATTATGCTCTACCTACTTATTATATAGTAGCCCCAGCTGAAGCTTCTTCAAACTTAGCTAGATATGATGGTGTTAAGTATGGTTTTAGATCTAAAGGTGAAAATCTTATTGATATGTACGAAAAAACAAGATCTGAAGGTTTTGGTAGCGAAGTTCAAAGAAGAATAATGATAGGAACATATGTTTTATCCTCTGGTTATTATGATGCTTATTATCTAAAGGCACAAAAAGTTAGAAAATTAATTAAAAATGATTTTGAAGAAGCTTACAAAAAAGTTGATGCAATTTTAACTCCATCGACACCAAGTGCTGCTTTTAAAATTGGTGAAAAAACTAATGACCCAGTTTCAATGTATTTAAATGATATATTCACAGTTCCAGTTAATTTAGCTGGATTACCTGCGATTTCTATTCCAGCAGGAGTAGATGTTAAGGGTTATCCATTGGGACTTCAAATTATTGGTAAAGCTTTTGACGAACAAAATATTTTAAACATTGCGTACGCTATGGAAGAGAAAATTCAGTTTAGAAACAAAATTACTGACTGGTGGATTAAATAAATGACTAAAGATAATTCAGAATATTTAATTGAAAGACGAGATAATGTTTACGAAGTAGTAATTGGTCTTGAAGTTCATGCTCAAGTTACATCAAATTCAAAATTATTTTCATCTTCATCAACAACTTTTGGTGCCGAACCTAATACACAAGTAAGTTTAGTGGACGCTGCATTTCCAGGAATGCTTCCAGTTATTAATGAGTACTGTGTAAAACAAGCAATTAAAACGGGCATAGGCCTAAGAGCTCAAATTAATAAAAGATCAGTTTTTGATCGAAAAAATTATTTTTATGCAGATCTTCCACAAGGTTATCAGATTTCACAATTTAAATATCCTATAGTAGGAGAGGGCACTGTTGTTCTTGATATGGCACATGGCCAAAAGGAAGTTGGTATAGAAAGATTGCACCTAGAGCAAGATGCTGGAAAAAGTATTCATGATATGGACCCACAAAATACATTAGTTGATTTAAATAGATCTGGCGTAGCTTTAATGGAAATTGTTAGTAAACCAGACATGAGAACCCCAGATGAAGTTAGTGCTTATGTTAAAAAATTAAGATCTATTATGAGATACCTTGGTACGTGTGATGGAAATATGCAGGAAGGCTCTTTAAGAGCTGACGTTAATATTTCTGTTAGAATTAAAGGTTCAGATAAACTTGGAACTCGTTGTGAGATTAAAAATGTTAACTCAATTAAATTTATGCAAATGGCTATTGATTATGAAGCTAACAGACAAGTTGATTTAATTGAAGAAGATAAAACAATCGATCAAGAAACAAGACTATTTGATACTAAAAAAAATGAAACAAGATCTATGAGATCTAAAGAGGATGCTCATGATTATAGATATTTTCCAGATCCAGATTTATTACCATTAGAAGTAACTGATGAATTTATTGAAAAACTTAAAGCAGATATTCCAGAACTGCCAGATGATAAAAAGAAAAGATTTATTGATGAATTTAAAGTCTCTGCTTACGAGGCTACAATATTAGTATCTGACATTGATACAGCTAAATATTTTGAGGAAGTTGTTGCTAAAATGGGCAAAAACCGAGATATGAAATTAGCCGTTAACTGGATTACAGGTGAATTGTTTGCTGTTTTAAATAATAAAAATTTAGAAATTACACAAAGTCCAATAAGTGCAAAAAATTTGGCAAAATTAATTAATCTAATTAAGAATGGAACAATCTCTGGAAAAATAGCTAAAACAATATTTGAATTAATGATTGATGGAGACATAGATCCTCAAATAATTGTTGAGAAAAAAGGTTTAAAACAAGAAAGTGACCCTAAGGCATTAGAGGCTTTAATTGATAAGATTATCAATGATAATAGGGAAAAAGCTATTGAATATAAGAATGGTAAAGAAAAGCTATTTGGTTTCTTTGTAGGACAAGCAATGAAAGCTTCAAGTGGCAAAGCTAATCCACAACTAATAAATGAAATATTAAAGAAAAAACTTCAATAGTCTTAAAATAGGTATACACAAAGGACTTAAAAAACCATGGCTAAGAACCTTGAAATTACAGAAAAACTTGAAAAATATATAAAAAATTTTAGTTTAAAGTTAAATCCCATTCAGCAAGAAATAATTGATTACAATAATACACTTGGAGACGTTAAGAGAATGCAAGTAGCAACATCTCAATGTCATTTTCTTCATTTAATTATAAAAACCTCTAATATCAAAAGAGTGCTTGAGATTGGTACTTTTACTGGGTTAAGTGCTCTTTCAATAGCATTAGCACTACCGGATGATGGCAAACTTGTTGCACTAGATAAAGATGAAGAAACGAACAAAGTTGCATTAGATTTTTTTAAAAAAGCAAATCTTAATAATAAAATTCAAACAATTGTTAAACCTGCATTAGACAGTTTGGATGAATTTAAGAATAGTAAATTTGATATGGTTTTCATTGATGCTGATAAAATGAATTATAAAGAATATTATGAAAGATCACTTAAGTTATTGGACAAAGGTGGATTGATTATTGTAGACAATGTTTTATGGCATGGTGAAGTTGCTGATGAAGATAATTTAGATAAATATACAATAAATATCAGAGATTTTAATACTTATGTTGCAAACGATAAAAGAGTGGAACAAATCATAATACCTTTAGGTGACGGCATGACTGTTTGTAGAGTGTTATAATGTTCGATATATTTGGTTTTTATAAATTTAAAAAAATAACCTCTTTAAAAAAAAATAAGGTTTTACTACAGGATTTTTTAATTAAAAAAAATATCCGAGGAACAATAATTATAGCTAGTGAAGGAGTAAATGCAACAATCTCAGGTAAAGCTGTTGATTTAAAGTCTACTATCACAGAGATTAAAAAGATATTAAATTTTAAAAAGTTTGATAGTGAAAATATTTCAAAAAGTAAATTTCAACCCTTTCACAAACCCAAAGTTAAGATTAAAAAAGAAGTAGTCCCTATGGGTCTTTCTTTGTCATCAAAAAATAAAAAAGATAATCATGTTGACCCTAAAAAATGGAATAAGTTGATTAACGATAAAGAAACATTAGTTTTAGATTCAAGAAAACCATTTGAATATGATATTGGAACTTTTAAAGAATCAGTTAACCCTGATGTTCACAATTTTAGAGAATTTCCAAAATACTTAAATAAGCTAAAAAAAACAAAACCAATTGCAATGTTTTGTACTGGTGGAATAAGATGTGAAAAAGCTTCAGTATTTTTAGAAAAAAAAGGTTTTAAAAATATTTATCAGCTAAAAGGTGGAATTTTAAATTACTTAAAAAATATTAAAAAAAAAGAAAGTCTATGGAATGGTGAGTGCTTTGTTTTTGATAACAGAATCAGTGTAAAACATGGATTGGTAACTGGCACATATTCAATGTGTAGTGGTTGTAGAAAACCTGTTTCACAAAAAGATAAGAAGTCTAAAAAATATGAAGAGGGTGTTTCGTGTGTAAACTGTCATGATAAATTAACTCAAACTCAAAAAGAGAGATTTCGGATGAGACAAAAGCAAATAAACCTTGCTAAAAAGAGTGGTTCAAAGCATATATTCAAAAAAGAATTTATATAAAGTAATAAAATTGTCTAAAAAAATAAATTTACAAAAAGATCCTATTTGGCGTCTTCTTAGAAAAGTAACAATTCCTGCTAGTGTTGGATCATTGTTTCAAACTTTTTATAACTTGGTTGATACTTGGTTTGCAGGAAAAATTTCAGCTGAAGCTATAGGGGCAATTGCTAAATCTTTTCCCATTTATTTTACAATTATAGCTGTTGGTGTTGGTATAGGCGCTGCTACCAATTCATTAATTGGTAATTCAATTGGTGAAAAAAAAGTAAGAGTTGCATCTTTATTTATTGCTCAATCAATCATTTTTGCATTAGGAATTTCTATATTAGTGACAATGTTTGGTTTAAATGCATCTAATTTTCTTCTAGGTGTTATGGGTTCTGATGTTCAAGGTATAGCTTTAACAAGAGAATATTTGGATATTATTTTTTATGGAACCTTTATAGTTATGATCCAAATTTCTTTAAATGGTACTTTAAATGCACAAGGTGATACGAAAAGTTATAGAAATGTCTTAATATTTAGTTTCTTTCTTAATATCTTTTTAAATCCACTATTTATATGGGGCTACGGTATTGTTCCTGCATTTGGAATAGCAGGACTTGCTATAGCAACTGTAATTTCTCAATCAATAGGAATGTTTTACTTAGCCTATAAAGTAAATTCTTGTGAAATAAGAAAATACTTAAAATTAGAATGCTTTATTCCTAAAATTGAAATGCTAAAGACATTAACAAAACAATCAACACCTATTATGTTTAGTATGTTATTTATTGGAGTTGGAATTTTTAATATTTTATACTTCATTGGTCAATTTGGTGATCTTGCTACAGCTGGTTACGGAGCAGCCTTAAGAGTAGAGCAAGTCTTTCTATTACCTGTGATTGGTTTAAACACAGCAGTACTTTCTATTGGTGGACAAAACTTCGGTGCTAAAAATTATAACCGCATAAGAGAGCTTTATACCAAAGCATTATTTTTTGGATCATCATTCATGGCTTTAGCCGGTGTGATTTTATTCTTTGGTGCAGAATTTTTTGTTTCACAATTTACTGATAATGTTGTTGCGATAAAACATGGTGCAATTTATTTGAAAGTTGCTGCATTAATTGGTCCTATATACCCTGTATTCTTTATAACTACTGCTGTATTTCAAGCTGTAAAAAAACCATTGTATAGTCTTTATTTAAGTATCATTAGATTAACTGCATTTCCTTTCTTATCATTATGGTATGTAATTAATATTAGAGGTGGAGATTATGCAGATATTTTTTACACCATCATGGTAACCAATTGGTTTATGGGTATTGCAGTAATCATCTTTATTGGATACTTTTTAAATAATGTTTTTAAACAAAAGAAAAGCCATTTTTCTTATTAGTGTTTCGGTACTAATATTTATTTTAACTAATAACCAGGTTAAATCTCAAACAATTAAAATTGTTGATGGGGACACAATTCATCTTAATGGAGAAAAAATTAGATTTACTGGAATAGATACACCTGAACTGAAACAAACTTGCTTTAAAGATAGTGTAAAAGATCCTTGTGGAGTTACAGCAAAAGAAATCCTTATTGATAAAATTGGAAACAATACTGTTGAATGTATTAGTGAAGGAAAAGATCAATACAAAAGAACACTAGCAGAATGTTTTGTTAATAATGAAAGTCTATCAAGTTACCTTGTTAGAAGTGGCTATGCATTTGCCTACAGAAGGTATTCAAAAAAGTTTGTTGTAGATGAAGATTATGCAAGAACCAATAAACTAGGTATGTGGTCTATGGAGTTTGATTATCCTTGGGATTATAGAAAATCTAAGAAAAATTAAAGCTAGCACGCACGGTAGTTCTGTTACCCGGTGCCCCAGAATTCTAATTAATCACTTGTTTATTAATTTTAAATAGCTTTTCACCCAAAGGACTGATTGGATTTTGAGGAGTAGGTTTAATTTTTGTTTTCTTTTCAACAATACTTAGTAGTTTTTTAGCAAGCCCTTGGCGTCTAAACATTGGATTAACAAAAATATATTCAACTTCAGCTGCTTCATTATATCTAACAAACCCAAGTGTAGTATTGATATTTTTAAAAGTAATAACTCCATCACTTAGATTAATATCATAATTAGTATTATCTGATGAACTCATTAATTATTTCCATCTTTTTCAAGATTTTTTTCTAACTTTCTTACAAAAAATGAAACGATTAATATCAAAACTAAATATTCTAAAATTAAGAATGTATAAATTTCCAAAGGTCTATATGTTGACACAACTAATTCGTTTGCTTTTCTTGTTAAATCACCAATGCCAATAATTGATACTAATGAAGACATTTTTAAAACATATACAAATTGATTACCTAATGCAGGTAAAATATTTTTTATTGCCTGTGGAAAGATTACCAATCTTAGTCTTTTAAAAAAAGTTAAACCTAATGATGAGCCAGCTTCCCATTGTGATTTTTTAATTGAATTAATACCAGCTCTAAAAATTTCTGCCTGGAAAGCACTTTCACTTATTGCTAGTGCAATAATACCTGAAACAAACGGACTAAAACTTATTCCAGTCATTATAGGCAAACCATAATAAATCCATAAAATTAAAACAAGGAGTGGTATTGCCCTTACAATTTCTACATATCCAATATTTATGTAGGTTAAAAATTTACTTTTTGCCAAAGATGGAATTGCAATAATAAAACCTATAATCGCTGATAAAACTATACTTACAACTGAAATGTAAATTGTTGTTGTTAACCCACTTAATAAAAACTTTAAATTTGTTAATCCTTCGACATTATTAGGTGATAGAATAAACCAACCTAATTCTTGACCACTACATGAAGCAAGAGGTAAAATTAAAAGTAAAAAAAATAAATTTTTCACTCTTAAAGTTATAATGAATTAAAAATTAATATCTAATTTTTTATAAACTTTTTAAATTATACTTAGTGAGTAGTTTTTTAAAGAAACCAGAGGATTTCTTGCCTTTAATCCACTCATTAACATAATCATTCCAAACTTTATCATTTTTACCAACCATCATTGCTAAAAAAGCAGGATTTTTTTCTCCATCAGGAACAATTGCTAATTGAGGGTATTTGATGACTAGCTTATTAGCTTCTGTTGAGCTTGTAATATTTCCATCTGCTCTGCCAGCCAGAACTTCCTGAAAGTCTCTTGCTGGTGATTCAACAGATTGCAATTTAGACTTGGGAAAAAATTCTTTAGCTTTCTCCTCTTGAGATGTACCAAGGGTTGTTGCAATAGTAACATCTTGGTTGTTCAAAGAATTCCATGTTGAAAATTTTTTTAAATTCTTTTTAAGAACCAATGGAACAGTTCCATATTTATAATACGAGTTTGTGAAACCAGCAACTTCTGCTCTTTTTGGAGTTTTAGTGACACTTGTAGAAATATCATATCTTCCTGCAGTAATTCCTGAAACGATAGTTTTCCACTCAGTAGGAACAAAAGTAATTTTTACACCCATATCTTTTGCTAATTCATTCATCACATCAATATCAAATCCCTTATACTTATTTGTTGCAGGATCTTTCATTGTCATTGGATCCCAGTCACCTGTAGTTCCAACTTTTAATTCACCAGAAGATAAAATCTGATCAAGTTTAGTTTCTGCGTTAAGAGAGAAAGGTAAAAGTGCTAATAGCACAACAATTAGTTTTTTTTTCATATACCTCATATAACAACAATTTTAGCAAATATAAGGTTATAACCTTGACGCACTATCATTTATCCATGAGTATAAATGCTCAGAAAATGATCTTCTTACAAGTAAATTTACCTCATTTATCTCTATAAGATGAATAATTACATCAATTTGGTTTAATATTGTTTGAACAACTGACCCTTTTTTATCTTTAAATTGATTAAAGTTAAAAGGTGACCCTTTTGCAAATAAATCAAAAACTTTATTGCCTTTTATATTAATCATTACAAATTGATCGCTGACATTAGTTACTGCACCTAAGTTAACTTTTGAGATATTCTTAATTAGATTATCTTCAACTTCGTAAGTATTAGTGTCCTCACTTAATGTTTTATTTGATACTAACATCCATTCATCTGGACTTAGCCATAAGGCTGTTAAAGCTTGACCTGATGTTGATGTGTTTGCTTCAGCTGGTAAGATCATATTTAAATTTTTTCCAATAGCAGTAATAAAATCTTTTGTTTTGCCTCTTATGATTAATTTCATAACAGGTTTAATTTCCCTCATCTCTAGATCCACATAAGACCTATTTTCTTTTATAGATGTATTATAATTAAGCATTTAACCTCACATTTTCTTTATCAAAAAATACAGGATCAACAATAGTTACATTAATATTTTTATTTTCCATTGGAATAAATAATTTTTGACCCATCATACTTTTTCCATTCTTAACCACTGCAAGTGCAATAGATTTATTTAAATTTGGACTATAGTAACTTGATGTTACATGACCTAGCATTTCAACAGGTTTTAAATAAGCATCAGCAACTATCTGAGCTCCTTCTTCTAAAACTTCACTTGGATTATCTGTTACTAATCCAACTAACTGTTTACGGTCTTCACGCATTGTATCTGATCTATAAAGAGAACGTTTGCCAATGAAATCATACTTCTTTTTACTCACAATCCAATCCATCTGAAGATCAATAGGAGTCATAGTTCCATCTGTATCTTGACCAACAATAATAAATCCTTTTTCAGCTCTTAATAAGTGCATTGTCTCTGTTCCATAAGGTGTAATGTTAAATTCCTTACCAGCTTCCATGCATTTTTCCCAAAGAGACTTTCCGAAGTTTGCTTGTATGTTAATTTCATACGTATGCTCTCCTGTAAAACTAATTCTCATAACTCTACATTTAATATTACCAATTTTTGCATTCATAAATGACATATGGGGAAAGTTTTCATCAGATAAATCTAAATCTGGGATTATTTTATTTAATATTTTTTTACTATTTGGACCACAAACACTAGCAGTAGCATAGTGATCAGTAACTGATGATAGGTAAACATCTAATTCTGGCCATTCTGTTTGAAGATAATCCTCAAGTTTGCCTAACACATTAGCAGCTCCACCAGTTGTTGTTGTCATAATATAATGATTTTCATCAAGACGAGTGGTTACTCCATCATCATAAACCATACCATCTTCATTGAGCATTAATCCATATCTACACTTACCTATAGCCAGTTTTGACCAAGCATTTGTATAAACTCTATTTAAAAATTCAGAAGCATCTGTTCCCTGTATGTCAATCTTACCTAGTGTTGAAGCATCTAATATTCCAGCACTTTCTCTTGCAGCTTTACTTTCTCTTTGAACTGCTTCATGCATAGTTTCGTTATTTACTGGGTAATACCAAGCCCTTTTCCATTGACCCACATTTTCAAATTCTGCTTTTTTCTCAATGTGCCAATCATTCATGGGTGTTCTTCTAAAAGTATCAAAATACTCACCAACATTTCTTCCAACAATAGTTCCAAACGTTAATGGTGTATAAGGAGGTCTAAATGTTGTGGTTCCAAGTTCTCCCATTTTAACACCTGCAGTTTCTGCAATAATGCCTAATGCATGCATATTACCAAGCTTACCTTGGTCTGTACCCATACCAGTTGTAGTATAACGTTTAACATGTTCAATTGATTTAAAACCTTCTCTAAGAGCAAGTTTGATATCTTTTGCTGTTGCATCATTTTGATAATCAACAAATGGCTTTGTTTTTCCAATAACTTTGTCAGAAGGTAGCAACCAAATATTTCTAATTTCTTTATTTTTGGGACATTTGATTTTTAAATCATCATAATTAGTTTCTTTAATATTTAAAAACTCTTTTAAAGTTTTTGAAGTTTCTTTTATTATATCATCTAATTCAAAATCTCCATTACACGAACCAATACTAACTTGGTCTGATGGATATTTGTTAGGGATGAAAACTTGATCTTCATCTCTAAACTTTAATTTTCCACCTGACTGAGTAAATAAATGAACAGCTGGTGTCCATCCTCCAGCTATAGCTAGACAATCACAATCTAATGTAATCTTTTCTGAGTTAGCAAAAGATTGTCCGTTTTTAGATAGCTCCATAACAGTAATCTTGTTTATTCTTTTATAACCTCCTGTATCAACAATAGTTCTAGATCTATAAACCTTAATACCCAAACTTTCAGCCTCTGCAGTAAATTCTGAATTTGATTTTTCTCTAGTATCAATAATTGCCTCAACTTTTATGCCTTTCTTATTTAATGAAATAGCACTTTCATATGCTGTATCATTATTCGTAAAGAATATATTTTTTTGTCCTGTTGCCACACCGTAATAATCTGCATATTTTTTAACAGCTGATGAAAGCATAATACCAGGTCTATCGTTATTATTAAAAACAAGCGGTCTCTCTAAAGACCCAGTTGCAACAATTACTTTTTTGGCTCTAATCTTTAATAGTCTTTGTCTTACTTTATTTTTTTTTTCATCTTGTGGAAGATGATCGGTAAGATTTTCTCTTGCTAGTAAATAATTATAACCATGGTATGCGGCAACACTTGTTCTTGTTTTAACTTCTAAATTTTTAAACTTTTTTAAATCATTAATTTCATTTTCTAACCAGGTTGAAGAGTATTGATCATTTATTGTAATATGTTCTGAATTCTGATAGATTGTAGATCCACCAATTTCACTTTTTTCATCAACCAGTAAAGTTTTTAAATCATTCTTAGCTGCAGTTTTTGCAGCCATTATTCCTGTAATACCAGCACCTATAACAAGGACATCACAATGAACATATTTATGTTCATAAATATCTGGATCAGGTTTTGTTGGTGATTTTCCAAGTCCAGCTGAGTGTCTTATTAAGTACTCATACTTCTCCCAAAAACTTGCTGGCCACATAAATGTTTTATAATAAAATCCAGCCGGTAAAAGTGGAGAGATAAAGTTGTTTATTCCACCAATATCAAAATTTACATTTGGCCAACAATTCTGGCTTGTAGCGTCTAAACCTTCGTAGATTTCAATTTCAGTAGCTCTTATATTTGGCTCTGTTAATGATGTTTTACCATTTATTTGAACGATTGCGCAAGGTTCTTCAGAGCCAGCTGTCATTATGCCTCTTGGTCTATGGTATTTAAAACTTCTTCCAATTAAATGAACATTGTTAGAGAGTAGAGCTGAAGCTAGTGTATCACCTTTAAAACCGTAATATATTTTACCATTAAATTTGAATGAAACTCTTGAGGTTTCATCAATAAACTTACTAGTTTTTACTCTTAAATTTTTTAACATAAAGTTAAATACTTGGAGGTTTTTCACCCATTTTATAAACCGATTTAATTTCATCGTTAGAAGTATCACGAACTAGATTAAACCATTTTCTACAACCATGAGTATGGTTCCATCTTTCAAATTGAACACCTTTGATATTTTTTCTCATAAATAAATATTCTGCCCATTCATCGTCACTTAATTCTGTAGGTTGTTTAGGTCTCTCAATATGGGCCTCTCCACCAGCTTTAAATTCACTTTGTTCACGTTCACCACAATAGGGACAAGTAATTAAAAACATTAATGAGCTACCGCTGCAGCACCATGTTCATCAACAAGGTCACCACTACTAAATCTGTTTAGGTTGAAAGCAGAATTTAATTTGTGAGGTTCATCATTTGCAATTGTATGAGCAAATAAATCACCAGATCCAGGTGTTGCTTTAAACCCACCTGTTCCCCAACCACAATTAAAATATAAACCCTTTACAGATGTTTTACTGATAATAGGACTTGCATCTGGACAAATATCTACAATACCACCCCATTGTCTGAGCATTCGCATTCTACTAAAAATTGGGTAAAGTTCTAAAATTGCATTTAAAGTTCCTTCAACAATATCGTGACTTCCTTTTTGAGAGTATGAAACATAATCATCTGTACCAGCTCCAATTACAAGTTCACCTTTATCAGATTGACTAACATAAGCATGAACTGCATTTGACATTACAACAGTATCAATAATTGGTTTTACTGGTTCTGAGACTAGTGCTTGAAGAGGTTTACTTTCTAAAGGTAATCTGAGCCCAGCCATATTAGCAATTACACTTGAATGACCAGCAGCAACTACACCAATTTTTTTAGTTTTTATAAATCCTTTAGTTGTTTCTATACCCTCAACCTCATCACCAATTCTTTTAATTCCATTAACTTCACAATTTTGAATTATATCAACACCCATTTCATCAGCACCACGAGCATATCCCCATGCAACAGCATCATGTCTAGCAGTACCAGCTCTTCTTTGTAAAGTCCCACCTAATACTGGATAACGAATATTAGGAGATGTATTGATAATAGGGCAAAACTTTTTAACTTCTTCAGTGGTTAAATACACAGCATCGATACCATTTAGTCTGTTAGCATGTGTTCTTCTCTTTAAATCCCTGATATCTTGTAAATTGTGAGCAAGATTCATTACACCTCTTTGGCTAAACATTACATTGTAATTTATTTCTTGAGATAAACCTTCCCATAGTTTTAAAGCATGATCATATAGACCAGCACTTGCATCCCATAAATAATTAGATCTTATAATTGTAGTATTTCTCCCAGTATTACCACCACCGATCCAACCTTTTTCAACAACTGCAATATTTTTCATATTATGTTTTTTAGCTAAATAATATGCAGTTGCTAAGCCATGACCGCCACCACCAATAATAACCGCATCGTATTCTTTTTTTATAGTGGGATCTTTCCAGGCTTTTTGCCAATTTTCATGATGTGAAAATGCATTTTTAATCAATGAAAATATTGAGTATTTATTTTTCATAATAATATCCAAGAATTACTTTATAAATATTGAATATTCAATACAATCAGTTATATCAGTGTCGCAGTGGAAGAGTGGGTGAGAGGCTGAAACCAGTCGTTTGCTAAATGACCGTGCGGGGAAACTTGTACCGAGGGTTCGAATCCCTCCTCTTCCGCCATCAAAATAAGGGCTGATCTTTAAAAAAATCTTTCATTTTAATTGGTTTTTTTTCTAAAATATATCTATAGACATTATAATTTTCCATAACACGCTGGACATAGTTTCGTGTCTCTTTAAATTTAATCAATTCTACCCAGTCAACATAATCAACTTGTTTGTTTTGTGGGTCTTTATTAATTTTTTTCCAATATTTAACTCTCTTTGGACCTGCATTGTAAGCAGCGGTCGCAAACGGATAGGCACCATCATATTGCAAAATTAAACCAGCAATATAATGTGAGCCTAGATTTATATTGTATTCAGGATCAGATGTTAGTCTTGATTTTGAGTAAGGTAACTTCGCTTGTTTTGCAACTAACTTAGCTGTGTAAGGCATTAGTTGCATTAAACCTTGTGCACCAACGTGACTGTTTGCTCTCATATCAAATTCACTTTCTTGTCTAATAAGAGAAAGGATAAAAGCAGTTTCTGGTATCTTTCTTCCATTAACGAACTTGGGTGTACCTATTATTGGATAGTTAAAATCATTGTGAAACCTTTTTTCATAAGAAGCCTTCTTTGCTATTTGAATTGCGAAATCATATCTTGATATATTAGTTGATAGTTCTGCAGCTAATATTTCACTTCCATTTTGAATATTGTCATTTGCTAAATGTTTTAAAATATTTTTTGTATATTTTGTTTTATCTAATTCATCTAGCAAGTGGACTATTTTAACTAAATCTTTTTTATAAAAATATTTTCTATATTCATCTGTAATTTTTTGTTGTTCTTTAAGTTCAAATTTTTCATCAGGTTTAATTTTTAAGTGAGCCAATTGACCATAATAAGTCGTTAAATATTTAGTTGCTTCCTCATACCATTGTTTAGATTGTTTTAAATCACCAATTTTTTCATAGGATCTTCCAAGCCAATAAGCGCCTCTAGAAAGGCTGATAGGATAACCAACATTTTGATAAAAATTATTAAAATGATCTATTGCTAAAATGGGATCATCTAAGAAACTTAAAGCAATCCATCCACTCATCCATTCAGCTTCAGCAAATTCTGGACTTTTATCAAGACTGTGTTTACTTGCAACTTTGTATGCTAATTCATATTTTTTTTTATAAATAAGAGCTCTTGTCATAATTGCTCTTTCTTTCCACCATTTATCGGGTCTAACTAAATATTTTTTATTATTTGGAACTTTAAATATAATCTTCAAAGAATCATCAACTCTTCCTCTTTTTCTTCTCCATTTAAGTCGATCATAATTCAAACCAGCATCATTTTTAAGTTTTACTGGAACATTTTTAATAGCATTATCTACACCGTAAGATTTACTCATTAAAATTTGTCTAGCTGTATAAAGTAACTCATAGTCTTTAGGTAGATATCTTAGCATTCTTTTTAAATCCCAAGATTTACCTTCCCAAGCCAAATAGTCCGCACGCTCAATATAATCTTCTGCATTTAAATATTTTTTATATTTTTTTCTAAAAAATTTCATTTCTGTTCTATTTAGATCTGCTGTCACCCATCCATCCTTAATTAAAGAAGTTCCTTTTTCAATTTTTCCAGTTTGTATAAAGCTTTCTCCTAATATTAATTTACCATAGCCGCTTAATGGCTCTTCAGAATTAAACCAATCTATTATTTTATTAGGTGAAATCTTATCTGTTGAAAGTTTGTGTTCAGCTAAATATCGAATTCTATTAATTCTAGGGTAATTTTCATTACTATTAATAAATGATAAGTAGTCATAAAAACTTGCTTGATTACCTGTAGTTAATAAGTGTCTCCACTGAATAAAATTGTATATAGATTTATCTTTAGATTTTTTTGATAAAGACAAAGCAGAAGTCCATTGACGTTTTTCTACAGCTTTAATAGAATTTTTTGCAATGTTAAAATCTTTTTGACTGTAAAACTTAGAATTTATTTTTTTTATTTTAGATGTTTTTTTGAAAGTGATGGGCTTGTTCCTGGGTATTAAAACAATCAACTTTTTATCTGTTTTTTTTTTATATTCTGTTTCTGCTTCTGCTATATTTTGTTTTGATGGTTTAAATTTAGGTTTTAAAATTTCTTTAGATATTTGTTGCTTTTCATCTTTTGTAATGGGTTTTGGTTTAGGCCTTATTATGCCTTGTATTAATTTAATTTGCTTTGTTATTTTATCTAAAGTAGGTTTTTTTAAAGGAATTGTTGTTAGCTCAATGGCATTCGAATTGTTTATAAATAACAATAAAAGTAATAAAAACTTTATATAAAATAATCTATTTCTAAGCATAAATTTTACTAAATGAATCAACAAACTATGTTATAAGTATTTATGTTCAAAGGATCAAATGTTGCTTTAATAACCCCGTTTAAGAATGATAAGCTTGATGAAAATGCTTATATTAAGCTTATTAATTTTCAAATAGAAAATGGCACTAATGGCTTGGTGCCAGCTGGAACAACAGGTGAATCTCCAACATTAAATCATGAGGAGCATCAAAAAGTCATTGAATTATGTATTCAAGAAAGCAAAGGAAAAAATATAGTAATTGCGGGGACTGGATCTAATTCGACAAAAGAAGCCATTTCTTTAACAACGCATGCGGAAAAAGTAGGAGCTGATGCTGCTTTAATTGTTACTCCTTATTATAATAAACCTAATCAGGAAGGTTTGTACCAGCATTATAAAGCTATTAATGACAAGTGTGGTATTCCAATAATAATCTACAATATTCCAGGTCGATCTGTTATTGACATGTCAGTTGATACAATGGCTAAATTATTTGAATTAAAAAATATTGTTGGAGTGAAAGATGCAACAGGCGATCTTAATAGAGTTGATCAGCAAAAAAAAAAAATGGGAAATGATTTTATTCAACTTACAGGTAATGACGATAATGCATTAGAATTTAATAAAAGGGGTGGCGTTGGCTCTATTAGTGTTACAGCAAATATTGCTCCAAAACTTTGTGCGAATTTTCAGAAATCCTCTATTACAAAATCTAAAGAAGGAATATTAGAAGCTGAGAAACTTGACAAAGTACTACAGCCTATTCACAACTCAATGTTTATTGAAAGCAATCCTAGTCCTGTAAAATATGCCGCAAAACTTTTAGGTCTTTGCAATGATGACGTAAGACTACCTCTGGTAAAAGTTACAGATTTAACTAAAGCAACTATTAAAAAAGTTTTAGTCTCAGCAAATCTGCTCTAATGAACAATAAAACCAACTCTGGTTTAAAAATTATTTGCTTAAACAGAAAAGCAAGCTTTAACTTTTTTTTTGAAGAGTTGATAGAAGCCGGAATAGTTCTTAAAGGATCTGAAATTAAATCGATAAGAGACGGTAAAGTTAACATATCAGACTCGTATGCTGTAGAAAAAAATGGTGAGATAGTTTTAATTAATTCTCATATTGCAGCCTTTAAACAAGCTAGCTACTCCAATCACAATCCTATGGATGAAAGAAAACTCTTATTAAACAGAAAAGAAATTAACAAACTGATTGGAAAGTTACAGAGAGATGGGTTAACTTTAGTTCCAACAAAAATGTATTTTAAGAAAGGTAAGGCTAAAATTGAAATAGCTGTAGCCAAAGGAAAAAAGCAATTTGATAAAAGAGCTACAAAGAAAAATAGAGATTGGAATCGTGAAAAAGCAAGACACATTAGAAAATCGAGCTAAAGTAGTATATTTAGCAATAGGGTCAAATTTAGGAAATAAAGTCTACAATATTGAGATAACCAAGATAGAATTGGAAAAGTTTAAAATTAAGATTTTAAAGTCTTCATCTAAATATTTATCTGAATCTTGGCCAGATAATACTAAACCTAAATTTATTAATAGCGTCATAAAAGTTAAAACATATCTAGAACCGTTTCAACTTCTCAAAGTTTGTAAAATAATAGAATTTAAAATGGGTAGAGTTAAGGCAAAAATAAATGCACCAAGAATATGTGATATTGATATTATAGATTATGATCAAAAATTATTGAATGAAAAAAAAAAAAATTTGATTTTACCTCACCCAAGAATGGATAATAGAATTTTTGTATTATTACCTTTATTTGAAATTGAAAAATCATGGAAACACCCAGAAACTAAGATTAATATAGTAAAACTAATCAGTTCTTTGCCAGTTAAAGATTTAAGATCTATTAAACAAATATAAATTAATGCTATAATTAAATATGCTTAATTCTGAAGAATTAATAAATAAGATAAAATCATATAATAGATTTTTAAATCCTGATAAATTAAATAAAGCATATAACTTTGCTGTTAAAGCTCATGAAAATCAAAGGAGAGATTCGGGTGATCCTTACTCTAATCACCCAATTGCAGTAGCAAGCATACTAACAGATCTAAAATTAGATAGTGCAACTATAACAACAGGATTACTTCATGATACTATAGAAGACACATATGCTACTTATGAAACTATAAAGAATGAGTTTGGACAAGAGGTAGCTGATTTAGTAGATGGAGTAACAAAAATATCAGTTTTTGAAAATCAAGCTACATCAACATCAAAAGCTGAAAATTTTAGAAAATTAATTTTAGCAACTTCAAAAGATATAAGAGTACTACTTGTTAAAATTGCTGATCGTCTACACAACATGAGAACAATTGATGCAATCAACAAAGTTGAAAAAAAAGAACGTATTGCAAAAGAAACTATGGAAATTTATGCCCCACTAGCTGACAGAATGGGCATGCATAGAATTAGAGACGAATTGGAAGACTTATCTTTTGAAGTATTGAATAGTAAAGCTAGAAAGCTTATCAAAAAAAGATTAGATAAAATTAAAGATGATAAAGTAAATAGTTTCAATTCAATCTCATTAGAATTTAGCGGTCTATTAAATGAACACAAAATAAATGCTGAAATTTTTGGTCGTGAAAAAACTCCTTTTTCGATTTGGAGAAAAGTACAAAAAAAGAGAATTTCTCTTGAACAAATTTCAGACATTATTGGTTTTAGGATAATACTCGAAAGTGTTGAAGATTGTTATAAAGCTCTTGGTATTTTTCATAATAGATGGAATTGTATACCAGGTAAATTTAAAGATTATATTTCATCTCCTAAGATAAATAAATACCAATCAATTCATACATCAATTATTGGACCAAACAGAAGACCTATTGAAATACAACTTAGGACTCTCCAAATGCATGAGTATGCAGAAAGAGGTATTGCATCTCATTGGAAGTATAAATCTTCTGAAAAATTTAATTCTTTAACATGGAAAGAATATGATTGGCTTGCTGATCTAGTTGAGATCATTGACAAGAATGAAAACCCGGAACATTCTTATGAATACACAAAGCTACAGATGTTTCAGGAAAATGTTTTTTGTTTTACTCCAAAAGGTTCAGTAATTAAATTGCCAAAAGATGCCACACCAATAGATTTTGCTTATGCTGTACACACAAAAATTGGCAATAGTGCTATTGGTTGTAAAATCAACGGTAATGATGGAGAATTGCAAAGTATTCTTTATAACGGGGATGTTGTAGATATCATTACTTCTAAAAATAAATCACCCTCTCTACACTGGATACCAATAACAAAAACAGGAAAAGCAAGGTCAGCTATTAGAAAGTATTGGTATAAAAAAGGTGAGGAAAAAGCTCAGAGAGTTAAAAGATATAATACTACCCTATGGATTTCTTTGCCTGATAAGCCAGGTAAACTTGGTGAAGTTACCACTTTACTTGGCTATCATAGTTTAAACATTTCAAGCGTTGAAATGAAGGAAAAGTCGAAAGAATATATTAATTTTAGATTTAATTTAATTATACGCGACTTGAAGAACTTTACAAATTTTATCAGTGAGTTAAAACAAATGGAAATAAAATTTAAAATCATTAGACACGAAGATAACTGGTTAAAGGAACGTAATGCTTTCACACAAAAAATCTTTAAATATTTTAAAAAAAACTAACGCCCTTATAGAGGGTCATTTTGTACTCTCATCAGGCTTACATTCTCCACGGTATATTCAATGTGCAAAGTTATTAAGTTTTCCACATTTCGCAAAAGATATATGCTTATCACTAGCTAACAAAATTAAAAAAAAATTTAAGTCTATAGATTTAATTTTAGCTCCAGCGATGGGTGGTGTTATTATTGGTTATGAAATTGGAAAATTATTAAAAAAGGAAACAATATTTTGTGAGAGAATAGAGGGTAAGTTTAAGCTAAGAAGAGGTTTTCATATTAAAAAAGGATCTAGAGTTGTTGTTATAGAGGATGTTATAACAACTGGAAAATCAAGCCTAGAATGCGTAAAGCTAATTACCGATGCTGGTGCTAATCTTATTGGTTTTGCGACAATAATAGATCGGTCAACTAAAAAAACTTTAAAGATAAAAAAAAAAATTATTTCACATATGAAAATAAAAGTTCCAACATTTAAAAAAAGCAAACTTCCAGAAGAACTTAAAAATACGCCAATTTCTGTTCCCGGCAGTAGATTTATAAAATGAAAAGATTAGGTGTTAACATTGATCATGTAGCAACTGTTAGGAATGCCAGAGGTTCATTTCATCCTGACCCAGTTAGTATTGCTAATTATGTTATGAAATGTGGGGCTCATTCTATTACAATTCATTTGAGAGAAGATAGGAGACATATAAAAGATGCCGATGTTGTTAAAATTTGTAAACTTAAGAAAGTTATTAGTAATTTAGAAATTTCATTAAATGCAGCGATAATAAAAATTGCTTTAAAAAATAAACCAAATTTTATTTGTATAGTTCCTGAAAAAAGAAAAGAAGTTACCACCGAAGGTGGTTTAAATTTATCCAAAAACTTTAATTTAATTAAAAAAACTATTCAAGAATTTAATAAAAAAAAAATTAGAACGAGCTTATTTATTAATCCAAATTTAAAAGATATTAAAATTTCAAAAGAATTAAATGTTGATTGTGTAGAACTTCACACTGGAAAATTTTCAAATTTAGTTAAAACTAAAAAGAATTATAGTTACGAATATAAAAAAATTAAGAAATGTTGTGAACTTGCAAAAAAAATTGATCTTGAGGTACATGCTGGTCATGGACTTGATTATAAAAGCACTGCAATTTTATCTAAACTTAGTGAGATTGAAGAATTTAATATTGGTCATTTTATTATAGGTGAGTCAATAATCCATGGTTTAAAAAGTACAATCAAAAGATTTAAAAAAATATCCAATAAATAGTCATGAAAATTTTAGGAATAGGTGTTGATATCATTGAAAATTCTAGAATTGTTAAATCATTAAAAAATAAACTCTTTATTAAACGTATATTTTCAAATTCAGAAATTATAATAGCAAAAAAAATAAAAGATAAAAAAACCTACTATTCTAATAGATTTGCAGCAAAAGAAGCTTTTGTAAAATCTATTGGAACTGGTTTTAGAAATGATCTTAATTTTAAAGATATATCTATAATCAATAATAAAGCTGGAAAACCATCATTTATAATTAATGAAAAAATAAAAAAAATTGTAAAAAAACAATTTAAAACAACATCCTTTAATTTCTTTCTATCAATTTCAGATGAAAAAAAATATTCTATTGCTTATGTAATTTTACAAAAAAAATGAAAATAGATAGAAATATAATAATTGATAATATAAAAACAATTTTTTACGCTTTAATTATAGCAATAATTATTAGATCTCTTTTTATTCAACCATTCTATATACCATCTTCATCTATGGAACCTAATTTACTAATTGGAGATAGATTATTTGTTACAAAATATTCTTATGGCTACAGCAAACATTCATTTCCATTTAGTCCACCTATCTTTAATGGTAGATTGTTTTCTAATAAACCAAAAATGGGTGATGTAGTAGTATTTAAAACTACAAGAGATAACAGAACTGACTTTATTAAGAGATTGATTGGGTTACCTGGTGATTCTATTCAATTTATCAATGGTGATCTATATATTAATAACAATCAAGTTCCTAAATCAATAATTTCAAAAACAGATGTTATTTATTGTGGTAGTCAGATAGAGGTAGATACTTTTAATGAAAAACTTCCTAATGGTATAAATCATACAACAGTTTATTCTAAAAATAACAGTGAAGATACAGACCTGTTTGTTATTCCTAAAAAGCACTATTTTTTTTTAGGTGATAACAGAGACTGCTCTGCTGATAGTAGAAAGTTAGCCGATTTGGGTTATGTACCCGAACAAAACCTTGTTGGTAAAGCGCAATTTATTTTTTTTTCATCTGATTTTAGGATTGGCAGTATTTTTTCTTTTTGGAAATGGCATAAAACTATTAGATTTGATAGATTTTTTAAAAGAATAAATTAATGAAAATAAGCACTGCAAATCTTGAAAAAAAACTAAAGTTTAAATTTTCAGACCACAAAATTCTTACTAAAAGTTTAACACATAAAAGTTTTGACTCAAAAAACAATAATGAAAAAATTGAATTTTTAGGTGACAGAGTTTTAGGCTTAATTATTGCTAAAAAATTATTAGATCTTTATCCCGATGAAAAAGAAGGGGTATTAGATAAGAAATTTGCTTCGCTAGTAAATAAAAAAAAATGTTTAGAAATAGCAAAAAAAATAGAATTAGAGAAATATATTTTAATTTCAAACCCAAAAAATAAAGATATTTTAATAGAAGATAAAATAGTAGCAGACTGTCTAGAGGCATTAATTGGTGCAATTTATCTTGATAAAGGTTTAAATTTTACTGAAAAATTTATACTAAACATTTGGAGTGAACATATTACAGCAAGCATAATAACCCAGATTGATGCTAAAACTAAACTTCAAGAACATTCATTGAAGATCTTTAAACTTTTACCTATTTATAAATTAATATCTAATACTGGTCCTCGACATAAACCACTTTTTAAAGTTTCTGTTAAATTAAAAGATACTAAATTTTTTACAGCTGAAGGTACCTCCAAAAAGGATGCAGAACAAAATGCAGCATCATTATGCCTTGAAAGTGTTTTTAAAAAATGATTTGGGATGATAATGGCTATCTAATTTCAAAAAATCGTTATAGTGAAAATTCAATAATTGCTGAAGTTTTTACTAAAAATCATGGAAAAATATCTGGAATAATTTTTGGTGGAACTTCAAAAAAAATTAAAAATTATTTACAAGTTGGTAATAAAATCTATGTAAACTACAATTCTAAAAGTCCTACTAGAATTGGATATTTTAAAGTAGAAATTTTAAAAGCATTAACTCCACTTTATTTTGATGAAAACCAAAAACTATCTTGCATTTCTTCTGCTATGAATTTAATTAAACTTCTTACTGCAGAAGCTCAATCTAATGAAGAAATATTTATTTTAATTGACAAGTTTTTTGAAATACTACCCTTAGAAAATTGGATTAAAGAATATATTTTTTGGGAGTTAGAATTACTCAAATTACTTGGCTATGACCTTGAATTAAAAAATATAGTTGAAAAAGAAATTATTGATCAAAAAGTTAATTATTTTGTAAAATCTTCATCAGAAAAAAAAAATATTCCAAATTTTTTAATAGATAAAAATTATAAAGATGTTGATTTAAAAAATCTGCTTAAAGGTTTAAAACTAGTTACTGACTATCTTGAAAAGAGTATTTTAAGACCAAACAATCTAAACATTCCAAGCTCTAGAACTCATTTTGTTAATCTTTTAAAATAATTTATTTAATTAAATTATTAATTCTATCTGCGTAATAACTAATTATTGCACTAGCGCCAGCTCTTTTGAATGAAATTAAACTCTCTAAAATAGCACTTTTATCTATTAGTCCTTTTTTTATACCATTACTTAAAAGACTATATTCACCAGAAACTTGGTAAGCTAATACTGGAATTTTAAAATTATCTTTAACTGTTTTAATTATATCTAGATAAGGCATTCCAGGTTTGACCATCACCATGTCAGCACCTTCTTTTATATCTAAAGCTACTTCTCTTATAGCTTCATGGCTATTTCTAAAATCCATCTGATAGTTTTTTTTGTCACCTTTTAACAATCCTTTTGAACCAACGGCATCTCTAAAAGGACCATAAAAACTTGATGCATATTTTATGGCATATGAAAGTATTTGAACCATTTCATGACCTTCTTTATCAAGAGCTTTTCTTATTTTTCCAATTCTTCCATCCATCATATCTGATGGTGCAAGAACATCACATCCAATTTCAGCCTGAAGCAATGATTGATTTATCAATACCTCAATGGTCTCATCATTTAAAACATATCCTGATTTTACCAAACCATCATGTCCATGAGTAGTATATGGATCTAAAGCAACATCACACATAATACCAATCTCATTTTTATAATTTTTTTTAATGTATTTAATGGCTTTACAAACAAGATTATCTTCATTTAAAGCTTCTGTTCCAATTTCATTCTTCTTATTTTTGTTAGTGTAAGGAAATAATGCAACCATAGGTATCTTGTTCCTAATCGCTCTATCTAAAATAGTTCCAAGTTTATCTATAGTATATCTATAAACGTCAGGCATAGTTTTAATTAATTGTTTTGTATTTTTCCCATCAATCAAAAATATAGGTAATATGAAATCGCTTGTCGAAAGGGTATTTTCTTGAATTAATCTTCTAGACCAATCATGTTTTCTACTTCTTCTAAGTCTTAAATTTGGGTAATTTCCTATAATCATGCTTAAATCTACTTTTAAAATGCGACAAATGTATTATACAAATATATATTAAAATAAGTAAAAAACAATCTAGATGAATATCGAAAATAAAAATATTGTAAATTTAAATCTTAAAAAAGATGAAAAAATTTTAGATTTTAGTGACTTTCAAAAACAAAGTATTAAATTTGATATTAATAAACTTCAAGAAGCTTACAATCAGATTGTCCAAACTAAAAAATTTGAAGATGGTGGTGGAATAGCCCATTTTGGTGCTATTTCTTTAACACAAATTCCTGGTGATCCAGATTCAGTAAAAGGAAGTAAAGCTAGAGGAGTTTATTGGACTAAGCCAGATAAGTCAGGCAAAGAAGTTTCAAGAGATATCTCGATTGACGAGTCAGCTTATTCAGAATTTATACCTGATTATGAAAATACATATTTTAAAGAAGTTTTTGACACTCTATCATCTAAATATAAACTAGGACGAGTTAGAATTTTATTAAAAGAACCAAGGTCAACATTAAGTTGGCATAGAGACCCAGAACCAAGGTTACATATTCCATTAATTACAAACCCAGGTTGTTTGATGGTCATAGATAATGTTGCAAAACATATGCCAGCAGATGGATCTGTATGGGTTACTAATAATACAAAATATCACAACGCTTTTAATGGTGGTGAAGAAAATAGGGTTCACCTAGTAGCTTGTGTTTTAGATTATAAATTTAACTAATTTGAAAAAGATATTTATTTCATCAGATCACGCTGGATATAAGCTGAAAGAATTTATTAAGATTAATTTAGATAAGAAGAAAATTAGATATTTTGATTTAGGTCCATTCAGTGATGATCGGGTTGATTACCCAGATTATGCTCATAAAGTTGCTAAAAAAGTGAAGACCAACAATAATCATGCTGGAATACTAGTTTGTGGTTCTGGAATGGGTATGAATATTGCCGCAAATAAACATAAAAATATACGTGCAGCCCAATGTTTTAATCTAAAATCTACAAAATTATCAAGATTGCATAACGATGCAAATATCATTACATTAGGATCAAGATTGCTTACTAAAATTAATGCTTTAAAATGTGTCAGTGTTTTTTTAGATACAAAATTTGAAGGTGGAAGACACGCAAAAAGAATAAAAAAGATTTAACTATGTCCAGTGAAAAAAATTACTTAAATGAAAATTATAAAAGTTTTTTTGAAGATAGTTTATCTGTAACAGATCCAGAACTGCATAAAGCTATAAATGATGAGCTAAGAAGACAGCAGCAACACATTGAATTAATTGCATCTGAAAATATTGTTTCACAAGCTGTTTTAGAGGCACAAGGGTCTGTCTTAACAAACAAGTATGCGGAAGGATATCCTGGTAAAAGATACTATAATGGATGTGAGCACGTTGATGTTGCTGAAAACTTAGCTATAGAAAGATTAAAAAAGATATTTGATTGTAAATTTGCTAATGCACAACCTCATTCTGGTGCTCAAGCAAATGGAGCTGTATTTTTAGCTCTATTAAATCCAGGTGATACATTTATGGGAATGAGTTTAAATTCTGGTGGACACATCACTCATGGATTAAAAATTTCAATGTCAGGTAAATGGTTTAATCCAATAGGATATGATGTTGATAAGGAATCAGAATTAATTGATTACGATAATGTTGAAAAATTAGCCTTAGAGCATAAACCAAAACTTATAATTTGTGGAGGTAGTGCTTATTCTAGAGTAATTGACTTTAAGAAATTTAGAGACATTGCAGATAAAGTAGGTGCATATCTAATGGTAGACATGGCTCATTTTTCTGGATTAGTCGCTGGTAAAGGATATCCTAATCCGTGTGACTATGCACATGTCGTTACTTCAACAACTCATAAGGTTTTTAGAAGTGCAAGAGGTGGAATCATTTTAACTAATCATGAAGACCTGGCAAAAAAATTTAACACTGCAGTTTTTCCTGGTTACCAAGGTGGACCATTGATGCATGTAATTGCTGCTAAGGCTGCTGGTTTTTTAGAAGCATTAAAACCAGATTTTAAAGATTATATTAAATCAGTTTTAGCTAATGCTAAAATTTTATCAGAGACACTTAAAAATAATGGTTTTAAGATTTATTCTGGAGGAACGGATACTCATTTAATGTTAGTTGATCTGAGACCTTTTAACGTTAAGGGCAATTTGACTGCTGAAAGTCTTTCTAATGCTAATATTACTTGCAATAAAAATGGAATACCTTTTGATACAGAAAAACCAATGATCACATCAGGTATAAGATTAGGAACTCAAGCAGCAACAACTAGAGGTTTTGGATTAAAAGAATTTGAAAAAGTGGGAGAGTTAATAACTAAAGTTGTAAAAGGTTTATCTGAAAATCCCAATGATAATAGCAAAATAGAGGAAGAAGTAAGAAATGAAGTTATAGAACTTACATCTTCATTCCCTATTTATAAAAATTTAAAATAATGATTTGTTCGATCTGTAAAAAAGGTGAAACGTCCGTAGTAGACTCTAGACCAACAGAAGATGGAACAGCAATAAGAAGAAGGAGACTTTGTGTTTGTGGTGCAAGATTTACTACATTTGAAAGAGTTCAGTTTAGAGAAATAATGGTAGTTAAAAAAAATGGAAGAAAATCATCTTTTGATAGAGATAAACTTTCAAAGTCAATTTATATTGCTCTTAAAAAAAGACCTATAGACACAGAAACAGCAGAAAAATTTATTAGTAAAACTTCAAGAGCCTTAGAAGAACTTGGTCAGAGCGAAATATCATCAAACATTATCGGAACGATGGTAATGGAGGGTTTAAAAGAACTTGACCCTGTTGCTTATGTTAGATTTGCATCTGTCTATAGAAATTTTAGAGAAGAAAAAGATTTTGTACAATTCGTGGACAAATTAGATGTCTACAAAAAAAGATAAATTTACCAAAAAAGATAAAAAGTATATGGAGCTAGCATTAAGTTTGGCTATGGCTAGACATGGACATACTGGAACAAATCCATCTGTGGGGTGTGTAATTGTCAAAAATGATGAGATAATTTCAATAGGCCAAACTAATTATAATGGTAGACCACATGCAGAACACAATGCGATTAATAATTCTTATGAGAATTTAGAAGGTTCAAAAATGTATGTAACACTTGAACCATGTAATCATTTAGGAAAAACTCCTCCTTGTACAAATTTAATAATAAAAAAAAAAATTAAAGAAGTTATCTATTCAATAAATGATATTGATAAAAAAGTTAAAGGAAAAAGTTTTAAAATTTTAAAATCTAGGAATATTAATGTTAAAAAAGGTTTACTTAAAAAAGATGTTGGTAAATTTTATTCAACTTATATTTTTAACAGAAAAAATAAATTACCTTTTGTAATTGGAAAGATTGCTTTATCAAAAAATAATATAATCTATAGTAATAAAATAAAAAAAATTACAGATAAACATTCAGATAAATTGACACATTTTTTAAGATATAAAAGTGATTCTATAATGATTTCTTATAAAACTTTAAATAAAGATAATCCAAAGTTAAACTGTAGATTAAGTGGTTTAGAAATGTTTTCACCAAAAAGAATAATTTTAGATAATAATTTAAATACAAAGATTAATTCGTATATATTTAATACAGCCAATAAAAAAAATACGATAATTTTTTATAATAATGCTAATAAACACAAAATTACTTTATTTAAAAAAAAAGGTATTCAATTAATTAAATCTGATCTAAATAAAAAAAAATATTTTGATTTGAAATTAGCTCTTAAAAAACTCTACAAATTTGGAATTAGAAATATTCTAGTGGAAGGTGGTGATGAATTATCTGGAAGTTTTTTAAAAAATAAATTATTTAATGAATTTTATCTATTTAAAAGCCGAAAAAATTTATCGAAATTAGTTGCCTATAAAGATTTTAATTGCTTTAAATACTTGTCACAAAACTATAAAAATAAAAAAAAGATTAATACATTATTAGGAAAAGATTCAATCACCCTCTATAAAAGATATTATGTTTAATGGAATAATATTTAATCAAGGGGTTATTAAAAAAATCACTAAAAGAGACAAGGGTATTAATATTTTTATAAATTCAAATTTAAAATTAACTAAAAAAGATATTGGTGTCTCCGTTGCTTGTGATGGTGTTTGTCTAACACTGATAGCTATAAAAAATAAGTTAATCGAATTTTATCTTTCAGACGAGACTATTCAGAGATCAAAATTTAAATTTTTAAAGATAAATGATAAAATTAATATTGAATTACCCTTAAAATATGGTCAAAAAATATCTGGTCATATTTGTCAAGGTCACGTTGACACTGTTGGAAAAATTGGTTTTATCAAAAAAATTGATAAGTCTTATTTATTTGATTTTGAAATAGTTAAAAAGGAAAGAAAAAATTTAATCGAAAAAGCTTCAATTTGTATTAATGGAATTTCTCTAACAATCTCAAAAATAACCAAAAAAGGATTTCAGGTTTGGGTTATTCCACACACTTTCAGACTTACAAACTTATCCACTTTAAAAATGAAAAAACTAGTAAATATAGAGATAGATATCTTATCTAAATACGTTAGAAATTATTTTAATGAAAAAAAATAATTACGCATCAATTGAAAGTATAATTAATACTGCAAAGAAGGGTGGTATGTTTATCTTAGTGGATGATGAAAAAAGAGAAAATGAAGGTGATCTTATAATCTCAACAACTGATTCAAATGCTAAGAATATAAATTTTATGGCTAAATTTGGTCGTGGATTAATTTGTTTAGCCCTAGATAGTATTCAGGCAAAAAAGTTAAATTTATCTTTAATGTCATCAATAAATCAGTCTAGAAATAAAACTGCATTTACAATTTCTATAGAAGCAAAAAAAGGAATAACAACTGGGATTTCTGCAAAAGATAGAGCTAAAACAATAAAAATTGCATCAAAAAAAAATGCAAATAAAAAAGATATTGTATCTCCAGGGCATATTTTTCCAATCATTGCTAAAGATGGAGGTGTTTTAGTTAGGGCCGGTCATACAGAAGCTTCTGTGGACATTTCAAAACTTGCAAAAAAAAACAATTCTGCAGTTATTTGTGAAATCATGAATGAAGATGGCACAATGGCAAAAGGTCACGATTTATTTAACTTTGCAAAAAAACATAATCTAAAAATTGGTAAGATTGAAGATCTTATTGCTTACCGTTTAAAAAAAGAAAAACTAATTAAACTTAAAAAACAATCAGATATTGAAGTTAAAAATCAAAAATATAAAATTAGAATTTATGAAAATCTTTTAGATGGATCTGAACATTTTGCTTTAATTAAAGGGAATATTAAAAAAGGGATAGTTCCAAGAGTTAGAGTAATCTCATCTAACGTAGTTCAAAATTATTTAATCAATCAACAATTACCAAATTCATTTGACAAAACTTTAAATTATTTTAAGAAATTTAATAATTGTGTTTTAGTTTTTATAAAAGATACAAACTTAAAATCAGTTACACAAACACTGAAGGATTATAAAAATAAAGATTTTTATAAAAAAGGAAATGATAAGCTTATAAGAAATTATGGTATTGGGGCTCAAATAATTAAAGATTTAAAGATCAAAAATATGATATTAATCACTAAATCTCTTAAAAAAGTTATTGGTTTAGAGGGTTATGATATAAAGATTACTAAGCAGGAAATCATTTAATGAAAAAGAAATTAAAAGCAAAAATATTAATTGTTATTTCAGATTATTATTACGAAATATCAAATAATCTAGAAGTAGGAGCAACGGGCACTTTAATTACATCACATATAAATAATGAAAAAGATGATAATTTTGTTCCAATCCTGTCAAAATATGAAATTATAAAAGTTCCTGGAGTTTTTGAAATTCCTGTTATTATTTCAAAAAATATAAAAAAATATGATGCGTTTATAGCTCTTGGTTGTGTTATAAAAGGTGAAACACCTCATTTTGATTTTATTTCACAAGCTACGACTGATGGAATTATGAAGATATCAATTGAAAGTAAAAAACCAATTGGCAATGGAATTATTACTGCTTTAAACAGAAAACAAGCAGAAAATCGATGTGGTAATTACATAATAGAAAGTCGTGTCAAAACAGGAAAAGGTGAGGAAGCTGCTAAAGCTGTATTATCTGTTCTAAAAAACTTTTCATGAGAACTCCATACAATTCCAATCAAAGTCCAAGAGTTATAATTATCCAAAAATTATACGGTAATTTTTTTAATGATGATACAGATTTAACTTTTCCCAAACATAGATTTAAAAAGTTCATTAAAGATGTAGTTTTAGGTACTATCGAGAGAGACGAAATTATTAAAGAAGAAGTTAATAAATACTTAAGTGAAGACTTACAATTGACTAATTTAGATCAAGTTTTTCAAATCATTGTAAAATCTGCTATATTCGAATTTTTATATAAACCAAAAGTTTCTAGCAAAATAATTATTAAAGAATATCTTGATGCATCAAACTTCTTTTTAGAAGATGGTCAAACGAAATATTTAAATGCTATATTAGATAAGATAGCTAAAAAAATAAGAACTACTAATGCATGAATTTGAATTAATAAAAAATTATTTTCAAAAACTTTCTAAAAAATCACCAAGTGCACTAAATTTAAATGATGATGTTTTTTTTGATAAAAAAAAAAGTTTAGCTGTATCAGTTGATACATATGTGGAAGGTAATCATTTCATAAACTTTAAAAAACCTGAGCTAGTTATCAAAAAAATAATTAGATCATCAATTTCAGACCTCGTTTGCAAAGGTATTAAACCAAAATATTACTTTATTTCAGGATCAGGTAATAAAAAAAGTTTTTCTAAATTGAATTTATCAAAAATTAGCAAATCACTTAATCAAGAACAAAATAAATATAAAATATTTTTAAGTGGTGGAGATACAGTTTTTTCAAACAAGCTAAGTTTTACAATTACCTCAATAGGTTTTGCTAATAATATTATATATAGGAACAAAGCTAAAATTAATGATGATATATATGTTTCTGGAAATTTAGGTGATAGTTATTTAGGCCTATTAGTTTTAAAAAATAAATTTAAGCTTAAGCCAAAATTAAAAAAATATTTTACTAATCAATATTTTATGCCAAATATCCAATTAAGATTAACTGATCAAATCAAGAAATTTGCTAATACCTCAATTGACGTTTCTGATGGACTCTTAGCCGATCTTGATAAGATGATTAATTGTCAAAAATTGTCTTATAAACTTTTTTTAAAAGATATTCCAATTTCAAGCAATCTTAAAAAGATACTTGATCTTAAAAAACTATCCAAGATTAATTACATTTCTAATGGTGATGATTATCAGGTCTTATTTACAGCTTCTAAAAATAAGATGAGAATCATAAAAAAAATTGCTTCTAATTGTAGAGTTAGGCTTACAAAAATTGGCTCAATTCAAAGTTATGTTGAAAAATCATCCATTATTGATGATAAAAACAGGACAATTGCCCTTAAAACTAAGGGTTATTTACATCAGTTTTAGTAAGTTAAATATTGCCTTTTATAGCTTTTTTTGTATTGTCCGGACTTTACAACAATAAAATTTAACAACTAAACAACCAAAAAGGTATTATGAACACATCAGTAGAAACAATTTTACTTTATACAATAGCGGCGGGATTTCTTTCAATAGTTTACGGTTTTTTTACTGGTAAAAATATTCTTAATTTGAGTGCTGGGAATTCAAAAATGCAAGAAATTGCTTCTGCTATTCAAATTGGCGCAAAAGCTTATTTGGCAAGACAGTATAAAACAATAGCTGTAGTTGGTGTTGTTGTTTTGATTATTATCGGTTTTGTATTTAGTCCTTTGGTCGCTGTTGGTTATTTAATTGGTGCTACGTTATCAGGTATTGCAGGTTATGTAGGTATGTTAGTTTCAGTGGAGGCTAATGTTAGAACTGCTGAAGCATCAAGAAAAGGTTTGGCAAGTGGACTTTCTGTAGCATTTAAGTCTGGTGCTGTAACAGGAATGCTAGTTGCAGGCTTAGCTTTGTTATCTATTGCTGTCTATTATTATTTATTGTTAAAATTTGGAATTGCTGAAAGAGAAATAGTTAATGCACTAGTAGCTCTTGGTTTTGGTGCTTCTCTTATTTCTATTTTTGCTAGATTAGGTGGTGGAATTTTTACTAAAGGAGCTGATGTAGGTGCAGACTTAGTTGGTAAAGTTGAAGCAGGAATTCCAGAAGATGATCCTAGAAATCCAGCTGTTATTGCTGATAATGTTGGAGATAACGTTGGTGATTGTGCTGGTATGGCTGCTGATTTATTTGAAACTTACGCAGTAACTATTGTTGCTACTATGGTTTTATCATCAATATTTTTTGTCGGTGATACTAATATGATGATTTATCCATTAACTATCGGTGGAGCATGTATTTTAACATCAATTTTAGGAACATTCTTTGTTAAATTAGGAAAAAGTAAAAATGTCATGAATGCTTTATATAAAGGTTTTGTTGTATCTGCTGTTTCTTCATTATTAATCTTATATCCAGTCACTGATTTTGTAATTGGGTTTTCAAGTGAATATACTGTTAATGGTAAAACTTTTAATGGTATGAATTTATACACATGTGGAATTATTGGCTTAGTTATTACAGGCTTATTGATTTGGATCACTGAGTACTACACTGGCACAGAATATAGACCAGTAAGAAGTATTGCTAAGTCATCAACAACAGGACATGGAACGAATGTTATTCAAGGATTAGCTGTTTCTATGGAGGCTACAGCTATACCTGCTTTAATTATTGTAGCAGGTATTTTATTTACTAATTCTATTGCAGGTCTTTATGGAATAGCAATAGCTGTTACAACTATGTTGGCATTAGCAGGAATGGTTGTAGCTCTTGATGCTTATGGTCCTGTAACAGATAATGCCGGTGGTATTGCTGAAATGTCTAAATTACCAAATAGTGTCAGAAAAACTACTGATGCTTTAGATGCAGTAGGGAACACAACAAAGGCTGTTACTAAAGGTTATGCTATTGGATCTGCAGGATTAGGTGCTTTAGTTTTATTTGCAGCTTACGTTGAGGATATTAAACATTTTTCAGGTGTAGCGGGATCTAAATTAGAAGGAATAGTTGTTACTTTTGATTTGTCAAATCCTTATGTAGTCGTTGGTTTATTAATTGGTGGAATGCTACCATATCTTTTTGGATCAATGGGAATGCAGGCTGTTGGAAGAGCAGGTGGAGCTGTAGTTGTTGAAGTAAGAAGACAATTTAAAAAATACCCAGGGATTATGAAACGTAAGCAAAAACCTGATTACGCCAAACTTGTTGATTTATTAACAGTGGCAGCAATAAGAGAAATGATAATCCCATCATTGCTTCCGGTCTTATCTCCAATTGTTTTATACTTTGTTATTTTTGCAATTGGTGGTCAAGTTGCAGCCTTAGCGGCTGTTGGTGCCATGTTGCTTGGTGTTATCATTACTGGGTTGTTTGTTGCGATTTCAATGACTGCAGGTGGTGGTGCTTGGGATAATGCTAAAAAATTTATAGAAGATGGTAATCATGGTGGAAAAGGTTCTGAAGCTCATAAAGCTGCCGTGACTGGTGATACAGTTGGAGACCCATATAAAGATACAGCGGGACCAGCAATAAACCCTATGATAAAGATTACAAATATTGTTGCTTTATTATTGTTAGCTATTATTGCAGGTTAAAGCTTTTAGTTGTTTTTTTTTCGACGGTCTCCTGGTTTTCTTTTACCCAGAGGATCATTAACTTTTTGTCTTATACTTGATAAAAAGTTGTAAATGAATTTATCTTTTTTATAGTCAACAGACGTTTTTGCCTCTGAAAATTTTAATTCATTCATATCACTTTTATCTAAAAAAGTTTTTTTAGCCAGAAGACCCATATTATCAATCTCTAATATTAATATATTATTAATGTCTACTGCCGTTTTGCCTAACTTAAATATAGATTGTTTTTTTTCTTTATATTCAATGTATATCCATACATCTTGATTAAAGCTTCCTATTGTAGATGGTGGCCCTAATAAATTGAGAATGTCATTTTTATTAAATAAATTTATAATGATTTTTTCATTTTTTTTATTTAGTTGATTAAAACCATGATGTTTTTCTACATTTTTTAATGTACAATTAGAAATAAAAATCATAAAAAATATATATAAATAAAATTTAGTCATGAATTATAAATATATAAATATTTACAATAGTTTAGTTAGTTTAACTAGAAATAAAGACCTCTATAAAAATTTTAATAAACAAGATGAGTTTTCAGATAGACTAGTTTTATTGTTAATACATCTTGCTTTTTTTTTTAAAGTTTTTAAAAATGATAACAATAAGGCAATTTTACAAGATATTTATGATTATGTATTTAGACAGCTTGAATTGAGCATTAGAGAGATTGGATATGGTGATCAGTCAATCAATAAGAAGATGAAAGATTACTTAAATCTTTTTTATGCAATGATTGATAGAATCCATTATTGGGATGAAATTTCAAAAGATTCAAAAAAGAGTATAATGGTATTATTTGTCGATAAAAGCTCAGATATTGATTTTTTAGTGAATTATTTTAATAAATACCAAATAAAATTATTAAATAACACTTTGAATTCCTATATAAAAGGTGTAGTTAACACATAAATTTATGGCTGTACCTAAACGTAAACAATCACCGTCAAGAACTGGAATGAGAAGAGCTCAGACAATGAAATTCTCATCAAAAAATATTGTTGAAGATAAAAAATCTGGTGAGTACAGATTATCTCATCATTTAGATCTTAAAACTGGAATGTACAGAGGTAGACAAGTTTTAGATCCCAAGGAATAAATACCCGATTTTAAATGAATAAAATAATAAAAATTGCAGTTGATGCAATGGGTGGAGATGGCTCACCAAAAAAAGTTATTGATGGGATACAGCATCATTTTAAAGATAATCAAAATTCATTTTATCAAATTTTTGGAGATAAAGAAAAAATTTTAACTTGTATTAACAACAATTTACCAAACTCATCTTTTGATATAATTCATACAACAGATGTAGTAAAGGGTACTGATAGTCCATTAGAGGGTGCCAAAAGAGGAAAACATACTAGTATGTGGCTTGCCGTTCAAAGTGTTAAAGAAAAAAAATCTGATGTTGTAATATCAGCTGGTAACACAGGAGCTTTACTTGTTATATCTAAACTAAATCTTAAAATGATTGAGAATATAGATAAACCAGCTTTATCAGCATTATGGCCTAATAAAAAAGGGATGAGTGTTGTTTTAGATTTGGGAGCAAATATTGAGTGTAGTCCAAAAAATTTAATTGATTTTTCAATAATGGGATCCTCACTATTTAAATCTCTATACCCCAAAGATAATGCAAAACTTGCATTATTGAATATAGGATCTGAAGAAATAAAAGGTAATGAAACTATTAAAGAAACTTATCTACAATTAAATCAAAGAAACAATCATGACTTTGAATTTAAAGGCTACATAGAAGGAAATCAATTAATGAATGGAGATGTTAATGTCATTGTAGCGGATGGCTTTACAGGAAATGTTGCATTAAAAACTGCAGAAGGTACTGCTAATTTTATTATAAGTGAACTCAAGAAAGCTATGACTGGTAACATTATTGGTAAAATTTCATCTTTATTAAATATTTCTAATTTAAATAAATTTAAAGCAAGATTGGATCCTCGACTTTATAATGGTGCTATATTTATTGGTTTAGATTCTCCTGTAATCAAGAGTCATGGAGGGACAGATTATATCGGATTTTCAAATTCATTAAATGTTTGTACTAAAACTGTGAGTGGTAATTTAATAGAAAAAATCAGAAATAATATTTATTAATGACTAGAGTAAATTTGGTAAAAAAAGATTTAATAAATTCAGTTTATATGCAAATTGGATTTTCAAAAAATATATCAGAGAATCTAATAGATGATTTTTTGATGACAATTATTGAAAATTTGAGAATTGAAAAGAAATTGAAATTATCAAAATTTGGTACTTTTTCGATACGTTCCAAAAAAAGTAGAATTGGTAGAAATCCCAAGACAAAAGAAAGAAAAACTATATCAAATAGAGATGTGGTTCTATTTAAAGCTTCTAAAGAATTTAAAGATTTAGTAAATTCTAAGAATGACTTATAAAAAGAATAAAACTTATAAATCTATTGGTGAAGTTGCAAAAATTCTTAATCTTGTAAATAAAAAAAAAGGATCCCTGAATACTCATACTATTCGTTTCTGGGAAAAAGAATTTAAACAAATTAAGCCAAATATTTTAAACGGAAATAGAAGATACTATAATGACGATACAATTGAGGTATTAAAAAAAGTTAAATACCTACTTAAAGATCAAGGAATGACAATTAATGGAGCTAGAAAAGTTCTTAATACAGATAAATCATTAAAACTTGACGAATTACCAAAAAATTCTATAAATGCTGATTATAGTATTAAAAATAAACTTAAGAAGATATCAAACTTAATAAAACAATTAAAAAATATAAAATAAAATGGCAAAAAAAACACACGTTAAAGTTAGATTAGTACCAGAAGCCAAACCTGATAGTCCCTTTTTTTATTATGTTAAAAAACCTGCTGGTGGTGAAAAAGCTAAAATAAAACTTTCTGCTAAAAAGTATAATCCATCTACAAGAAAACACGAAATGTTTGTAGAAAAAAAATTACCCCCGCATAGTAAATAGTATTATTTTTTTTTAAAATTTCTTTTTTCATAATCAATAAAAGACCAAATCATATTTTTCCAAATCCTATTAGTTATTTTTGGATCTATATTTGATTGTATTGATTTTTTCTTAATTTTTCTAAGAATAAAATTTATTCTTTTTTGGTCAATTATTTCATTTTTATAAATTTTTATCTTCAGTACATCATTAACTAAATTAGATCTTTTTTTAATTAATTTGAGTAAATCATTATCAAGCCTATCAAGCTTAACTCTTAATAAATCTAACTTTTTTTTATTTATAGGCGACATTTATTCAATTGGTTATTAAAATAAGTATTATAAGTATAATTTATGTTTGTAAACAGTGACAACTATATAAAATATTTAAAGCTATGGCTAATAACTTTATATCTATTAATCATTTTAATGGTTGCAGTAGGTGGGCTCACAAGATTAACTGATTCTGGATTATCTATCACTGCATGGGAACTTTTCATAGGAATACTACCACCATTAAATATAAACGAATGGAATTTTTACTTTACACAGTACAAAAAAATCCCAGAATATCAAAATATTAATTACGGCATGTCTTTGAGTGAGTTTAAAATAATTTTTTATTGGGAATATGCACACAGATTATTAGCAAGATTAGTTGGTTTATTTTCGTTAATACCATTAATTTTTTTCAGTCTAAAATTTAAAGACTCAAAATTTTATTCAAATAAATATTATTTTATATTTTTCCTTGTATGTCTTCAGGGATTTATTGGGTGGTATATGGTCTCAAGTGGCTTAATTGAAAATAATGATGTTAGTCATTTTAGATTAAGTGTACATTTATCTTTAGCGTTATTAATTTTAAGTCTAATTTTTTGGTTTATATTAGAAGTTTTTAGAGTCAGAAAATTTCATATTAAAATTTCTAATTTTCTATTATTATTCATACTTGTATTAATTTTTATACAAATTTTATTAGGAGCTTTTTTGTCTGGGCTTGATGGTGGTCTTATATATAATTCTTGGCCAGATATGAATGGTAGTTTCTTTCCTAATGATGTTAAATTTTATGAAGTTATAAATTCTCAATTGTTAAGCAACCCGTCTATTGTTCAGTTTTTGCATAGATCAACTGCTTATTTACTATTATTTTTTATTATAATTTTAAATTATTTTTATATTAAACAAAAATATGATTTTAAATATTTATTATTTTTTGATGTTGCTATCTTGATTCAAATTTTTTTAGGAATAATAACCTTGATTTCTGGTGTAGATATTAAATACGCATCTCTACACCAGTTAGGTTCAATATTAGTTTTGAGCTCTTATTTTTTAATATTATATAAAAACTCTAGCTAACAGCTTTTAATTTCTTTTTTGAAGAGTTTGCCAATGCTTGATCTAAGTCATCGATAATATCATCAATATGTTCTAAACCAATGCACAACCTAACATAACCAGGCGTAACACCAGCAGCTGCTAATTCATCCTCTGTTAATTGGCTATGAGTGGTTGATGCTGGATGTATTGCCAAGCTCCTTGCATCTCCAATATTAGCTACGTGGTAGAACATTTTTAAAGACTCTATAAATCTTTTTCCAGCTTCAATACCTTCAGCTAATTCAATACCAACTAAAGCACCATTGCCTCCTTTAAGATATTTTTTAGCTCTTTTATTTATTTCATCATTATGCTCAGTAGAATAAATAACTTTTTTTACTGCTTTATGTTTCTTTAAATAATCAACAACTTTAGATGCGTTTTCACAATGTTGTTTCATTCTTAAAGCCAAAGTTTCTAAACCCTGTATTACACCAAAAGCATTATCAGGAGATAGTGCAGATCCAAGATCTCTTAAAATTGTTACTCTTGCTCTTACTGCAAAAGAAACATTAGCTCCTGTTAATTCTGGTACTGCTTTACCCCAAACTACACCACCATAACTAGCATCTGGTTCATTAAATAGAGGTTGCCTTTTAGGGTCTGCTGTCCAGTCAAAATTTCCACCATCAACTAAAGCACCGCCAACAACAGTACCATGTCCAGCTATGTATTTTGTAAGTGAATAAACTACTACAGCAGCTCCATGTTGTAGTGGCTTGCAAATCACTGGTGCAGCTGTGTTGTCTACTATTAATGGTATGTTATATCTCTTCCCAATATCTGAGACTTCTTTAATTGGAAAAACTCTTAAATATGGATTTGGTAAAGTTTCTCCATAAAAAGCTCTTGTTTTATTATCAATAGCTTTTTCAAAGTTTTTTGGATCAGATGGGTCAGCATATCTAACTTCAATTCCAAGTTTACTTAAAGTGTGGGTAAATAAAGATACTGTTCCACCATAAAGATCGGTAGAACTAACAATATTATCTCCAGCTTGAGCTACATTTAAAATTGCAAAAGTTGAAGCAGTTTGGCCAGATGATACAGTCAAACTTGCTAAACCACCCTCAAGTGCTGCTAATCTTTTTTCCAAAACATCATTTGTTGGATTCATGATTCTTGTATAAATATTACCAAACTCTTTTAAGGCAAATAGGTTAGCGGCATGTTCAGTGTTATTGAATTGATATGATGTAGTTCTATAGATAGGAACGGCTACTGCATTAGTTGCAGGGTCACTTCTATAATCACCACCATGAATTGCTATAGTTTCAGGGTTATTTCTTTTTGTACTCATCTTAATACTCCTTTTTAGTACTTTAGCTTAATGCAAGGCGTACAATACAGCTCAAATGCGCCTGCCGATAATGTGGTTAAAAAATCCTTTTTAGCAACATAAAGCCTGCAATAGGAACAAATCGGCAATATCAACCTATCATTTAAGTGAGGTATTGCAAGGCAAATATAAAATTGACTTTATATTGAATAATAGTATTAATCGTCGCACAATGACAAAATTTCTTAAAAGTAGTGAATTAAATAGTAACTGGTACGAAATCGACGCTAAAGATGCTGTAGTTGGAAGACTAGCATCTATTATAGCAATGATTGTTAGAGGTAAAAATAAGACGAACTATACCCCACATATGGACGATGGTGATTTTGTTGTAGTAAAAAATGTTGAACAAGCCAAGTTTACTGGAAATAAATTTAAAGATAAAAAATATTATAAACACACAGGTCACCCAGGTGGAATTAAAGAAATAACACCTGAAAAATTATTAGAAAAAAATAAACCAGGCGACTCATTAAAATTAGCTGTCAAAAGAATGTTGCCAGGTGGTGTCCTTGGTAGAAAACAGTTAACTAAATTAAAAATTTATGCTGGTGAAAATCATCCTCATGCAGCACAAAATCCTAAACTTTTAGATTTAAGAAAATTAAACAGTAAAAATTTAATAAGAAATTAATATGGAACCAGCAATATCAAAAAAAACTGCAAAAAAACCTAAAATTAAATTAGATTTTAAAGATAGTAAGTATGCAACAGGTAGAAGAAAGAAATCTATTGCTAAAATTTGGGTTAAAAAGGGAACTGGTAAGATATATGTAAATGGCAGAAGTATGGATGAGTATTTTAGCAGCGGGAGTCATAAGATGCAAATTACAAGACCGTTTGAAATTATCAATCAAGCTACAGCTTATGATGTAAGATGCAGTGTAGCTGGTGGTGGACATACTGGACAAGCAGGTGCAATGGTACATGGTATCGCTAAAGCATTAATTTTATTTGATTCGGAGAATCGCGCCGTACTAAAGACTGAAAAACTCAACACCAGAGACTCTAGATCAGTTGAGAGAAAAAAGCCTGGTCGTAGGAAAGCCAGAAGAAGCTTCCAATTCTCGAAAAGATAATTCTTTTTTATCTCTAAACTGCTATAATAAAAAAATGCCTAAGCTTAATGTTTTAGTTGCTGGATCGACTGGTTATATTGGTGTTCAATTAATTAAGTTATTAATTAAACATAACAATGTTAATCTTAAATATCTTTGTGGAAATTCTTCTGTTGGCAAAAATATATCAAGTTATGAAAAAAAATTAAGTTCAAAAAAATTACCAAAAATAATTAAATATAAAAAATCTCTTTTAAAAGATATAGATCTTATTTTTACCGCATTACCAAATGGAGAGGCTCAAGATATTTCAAACGATTTATTTGAACATAATGTTTTAATTGATTTGGCTGCTGATTTTAGACTAAATAAAGCTTCTGAATATTTAAGATGGTATAAACAAAAACATAGATCCATTAAAAATATTAAAAGATCGATTTATTCATTGCCAGAAGTTAATGGAAAAAATATAAGAAATTTTAATATAATAGGGTGCCCAGGTTGTTATCCAACATCAATATTATTACCACTTATACCATTGATTAAAAAAAATTTGATTAAAACTAATAATATAATTATTGATTCAAAATCTGGGTATTCAGGTGCTGGTAGAGGTGTTCATAAAAAATATAAGTATAAAAATCTTTATGAATCTATAAGCCCTTATGGTGTTGGTTTTCACAGACACAACTCAGAAATTCAACAAGAAATATCTAAATATACAAAAAATAATTTTTCTTTTACGTTTACTCCTCATTTAACACCTATGTTTAAGGGCATACTAAGTACAATTTATGTTGATCTAAATAAAAATGTTAGTGTTAGTAAATTAGAAAAAAATTTAATCAATGCTTATAATAAAAGTAAATTTGTTAAAATTTTAAGAATAAATTCTTTAGTTAGCACAAATGATGTTATTAATTCAAACAACTGTTTTATTTCAATTTGTAAAACTAAATATAAAAACAGAGTTATTATTTTATCAGCTATTGATAATTTAATTAAGGGTGGAGCTGGACAAGCTATCCAAAATATGAATTTGAAGTTTAGATTTCCTATAAATAGAGGTCTTCAATGAAATATTTAATTTTATTTATATTTTTAATATCTTGTACTTCACTCAATTCAAATAATGACGTAAAAAAAAATAATATTTTGGACTTTAGTGAAGATAAAACTTTTGAGGAGTTTAATGTATTAATATTGAATTATGCTGAGACAAACCCTTACCCAAGCATTGATAATTAGATAATGACAAATGATATAAAGATTGCTGTAGTTGGATTAGGTCAAATAGGTATTTATTTGTTAAATGAACTAAATATTAAAAAAAAAGATATTGAGCTTAAAACTGGAAAAAAAATCAAGGTAGTTGCTGTTTCAGCTAGAAATATTTCCAAAAAGAGAAGATTCAAAATTAATAAGAAAATTTTTTTTAAAAATCCACTAGATATCTTTAAAGAAACTAAAATAGATATTTTATTTGAAGCAATCGGATTATCAGATGGTATCTCAAAAAAAGTTGTAGAAACTGCTTTAAAAAATAAAATACATGTAATTACTCCTAATAAAGCACTCATATCAAAACATGGTGATCTATTGGCTAAATTAGCTGAAAATAATAATGTAAACCTAGAATTTGAGGCATCTGTTGCTGGAGGCATTCCAATATTAAGAACTATCAAAGAAGGCCTTTCAACTAATAAAATTTCTAAAGTTTATGGAATTTTAAATGGTACATCCAATTATATATTATCAGAAATGAGAAATTCTAAAGATAGTTTTTCTAATGTTTTAAAAAAAGCTCAAAAGCTTGGATATGCTGAGCCAGGTAATCCCAAATTAGATCTAAATGGCTTTGATGCATTTGCTAAAGTTAGAATTTTATCTTCTTTAGCGTTTAATACACTTATTTCAAAACATAAATGTTTAATGGAAGGGATTGAAAAAATTGAACTTAAAGATATTGAAATAGCCAACCAATTAAATTTACGTATTAAGTTACTTGGAATTTCTGAAATTATTAATGGTAGTTTGTTTGAAACTGTCCATCCATGCCTTGTAAGTAAAAATTCTTATATTGGTAACGTTTCTGGCGTGATGAATGCTGTTATACTTGAGGGAAAACCAGTAGGTGAAAGTATTTTACAGGGTGAGGGTGCAGGACCTGGTCCTACGTCTTCATCATTACTATCTGATTTACTTTCTATATTAAAAGGTAATGTTAAAAAGCCTTTTGGTATACCTCACATTAAGCGTAAATCCATTAAATGTTATAATGTTAATAATTATACAAACTCTTTATATTTACGATTTGAAGTTAAAGATAAACCTGGTGTTTTATCTAAGATTACTAACAGGTTGGCTAAATATAAAATTTCAGTAAAAAGATTAATTCAAACACCTGATAAAAAAAATAATAAAGCTACAATTGTTATTATTACCCATAAAACAAATGAGCTTAATTCAAAAAATTGTCTTTCAATTTTCAAGAAAGATAAAGATATTCTTAATTATCCCACATTAATAAGAATGTATAATTAATGGATTTATATTCTAAAATATTCGAAGTCTTATTTCCTGTTTTTTTTGTTATTGGTATTGGTTTTTATTTGGGAAAAAAAAATCCTAAAATAGACACTAATTTTATAACTGATTTTGCAGGCAATATAGGAACGCCTGCAATGATCTTTTATACAGTGACTACTACAGGTGTTAGTTTTGTAGTTTTTACTTCCTACTTTTTCTATGCTTTAATTATGATTGGGGGATTTTCTATAGTTGGTTTAATACTACTTTTTATTTTGAAAAGAGACCTTAGTATGGAGTTACCACCAATGATTTTACCAAATACTGGTAATATGGGTATTCCTATCTGCCTTTTTGCTTATGGAACTCAAGGACTAGGTGTGGCATCAGCTATTGCCTCAGTTATAATTTTATTTCATTTTACATTAGGTGTTTTTCTTGCAAAAAAAAAATTTTCTTTTGATGTAGTTCTTAAAAGTCCCCCTGTTTATGCAATAATAATATCAGTATTATTTCTTTATTTTGATATAGAAGTTCCAATATTTCTTGAAAACACCACTTTTCTTTTAACTTATGCAACTATATTTTTAGTTTTAATGTCTCTTGGTATAGCTTTAACAAGGTTTAAGTTTTCATTAAAAGACTCAATTATATTAGCTTTAGGACGAGTTCTCTTGGGTCCGATAATATGTGTTTTTATTATAAATAAGCTCGATTTGAATGGTTTTGCAGCTGGTGTTTTATTAATACAAAGTGCAATGCCTAGTGCTGTGTTAAATTATCTTGTAGGATCGATGTATTCACCTAAAAAAATTGTTGATAGTATAGCTAGTACAATTGTAACATCAACATTGATGTCTTTTATTACTATTCCAATAGTAGTATTCTTTGCTTTAAAGTACTTCAATTAAACTGTATCAATTGGCTTATGAAAGCCATTATTTTTAGCTTATTAGGTTGGATGATGCTTCCAGTAATGGATGGTTTTGCAAAGTACTTAAGTGCTGATCTTCCAGTTTTACAAATAACATGGGCTAGATATTTTTTTACGGTAGCTTTTACGTTACCCATAATGTTTTTCTTTTATAACAAACAACTTGTATGGTCTGATAAACCTAAATTACAAATTCTAAGAGGTCTTATTTTACTTTGTGCCAACATTTGTTTTTTCTACGCAATATCAATTATTCCTTTAGCTAAAGCTTTAACATTAGCTTTTGTTGCTCCATTAATAGTTACAGCGTTTTCACCGATTTTATTAAAAGAGAAGGTAGGTGTCAGACGATGGATGGCTGTAATAATTGGATTTATAGGCTCATTGGTTGTTATTAGACCAGGTTTTCTTGAAATTAATCTTGCCAGTTTAGCTGCTTTAGGAACGGGTATAATGTATGGGTTTTATCTTATAATTACTCGTAAATTAAGCACCTCAGACAATCCATTATTAACTCTCCTACTAACAGGTTTAGTTGGTGCCGTGATTGTTTCATTCATTGTTCCATTCATTTGGGTAAAACCTACCATTAATCAGTGGTCTATGATGGCTGGAATAGGGGTCTTTGCATGCATTGGTCACTTATTTCTTATATTGTCTCTAAAATATGCTGATGCTTCTAAATTAGCTCCTTTAGGCTATACTGAGATAATTCCTAACGTGATTATTGGGTACTATTTCTTTGGTAATTTCCCTGATAATTGGACTTTTTTAGGACTTTTAATAATCGTAATAAGTGGTATTTATATTTCTAGAAGAGAAGTAATGATCAAGAAAACCTAGTATAGGTATCATAAGTTTACTAATACTTAATATAATACTTTAAGTTTTTTACTTAAATAACTGTAATTATTAAATTTTATTAATATATAAAATTAACTAATTAACAGTAAAAAAATCTTACTCAGGGGTAAATATTTAGATCTATTTTTTTAATTATGGATATTATTTTTAATTTGTGCTGAATTTTCTGGCCCTTATTCAATTTAGTTAAAAAGTGTTGCATATCAACGTTTATTATCTACCATTGAATTATAATATTTTAATGAGATAGAGTGGGGGTCAAAAAACTCTTTAAAAAAGGGCTTTTTAGCCCATCTCTAAAAGTGTTGGTATTGTTGATAACTAGAGCAATGCAGTAATAGAATATGCCTTTTAAACGTCCATAGAGCACCTTATTTTAAGCAAGGACTCATATCTGGTACAACTGAAGGATGCATTATAACATTTGTATATAATATTATAAAAATACTCCAGAAGGGTTGATTTTATTGACTTTTCTATACTTTTAATTAATAAATATCACTATTTGATAAAGACCTTCTCAGATTTTAATAATTGTCTTTTTTGTTGAATTCCACCTTTTCTAGAGTATCCGCCGAGACTTCCATTTGATCTGATCACTCGATGACAGGGTATTTTAGGTGGATAGGGGTTTTTACCCACTGCATTAGCAACAGCCCTGAATGCCTTAGGTTTTCCAATGGCTTTAGCAACTTCTAAGTAAGTCTTAACTTTGCCTTTTGGTATTTTCCTTAAGTAATTCCAGACTTTTAGCTGAAACTTAGTCCCTTTTAAGTTCATAGAGTTCAAAACCTGTATTATTGGCTATTTTATTATATAATTTCTTTGCATTTTTATTGGAAGAGTGGGTGATCCACCGAATTCCATTCCAATTATTGGCTTTAGATAAAGATTTTAGATGACTAATAAGCTTTTGAGCTATTTTTTGACCTCTAAATTCTGGCTCTACGAACAAATCGTCTAAAAACCCAATATACTGAGCCTTAATTGGTCTTGGCATTGTTCTATAATGAGCAATAGCAACGATTTTACCCTCTAATTCAAAGCAAAGTCCGTTAACATCATGGCTTTCATCATTAATCCATCCCCAAAGAGTGTCTAAAACATCAGTATTCATTGGGACTTTGTAGAAATCGGCATAACTATTGTATAATTTGGCCCAATTTCCCTTGTCTTTTTGCTCTAATTTTCTAATCATTTAGTTTAATTCTAGATGATAAAACATTGATATTAATAAGAATTTTCAATTAAAACCTCTAATTATCCACCTTAATACGAAATAAATTGGAATTGGTAATAATGCTAGAATCCCTGAAACTAGATCAGAATGTTTAATATTCCAAATAAATATTATATAAGTCGACCAAAGCAATGCTATGACAATGTATAGTCTATAAAATCCTTTTTTTTTTAATTTCATTTATTCAATAATAATTGATTGACATTCAAAATCACTTAATATATTACTAACGATAATTAATGGTTATCAATAGTAATATATGAATAATATAGTAACAGATATAAAAGCCTTACAGGAAGAGACATTATTAAATCTTCAAAGTTCTAAGGCAAATAATACAGTCAGAGCTTATAAATCGGATTTTAATGACTTTAGTTTGTTTTGTGCACAAAATGGTTTTAAATCACTTCCATCAGAACCAAAAATAGTTTCTCTTTATTTAACACATTTATCAATAAAAGACGTTAAAATGAGCACCTTAAAGAGAAGATTAGTTTCTATTGGAGTAATACATAAGCTGAAAGGGTATTATCTGGATACTAAACACCCCTCTATAATTGAAAATATTATGGGTATAAAAAGGAGAAAAGGCAGTGTTCAAAGAGGTAAAAAACCGATATTAATCAACAATTTAAAATTAATAATTCAAGTGATAGATGAACAAAAAAAAGAACAAATTAAAAAATTAAGAGATAGGACAATTATACTGATTGGATTTTCAGGTGGTTTTAGAAGAAATGAAATAGTTTCATTAGATTATGATGATTTAGATTTTGTAGCAGAGGGTCTTAAAATCAGTTTGAAAAAGTCTAAGACAGACCAATTTGGTGAAGGAACGGTTAAAGCACTACCCTACTTTAATAATATTAAATATTGTCCAGTTTTATCTTTAAAAAAATGGATAGAAATATCCAGGATTAATACAGGTCCTTTGTTTAGAAGATTTACAAAAGGTTCAAATTTATCAGAAAACCGTTTAACTGATCAAACAGTAGCATTGCTTATCAAAGAGTATTTAAAACTAGCTGGAATAGATAGCAAAAATTATTCAGGACATAGCTTAAGATCTGGTTTTGCAACAACAGCAGCTGAGTCTGGAGCTGAAGAAAGAAGTATTATGGCTATGACAGGCCATAAATCGACAGAAATGGTAAGAAGATATATTAAAGAAGCAAATTTGTTTAAAAACAACGCCTTAAATAAAATTAAAATTGAATAATGAATAAAGATATAACTATAATTTTACTGGCTCATAAAAGTGAGAATTTAGTAATGAAGTTTATAAAAAATATTTATAATAAATTTCAAATTATAGTAATTGATAATTCTAATGATTTAAATTTAAAAAAAAAGATAGATAAATTTTATCCTAATATAAATTTCAAAATAGTTAAAAATGATGGCTATGGTTCGGCAATCAATTATGCAAGTACATTTGTGGAAACTGAATATTTTCTAATAAGCAATCCAGACATTGAAGGATTAACTGAAACAAACATAAACGAATTTTATAAATCTGCAAAAATTTTAAAAGACAAATTTTCATCACTAGGACCAAGATACATTAATGCAAATCCAAAATCTCATGTTCAGAGTGATGAGAATATTGAAATTGCGGATATGAAATTTATAAGTGGTGCTTGTATGTTTTTTAAAACAGAAATATTTAAATCGTTAGAAGGTTTTGATGAAAACTTCTTTTTATATTTTGAAGAAAGTGATTTTTGTTTAAGATCATATAGGATAAATAAAAATTACCAAATTAATAAAATAAGAATTAACCATTATGTGGGAACATCAGTGAGTATTAAAAATGAAAATGAAAAAAAATTATTAGAAAAACTTTATACATGGCATTTTGTCTGGTCCAAATATTACTATTATAAAAAAAACTATGGAATGATTTATAGTATAATATTTTTTGTACCAATTGTACTAAGAACATTATTTAGAATTTTATTTTATACCCTAACAAAAAATTATGAAAAACGTGAAAAGTTTATTAGCAGATTTGATGGCTTAATAACATCAATGAAAGGACTGAAATCATACAAAAGATTAAAATAATAATTTATTTTCTTTTGTAAAAAATTTTTTCAAATTTAGGTGTGTCAAATTTTGTATTGAAATTTTCACCTTGAATAGAATTACTTACATCTAAACCTTCTTGTTGAAATGCAATACCAAAAAGTCTTTCCATACACATTTGTTCTATCTTATTGGTAGGTAAAATTTTATCAAAATTTTTTTGTATAAGATTAAGCATAACATGTTTTTTACACAAGAAAATTGGGCCAAACACGCTTAACCAAGTTTTTGGTAAAAAATAAAGAGTTTTTTTAAGTTGTTCATTGCTCCAGGTTATCTGATCATTATAATCATAACCATAAATATCATGAATCTTTTTATTTCTTTTAAAAAAGGCAGATAATTTCTTAATAAAATTTTTTTTTGTTTTATCAATTATAAAGCCCCCTACTCGATTTATAGAGAGAAAATATCTAAAAGTAGTTAAACTATATTTTTCATAAAATATTAAGTTTTCTTTGATTATTATTGAGTCCTGTAAAAAATAATAATTATCATAATCATGGAATTTATTAAATGCTATCCAATAAGCACCAGTGTCGTAATTTTTATTTTTTGCATCTAAAACTTCGATTGATTTTAACTTAAGTTTATCAAAATAAGACTTATCAGGGGAGTCACTATCTACCACAACAATTTTAGGTTTGTTATAATTATTTAATATAGAATTTGTACAATTAAAAATAGCATTATTAGAGCCATCAAAATAACAAGATATAACAAATAATCTTTCTTTACTCATTTATTCTACACAAGGTTTTTTTTAATACTTAAAAAATTATTTAAGTCATCGGGTGTTCCTAATCCATACATTTCTTCAACTGGATCTATGATAATTTTTTTTTTATCAGAAATTGCTTCATTAAATACAGGGCAAACATAAAATTCATTATTAACTCTTATATTTTTCTTAATCATTTGCTCAGCATATTTAACATAATCATTACCCTTTTTCCAAAAATATACACCAACAGTAGCATTTTTTGATATTACTTTTTTTTCAGCTACTTCTGTAACAAAATTGTTCTTATCAGTTTTGGCGTATGACCATTTAGGGTGAATAGCCTCAAAAGTTAAAATACTACCATCAATTTTTTTTGAATTAAAATTATACATAGATTTAATACTATCCCATCTTATAAATTGATCAGAGTTAGCAATTATTAATGGGTCATTATTATTAATATATTTCTTTGCTAACAAAGTAGTACAAGCAGCACCTTCTGTTATTTCATCCAGTTCAATAATTTTACAATTTGGTTTTAAAATTTTTAAAACGCTATTAATGTTATACTTTTCTTGATGTTCTTTTTGAACAATGAATATATAATTCCCGTCTAAATTAAGACTATCTATAACGCATTGTATCATTGGTTTATTATTTATTTCAATTAATGGTTTTGGAAATACGTATCCAGCTTTTTGAAATCTACTTCCAGCTCCAGCCATTGGTATAAGTATATTCAACTTTGGATCTGACCAAAAGTTACTTTTATTTTTTTTCATAATATTTTTGTTTGAGTTATTAATTATATTTAAAATATTCGAATAATTTATATCCGAAATATTTTTAACCGTATATAGAACACAACCAGAGTCTTGTGCAGCCATTACTCCATGATGAGAATCTTCAAATATTAAAGTTTCTGAAGGTTTTAAACCCATATTAACTAAACATTTCAAATATACTTCTGGATGTGGCTTGTTATTATTAACATCTTCATTTGAATAACTAAATGAAATAAATTTTTCAATTTTAAGTTTCTTTAAACATAAATCTAGAGTTTTCTTTACTGCATTTGTTGCTAATGATATCTTATATTTTTTCGACAATTTTAAAAAAGTATTATAAATCTTAGGATTATATCGAATATAACTATTCAATAGCTTCAACGTATTTTCTTGTTTTATTTTTTTTATGGTTTGATTGTATTTTTTATTTAAAACTTTATTTTTGTTCAAAATTTCTAATTTTTTTGCTGTTGGCAACCCATCATAAATATTTAGATGATCTACATATGAAATTTCTTTTGCTTTTATCTTTTTTAAAGCTAAATTTAATGCATCAAAATGAATTTTTTTTGTATTTACCAAAACTCCATCAAGATCAAAAATTAAACCTTTTATTTTACTCATTTTAGTCCTTTATATATTTTTTGACATAATCTGTGCATATACCAAAGCATTTAGAGTAATCTAAATCGAAATTTTCAGGTGTTACACATATGCAATTATCTAAAATTGGCTTACCAGGATACACCCAAATGAAACCACGACTTGTCAAAGTATAATCATCATTTTGATGCCAAAAATAGTGACAGTTAATTTTGCTCAAGGACTGAAGTGCTGAAAAAGTTTTTGCATGACACCAAAGTTTTTCATTTTCTATAAAATCTCTTGATACTTCATACATTGGTTCATCATGACCTAGATAAAATTTATCATTATGCATTCTAATATCAATCTCAACATCTATACCTTTATTGATTAGGTTAAGAATTTGTTCAGGATTATTTTCTAAGTTCTTATCAGTGCCATCAACAAAGCCACGATGTGATATAATTTTCATATTTAATATTTACTTTATTATCTATATAGTTTTTTAAAATCTTTAAAACTTAATCCATTTTTATCTTTTGAGGATAGTACTGGATTTTTTAATGGCCATTTAATATTTAGATCCGTATCATTCCACGCAACAGAGACTTCAAAGTTGGGACTTCTGTATTTTGAATTTTTATAATAGACAGTACATTTTGTTGACAAACAAACAAATCCATGAGCAAAACCAGCTGGTATATAAAATGAAAAATCATCATTATCAGAAATTATTATTCCAAAGTATTTTCCATAAGTTTTTGATTTTTTCCTCAAATCTACAGCAACATCAAATATTCTACCATGAGTTACAGTAATAATTTTTGCTTGTGGGTTTTTTGTTTGTATGTGCAACCCTCTTAAAACATTTTTTTTTGAACTGGAGTAAATATCAAATAGAAAGTCTTCATCATTTACAACTTCTTTTCTAAAAATTTCTTTTAAAAAACCTCTTTTGTCTTTAAAAATTTTCGTTTTAAGTATTTTAAGACCAGTGATTTTAGTTTTAATCAACTTCATTTAATAATCAATTTATGTCGATTTCTAAAATTATATAAATATCTTATATAAAAATAATTAATTTTACATAATAATAATTTAAATAAAAATCTCATAGTTTTTCTAGGATTTGATAGTTCACCTTCATAAATTTTATCAGATTTGAGAAAAAATTCTTTAAAAAAACTTATGCTTATTCTCCATTTGATTAAAAAAATTTTTGCTCCTCTACTTCCAGACTCGGTCTTAATAGTAGGGTGGTTTTTATATTTTCTCGTAACAATAGAGCCAAAATGATAAACTTTAAAATTATTAATACCTTTAAAAATTCTAACACCTTCTTTCCATAATTTCATATTTAAATCTGGATCAGATCCAGTTCCAGGAAAATATTCTTCACTAAATCCACCTACTTTGTCCCATAAATCTTTGTGTATAAGGTGTGGAGCCCATGTTGAGCCTTGAAAATCATAATGATTAGCCATTTTATAATCTTTTAATAATTTTTCTTCATCAAAATCTTTAAGCTCATTTCCACAATTAAACTTTATAGGACCGTTATTCAACATTATCCCTGATAAATAAAATTTATTGTGTTTAATTTTTTTTACTTCATTTAATAAAATCTCATCCCAATCTGGACAGAAATAAAAATCATCATGAGCATATAAAATATAATTTGACGTAGCAATTTTTGAAGCTTTATTCATGCCTTCACAAATACCCGCATTATAATTTGTTATAGTGTACTTTATATTTTTATTTTTAAGAAATTCTTCAGTACCGTCGTCGCCAATATTAATGTGTGGAATTATTTCATGTTCAAACTTTGAATTCTTTTCAATACTGGATATACAAAGTTTTAGATATTCTACATTATTAAATGTTGGTATGATTATTGAAAACATTATTTTAGTTATTCCAATAATATTTTTTATTTTTTAAACCTAATGCTTTTTCAATTATAAATTCTGCTACAATAGTTGAATTGAAATATTTAAAGTATTTATCCCTACCCTTTTTTGCAATTTTTTTTCTTAACTTATTATCATTAGTATATTTATCAATTTTGTAAGCTAAATCATTAATATTTTTATACAAAATTATTTCATCGGTATTAAAGAAGTTACCAAATTTAGTTTTTTCATCAATCATTACCATTAAACCATTGCCAATTAATTGTGCAAATCTATCGCTACTATAATACTTAGCTGGTTTACCCTGACTTAAATTAAGTCCAATTTTTGATTGAGATATTGAATTTATAAAATTGTCAGCCCATACAGGTTGTCTTTGATGCATTCCATAAAGATCAAACCTTATATCGGGAGTTTTTAATAAAAGTTTGTTCATAAAATTTTCTCTTTCATCAAATTTACCATCTTTTAAAACTCCTCGATGTACACCATGACTCATTGCAAAGAAGACGTCATTATTAAAGTGGTCATATTTATAATTGTGAAGTTTTTCAAAAGATACATCTACAGGGTTAGGTATATAAAATATTTTATCCTGTTTTGGAAATTTTAAACTCTTGGGGTCTGTAGTACAAAAACTAGCATCCATTATTTTAATCTTATCTAAAAATCTTTTCTTGTTTATAATCCATTGAGAATCCATTCTATCTAAAAACCACTGAACAATTTTAATTTGAGGATAATTTTTTTTAATAAAGTTTAAAGTTTCCAATTGTATTAAATCTGCATGTCCAAGAATTATGATATTTGGTACATAGTTGCTTATTACTTCAATTAATTTACTATTAAGTCTCTTGGAGCCCTTTGGATCTTTAATAGACCTATAATAACTGACTATATCTCTGTCGCTAAATTCCAATACACTATGATTTAATCTTATCAAGCCATTGTTGATTCTTTTGCCAGTGTTGTAAAAAAGTCTACCATTGTGTCTTTCATTAAAATTTGTAACGTGCAAAATTTTTAGTTTATCGTCTTTATTTAACATAACATTTTTGTATATGAATTTAGTCCCTAATTTAGATCTGTAGATATCAATTTTTTCAGTAATATATGCGTCAGTTAAATAAAAATTTTTATATGATAAATTTTGTAATTTAACTCTATGTATCTTATTAATTATTAATTTTTTAATAGCCTTATAAATATTATCAAAAGTAAGACTCCTTATTATAATTCCATTGGTTATTGTTTCTGGTAATCCCCCTTTATTTGAAATTATAACAGCACATCCTCTACTAGAAGCTTCTAAACTAGTTCTACCAAATGGCTCCTCCCATCTAGAACAAGCAACAGCAATGCTAGTTTTTTTAAAAATTTCAAGAACTTTTGAATGTTTTTGAAAACCGAGAACTTTTAAATTTTCGTGTTCAAAAAAGATTTTTTCTCTTGGCTCATCACCAATAACGTATGACTTCCAATCTTTAAATTCATTTAAAATTTTTATAATTGCTTTGCCAAATAAATCGTAACCTTTAGCTGAATTTAATTTACCAACAAAAGTAATTAGTTTTTCTTTTTTTTTAATATCTATCTTAGTTCTATTTATTGATTGATGTATTACTTCTAATTTTAAAGATTTATGGTAAATATTATCTAGATTTTTTAAAAATCTTTTTTTTGACCATTCACTGTTAAAAATAATTTTAGAGCAAATAGTTAATAATTGTTTTCTTTCAATTGGAGATTTTGAGCCAATCATTGATATTGGATCATTATGAAAATAAAGTACTATTTTAGAATTTAACTTGTCGATCAAATTTACATAATTTGGTCTATTATGTATTTCTATTATTTCAACTTTATTATTTTTATGTAAATCAACAAATTTATTAACATATTCTTTACTCTGACTTTTGAATAAAACACTTTTATTAAGATTGATGTTAATATATTTTTCAGGAAATTTATTTTTTAAATCTGTAAAGCCGTAAATAGTAATATCTTTCTTATAATTACTTTTTTTTGTAGTAGAATGGACAAATAAAGAAACAGCACCTGGATACGTAGGGGAATAATTTTCTTTATATGGTAATAATATGGAAATTTTCATTTAATATACTGATCTAAGATTTTTTTTCTTCCAAATTTATTTTTTTTAAGTTTATATTCAAAAGACATGGCTTCATTTTTACTTTTAAATTTTTTGCTATAAATTAACAACCATTTATATCCTTTTGTTGATTTTGCCCCTTTATTATTGTTGTGTTTTTTTAATCGTGATTTTAAATCATTAGTATAACCAACATATGTTTTTTTTATCCCTGGGCTGATAGACTTAAGCATATAAGTATAATAATACATATTTATGGCGGTCCCTGGGGGAATCGAACCCCCCTTTGCAGGATGAAAACCAGCTGTCCTAACCGATAGACGAAGGGACCATGTTGTGATCTTTTATTTTAAAAGTCATTATTTATCAAGCCAAATTAATTATATGATTATATCTCTGATAGTTAATTGGAGTGTTTTTTTGTTATTCCAAATATTTTCATTGATTTGACCCAATACATTTAAACTATTTTTATAGTTCAATAAATATTCACCCACTTTATTGTTGATAGAATTAAATGATATTGAATTTATTGAAAAACCTGTTTTAGATTTCAAGATTAGTGAAATATGTTTATTATCTAGTATAGATGATTTAATAATTTTTAAATCTTTTAATAGAAATGTTGGATTAGGATTACCTGTACCAAAAGGTTCTATTTTTTTTATATCAACATAAAAATCCATATTTAAAGCAAGAGATGATACTTCTGCATCATATAAAAAAGTGTTATCTCTAAAAGAACCTAAATTTAAAAAATCTTTTTGAATAAAATCATCAAATTTTTTAAGATTATTTTTTTTTAATGTAAATCCAGCTGCAGCGTTATGTCCACCACCATTAACTATAATATTTTTATCAAAAGAATTTTTAATTACACGACCAATATTATAATTAAAAACAGATCTAGCTGATCCTTTTAATAATTCATTAGAATTAGTTATTACTATGGCTGGTTTATTAAAATAATCCTTTAGTCTTGCCGCTATTATTCCAATCAATCCTTCATTAATATTTGGGTTATAATAAATAACAATATCTTTATCTTCATTTTCTATTTTTTTAAAATCAATTTCATCCATTATTAATTTTTCAATTTTTTTTCTTTTATTATTAAGTTTTATTAGTTCATTAGATTTATTATTAACAATTTTTAAATTATCAGAAGCTAACAATTCTGATGCAAAATTTGATTTACCTAATCTACCACCTGCATTTAATATAGGACCTATTAAATAACCAAGGTCATTAATATTAAGTTTATTTTTCCTTTGGCTAAGATTAAATAATTCATTAATTGCAATATTTTTATTAATATCAAAATTCTTAAGTGTAATTATTGCAATTAACCTATTAAGTTTTCTTAATGGCATTACATCACATACTGTTGCTAATAATACATAAATTAGAAAATCAGATACTTTAAATTTGACTTCAATTTTTTTAATCAACAAGTCTAAAAAAAAATAAGTTAAAGTTGCTGCACATAAATAATCATATTCAATGTAACCATTACCCTTTTTAGGATTTATTATAAAATTTGCTTTAGGAAAGGGTTTGTTTATCTCGTGATGATCAATTATCAAAGATTTAATATTGTTTTCATTTAAAAATTCTATTGCTTTGTTAGATGTTGATCCACAATCTAGCATAATTATCAATTTTGGTTTCTTTAAAATTAATTTTTGAAATAGCTTTATAGAAGCACCGTAGCCATCTTTTTCTCTATCAGGTATATAGTAAAAGTATGGATGTTTTATATATTCAAAAAACCTTATAAATAATGATGTGGCTGCTGAACCGTCGACATCATAGTCACCTAATATACAAATACATTCTTTATTAATAATAGAATTAGTTACTAGTTCAACTGATTTTTTAAAATCTTCATTTTTTGAAAAAATATTATTAAGTTTTAAATTATTGTCTATACTATTTAGTTCTTCTTCATCAAACTTTCTTGAAACAACTAGTCTTGATAAAATATCACTAAGACTATAATCTTGTTTTAATTTTTCTATTAAATTTTTATTATTTTTTTTTTGTTCCCAATTTTTACCAGAGATAGAAATCATCCTTTAATAATAGTTGATTTCTTTATAATCTTTTTTAAGTGAGTGTTTTTATGAGTAACTAATGTTTCGGATATATAATTATTGTCTCTAATTTTTATGCCAGTAAGCACATCGTTTGTAGTGATTCCTGTTGCACAGAATATCGAGTCACCCTTTATAATTTCATTTAACTCATATTTTTTATTAAAATCTGTAATACCCATTTTTTGTGCCTCATGTTTATCTTTATCATTATCAAATATAAATCTTCCCTGAAAATGACAATCAAAAGTATCAAGTGCACAAGCAGCTAAAACCCCTTCTGGTCCACCTCCTATACCTAAAAAAATATCAACATTATATTTTGGGTTTGATACATATAGAGCACCAAGAACATCCCCATCAGTAATTAACTTAATCTTTACATTTAATCTTTTTAATTCATCTATTATCTTTTTATGTCTTGGTCTATCCAAAATGCAGGCTGTAATAGATGAAATATCTTTGTTCATAAAATCTGCTAAATTGTAGATATTTTTTTTTAATGGGTTATCTAAATCAATTAAACCCTTCTCTACTTTGCCAGTTGAAATTTTGTCCATGTAAGTTTCTGGAGCATTAAATAGGTTTCCTTTTTCAGCAATAGCTATAACTGAAATAGCTCCAGGTAAATTATTTGCAGCAAAATTAGTCCCTTCTAATGGATCAACAGCAATATCAAAACTTGGTCCATTTTTACTACCAAGAAGTTCGCCAGTATATAACATTGGTGCTTCATCTAATGATCCTTCTCCAATAACTACTTCACCAGAAATATCCATCTTATTTAATTCAAATCTCATTGAGTCTACTGCAGCTTGATCTGCAGCAATTTTATTTTTTTTTCCAACTAAATAAGAAGATGCTAATGCCGCTTTAGATGAAACATTAATAAATTGATCAATATATTTTTTATCAATACTCATTAAATTTTTTCGTCAACAGACTCAGTGGAATTTATAACATTTTCAAATTCTCTCAAACGTTTATAGACACTTGCTAGTTCAATAATAGTAGGCCATGCTTTTAACAAGTATTGCATTGACCCCTCAACTCTTCCAAAAGCTCTTATTATTTGTTGCATAACACCCAAAGTTACAACCCCTGCAACAATAGCAGGCGCTAAAAAAACATAAGCCGATAATACATTTGCCTGTAAGTACGCCATACGACCAACATTAAAATATAAATATCTTATATAACTTAAAAAATGAATTGAACGAACATCATCAAATAGTTCGTTTATTGTTTTTGGCCTAACATTAATATCATCTTCAGCTACTACTAATATTTTTCTATAAGCGGCCTCTTTTTTTTGAAGATCATACTCCACACCAACTAAACGTAATATCCAACCAAGTCCTATCAAGAATGCTGTGCCTCCCAATGTCCAAATTAAAGCTCCTGTTATTAGCCCATACTGCCAATCACCAAAAAAGAAAATTGGTATACCAAGTGACAATCCTAAAAGTATGGGAACGAACTGAATTAATACCATAACTGATTCAATAAAACTTGTTCCTAGTGACTCCATAATACGAGTAAACTTGATTGTATCTTCTTGGACTCTTTGAGAAGCACCTTCGATTTTTCGAGCTTTATCATAAACAGAATGATACCATTCAACCATTGCAGTTCTCCATCTAAATAAAAAATGAGCTGTAAAAAAACTTATTGCTACATAAAGAGCAATATACATTCCAGCAAGAGTAATAAACGAAGCTAAACTTGCCCAGTATTCATTAATTGTTATTGCATTTGGTGAAGCTAGAGCTTTTTGTATCATATCATAAAAAACACCAAACCATTCATTTATCTTTACGTCAATTTTTACTTGAATCCATAACGAAGATAGAATCACAAAAGATCCTAACCATGCCCATAAAAACCATTTTTTTTGTGAAAAAAATTTAAACATTTAAATTATTTAAGAAAATTATCAGCATAAGATTTTTTAATAGTTTTTCTTTTTTGAGGTTCTATTATTTCATAATCTATTTTATTTTTTTTTGCATATTCAACAGCTAATTCTTTAGTTGAAAACTCCAAGTTTAATTCTGAAAGAGTATTGGAACTTGTTTCCCAACCCATTAAAGGATTAACACCAGAGTTTTCTGTTTCAAATCTGATAATCCATTTATCAGATTTTCCTAATCCAGATTGCATGGAGTTTTTTGTTGGTATATAAATTTTAGCCTTGTTCATAAAAAATGGTCGGGGCGGCAGGATTTGAACCTGCGACCCTCTGGTCCCAAACCAGATGCGCTACCAGGCTGCGCTACGCCCCGATTGACGTACTAATACATTAGATATTGAAAATTTCAAAGAATAAACAACATCAAAAATGAGTCTTTTTCAAAAGAATCTGGTATACAATAATAATGATCATTACATGCATTAACTGTCACAAAAAATTTGAAGTAGATGCAAGTCTTATACCAAAAGCTGGAAGACTGCTTCAATGTAATGGCTGTAATTATAAGTGGTTTTTCGAAAAAGAAAAAGCAAACATACCCGTCAATCCAATTAAGATTATTGAAAATACAGATGAAATTAAGCTATCTGAAAAAATATCTGTATCTAAAAACATTCAAAGTTTTAGTAATATAGAACTTTTAGACCAAGATATTAAGGATGATTTTACAACAAAAAAAAAAATAGACAAAAGTATAGATGAATCTATTAAAAAAGTTCCTTCAAAAAATAAAAATAGTTATAACTTATTAGGATTAACTGTAGTTTTTATAATAACTTTTATAGCTCTAATTATTATTTTAGACACTTTTCAGGAACCTTTAAGTAAAATTTTTCCTAATATTGAAATAATTCTTTATAATTTGTACGAAACAATCAATGATATTCGACTATTTTTAAATGATTTAACTTAATACTATGATCAAATCTTTATCAAAACCTTTTAAATGGTTCTTTCAACTAGAAGCAGCAAGTGGACTAGTTTTGTTGATAGCTGCAATTATTGCTTTATATGTAAGTAATTCAAATTTTAGCTCATTATACTTTGATACTCTAAACACTTACTTATTTATTGGTATAAATAGTTTTGGTTTAAAATTATCTGTCCTTCACTGGATAAATGATTTGTTAATGGCAATATTTTTTTTCTTTGTAACACTAGAAATAAAACGTGAATTTATTCAAGGTGAATTATCAAATTTTAAGAAAGCATTATTACCAATTATCGCAGCAGTTGGCGGCATGGTAATACCTGCACTTTTCTATATTGTTATTAATTTTGGAAACTCAGAAACTTTAAATGGTTGGGCAATTCCATCCGCTACTGACATAGCCTTCTCATTAGGAATTTTATCTCTATTGGGTTCGAGAGTACCAATTTCTTTAAAAATTTTTTTAACTGCTCTTGCTATTATTGATGACCTGGGTGCAATCCTAATTATTGCTTTTTTTTATTCTGGTGATTTAAGTGTAAGTTATTTAAGTTTAATCTTAGTCTCTTACATTTCTTTATTAATTCTAAATAAGTTAGGAATTAAAAGATTTCTACCATACTTGATAATTGGTTCTTTCATGTGGTTTTTTACATTTAAATCTGGAATACACGCAACGATTGCTGGAGTACTTTTGGCATCTATAATACCTCACAGAATAAAAACTAAAGATTTTTCTTTATTGATTAAACTTGAGCATGCAATAAGTCCTTATGTTGCTTTTATGATTATGCCCATTTTTGCATTTGCGAATGCGGGAGTTTCATTGACTGGCTTATCATTTTCATCATTATTACAACCTGTTCCACTTGGAATTCTTCTTGGTCTATTTATTGGAAAACAAGTTGGTGTTATGATATTTTCGTTTATAGCTGTTAAATCAGGTGTAGCTGAAATGCCAGATAATTCAAATTGGTTTAGTTTATACGGTGTTTCAATTTTAACTGGTATTGGATTTACAATGAGTTTATTTGTTGGAAATTTAGCTTTTATGGAAAACACTGAGTATATGGATGGTGTTAAAATTGGAGTATTGGCAGGCTCTCTTCTTTCTACTCTATTTGGCTACTTTTTATTATTATTAAGTTCAAAAAAATAATTTATGTTTTGCAAAAAGTACTTTTTAGTTTTAATAAGTTTTATTATGTTCTCATTCATACAAAAAGTTGAAGCAAAATATGAAAAGGTTTTCTTTGATTTAACTATTAAAATTATAAATAAAGATGAAATAAATTTAGATAATTTTAAAGGAAAAACTATTCTACTAGTAAATGTAGCCAGTAATTGTGGATTTACTAAGCAATATTCAGCTCTACAAACACTGTATGAAAAATATAAGGAAAAGAATTTTATTGTTATTGGTGTTCCATCAAATCAATTTGGGGGACAAGAACCAGGTTCAAATGATGAAATTAAAGATTTCTGTGAAACCAACTTCAATATAACATTTCCATTAACAGATAAGGTTGATGTTAAAGGAAGTAACGCACACTCAATATACAAATGGGCAAAAAAAAATCATGGGAGATCAACAATACCTAAATGGAACTTTCATAAAATCTTAATTGGTAAAGATGGAAAAATTCATGACACATTTAACTCGTTTATCACCCCCTTATCTGACAAAATAATAAATCAGATTGAATTAATCTTATAAATTAATAGTCATACCATCATATCCAGGAACTATATTTTTTGGTAAAATTTTTCTAAGCTGATCATAATCTAAATCAGTATGCATATTTGTTAAAATTACTTTTTTTGGTAGCAAGATTTTAACTAAACTTAATACTTGGTCTAGATTAAAATGTGCTGAATGATGCTTATACCACAGACAATCAATAACTAAATATTTTAATTTCATTAATTTTTTATAATCTTTTTTATAAAATAAACTTATGTCACTGGCATAAGCTAGTTTTTTATTTATTAAATAACAAATACTTTCAATTTTTCCATGTTCAACAGATATTGATGTGATGTTGATTTTTTTATTTTTACTTTTAAAAATATGCTCTTTTTTTAATTTATTTAGTACTAAAATAGAAGGATAATAGCCATAATTTTTAAAACAGTATTTAAAATTTGAATTTAAATATTGTGAAGTTTTGTGATCAGCAAAAATTGGTATTTGTTTTTTTCTAGTCAAAAAAAAAGGACGTAGATCATTAATTCCATGTGTTTGGTCAGCATGTAAATGGGTATAAAAAACTTTCTCAATTGATTTAATCTTATTTTTTAATAGTTGTGACCTTAAATCTGGAGATGTATCAATCAAAATATTTTGATTATTAAATTTAATTAATGCAGAACATCTAGATCTAAAATTTTTTTTATTATTCAAATTACAATTACCAGCGAAACCATCTGCTCTTGGCACACCCATTGAACTACCGCTTCCTAATATTATAAATTTTGTAGACATTATTTTTTAAGTGTTAAAAAGATTATTAAAATTATCTGTAGTTATATTAGACATATCTTTTACTGTTTTTTCTTTAAGGAAGGCTAATTTTTCAAGTGTATACTTAATAAAACTTGGTTCATTTTTTTTTCCTCTCATTGGTATGGGGGCTAAAAATGGACTATCTGTTTCAATGAGTAATTTTTCAGAAGGAATATTTTTGAAAGTTTTTTGAAGATCCAAACTATTTTTAAAAGTAATAATTCCACTTGCAGAAAAAAAAGCATCTAATGTCAGAAGTTTTTTTGAGAAAGCATGTGAGCCAGTAAAACAGTGCATCAATATTTTTAAATTACTACCTTTATAAGAGTTAAGGATATCAAAAGTCTCTTCTTCAGCATTTCTAGAATGAATAATTACTGGGATGTTAAGCTCTATAGATGCTTCTATATGTTTTTTAAAACTTTCTATTTGTATAGTTTTATTACTATAGTTGTAAAAAAAATCTAAACCTGTCTCACCTATCCCAATTATTTTTTTATTTTGTTTGACAGCTTCTATAATTAGGTTTTTGTCAATATGATTGCTTTCAGTTTCATGAGGGTGGATACCGTAAGTTCCATAAATCATTTCATTGTTTTTAACTAGTATTTTGATTTTTTCAAAACTATCTATTGTTGTGCATATTGATAAAAGTTTTGTAATACCAACTTCTTTAGATCTGATAAGAATATCAGTAAGATTTCCAAACAAGGGTTCATTATCTAAATGACAATGTGAATCAATCATTTCTTTTTTCAACTTTCTTAAACAATATGTCTATTTTTTTTAGACCGTTCCCAGATTTTAAAAAATCGTGAGAAGCTATTGACTCAAAATTTATATCATCAGAATTAAGATTAAATATTTTTAAAGCTTTTTCAATAGTATCAGGAATTATAGGATAAAGCATGAACGAAATTTTTCTAATCATCTCTAAAGATGTATAAACAATTGTATTTAATCTGTCTTTATCATTTTTTTTTTTCCAAGGTTCTTGATCATTAAAATATTTATTAGCTTCGAATAAAGAATTCACAATAAAATCTATATAATAGTTGATATTTTGCTTATCAATTTCTTGCCTTATGTTGTTTAAATTTTCTTTAAATCTATTTAATACTTTAAAATCATCTTCATTAAATTTATTTTTGTTAGGAATTTTTGAATAGCAGTTTTTTTCAGCAAAGGCTGTTACACGTTGACATAAATTTCCATAATTATTTGCTAAATCACTGTTGATACAATCTTCAAGCCTGTCCTTAGATATGCTTCCATCATTACCAAAAGAAACTTCTTTAATTAGATAATATCTTAAAGGATCAAGACCATAGGTATTGATTATATCTAAAGGATCTAGAATATTTCCTTTTGACTTAGACATCTTTTCTTCACCTGATAGAATCCAACCATGACCATAAACTTTTTTTGGTAATGGAATTTTTGCAGCCATTAAGAAGGCTGGCCAATAAATAGCATGAAATCTTAATATATCTTTACCAATCAAATGAACAGATGCAGGCCAAAATTTTTTAAATAGATTATCCTTTGTATTTGGGTAGTTGAGTGCGCTGATATAATTAGTTAAAGCATCTAACCAAACATAAATAACATGTTCAGAATTATTTGGTACTTTAATGCCCCAAGAAAAAGCTTTACGACTAATAGATAAGTCTTTCAAACCATTCTTAACAAAACTGACAACTTCATTCATTCTTGATTGTGGAGATATAAAATCAGGGTATTTTTGATAATAATCCAGAAGTTTATTTTGCCATTTTGATAATCTAAAAAAATATGACTCTTCCTCAATCCATTCCACAGGTGATCCAGAAGAAATCGAAATTTTTAAACCATTCTTTTCAGTTATCTCATCTTCACTATAAAAAGCTTCGTCTGATACTGAATACCAACCCGAGTATTGTGACATATAAATATCATCATTTTTTTCAAGTTCTAACCATAAATGTTGTACTGTTTTTTTATGTCTATCTTCAGTAGTTCTTATAAAATCTGTATTGGATAAATTTAATGTCTGTGAAAGATCTCTAAACGTTTGACTTATTTGATCACAAAATTTAAGTGGTTCTATATTCATAGTTTCTGCTGCTCTTTGGATTTTTAAACCATGTTCATCAGTGCCAGTTAAAAAATGTACATCATAACCATCCATACGTTTAAAACGTGCAAAAAAATCTGCAACAATACTTGAGTAAGCGTGACCCATGTGTGGTTTAGCTGAAGGATAATAAATGGGTGTTGTGATATAATAGTTTTTATCCATTTAGTATCTTTGATTTAAATTCTAAAAACAAACATTCTTCATCGAGATTAAACTTTTCCGTATTATAAATTCTATTATTAAAATTATAATAAAAATCTAATAAAGAATTTTTTGTGTTACTTGTTTTATATTTTTTTAAAAAAAACAAATTAATTAAGTTAACTAATAAGTATTTAACAATTACATTCTTTTTGTAATGACCGTTATCAATTAAAAAATTTAATAAATTAATTAAATTATTTTTTTTCAAATCTATATTATTAACTATTGAAAAATCAATTAAATTTACAATATCACCTGGTGAATTGTAATAACTAATTAAATCATAACTAATTAAATCAAATATATTTACATTCAATATTTGATTTGTGACAAGTATAGATTCATTAAATGTGAAACAAATCTTGAATATCAAACATCTTGATTTTAAAGTAGGTAAAATATATTTTTCATTGTTATTAATTAAAATAAAATAAATATTTTCATTGGGCTCTTCTATTATTTTAAGTAAGGCGTTTATTGAATTTTTATTTAGATTTTCAACATTGTCTATTAATATAAATCTAGGCATATTATTAAATGATGATTTATTAGTATAAGTGATCATTTCTCTAACTTGATTAATATCAATGTTTTTTTTATCACTTAATAAATCAATTAAATAAAAATTTGGATGTGAATTACTTTGTACTAATTTAAAAGATTTATTTTCTTTATGTATGCTAAATTTTTTTAAGTCATACTTAAAATCTTCATTAATTGAAAAAATATAATTCACAATATGGTAGGCTAATGTTGATTTACCCAAACCTTTTTTACCTGAAAGTAAAATCTTATTAGGCATTTTATTTATATTATAAAGATTTACAATTTCGTTGAAAAAATTGTTCATACCGTATAATTGTGTATTTTCTGATGGTTTTAATTTCATATTTAAATTAAGTTTTTTATTTTATCTAGAATAATTTTTTCATTATGTTTGATATCAAGATTAGAATTAACATGCATATATCTCTTAGGATTCTTTTTTAATATTTTTACAAAACCTCTTTGCACATTCTTATAAAAATTATGATTAAATTTATCATATCTATTTAAATTTTTTCTTTCTATTAATCTTTTTCTCATATTTCTTTGACTAACTGTGTTTAGAAAAGTAAAATTAATATTAATTCCTTTTATTAAGAAATCATTGATAGTCTTAATAAATTCAATCTTTATACCCATGCCATAATGTTGATATGCAATTGTTGAATCTGAAAATCTATCAATTAATATAATTTTTTTACCAACATTTTTTCTTATCAATTCAACATTTTCACTTCTTGCTGACAGATATAACAATAAATCAGTATACTTGTTAAATGTAGAGTTATTATTAAGTATAAGCTTTCTAATTTTTTCAGAGTTTACATTTCCACCAGGTTCTCTAATTTTGATAAAGCTTCTATTTTTTTTTTTTAAATATTTAGCGATTTTATCTATATGGTAAGATTTACCAGTTCCTTCAATACCTTCAAATACTATAATTGGTTTTTTAGACATCGCCCCAAATCAAAAAATTAATTGATTTCATCAATCTAGAAAAAACATTTAATTTTTTAACATCTTCAATTGCAAATAAATCATACTCTTTTATCAGCTCATTTTTGTATGATACTTTTAATTTTCCAACTATAGCATCTTTTTTAATGGGAGCTTGAATAGGACCATTATAAAGTATTGAAACTTTTAAATTCTTTTTTCGTGCTTTTGGAATTGTTTTGTAGATACTTTCTTTAACATATACACCAACAGTACTTTTTTTACCCAACCAAACATCAACCTGGCCTATAGGTGTACTTGTTTTAGCAATTTCTATCAGATCAAAACTCGTCAATCCCCATGTTAAAAGTTTAGCACTTTCCCTAGATCTATCATTTTTTGTATTAAACCCACTGCCAACAGCTATTAATCTTCTTCCTTTTCTATAAACCGAAGAAGCCAAAGAATATTTTTCAACAGCTAAATATCCAGTTTTAATACCATCTGCACCAAGACTTTTGTACAATAGTGGATTTCTGTTACCTTGACTTATTGGGTCACCACCAGTCCTATCCCAAGTAAATTCTTTTTCTGAAAAATATTTGTATTCTTCAGGAAATTTTTTAATAAGATAATTAGACATAATCATAATATCTTTAACCGTAGAAACGTTATCAGGATGATTAATTCCTGAAGAATTAGCAAAATTTGTGTTATCCATACCTATTTCTTTTGCTTTAGATGTCATCATAATCGCAAACTCATCCTCTGTACCAGCTATTCCTTCAGCTAAGGCAATACATGCGTCATTGCCTGATGCAATTATTATTCCTTTTAGCAAATTTTCTACACTTACTTCATCACCAACCATTATAAACATTGAAGAATAACCAGCTGAAGATAATCTCCAAGCATTTTCGGAAACTAAAAATTTATCGTTTAAATTTAAATCACCACTTTTAATCAAATCAAAAGCAATAATAGCAGTCATGATTTTTGTCATAGACGCTGGGTATATTGATTTATCAGGTTCTTTTTCATATAAAATTTCACCTGATAGAAAATCTTGCAATATTGCAGTTCTTGCACTAATTTCAAAAGCAGCTTTAGAGCTTAAAGTTAATAGCAATGTTATTAAAATTGTTAAAAATTTTATTTTAATCATTCTTTATAATTTCGATGTTTTCAAATTGAAGTATGCTTATATCATTATATGATTTTTTTAGAGAATTAATGTTGCTAAAAGGACCTAAGTAAACTCTGTATTTTTTATTATTTATTTTTTTGATCTTTGCTTTATTCACTAAACTATATGCATTGATTCTATTAAGCATAGATAACGCCGTATTTTTAAAGTAAAAATCAGCAATTTTAATTGAGTATAAAAATTTCAAATTCTGTTTTTTTTTGACACTTTTTTTGGGTATGTTTAAATCATTGATACTGATCTCATTAACTGGCGCTTTAACAGCTACATTTCTTTCTTCATCATAAGTTTTTGCTTTTTTAGCAACAAAAATCGAATTACCACGTATTTCTGAAATTTCTACAAACGGTTGGCTTTTATCTAAATCCAACTCATCTGCTATTCTAATAGATAGCACTGAATTATTAAAGGATGGATATGATGAATTTTTTCCAACAACCCCTATTATTGATTTATCATTTAAAATATTTCTTATTATTACCTGTGTGTTAAGTTTTAAATTTTTTTGAAAAATAACCAAACTTCGTTCTTCTATTTTTTTACTTAATATTTTTTTTTTATAAAGATTATCACTATAAACTAAGGCAAATCCTTTATTCGAATAAACATTTTCTATAGTTTTATTATGTTTATTGTTAAGTAAATTATTGGTTGTGCAATTCGATAATAATAAAAAAATTATTATAGATAAGATATTTTTATAAAGCATTTTCAAACTTATTTTTTAGAGTGCATACTGCTAAACCAAATCTTAAAGACCTATTCCATTGAAGAATTTTTTCATAATTATCAAAAACTATATAAGCTGGCTCTAAATTTTCTGCATCTGGTATAATATCTTTATCTGGTGTTATGATAGCTCCAAATAAATTTTCACTTATGGAGTATGTTTCATTATCTTTAATATATTGTTTCAAAATTTTAAATTTATTTTTATTGTGTAATTTTTTAGCAGATGTATTCAATAGTTTTTTTGGTACATTTTTATTTAATGAAACTTTTATAAAACAAGGTTGATTTTTTTTCCAACCAATTTTATTTATATAGTTGGCTGCTGATGCAAAAGAATCTTTTGTAGATTTAAGTTCAATAACATCATCTTTATCATAATCGATTGCATACTTTTCAATTGTTGAAGGCATAAATTGAAAATTACCAAAAGCCCCTGCCCATGATCCATATAAAATGTTGTGATCAATTTTATTTCTTTCAACTAGTTGAAGTATAGTAATAAGTTCTTTAGTAAAAAATTTAGATCTTCTTTTATCAAAACTCAATGTAGCCAATGAAGATAATATGTCCATTTTACCAACATAAGTTCCAAAATTTGTTTCTATGCCCATCAATGCTAGTAATAAACTTTTTTCTACTGAAAATTTACTATCGATTGAGTTAATAAAACTCTGATTTGATTTATATAAATCAGTACCCTTTTTAACTTTAAGGCTAGAAGTTCTCTTGGATACATAAGTTTTTGTATCTTCATAAAACTCGGGTTGAAAACGATCGTACTTTATAACTTTAGGTAAAAAGACTACATGAGACATTGCTTTATCAAATGTCGTCTCACTAATTTCATTTTTTAATGCATATATTTTAAAATTTTTTAACCAATCATCAAATGAAATATCATTTGCAAATAATGAGCTATTATTAAAAAACAAAAATATAAATATAAAAAAATTTCTAGTTATTTTCATATAAATCTTTTAAATAAATAAATACAGCAATCCAGATTAAAATGAAACTTACTAATTTCATGATTGAAAAAGGCTCATTATAATAAAAAAAACCCAATATAAATTGAAAAGTCGGTGTTATATAAAATATCATACCTGTTGGACCTAATCCACAGAGCTCAACACCACGTACATATAAAAATAGTGGTATTACAGTCATTGGCCCAGCCAACAATAATAAAAGCATTAAAGATGGATTTGAAAAAGAAAAATCATTATAACCTTCTTGGTGTATTATATAAAATACAGCTAAAGCAAATGGTAAAATAAAAAGACTCTCTATTAAAAGACCTACATCAGTATCAACATTAATTTTTTTTCTTAATAAATTATAAAAGCCCCAGCTTAGTGCTACTACTAAACCAACCCACGGTATGGACTTCATACTTGTTAAAATTAAAAAGATTATTGAAATTAAAACTAAAATTATAGAAATTTTTCTTTTTGTATTTAATATTTCTTTAAAAAAAATATTTCCCAATAAAACACTTAAAATTGGCATAATAAAATACCCAAAACTTGCATCAATAATTTGATTATTGGTTACGGCGTAGATCCAAACAGCCCAATTTACAAATATTAAGAATCCTGAAAAAAAAAGAGTAAATAAAATTCTAAAATCTTTAATAATGAACAAAAATATTTGCCATTTTGAAAAATAAGATGTTGTAATTAACAAAAAAAAAGCAGTCCAAATACATCGATGTAAAACTACCTCTATATGTCCAACAAAAGAAATATATTCAAAATAAATGACTCCAATTCCACCCCACCAAAATGAACCAAGGGCTGTTAATGCAATACCTTTATTGAAGTCATTATTTTTCATTGAATAAAAAGATTAAACATATAATCCATTAATTAAGCTTATTGTCTATTTTATTGTTGAATTAATAAAATTTGATTATAAAACGAAGCTAACGGAGAGATGGCAGAGCGGTTGAATGCACCGGTCTTGAAAACCGGCAAAGGGGCAACTCTTTCCTGAGTTCGAATCTCAGTCTCTCCGCCACTATTCATTTTCATAATTGTAGTTCTCAAATAATTCTGTAATTTTTGTATTTTTAATTTCAATTGTCAGCTGTAACCCTTGATTGAGTTTATATAGATTTTCATCATCATAATCTAACATGTTGCACAATAGTAATAATTCCTCTTTATTTAATTGATTAATATATTTTTTTGTAAATGAACTTAATAATTTATCCATTTCTTTTGTGCCACGGTAGTTTGAACGGTAGATTATTTTATTTTTTAAATCCTTTATATTAATGATCATAAGTTTTATTGTATTACATCTAACATGAAAAATAAAAATAATTACGATTATTTATTATCAGATTTAACAAAATTAAATGGTGTAGGTAAAAAAACTATGGAGATTTTAAAGAAAAAAAAGGTTAATAATATTTTTGATCTTTTGTGGAGGCTACCTAAGTCATATACAGATAGAACATTTGTAACTAAAATATGTGATCTCCAAATAGGAAAAGTTCAAACTATTAGAATAGTTCCGTTAAAATATCAGTTTCCAAGAGTTAGACATTTACCAAATAGAGTAAACTGTATTGATCAATCAGGGAAAATAGATTGTATTTTTTTTAATAGTTATGAAGGATACGTTAGAAAAATTTTACCATTAAATGAAGAAGTTACTATAAATGGAAAGGTTAATTCTTATAAAGGATGCTACCAAATAACAAATCCCACATATGTTTCTCAAGATAGTTCTTTAGTCGAAACTGTAGATAACAAGTATTCTTTAACAGAGGGAATTACAGAAAAAACTTACAATAAAATTATTAAGCAAATTTTACAAAATTTACCAATATTAAATGAGTGGCATGAAAAAGATGTGTTAAAAAAATTCGATAATGAAAGTTGGAATAATTCAATAATTAAATTACATGATCCAACTAATATAGAAAATTATAAAGCAAATTTTTACAAAAGATTAGCTTATGATGAAATTTTAGCATCCTTTTTAGTTAATTCTGAAATTAGAAAGAAAATTAAAAAAATTAAGAAAATCTCAAAAAAATTTACAAAAAAAGCTCATAATGAAATTATCAATAAATTAAATTTTGATCTGACTAATGATCAAGAAAAAACTTTAAATGAAATAAATATAGATCTAAATTCAAAATGTAAAATGTTTAGACTTCTGCAGGGTGATGTTGGTAGTGGAAAAACTATTGTTTCTTTAATTTCAGCCTTAAGTGTAATTAACTCTGGTTTTCAAGTAGCTTTAATGGCTCCTACAGAAATACTGGCAAGACAACATTTTATATTAGCAAAAAAATTATTTCCTAAAAATATATCAATAGAGCTACTATCAAGCAAAAGTGAAAATATAGAAAAGAAAAAAATTATTAAAGAACTTAAATCTAATAAAATTAACATGGTTTTTTCTACTCATGCAATTTTCCAAAAAAAAATAATTTTTGCAAATTTAGGTTACATTATTATTGACGAACAACATAAGTTTGGTGTTAGACAAAGAAAACTTCTATCAGACAAAGGTGGTGATAATTGTGATGTACTTTTAATGTCAGCAACACCAATACCAAGAACTTTAACTATGTCTGTTTATGGGGACATGGATGTTTCTATTATCAAAGAAAAGCCAAGCAATAGAAAAGAGGTTAAGACTTATAGCAAGTTAGAAAATAAGATAGATGATGTTATTAAATTTGTTAAAAAAGAAATAAAAGAAGGTAATCAAGTTTTTTGGGTGTGTCCATTAATAGAAGAGTCTAAAAAGTTAGACCATCAATCATCGGTTAAAAAATATAAATTTCTTAATAAAATATTTCCTAACGATGTTGCATTAATTCATGGGAAAGTTGCAAATGATGAAAAAGAAGAGATTTTAAAAAAATTTTTAGATAAAGAATACTCGATTTTGGTATCAACAACAATTATAGAAGTTGGTATCGACTTTCCCAATGCTAATGTAATAATAATTGAAAATGCAAATAAATTTGGATTATCCCAACTACATCAATTAAGGGGAAGAGTTGGTAGAGGAATAAAGCAGGCTAGTTGCATACTTATGTTTAAATCTAATTTAAGTGCTAATGCAAAAAAGAGAATTAACATTTTAAAGAATTCAAATGATGGATTTGAAATTTCTGAAGAAGACATGAAATTAAGAGGTTTTGGTGATTTATTAGGATTTAAACAAAGTGGTCTTAAAAATTTTAGATTGGCTGATCCTATTCAAAACGAAGATTTATTTTTAATGGCTGAAAAACAAATTCGAAAAATAGAAATGGAAAACATAAATATTGATAAATATAAAGCATTACTTAAATTGTATGATCAGGCTGATATTATTAACGATATGGTTTAGACTTTTTGTTTAGATGTACCTGCTGAAACAATAAATTTAGAAGCTTCTTCAAATGACATATCTAAATAAATTAAATCATCTTTCGGTATCATTAACAAAAAACCACTTGTTGGATTTGGAGTTGTGGGAACAAAAACATTTATAAGATTTTGATTTGTTTTATTTTTAATTTCACCAGTATTTTCTTTTGTAGCAAAACCTACAGCCCAAGACCCTTTTCTTGGATACTCAACTAAAACAACACTTTTTTTATTACCTTCTTGATTTCTAAAAGAATCAGTCATTTGACCAATGGCTGAGTAAATAGTTCGTAAAATAGGAATTCTTTTAAATAAATCGTCAATAATCTGTAAAAATTTTTTACCTAAAAAGGATAAAGAAAGACCACCTACGATAGTGATAAAAATAATTGTTAAAATTATTTCCACACCTGGTATAGCATAAGGAAGATATGTGTTTGGATTTAAACCAGATGGAACTAATGTGGCTGAAAGATTAATCAGGAATTTACTTAGGTAAAGAGTAAATCCTATTGGTATAAGGACAATAACTCCCGTTACAAAGTAGTTTCTTAATTTTAAAGCAATAGATTTTTTTTTCTTATTGGACATAGAATATTTAATGATAACTTGAATAAATAACAAATGAAACTGATATAATAAACAGGATAGCTAAAATTTTATTGTTTAAATTCATTGTTTTTTATAGTTATATAAATATCAAAATTTTATTAAAATGAATAGAAGAAAATTTTTAGGTTATATGGGTTGCGGGTGTTCTGGATTAATAATGAATGCGTGCTCTACAACACCAATTACTGAAAGAAGACAATTTAAGATAATTCCCGAATCAAAATTAAATGCTCAGGCAGCTGAAATCTATGAAAAGGTTAAAAAAAAAGAAAAAATGAGCAAAGATATAAAAACTCTTAATGAAATTAAAACTATTGGAAAAAGAATGGAGGATTCAATTTCAGAATATTTTTACAAAACTGGAATTGATGATCCAACAGTAAATTTTGATTGGGAATATATTTTAATTGATAACAAGAAAATAAAAAATGCTTGGTGTATGCCTGGTGGTAAAATTGCTGTTTATACAGGGATTTTAGATGTTACAAAAAATACTGATGGTTTAGCTTCAGTTATGGGTCATGAAATAGCTCACGCTGTTGCAAAACACTCTGTAGAGAGAGCTAGTAGAGGTGTACTTTTAAATACAAGCACTCAACTTATTGATATCTTTTCTGGTGGTAAATTATCTCAAGTAAATAGAGTAACAGGTATGAATACAGTGGGGCTTCTTTCTCAGATTGGTATAATGAATCCTTTTTCAAGAACACAAGAAAGTGAAGCTGATTATTTAGGAATGATCTTTGCTTCTTTATCGGGCTATGATGTTAGAGAAACTAAAAAATTGTGGGAAAGAATGAAAGCAGCGAATAAAGGTAAAGAGCCACCACAGTTTATGAGCACACATCCGTCCTCCTCTAAAAGAATAAAAGATCTTACAGAGTGGGAAAATGGAATAATATTAGATTATCCCCCTATTAAAATAAGTTAGGAATTATTTAGTGGTGAGCCCTGATGGACTCGAACCATCGACCCATTCCTTAAAAGATAATTACACAACAACATAATTTCCAATTTAAAAGAAAAAACCTTCGTTTAACGTTAGTATGAGCCAATTAAAAGTTAACAAACACGTAAAATCTAAATTATAAAACCGTACACTTTTCGTACACTCAGATTTTTCAATTTTGAATAAAAGTGTGCGAAAAGGAATTACACAACAGGTGTGCGAAAAATTAGAGTGTTTTTTAAAAGTGTGCGTTTTTTTGATGTGTAGTTCCTTGTGGAGGAATTACTTGCTGAGTAGTTCCTAGTCATTCAACTCTTGCTATTTGATATTAATATTTATCATATTTTTTTTTCATTTTTTTTATCATAGCTTTTAATGATTTTTTTGCATCTGGTAGTAATGCGGTATTATTAATGAGATCATCGTTATCACTTCCTTTAATCAAGTTAATATATTTAATAGCCATTTTGTAATCTTTTTTTACACCTTGACCATTTGAATACATAGCTATCACTTGTGCAACTGCTGGAATAAATTTATTATCAGCTGCCATCTTATAAAATTTAAATGCTTTTTTATCATCTTTTTTGACACCATATTCATCAAAAATATTTGATTTGCTGTCATACATATTGCCCAACTGGAATGTTGAAGAAAAATCTCCCTTTTTTCCAGCCATTTCCAAATACTTAACACCTTTTTTAATATCTTTTTTTTTTAATAAACCATCCATATAAAATTTTTTAGCTAAAAAATAATAACTAGTAGATTGATATTTATGTTTTTTTTTAATACTTAAATTATGATACTTGTAACTTGCTTTAAGATTTACAGGGACGCCATCACCATTAAAATACATCATAGCTAAATTAAAATAGGCTTTACCATAACCTTTCTTTGCAGATAATTTCCACCATTTCATTGCTTTAGAATAATCAACTGCAAAATCTTCACCAGCCCAATAATTAAAAGCAATCAGATGTTGTGCCTCTGCATCACCTTTTTTTGCTTTTATAATTAATTTATCAAGTTCAGTCATCACCCCACCATATTAGATTTATCCTAAAGTACTTATTAATTTGTTAATTTTTTTATATAAAATTATTTCATCATCTGAATTATTCATAGATAGTTTTTCATTTAAACCTAGTTTTTTTTTTAAAATATTATCTAAAAAAAGTTCAGCTTTATTTAGACTTTTAAAGGTTTTATTTAAAAAAGAATACTCGCCAGACTGGGCTTCAAAATCTTCATACCAAAATGAAATAAAATATGTTGAATTAACTTTAGAAAAAATTATATGAAAAGCATAAGCAGCAGCTAAGTCAATTTCATCAATAATAACTGAAAATTCATATTTTTTTTTTGGGTTAATTAATTTAAAATTACTATTGATTGAAGGCAGCAAAGATCCTTTTTCTTCTAAATCTTTCCAATGCTCTATGAGGTTATTTTCTTTATTGTAAAGATAATTTAATATTTCATCATAAGTTTTTTTACCATTAAATTTACTAGAACACGCAACTAATAAAAAAACGCCTGCTTCTAAAAGTATTAGGTTATGCCAAGTGTTTGGTTTAGTAGGCTTTTTGTTAAATTCAATCAATCCTATAAAATCTTTTAAGCTAAAATTGTCTTTAAAATATTTTAATTTGTTATTCTTCATCACCCCACCCTAACAAACAAATCACAAGGTGTACACTTGGTCAACACTTTGACTAGTTTTATTGGGATTTTTTGAATGACGTAGAACCGTCGACGTCGAATATTTTGGTGAGCCCTGATGGACTCGAACCATCGACCCATTCCTTAAAAGGGAATTGCTCTACCAACTGAGCTAAGGGCCCACATAAAAAAAACCAAAGTTGAAATCAAAGTTTTTTATCTAATTTCAAAAAAAAACTTTTGGTGAAGTCTCCTTTAAAATTTTTAAATTTCTTTACACTTAAAAATTTAAATAATAAAAAAAATTAAAACTTGGATAATTTTTATTACCAAAAAACATTCTTTATTGCATAACTTCAGAAATTGCAAATATTAAAATTACAACTTATCAATGTATTCATCATGAAATTTATCAAATGTTCCTTTTTTGATATTTTCTCTAATTGCAGACATTAATTCTTGATAAAAATTGATATTATGAAGAGTAAGAAGTGTAGATCCCAATATTTCATTAGTATTAAAAAGATGATTTAGATAATTTTTTGAATATTTGTTTAGGTTTAAATTTGAACAATTTATATCTAAGGGTTGGTTGTCATTTTTGAATTTATTATTTTTTATATTTAAGCGGCCTTGCCATGTAAATGCTAAACCTGTTCGACCTGACCTTGTTGGCATCACACAATCAAACATATCTATTCCACGTTTAACGGCACCTAAAATATCAGTTGGAGTTCCAACGCCCATTAAGTATCTTGGTTTATTTTTAGGCATAGCTTCTTTAATTTCATCTAAGACTTGAAACATCTCATTTTGAGTTTCACCGACAGCTAAACCTCCTATTGCATAACCATCAAAACCAATTTTTTCTAATGCATTAAGTGATTTTAACCTTAGTTCTTTGAACAATCCACCCTGAACAATTCCAAATAACCCTTTGTGTGGATTTGATCCAAAAGCAACCTTAGATCTTTCTGCCCAATAAATAGACAGTTCCATCGATTTTTTTATTATACTATGGTCAATTATTTTTTTGGGGCATTCATCCATAATCATTATAATATCTGAGTCTAAGCCTTTTTGTATTCTTATGCTTTCCTCAGGGCTTAATATAAATTTTTTACCATCTACATGCGAATTAAAAATTGCACCTTTTTCTCTATCGATTTTATTTAATTTTGAAAGAGACATAACTTGAAATCCACCTGAATCAGTAAGTATTGGAAGTTTACAATTCATAAACTTATGAAGTCCACCGGCCAAAATTATTCTATCAATACCAGGTCGTATCATTAAATGATATGTATTTGATAATATTATTTCTGAACCGGTTTTTATAATATCATCAATTAAACAAGCTTTAACCGTAGCTTGTGTTCCAACAGGCATAAAGGCTGGAGTTTGAATATTTCCTCTATTAGTTGAAATTAAACCAGTTCGTGAAAATTTATCTCTGGTAATGACATTAAATTCAAAATTTTTTAATGCCATAAATATATAATTTTATTATTTAAAACTAATAATCATATCTGGCTCAGAGACAGAACCATTATTATTTTCATCACCTCTTTTAATTTTATCTATTAGCTCCATTCCTTCGATAACTTTTCCAAATACTGTATATTGTCTATCTAAAAAAGATGCTTCTTTAAAACATATAAAAAATTGACTATTTGCACTGTTGGGATTTTGTGATCGAGCCATAGATAAAGTTCCTCTTTCGTGAGGCAAATCACTAAATTCTTCTTTAAGGTCAGGAAGTTCAGAACCACCTGTTCCTGCCCTTCTTAAGTCAAAGTCTTCATTTAAAGAATTACCAAATTTTACATCACCTGTTTGGGCCATAAAACCATCTATTACTCTGTGAAAAACAACACCATTATATTTGCCCTCACTAGCAAGTTGTTTAATTCTCTTAACATGGTTAGGTGCAATTTTATCAAAAAGTTCAATCTTTACTTCTCCACTTTTTAGTTTTAAAATCATTATATTCTCCTTTGCTATTATATTATTAGTTAGTGTAAAAAATAAGATTAATAATTTTATTAGAAATTTATTCATATTTTTCTTTTAAAGACTTTATTGTATTTTTTGTAGTAAATTTTTTGATATCACCATTTAATCTAACAATTTCTTTAACAAATCTTGAAGAGATAATCTGATTTTCAACATCAGACATTAAAAAAATTGTTTCTATGTTACTATTAAGTTTTCTGTTCATTCCAGCTAATTGGAACTCGTATTCAAAATCAGATACTGCTCTTAAACCTCTAAGAATAATATTAGATTTATATTTTTTGCATAAATCGGTTGTTAGAGATGTGAAAGAAATAACTTCAATTTTTTTTTTATCAAACTTTAAATCAACAAAAAGTGCTTTTTTAATCAATTCAATTCTTTCCAAAGAATTGAAAAGATAATTCTTATTAGTTCCATCAGAAGCTGCTATAACTAATTTATCAAATAGTTTTAGAGCTTTTTTTATTACATCAATATGACCGAAAGTAATTGGATCGAATGTACCTGGGTATATAACTACTTTTTTCATTAAGCCAAGTTATCATCAATTTTTATTGCTGAAACAACTTTTTCATCACCAGATAATTTAATAATTCTTACACCTTGTGTATTTCTCCCAGCAGTTCTGATTTCTTTAACAGCAACTCTAATAACTCTGCCTTTGTTTGTTGAAATCATTATTTCATCAGACTCAAACACTGGAAAGGAAGAACATATACTTCCATTCCTTGGTGAATTAACTATACCAATTATACCTTTACCACCTCTATTGGTTGCTCTATAGTCTAAATGATTGGTTTTCTTACCAAAGCCATTTTCTGTAATTGATAATATAAATCTTTCTAGTGTTGATAAATCAGTTTTACTATCTTTAATATTTTTTACTTTTTCTTTGTTTACGATGGACAAAGAAACAATTTCATCATTAGGTGCTAATTCAATTCCTTTAATACCCTTTGAAGATCTTCCCTTAAAAATTCTTAGTTTTTTTGACTCAAATCTAATGCACTTTCCATTTTTTGTACTTAACATTATATCTTGATCATCTTTACAAATTTCTACACCAACAATTTTATCATTTGGGTCAAGTTTCATTGCAATTTTACCTGCTGTATTTATAGAAGAAAAATCGTCAAGGCTATTTTTTCTCACCTTCCCTTTTGCTGTTGCAAATACTATCTGTAAATTTTTTAAATCACTTTTATCTTCAGGAAATGGCATTATAGAGCTTATTGATTGGTGATTTTTTAAAGGTAAAATGTTAAATAATGACTTACCCTTTGAAGTTGTAGACCCTTCAGGAATTTTCCATGCTTTAACTTTATAAACTAATCCCTCTGTTGAAAAGAAAAGAACTGAAGTGTGAGTATTAACAGATAATGTTTGTATAACAGAGTCCGCATCTCTTGTTGTAATGCCAGATTTACCTTTACCACCCCTTTTTTGCTGTTTTACACTACTCAAAGCTCCTCTTTTAATGTAGCCCTGAAGTGTAACAGTTATAATCACTGACTCCTTTTGAATTGTTTCTTCGATATCGTAATTTAATATTGCATCAATTATTTTAGTTCTTCTTGGGACTGAAAATTTTTCTTTAATAGACTTAAGTTCTTCACTTATAACTCTTGAAAGTTCTTTTTTTGAGTTAAGAATCTTTTTATAAGATTTTATAAGATCTGCTAATTTCTTTATTTCAACTTCGATTTCATTAATCCCTAATGCTGTTAATTTTTGAAGTCTTAGCTCTAAAATCGCTACAACTTGAGGCTCTGAGAATGAGTAAAGATTTTTTATTTTTTTTTCTTCAACTAAAGAAATTAATTTTAAAGACTTATTGATTTTCCATTTAGTTTTTAATAATTGCTTTTTAGCATCATCAGGTGTTTTTGAAGATCTAATAATTTTTATAATTTTATCTAAATTTTCAACTGAAACAGAAAGACCAATTAATATATGGGCTCTATCCTCAGCCTTTTTTAAATCATATTTGGTTTTTTTTACTATTACATCTTCACGAAATGTTAAAAAGTTAGTTAAGAAATCTTTTAAATTACAAATTTTTGGTTTACCCTCAACAATAGCAAGTGTATTAAATCCAAATGAACTTTCAATAGATGTATTTTTATAAAGCTGTCTTTTGATCGTTTCTGGCTCGACACCATTTCTCAAATCAATAGCAACTCTGATACCTTCTCTATTTGACTCATCTCTTATATCTCTAATACCTTCAATTTTTTTTTCTCTTACTAATTGAGCAATTCTTTCATTTAAAGCTGATTTGTTAACTTGATAAGGTACAGAAGTAATAACAAGTCTTTCCCTTCCATTTTTTTGTGCTTCAACGCTAATTTCTCCTCTGATTTTAAAAGAACCACGTCCAACATTATAACCTGCTTTAATAATATCTTTTCCAATTATAACTCCACCTGTTGGAAAATCAGGACCAGGTATGTGTTTCATTAACTCCTTGATCTTAATATCTTTGTTTTCAATTAGTGCTAAAGTTCCATTTATAATCTCACCTAAATTATGAGGTGGTATACTTGTGGCCATACCAACAGCGATACCTCCAGCTCCATTAACCAATAAATTTGGATATTGTGCCGGTAAAACTGTTGGCTCTTTTTCTGTTTCGTCATAATTACTTTTATATTCAATAGTGTTTTTTTCTATGTCATCGATTAAATATTGAGAAACCTTGGCTAATCTTGTTTCAGTATATCTCATTGCAGCAGCTGGATCTCCATCAATAGAACCAAAGTTACCTTGTCCTTGAACAAGTGGTAAGCTCATTGAAAAATCTTGAACCATTCTTACAAGAGCATCGTAAACAGACTGATCGCCATGGGGGTGATACTTACCAATAACATCACCTACAATTCTTGCAGATTTTCTAAATTGTTTTGACCAATCATAGCCACCTTTATACATAGCAAACAATATTCTTCTATGTACAGGTTTTAAACCATCTCTGACATCAGGAAGTGCCCTACTCACAATTACACTCATTGCATATGACAAGTACGATGAGCTCATCTCATCATGCATTGAAATGAGTTTTATATTTTTATCTTTAGGGGTTTCTGTATCTTTCATAGAAACTAAAATGGAATTTCATCATCCATATCATTAGGGGCTTGGGGACTATCATCAGGATTGCTAGTAGCAGCTTGAGAATTGTCATTTTGAATACCACCACCGCCCGTGTTTCCACCACCCAACATAGTAAGTGAAGAATTGTATCCTTGAATTACAATTTCAGTAGAATACTTGTCTTGACCAGATTGTTCATCTTTCCATTTTCTAGTCGTTATCTGTCCCTCAACATAAATTTGAGCACCTTTTTTCAAATATTGCTGAACAACATTGACTAACCCTTCATTAAATACAACTATTCGGTGCCATTCTGTTTTTTCTTTTTTTTCGCCAGTTGCTTTATCTTTCCAAGATTGGCTAGTAGCTAAACTTAAGGTGGCAAGACTTTTGCCATTTGACATTTGTTTGATTTCTGGATCTGCGCCTAATCGCCCAATTAATAATACTTTATTTAAACTTCCAGCCATAATATTTTATAAGTGTTTATTTATTTATTTAGTTTTATATCACAATATAAACTCAATATTAATTTTATTAATTTAAAGCAACTAAAATTATGATCAAAAAGATAGTTATCAAGGGTGCAAAGGAGCATAATTTAAAGAATGTTTCTGTAGAAATACCCAAAGATCAATTTGTTGTAATTACTGGCCTTTCTGGTTCAGGAAAATCCTCACTAGCATTTGATACTGTCTATGCAGAAGGACAAAGAAGATATGTTGAAAGTTTATCAGCTTATGCACGTCAATTTTTAGATAAAATGAAAAAACCCAATGTCGATCTTATTGAAGGTTTAAGTCCTGCGATTGCAATCGAACAAAAAAATACATCTAAAAACCCAAGGTCAACTGTAGCTACTGTTACAGAAATTTATGATTACATGAGAGTGTTGTTTGCAAGGGCGGGCATACCCTACTCCCCATTTACTGGAAAGCCAATAACTTCTCAAACTATCACACAAATTGTTGATTTAATTAAAAAACTACCAAAAAAATCTACAATCTATATTTATGCTCCAGTGGTTAGAGGTCGCAAAGGTGAATATAAAAAAGATATTTTAAGTTACAAAAGAAGAGGATTTAGAAAAATAAAAATAGACAATGTTTTGTATGACATAGAAAAATCACCAAATTTAGATAAAAAACTTAAGCATGATATTTCAGTCTTAGTTGATAGAATTGTTTTAAACTCAAAACTAGGTAATAGATTGGCTGAAAGTGTTGAGGCAGCAGTTAATCTCTCAAGTGGATTAGTTTTTGTTGAATACGAAGATGAAACTTTACCTCAAAAATTTAGGAAAATAGAAAAATTGATTTACTCAACAAAGTTTGCATGTCCAGAAAGTGGTTTTACAATTGAAGAAATTGAACCAAGACTTTTTTCTTTTAACAGCCCGTATGGAGCTTGTGAAGAATGTGAAGGTATAGGAATTAAGCTTAATGTAGATCCTAATTTGGTAGTACCAGATGAAAGAATGACGATTGCAGATGGGGCAATTGAACCATGGGCAAAATCTACAACACTTTATTATGCACAAACATTAGCTTCTATTGCTAAACATTATGATTTTTCTTTAGATGAAAAATGGAAAAAACTTCCCAAAAAAGTTAAAGATGTAATTTTGTATGGTTCTGATGAAGAGGAAATTAAATTTAATTATGATGATGGATATGAAAAATATTCTCATAAAAAAACTTTTGAAGGAGTTATAAATAATCTTGAAAGAAGATTTTTAGAATCTGATAGTGAATGGAAACGAGAAGCTATTTCCGAATATCAATCAGACTCTGCTTGTGAAGGTTGTAATGGTGATAGACTTAAAGAAGAAGCTTTATGTGTTAAAATTGATAATCTTAATATTAGTGAAGTTACAAAAAAATCGATCTTAGATTCTGCTCAATGGTTTAAAAATTTAGAAAAAAACCTTGATAAAAGACAGTTCAAAATTGCTGAACACGTATTAAAAGAAATTAACGAAAGACTAAATTTTTTACTAAATGTAGGATTAGATTATCTAACTCTATCAAGAGAGTCGGGAACTCTTTCTGGTGGTGAGGCTCAAAGAATAAGATTAGCTTCTCAAATTGGATCTGGATTAACAGGAGTTTTGTATGTACTAGATGAACCTTCAATCGGCTTACATCAAAAAGACAATATAAAACTGATTAATGCTCTAAAAAGATTGAGAGATTTAGGTAATACAGTAATTGTAGTAGAACATGATACTGAAACAATGGAAAATGCAGACCATATTATTGATATGGGTCCCGAAGCTGGAACTAATGGTGGTCAAATTACAGCGCAAGGGACTTATGAAGAAATAAAAAAGAACAAAAATAGTATTACTGGACAATATTTATCTAATAAAAAGATAATTGATATTCCAAAGATTCGAAGGCTAGCCAAAAATGGTAGATTTATTGAAATCATTGGTGCTAGTGGTAATAACTTAAATAATGTTAATCTTAAAATCCCAACAGGAAGTTTTACATGTGTCACTGGGGTTTCAGGTAGTGGAAAATCCACTTTAATATTACAAACATTATACCACGCGTTAAATTTAACACTTAATAATAAAGCCAGAAAAGCTCCTAAGGCGTTTAAGAATTATAAAGGTGTAGAATTAATTGATAAGATTATTGATATTGACCAATCACCAATAGGAAGGACTCCAAGATCAAACCCTGCAACTTACACAGGGGCATTTGGGCCAATTAGGGATTGGTTTACAAGTTTACCTGAGTCAAAAACTCGAGGCTATAAACCTGGTAGGTTCTCTTTTAATGTAAGAGGTGGAAGATGTGAGGCATGCGAAGGAGATGGTGTGATTACATATGAAATGCATTTTCTTCCAGATGTTTATATACAATGTGATGAATGTAAGGGAACTAGATACAATAGAGAAACTCTTGAAATTAAGTTTAAAGATAAAAGTATTGCAGATGTTTTAAATATGTCTGTAGACGAAGGTTGTGAATATTTTGAGAATATATCAAATATTAAAACAAAATTACTAACTCTAAAAAAAGTTGGGTTGGGGTATATAAAAATTGGACAGCAAGCAACTACTTTGTCTGGCGGTGAAGCTCAGAGAATAAAACTTGCAAAGGAATTGTCAAAAAGATCGACTGGTAGAACTATGTATATTTTAGACGAACCAACAACTGGTCTACATCAACATGATATTAAAAAATTATTAGAAATTCTTCATACTTTTGTCAAACTTGGAAATACCGTGGTTGTTATTGAACACAATTTAGATGTTATTAAAACAGCTGATTATATTGTTGATATGGGTCCTGAAGGAGGTGTTAAAGGTGGTAATATTATCGCAGAGGGAAAACCAGAAGAAATAATCAATATTAAGGGTAGTTATACAGGTCAATTTTTAAAACCATTGCTAACATAAATTATGAAAAACAATATAAAGATTGATCTTTTTAGTGTATGATTATTAGAATCATGGGAAATTTGCTTTCTTCTTTACCTAAAACTATCCACGCATCTCTAGGATTAGCTTTAATTGTTTTCTTGGGATTATTTTATGGGAACGGAGGGTTCGATTTTGATACAATTTTTTGGAGTTGGTTAACAAGACTTGTTCATGTAACTGTCTCGATTATGTGGATTGGTTTACTTTGGTATTTTAATTTTGTTCAAATTCCTAACATGACAAAAATTCCTGATGAACAAAAACCTGCTATAGGAAAAGTGATTGCACCTGCTGCACTTTTTTACTTCCGTTGGGCTGCATTATTGACAGTAGTTTCAGGTTTAATTCTATCTTATTTAAATGGATATTTACATGATGCTATGACTTTAGGTGCTGGGGGAAAAAGTACAGCTATTGGTATTGGTATGTGGCTTGGTTTATATATGGCTTTTAACGTTTGGTTTATAATTTGGCCAAATCAAAAAAAAGCTTTGGGTATTGTTGAATGTGAACCAGATGTAAAAGCTAAATCTGCTAGAACTGCAATGTTGTTTTCAAGAACTAACACCCTTTTATCTTTACCAATGTTATTATCAATGGTAGCAGCACAGAATCTTTATTAGTTTATTCCGAATCCTCTTTAAGAATAGTTTTTTGAGAAACTCTAAGTTTAACAAGAACTGGGTTTGCAATATATATAGATGAATAAGTTCCAAATATAACACCCATAATCATAGCTAAAGAAAAACCTTTTAATATCTCACCACCAAATAAGTAAATTGAAACTAGAGCAAGTAAGGTTGTTACAGACGTAATTATAGTTCTAGAAAGAGTTTCATTTATTGAAATATTTGTGAGTTCAAAAATTTTAATATCAGAAAATTTCTTAAGATTTTCTCTAACTCTATCATAGATAACTACTGTATCATTCATTGAGTAGCCAACAATTGTTAAAACAGCAGCAACTATTGACAAGTTTATCTCTAAATTTAATAGTGAAAAAAGACCCAAAGTTATAATAACATCATGAAACAAGGCTAGAATTGCTCCTAAGCTAAATTGCCATTCAAATCTTATCCATATATAAAATAACATAGCTACTAATGATAGTGCGATTGCTATGATTCCTGATTTTAATAATTCAGCACTTACTTTTGGACCAACATTTTCAACTCTTCTAAAATTAAAAGAATTTCCAACAGATAATCTTAATTTTTTTTTAATAACTTCAATTGCATTGGTACTAGTATCTTTTTTTTCAATCTTAATTAAATAATCATTTTCATTACCAAATTTTTTAACGTTAAAATCTCCAATATTCATTTTACTAAAAGATTGTCTTAAAGAAGTAACATTAATATTCTTATCATCAGCTCTTAATTCAATAAGTGTACCACCTTTAAAATCTACACCAAAATTAAGCCCTTTAAAAAATAGCAATAAAATTGAAATTACAACCAGACTTAAAGACATCAAATTAAATAGTTTATAAAATTTGTTGAAATTGATCATTTATATTAATTTATCCTTTTCTTTATTTTTAACCACATAAAGACCTGTAAACATTCTAGCTATAAAATAAACAGAAAATAGTGTAGTGAAAATACCAACACCCAAAGTTACAGAAAAACCTTTGATGGGTCCAGATCCCATAAAAAATAAAATAATTGCAGCAATTAATGTTGTTATATTTGCGTCTATAATCGCGGTTTTTGATTTAACGTAGCCACTATCAAAGGCAATTATATTATTTTTTTCTTTTTTACATTCTTCTTTAATCCTTTCAAAAATCAACACATTAGCATCTACTGCCATCCCGACTGTTAAAATTATACCTGCTATACCTGGTAATGTTAATGTAGCCTCAAATAAAGTTAAGATGCCAATTAAAAAAAACAAATTAACTAGTAATGTTACATTAGCAATCAAACCAAATATTTTATATTTAATAAGCATAAAAAAGATTACCAATAAGAAACCAATCATAAGAGCTATAACTCCAGCTTTAATTGAGTCCTTACCAAGATCCGGTCCTACTGTTCGTTCTTCAATTATGCTTAGTGGTGCTGGTAGGGCACCAGACCTTAAAAGCAAAGCTAAATCAGTAGCTGACTGAAAAGTGAAGTTGCCACTAATTTGACCATTTCCACTTGCTATAGTGTCTCTAATTACTGGAGCACTAACAATTTTACCATCTAAAACTATTGCTAATTGCTTACCAATCCCTGCGCTTGTTGCTTTGCCAAATCTTTTAGCCCCAACCCTATCTAGAGTAAATGAAACTACAGTTTCGTTTGTTTGATTGTTCATCTGTGGTTGAGCATCTAGTAAATTTTCACCATTCAAGATTATTCTTTTACTTACCATGACTTCAGTAGCACCATCCTCAAACGAAAGCATTTCTGTGCCAAAAGTATCGTTATTATTTTGCGTAACGAATCTAAATGTTAAATTTGCAGTTTTTCCCAATAAAGACTTTATTCTCATAGGATCATCTAGACCAGGAAGTTCAACTAGGATACGATTGTTACCTCTTTTTAATATATTTGGCTCATTAGTACCCACTTCATCAACTCTTCTTCTAACAATTTCAATTGCTTGATCTTGGGAAGATGTTTTTATTTCAATAAGTCCATATTTTGAGAGTACTAATGTAAATTTATCGTCTTCTATTGATAAGTCAAATTGATGTGATTTATATTGATTGTAATAAGGATTAATTTCACTTTCTTTATCTAAAAAAAATTCTTTAACTAATTCTTGATTATTTTTAGCTACAATAAAAATTATTTTATTATCTACTATTCTTAAATCGTTAAATTTTATTTTCTTATTTTTAAAAAAATTTCTTATTAAAGTTGTAGTATTTTGTAATTTTTGTGTTTTAACTGGACCATTATCAATTTCAAGTAATAGATAAGAACCACCCTGTAAATCTAAACCTAGGTTTATTTTTTTAGATATAAAACTATCTTCAGAGTTTTGAAGGTTAGATGAGGCAATAAAAATGAAAAAAAGTGAAACTAAAAAAACTAAAACAATTCTTAGTTTAGAAAAGTATAACACTTTAGTTTAATATTATTTTTTTACTTCAGGAGCGTTAAGTAATCCTTGGATACCTGTGGCTTTGATAATTTCAACTTTTACGTTGTCGGCAATTTGCACCTCAACTTTTTCATTATCAATAATTCTTTCAACTGTTCCGATTATACCTGCATTTGTCACTACCTTGTCTCCTCTTGATAAGTTTTCAACCATAGCCTTATGTTCTTTGACTTTCTTTTGTTGAGGTCTTATTAAAAAAAAGTAAAAAATAACAAAAATTAAAATTAGTGGTATAAATTGGCCTATTCCTTGATCCATAAATCTCCTTGATTAAAATGAATACTTACAACATCTCTCTAATTAAAACAACTTTAAATCTTAGAAATTTTCTCTAAATTGTTCATGTAGGGCTTTAAAACCTTTGGTACATTAACAGATCCATCTTCTTCTTGATAATTTTCCAATATAGCAACTAGAGTTCTTCCAATTGCTAATCCGCTACCATTTAATGTTCCCACAAAGACAGTATCTTTATTATCATCTTTATATCTTGTTTTCATTCTTCTAGCTTGAAATGAGCCACAAGAAGAGCAGCTTGAGATCTCTCTATATTTATTCTCTGATGGAAGCCAAACTTCTATATCAAAAGTTTTTTCAGCACTAAAACCCATATCACCAGTACATAAAACAATCTTTCTGTAAGGTAATTCTAATAGATCTAATATTTTAGTAGCACAATCTGTCATTCTACCAAGTTCTGCCAAACATTTGTCTGTTTCAACAATACTTACCATTTCAACTTTATAAAATTGGTGTTGTCTGATCATCCCTTTTGTATCTTTACCATAGCTACCAGCTTCTTTTCTGAAGCAAGGAGTAGATGCAACAAATCTCATCGGTAAATTCTTTTTATCAATAATTTTATCCTTAACTATATTTGTTAAAATTACCTCAGCTGTTGGAATTAAAAATTTTCTGTCACTAGAGTCATAAAGCTTAAGTTCAAATTGATCATTATCGAACTTGGGCAATTGACCAGTTCCAAACATTGAAGATTCGGTGGCTATTAAAGGAGGTGAAATTTCTTTATAACCATTGTTATTAACATGAATATCAAGCATAAAATTAGAAAGTGCTCTTTCTAATAAAGCAAGCTTATCTTTTACAAAAACAAATCTTGAGCCTGTAGTTTTTGTTGCTAAATCAAAATCTAACATATCTAAGTTTTCACCCAATTCATAATGTGACTTTGGTTTAAATAAGAATTCAGGTATTTTTCCAGATTTTGAAATTTCTGTATTTGAGTTTTCATCTTTACCAATAGGGACATCTGAAAGGGGGATATTTGGAATAGATGCTAATATAGATTCTAATTGTTCTTTTGTAATTACTTGTAATTTATTAATTTTTTCAATTTCTAATGAAATACTTTTAGATTTTTCAAAAAGAGTCTTATCTTTTGATTTTGAAATATCTTTTTTTTCTTTTTCAAGGGCCTCTTTCTGTTGAATAAATTTTCTATTATCTTTATCTAAAATTAATATCTTATCTAGATCAATATTTAAAAATCTTTTATCCAAAGCTTTTTTAAAACCTTGTTTATCGTTTCTAATTTCTTTTATGCTATGCATTTATATCATTTCTTTTTTCAATAATATTTACTGAAAATATAGATAGTTCATACAAAATTAATAATGGTATTGCCAGCCCAATCTGGGTAATAGGATCAGGCGGTGTTAATAATGCAGCGGTAGCAAAAATTATTACCACAACATATTTTCTTCTTTCTCTAAGAAATTTTGCATCGACAATCCCTACTCTTGCTAAAAGACTTAAAACAACAGGTAGTTGAAAACTTATCCCAAAAGCAAAAATTAACTTCATTATAAGAGAAAGATATTCATTAACTTTTGCTTCTAATTGAATAGGCAAGCCTGTTGAAACACCCGTGCTTTCAAAGGAAAGAAAAAATTTAATAGCAAGAGGCATTATCAAATAATAAACCAACATGCCTCCTAAAAAAAATAATATAGGAGTTAGTATTAAATATGGAATAATTGCAATTTTTTCATGCTTGTAAAGTCCTGGTGCAATAAACTTCCAAATTTGAATTAAGATATAAGGACAAGTTACAAAAAATGCAGCAAAGAAGGAAACTTTAAGATAAGTTAAAAATGTTTCTTGTAAAGCTGTAAAAATTAATCTTCTATCTGTACCACTATCTTTTACTGCTTTTGCAAATGGTTCGACTAAAAAACCATAAAGATGCTCAGAAAAAAAATAGCAACAAATAAAAATAATAAATAAAAAAATAAACGAATGGATTAGTCTTTTTCTTAATTCAGTTAAGTGACTAACAAAGCCGCCCTCATTATCAGATTTTATCATTATCTTTTTTGATTTTAGTTGGTTTTTCAATTTCATTCGAAGTAATATCTAAATCTGATACTTCACTTTGAATATTACTAATGTAACGCTTAGCTGTACCAATCCAAGATCCAACTTTTTTTAACATGAAAGGAAAATCTTTAGGGCCAATTACTACTATTGCAACTGCTACTACCAGTAAAATCTCAAACCAGCCAATAGTGGGCATGTAATTTATTCTTTGTCTTTTGTGTCTTGATTGTTTTCAGAAACATTTTTTGGCTCTTCTTCATCTGTTATGTCAGTAGCCATACCTTTTTTAAAACTTTTGATACCTTTTGCAACATCTCCCATTAAACTTGAGATTTTTCCTCTACCAAATAAAAGGACTACTAAGATTACAACAATAGCTATTTGCCAAATTCCAATGCTCATACAATTTTATACCTCTTTTAGATTTGTTTTAAAAGAAACTTTTTATTTTTCTTCGTCAGGGCTAAGTGTTCCACCTAACATCTCATCTATATTTTCATAAATGTTTTCTCTTTTTTCCTCTTGTTTTTCTTTATAAAATTTACCGGTTCCAAAGATTGCATTATCAATATTGGTACTATCTATTAAACCAGCAGACCCGAGCTCATCAACAGTCGGTAAATCTGATAATTTTTGCAAGCTGAAATGACTTAAAAAGTCATTAGTTGTTACATATTGAATTGGTTTACCAGGCACATCTTTTCGTCCTTGAGGCTTTACCCAATTAAGTTCCATTAATATATCTAGAGTATTTGTCCCAAATGCTACACCTCTAATCTCTTCAATCTCTGCTCTTGTTACAGGTTGGTGGTAAACAATTATAGCAAGTGTTTCAATGGCTGCTCTAGATAATTTTTTTTCAACGGTTTTTTCTTGTGACATTAAGCTTGAAAGTTTATCAGAAGTTCTAAAAGACCATTTTTTTGAAATACAAACTAAATTTATACCTCTTGTTGAATATTCTATTTGAAGTTTTTCTAATGTTTTTAACACATTAATTTTTTTTGAAATTTTAGACTCTATTGTTTCAATATCAAGAGGTTCTAAAGCTGCAAAAACAATAGCTTCAATTTCTCTTTCACCATTATTTAGTTTTTTTGGAAATTTAACAATATTATCAATTATAGTTTTATTAGTTTTTTTCATTTAATTTCCCTGATATAAATTTCATCAAAAAGATTTTCTTGTTTCATCGTAAGATCTCCCTCTTTAACGAGTTCAAGTGAGCCAGCAAAAATTCCTGCTTTGCCTGTTTTTTTATTTTTCTTACCATCTTTAAATTTACTTGGAATTAAATCATTTAAATTTTTCCATTCATTTAATTTACCAAAAAATTCTTTAATACGCTTAATCCCATCCTCGGTAGTAAAAACTGGTAATTTGGGAATGTTTACTCTTTGGAAATCTTTTGTCATAATTAAACTTGAATAAGTTTTTAATAACTCATAAAGATTCATTTTATACTCTGTGCTGTAAATTGATCTGATGTTGCCTTTGATGCCTCTCAAACGAATTTCTCTACCAAGTCTTTTCCTTTTTAGCATTTGGTCAGATAGTAAACGTATTAATTCTAATTTTTTAAGTTGTAACTTTAATTGTTCAGCAACTTCTAATACCTTAAACTCCTCTTCAGGATTGGTTGGTAGTAAAAGTTTTGATTTTAAATATGTTAACCAAGTGGCCATTAACAAATATTCAGATGCAGCCTCTAAATTAAGATTTTTTTCATTAGTGATATAATTATGAAATTGATCTGCTAATAATGTTATTGAAATATTTTCAAGATCAACTTTTTGAGATTTAGCCAAATCGAGCAAAACATCTAAGGGGCCTTGATAACTTTCCAAGTTGACATTAAAGTTATTAGAATCAATATCTGACATTCTAAATATTAACTTATAATTCTATAAAATTGTGATGTTTTTTTGATTATAAACTTGTTTAAATAAGGTGAATGGGCAGCTACTTCAATCATTTCTTTGTAATCACCATTACAATGAAGAACTAAATCACAACCAGCTTTAAATGCTTTTACTGTATTTTCTCCAATCGGACCTCTTAAACTTTTCATGGATATATCATCAGACATTATTAGATTTTTAAATTTAATATATTTTCTAATTAATTGAATTACTTTTTTTGACTGCGTAGCAGTGTTTATATTATCAATCTTAGAATAAATAATATGCGCAGTCATTGCAAATAGACTAGATTTTTTTTTAAAAGTATAAAAATCATTTTTTTTCAAGAATTTTTGATCCTTCTTGATTATTGGAGTAAATTTATGACTATCAACTTTAGCCAAACCATGTCCTGGTATATGTTTGATAACAGTTCCTATTTTGTTAGAATGAAAGAGATTAATACACATGTCTCCGATTTTAGAGACAATCTTTGGGTTATTTGAAAAAGATCTATCTCCAATGATAGAAGTAGAACCTTTTGATCTAATATCTAAAACTGGAAGAGTGTTAATATTTACACCTATCGATCTCAACAAAGATGATGTTTGATCTAAAAAAATTTTATAATATTGAAAAAATTTTTTTTTATCTTTCAAGTATAGCTTACCAAAAAATTCTCCAGTTAAAGGGTCTGAATTAAAAAAATTTCTTAATCTGTTAACACGACCACCCTCTTGATCAATCAAAATAGGATAATTTTTATCTTTAAAAATTATTTTAATTTGATCTGTTAATTGTTTTGTTTGTTTTAAAGATTTTATGTTTCTTGAAAACAATATTATACCCCATGGTTTATATTTTTTGAGAAATTTTTTTTCTTTAGATGACAAAACTATAGATTTAATTCCAGTAATAAAACTTCTTCTACTATTCATCATTATTTATCAATTTCCAAAAATTATAATTTTTTTTATTTTTATCTAGAGCTTTTTCAACATATTCTACAATATTTTGAGTATCATTTTTCAACAAAATTAGATCTTGAGAATAGTAAAAAATTTTTTCTTCAACCGACTTCTGGGATCTATATGAATTTTTTTTATTTTCATCTGAAAAATAGTATTTGAGTGATAAAAAAAAAAATAATAAAATAACAAATAAAAAAAAGAGATATTTTAATTCTTTTAGCATTACATTTTTTCAGGTGTTGCAACTCCAACTATATTCATTCCAGCTCTAATAACATTAGAAATAATCTTTAGAAATACTAGTTTGTCATTGGAAATTATTTTTTTATCATTTATGAATCTTTTATTAGAATCATCTTTGCCCATATTCCAATAAGAATGAAATTCAGAAGAAAGTTCATAAAGATAAACTGGAATTCTATGAGGCTCTAACCTTAAACTAGCTGCTTCAATACATTTAGGCCATTCAGCGACTTTTTTTAAAATTTTTATTTCATCAATTGAATATTTAAAATCAAATTTGGTAATATCTAAATCTTTATTAATATCTAATCCAACATGACGATATACTGATGATATTCTGGCAAAACAATACTGAACATAGTATAATGGGTTATCTTTTGATTTTTCCTTAACTTTTGCAAAATCAAAATCTAATTCAACATCGCTACTTCTATTAAGCATAATAAATCTTGTTGCATCTTTACCAACTTCTGAAATTAAATCTTCTACAGTAATATAATCTCCTTTTCTTTTAGACATTTTAAATGGCTTACCCTCTTTAATTAACTTAACTAACTGACTTACCTTACAAATTAATTTATTTTTATCACCAGATAAAGCCTCAACAACTGAAGTAATTCTTTTAATATAGCCTGCGTGATCAGCTCCAAGAATGTTGATAAGGACATCGTGGCCCCTGTTTAACTTATTATTATGATATGCAACATCACTCGCAAAATAAGTCCATGACTTATCGGATTTTTGTAAGGCTCTATCTTTATCATCACCAAAATCTGTAGCTTTAAATAAAAGTTGTTCTCTTTCTATCCAGTTTTCATCATTTTCACTTTTTGGTGCTTTAATTTTACCCTGATATACTAAATTTTTTTCTTTTAACTTTTCAATTACTTTTTCTACTTCTTTATTAAAAATAATTTCAGTTTCGCTTGTGAATTTGTCATGGGTAATGCCCAAATTAGATAAGTTACTTTTAATTAATTTTAATGATTCAGCCACTGATAATAATGTAAGTTTTTTTGATATATCTTCAAATTTATCAAATTTTAACTTTTTATTTGTTGCAATAATATTTTTTGCAATCTCTATCAAATAATCACCTGGATAAAGCTCAGAATTTTCTATTGGAAATTTCTCATTATAAACAATTTCTCTAGCTCTGTAATAAACTGATTTAGTAAAATTAATAATTTGGTTACCATAATCATTTACATAATATTCTTTTGAAACATCATGTTTGTTAAAGATTAATAAGTTTGAAATAACATCTCCCAAAATAGCACCTCTACAATGGCCCACATGTAATGGACCTGTTGGATTAGCTGAAACAAATTCTACAAGATATTTTCTTTTTTTTTCTTTGGTGTTGACCCCAAAATCTATATGATTCTGATTTATACTCTTGATAAAATTATTCCAATAAACTGATTTGAATTTAATGTTTATAAAACCAGGTTTAACAACAGAAATGGTTTCAATCTCATCATCTGCACTTTTGATTAAATCAACTAAAGTTTTTGCAATATCAATAGGTGCTTTTTTATTAATTTTTGATAACACCATTGCAACATTTGTTGAAATATCACAATCAAAATTTGAGGGAGGTATATCAACATTAATACCATTTAAGTTTTCTGGTAAAACAAGTGTTCCTTCATTACTTAATTTTTTGATTAAAATTAATATCTTATCTAAATAAATATCAAAAATATTCATTTGGTACCTTTATATAGATTTATTGCATATCGATCAGTCATACCTGAGATAAAATCTGCTATTGTTCTATTTAAATCTTTCTTTAGTTGAATTGTTGAAATAAATTTTTTTGGTTTTTTCTTAATTTTATGAAACAAATTTTTAATAATTTTTTTTCCATGATTATTCTTTAGTAAAACTTTTTTGTTATTATACATTTTTTTTCTTAAAAAATATTTTATTTCTTTTTCAATAATCAAAAATTTATTAGAAAAACAGACCGTAGGTTCATTTAAGTAATATATATCTTGTAATGATTTTATTTTATTTAATCTTAAATTTTTTTTTGTGTTTGTAATTAAATCTTTTACCATTAAATCTATTGAATCTCTTATTAATTGATAAATCAAAATGTCTTTATTGATATTCTTTATATTTTTCTTATGAGATTTATAAATATCTTTAAAAAAATTAATTTCAATTAAGTCATTTAAATTAAACATTTTTGCTCTGATACCATCTTGAATATCATGGTTGTTGTATGCAATATCATCAGAGATTGCGGATATCTGGGCCTCTAAAGATCCAAAATTTTTAAAATTAATTTTATTATTAAAATTTTTTAGTCCAATCAGTCTATTTACTGTTGATATATCGTGGAGGGGCCCATTGTGCTTTAATAAACCATCTAAAGTTTCCAGTGTAAGATTAAGTCCTTTAAACTTTAAATATTTATGTTCTAGAAACATAACTATTCTTAAAGTTTGAAGATTATGATCAAAACCTCCATAGTTAATCATACATTCATTTAAAGCGTCCTCTCCAGCATGTCCAAAAGGTGTGTGTCCCAAATCATGAGCCAAACTTAAGGTTTCTGCTAAGTCATCATTTAAACCTAAGTGTTTTGCGATTGATCTTGCAATTTGTGCAACTTCAATTGAGTGTGTAATTCTAGTTCTGTAGTGATCTCCCTCTGTATTTACAAAAACTTGGGTTTTGTGCTTTAATCTTCTAAACGAAGCGCTATGGATTATCCTATCCCTATCTCTTTGAAATGGAGTTCTATAGAGAGAATTAACCTCTTTGAAGATACGTCCTTTGCTTTTAAAAAGTGCTAAATTTGAGTAATTATTCATACTTTAAATTCAATAAATTGATATTATATTATTAATAACAGTGTTGTTAAATGATTAAAGAAATTAAATTTACAGATAAAGCTATAAAACAGATTAATAATTTGTTGTCACAAAAAGATCCTGGTTCATTTTTTAGAATCGCTATTAAAGGTGGCGGATGTTCTGGTTTTCAATATGAGTTTACTTTTGATAAAAAACTATCTGCAGATGATTTAAAACATGAAAATATACTTATTGATAAAACTTCAGCAGATTTATTAAAGGGTTCGGAAGTTGATTTTGTTTCTGAATTAATAGGCGATCAGTTCAAGATATCAAATCCACAGAGTAAGTCTTCGTGTGGTTGTGGCGTTTCGTTCTCCATATAATGATTATCACATCGTGGAATGTAAACTCTGTTAGGGCAAGAGTTGAAAATATAAAAGAGTATCTTCAAAAATTTTCTCCAGATGTTGTCATGATGCAAGAGATTAAAACCCAAGATGAAACTTTTCCTTATGATGATTTTTCAAGATTAGATTATGAAAGTCATGTATTTGGTCAAAAGAGCTATAATGGTGTTGCTATTATCTCTAAACATAAATTAGAAAATATTAGGTTGGATTTAATTAAAGATAAATTAAAACAATCTCGAATTATTTCAGCAGAATTAAAATACAAAAAAAAAAGTATCCAACTAATTAATATTTATACACCTAACGGTAATCCTGTTGATACTGAAAAATATACTTATAAAAAGGAATGGTTGGATAGTTTAATTAAACAACTCAAATCTCTTTCCAAAAAAAATGAGAATATTATTTTAGCTGGTGATTTTAATATTCTTCCCTCAGCTGAAGATGCTTACAATATTAAGGGATTTGAAGATGACGCTTTATACCGACTTGAGATAAGAAAAAAATATAGAGAAATGATTAATCTAGGTTTTCACGATGCGTACCGTCATATTCATGGAGAAAAAGAAGGTTATACTTATTGGGATTATATGAGGGGTGCCTGGCAAAAAAATAACGGGTTAAGAATTGATCACTTTTTAGTATCAAATTCCTTATTAAATAAAGTTAAGAATGTTATTATTAACAAAGACCCTAGAGGAAAAGAAAAACCTTCAGATCATACACCTATTGAAATTGAGTTAGCTTAAAGATTTAATTTTATTAACAAGTTCTTCATTTATATTTCTTGGACCTTTATCTAGTCTATTTTTATGCCTTCTTTCTCCTGGAAGTCTAACGCCATCCATAGCTGACATTTTACTAAAAAACTGATCAGCATGTTTATCCCAACCTTTACCAGAAATTTTCTCAGGTGAAATTGCTATAATAAATTCACCACCACTTGGAGGACCGCCATCGTTATTATCTTTAGCAGCAGTTTCAAAACTAAAATTTTCACCTATTAATGCACCAGCTAATAATTCAACCATCATTGCTATACTTGATCCTTTGTAGCCACCAAAAGGAAGTATAACTCCACCATCAGCAATTTCTCCAGGATCAGTTGTTTCTTTACCTTCTTTAGTTAAACCCGTTCCAAGAGGAACTTTGTGCCCTTCTCTTTTTGCTATCTGAACTTCACCCATTGCCATTGAGGCTGTTGCCATATCGTAGACAACAGGAGTTTTACCAGGTCTAGGCCATGCAAAAGAAATTGGATTTGTACCATATAAAGGTTTTGTAGCACCCGCTGGTGCAACGGCAGGCTTATAAGATGTGCAAGCAATACCAACAAGACCAGCTTCAGCAATAGCTTCAGTTTCAGGCCAAAGAGCTGCCATATGATGTGAATTTTTTATAGCAAGAACTGCTACACCATTTTTTTTAGCCAAATCAATAACTGCTGGTAATCCTAAACTTAAAACCATAGGTGCAACTGCATTATTACCTAATACTTTAATAATACTTGGAGCAACATTTTCTAATTCAGGTCTTGCTTTACCATTAATCTTTTTACTTTTTAAGCCAGCTACATAAGCAGGCAATCTAAACAAACCATGAGAAACAGAACCATCTCTTTCAGCTCTCATAATAGTATCTGCTAAAATACTAGCATTTTCCTCATCACAACCATTAGCTAGTAATGTTTTTTTGGCTAGTTCTAAAATCTCATTTAAAGTTAAGGATACTGTATTCATTTATTTTGTTTTACATTTTTTGCATAAACCAAAAAACTCTAAATTATATTTATTATATTGCATTCCGGTATCGTCTTCAAAATTAGTTAAATATTTTGAAAGTTTTGGATTATTAATTTCAGAAACATTTTCACACTTATTACATATTGAAAAAGCCGTTGCTTGTGAAATTTCACAACTTGAACTTTTACATGCTATAAAAGCATTTCTACTTTCTACTTTATGTATTTTTCCTATTTCGATCAGCTTATCTAATGCCCTGTAAACTTGTAATGGAGCTTTAATTCCCTTTTTTTGAACATTAAATAAAATAGAATAAGCCTTAAGTGGTTCTTTAGCTTTTTCTATAAAATCAAAAATAATTTGTTGATTTTTTGATAGATTGATTTCTTTATGCATAATCAAAAGTTTAACAATAACTCATTAGTTTTTCAATTTAATCGACTGTTTTATATTTAGTAATGATAAAATAAATAAGATCAAAGACGCTACAATTATTGAGGGTCCCGAAGAAGTATTAAACTCTAATGAAGAAAATAATCCCAAAATTACAGACAATAATCCTCCTATAACCGAGTAAATTACCATTTTTTGAGGACTGTCTGACATATTTCTAGCCATTGCAGCGGGAATAATCAACATTCCAGTAATCAATAGCAATCCTACCATTTTAATTGATATGGCAATAACTGCGGCTAGTAAAATTGTAAATATAGCTTTTGATCTATCAGGATTCAAACCTTCAGCTTCAGCTAATTCATAATTAACAGTAGATGCAAATAATGGTTTCCAAATTAGTTTAAGTATAATTAAAATTACAGCACCGCCACCCCATACAACAAATATATCATTAGTTGTTACCGCTAAAATATCTCCAAATAATAGTCCCATGATATCAAATCTTATAAAAGTTAAAAAACCAATTACTACCAACCCAACAGCTAATGAGGAGTGTGCTAAAAGACCAAGTAAAGCATCACCAGGTAAATTAGTTTTTTTTTGAAGCTGTATTAATATTAAAGCTATTACTGATGAAATCAAAAATACTGAAAGAGCAATATTAAGATCAAATGTATATGCCATTGTAACACCCAGTAATGCTGAATGAGAAAGTGTGTCACCAAAATAAGATAATCTTCTCCAAACAACAAAACATCCAAGTGGTCCTGCAACTAAGGCAATTCCAATTCCAGCCACCAATGCTCTTATAAAAAAATCATCAAACATTTAATTTTTTTTTATCCTTCCTTCATCAGAATGCTCGTGATCATGCTTATGCTCATAAACTGAAAGGATTTGAGATGCCTGTTCTCCAAATAAGGTTTTATATTCACTATTTTTTGCAACATCAGTGGGTGAACCTGAACAACAAACATGACCGTTTAAACAAACAACATGGTCAGTTGCAGTCATTACCGTATGTAAGTCATGTGAAATCAATAAAATTCCACAATTTAAAGTATCTGATATTTTTTTAATTAATGCATACAACGCTATCTCACCAGTATAATCAACACCTTGAACTGGTTCATCAAGTACTAACAGTTCTGGTTTTTTTGAAATAGCTCTAGAAAGCAAAACTCTTTGAAACTCACCTCCAGATAAATTACCTAAATTTTTATTTTTTAGATGCATTACTCCAGTTAATAATAAAGCTTCATTAATCTGGTCATCATTAATATTTTCAGTTAAAACCATAAAGTCTTTAACTCTAAGTGGTAATGTCCAGTCTATTGAAATTTTTTGAGGAACATATCCAATTTTATTAGTATTTTTTTCAATACTTCCTTCAATATTTTTATAAATACCTAATGCAATTTTGGCAGTTGTACTTTTTCCTGAACCATTGGGACCAATGAGAGTTACAATTTTACCCTTCTCAACTTGTAGCGATACATCTTCTACTAGCCATTTATTATTTTGGCGAAAACCTGCATTATTTAATTTAACTAATATATTATTATCTGAATTCATTTATCTATTGACATTAAAATGTTATATTATTACATACTGTTATATTATAACAATCATTAAAATATTTAAATTATGAAAAAAATAAAAAAAATATCATTTATTCTATCAATTTTATCATTATTAACGATCTTTACACCAGCTAATGCTGAAATAAAAGTAGTTACATCAATTAAACCTATTCATTCATTAGCGAGTTATCTTATGGATGGAATTGGAAAACCAGATTTAATTATAGATGGTTTTAACTCACCACATGGATTTTCTATGAAACCATCTCATGCAAAAATGTTGCAAAATGCGGATCTCATCTTTTGGATAGGTGAAGATTTAGAAGGTTTTTTAGAAAAACCATTAAATTCAATTGCAAAAAAAGCTGAAAAAATTGAATTAATTGAAATTAAAGGTTTGAATGTATTAAAGTTTAGAGAAAGAAATATTTTTGATGAGCATGATCATGACGATCACGCTAAAAAAGAA
>NZ_LANA01000002.1:359499-512137 GCF_012932795.1 Candidatus Pelagibacter communis
TGACCATGACGATCACGCTAAAAAGGAAGATGGGCATGATGACCATGAAGGACATGGACATGGTGAATATGATCCCCACGTTTGGTTAGATCCTATTAATGCAAAAGTAATTCTAAAAGAAATGACTGAGCATTTAATTGAAAATGATTCAAAGAATGCATCTACTTACAAAAGTAACTTAGATAAAGCACTTAATGATATAGATAAACTTACTATTGATGTGATGACTGAATTAAATGAAAGCACATCATCTATTGTTTTCCATGATGCATATCAATATTTTGAAAAAAGATTTAATGTAAAAATATTGGGTGCTTTTACAGTTAATACTGACGTAATGCCTGGCGCAGAACAATTATCAGAAATTAGAGAAATAATTGAACATGATAAAGTAAAATGTATTTTCTCAGAACCTCAATTTAATCCTGATATCATAAAAGCTGTTGCTAAAGATATGAATATTAAAACTGGTGTAGTTGACCCACTTGGAGCTACTTTAAACCCAGGAAAAGATTTATATTTTGATCTAATTAGAAATATGTCTGCTTCATTTAAAGGATGTTAATTTAAGGGATTTTATAAATTAAGATTTTAGTTTCCTCTATAATTGTAATAAATTAGTAATAAAACTTACATATAGAGGACACTATGTTTATTAAAAAATACCTTAAATGGATCAGTACTGCTTTAGTATTAACTGGAATATTATTAACTAATTTAAATATCTACCCTATTAACATCTACTTCCATGGTCTTGGAGTTATTGGTTGGACAATAGCTGGATTTATATCAAAAGATAAGGCAATATTAACTAATTTTGGTTTGCAAATACCATTATTCTTAATTGGCATTTATAAAATTATAATTTAATTATTATTAGATTGTGAAAAATAGAATTTTCATCGGTGAATTTATAGGTAGTTGTTTTTTAGTAATGATTATTGTTGGCTCTGGAATAATGGCTGAAAATCTTACAAATGATAATGCTTTAAGACTTACCGCAAATACACTTGCAACTGGAGCTGGGTTATTTGTCTTAATAACGGCTTTTGCAGAAATTTCAGGTGCTCACTTTAATCCTTTTGTAAGTTTAGCAATGTATTTGACCAAAAAAATTAAAGGAAAACTTTTAATCACATACATTCCAGCTCAAATATTGGGATGCTTATTAGGTGTAATGTTGGCTAATGTATTTTTTGAACATAATATAATTGAATTATCAACAAAAAGTAGAGATGGCTTTCATATATTTCTAGCAGAAATTGTAGCTACATTCGGTCTGATATTTATTATTTTTGCAACTTTAAAAGATGGCAAAACAACAATTGCAGCGTGTGTTGCAACTTATATTACTGCTGGTTATTGGTTTACTTCTTCAACATCTTTTGCAAATCCAGCTGTAGCAATAGCAAGGACTTTTACAGAATCGTTTACTGGTATTAATTATCTTAATACACCAACCTATATAATTGCTGAATTAATTGGTGCATTGATTGCCGTATTATTAATAAAAAAATTACTTTTAAAGTAGACATAATTTTTCAATAATATATTCAGAGGGAATCAACCCTCCTTAAAATTATTATGTTGAATTCTCTGTATAGACTTCCACTTTGAATTATATAATAGTCAATGAATCAACCCTCACAAAAAAATATTAATAAATTTACCTATAGATTAAATTTCTCTTCTCTATTAAATCGAGTTCAAGAATAAGAATCGTTCGAAATGGAAAACAATAAAGATAAATAAAAAAAAGGAAAAATAAGATGGAAATGACAACAATATATACGATCATCGGTTTTGCTTTAGCGGGATATAGCGTTATAGCAAATGATTCAATTCAAACGCTTGGAACATTTATAGCGTCAAAACAAAAATGGTTTAAATGGTATACACTAGCAAGCGCTGCCTCATTTGTGATGATACTTGCAATCACATGGGGCTGGTACAGTAATGCTGGTGATATATCTTATGGAAGATTAACTAGAATTCCTTTCCAAGAAATACAGTGGTATCATGCTGTGGCTCCTGGAATACTTTTAGTATTAACAAGAATAGGTATACCTGTTTCAACTACCTTTTTAGTACTGTCAGCATTTGCATCAACTGTAGTTCTTGAAAAAATGCTTATGAAGAGTGTTGTAGGGTATGGCTTAGCAGCTGTTGCAGCATACATTTGTTGGATAGTAGTATCTAAATTTATCAATGAGAAATTTGATGAAGTTGAAGATAAATGGATAGGTTTTTGGAGAAACTCTGTATGGGTAACTTCTGCTTGGTTATGGTGGGTTTGGTTATCTCACGACGTAGCTAATATAGCCGTATATCTTCCAAGACAAATAGATGTAAATTTATTATTAATTGTTCTTGCATACTTCACAGCTCTTCTTTTTTATATCTTCTACATAAACGGAGGAACAATTCAAAAAGTTGTTTTAGATAAAACTGGAACTAGATATGCAAGATCAGCAACAATAATTAATGTGATTTATGCTGCTGTTCTTTACTACTTTAAAGAACTTAATGATTTACCAATGTCAACAACATGGGTATTTGTTGGTTTGTTGTGTGGTAGAGAGCTTGCAATATCTTCAATGAATAAGGACTATAAGTTTAAATATGTCTTTCCTTTAATTGGTAAAGACTTCCTTAAAATGACTATAGGATTGACGGTGTCGGTTGCAATTGTACTTGCCATTCACTACATCATTATTCCAAATAATTGGTTTTAATTATTAATTATGTGGTCGTATTATTATTTAATACGGCCATATACATCTTGAAACCTTACAATATCACTCTCTTTTAATATTGATCCAACTTGAGCTTCAATAATCTTAATAGGTTTTTTTCCAGGGTTTTGAATTCTATGAACAGCTTCTAGAGGTATAAATATATGGTCATTTTGTTTTTTATAAAAACTATCTTTATTAAGTGTAATTTTAGGAGTTCCTTGGGTTACCAACCAGTGTTCTGATCTGTGATGATGTTTTTGTAGACTTAAAATACCTTTGGGTTTTACAAATAATTCTTTAATTAAAAAACCTTTTCCTTCAAATAAATTAACGTATCTGCCCCATGGTCGGTAATAAACATTTTTTTTCTTATAATATTTATTCTTATTTTTATCGTACATTTTTAAAATCTCTTTCCAACTACCAAGATCTGACCAAGGAATATCTAATTTAATTGAATTAATTTGTTTCATTTTTTCTAAAATTGCATAATCAAAAGATTTAGCAGTAGCTTTCTCAAAAAAAGTTTTGTTTAGATAGTACGTGTTATCTTTAAGTCTCGCTTTTGAAGCAGCATTAACACAATTTTTGTATATTGTTGGTTGGTATTTTTTAAAGTTATTAACTATTGAGTCTTTTCTTAAAAAAAACATTCCAGAGTTCCAATACCCTTTTTTTTTAATCACTTGTTTAGCCTTAGCTTCTTTTGGTTTTTCAATAAATTTGGTTACTTTATTAATACTTCCTTTAACTTTTTTTGTTAAAAAATAACCATATTCACTTGATGGTGATGTTGGTTTAATCCCAAAGATAAATATATTTTGGTCTGTTAAATTGGTTTTATTCTTATTAATAGCTTTATTAAAAATGCTTGCTTTTTCTATTAAGTGGTCTGCTGCAAAAATCATTAAGGGTTGTTTATTCGGAATTTCTTTAATTAGCGCTGAAGCTAGAATTGCTGGTGCTGTATTTTTTTTTGCAGGCTCTAAAACAATTTTATATTTACTTATCTTATGTTTCTTAAGATGTTTTTTTACTTCTTTTAAATATTTAAGATTTGTACTTATAATAGGTGAATCAAAAGTTGAAGATTTAACTCTATCAAGAGTTTTTCCTAATAAAGTCCAATTACCAAAATCAATAAATTGTTTTGCTTGATGATTTTTAGAATTAGGCCAAAGTCTAGTTCCTGCGCCACCACATAATATAACGGGTCTAATTTTCATTAAATATCAGCGTAAACTTTTACTTCTTTTCTTTTACCAGGATGTGTTGGTGCACCTAAATATGCAGGACCTACGGTTTGAGCGTACTTCCAAATAGTACCAGATCCAAAGCTTGATTTTTTTGCTTTCCAATATTTATGTCTTTTAGCTAATTGTGATTTAGTTAATCTAACGTTAATAGTCCCTTTTTTAGCATCTATATCAATTACATCACCATTACGTAAAAGAGCTAAAGGGCCGCCTAAGGCCGCCTCAGGGCCAACATGGCCTACACAAAAGCCTCTTGTTGCACCTGAAAACCTTCCATCAGTAATTAGGGCAACCTTCTCACCCATACCTTGACCATAAATAGCACCTGTGGTTGAAAGCATTTCTCTCATACCAGGTCCACCAACTGGTCCTTCATAACGGATGATGATTACATCACCTGCTTTATATTTCTTATTTTGTACACAAGCCATTGCTGCTTCTTCATTATCAAAACATCTAGCTTTACCAGTAAACTGTAATTTTTTTAAACCAGCAATTTTAACAATTCCACCGTCAGGAGCTAAGTTACCCTTAAGACCAACAACACCACCATCTGGTGATAAAGGATTATCATAAGCTCTTAAAACTTTTTGTTTAGCATTAAATTTAATATTTTTTAAATTTTGTTTCATTGTTTTGCCAGTAACAGTCATACAATCACCATGAATAAAGCCACCATCAAAAAGAGTTTTTAATAACATAGGAACTCCACCAGCTAACCACATATCTTTTGCAACATATTTTCCACCTGGTTTTAAGTCAGCAAGGTATGGAGTTTTTTTAAAAATTTTAGCAACATCCATTAAATCAAACTTAATTCCAATTTCATTGGCAATAGCTGGTAAGTGCAAAGCAGCATTTGTTGATCCACCAGTTGCAGCTACAATTGTTGCAGCATTTTCTAAAGATTTTTTTGTAACAATATCTCTTGGACGAATATTTTTTTCTAATAAGTTCATTACAGTCTTTCCACTCAATAATGCATACTTATCACGTTCTTCATAAGGAGCGGGTGTTCCAGCTGAATAAGGTAAGGCTAGACCGATAGCTTCAGAGACACATGCCATAGTATTTGCAGTAAATTGCCCACCACATGCACCAGCACTAGGACATGCAACTAGTTCTAATTTTCTTAATTCTTTTGAAGACATTTGTCCTGCTGAGTGTTTTCCAACCGCTTCAAAAACATCAACAACTGTTACATCTTTTCCTTTGTATTGACCTGGAAGTATTGAGCCACCATAAATAAATACACTTGGTACATTTAACCTAACCATTGCCATCATTAAAGCGGGTAAAGATTTATCACATCCAGCAATACCAACTAGTGCATCATAACAATGACCACGTACAGTAAGTTCGGTTGAGTCAGCGATTACTTCACGAGAAATTAAAGATGACTTCATACCCTCGTGACCCATCGCAATACCATCAGTTACAGTAATTGTGCAAAATTCTCTAGGCGTTCCGCCAGAAGCTCTCACACCTTTTTTAACCGATTGAGCTTGTCTCATTAAAGCAATATTACAAGGTGCAGCTTCATTCCAAGTCGACACAACACCAACAAATGGTTTTGCTACATCTTTTTCCGTTTCACCCATCGCGTAATAAAAAGATCTATGTGGAGCTCTATCAGCACCTAATGATGTATGTCTGCTTGGTAATTTTTTTTTGTTAAATTTTGCCATTATATACCCTTTATAGTTATTGTTATTCTCTCAACATCATTTTTTAAATTATTATAATTATTTTTTTCCTGGTCAACAATATCTTTTGGTGCCCTATCCACAAAGCTTTTATTAGCTAATCTTTCTGATATTTTATCCATTTCCACTTGGTATTTATTTTTTCTTTTAGTTAGGTTTTTTTTAATTAATTCTAAATCAACATCTTCATCAAAATATACTTTAAATAGATCTCCAGAAACAACCAAAGTAGCAGATGGTTTATCTAAATCTTTATTATGTAAGTTTTTGATACGACCAAGTTTTTTTAGAATAACTTCATTTTCATTAAAAAAAGATTGTTCTTTTTTACTAACACTCTCTACTGAAATATCTATAAATGAGCCAGGGCCTACACTCAATTCATTTTTAAATGATCTTAATTCAGAAACTATGCTAATGATTTTTTCAACCTGATTAGTGGATATATCCTTTTTAGGTTCCCCTGAAGGCCAATTAGCTAACATTAAGAAATCTTTACCTGATTTATCAAATTTGTTATTTAACCAAATTTCTTCTGTAACGAATGGAATAAATGGGTGTAATATTATCAATATTTGCTTAAATACATAAGCTGATACCTGTCTAACTTCATCTTTTGCTTTTTCATCTTCTGAAAATAGTATTGTTTTTGATAGCTCTAAATACCAATCACAATAAGAGTGCCAAGTAAATTGATAAGCATTTTTTGCAGCTTCATCAAATCTGTAATCTTTTAAATTTTTTTCAATTTTATTCTTGGTTTCTATTAGTTCTAAATAAATCCATTTGTTAATATTAATTATTAAATTTGGTTTTTCCTCAATTTTAGAAAAGTCACAATTATTGGTAATTAAAAAATTGTTTGCATTCCATAATTTATTTAAAAAATTTCTATAACCTTTAACTCTATCTTCAGAAAGTTTTACATCAGTTCCAGGTGATGCCATTGAAAGTAAAGTAAATCTTAAAGCATCTGCACTATATTTTTCAATTAAGTCTAAAGGGTTAATTACGTTTCCCTTAGATTTTGACATTTTTTGTCCCTTCTCATCTTTAACAAGTGCGTGAACATAAATATCTTTAAAAGGTTCTTTGTTTAAAAACTCCATTCCAAACATAATCATACGTGCTACCCAAAAAAATATAATGTCAAATCCAGTAACAAGTACTGATGTTGGGTAAAATTTATCAAGATATTCTTTATTGTCAGGCCACCCTAATGTGGCAAAAGGCCATAAGCCTGATGAAAACCAAGTATCTAATACATCAGGGTCACGAATTAAATTTACCTCTTTATTATAGAATTTTTTAGCTTCAGCTTTTGCTTCATTTTCATTTATTGCAACAAAAATTTTTTTATCTGGGCCATACCAAGCAGGTATTTGGTGTCCCCACCAAAGTTGCCTTGAGATACACCATGGCTCAATATTATTCATCCACTGAAAATAAGTTTTTGACCAATTAGCAGGGAAAAAATTAGTTTTTTTAGAGTTAACTATATCCTTTGCTTTAACGGACAATTTTTTTGCATCAACAAACCATTGTTCTGTTAAAAAAGGCTCAATTATCGAATTAGATCTATCTCCATAAGGTACTTTATTCTTTATATTTTCTTCCTTAACAAAAAATTCTTTTTCTTTAAGTTCTTTTAAAATTCTTTTTCTAGCTTCAAATCTATCAAGACCAATATATTCTTTGGGAGCATTATCATTTACTTTACCACCTTCGGTAAAAATATTTATAATTTCTAAACTGTTTCTTTGTCCAACTTCATAGTCATTGAAATCATGGGCAGGTGTTATCTTTAAAGCACCAGTTCCCAATTCTGGATCGGCATAATCATCTTCAATTATCTTAATTTTTCTTCCAACAATTGGAACTGTTACAAATTTACCAACTAAATTTTTAAAACGATCATCTTTTGGGTTTACAGCAATTGCAGTATCACCCAACATAGTCTCAGGTCTAGTAGTTGCTATTGTTATAAAATCATCAGAATCTTCAATGGGATATTGAATATAATAAATTTTAGAATTAACTTCTCTTTGATCTACTTCTAAATCAGATATTGCAGTTTTTAAAACAGTATCCCAATTAACTAGTTTTTTATCTTTATAAATTAAACCTTTTTTATGAAGCTCTACAAAAACTTTTAAAACTGATTTTGAAAGATTTTCATCCATCGTAAATGCATTTCTCGACCAATCGCAAGAGCAACCCAATTTTTTAAGTTGATTTAAGATGATATCACCATGTTCTTCCTTCCATTCCCAAACTTTTTCTATAAATTTTTCCCTACCAATTTCATTTTTATCAATACGTTCAGCAGACAATTTTTTCTCAACTAAAGCCTGTGTAGCGATACCAGCATGGTCTGTTCCTGGTTGCCATAATGTTTCATAATTATTCATACGGTGATATCTAACTAAAAGATCTTGAATTGAATTATTCAAAGCGTGCCCCATGTGAAGACTACCTGTTACATTGGGTGGAGGTATAACTACTGAAAATTTTTTCTTATTTTTTGTTGGTTTGAATAAATTATTTTTTTCCCAATAAGAATAGATCTTATCTTCAACGTCTGTATGTATGTATTTATCGTTACTCATAGATGATTATAAGTTTATAATTTAATAATATTAATTAACAATAATCATTTTGCAGGCTTATTTGGTAGACTAATTTTATATATTTAATATATAAAAGGCACTCTATTTGTTTTAAATTGAGATAAGAGGGCAACGTGGCGGAATGGTTACGCAGAGGATTGCAAATCCTTGTATCCCAGTTCGATTCTGGGCGTTGCCTCCAAAAAAAATCTTGTGTTACTCTTAAAAAAAAGTAAGTTGTGTTTTTGATATTCCTCGGTAGCTCAGTTGGTAGAGCAGTTGACTGTTAATCAATTGGTCGCAGGTTCGAGTCCTGCCCGAGGAGCCAAAAAAAATTATCCTCTCAGTTTTTACAAATTTTATTAAAAGAAAAGTTTTTAAATTGTCAGATTAATTGTTAAAAAAATTTTTAACATTTTTAGGGTCTTAAACTAAGTTTTGTATTATCCTACTTTTGTAATTCCAATGTTTGAAACTTGTAAGGATTTGCTAAACTTTATTTTTTGATCATTATTAAGCTCAGAATATAATTTAACTAAAAAATTATAATTTACATTCATGTGACCTTCTTGAGATCTTTCAAGATTTATTAAATATTCAGAAAAATCTTCAAAAAAATAATTTACTGGAACTTTTAAATAATTTGCTAATTGAAGAAGTCTTATTGAGCTAACTCCATTAGTTCCTTTTTCATATTTTTGAATCTGTTGAAATGTAACGTTAATTGCCTTTGCTACTTTTGTCTGTGTAAGACCTAAAGCTAATCTTCTTAACTTTAATTTGTTACCTAGATGTTTGTTAAAATTATCCTCCATTAAGACCCCTCTTAAAAGTTTGTTTAAAAAAAACCTATTGAACTAACTTTTAAGTGGTATCGCAATAGAAAAATTTATTTATTTTAATGAATAAGGTACAAAATTGCATATTGTGTCAAGCTATTATAGCTAGCCAAAGAAAAAAAACTTGTTGATCAGTATAGCAAAAATGCCTATAAAATTTGGCTTAAGAAAAGCTTAGTTCGATCACTTTTGGGATTAGCAAAAAAGTCCTTTGTTGAGGCTTTTTCTACTATCATTCCTTCATCCATAAAAATCATTTGGTCCGCAACTTCTTTGGCAAATCCCATTTCATGGGTAACAACAATCATTGTCATGCCTTCTTTTGCTAAATTAACCATTACATCAAGAACTTCTTTGATCATTTCTGGGTCTAGTGCTGATGTCGGCTCGTCAAATAACATTATTTTAGGCTCCATACAAAGTGCCCTAGCAATAGCAACACGTTGTTGTTGTCCACCTGAAAGTTGTCCTGGAAATTTTTGTGCTTGATCAAGTATCTGAACTCTTTCCAAATGTTTAAGAGCTAATTCTTCTGCTTCTTTTTTTGGCATTTTTTTTACCCAGATTGGTGCTAAAGTAAGATTATCCACAATGGATAAATGTGGGAATAAATTAAATTGTTGGAACACCATTCCAACTTCAGCTCTAACTTGTTCTATATTTTTAGTATCCTCAGAAATTTCTGTACCATCAACTATTATATTTCCTTCTTGATGCTCTTCTAGTCTATTTATACATCTGATTAATGTTGATTTACCAGATCCTGAAGGTCCACAAACAACAATTTTTTCCTTAGGTTTAACTTCCAAATTAATTTCTTTTAGAACTTGAAAATCACCAAACCATTTATTTACATTTTGAATTTGTATTATTGAATCTGACATTTATCTATCTGTTTTATATTTTAATTCTAAACTTTGACTATATTTACTCATAGAATAACAAATAATCCAGAATATTATTCCAGCGAATACATAGCCTTCCATTGAAAAACCTAACCATTTTGGATTTGTTTTAGCTAAATTTAACATTCCCACTAATTCAAGCAAACCAACAACAAATATTAATGGTGTATCTTTAACTAAAGCAAGGAACGTATTTGCAATACCAGGTATCACAAGCTTTAAAGCTTGAGGTAATATTACTAAAAGATGCAGTTTCCAATAACCCATTCCTAAGGATTTAGCAGCATCATATTGTCCTCTTGGGAGAGCTTGCAGTCCACCCCTGATAACTTCAGCAGTGTACGCAGCTTCAAATAAAGTAATTGCAACAATAACTCTAATTAATTTATCAACATATGTACCATCAGGCAAAAACATTGGAAACATTACTGCTGACATAAATAGCACAGTAATTAAAGGTACTCCTCTCCAAAACTCAATAAATGACAGTGAAGAGTATTTAACTACAGATAAATCAGATCTTCTTCCAAGGGCTAACATCATTCCTATTGGAAAACAGAAAATTAATGAAAAAAAAGACACTATAAAGGTTAATGATAAACCACCCCAAGCACCAGTTTCAACCCACTCTAAACCAAATTCTCCACCAGAAATAAGATAATAAATTAATAAAAATGAGATTATTGGTAGAATAATAACATAATAAAAAGTTAAATATTTTTTGTATCTTAAGGGAAAAAAATAACCTGCTCCCATTAATACTAGAACTAAAATAAATGTTGTATTAACTCTCCATTGTTCAGCGTTAGGATACATTCCATACATAAATCTATTAAACCAAGTTTTAATATAAACCCAACAAGCCCCTTCACCTGTGCAAGCTTCCTTACTATCCCCAATAAATGTTGCATCAAGAATGAACCAATTAAGTAGGGGTGCTACACTAAAAATTATTAGAATAATTATACCAATACTCAAAGCAGCATTAAAATTGTTAGTATTAATATTTTTATTTAGATTATCTAATAGTTTAATACCTGAAAATTCAATTCTAATTAAATAAAGTCCAAACATTCCAAAAATCACAGGTGTAAAAAAGCTGATAAAACCAGGTAAAAATGAAGTAATATTTTTTCCATAAAAATTATTTAAACAAAAATCAAAAATACCTAAACAAAAAAATAATGCTCCTAATATTACAAATAAATTAAGGTTTTCTTTATTGGGTTTTAATAAATTTATATTTGTCATCTTATTTTTCCTGTATAGCAATTCGTTTGTTATACCAGTTCATAAACAATGAAATAGTTAAGCTAATTGTCAAATAAGTGGCCATTGTAATTCCAACGATTTCAATAGCTCTACCAGTTTGCATCATGGCTGTACCTGCAAAAACTAATACTAAATCTGGATAAGCTATCGCTGCTGCTAATGATGAATTTTTTGTTAAATTTAAATATTGGTTTGTTGTTGGTGGAATAATAATTCTCAATGCCTGAGGCATTATTACTAATTTCAAAACTTGGCTTGGTGTTAATCCAATAGATGCCGCAGCTTCTTTTTGACCTTTACCAATACCTTGAATACCAGCTCTAACATTCTCAGCAATGAATGTTGCTGTATAAAGCGTTAATGCTAGTGTTAAAGCTATTAATTCAGGAGGTATACCTAATCCACCTTCATATGTGAATGACGTTAAAGCAAGTTGCTTTAATACAGGAAAACTCCATGTTAAATCTACTCCACCGACAATAAATGTTAATGCTGGCAATAAAACAAAAATGCCCAGTGATATTAAAAATTTTGGATACTGTTTACCCTCTTCTTCTTGCTTTTTTTGAGCAAATTTATTGAAAAAATAAATAACAATCATTGCAAGAACCAAAGAAATCATAAATACATCAAAATTATTCCAAATGGGTGCGGGTGTATAAAAACCCTTAATAGTCATAAAAGAAGATCCAAATAATAATGGGGCGTCCTCTGGCATTGGTAACGCTCTTAGTGCAGCAAAATACCAAAAAAAGATCTGTAGTAATAAAGGAATATTTCTAAAAAATTCAATATAAAAACTAGCCGTTTTTCTAATTAAATAATTTGGTGAAAGTCTGGCAACGCCTATAACAGCACCTAAAAGTGTACAAAGTATAATCCCAATAAATGAGACTAAAAGTGTGTTTAATAATCCTACCAGGTAGGCACGAGCATATGACATTGAACCATCGTAATCGATTAATGAAAATTGAATATCAAATGATGCTTCTTGTTTTAAAAAACCAAAACCAAACTCAATACCTCTTGTATCCATGTTTTCTTGGGCATTCATTGTAAAAAAGCCAAAAATTAGGAGTATAAAAAGTAGTGTAAAAAATTGAGGAAGAATTTTTTTAAGCTTCATAATATAGAAGAATATTTATAAAAAAAGGGCTAGTAAATCTAGCCCTTTTTATTAATTTATAACTTTAAATTATCTTGATGGTGGAACGTATAAAATACCACCTTTAGTCCACAATTGGTTTGGACCTCTGTCTGGTAAAATACCAGTGTCAGCTATATTTCTCTTATAACTTTCACCATAATTTCCAACTTGTTTGATAATTCTCAAGTTCCACTCATTATCTAAACCGAATGCAGCACCCATTTCACCTTCAGCACCAACTAATCTCTTAATTTGTGGGTTTTCTGAAGTTTTCATTGAGTCAGCATTAGCAGCAGTAATTCCATACTCCTCAGCTTCGATCATTGTGTTTAGAGACCATCTAACAATATCTTCCCATACAGCATCACCTTGACGAACAACCGGGCCTAATGGCTCTTTTGAAATCGTCTCAGGTAACACAATGTGATCATCTGGATTAGACATTTTAGTTCTTTGAGCCGCTAAACCTGATTTATCAGTAGTGTAAGTATCACATCTACCTGCATCATAAGCAGCAACAACTTCGTCAGCTTTTTCAAAAGCTACCGGTGTGTAAGAAATTCCTTTTGAATTAAAGAAGTCTCTCATGTTTAACTCAGTAGTAGTTCCGATGTTTGTACATGCAGAAATACCATTTTTGAATTGGCTTGTAGAAGTAATTCCAGAGTCTTTTCTAACCATGAAACCTTGACCATCGTAGAAGTTTACTCCAACGAAAGTAAGACCAATGTCAGCATCTCTAGAAAGTGTCCAAGTTGTATTTCTTGATAAGATATCAATCTCACCAGAAGTAAGAGCTGTAAATCTTTCTTTAGCACTTAGTGGAGTGAACTTAACTTTGTTCGCATCACCTAATACTGCAGCAGCAACCGCTCTACATACATCAACGTCTACACCAGTCCAATTTCCAGCAGCATCAGCATTTGAAAATCCAGGTAGACCTTGAGATACACCACATCTTACAAAACCTTTTTTCTGAGTGTTTTTAAGAGTTTTTGACTTCTTAGCAGCCATTGTTTCTGTTGTAAAAGCAAACAGAACAGCAACCATAGCGACTAGAGAAGTTAATTGTTTTACGTATTTAAACATATTTTATTCCTCTGTTTTTATTTATTTATTTGTTAACAAATAATTCAAATTGATTTGAATTAAATAGATTGTTTATCATTTTATCTATTTGATCAAAGTAAAATTGAAAAAATAGAACAGAAATATCTATATGTAGTATTCTTATTTGTAAAGCTAATATATGTAGTTAATGGTGCGCTCTGGTGGACTCGAACCACCGACCCTCGGTTTAGAAAACCGATGCTCTATCCAGCTGAGCTAAGAGCGCAAATAAAAATAATTAGTATATTTATAGTATGAATTTAATTTTTAAAAAGGAATTTTTTACAGATAATTAACAAAGTTAGAAGCTCAAGACGACCAACAATCATAAAGAAAATAAGACAATATTTTGCAAATGAATGTAAATCGTAGAAGCTAAAATCAGCAAGTCCATACATAGAAGAATTAACAGTATTCATTAAAGTAAGGATTGATATTTTAAACGAATTTTCAAAATTTATATCACTTAAAGTTAATAAAAAAATTAGAAATAATAAAGTTAAAATTAATATTATTACTGATAAAAAATATTTAAAAATTTCATCTGGCTTAAAAAATTCTTTAGAAAACAAATGTTTATTAATATAAACATTTTTAGGTCTGCTATAAGATAAAATTTCATTAATTGAATATTTAAATAATGAATAGATTTTTAAAAATCTAATTCCCGAGCTTGTAGAAAAAAAAGAGCCACCAATCATAACCAATAATAAAAAAACAAAAGATAAACTTGTTGAATTATCACTTAAAGAAAAACCTATATTTGATACACTACTAGATAGGGATAAAAATAATTGTATAAAATTATTATCAAAATTAAAAAATGTAAAAAAAATAATTATCAAAGTTAAATAATAAAAAAATAAATGTATATCCTCATTAAAGAAATTAACATTATAGTTTTTGGCAAAAAATAGGTTGTAAATTAAAAAAATACTAAAAAAAGATGTCAACATAAGAACAGAAGTTACAATAATTTGATAATTATTTATCAAAATATTAGAAAGGTTATTAGAGGGTAAAAATCCCCCAGATGAGATAATGGTCATCGCTAAATTCAAAGAATTAAATAATCGAATACCAGATATATTAAGAACAATGAAGATTCCAAGTGTAATAATTGAATATAATAAAAAAATTTTTAATGATTGTTTAAAAATCTCTGCATTATTAAAAGATATAAAATTAGTTAAAGACTTTTTAAAGCTATGATCAAAAATATCTATTAATACTATAATAGAAAATAAAAAGTAAAGACCACCAACCCACTGAGAAGAACATCTCCACAAAATTAAACTTTGATCTATGTGATTAATATTATCAAATACTGTAAACCCAGTTGATGTGAATCCAGAGATTGCTTCAAAATATGAATTAACAAAAGTTAAATTATATATACTAAAATAAAATGGTATTGAAATTAATAAAGGTAAAAAAAAATATCCCAAAAATATAGTAAGAATTTTTTGGTAAATAGTTGATTTTTTTACATTATCTTTTTTCAAAACATAAAATATTATTGTTAAAAAAAATGATAAAATAAAAGTATAAAGGTAAGTATTTAAATTAAGATAAAGATTCAGGTAATATGAATATACAATATTAAAAAAAGAAAGGATTGATATTACTCCACAAAAAACACTCAAATAAATGAGTTTAATATAATTCATTTAATCAAATAGAGCTTATACGAAACATATTTTCAACTACATTGAAAAAATTTTTTTTTGCCAATAAAACAACAATATCCTCTTTTTTAAATACAAAGTTTGATCTAGGTATAACAACGTCAGCACCTCTTAAAACTGCTCCTATTCGTATTTCATCTGGTAGATTTGAATTCTTTAACTCTTTATTAATCAATTCAGAGCTTTCAATAATTTCTGCTTCAATAATTTCGTATTCTCCATTTAAAATACTATAAGCATTTTCAATAGTTCCTTTATGAATATGTTTTAGTATACTTGATACAGTATTCATTCTTGGATCAATGAAGTCATCAATTTTTAATGAAGATTGTAGAAGACCATAGTTAGGTTTGTTGATTAATGACATTGTTCTTTTTTCATTTAAATCACTTTCATCTTTAACAAACTTTTCTACCAATACACTAACCATCAAATTATCTTCATCATCATTTGTAAGGGCCAATACGGTTTGAGCTTCATCTATATTTGCTTCTATTAAAACTTCTTCATCCAAAGCATCACCGTTAATAACAATTGTATCACTTAATTCACTTGCTATATATTCAGCTCTTTCTTTATCTTTTTCAATAATTTTAACTCTTGCAGAATCAAAACTTTCTTCAAGATTTTTAGCTAAATTAAATCCAATATTGCCACCTCCAACTATTAAGATTTTGTTGGATATTTTTTCATTATGCCCAAAAGCTATTAATGTCTCCTTCATTTGAGATGCATTAATTATAACATAAGCTTTATCATTTTCTTTCATGATACTTGCTTTTTTAATTATGACGAACTTATCATTTCTAATTACACCAATAATATTAGCATTCAAATTAGGAAATTTTTTTGTGATCTCATTAATCTTAATATCTTTTAAAGGACATTTTTCATTAATCAAAATTTCAAGTAATCTAATATTATTATTAGCAAAAGGGACGTTATCTAAGGCTCCTGGAGCTTCAAGTTTTCTTTGTATTGATTTGGCTATTTCGATTTCTGGAGAAATTATAACATCTATTGGTAAATTTTCTTTGTTATAAACTTTAGTAAATTTTGGATTTAAATAATCTTGAGATCTAATTCTAGCTATTTTTTTTTGAACATTAAATATTGAGAAGGCAATTTGACAAATAAGCATATTTATTTCATCATTACGCGTTACCGCAATAATCATATCCGCTTCAGAAGCATTGGCCTTTTCTAAAATCGAAGGGTATGTAGCTTTACCAACAATAGATTTTACATCTAGTGTCTCATCAATTTTTTGAATATCATCACTTGACTGATCAATTATTGTTATTGAATGACCTTGTTCACTTAAAATTTTAGCTATGGTAAAACCAACTTTTCCTGCACCACAAATAATTATATTCATCTAATTCAATTCCTTAATCCCTAATCCTTTAAGTTTTCTGTGAAGAGCAGATCTCTCCATTCCAACAAAATTAGCCGTTTTAGCTATATTGCCATTAAATTTCTTCAATTGGTTAGTTAAATACTCCTTTTCAAAATTTTCTCTAGCATCTTTAAGTGTTGAAGATAAAGAACTTTCAGGTGATATAATTTTGAGATCGGGTGTTTTAAGAGATTCTTTTATGATGTTTGAAATTTTTTCTGAAGTGTTGGGAGAGAGTATCGCTATTCTTTCTATTAAATTTCTTAATTCTCTGATGTTTCCTGGCCAATTATAATTAAGTAAATAATTATTGTTAATATCTATATTCATTTTTTTTAAGTTATGATTTTTCGAAATTTTATCTGCAAAATATTCTACTAATAATGGAATATCTGAAATTCTATTTTTAAGCGGCTCTATATTAATTTCAAAGACGTTTAATCTATGGTACAAGTCTTCTCTGAAATTACCATTTTTTATTTCTTCTTTAATATCCTTACTTGTAGAACATATAATTCTGACATCAACATTAATGTCATGATTACCATTAATTCTTTTGAACTTTTGATCAGTTAAAACACGCAAAATTTTAGATTGAGTATCTAGTGGGATTTCTGAAATTTCGTCAATTAGAAGAATACCCCCTGAAGATTTTTCTAATGCACCATATGAAATTGATCCATTGTTTTTTTCTTCTCCAAATAATTCAAGTTCATATTTCTCTTTTTCTAACAATGCACCATTTAATATAATAAAAGGATTTTTTTGTCTTTTTGACTCTTTGTGTATTTTCCTTGCTATTAATTCTTTACCAGAGCCAGTTGGACCATTTATAAAAATTCTACTTTCTGAAATTGAAATTTTTTTTATTTGTTCTTGAATTTTTTTAATATTCTCACTATTTCCAACTAGTTCATATGAATAAAAAAGTTTATTTTCAAATTCTTTATTTTCATTTTTTAAATTAATATTTTCTACAGCACGATTAATAAAATTCAATAATCTTTCTTGATTAAAAGGTTTTTCAATAAATTCAAAAGCACCTGTTTTGAGAGCTTTAATTGCCATTTCAACATTTGCGTGTCCCGTAATAATGATAACAGGAATATTTTTATCTTTAGTTTTAATATGAGATAATAATTCTAAACCATCATTATCACCTTTGTCTAACTTTACATCGATAATAGCAACATCAGGAAGTTTTTTATCAATTTCATTTAAGGCTTGATTGTAATTTGCAGCTAATCTTGTTTTATAACCTGCCTCAAGAATTAAATCGTTAATGATATTGCGAATATCGGCATTATCATCAATAATTAAAATTTCTGTACTCATTATTTTATAAACATGATTTGTATTTTTGCTCCTTCATTAATTGTAATAAAATCGATTGTACCGTTATGATCATTTATTATTTTATTAACAATTGCTAAACCTAATCCAGTTCCTTTTTTTTTTGTTGTAAAATAAGGGTTTAATATCTTTTTTACATCCTTAGCAAACACATCAAAGCCTAAACCATTATCTATAATTGTAAATACTATTTCAAAGTCATTTTCATCCAGAATTATGTCAATTTTACCTTTAAAATTAACATTATTTAATTTTTTATCATGGATACTTTCAATAGAATTTTTAATTAAATTAAAAAAAACCCGGCTTAACTGCTCACTATCTGAATTTAAAATTATTTGAGATTTGTTTGAGTTAAAACTAATTTCAGTATTTGCATCCAGTTCCTTTATTAAATTTATATTATCACTAACCAAAACAATTAGATCATTATTTTTTAATATTGGTTTAGGCATTCTAGCAAAATCAGAAAATTCATTAACTAAATTTTCTATTAATTTAATTTGTTTAATAATAATCTTTAAGTTTTTTTCAAAATCGTTCTTTTCGTTTTCTCCTACTTTACTTGAATATTTATTTTTTAATTTATCAATAGTTAATTGAATAGGTGTAAGTGGATTTTTAATTTCGTGAGCCAATTTTCTTGCAAGACTCTCCCATGCTTCATGTCGTTCATTTACAATTAACCTTTCTTGTTGAAATTTTAATTGATCTATCATTAAATTAAAATTTTTATTTAAAATTTCCATATCCTTGTCAGCTTTAATTTCTGGAACTTTAATACTTAGATCACCCTTACCTATACTCGATGAAGCTATAATCAAATTATTAATTGATCTAAAAAACCTTGATGAAAATCTTATAGCTATTGAAATTGATAAAAACAAAAGAAGAGAAACAATAACAAGATAGATAAATACAAAAGAAATTTTGATTCCAGTTTGTTTATTCAAAACTGTATAATAAAAATTTAGTGCCTCTTGTGACTCTAGTAAATATTTAGAAATTTTTTTATCTAAGTATTTAGCAATATATAAATATTTACCTTCAAAATTTTCTAATTTTATAATTGATGCGGATTGATTTTTATAAGCATTAATAATCTTTAGTGGTCTTTTATCATTTAAAACCATTTCAAGTGCTTCTTTTAATGGTGGTCTATAAGATGAAAGATCTTTTAAAGTTGTCAAATAAAGACTTCCGTCTGTTTCAATTATATGAATTTCATCTAAATTTCTTATTAATTTCTGAGTATTAAGAAAACTTTTAAATTGATTAATATTAGTGTTTAAGAAGTTAATACTTTTATTTAAATCATGCGCAATTAGAATAACCTGAGATTGGGTTTTGGTTCTAACTTCTTCTGTATAGCTTTTTGCAATTTCATAAGAGTTATTAACAGCCGTAGTTATTTTTTTATCTAAATATTTGTCCAGTGCAAATGACAAGAGAAATAGAGAAAATAAAGAAATTAGTATTGATGGGATCAAAGTAAATAATGCGAAAAAAGTTATATACTTTCTATTAGCTTTTGAGCCGCTTACTTCTACATCGACTTTTAATGAAGTACTTACCTCTTTAAAAATCATGTAAAACAACACTAATAATAAAACTATATTTCCAGACAGAAGCAGTTGTAAGTTATAATCTGTTAGGTCAAGAAAGCTTTTATCTATAAAGGTTAAAAAAGTTATAAAACCTAGGGATAATGTTATCAAAAATATTGATCCAATAAACACATTTTTTTTGATAAAATCGATCATTATGAGATAAATAGATAATTAAAAATTTTTATCATGAATACTTGTTTTATAATACTTGCTGCTGGAGAAAGTAAAAGATTTAAATCAAGTACACCTAAACCATATCATCTTTATAAAGGTAAACCTTTATTATTACATTCAATAGATAAAGCTAAAAAATATGGAAAATTTAGTAAAATTGTGCTTGTAATTAATCAAAAACACAAAGCACACGTTAAAAAATTAAAAATTAAGAATATAAAGATTGTTACTGGTGGAAATACCAGAGCTGAGTCGGCATATAAAGCTTTAAAAAGTATTAAAAATAATAGAATTAAAAATGTATTGATTCATGATGCTGCAAGACCAAACTTTACAATAAAGCTTTTAAATAAATTAAATGAAAAACTAAGAACAAGTGATTGTGTAATACCAGCAATCAAAAGTCTAGACTCTATAAAGCAAAAGGATTTAAACATAGTTAAAAACTTGAATAGAAAAAATATTTATTTAATTCAAACTCCTCAAGCTTTTAATTATAAAAAATTATATGCGTTACAAATTAATAAGGGACCTGAAATATCTGATGATGCAAATTTATTTGTAAGGGCTGGAAAAAAAATAACCATTATTAAAGGCGAGATAAATAATAAAAAAATTACACTAAACTCAGATATTAAATACAACAATTCAATTAAATATGGATTAGGTTTTGATGTTCATAGATTGGTACCTAAAAAAAAACTTTATTTAGGTGGAATTAAAATACCCTATACTCTAGGAACATTAGGCCACTCAGATGGAGATCCTGTTTTACATGCTATAACTGATGCAATACTTGGAGCTTGCTCTATGGGTGATATTGGTGAAAAATTTTCTGATAAAAATAAGAAATTTAAGAATATTAGATCTACCATTCTTTTAAATGAAATAGTTAAACAAGCAAAAAATAATGGCTACTCAATTAATAATCTTGATATAAATATCATTACTCAAAAACCAAAAATTCAAAAATATAAAAAACAAATAACTAATAGTATTGGAAAAATTTGTAATATTTCTTCTTCACAAATTAATATAAAAGGTAAAACTACTGAAAAATTAGGTGTAATTGGTAAAGAAAAGGCTATAGCATGTGAAGTGATTGCTTCAATTATAAGATATGACTAAATCTTTCAACTCATTATTTGTAACAATGTTTGGTTTGGGTAAAGTTAAATTTGCACCAGGAACATTTGGCTCTATGGCGACTTGCATTATTCTATTTATTTTTTTTCATATTTTTAATATTTCACCAGATATAATTTTAATAGGTTTAATTGTGATATTTGTTTACTCATTTTATGCAGTTTCAACCCATATAAAAAATAGTGAAAACAAAGATCCTGGTGAAATTATTATTGATGAATTTTTAGGTCAATCTATACCAATATACCTTTATGAAATATCTCATGGAACAATAAAAAGTGGAAATGAGACTATTATTTATTATTTTCTATTTTTTATTCTTTTTAGATATTTTGACATTATGAAACCTTTTCCTGTAAATTTTTTTGATAAAAACTTTAAAAATAGCTTTGGTGTAATTATGGATGATATTTGTGCTGGATTCTATGTAGTTCTAACTCTACTTTGTTTTATGATCATTAAAAGTTATGCTTTATAATGAAAAATTTAGTTAATAAAGTTATCAAAAAATTAATTAAAAAAAAATTTAAAATTTCATTTGCAGAGTCTTGTACTGGTGGACTTTTATCAAGTTCAATAACATCGATAAGTGGTTCATCTAAAGTGTTTAATTTAGGTCTGATCACTTACTCCAATAAAACAAAAGTTAATATTCTTAAAGTCTCTGATAAAATAATAAAGAAATATGGTGCAGTCAGCGAAGAATGTTGTTTATCAATGGTTAAAAATTTAAGTAAAATCACTAAATCAAAAATCTGTATATCAATTACAGGTATTGCTGGACCTAATGGTGGTACAAAATCAAAACCAGTCGGTTTAGTTTATATTGGTGTTAAAAAAGGAAATAAAATAATAACTAAAAAAAATCTATTTAAGAATAAAGGTAGAATATCAATACAAAAAATTACAGTTAGAACTGCACTTAATATGATCGATAATATTGTCTAACTTTTAGCCCAACTTATATTGTTCCAAATTCTTTCATGAAAATAATATAAAAAAATTTTAGCTATAGCTTCGATACTGCTTATCGAAACTCCTATTAACAAGTCACCTGTTAATATCCAAGCAATAATAAAAGTTGTTAAACTAGCAGTAACACGCCATGTTAATGTTTTTGCAATTGTTCTTTTTTTTAAGTCTGCAGACATAATTTACCTTTCTGCACATATTGTTGTTTAGTGATTTATCTACCCTTAAATAAATCATTAGCTCTTTTCTGAAAAGAGTCAGCTATTTTATCTAAACCATACTGAAAAGATTTATCCATTACAATATTTAAAAATCTATTTTCAATCTCAAAATCAATATCAAAAGATATCTCAGTAGAACTATCTTTTTCAAGAAAAACCCATTTATTATCCAAATGTTTGAGAGGTCCCTTAATATTGGTTACTAGAATAGTGTCTGTATCTTTATTGAATCTGACATCACTTTTATAGGTTGCCTTGAACGGACCCTTGCCTATTGTAAGATCTGCGATTATTAAGATTAGATTCTTTTCTTCCTTTTTTTCATAAATTTTTGCATCTAAACAATAAGGTATAAATTTGGGGTAACTTTCAATATCCAGAACAAGATCAACTAATTGTTCTTTATTGCATTCAATTAATCTCTTAACTGAAGCTTTGGGCATTATACCTTTTTAATCTATTTTTTTGTAATTGAGCAAAGTCTTCATCTGCATGATAGGAAGATCTTGTTAGTGGTGAAGATGAAACTAATAAAAAACCTTTAGATTTTGCAATATTTTCTAGATCCTTAAATTCATCTGGATGGTAATATCTTTCCAGAGGGTAGTGTTTTGCTGAGGGTTGTAAATATTGTCCAATTGTTAGAAAATCTACATCAGCAGACCTTAAGTCATCCATCACCTGAATTAATTCATCTTTGCTTTCTCCTAAACCAACCATTAGCCCTGATTTAGTAAAAACTTTTTTATTATTTTTTTTTACATTCTTTAAAAGTTCTAATGAACCAAAATATCTTGCACCTGGTCTAACTTTTAAATAAAGCCTTGGAACTGTTTCAATATTGTGATTGAAAACATCTAAATCAGCTTCTAAAATCTTTTTATAAGATTCACCCTTTCTTAAAAAATCTGGGGTTAAAACTTCAATTGATGTTTCTGGGTTTTTTTTTCTTACAGCTGTAATTACATCAAAAAAATGATTTGAGCCTCCGTCTTCTAAATCATCTCTATCAACAGAAGTTATTACAACATGGTTAAGATTAAGTTTGTGAACAGCATTTGAAATTTTATAAGCCTCAAATGGATCTAAATTTTCAGGCTTGCCTGTCTTTACATCACAGAAGGCACAGGCTCTTGTGCAAGTATCGCCCATAATCATAAAAGTAGCATGGCGTTTACTCCAACATTCTGTAATATTTGGGCAATTAGCTTCCTGACAAACTGTTACTAAATTGTTTTGATTAACAATGGTTTTAGTTAAGAAGAATTCTTTACTATTTGATAATTTAGATCTTATCCAATCAGGTTTTTTTTTGATAGGATTAATTGGTTTGTTAACTTTTTCTGGGTGTCTTGGTTTAATTGTCATTTTTATTAATTATATAGAGGGTCTCTCCTTCTTTGCCAAACATAAATTTTCCTCTGATTAAAGTCTCAATATAATCTAGGTCTAATTTATTGCTTAATAAAGAATTTTTAAATTCAAGATCTTTAATTTTGTTGGATAAATTAGCTTCTTCAGCTTCTAAGTTTATTAAAATTTCTTTTTTTTTAAAATAAGAAAAAAGGCCTCTTTCACCATCTAAAAGATTAAAAAAAAAATAAAGTATTAAAAAAGTTGAGATTAATAAAAAGTAATTTTTTCTTAATTTTCCAAGCATTAATGAATCTTATTCATTATAGATTTTTTTCCAAGCTCTTCTTCTATGCGTAATAATTGATTGTATTTTGCAACACGCTCAGATCTGGCTAATGATCCTGTTTTTATTTGATTCGAATTAGTACCTACCGCAAGATCTGCTATAAAGGTATCCTCACTATCTCCAGATCTATGAGAAATTATTGTTTTGAAGCCTATAATTTGTGCAAACTTAATAACCTCAAGTGTTTCTGATACTGTGCCAATTTGGTTAAGTTTAATTAATATTGAATTTGAAGAATTATTTAAAAAACCTTTTTTAAGTCTCTCTAAATTAGTCACGTAAAGATCGTCACCAACTATTTGTATATTCTTTGTATGTTTTGTTAACTTATTCCAAGCCTTCCAATCATTTTCTCCAAATGGATCTTCGATTGATTTAATTTTATATTTATTTATTATCTTTTTATATTCTTTAATTGATTTATCTACTGAAATAAATTTTTTTGAATGAATTGAGTATTTATTTTTTTTAATTAATTCATTTGCTGCAACATCCAAACAAATTGATACTTCTTTACCATTTTTAAAACCTGATTTTTTGATTGCTGCCACAATTAAATCTAAAGCTTTCTCATTACTACTAATCATTGGAGCGAAGCCACCTTCATCTCCTACAGATGTTGATAGACCTCTTTTTATAATCAAATTTCTTAAATTATTTATTACCAAGAAGCATATTCTCATGGCTTCTGAAAAACTTTTAGCTTTATCTGGTCTAATCATAAATTCTTGAATTCTTAATCCATTATTTGCATGTGCTCCACCATTAATAATGTTCATTAATGGATAGGGTAATTTATAATTTTTTTTTAATAAGAAAGTTTTATATAAAGGCACTTTCTTAATTTTTGAAGAAAGCTTCTTAGCGGCCATTGATACAGCTAAAATAGCATTGGCACCTAAGCTTGTTTTTTGTCTAGTACCATCGAGATTGATTAAAATAGTGTCTATGCGTGTTTGATCATGAATATTTTTACCTATCAGTTTTTTAGAGATTTTAGCATTAACTAAATTCACTGCACTCAAAACACTTTTACCTAAATATTTTTTGTTTTTAATGTCTCGTTTTTCAAATGCTTCATGGGTGCCTGTTGAAGCTCCCGATGGACAAATTGCAGATGCGCTTAAATTTTTTGAATAAACTTCAGCTTCCACTGTTGGGTTTCCTCTACTATCAAAAACTTGGCGAGCTCTTACCTTTAATATTTTGCTCATTTATTTTTAATTAAATTATCTATTTCAAATAATTGAGATAATAATTTTTCTAACTTGTCTAACGGAACCATATTAGGGCCATCAGATGGTGCATTGTCTGGGTCTTGATGTGTTTCAATAAAAACACCTGCAACACCAACTGCAACAGCAGCTCTTGCTAGATATTCTACAAACTCTCTTTGACCACCACTAGTCTCACCCAAGCCACCTGGCTGTTGTACAGAATGAGTAGCATCAAAAATCACTGGGTACCCATTTTTTGCCATTATAGGTAGTGATCTCATATCAGAGACTAATGTATTATATCCAAAACTTGCACCTCTTTCTGTGACTAAAATATTATTATTACCAGAGTCAGCAATTTTTTTAGTAACATTAACCATATCCCATGGTGCAAGAAATTGACCTTTTTTGACGTTTATAATTTTTCCTGTTTTGGCAGCAGCGATTAATAAATCTGTTTGTCTGCATAAAAATGCTGGAATTTGTAAAACATCTGCATGAGGAGCTACTATCGAACATTGTTCAGCATTGTGTATATCAGTTAATATTGGAACACTTAATTGTTTTTTAATCTTATCAAAAATAGGTAAAGATTGTTCAAGACCTGCACCTCTTTTTCCTTTTAAACTGGTTCTGTTAGCTTTATCAAAAGATGTTTTATAAATAAAACCCATATCAAACTTAGAAGTAATTTCTTTAATTTTACCTGCCATATCCATAGCATGTTGCTCGGTCTCAAGTTGACATGGACCAGCAATAATACAAATCTTATTATTGTTTGAAATTTCTATATTTCCACAATTAACTTTTATATTTTTCATTTATGATTTTTAGCTGCTTTGATAAAAGATGAGAATAAAGGATGTGGTGACAAAGGTCTAGATTTAAATTCAGGGTGAAATTGAACTCCAACAAACCAAGGGTGGTTTTTTAACTCAATAATCTCTGGTAATTTGTTATCTGGTGATAATCCTGAAAAGATTAAGTCATTTTTTTCAAATTGATCCATGTAATTAATATTTACTTCATATCTGTGTCTATGTCTTTCTTGAATTAATTTTGATTTATAAATTTTTTTAATTAGTGAGTTATCTTTTAATTTTGCTTCATAAAGACCAAGTCTCATAGTGCCTCCTAGATTTTTGTCAGTTCCTATTATTTTTTTACCATCTCTATTCCATTCAGTGATTAAACCAATAATTGGAGTTCCCACTGCTCCAAATTCACTTGATGTGGCAGTTTTTATATTTAGTTTATTTCTAGCAAATTCTATAATTGCCATTTGCATTCCAAAACAAATTCCAAAAAAAGGAATTTTTTTTAATCTAGCATATCTAATTGCAGCAATTTTACCTTCGGTTCCTCTTTTACCAAAACCACCAGGTATCAAAATTCCGGAAATTCCTTTTAATTTATTTTTAATTTCAGAAACTTTCAAATTCTCAGAGTCTATTCTCACTAAATTTACTTTTAAATTATTATGAATTCCACCATGTGCTAGTGCTTCATCTAATGATTTATAAGCATCTTTAAGATCAACATATTTGCCAATTATTGCAATATTGATTGATTTTTTAGTTTGAAGAACAATTTTTATAATTTTTTTCCAAGGGTTTAAGTTAACCTTTTTTCTGGATTTAATTTTAAAATATTCAAGTACTTGCTTATCTAAATTTTCTCTATTAAAACTAATTGGAGCTTCATAGATAGTTTTAACATCTACTGTTTGAATTACATTTTCAATATTAACGTTACAAAACAAGGATATCTTTTTTCTATGCTCTAATGGAATGGATCTTTCAGATCTACAAATTATTATATCCGGCTGTATGCCAAGACTTCTTAATTCTTTTACAGAATGTTGAGTAGGTTTTGTTTTAATTTCATCTGATGCTCTAAGGTATGGAACTAAAGTTAAATGAATAAATAAAGCATTTTTTTTACCGACATCATTTGCAAATTGTCTTATAGCTTCTACAAAAGGAAGGCTTTCAATATCACCTACTATTCCACCTATTTCACAAATTATAAAATCTTCTTTGGATGTATCATTTTTTATAAACTCTTTAATACGATTTGTTATGTGTGGTATAACCTGAACTGTTTTTCCAAGATACCCTCCCTTACGTTCTTTTTTTAAGACGTCACTATAGATTTTTCCTGTTGTGATGTTGTCAGAGTTTTTTGCAGATATTCCTGAAAATCTTTCGTAATGACCCAAATCTAAATCTGTTTCAGCTCCATCATCAGTTACAAAAACTTCTCCATGTTGAAATGGACTCATTGTTCCAGGATCAACATTTAAATAAGGATCCAACTTTCTTAAACGAACTTTAAAACCTCTTGATTGAAGTAAATAAGCTAAAGAAGCAGAAGAAAGACCTTTCCCTAAAGAAGATACCACGCCGCCGGTGACAAATATAAATCGCGCCATGGAATTATCTTATAGCGATTATTTATAAAAATGGAAAGAATTAATTATTAATTTTCAGGAATTGAGGGTGTATCACTAGATTTTTCCTCAATGACATCTAATACTGAGGATGTGGGTGTTAACTCTCCTCTGGATATTATTGTTAAAGCTAAGCTACAAATTATAAATAAAGTGGCAACTACAGCTGTAGCCTTACTCATAAAATTGCCAGCAGATCTAGAAAGCATAAAATTATCTTGAGAAACACCAATACCAAGTGCTCCCCCTTCAGATTTTTGAACAAGCACCAAAAGCACAAGTATTGTAGCTAGTACCAAGTTCACTACTAATAAAATATTTTCCATGAGAGCTAACTATATGTTTTTTTGACTATATCAATAAATTTTTTAGCATTTTGAGATGCTCCGCCAATTAAAAAACCATTAATATTATTAATTTCTCTTAAGTTTATAATGTTTTGGGGGTTTACAGAGCCCCCATATAAAACTTTTGGTGATTTGGCTTTAAATTTACTTTTGATAAATTCTACTATTCTAAAAAGATCCTGTGATTTTGGAATAAGACCACTTCCTATAGCCCAAACAGGTTCATAGGCTATAAAAATATTTGATTTATTTTTAATATTTTTTAAACCAATTTTAATTTGTCTAGATAAAACTAGGTAAGTTTTTTTTTTTCGTTTTTCACTTAAAGTTTCCCCAATACAAAAAATAACTTTTAATTTAGCTTCAATAGCACTTTTTATTTTTAAATTAATTAATCTATCATTTTCACCTTTTTTTCTATTTTCTGAATGACCAATAATTACAAAATGAGCACCAATATTTTTTAGCATACGTGGATTAACATAACCTGTGTGTGCACCATACTCTTGACTTTCATGACAATTTTGGCCACCAATACCAATTTGACAGTCTTTAAATTTTTTTGAAAAAGAACCTATTAAAGTATTTGGAGGACAATAAATTAATCTACCTCCTCTTATTTCTTTAGATTTTGAAAATTTAATAACTTTATCCAATGCATTTAGTGAAGATAAATTCCCATACATTTTCCAATTAGCTACAAAATACATATATTTATTTGTCATAATGAAAATTTTAATCTATAGCTTGATATTTTAAAGATCAATAAATTAATAAAGCAATGATAAATCCTTTTCAAGATTTTACAAAAAAAAAGATTGGTGGCTTGCTGCTAATTTTTGTTATTATAGTAGCTTTTGGGTTTGGTGGATTTGGTGGGGGTTTTAGTACAGGTAATCAAAATAATATAGCTAAAATAAATAATATCAATATCTCTACTCAAGACTTTATGGATTACCTAAATAAATCTGGCTTGAGTCAGCAATTAATAAAAGAGAATATTAATAAAAACGTAATTGAAGAACTTTTGTCATCTTTAATTTCAATGACCTTGTTAGACCTTGAAATTAAGGATTTAAATTTAGTTTTATCAAAAGAAATGCTAGCAGAAAGACTGAAAAAAAATAAAAATTTTCAAGATGAAGATGGTAAATTTCAAAGAACACTTTATGAAAAATTTCTATTAACAAATAATATGAGTGCAGCAATGTACGAAATGAAATTAAAAAGTAATGCTCTGCAAAAAGAACTATTTACATACATAAGTGGTGGAGCAAAATCACCTAATTTTTTGGTACACAGCTTTTTTAAAGAAAATAATAGAAAATTAGATATCAGCTTTATTAATTTAAATAAATTTTATAAAAAAGTTAATGAATTTACTGATCAAGATATGAATCTCTTTATGAAGAAAAATTCAGAAAAACTAAAACAAGATTATATAGATTTTTCTTACGTAATACTAACACCAAAAAATTTAATAGGTCTTGATGAATTTAATCAGGCCTTTTTTGATTCAATTGATGAAATCGAAAACAAAATATCTAAAGATATTAATTTTAAAACTATTATTAATGAACTTGCTATAAAGCCGATTATAAAAAGAAATTATATTAATTTAGAAAATAAAAAAACTATAGAGAATACGATTTATAATTCTAGAAAAGATAAAATTGAAATACTTGAAGATAATGGAGCTTTTATTTTTTATCATATCGATGATATTAAATCTAAATTGCCAGATTTAAAGGATGATCAATTTGCAAAACAAATAAAAAAACTTATATTTCAAGAAAAAAAATTTGAATTTAACAAATCAATACTAGATCAAATAGATAAAAAAAAATTCAATGATGAGTACTTTAATAAACTCGCAAATGGTAAAATTGAAAAAATACAATTAAATTCAATTAAAGATGTCAACAAGTTTAAAAATAATTCTGTAGAAATTTTATACTCTCTACCAATTAATACATTTACCATGATTGCTGATAATGAAGACAACATATTTGTAGCTAAAGTAATAAGGTATGAAGATATAAGTATTGACCAAAATTCAAAAAAATTTAATGCTATTTCTAATGAAGCTAGTGCTGAAAATAGAAATAGTATATTAAAATCTTATGATTTTCTGTTAAACAGTAAATACAAAGTTATTGTTAATGAAAAAACTCTTGATAGAGTGAAAAATTATTTTAGATAATGTTAAATCGAAACTTTAAAGATTTTAAGTTTCAACACTCAAGAAACAAAAATCAAATCATTTACACATCCCAAAAAGTACAAGGTGATCAAGAAGTTTTAAATTTGATTGATAATTTTCTTAATGAAAAGAATAGTTTTATCTTTGAGTCAGTAGAAAAAGGAAAAATAAAAGGGAGATACACAATTTTTGGTAAAAACCCAGACAAAATATGGGAGTTTAATAATAAAAACTCTTATCTGATTACAAACAACGCTAGAAAAAAAATTAGAGGTACACCTGATAAAATTATTGAAAAAATTATAGAAAGTTTCAAGTTTAAGACACCAAAAGATTTACCTCCAATATGTTCGTTGATATCAGGTTATTTTTCTTATGATTCTATTAGATACATCGAAAAAATACCTAATAAATGTAAGGATGATTTGAAACTTCCGGATGTGAGACTCTTGAGACCAAGAACACTAATTATTCATGATAATTTTAAAAAAAAAATATTTTATATTATAAATATCTTTAAAGATGAAAAAATTTCAAATTATAAAAGAAGATATTTAGAAATTGGCAGTGAAATTAATGATCTACTAATCCAAGCTTCATTAATAAAAAATAATTTTTACAATAGTACAAAAACTAGTATTAAAATTAAATCTAACACATCAAAAAACAAATTTTTGAAAATGGTCGATAAAGCCAAAAAATACATTAAGATTGGAGATATTTTTCAAGTTGTTTTGAGCCAACGATTTGAAGCTAAATTATCTAAGAAACCACTAGAGATTTATAAAAAATTAAGAGTTACTAATCCTTCACCATTTATGTATTTTTTTAATTTTGATGATTTTCAAATAATAGGAGCTAGTCCAGAAATCTTAGTTAGATTAAGAGATAATAAAATTACAGTTAGACCAATAGCAGGAACCAGACCTAGAGGTAAAAACGCTAAAGAAGATAATTTTTTTGCAAAGGATTTATTGCAAGATAAAAAAGAGCTCTCAGAACATCTAATGCTACTTGATTTGGGTAGAAATGATGCGGGTAAAGTTTCTAAAGTAGGTAGTATTAAAGTGACTGAGAGTTTTATGATCGAGAAATACTCACATGTTATGCATATAGTTTCCAATGTTATTGGGATTTATAATAAAAAATTTTCAAAATTTAAATCATTACTTGCTGGCTTTCCAGCTGGAACTGTTTCGGGTGCGCCCAAAATTCGAGCTATGGAAATAATAGATGAGCTAGAAACAACAAGAAGAAAAGTTTATGCTGGTGGTATTGGTTATTTTTCAGCAAACGGTGAGTTTGATACATGTATTGCATTAAGAACAGCTGTTGCCAAAAATAAAAAATTTTATGTCCAAGCAGGCGCAGGCATTGTAGCAGATAGTAAACCAATTAAAGAATACGAAGAAACAGTCAATAAAGCAAAGGCCTTAATGAATGCTCTAAAATAATGAAAATTATATTAATAGATAACTACGATAGTTTTACATTTAACCTATATCACTACATATCTTCGTTGGGAATTAACGTAGATGTAATTAGAAATGATGAAATTACTGATAAGCAAATAATAAAAAAGAAATATGATAGAATTGTTATTTCACCAGGCCCGGGTAATCCAAATCAATCAGGAAATTGCATCAAGATAGTAAAATCTTTATACAAAAAAATTCCAATATTAGGTGTTTGTTTAGGTCATCAAATTATTGGACAAGTATTTGGTTCAAAGATTATTCAAGCCAAAAAACTAATGCATGGAAAAACGAGTGTAATTATATCTAAAAAAATTGGTATATTAAAAAATCTTCCTTCTAAATTTGAAGCTACAAGATACCACAGTCTAATTATTGATAAAAAAACACTTTCCAGTGAACTTGAAATTAGTGCTGAAACAAAAGATGGAACTATTATGGGTGTAAAACATAAAAGATATAACATTCATGGTGTTCAATTTCATCCCGAGAGTATAAAAACTACTATTGGCATGAAAATATTAAAAAATTTTATAAATTATAAAAATTAATGCAAAAATATCTTGAGAAACTAAGAAATAAAGAAAATTTATCTTTTAATGAGAGTAAGGCAGCATTTGAAATACTAATGGATGGTAAAGCTTCAGATATTGAAATATTTGATTTTTTAACTTTATTATCTGCAAAAGGTGAGGTTTCTGATGAGATCGCTGGAGGTGTTTATGTATTAAGAAATAAATCTAAAAGAGTTAACGTTAAGGATTGCGTTGACACATGTGGCACGGGTGGAGATGGAATGAACACACTAAATATTTCCACAGCTTCAGCATTATTATTATCTAGTATGGGCATCAATGTAGCAAAACACGGTAATAAAGCAGTTTCATCTAAATGTGGATCTGGGGATGTTTTAGAAGCTTTAAATATAAGAATTGATTTAGAACCGAATGATATTGAAGAACAAATTAATAAAAATAATTTTGGTTTTATGTTTGCACCAAACTATCACAGCGCAATGCGATTTGTAGGACCGACGAGAAAAAAAATAGGTAAAAGAACAATATTCAACATGATTGGGCCTTTAAGTAGCCCTGCCCTTGTTGATAGACAAGTTGTTGGTGTTTTTGATAAGAATTTATTAAAAATTTTTGCTGATGCTCTTAGAAATTTGAATATTAAATATGCCTGGATTGTAAATAGTGAAGATGGTATGGATGAAATATCTCCTTATGCAAAAACAAACGTAGTACAATTAAAAAATGGTGAAATTTCAGAAATAATAATAGATCCTAAAGAATTAAATATTGGTGCAAATAATTTTGATGATTTATTAGGTGATGATGCTAAATTTAATGCAAGTAAAATGATTGATATATTTAAAGGTGAAGATAACGATTTCTCAAAGGCTGTCTGTTTAAATGCTGCAGCAGGACTTATTGTTACAGAAAAAAATTCAAAATTTAAAGATGCCTATGACTCAGCAAGATCACACATATTATCTGGTAAGACATTTGAAAATATAAAGAATATACAGAATGTCTGAAAATATTTTAGAAAAAATAATTAAAAAGAAAATCGAACGTGTCGATTTATTAAAAAAATCAGTTTCATTAGAATCTTTAGATTCAAAAATAAATGAAAATAAATCATTTATCGATTTTAAAGAAAAAATACAAAAAAATATTGATAATAATAAAATTTCTTTAATTGCTGAAATTAAAAAAGCTAGTCCTTCTGCTGGTATAATAATAGAAAATTATGACCCTTTAAATATAGCTAAAATTTACAATGACAATAAAGCAACTTGTTTGTCTATACTTACTGAAGAAGATTTTTTTTTAGGTAATCTAATTCACGTAAGTAAAATAAAAGAAAAAATAAAACTTCCTGTTCTTTGTAAAGATTTTTTTATAGATAAATTTCAAGTTAATCTTGCGAAAAGTTATGGTGCTGATGCTATATTAATAATAATAGCTGGGGTTACTGACAAACTTGCAAATGAATTATACGAAGAAGCACTAAAACTTAATATGTCTGTAATTGTTGAAGTACACACTGTTAATGAAGCCAAGAAAGCACTTAACTTTAAAGAGTCCTTAATTGGAATAAATAACAGAAACCTTAAAACTCTTAAGACAGATATAAATACAACTTATGATATCCATAATGTTTTAATTAGTCATGGTGGTCCTTTAATTTCAGAAAGTGGAATTAAAACAAAAGATGAACTTCTATCCTTAAAAGATAAAACTAAAATTAAAACTTTTTTAATTGGTGAATCACTTTTAAAAAACTTGGATAATAATTCAATTTTTTCAGTTCTATAGTCAATTAAGCCCCTATTTTAAACACTTTTTAGCTATTGTTTATTCAAGAGAACTTTTGTAGAACATACTTTGTACGATATTTGTTCTTATGCTAACTAAAAAACAAAAAAACCTACTTTTATTTATTAACAAAAAGTTAAGAGCTTCTGGGGTTTCTCCTTCTTATGAGGAAATGAAAGATTCACTTAATTTAAAATCTAAATCTGGAATTCACAGACTAATTAGTGCTTTAGAAGAAAGAGGCTTTATTAGAAGGTTAGCTCACAAAGCAAGAGCTTTAGAGGTTATTAAACTTCCAGAAACAGCTTCGGCAAACGATATTTATAACAGCTTTTCACCAAGTGTCATTAAAGGTGGATTGGATACTGAAGAGACTAAAATAGATGAAATGGAAATACCGGTGCTGGGTAAAATTGCAGCAGGAACGCCTGTAGAAGCTATTCAAAACGAAGTTGCTAGAATACCTCTTCCAAGTAATCTTGAAAAAAATGGCCAATACTTCGGTCTTAAAGTCCAAGGCGACTCAATGATTGAGGCTGGAATTAATGAAGGAGATACTGTCATAATCAAAAGATCTGACACTGCTGATAATGGTAAAATTGTAGTAGCCCTAATTGATGAACATGAGGCAATGCTAAAAAGAATTAGAAGAAAAGGCAAAACAGTTGCGCTTGAGAGTGCAAATAGAAATTATGAGACTAAAATATTTGGTCCTGACAGAGTTAAAGTTCAGGGTGTTTTAGTATCTTTATATAGAAACTTCTAAGAAAATAGTCTAAACATTTCGAATGTCTAAAGTAGCAACAAGATTTGCTCCCTCACCAACTGGGGCTTTACATATAGGAGGTGTTAGAACAGCTTTATTTAATTGGCTATATTCTAAGAACCAAAAAGGAACTTTTCACTTAAGAATTGAAGACACAGATATAGAAAGATCTAAAGATGAATATAAATTTCAAATTATTAAATCTTTAAAGTGGATTGGTATAGAGCATGATGGTGATGAATATATTCAATCAAAAAAAATAAATGACCATGTAAATATTGTAAATGAATTGCTTAAAAATAATCATGCTTATAAGTGCTATTGCTCAAGTGAAGAAATTGAAGAACAGAAAAAAAGAGCCAGACAAAAAAAACTCCCTTATATATATAACAGAAAATGGAGAGACCTTACAGAAGCAGTTGCTCCAAAAAATATAAAACCTGTAATTAGATTTAAAAGTAAAATTGATGGGACTTCTATTTTAAAAGATTTGGTTCAGGGAGATGTTGAAATAGAGAATAGCACAATTGAAGATTTTATAATTTTAAGAAACGACGGTACACCGACATATAATCTATCTGCAACAGTTGATGATCATCAAATGAGTATGACTCATATCATTAGGGGAGACGATCACAAAATAAATACTTTCAAACAAATCCAAATATACATTGCTATGAAATGGGATTTACCACAATTTGCACATATACCTCTTATTCATACTATTGAGGGTAAAAAATTATCAAAAAGAGATAACGCATCAACATTAGATGATTATTCCAAAATTGGAATTATGCCTGATGCCCTAAGAAATTATTTACTTAGACTTGGTTGGTCATATGAGGATAAAGAAATATTTACATTAGAAGAAAGTATCAAATACTTTAATCTAAAAGGAATTGGAAAGTCACCTTCTAAATTAGATATGAGTCGTATTCTCTCAATGAATGAACACTATATTAAAACAATTGATGAAAATGATCTTTATCAACAATTGCTAAAATACTGTGAACTTTTTAAACATAAAATTGAGAATACTAAAAGAGAAAAAATAAAATCTTCTTTAACATTTTTAAAGAATAAAGCTAAGACGCTAGAAGATATTCATAATAACTCTAAGTATATTATTTTTGATGAAATTGATCAAAATCAAGAAGACTTTAAACTTATTGATAGTAATGCAAAAAAAATTATATCTGATTTTTCTAAAGAAATTTCTGCAATTAAGGATTTAAATAGGGTTACATTAGAACCAGTTATTAACAATCTAATAGAATCATACAAGACTAACTTTAAAGGTGTTGGTCAACCTTTAAGGATAGCATTGACTGGCTCAAAATTTGGACCTGGTATTTATGATATAATTATATCATTGGGAAAAGATGAGACACAGAAAAGATTGAATAAGATAGTTTAAAAATTAAAGATACTGCGATAAGATTATTGCAGATTTCTCTGATGAAGAAGTTTTAGATTTGATATTATCAAGAGTTTTACTAACAATATCTAATTGAGATCTAATTAGTTCAGGATTATTTAAAAAATATACTACAGAATTGAATATTTCTTTAGCGTTACATTCACCTTGTAAAAGTTCAGGTATTATCTCTCTATTATTAATAATATTAATAATATTAGCGTAACGGATCTTAATTAAAAATTTCATAATAAAAAAATTAATTATATTAATTTTATAAATGATAATTGATGGAACATTAGCATTACAGATTTCAAGCGTAACTGTACCTGATTTAGCAACAGCAAATATAGAGTTTGATAAAATTTGAGATTTAATATTATCATCAGAAATTACTTGAAAATTATTTAAAGAACTATTTTTTAAAAAACTAACTATTTTTTCTTTATTTTTCTCCGTAGCGTGAAAAATAAAAATATAATTGTTAAATTTTTCATTCATTAATTCAATAAAATCACTTAGAATTGGTAAGAGGACATTAATTTCAGAGTCTCTACTTCCAGGGAATATAGATATAATTTTTTTATTTTTATCAATTAAAGTAGATAAGTTTATTTTAGACCTTTTATTAAGTTCAAGCAATGGATGACCGACAAAAGTATTTAGAATATTTTCTTTATCAAAATATTTTTTTTCAAAATAAAATAGGAGCAGCATATGGTCTATAAATTTTTTAAACTTTTTAACTCTTCCCTCACGCCATATCCAAACCTGAGGTGCTACATAATGGATGGTTTTAATATTTTTATTAATCTTTTTTACTCTTTCAGCAACTCTAAGAGTAAAATCAGGGCTATCAACACTAAATAATACATCTGGATTAAATTTTATAACTTCTTCAACAGTTTTATTGATCCTTTTTCTAATTTTAAAAATGTTAAGTAAAACACTAGTAAAACCAATATATGTAATTTGGTTAAGATCATAAATAGACTTAATTCCAAGAGATTCTAAATTATGTCCTCCAACACATAAATATTTAACTTCAGGGTTCGTTTGTTTTAGTTTCGATATAACAGTTGATGCTAACTTGTCTCCAGATGGTTCTCCAGTAAGTATAAAAATCTTTTTCATAAAACTTTGATAAATATTTTGTTCTTATTAGCAAAACTTATGCTTTTATTTTTATCCATAAAAATATTTTTTTTCGATTTTAAAACAATTCCTTTTATACCAGCTTTTTTACAGTCTTTAAGTGTATCAAAACCTATAGTTGGTAAATCAAGTCTTAAGTCTTGATTTTTTTTGGGGAATTTAATTAATATAGTTTTAGTTTTTATATTTTTATTTTTGTCTATTAACTCGAGCATTTTTTTTGTTCCTTTAGATGTTTCTTTAGAAATAATACTACTTCCTTTTACAACTATCGCTTGGATATGATCATGGGGATTTAACTTATCAAGTGATTTAATGCCTTTACTTACCGATATAAGATCCTCTTTATTTGGTTTAACTTTTGTGTAAGTTCCTCTTGATAATGCTAACTCAGGATTATAAAAAATTGAACTCATAACTTTAATTTTTTCTTTACTTAAAATGCTAATTATACTTTTTAAAATGGCGGCATCTCCAAGTTTGGCTGCTTTAATGATTCTAGGCAAATAATAAATACCTTTTAGATCCATCTTTAATGATGAGAACTTGGGTTTGTTAATTTTTCCAGCAAACAGAACTTGTTTACATTTATTTTTTTTTAATGTCTCAAAAATTTTACCTAATTGACCAATACCAATTGATATTGAATATGGATCTTTTTTAAAAAAATTATTTTTAGAAAAATCAATGATTAAATATTGTATTTTATTCTTCTTAATTTTTTTTAATATTTGTTTTGGAAAGTCAGTATCTCCAAAGAGTAAGCCTATCATTATTGTTCACTATATGGTGTACAAATTGGTCTTTTTTTATCTTTATTAATAAATTTTATTACATCTTCAACTAAATAATTATCTTTATATTCATTCTTTAAATTATTTAAATTATTATTTAAACTTTCTGTTTTAAAAATTTCTTTATAAGCTTCTGTTAGTATAATTATGTCTTTATTTTGAGTTTTACTTCTTCTTAAGCCAACAATATTTATACCATTCAAAAAATTTCGATTTCCTGTGGACACACCGTAAGGTATCACATCTCGAGAAACACCTGTCATACCGCCTATCATCGCTAGTTTGCCAATTCTAACGAATTGTTGAATCCCACATTTTGCGCCGATTATTACAAAATCATCTATAATAGCATGTCCAGCTATCGCAGAGTCATTGGCCATAACAATATTGTTACCAACTATACAGTCATGAGCTATATGGGCACCAATCATAATTAAATTATTATTGCCAACTTTTGTTATTCCTCCACCCTGTATTGTACCAGTGTTAATAGTGACATGTTCTCTTATAGTGTTACCACTGCCTATTATTAGACTTGTTTTTTCACCATTATATTTTAAATCTTGCGGATCACTACCTATTGAAGACATGGGATAAAATATATTTTTTTTACCTATTTTAGTTAGCCCAGTGATTGTAACATGTGATTGTATTATAACTTCCTCATCGATTTCAACATCTGGTCCTATTACAGAGTAAGGACCAACTTTAACATTTGATGAAATTTTTGCTTTCGAATCTATGATTGCAGTTTTATGAATCATTATTTATTCATTTTAATAAAATTTTTTAAATCTTTGGCTGGATATCCCATCACTCTTGAGTTATCTGGAATACTTTTTATTACACCACTACCACCAGCTATTTGAACATTATTTCCTATTTTTAAATGACCAGAAATTCCAGCTTGACCACCTATCATAACATTGTCTCCTAAAATGGAGCTACCAGCAAAACCAACTTGACCTGCAATAATACAATTATTTCCTATTACATTATTATGTGCAATATGAATTTGATTATCTAAATAAGTATTTGTTCCGATCACTGTATTAGACATTGATCCTCTATCGATTGTGGCATTACAACCAATTTCTACATTATCATTGATAATTACCATTCCAATGTGTGGGTATCTAATATTTTTGTCTTTTTTTGGAAAAAAACCAAATCCTTTTTTTCCAATTACACAGCCATCTAAAACATGTACATCATTTTTTATAATTGTATTTCTAATAATAACATTTGAACCAATTGAACAACTATTACCAATTTCAACATTGCTTTCTATAATTGTATTATGGCCTAGCAAACAATTTTTGCCAATCTTTACGTTTTTTCCTATTAAAACATTTTTACCAAATCTTACTTTTTTTTTGAACAAAGTTTTTTCTATTTCTTTAACGTCAAAGTCAAAATCATCCGTAATAGAGTTAGGATAAAATATTTTAGTAATTATAGCTGTATTGATTAAAACATTTTCAACAATAATAGCGTTACAACTACTAGGTAATATTTCAGAAAGGTTGCTTGTTGTAATACAGAATAAAGCTTTGGTTTTTGAAGCTGTGTACTCATATTTTTTAGAATGGAAAAATGTAATTTCAGTATTATTGGCTGATGCTAAATCTTTTATGTCAGTAACTTTTAATTTTTTAAAATTACATTCATTTTTTATTTTGGATAGCAATAAAAGTTTATTAATTTCAAAAGGACCATTATTTTTTAAAAAAGGATTTTTCATTGATAAAAACTTTTATCAAAAATTATATCAATTACTTATCAAGAATTGTTACTAATTATTTTCTATCAACGATAGTTGCAGACCATTGAGCATCAGCCATTTTTTTTCCATCTACAAATGCTTCACCTTTATACTTCCAAACTCTTCCATGAGATCTTGTCGCTTCGATATCTAGTTCCAGTCTACAATCTGGTATTACTGGGTTTCTAAAACGAGCTTTTTCTATTCCCATTAAAAAAACTAATTTATTGTCATAGGTTGATTTATCTAGGCCATGTGCAGTTAGCGCTGCGGCTGCTTGACCAAAGGCTTCAACTATTAAAACACCTGGCATAACAGGATTCCCAGGAAAGTGACCTTGGACAAAGAAACTTGTTTTTTTAACATTAACAACGGCTTTTGCTGAGAATAATCTTTTAATATTAAGAATTTCATCTATTAAAAGCATTGGATCTCTATGAGGGAGTAACTTGATAATTTCCTCTCTGTTTAAACTATTTTTCATAAAATTATTTGATCTTAAATTCTTTAATTTGTTTATCTACTAAGACCATTATATCGTCAGTAATATCAAGTTCATTTTTACCCATAATTATATTTTTTTTTGATAAAATTATTGAGATATTTTTTTCTTCAGAATATTTTGCTAATATGGGGTTAATAAGACTTAATAGTTTTGCTGTTGCGTTTATTCTTTTTAAGTTTGCATCATTTATATCTTTTTGTTTTTTTTCTCTATATGTGGCTGCTTCATTGCTTAGTTTCTTAAATTCTATTTCGAAATCATTTTTGGCTAAAATATTTTTTTTGCCTAAAAGTGTTTTTTCATCAGCAATCAATTTTTTTTCTATTTTTTTAAAACTCGCCAACTTTGTTTTATTAATTTTTTCTAGTTGTGCTTTTACAGATTTACCAGCTTTACTCTCTAGTAAAACACGATCAACATTATAAAAGACAACCTTTGCTTCTGAATATGACTTATTGAAAAAAAATAATAATAGAAATATGAATAATAATAACTTTTTTGCGTTATTCATTAAAACGTCGTTCCTAAGCTAAACTGGAATGTTTGAGTCTTGTCTGTTGAAACTGTATTTATTGGTTGTGACAAAGAGAAATTTAATGGTCCAATAGGTGTGAACCAATTAACAGCAATTCCAGTTGAGCTACGGATTTCACTTGAGTCATCGATTGAACTAGAATAATCAACTCCCCATACACTTCCCATATCAACAAAATAAGACACTTCAGTATTGTCTAAACTTTGTAATATCATTGGCAATGATGTGGTAAAATTTATTGCAGAAGCATAATTACCCCCAATATAGTCACCGTTATCTACTGGCCCAACATGCTCAAAACCTTTAAGTCTTTTTGAGCTTAATTTTACTCTTTCCGAAATTCTTACATCTTTGTTGGAAATTGAATTAACACTATTTGCAAAAAAAGTAAAACTGGTGATCATTTCGTTCGGTAATTTATAAAACTTTTTAAGTTCGTAAGTATTACCTAAGGTATAAACATCTGATAATAATGGAATTTTTTGAGAAAAAGTACTTTTGAATCCATCACTAGTCATATATTTTTGATTTCTTTTGTCATAGTCAAGCGAGTACCTAAAGCTTGTGTCAAAAAACGAACCCTCTTGTTTTTTTAAAGAATCTGAAGCAGTTGTGCTTGTGGTTAAATTTTCATAAAATACACCTATAGAAGGGTTGAAATACAGATCTTCATATTGTTCAAATCCAGTACCAAGAGAAAAACCAGTTTTAGTTGTTTTATAACCATTATTAGCAAGTTTATCTATTTGCGTACTTTGAATATTTGTAAAAATCGTTCTATCTGAATATTTATAATTTGGGTTAACAACAGAGAACTGTCCTCTAACAGTATCAGCGCTCATTCTAAGTGAAGATTTAAGCCTGATACCTTTACCCATATAATTATTTTCGCTGACAGAAAAACCAACCGTACCACCATCTGAACCAATTCCTGCACCAAGAGAAATTTCACCTGTCGGTTTTTCAGTTACAGTTATATCAAGAATTTTTTGTTGATCTGTCGAACCATTTCTTGTTGTAGAAGATACTTCTTTAAAAATGCCCATAGATTTTAAATTATTTATAGATTTAGACTGGAGTAATTCATTATAAGCATCACCCTCATCAATTTGTAGTTGTGATCTGATTACATTTTCTTGTGTAATATTATTGCCCTTAATATTAATACGTTCAACATATTTTTTTTTTGTTTCAGATATAGTTATTATAAGATCAAGGAAATTATTGTCTAAAACAGACTCTTCTATAGAGGCATTAATAAATTCGAACTCTTTATTGAGACTTATAACATCTATTTCATCAACAATTTTGTTTAATTTAGTAAAAGAATATTTTGAATCTTCAAGTTTTTCTAATAACTTATTAATTTCAATAAAATTATCTACATCATAATCTATTGGCAAAATTAATTCTGCTTTATTAATCCTATAAATGTTACCTGCATTAATATTAAATACTACTTTGAAGTCACCATCATCAAGTAACTTAGCAAAAACACTTGAAATCTTAACATTGTAATATCCACGATTTAAATAAAATCTTTTTAATAAACGTTCGTCAAGTTTTAGTTGTTCTTTGTTTAAAAACTTTTTACTGGAAATAAACTTCCAAAATTTATTTTCTTCACTGGTGATAATGTTTCTTAATTTATTAGATTTAAAGACCTTGTTACCTGTGAATTCAATGTTTTTAACTAGAGCTCTCTCACCCATTTCAATATCATATATTAAATCAATTGTACCATTTGAGTTGTCTATAAATGAAGAGGTTACATTAGAAAAGAAAAAACCCTGAGAGATAAGGGCTTGTTTAATTAATAACAAATCTTGAGAAGCCATGTATTCGTCATAAGGGCTTTTTTCTAATAATTTTATACTTTCAAATATAGCTTCTTTAAATTTTTTTGCTTTGATGCCATTAAGAACTACTGACTGAATAATCTTATTTTCAAAAACATCTATAATTAATTTTTGATCAACAAATTCAACTTTTACATCGGCAAAAAATTTAGTTTCATAAAGATCTTTAATAATATTATTTAAGACTTGATCATCTATTTCATCACCTATTTTTATTTTAGAAAAATTAATAATGGTTGCTTTTGAAACTCTATCATTATTTTCGACTATTATTTCCTTTATAGTTTCAGAAGAAACTTTAAAAGTGAATATTAGAATAAAAATAAGAGATAATAAAAATTTATACATCGATGAATTTATACACTTAAAGAGTCTATTTTTAAACTTACATAATCTTGTAATTGCTCAATTTGGGCAACATTTCTGGGCTTTATTAACTTGTATTTTTTAAATTCTTTGAAATTTATAACTTTTAAAAGAATTTTAGATATCTCAATAAAAGAAATTTCATTTCTTAAGAATTTATTAACTAATTTGTCGTTAATAGTAACAATTACAGTTTCATATAATGAGTCTTTACTTGGTAAACTTTTAAGCATCTTAACAACTGGAAATCTTTTTATGTCTATAACTTTAAAATTAAGATTGTTAATTATATTAAAATCTAATTTTTTTGAATTTATTTTTTTTGAGTGATTTGGATATAATGAGTTAAAAATCGGTATCACCATGTTAGTATCATGTATCAATAGTTTAGTTAATCCATTATCAAACTTAACAACCGCATGAACATAGGATTTGGGATGAACCAAAATTTTTAATTTTTCGTAACTTAAGTCAAAAATCTTTTTAGCTTCAATTATTTCAAAAACTTTATTCATCATTGTAGCGGAATCTATGCTGATTTTTTTTCCCATAGACCAATTTGGATGTTTTAAAGCTTGTTTAGTTGTTATAAATTGAAAATTTTTTAGTGGATAATTTATAAAAGGTCCACCAGAAGCTGTTATGAATAATTTTTCAATATTTTGATCTTTTGCATTATTAATTAATGACCAAATAGAAAAATGTTCAGAGTCGACAGGAATAAAATCAGTCTTATATTTTTTTAATTCATTTTTAATTAATGACCAGCCACATATAATGGCTTCTTTGTTTGCAATTGCTATTTTTTTAGAATATCTAATTACCTTTATAGTAGGTTTTAAACCTACAAGTCCTGATATTGCACTCATAGTATAATCAATTTTATGATTCTTTAATATTTTTTCTAAAGATTTAAAATTATTATAGATATTAATTTTTTTATTTTTGAAATATTTTTTGATAATCAAATATTTTTTATAATCAGTAACAATTATATTTTTTACCTTAAAAAAAGTAATCTGTTTTAATAAATCTTTAATATTTTTATTCGCTGTTAATAAAACTATCTCAAAAGAATTTGCATCCTTTTTTAATACACTAATTAGGCTTTTTCCGATTGAACCAGTAGAACCGAGAATGACAATTTTTCTTTTCATTAAATCAAAAAATTCCAAATATTATAAAACCAACTGGTATAGCAAATAACATACCATCAATTCTGTCAAGCACACCACCATGGCCAGGTAGTAAATCACTTGTATTTTTCACATTGGCTTTGCGTTTGAGTAATGAAATAAACAAATCTCCCAATTGTGATGTTAAAGAAATTAACAAAGTTATAATTAATAAAATTAAAATATTATGATTTAAAAAAAAGTCTAAAAAAAATGGTATTAAAGTAAGTGAACAAATGAAAGAGCCCAAGGAACCAGATATAGTTTTATTAGGACTAATTTTAGTTAGTTTCTTTCCTTTAAATATTTTCCCAAATAACATACCACCTAGATCAGATGTAATTGAAACAAGTAACGAATAAACTATATACACTTGAAAATAGTCATTTTTGTAAAAAATAATTAAAATTCCCAAAGATAAGCAGGTTAAGTATATTAACGAAATGCTCTTATAAATAAATCTGAATATTGTATCTATATTTTTTTTTTTTTTGAAAATTTTTGAAATTAGTCCATAGAACTCTATCCAAGCTAAAATAGAAATTATAATAAGAGATATAATTAAAATATAAAAATAGAAATACATTGATACAAGAAGTAACAATAAAAATAAGGATGTTAAAATTCTTTTATTTAATTCTTTTTTAATCATATGCTACCAAAATTTCTTTTTAGAATTTTAAATTTATTTAGTATTATTTTTAAGTCTTTAGAATTGAAATCCGGCCATAGTTTTTTTTCAAAAAAAATTTCAGTATAAGCCAACTGCCATAAAAGAAAATTGCTTAATCTTTTTGTTCCACCAGTTCTAATTAATATATCTGGATCTGGTATATTTTTTGTATAAAGGTTTTTTTTTAAATTTTTTTCTGTTAATTTGAGTTTATCTTTTTTAATAACTTTTAATGCATTTAAAATCTCCTCTTTTGAACCATAATTTAGAGCAAGATTTATTTGTAATTTTTTCTTGAATGCAGTTTTTTTTTCAGATTCCATTAATAATTTCTGCATTTTCATTGAAAATTTTTTTTTATCACCAATAATAATTAGTTTAATTTGATTTTTAATTAAACTTTCTATTTTCTTTAACAAAAAATTTTCTAATAAATTGAATAAAAAAGAAATTTCTTTTTTTGGTCTTTTCCAATTATCTGTTGAAAATGTATAAAGTGTTAAGTAATTAATTTTTTGTTTTAATGTTTCTCTTATAATATCTTCAACTGCATTAAGACCAGCTTTATGTCCAGCATTTCTTGTTTTTTTATGCTTAAGACCCCATCTACCATTTCCATCCATAATTATGGCAAGATGTTTGACAGGGTTCATATTGTCATTATTTCTTTTTCTTTAATTTCAACTTTTTGATCTATCTTTTTAATATGCTCATCTGTAAAAGTTTGAATAATTTTTTCAAATTTCTTTTCTTCATCTTCACTAATTTCTTTATTTTTTATTAAATTTTTCAATTCATCATTAGCTTCTCTTCTTATATTTCGTACTGAAATTTTACTTTTTTCCCCCATCGACTTAATTACTTTTTTAATTTCTGTTCTTCTCTCTTCATTTAAATCTGGAACTGGTAATCTGATTAATTGACCATCAATTTGAGGATTTAAACCAAGCTCAGATTTTTTAATTGCAGAATCAACTAAAGGTACATTGTTAAGATCCCAAACTTGGATATTAATTGTTCTTGCATCTGGCGTAGTGATACTGGAAACTTGATTTAATGGCATTGCCTGTCCATAAACATCTACTTTTACCAAGTCAAGCATAGATGAATTGGCCCTACCAGTTCTTAGAGATGTTAGTTCTTTTGAAAAGACTTCAATGGCTTTGTCCATTTTTTGGCTGTACGTTTTATCACTAAACATTTATTCACCAATTTTTAATCTGTAAAAATCCTTAATCTTTAAACTTGATATATTAAGATCTTTTATTATATCTTGCACCTTTTTTTTTGGTTCCATAACCCAAGCTTGAGTTAATAGCGCATTATCCTCTTTAAATTTATTCATCTTACCTAAACTAATTTTTTTTGCTATATCGTCGGTTTTTCCAGAATTTTTAAGTTCCTCTGTGACAAGATCTTGTTCTTTTTGAAGAATATCTTTGTTAATTAAATCTGAGTTTAAAGCTATAGGATTGGATGCAGCAATATGCATTGAAAGTTGTTTTCCAAAAATTCTCATCATTTCACTATTATCTGATGTTTCAATAGAAACTATAACTGATAATTTCGATAAATTATCCTTAACCACAGTATGCAAATAACTAAAATTTTTAGTACCAGGTTCATTAAAAGTTTTTGCTTTACCAATAGTTATTTTTTCACCCATTTTTGCTATCAAAGAAACTAAGTTTTCTTTAACTGTTTTGCCATTTTTCATATTTGTTTTATCTAGTTCATCTAAATTCGATTCATTTTTATTGTTTAATTCACACAATTCTTTCACAAACAAAACAAAGTCATCATTTTTGGCAACAAAATCAGTTTCACAATTAACTTCTATAACTGAAATTCTATCTTCGTTTCCAGAAGTAGCAATGACACCTTCTTTTGCATCTCTAGACATTTTTTTAGAGGCTTTAGAAATTCCTTTAATTCTTAAAATTTCTATAGCTTTATCTAAGTCTCCACCTGACTCTTTAACAGCTAAATTACAATCTTTAAACCCTGCACCAGTCGCTTCTCTTAGTTGTTTTACTTTTTCTATATCACTCATATTAATTTGATTTATCTTTTTTTTTTGAAAACTTAGTATCTAATTTTTCCCTATCTAGTTCTTGCACAGTCTTAGATGACTTTTCTTTTTTTGTGATATCTTCAATTTCAGGTTTTTCTTCAGTTTTAGCTGGAGTAGCTTTTTTTGCATTTTCAATAGTTTCTTTAATTAGATTACAATAAAGATCAATTGATCTTCTAGCATCATCATTACCAGGAATTGGAAAATCAATCCCGTCTGGGTTTGAATTACTATCTAATATTGCACAAATTGGAATTCCTAATTTAGATGCTTCAGCAATCGCTAAAGACTCATAATTAGTATCAATAATAAAAACTAAATCAGGAACCTTTTTCATTTCAGCAATTCCACCTAGGGCTCTTTCTAATTTGTCTTTTTTAACACTCATCTTTAATAATTCTTTTTTAGTGAAACCTCTATTTTCAGCTATAAGATCAGATTCATATTTTTTCATTTTTTTAATTGAGCCTGAAATTGTTCCCCAGTTAGTTAACATCCCACCTAACCATCTGTAATTCACAAAATACTGACCTGTTTCTTTGGCAGCTTCTGCAATTGCTTCTGAAGCTTGTTTTTTTGTTGATACAAAAAGAATTTTTCCATTATTAGCGATAGTATTATAGACTTTTTCTAAAGCTACATTTGTAAGTTCTAATGTTTGAGTTAAATCAATAATGTGAATTGAATCTCTTTTTCCAAAAATATATTTTTTCATCTTTGGATTCCATCTTAAAGTCTTATGCCCTAAGTGAACGCCTGCTTCTAATAATTGTTGTATAGTTAGATTTGGTATTTTCATTTTTTATTCCCGGTTAAGCCACCACAGTAATTTCCATTTAAGGACCGGAGGTATAAAACCACAAACTGTGTGCGTGTTAGTTTAATTTAGGTGTTGTGTACAAATTATTTGAAAAACAAACAAGTCTTTTTTAATGAATAATAGTAAAAATATTGTTATTTCTTAGGCTATTTATGGCTTTTCTGTCAATAAGACGTCTATTTTTTAATATAAAGCTAATATCTTTATCTTTATCTTGAATATTTATTTTGACCTGAGTGGTCCCTTTTTCACTAACTAAATTAGATATTTTATCAATATCATTTAGAGACTTAACATTGAATATAATTTCATTAACAGGTTTATTAAATAGATCCTTAAGTGAGGCAATTTTTTGTACATTAATTCTTTTTAATTTATTTTCATCTATAGAAATTGTCTTTGTTAAGCTTATAATTAAAGAATTACCTTCTATTAAGTTTTCTCTATTCAAGTTCAAGATATCAGAAAAAACAAAAAGTTCAAAAACACTTGTTAAATCAGTTAATTTAATAACACCATAAGAATTACCTTTGGCTGTTTTTCTTTCTGAAATTTTTAGAAGCGTTGCTGCAACATTTGATTCTTTAAGGTTGTCATCTAAATTAAATTTAGCATAATTAACTATCTTGTAATCATCAAAAATTTCTTTAAATTGATTTAATGGATGATCGGATATAAAAAAGCCTATTGCTTCAAATTCTCTTGATAAACGATCTTCAAATTTCCAATCTTCTGTATTAAAAACAATTTGACTATCCTGTGATTCATCCGATGCAAAAAGATCAATTTGGTTTGCAGCCTTATTTTCAAAAATATTTTTTGTTTTCAAAATAAAATTAGGTATTGAATTAAATAATGCTTGTCTATTATTGTCTATATTATCAAATGCACCTGCTTTAACTAAACCTTCAAGTTGAAGTTTATTAATATCTTTGGGGTTAACTCTATTTAGAAAATCGTTTATTGATTTAAACATACCATTTATTTTTCTCTCTTTCACAACATTTGATATTGCTTCATATCCAACACTTTTAATAGCACCAAGTGCATAATAAAAGTTATTTTCATCAAACTGGAAATCCGCAAAACATTTATTAATATCTGGCCGTACAACTTTAATGTTAACTCTTTTTAGTTCTTCGTGGAATTCTCCTAGTTTATTTTGATTAGATATATCCATCGTCATTGATGCTGCAAAAAACTCTTTGGGATAGTATGTTTTTAAAAATGCTGTTTGGTAAGAAATTATCGCATAAGCTGCTGCGTGACTTTTGTTAAAACCATATTCAGCAAATGGTTCAATTTTTAAAAAAATACTTGCTGCAACATCTTTGCTAATTCCATTTTTAAGTGCACCAGCAATAAAACCTTGTTTTTGTTTTTCTAGTTCTGCTCTCTTTTTTTTACCCATGGCTCTTCTAAGAATATCTGCTTCACCTGCAGTAAACCCTGAAAGTTTTTGAGCAATTTGCATGACCTGCTCTTGGTAAATTATAACACCATAGGTTGGTTTAAGAATTTCCTTTAGTAGGGGATGTAAATAGTCAGGAATTTGTCTTCCATGTTTACAGTCATTATAAACTGGTATGTTGTTCATGGGTCCAGGACGATAAAGTGCAACTAAAGCTATAATGTCCTCAATATTATTAGGTTTCATTTGCAATAATGCTTCACGCATTCCTGCACTTTCAACTTGAAACAACCCAACAGTGTTACCTGATGATAATAGCTCAAAAACCTTCTGATCATCAAAATTAATATTTTCAATTTTAAACTCTTTAATCTTTTTTTGAATAAGTTTTTGTGTTCTATTAATTACCGTTAGAGTTTTTAACCCTAAAAAATCAAATTTAATCAGTCCTGCATTTTCAGCTGAATACATATCAAATTGTGTAGATGGCAATAATAAGTCTGCTGCCGCATCTTTGTATAAAGGCACAACTTCTGTTAATTTTTTATCTGCAATTACAACACCAGCCGCATGTGTTGCTACATTTCTGTTTAAGCCTTCTAGTTTTAAAGAAAGATCGGTTAATTTTTTCACACGTGGATCTTCATTTATTAATTTTTTAAGTCTTGGTTCACTATTAATACACTCTGTTAAACTTTGTGGTCTTGAAGGATCAAACGGTATCATTTTAGAGATACTATCAACAAAACCATATGGTAAACCTAAAACCCTACCGACGTCTCTAATAACCATTCTGGCTTTTAATTTTCCAAAAGTTATTATGTGAGCAACACTATCTTTATATTTTGTTGTTAGATATTTGAAAACAAGATCTCTTTTTTCTTCACAGAAGTCTATATCAAAGTCAGGCATGGATATACGATCAGGATTTAAAAATCTTTCAAATATCAAATTAAATTTAATTGGATCAACATCAGTAATGGACAAACACCAGGCAACAAGAGAACCAGCTCCAGATCCTCTACCAGGTCCTACTGGAATATCATTGTTCTTAGCCCATTTAATATAATCAGAGACAATCAAGAAATAACTTGGGTATTTCATTTTAATTATGATTTTTAACTCATGATCAAGTCTATCTTTATACTTTAAAAATTTATTATCAGCTTCAAGTTTATTTTGATCGATTTTAAAAACTTTTTTAAATTTTTCTTTTAATCCATCTAATGAATCTTTTTTAAGTGTATCATCAGCACTGACTCCTTTTTCTGAACTAATATTTGGTAATATAGGCTTAGAAAATTTAGGTCTAAAATTACACTTAAATGGTAAATTAAAATTATTCTCTAAAGCCTCTGGGAGATCTAAAAATAATTTTGACATTTCTTCATTAGACTTAAAATAATGTTGATTACTGTACTTAACTCTATTTTTTTCATTAATATAAGTTTTTGCACCAATACAAATTAGTGCATCATGAGCTTCATGCATATCTGATGTTAGATAATAAACTTCATTAGTTGCAATAATTGGTATTTTATTTTTAGAAGATTGCTCTAGATTAAATTTTTCAAATGCAATTTCATTTTGATCTCCATGTCTTTGAATTTCTATATAAAAATTATCATTAAATATTGAAGATAAGTCTCTATAAATTTTGGTTATTTCTTCTAAACGTCCCTTTTCAAATAGCTTTCCAAATAAACCTTGAATTGTTCCAGAGAGTAATAAAACTCCTTCAGTGTCAGTTAAAAGTTCTTTAATATCTAAATGAGGGTCTGAAAGTGCATCGTTTTCAAGATAAGATCTGGAAGAAAGTTCTATAATTCGTTTATATCCTTTTTCATTTAGAGCGATTAAAGGGAGTAATCCACTAGTGTCTTCAAATTTGAAGTAGATTTGTGTACCAATAATTGGTTGAGTTCCTACTTTAGAAATATTTTCAGCAAATTCTAATGCACCACATAAATTTGACGTATCAGAAAGACCTAGGCAAGGCACTTTGTGTTCTTTACAAAAATCTTTTAAGTTGTCAATTTTAATTGCACCTTCACAAATTGAATATTGAGTATGAACTTTTAAATGATTAAAATTTTGATTATTTGATTCCAGCATTGATAGTTTTTATATTACCATCAATCATTTCTAATTTGCAATCTGCCATATTAGCAAAAAATCTATTATGAGTTGCATAAATTATTAATCGATTATTATTTTTTAAATTATACAAAACTTTAAACACTTCTTTAGCGGTTCTACGATCAAGACTACCAGTTGGCTCATCTGCCAATATAATTTCAGGTTCGTTTATGAGCGCTCTAGCTATTGAAATTCTCTGTATTTCTCCACCAGATAATTCTGATGGGTAGTGCTGTTCTCGTGACGATAATCCCATCTTTTTAATAATCTTTTTAGCTTTTTTAATTGAGTTATTTTTTTCTCCACTTAAAGCTAAACCTGCAAAATAAACGTTTTCTAAAGCTGTAAAGTCAGAAAGTAAATTATTTTGTTGATAAATAATACCAATTTTACTTGATCTAAGATTATCATTTCCATTGTTATCATTAAAATCTATTGAAGTATTATTAATTGATAAAGATCCAATTGTAGGTTTATCAATCAATGACAAAATATTAAGAAGTGTTGATTTTCCTGATCCTGAAGGACCCATGAGAGAATAAATTTTACCTTTTGAAAATGTGTAATCAATTTTTCTTAAAACATTAATCTTTTTATTATTAGAAAAAGATTTTGAAATTTTTTTTAAAGTTATTAAATTATTCATACTTCAAACCTTTTACTGGGTCTAATTTTGATGCTTTAATTGCAGGAAAAATTGAAACAATAATAGTTATAAAAATTGAACATAATGAAATAATTAGAATTGATATTGGATTAATCTCAGATGGCATTGTGCTTAAAAAATAAATCTCTTCAGGAAATAAACTAATATCAAATGTATTACTTAAAAATTCTCTTAAATTTTCAATATATAAGGAGAATAAAATACCTAAAAAAATTCCAAAGAAAGTTGCAGAAGTTCCAATAAAAAGACCAACTAGAAAGAATATTTTAATGATTGATTTATTTAAGACACCAATCGATTTAAGTATTGCTATATCTCTAGTTTTATTTTTTACTAAAATTGTAAGTCCAGAAATAATGTTAAAAGCAGCTACTATGATAATTAAAGATAAAATTATAAACATTACATTTCGTTCAACTTTTAAAGCTGAAAATAAAGAGCTATTCATATCAGCCCATGTGTATACAAATTCATTATTAAATATACTTTGAATTTTTTTTTTACCATCACTGATATTTGATGGATTTTTTAAATATATTTCTAAATTTCTTTTATCTTTGTCTAATGAAAAAAAACTTTCTAAAGTTTCTAAATTAATAAACGCTATGTTTGAATCAAAATCAGCAATTCCACTGTCAAAAATTGAATTTATAACAAATGATTCTTGTTTAGGTAAACTACCAATAATTGTTTCAATACCTACTGGAGACATAATTGATACAGTGTCACCTACACCAAGACTCAGGTTAAAACTTAATTCTTTACCAATTGATATAGAGTTTTTAACTAATTGATTTGACTGTCCAGTAAAGTTACCCTTTTTAACAACATCTAGTTTAGAAAAGTCTAAACTATTATATCCTCTCAACACTAAACCCTTAGTATAATCTTTGCTAATAATAATTGCTTCACCAGAATTACTAAATATTAATTCTTTTGATATTTTTTCTAAACTTTTTTGATTCAATTCTTTTTTGTTAATTGAAGTATCATACGGTTTTACTGTTACATGAGCATTAAATCCTACAATTTTATTTATAAGCTCTGTCCTAAAACCATTCATGACTGACATAACTATAATTAATACAGCAACACCTAAACTTATTCCTATAAATGAAAAGATAGATATTATATTTAAAAAACCATCTTTTTTTCTAGTTTTAAGATATCGAAACGTTATTTCTTTTTCTAATGTAGAAATCAATATTTTGCTTTTTCTTCTTTAATTATTTTAATAACATCAACTAATTTTATTTCTAAAGATTCATCACCAGGTCTTTTAAATTCTACTAAGCCATCTCCAGTTTGTTTACCAATAATAATTTGAAATGGTGCTCCTATCAAATTCATTTTTTTTATCTTAGAAGAAAAATTTTCATCAGTATCATCTATAATTGCTTCAATATTATTTTTTATAAGTTCTTTATTAATGTTATTTGCTTTTTCTAAGGCTGACTTATCATTTTTACTGATCATGGGAATTATTGAAATATCATAAGGTGCCACAGATATTGGCCAATTCATAGTTTCATTTTGATCATCATATTTAGCCTCTATTATTGCGCCAACTAGTCTTGATACTCCAATTCCATAAGAGCCCATCTTAACAAAATCTTTTTTACCACCGGGCAAATCTACAGATGCACCCATTGATTTAGAATATTTATCACCAAAATAAAATATATGGCCAACTTCAATGCCTTTTGTGCTCAGCCTATTTTCTTCTGTGACTTTGTCCTCAAATTCTTTTTTATTAAATTTTTCATCTGTAACTGCATAAAATTTTTCAAATTTTTTTCTTAATTCTTCTAAAGAGTTTTTTTCAATTTTAGTATCATCGCTATTAACTTTAAATATTCTTTCATCTGCAAAAATTTTACTTTCACCAGTGCCAGCTAAAATAATAAATTCATGAGAAAGATTTCCTCCAATAGGTCCTGTATCAGCAGCCATTGGTATAGCAGTAAGTTTTAATCTTTTGAATGTTCTTAGATAAGAAAGAAAGAATTTGTTATATGAATAAATTGCATCATCATCACTTACATCAAAAGAATAGGCATCTTTCATATAAAATTCTCTCCCACGCATAATTCCAAATCTAGGTCTTACCTCATCTCTAAACTTCCATTGAATATGATAAATTAATTGAGGTAATGATTTATAAGATTTAACGCTTGATCTAAAAATATCAGTAACTAATTCTTCATTCGTTGGTCCATAAAGCATCTCTCTACCCTGTCTGTCTTTAATGCGTAGCATTTCATCCCCATAATCATCATAACGACCACTTTCTTTCCAAATATCACTGGGTTGAATAGTAGGCATCAGTATTTCTTGAGCGCCAATCTTATTTTGCTCTTCTCTTACAATTTGTTCAATTTTTTTCATCACCTTAAAGCCTAAGGGTAGCCATGAATAAATACCTGCCGAGGATTGTTTGATCATACCCACCCTTAGCATTAATTGGTGTGATTTAATCTTTGCTTCTGAAGGATTGTTTTTTAATATCGGTATAAATGATTTTGAAATGTACATTTTAAGTAATTATATATCTTAAATTCAAATATTCATATTTTATCAATAAATAAATTATCATGAAAATAACAGTTGTAATACCAGTACAATAGATAAATTTTTTTAACATTTTTGGATTTTCAGGGGAGCCAGGGTCTTCTCCATCTATTTTGATATATTTTTGTCTATTTACGTCAATTGGAAGAATTGTAAAAAAAACTATCCACCAAATTATTATGTAGATTATAGCTAGGCCTGTTGCACTCATCTATATAGTTACTAAGTTAATATTTATAAATGGTTTTTTTCCAGTAAATTCTCTAGTGCATTTTCTACATGTGATTTTTAATGCATCAATTAAATTATATTCTTGTTTTTTACTTTTTATAGAAAAAGTTCTAGTTGTTTTTTCTATTATTTCTTCTAATTCATATATAAATTCATCAACATCATAAACTGGTAAACCTCTAAATGTTATAACTGGTCTTTTATGTATCTTTCCTTTTGCTGATATCAATATGGTTACTTCCATATAGCCATTGGCACCTATATTTTTTCTATCCTTAATAGATTGAGAATCTTCTTCTACACTCATACTCCCATCTAAATAAAGTCTGCCACTTGGGGCTTTGTCATAAACTTGTGGTTTACCAGGGTATAATTTTACAATATCTCCATTTTCTACTTGTACAGGATGTGGAACTTTCATTTCATAAGCAAACTTCATATGTTCAATCATATGTCTATGTTCTCCATGCACTGGAACTACACACGAAGGTTTAACCCAATCATACATTTCTCTAAGGTCATCTCGATTTGGGTGACCAGATACATGAACAAATTCACTTTCCTCAGAAATAACTTCAATTCCATCTTTAACTAATTGATTCTGTAATTTGTATAATTTTTTTTCATTACCTGGAATAATTTTGGATGAAAAAATAACTGCATCATCTTTTTCAATAAAAACATCTGGGTGCGTGTAGCTAGAAATTCTCATTAGCGCAGCCATTGGTTCACCTTGGCTTCCAGTGCAAAGATATACTATTTTTTCTCTGGAAATTTTTTTTGCTTCACGAGGGTCTATTGGTTCAATAACATTTTTTAAATAACCACATTGTCTTGCTGCTTTAAAAATTCTATGCATTGATCTTCCAACTAGCGATATTTGTCTCCCCGTTTTTTCTGCACAATAAAAAGCCGTTTCCATTCGAGCTACATTTGATGCAAAAGAAGCCATTACTATTCTTTTTTTTAGACTGCCCATTATATTTAGTAAGCTTTTTCTAACATCTAATTCAGAGCCAGCTTTACCCATACTGAATACATTTGTTGAGTCACAAATCATTGCCAATACACCTTCTTTACCAATCTCTTTAAGTCTTTCAGAGTTTGTTTTTTCACCTAGTAACGGTTCAGGGTCAATTTTCCAGTCTCCTGTATGCAATATTATTCCTGCTGGTGTTTCAATTCTAAGACCATTAGGTTCGAGAATTGAGTGGGTTAAAGTTATATATTCTATTTTAAAAGGATCTAAATTGATTGTACCATTCAGCTGGACTATTTTTAAATAGTTAGTTACATCAATATTTTTTTCTTTAAATTTTTCTTTTATTAAAAGTGCAGTAAATGGAGTTGCAAAAATTTTACATTTTAGTTGTGGCCATAAATGTGCAATTGCTCCTATGTGATCTTCATGAGCATGAGTTAAAATAATTCCTAAAAGATCTTCTTTTTTATCAACAATAAAGCCTGGATCTGGATAAATTAAATCTATGCCAGGCAACGTGTCATCAGCAAACGTTACACCAATATCAACCATAATCCACTTATGCTCACCTGGTTTCCCATAGGCAAATAAGTTCATATTCATACCTATTTCACCTGATCCCCCTAAAGGGCAAAATAATAGCTCATCTTTCATATTTACTTAATTAAAGTGGTGGCTTTGATTAGGCCGTTAATAGTAATATCTTTATTTAATAAAACTTTCGTTTTTATTGAATTTTTAAACAAATTAGAAAATCCTCCAGTAATTATAATTTTAAAGGATAATTTAGTTTCTTTCTTAATTAATTTAATAATATTGTCAATTAATCCCTTATACCCCCAAAAAAAACCAGCCCTGACAGCGCTAATGGTGTTTAAACCGATCACTTTTTTAGTTTTTTTTAAATTTATACTTGGTATTTGTGTTGCTTTGTCAATCAAAGTATTAAGTGAAAGTTTGACACCGGGAGCAATGACACCACCATGATAAGTATTCTTTATTAAAACATCGAAAGTTGTAGCAGTTCCAAAATCTAAAATAATAAAATTATCCTTATAATTACTAACACTAATTGCATTAGCCAATCTATCAGAACCAATTTGTTTGTAATTAACTTTAATTTTAATCAATTTTTTTAAGTTAAGATTTTTTAGCTCATAACATCTTATTTTATAAATTTTATTAAAAAAAATTTTAATTTTGTCGTACGCCTTTGGTACAACGCTACAAATCAAAAATTTTTTAATCAAATAGTTTTGAATATTTAAACTAGATGTTGATTTTTTAAGTAAAGAAGAATTAATTTTTTTTGTATCAATAATTATTCTTCTAATTATTTTGTTCTTAGAATTTATTATACAAATTTTAGTTTCTGTATTTCCAATATCACCAACAATAATCATTTTAAGTTTTATATATATTTTTTACATCAAATTTTGTTAATTCTGGAATAAATTTTTCATAAATTTTCGCTAATTTTAAAGTAACATTATAAGCACTAATTTTTATACCAGTTAAATCTAAAAGATTTGTAGTAGGATAATTTTTTATAATAGGACTTTTAACTAAATTAATGCCTATTCCAACAATAATAAATGTCATTTTTGATTTTAATACAGTTTCCTGCAATATTCCTGAAATTTTCATATTATTTATTAATAAATCATTTGGGTTTTTGATAGTAATTTTACCTTTATAAAAATTTGATAATAACTTCTTAATTAAAAAACAATTTATTTTTGTAAGATCTTTTAATGGTAATTTAACTTTCTCAATTGGAAAAAAAATACTGGCAAATAAGTTGCCTTTGAAAGAAGTCCATTTCTTTCCATATTGTCCTCTACCTTTTTTTTGTTTCTCAGCAATAACTATGCCAAACTTATCATTAGTTTTTTTAATAATTTCAATAGCTAGATCGTTTGTACTATTTACAATTTTAAAATTGTACTTTTTTAATTTCATTAGATAATAGTAACACTTGATACTATCTCAACTATCTTACTAGGAAAGATAAAATATAAAAGAATTAATAATGTAGAAATGGCTAATGATACTTTTAACCATGTACTATGGTCGGTGTCATATTTCTCTTTCTCTTTATCAAAATAAATAACTTTAATTATTTTTAAATAATAAAAAGCAGCAATTACTGTTGATAATAAACCCACTATTGCCAAAAAGTACATCGATTGTTCAATTACAGATTTGAATATATAAAATTTTGCAAAAAACCCTGCTAATGGTGGTATCCCAGCTAATGAAAATAGTATGACTAAAAATGACAAAGATAAAATGGGATGATTTTTTGATAATCCTGATAGATCTTCAATGGTTTCAAAAAATTGATCATTTCTTTTCATCATAAACAAGCAACTAAATAAACCTAGATTCATTACCATATAGATAGAAATATAAATTATAGATGCTTGAATACCTTCATTTGTAGCAACAGAAAGTCCTGCTAGAGTATAACCAATGTGACCAATAGAACTATATGCAACTAATCTTTTTAAATTATTTTGTCCAATTGCTGCAATAGCACCAAATATCATTGAAGCTATTGATAAAAAAATAATGATGGGTTGCCATTGATCAATCATATTAATAAATGGTACGTATAAAAATCTAATAAACACAGTTAATGCAGCAACTTTAGGAACTGTTGCAAAAAATAATGTTACAGATGTTGGGGAGCCTTCATACACATCTGGTGCCCACATATGAAAAGGTACAGCAGAAATTTTGAAAGCTAATCCAACTAAAATAAAGACTATTCCAAACGTTAAGCCATAGTGAGTAGATTTCAATGCGTTACCAATAATGTTAAAGTTAGTAGATTCAGAGAAGCCATAAATTAAGGAACAACCATAAAGCAATAAACCAGATGAAAGCGCACTTAATACAAAGTATTTAAGACCAGACTCAGATGATTTTAATTGATCTCTATTAAATGATGCTAAGACATATAAGGCTAAAGATTGTAATTCCAAACCAATATAGAAAACTATTAGATCATTAGAACTGATCATAACCATCATACCTAAAATTGAACAAAGGATTAAAATTGGATACTCTATTAAAAAAATATTAGATATTTTCAAATATTTTTTAGAAATTGATAAAACAAGAGCTCCACCAATAACTGTAAAAATTTTCATTAAAGATGAGAGGGTGTCAATTATATAACTATTTGCAAAAAAAGTTAGACTTTTATCAGGATAATTGTTTAATATTAAAATTCCAGTAATTAACAATAGTCCAATTGAAAGATTGTGAATTAAACTTGAACTGTTTTTTTTAAAAACACCAAGAATTAATAAAAACATTATTGATACAGAGATAAAAATTTCAGCAGAAATAAAGTTTAAATTAATCATTATTTTTTTACCTCTTGACTGTACATATTTAAATTAAAATTATACATTTCAATTAAATCCTTTACTGATACTTCAATTGTATTAATTAATGGCTCTGGGTAGAACCCAAGAAATAATACTGGGATTGCTAAACTCCATAAGATAAATTTTTCTGAATTATCTAAATCAGGTATTTTTAAAAGATCTTTATTTACTAAATTTCCAAAAACAACTCTTCTATATAACCACAGCATGTATGCGGCTCCAAGAATTACGCCAAGACTTGCAATAACTGCAACTAAAAAGTTATCCTTAAATGCTCCCATTAAAACTAAGAATTCACCTATAAAACCACTAGTTCCCGGAAGCCCTAATGCAGCTAATGTAAACAACATAAATAAAATTGAATATTTTGGCATAACCGAAACTATCCCACCATAGGTATTAATTAATCTTGAATGCATACGATCATAAACTACACCAACACATAAGAAAAGTGCTGCTGATACTAAACCATGACTAATCATTTGGATTATGCTGCCTTCTATACCCTGTTGTGTGATTGTAAATATACCTAAAGTTACAAAACCCATGTGTGCCACAGAAGAGTAAGCAATTAACTTTTTCATATCTTCTTGCATTAAAGCAACTAAAGATGCGTACAAAATTGCAATTAAGCTCAATATATAAATTAAAGGTGTAAATAGTTCGGAAGCTACAGGAAATAGACCTAAGGAAAATCTAATAAAACCATATCCAGCCATTTTAAGCAAAATAGCTGCCAGAAGAACAGATCCTGCTGTTGGAGCTTCTACGTGTGCATCAGGCAACCAAGTGTGAAAAGGCCACATGGGAGTTTTAACAGCAAAAGAACTAAAAAATGCAAGCCACAACAAATTTTGATATTTAATATCTAAACTAAGTTCATAAAGTTGAATAATATCAGTTGTTCCAGCAATCCAGTAAATTGAGATTATAGCAACTAACATCAAGACTGAACCAACTAGAGTGTATAAAAAAAACTTAAAAGCTGAATAAACTCTTCTTGTTCCACCCCAAATTCCAATAATTAGAAACATGGGGATTAATCCAGCTTCAAAAAATAAATAAAATACAACTAGATCAAGGGAACAAAAAACACCTATCATCAAACTTTCCATGATCAGTATTGCAATAAGAAAGTGTCTTAATCTAACTTTTACAGTGTTATTAACTGATATTATGCAAAGAGGTGTAATAAATGTTGTTAAAACTATAAACAGAATTGATATTCCATCAATACCTACTTTGTAATTAACAAATCCCTCTAACCATATTCTATCTTCAATAAATTGAAAGCTAGAAGTAGATGGATCAAATAAATACCATAAATAAATTGAAATTAAAAAATTTATAAAAGAAGTAAACAAAGCAACATATTTAGCAGTATTTGAATTTTTATCTTTTGAAAATAATAAAAATAAAGCACCTATTGTTGGTAAAAGAATTAAAGATGATAAAATTGGAAAATTCATTAGTATAAAATTAAGAAGGTTAATAAAGCAGATAACCCTATCAAAATCATAAAGGCATATTGGTAGATAAATCCACTTTGAAATTTGCTAGCTCTTAATGATAAATTTTTAATTAACGAAGAAACACCATCGGGTCCAAACTTATCAATAATTTTTATATCGACTGTCTTCCAAAAAAAAAGTCCAATTTTTTTTGAAGATTGAATAAATACAATGTTATATAATTCATCAAAGTACCATTTGTTAACTAAAAAATTATATAAAGGCCTGTTAGATTGTGAAAATTGATTTGGTAACTCTTTATTTTTTATAAACAAATAATAAGCAACTGGTATAGACAAAAGAACAAGTGTAGGTGTAATTAAAATAATCCATAATGGTGGGTGATCTGAGTTTAATGGTTTTAAGAATTTAATGGAATCTCCCCAAAAGTGATTTGCACTTTCATGACTAATAAATAAATCTTTAAATAAAAATCCAGCAAAAATTGCTCCAATAGCTAATAAAATTAGTGGTACCAGCATCACTATTGGTGACTCATGAATTTCTTCAATCTTCATTTTGTTATTATTGTAAGTTCCATGAAAAGTTTTAAAGATTAATCTCCAAGAATAAATTGAAGTAAGTAATGCTGTAAAAACTCCAACTCCAGCCGCATAATATCCGGCTGTATTACCTTTAAGGTAAGCAAATTCTATGATTGCATCTTTTGAATAAAAACCTGATAGAAAAGGAAAGCCTGTCAAAGCTAAAGTTCCAACAATCATTAAAATCCAAGTATAAGGTAACTTTTTATAGACAGCTCCCATCTGATTAATATTTTGTTCGTCTTTAAATGAATGAATTATGGAACCTGATCCTAAGAATAGTAAAGCTTTAAAAAAAGCATGAGTAAATAAATGAAACATAGCAACATTATAAGCACCAACACCAGCTGCAAAAAACATATAGCCTAATTGACTGCATGTAGAATAGGCAATTATCTTTTTAATATCAGTTTGAACTAAAGCCACTGTTGCAGCAAAAAAAGCTGTTGTCATTCCAACTACAGTAATAATATTAAGAGTTAAGGGCGAATATTCAAAAATTGGTGAACATCTAACAACTAAAAAAACACCTGCAGTTACCATAGTTGCAGCATGTATTAGCGCTGATACTGGTGTGGGTCCTTCCATAGCATCTGGTAACCATGTATGTAAAAAAATTTGAGCTGATTTACCCATAGCTCCAATGAATAAAAGAATACAAATTAGATCAATAGCCTCAATGTGTATTCCTAAAAATAACAAATCTTTGTCAATAATTTGAGGAATTTGTTGAAATACCTCAGAATAATTAACAGTACCAAATAAATGAAAAATTAAAAAAATTCCTAAGACTAGTCCAAAATCACCTACTCTATTTACAACAAAAGCTTTTATCGCAGCTGCGTTCGCTGAATCTTTTTTAAACCAGAATCCTATTAAAAAATATGAACAAAGGCCTACACCCTCCCAACCAAAAAATAATTGAAGAAAATTATCAGATGTAACAAGAGTTAACATTGCAAAAGTAAAGAGTGAAAGGTACGCCATAAATCTTGGTTTATGTGGATCATGAGACATATAACCAATAGAATAAATATGAACTAATGCAGAAACTAATGTTACAACAACAAGCATTACAGAAGATAATGCATCAACTTTTATTGACCAATTTACGTTAAGTGATCCTGAATTAATCCAAGAAGCTACAACTACATTATTTTCATAGTTATTTACAATAACTTGATAAAATAAAATTAGAGATAATAAAGCTGAGATTGAAACAAAAAAACTCGTAATAATTTCAGAACTTCTATCACCTATAAATTTTCCAAAAAATCCTGATGTAATAGATGCTATTAATGGAAGAAATAATAATGCTATCTCCATATTATCCTTTGAGACTATTTATCTCTTCAACACGAATTGTTGACGAGTTCCGGTAATAAACCACAATTATAGCTAAACCTATAGCAGCTTCAGCAGCTGCTACTGTTAGTATAAAAAGAGTAAAGATTTGACCAGATAAGTCATTCAAGAATATAGAAAAAGCCACCAAATTAATATTTACTGCTAAAAGTATGAGTTCAATACTCATAAGTATTACTATGATGTTTTTTCTATTTAAAAATATACCAATAATTCCAATGGTAAAAATTATTGCACTTAAAGTGAGGTAATGACCTAAACCGATATCAATCATCAAATTTTACTCCTTTATTACTTTCCACATTAATTATTTCAACAGCGTCGGATCTTTCTCTGGAAATTTGACTAAAATAACTTTGTCTTTTAACTCCTGATCTTTGTCTAAATGTTAAAACAATAGCCCCAATCATTGCAACTAATAACACCATTCCACTTAATTGAAAAATGTGGATATAATCGGTATATAAAATATTTCCTAACGCATGAGTATTACTTATCTCCTTATCCATAGTTAAGGATACAGCAGGCATAAGATCAGGCTTATATTTCCAGCCTCCAATGACAATTATTAATTCAAAAAATATAATTACACTAATTATTAAACCAATTGGAATATGTTTTGAGCTTTCTCTAGCACTAAACCATTGATTCTTTTGTTGAGCAACATTTAGCATCATGACGACAAATAAAAATAAAACAGCTACGGCACCGACATATACAATTAGCATAATCATTCCAAGAAATTCAGCACCAATCATGATGAACAGACAGGATATACTAATAAAATCTAAAATAAGAAAAAAAACAGAGTGCACTGTGTTTTTAGAAACAGTGACCATTATTGCAGAAACAATAGCTATGAAAGAAAAAATATAAAAAAATATTGCGTGCGCTAACATAAAATTATCTGTATGGTTTATCTGCTCTAATATTTGCAGCTAAAATATTTTCCCATCGATCTCCATTATCTAAAAGTTTTTCTTTATTATAATAAAGCTCTTCTCTAGTTTCTGTTGAAAATTCAAAATTTGGCCCTTGAACTATTGCATCTACAGGGCAAGACTCTTCACAAAGACCACAATAAATACATTTCATCATATCAATGTCATAACGAGTAGTTTTTCTGCTGCCATCAGCTCTTTCTGAAGACTCAATTGTTATTGCTTGTGCAGGACATACAGCTTCACATAATTTGCAAGCAATACATCTTTCTTCTCCATCAGGATACCTTCTTAAAGCATGCTCACCTCTAAATCGTGGACTAATTTTGCCTTTTTCAAATGGATAATTTATTGTTTTTTTTGGTTTAAAAACCTCTCTTAGAGCTATTATTAAACCACCTAAAAAATCTAACATAAAAATTGTTTTAAATATTCTTGAAATTTTCATAATTAATTAGTTGGTAGCAGATTAAAATAAAATAAGTAACTCGATGTAAGAATTACCCACGTCAAAGATAAAGGTAAAAAGATTTTCCAACCTAACTTCATTAACTGATCATATCTATATCTCGGCACAATAGCTTTTACTAACGCAAAAAGCACAAAAAGAAATAAAATCTTAAAAATTAACCAGATAGCACTTGGAATTAGAGTGAAGGGATAAATTTCAATTGGTGACAACCATCCTCCTAAAAAAAGAATTGCTCCCATTGCACACATGAGTAAAATATTTGCATACTCACCTAACCAAAACATTGCATACATCATACCGGAATATTCAGTTTGATATCCCGCAACCAGTTCTGCTTCAGCTTCAGGTAAGTCAAATGGCGGCCTATTTGTTTCAGCTAATGCAGAAATGAAAAAAATTACAAACATCGGGAATAATGGAATTACAAACCATAATTTTTCTTGTGCCATGACTATGTCATTTAGATTTAATGAACCAACACAAAGTAAAACATTAATTATGATGACACCTATTGAAACTTCGTAAGATACCATTTGGGCTGCTGATCTTATTGCACCTAAAAAAGGGTATTTTGAATTTGAGGCCCACCCACCCATTATTATTCCATAAACTCCTAAAGATGAAACTGCAAATAGATAAAGAATTCCAACATTGATGTCCGCTAGTACTTGAGTTGCACTAAAAGGAATTACTGCCCATGAAATTAATGCTAAAGTCATGGTAACTATTGGTGCCAAAATAAATATTACCTTATTAGAGCTTGAAGGAATAATAACTTCTTTAAACATATATTTTAAAGCATCAGCTAAAGATTGTAATAAACCAAAGGGACCTACAACATTTGGACCTTGTCTTTTTTGAACAAAAGCCCAGATCCGACGATCAAGCCAAACGATCATTGCAACAGAAACTAGAACTGGAACTAATAAAAATAAAATTTTATAAGTTTCTGAAAAGATAATATTAATATATTCCATTTAACTAACCTTCTGTACCTGTTAATTTTAAATTTATTTTTGCATTCTTGCATTCAAGCATTGTTTTTGAAGCTCTCGCTATTGCGTTTGAGTAATAATAATCCTCAATATCAATTTTTAAAATCTCTTGCTTAAATTCTAAATTTTCAAGGTTCGAAGATTTGATGGAGTTATTTTTTTCAATAAACAAATTAATTTGATTAAGCATACTGCTATCTAATTCATCTTTGTCATTAAATAATTTTCTATGATTCATTACTTCGGCCAATTCATTTATTATCAACCAATCTTCTTTTGCTTCTTCTGGTGGATAAGAAGCCTTATAAGCTTTTTGTAACTTACCTTCTAAGTTTGTAAAATAACCATTTTGTTCGGTGTAAGCTGCGCCTGGTAGTATAATATCAGCAATCTCCGCTCCTTTATCACCATGACTTCCTTGATAAATTATAAATTCATTTTTTTTTTCAAGTTTTAGATTGTCTACACCTAACAGATAAACAATTTCAAATACATGGTTTTCTAAGTTTTTTAAAACTTCATTAGATCCATCTTCTGTTTTGTATACTCCCAAGTCAAAACTACCAACTGTAGATGCATTTTTTGAAATAATATTCAAGGAATTCCACTCTTTTGATATTTTTTCATTCTTTTCTAAAAATGTTTTAATAGACTCAAATATATATTTAGCAGATTCACTTTTCAGAGAGGACTGACCAAAAATAATTAAAGGTTTTTTTGCATTTTTAATCATATTGGATATTTCATGATTATTTTCTATAATTTTTTTTATATTTTCAATATCTCCATCTAAAGATTCATAAGGATATGTAAGTTCACCAATATTATTAAAGGAAACTATTTTTGTCTTATTTTGTAAATAAGCTTTTCTAATACGCGCGTTTAAAATTGTTGCTTCATATCGAGGATTACTACCAACCATAAATATAAAGTCTGCTTCTTCAATTCCATTAATTTTTGAATTAAATAAATAATTTTCTCTTTTTTCCGGATTCAAATAACTATGATCTGTTCTTGATTCAATGTTGTAAGAACCTAGCGTTTTATTAAAAAACTCTTTAAATATATAGAGAGTTTCCATGTTGACTAGATCACCAGCTATTCCACATATTTTATCTTTATCAACATTCTTAAGCTTGGACTTAATTATATTAAACACTTCGTTCCATGATGCTTTTTCAAATTTACCATTATATTTTATATAAGGTGTGTCTAAACGTTGATTTAATAAACCATCACAAGCATATCTTGTTTTGTCGGAAATCCATTCTTCATTAATATCCTCATTAATTCTCGGTAAAATTCTTTTAACCTCCCATCCATAAGTATCGACTCTTATATTTGTGCCAACCGCATCCATAACATCGATGGATTCTGTTTTTTTTAATTCCCAAGGTCTGGCCTCAAAAACATATGGTTTTGAAGTTAAAGCACCAACAGGACATAAATCTACAACATTGGCTGAAAGTTCTGACTCCATTGATTGTTCGAGATATGTTGTTATTTGCATTTCTTCACCTCTCCCTATCGCTCCAATTTCTGGTACACCTGCTATTTCAGTAGCAAATCTTACACATCTAGTGCAGTGAATGCATCTGGTCATTTGAGTTTTAATTAAAGGACCCATGTTTTTTTCAGAAACTTCTCTTTTGTTTTCTTTATATCTGGATTTATCAACGCCATAAAACATAGATTGATCTTGCAAGTCACACTCTCCCCCTTGATCACAAACAGGACAATCTAATGGGTGATTAGCTAATAAAAATTCCATTACACCCTTTCTTGCTTTTTCAACAAATTCTGTGTTCGTTTTGATATTCATTCCTTCAGTTGCAGGCATCGCACATGAAGCTACAGGTTTAGGAGATTTTTCTATTTCTACTAGACACATTCTACAATTTCCAGCGATTGACAATTTTTCGTGATAACAAAATCTTGGAATTTCAATCCCAGCTTTTTCGCAAGCTTGAAGAACTGTTAAACCCTCCTCAACCTCTACATCAATTTCATTAACTTTTAATTTAAGCATCTTTTTTATCTAATAAATGTTGATCAACTAAATAAGGAATATTTTTATCTTTATCAAAAATTGGATTAAGATTATTTCTTTTTTCAATTTCTTTTTTGAAATGTCTTAATAGCCCTTGTACAGGCCATGAAGATCCCTCACCAAAAGCACAAATGGTATGTCCTGCAATTTGATTGGTGACGTCCCCTAACATATTAATTTCATCTCTAGATGCTTCACCTTTTGCCATACGCTCTAGCATTCTCCACATCCATCCTGATCCTTCTCTACATGGTGTGCATTGACCACAACTTTCATGTTTATAAAATCTTGCAATCCTAGCCATACATTTAATAATGTCTTGATCTTTATTAATTACAACAATACCAGCTGTTCCTAATCCACTTTTTTCAGCCATTAAAGAGTCAAAATCCATAGTCAATGTTTCACATTTTTCTTTAGGTATTAAAGGCATTGATGAACCGCCTGGAATTACAGCTTGTAAATTTTCCCATCCACCAATAACCCCTCCAGCGTGAACTTCTATTAATTCTTTCAAGGATATGTTCATTTCTTCTTCAACATTACATGGATTATTTACATTTCCAGATATGCAAAAAATTTTAGTACCTGTATTTTTTTCTCTACCTAAAGATGCAAACCATTTACCTCCTCTTCTAAGTATTGTTGGGATAACAGCAATCGTTTCAACATTATTTATTATTGTTGGACATCCATAAAGTCCAATTAAAGCAGGAAAAGGTGGTTTTAATCTTGGTTGGCCTTTTTTACCCTCTATACTTTCTAATAATGCAGTTTCTTCTCCACAAATATAAGCTCCAGCTCCATAATGAATGTAAATATCCAAATTCCACCCTGTACTAGCAGCATTTTTTCCAATAAGTTTTTTTTCATAAGCTTCATCTATTGCAGCTTGGAGTTTTTCTCCATCAATAAAATATTCACCTCTAATATATATGTAACAAATATGCGCTTGTACTGCGTATGAAGCAATCAAGCACCCTTCAATTAACTTATGAGGTTCAAATCTTAAAATATCCCTATCTTTACAAGTGCCTGGTTCAGACTCATCAGCATTGATAACTAAATAATGGGGTCTTGACCCAACTTCTTTAGGTGCAAAAGACCATTTTAAACCAGTTGGAAATCCAGCACCTCCTCTACCTCTAAGTTCTGACTCCTTAACCTCATTTATTATCCAATCTCTCCCTTTTTCTATTAAATCTTTAGTATTTGTCCAGTCACCTCTTTTTTTAGAGGAATCAACATCTGATCCTCTATCATTGTATAAATTTTGAAATATTCTATCTTCGTCTTTAAGCATTTTTTAAATCCATTAATGTTTTTCTATTATTTTCTGGTTCATTGTTTGTACGACCTCTATATGATCCTGGTTTAGGTGTTTTTCCATTAAGTATTGTATTTAAAATTTTTATTGTTTTTTCTTTGTCTAAATCTTCATAATATTCATCATTAATTTGCATCATAGGTGCATTAACACATGCTCCTAAACATTCAACTTCCGTCCACGAACAATTTTTATCTTTTGATAATTCATTTTCATTATCAGAAATCTTTTCTTTACATGCTTCAACAAGTTTATATGCACCTCTAATCATACATGGTGTTGTTGTACAAATTTGTATAAAATGCTTTCCGACAGGTGCAAGATTATACATTGTATAGAATGTTGCTACTTCATAAACTTTTATATATGGCATGTCTAAAAATTTTCCTATGTACTTCATGGCAGCCAATGGAATCCAATTATTATTTTGTTTTTGTACGATATAAAGTAAAGCCATTACGGCACTCTGCTGTTTATCTTTAGGGTATTTTGCAACAATAGTTTTTGCAGCTTCTAAAGAAGAGGAATTAAACTTAAAACTTTCAGGTTGTTCTTTTGAAGGTTTTCTTAAACTCATTATCTATCCACCTCTCCAAAAACAATATCTAAAGAACCTAATACTGCTGGTACATCCGCAAGCATATGACCTTTAATTAAATAATCCATTGAAGCTAAGTGCGAAAATCCAGGTGCTCTTATTTTGCATTTATAAGGTTTACTAGAACCGTCTGATATTAAGTAAACACCAAACTCACCTTTGGGTGCCTCAACAGCAGCATAAATTTCATCTTTATCTACACGATAACCCTCTGTAAATAATTTAAAATGATGAATTAATGCCTCCATAGATTGTTTTATATCTTTCTTTGATGGGGGGCTAATTTTTCCATCTAATGATTTAATTGGTCCTTTTGTCATTTTAGCCAAACATTGTTTAATTATAGAAACACTTTCTCTCATTTCTTCAATTCTACATAAATATCTATCATAACAATCTCCATTTTTTCCAACAGGTATCTTAAATTCTAACTGTTTGTAACAGTCATAGGGTTGTGATTTTCTTAAATCCCAAGCAACTCCAGATCCTCTAATCATAACACCACTAAAAGAATAATCTAAAGCATCTTTTTTTGTTACAATTCCAATATCAACATTTCGTTGTTTAAATATTCTATTGTCAGTTAATAATGTTTCAAGATCATCAATTATTTTAGGGAAAGAAATACAAAAATTACTTATGTCTTCTTCTAGACCCATAGGTAAATCTTGATGAACTCCACCTGCTCTAAAATAATTAGCATGCAGCCTAGAGCCAGAGGCTCTTTCATAAAAAGTCATTAAAGTTTCACGTTCTTCAAATCCCCAAAGTGAAGGTGTTAAAGCACCGACATCTAATGCTTGTGTGGTCACATTTAAAATATGACTCAAAATTCTTCCTATTTCACAAAACATAACACGTATAAATTGAGCTCTCATTGGAACATCTATTTTTAAAATTTTTTCTATTGCTAAAGCAAATGCATGTTCTTGATTCATAGGAGCCACATAGTCAAGTCTGTCAAAGTAAGGTACAGCCTGCATGTAAGTTTTGTTTTCAATTAATTTTTCAGTTCCACGATGCAATAATCCAATATGTGGGTCTGCTTTTTCCACAACCTCACCGTCTAACTCTAAAATCAATCTTAATACGCCATGGGCAGCTGGGTGTTGAGGTCCAAAATTAAGATTTAATGTTTTAGTTTTTTTTGTCATTTTTTTGATTGGTTTGATTTTTAATATATTTTGTTCCCTCCCAAGGACTTTCATAGTCAAAGTTTCTATAATTTTGCTCTAATTTAACTGGCTCACTGATAACTTTTTTTTTATCTTCACTATATCTAACCTCTGTGTGGCCAGTTAAAGGAAAATCTTTTCTCAGAGGGTGACCTTCAAAACCATAGTCAGTAAGTATTCTTCTTAAGTCAGGATGATCTTTAAATTTGACACCATACATATCAAAGACTTCACGTTCCATCCAATTAGCAGCTGGATATATTGAGGTTAATGAAGGGATTAGTTCATTTTCGTTAATAACATAGCTTAATATTATACGTTGATTAAACTCGTGGCTTAAAAATAAATATACAATTTTAAATCGTTGTGTTTTTTCAGGATAATCGACAACAGTTATATCAATTAGTTGTCTAAATTTTGTATTTTCATTACTCTTAATAAATATAGTTACATCCATTAGGTCTTCATTCTCAATATTTATGTAAAGCTGATCGTGTTTTATTTCTGAACTTTTTATCTTAGTAGTAAGTTCTGAATTAATTTTTTTTTCAAGATCTATTAAGTTGTTCATAATAACTATCTATCAAAAGATCCTTTGTTTCTAATTTTTTTTTGAAGTTGCATAATGCCATAAAGCAATGCTTCAGCAGATGGAGGACATCCTGGTACATAAATATCAACTGGAACAATTTTCTCACATCCTCGAACTACAGAGTATGAATAATGATAATAACCACCTCCATTGGCACAACTACCCATAGAAATAACATATCTTGGTTCTGGCATTTGATCATAAACTTTTCTTAGGGCTGGAGCCATTTTATTTGTTAGCGTACCTGCAACAATCATAACATCTGATTGTCTAGGTGAGCCTCTTGGGGCTGCTCCAAATCTTTCTAAATCATATCTCGGCATAGCAGTTTGCATCATTTCAACCGCACAACAAGCTAAACCAAAAGTCATCCAATGTAGTGACCCAGCTCTTGACCAATTAATCAAATTATCAAGAGAAGTTGTTATAAAGCCATTTTTACTAAAGTCTTCAGAAAGTTTTTTAAACTCTTCAGGTACTTGTTTATTTTTATCTTCTAAATTCATAAGTGTGATTTTATTCCCAGTCTAAGGCTCCTTTTTTCCATTCATATATAAAACCAATTGTTAATATAAATAAAAAAATCATCATCGAGGAAAAGCCTAATAAACCAATATTTCCAAGTGAGATTGCCCATGGGAATAAGAAAGCTATCTCTAAATCAAAAATTATAAAAAGAATAGCTACTAAATAAAACCTAACATCAAATTCTATCCTAGAGTCTTCAAATGGTTCAAATCCACATTCATATGCAGATAATTTTTCAGGGTCTGGATGTTTTGGTGAAAGTATTAAATTAACAACAATAAAAGCACAACTTAAACCTAAGGCTATGATTAAAAATAGTATTATTGGCAGGTAATCTTTTAAAAAATCTGAAAGCATCTGAGTCTATATAACACCTTTTATATCATGTTGAAGGGTTGATACGTCACATTTTAATTAATTTTAATGAGCAAAATTGAGGAAAAGTGGCGGGAGTGAAGGGACTCGAACCCTCGACCTATCGCGTGACAGGCGATCGCTCTAACCAACTGAGCTACACCCCCACTTTATTTGTTTTGGTGGGCAGTAAAGGACTCGAACCTTTGACCCCCTCGGTGTAAACGAGATGCTCTACCAACTGAGCTAACCGCCCAAAACCAATTAACGCACTATTTATAACAACTAATTTAATAAAGCAAACCTAAAAGAGCACCTCTAAAGGCTAATAAGTGAAAAAATGATATCCCAATAGTATCACTGGTCGCTTTAATCAAATAAAAATATTTATATCTATTTTTTTTCTAATTTTAATAGAATCTTTATTTAAACATCTCAGCTTTTATTTGATATGTTAGTAGTTATTGAATGCTGGCTTGAGTTTTATCATCAGATTTAGATATCTTTTCAACCTCAACCCACTCAACTCTTTTTAATTCTTTAGTTAAAGCTATTTTTAAAACTTCATCAGCATGCTCAACCGGTGTTATTTTAATATCATCAATAATTTTTTTAGGCATGTCAACTAGATCTTTTTCATTATCTTTGGGAATTAGAACTTGTTTAATTCCAGCTCTGTGTGCTGCTAGTAATTTTTCTTTTAATCCACCGATTGGTAAAACTTGCCCTGTTAATGTTACTTCACCAGTCATAGCAATATCTCTTCTTACTGGATTATCAGTGATCGCAGATACTATCGATGTAACCATTCCAATACCAGCTGATGGTCCATCTTTAGGAGTGGCACCTTCGGGCACATGAATATGAAAATCTTTTTTTTCAAACAGAGGTGGAATAATTCCATATTCTAAACTTTTAGATCTAATAAAAGATTTTGCAGCTTTAATAGACTCTTGCATTACATCGCCAAGTTTACCAGTAATTTGCATTCTACCTTTACCAGGCATTATAACAGTTTCAATCTTCAGAATTTCACCACCATACTCCGTCCAGGCTAAACCTGTAACTACACCAATTTTATCTTCATTTTCAAGTTCTCCAAATTTAAATTTTTGTATTCCTAGATAGTCAGATAGATTTTTTAGATCAATTTTAACTTCTTTTTCTTCACCAGTTACAACTTTTTTAACAACTTTTCTTGCTACTTTTGAAATTTCTCTCTCTAAATTTCTGACTCCAGATTCTTTTGTATAACTTCTAATAATCTCTTTAATAATATCTTCAGATAGTGTCATTTCTTTTTCTTTAACACCGTTATCTTTAATTTGTTTTGGTAAAAGATATTTATTTGCAATATTAATTTTTTCATCTTCTGTGTAACCAGCTAATCGAATTACCTCCATTCTGTCTAAAAGTGGTGGTAAAATATTTAGCGTATTTGCTGTTGTTACAAACATAACATCTGATAAATCATAATCTACTTCAAGGTAATGGTCGTTAAATGTTGAATTTTGTTCAGGGTCCAATGCTTCCAATAAGGCGGAAGATGGGTCACCTCTATAATCATTTCCAATTTTATCTATTTCATCAAGAAGAATTAAAGGATTTTTTGTACCAGCCTTTTTCATCATTTGAATAATTTTTCCGGGTAATGATCCTATATAAGTTCTTCTATGACCTCTAATTTCAGCTTCATCACGCATACCACCTACTGAAACTCTAACAAATTCTCTATTTGTGGCTTTTGCAATAGATTTACCTAGAGATGTTTTTCCTACACCTGGAGGGCCTACTAGACATAAAATCGGGCCTTTTATTTTTTCCATTCTTTTTTGCACTGCTAAAAATTCAATAATTCTTTCTTTTACTTTTTCCAATCCAAAATGATCAGCATCTAGTACGGCAAGGGCTTTTTTAAGATCAATAGCAACTTCACTTTTTTTAAACCAAGGCAAATCAATCATCCAATCAAGATAGTTTCTAATAACTGTAGCCTCTGCAGACATTGGACTCATATTTTTTAATTTTTTAAGTTCTGCCAAACATTTTTTTTCAACGTCTTTTGGCATTTTAGCTTTTAAAATTGACTTATTTAAGCTTGATGTTTCATCCTTACCATCTTCAATTTCACCTAATTCTTTCTGAATAGCCTTAAGCTGCTCATTTAAGTAATACTCTCGTTGAGTTTTTTCCATTTGAGTTTTCACTCTTCCTCTAATTCTTTTTTCGACTCCAATTATACTAGTTTCATTTTCCATAATTTTAATTATAGAATTAAGTCTTTTCTTAACATCAATTGTTTCAAAAATTTGTTGTTTTTCAGAAATTGTAGCTGTTAAGTGGGATGCAATATTGTCAGCTATATGTGATGCATCAGCTAATTTTTTTATATTATTAATTGTTTCACTTGAAACTTTTTTATTAATTGATGTTAACTTTTCAAGTCTCCTAACAGCAGTCATTGCTAGTGGAATTAAGTCTTCATCTTTAGAAACAACATCATGAAAATGAGCATATTCACAAACTATGAACTTATCATTATCCTTAAAATCTAATATCTTAACTCTTTTACTTCCTTCGACCAAAACTTTTACTGTTCCATCTGGTAATTTTAATAATTGTAAGATATTTCCTTCACAACCATACGTGAAAACGTCAGTTTTTTTTGGGTCATCTACTTCAGAGTTTATTTGTGTAACAAGAACTATTTTTTTATCTTTTTTCATTACCTCGTTTAAGGCTGAGATTGATTTATCTCTCCCAACAAACAATGGAATTACCATGTTAGGGAACACAACAATGTCTCTTAAAGGTAATAATGGTTTTTCAATTTTAACGTCCATGCTTTAAATATGGATATTAAATAAAATATTGCAATAGCTATTTATTAGTTATTAACGGTAAATTAAGCCGCAGTTGTTTTGTCTGTCTTTGTTTTACTGTTATTTTTTGAATGAACTAAAATTGGCTGGGTTAAACCTTTTGCGGCACTAGCATCAACAATAACCTCTTCAATATTTTCTTGACTTGGTAAATCGTACATTGTTTTTAACAAAATATTTTCTAGGATTGATCTAAGGCCTCTTGCACCAGTTTTTTTATTAATTGCCTTTTGTGCAATTTCTTTAACTGCATTATCTTTAAAATTTAATTTAGCACCATCTAGCTTAAATAATTCTTGATATTGTTTGATTAAAGAATTTTTTGGTTCTTGCAATATTTTAACTAAAGATTTTTCATCAAGATCTTCTAAAGTTGCTATCATTGGCAACCTTCCGATAAATTCAGGTATTAAACCATATCGTAATAGATCTTCAGGTTCTAAGCTCTTCATCCATTCACCAGTTTTTTTATCATCTATTTTTTTAACATTGGCACCAAAACCAATTGATGTACCCTTGTCTCTTTGAGAAATTATTTTATCTAAACCAGCAAAAGCTCCTCCACAAATAAATAAGATATTAGTTGTGTCTACTTGCAAAAATTCTTGCTGTGGATGTTTTCTTCCTCCTTGAGGTGGAACACTTGCAACAGTTCCTTCCATAATTTTTAATAAAGCTTGCTGAACACCCTCACCAGAAACATCTCGAGTTATTGATGGATTTTCGGACTTTCTACTAATTTTATCTACTTCATCAATATAAACAATTCCTCTTTGAGCTTTTTCAACATTATAATCTGCTGCTTGTAATAGTTTTAAAATAATATTTTCAACATCTTCGCCAACATAACCCGCTTCTGTCAATGTTGTAGCATCTGCCATTGTAAAAGGGACATCTAAAATTCTAGCTAATGTTTGAGCTAATAAAGTTTTTCCACAACCAGTAGGCCCAACCAAAAGAATGTTAGATTTAGAAAGCTCAACTGTTTTGCTAGTTTTGCTTTCATAATTAAGTCTTTTATAATGATTATGAACTGCTACTGATAAAACTTTTTTTGCATGGGGTTGGCCAATAACATAATCGTCTAACACTGAACAAATTTCTTTAGGTGGCGGGAGCCCATCCTGATGTTTAACAAAAGTATCTTTGCTTTCTTCTTTAATGATGTCCATACAAAGCTCGACACATTCGTCACAAATAAATACAGTTGGCCCCGCAATTAATTTTCTAACTTCATGTTGGCTTTTGCCACAGAATGAACAGTAAAGAATATTTTTATTGTTATTAGTCATAAATTTATAAACGAATCAATTAAAGTACTTTAATATAGAAGACTCATACTAATCAAGTACACGTTTAGAAATTATCAAGATATTGTATGTTATGCTCTATTTTCAACTACTTCGTCTATTAAACCAAAGTCTTTAGCTGTTTGGGGAGTCATAAAGTTATCTCTCTCAAGAGCTTTTTTAACATCATCAACTGATTTGCTAGTATGTTTAGAATAAATTTCATTAAGTCGTTTTTTTAAGGCTAAAACTTCATTGGCGTGAATTTCAATATCTGTTGCTTGTCCTTGAAATCCAGCTGATGGTTGATGTACCATTATTCTTGAATTTGGTAACGAAAATCTTTTACCTTTTTTTCCTGCAGCCAATAAAAAAGACCCCATTGAAGCTGCTTGACCAATGCATAGTGTTGAAATATCTGGTTTAACATATTGCATTGTATCATAAATACCTAAACCTGCTGTAACTAGCCCTCCAGGACTATTAATATATAAATTAATTTCTTTTTTTGGATCTTCAGATTCTAAAAATAAAAGCTGTGCTGTAACTAATGATGCAACATTGTCATTGATTGGTCCTACTAAAAATATAATTCTTTCTTTTAAAAGTCTTGAATAAATATCGTAAGCTCGCTCACCTTTGTTGGATTGCTCTACAACCATTGGAACTAAGTTGTTCATTTCTTCAGAATAATAATTTGTCATAAGTTGATTCTTTTCAATCATACAACTTGTGATTACTTTTTGCTAACTTTTTTTTTTTTAGTTTCTTTAATTTTTGTAGTTTTTGGCTTTGCTGTAGCTTTTTTAGCTATAGTTTTTTTATCATTATCTTTTTTTTCTTTAGGATTTTCATTATCATGATCTTGTTTTTGGTGTTCTTTTAAAATTTTTTCTGCTTCTTCTTTGGTGATTTCTTTTTTATTTGGTTTTGATTTTGTTTTAATCAAATCAATGATTTTTTCTTCATAAACGGTTCCTCTTAAGCTAGCTAAAGCAGATGGATTTTTTTGATAAAACTCCATAACCATTTTCTCTTGACCAGGCATCATCCTCAGCTGTTTTTGCACTTCTGCTTGAACTTCTTGTTCAGTAACTTTAATTTTATTTTGTTCACCAAACTCATTTAAAATTAATCCTACTTTAATTCTTTTTTTTGCAATACTTTCAAAATTTTTTTTACTTTTTTTAACATCTTCTTCACTCATTCCTTGAGACAAAATTTTAACTTCTTCTTCAATGAGATTGCCTGGAATTTCATCTACTTTAAAATTTTCAACTTCTTTTAAAATCTGAGTTTTAGCTAATTTATCTAATGAATTTTTATACTCATCATTAATTTGTTTTGAAACTAATAATTTTAAATCTACAAGATCTTTTGCCCCTAAATTTTTTGCAAAAACATCATCAATTTTTACACCTTCGGGTTTTTTTATAGCTAAAATTTTACAGGCAAATTTAGCTTTTTTATTTGCATATTCTTTTTGAGGATAATTTTCTGGGAGTACTGCTTCAACAAATTTTTCATCATTTTTTTTTACTCCTAGCAATTGCTTATCAAAACCCTTAATAAATAAGTCCTTACCAAGTATTAATTGTGTATTCTTTCCTTCATCACCTTTAAAATCCTTTCCATCTATTGTAGCTTTATAATCAAAGGTCACTGAATTACCATCGATTGCTTTAATATCATCTGCAACATCAATGAAATTGTTTTGGTTTTTTGCTATTTCTGCAATTCTTTTATCAGTCTCTTTTGCATCAATTTTAACGGTATATTCATCAAATTTTATATTTTCTAATGATTTAATTTCAACTTTAGGAAGTTCTGTTACAGAAATGGTATACTCTAAGTCTTTATCTTCACCATAAGTTTTCAAATCTAGTTTGGGTTGACCAGCCGGTTTTATTTTATTATCTTCTAGTGCTTTAGTTGATGATTCTTTTAAAACCTTATCTAAAACCTCTCCAAAAATTGCTTTTCCAAATTGTCTTTTAAGAATTTCTCTTGGAACTTTTCCTGGTCTAAATCCTTTTAAATTTACTGTATTTTTAATTTCCTCATATTTTTCATCCATATGAGTGTTCATAGTTTTTTTATCTATAAAAACTTTAATGTCTTTATTTAAACCTTTTATATTTTCTATTGTTACTTTCATAATTTTATCAGTTTCTGGTAGGCGAAAAAGGACTCGAACCTTCACATCTTTCAATACTGGTTCCTAAGACCAGCGCGTCTACCAATTCCGCCATTCGCCCAGAATTTAAATGGTTTTATATATTATTGCTATCATTTGTCCAATGACAATAATTATTAAATATATTAATAATCAAATATATTTACTGATAATTTAAAAAATATGATTATTTCACCCTGTATAAGTATATGCAAAACAGATCCTCAAACAGGCTTCTGTTATGGATGTGGAAGAAACAATGAAGAAAAAAAAAAATGGAAACAAGAAAGCACTAGTAATCAGTGGAAAAATGATAATTTAACCCATATTCAAAAAAGGCTGACTGGCTGGCAATTAGAGAGTTTTAAAGATTCATATAAACATAAAATAGAAAATGGTATCTCTCTTTTCAAAAAAAATTTAATAAAATGAATAAATCAATTATTTTTACTATAATTTATATAATTGGAATAATAGTTGGTGCCCTATTTTTAGATATATGGGGCTCTGAAGTATCATTAATAAAAAATGTTGCAGTATTTATTTGGACAATTATTTTTTTAATTACACTTTTTTATACAGATAAAAATGAAAAGAAATAATTTTAACATTAAATTTTTTATTTTTTATTTTTTATTTATTGGTTTTCAAACAACAGTTTATTCTGAAGTAATGCATTTAACTGGGTGCAAAAACCTTATGCATAGTTTTGTTAAGAATGAGTATATCTTAGATTTTAATAAATCTTTAATGACAAGAAATTTTGTTTATGACAATAAAACTTATAAAAAACTTAAATTAACAGATTTAAGTATTAAAAAAGAAAACTCTATAGAAAAATTTATTTATGAAGATAATAACTTATTTTTGACAGATAAAGTTGGTTATCCACAATTTTATACTCAATTAGTTTTTGAAAAAAATAATCTAGTGATAAAAATTAAAACTGTAATTAATAATGAAGAAGGTCTGAGAAAAGTATCAACATGTAAAAATGTAGAGGTTTTTGAGAAAGAGAGTTAAGATTTTTTCTTTGTATTGCTAATTTTATTAGACTTAATAATAAAATTTATTTTTTTTGATCCAAATTTTGTATTTGTAATATTGCTTCTATGTTTAGCAAAAGCTTGTTTTTGAGCTAACTTCATTGCTTTTTTTGATGACATATAATTATTCTATATTTTTTAATAATAAAATATAGTTCTAATCGTTATGACTCTTAAATTTAAGAAATTAAATAATACAATAATTAAATGTAAAAAATGTCCTAGGTTAATAAAATTTAGTAAAATAATTTCAGTCAAAAAAAGGAAGCATAACATATCAGAGGTTTATTGGGGAAAACCTGTGACTGGGTTCGGAGATATTAATGCAAAATTAATGATTATTGGTTTAGCACCAGCCGCACATGGCGGTACAAGAACTGGAAGAGCATTCACTGGAGATAAGTCTGGAGATTTTTTATTTAGTTGCCTTTATAAAACGGGGATATCCAATCTACCTACATCTACACATATTAAGGATGGTCTTAAAATTTACAGTACCTATATTACCAATATACTAAAATGTGTTCCTCCTGGTGATAAACCATTAAAGGTAGAGCTAGATAACTGCTCAAATTATTTTAATAATGAAATTCAAAATTTAAAAAAATTAAAAGTTATAATAACCTTAGGCAAAATTGCATTTGATAATTGTATTAAGTTTTATAAAAGAAATTTTAAGATTCATCAAAAATTTATATTTAAACATGGTGCTAGATATAAATTACCTGATGGGAAATTTTTAATTCCTTGCTACCATCCTAGTCCACGAAATGTTAATACCAAAGTTATTGATAGTAAAAAAATGATAAACTTGCTTAAGATTGCAAAAAAAATAATCTAAATCTTAATACTGTCACAAAAGTAAGGCTTAAAATCCTGGAACAATGAACTGGGTATTTTAATGGGTTTACCTTTGCTGTTAACAAAAACTAAATGTACTTTTGCTTCAACTAATAAATCTTCTCCTCTTGAAATAAATTGATCCATAATAAAAGATGTTTTTGTAATAGATTTAACAAAAGATCTAATATTTAACTCATCTTCAAGATAAGCTGAAATTTTATATTCAATATTACATGACTTAACTATTATTAAAGCTCCAAAATCTTTTTTAATTTTTCTATTATTAAAACCTAAAGTAACTAAAGCTTCAGTTCTAGCCCTTTCAAGAAATTTCAAATAATTGGCATAATATACAACACCACCTGCGTCTGTGTCCTCATAGTAAACTTTAAGTTTATGATAAAAGTTTTCATGCATCATTATATATTAGCAAAAAAATTATTATTTAACACTAAACTAAGACATAATATTCTTAATAAAAGTTTATTTAATTTGGTTAATTAGTGTAATTGTTTAAATTTTGGTGTACCCGATGCTACTCGGATCGAAGATGTTATTGTTGCTATTATTTTATCTCTCTTGAGTAAGGGTCTTAAAAAAATAATTAGATAATTCCTATTTCGCCGAAAAATAAATATCCTGATAATAAGATACAGCATTTAATTTTGAGTTATCTGTATCTGTCATTATTGCAATTCCAGAAATTTCTGTAACATCTATATCATGAAATTTCATAAAATGTTCCTTAACATTGGCTTTAACAGTCACCCAGTTATTAAGATTGTTTTTTGTTGAAGATAATACAAAATCAATTGACTTTTTTGTATATGGACTTGGCCAATTTTTCCCTACATCATTATTACTTGAAAATACGTAATTTATAGCCCTGTTGGATAAAGGCGTAGATCCTGTTTTTTTTATAACAAACACCCTAGCAGCATAATCATGCCCCTTTTTATTATTTTCTATAATTCCAGGTAGATCTCTCTCAACTTTCCAGGTTATATTAATAAAAGGAGTTTTTAATAGATTAATTTTAATCTCTTTGCCTAGGCCTGATCCCTTTCCTTGTGCCTCTGCTTTAATAAAATTGCCATTTTCATTAGCACCTAAAGTCCATGTTGTTTCCCCTTTAATCTTTTTAACTTTTAATGTTTTAAACTCTTCCTCTGTAAAATCAAAAACTATAGTCTTTTCGGCAAAAACGTCATTGGAGAGTATGGATAAAGCAAATATTATTATAAATAAAAAATTTTTCATTAAAGGGATGTATAGCTATTAATTATTAAAAAACAACATTTGAACATATTTTAAACATTCTAAGATCAGTATTGAAGATTATAAAAAAAAAATGAAATCAATTTCAATATTTTTTCTTCTAATTTATTGGTCAATAATTTTGTTGGCTCCCGTAATCTCTAAAGAAAATAAAATTGATATAAAAGCAATCAAAACAGTACTTAATAAGTAGATCTACCACCACTAATGTCAAAAACTGCAGCAGTTGAAAATGAATTTTCCTCTGATGAAAGCCAACAGATTAACGACGTGAATTCGTCTATTTCTAAAAATCTACCCCTTGGTACTTTTGAAAGCATTCTAGCTACGTGCTCTTTTGACATTTGATCTAAAATTCTAGTCTTAGCACCTGCTGGTGTCACTGCATTAACTGCAATATTTTTATCAGCCAATTCTTTGCCTAATGATTTAGTCAATCCAATGGCTCCTGCTTTAGCTGAGCTATAAGCGCTTGCATTTGCATTACCATCTTTTCCAGCAACAGAAGCAACATTAACAATTCTGCCATAATTATTTTTAATCATGTGGGGCACCACACATTTACAGCAATTAAAAGTTCCCATCAAATTAATTTGAACAATTTTATTCCACTCATCTACATCATAATTCCAAAGAGAAGATGTTGATCCAGTAATACCTGCGTTATTGATTAAAATATCAATATTTGAGGATTCTGCTATTTCATCCACAGTTTCTTTAACATTTTTAAAGTTGGAAACATCAACAACATTATATGAAAGATTTGGATTATCTATTATTTTGACAGCTTTTTCTAATTCTTTTTCATCAATATCCCAAATGATAGATTTTGCACCAGAGTTTAAAAAGCGTTTAGCAATATCCAGGCCAAAACCTTGTGCACCTCCTGTAATAATTGCTGTTTTATTCTTTAGGTCAAATTGATGCATAAGATTATTTAATAGCTAGCAAGTAGTAAGTCAATGAAGAGATAAAGGCACCAATAATCCAAGCGAAAGAATGGTAAGTCATTAAACTCTCGTTCCAAATTGTTGAAGCTGCAAAAATAAAACCTAAAACTAATGAATAGATTGCTTTGACATGCCAGCCATTAGTATAAAAATATAAACTATTATTTTCCAAAGAAAAAATATCTTTATTATCTAAATTTTTTTTTTTAATTAAATAATAATCAATAACCATAATTCCGAATAGAGGTCCAAAAAATGCAGCAAAAGTATCTATGAAAGCTAAAATTCCAATTTGACTTAAAAGAGGCAACCAAAAAATACCAATAACAAAACCTAAAATAGCAATAACGGCTGCTGAAGTTCTTAAATTGAGCTTCGTTGGCATAATGTTTAGTAGTATATTTTGTGTTGGGACGTAATTTGCTATTAAATTTGTAGATACTGATGAAAAAATTATAAAAAATAAAACTAATATGGTTAATTCTGTGTTGTCTATTTTTCCAATTATATCAGTTGGATTTGTCAAAATTCTTTCCATATTTTCTAAATTTTTATTCAAAAAAATATCAGCACCAATAACGATAAATACAGCAAAAAAAGAAAATAATAATAAATTTAGGATCAAACTTAAGTTTCCATTTTTTAATTCATTATCATTTTTAACATACCTGCTAAAATCACCAAAACTTACTATTACAATTGAATAATAAGCAAAAACTGTACCAGCTACTGTAACTAATGGAATTATATTATTTTTATCAAATAAATTATTAATTGAAAAAATATCTATAAAAGCTGAGAAAGTAACTTTAACATCATAAAGAAATACTGTTAAAAAAAATATAAACATTCCTAAATATACGGTTATTGCTGAAAACTTTATAATAGATCTATTAAATTGATGACTTTTACTAAACAAAAAAGCTTGTAAAAAAATAGCTACAAAGAACGCAACCCAATCAATAATATTTAATCCTAAAAGAAACATTAAAAAAAAATCATGACCTAAAAGATTACTATCGAAAGAAAAAATTAAGATTCTTATTAAAAAACTAATTAATCTAGATAAAAAATAAGTTTGTATACCAAACATAAAAATACCGACCAAACCTCTAAAGAAACCAAAGTATTTTGCTCCTTTAATTCCAAAAGAACTTCTTAAAATTACTGGAAATGGTAATCCATATTTTTGTGATGGTTTTCCAATTAGATTTGCGAAAAAATAAACAAGAATAGAGGCTATTAATGTACCTAACAAAACAACCAAAATATTTAATTCATAAACTAAATATAGTGATGCTATTAATGAAAATCCAATTACACTTTGAATGTTACATCCCCAATAACAAAATAAATCTTTCCAATCCCAATTTTTATCATTTGGATTTACTGAGACTAACTCCCAATTAATAAGGTTTTTTTTTGTTTTGATTTGATTCACATATTTAATATTAAACTAATAAATTCTACTGTCCATATAGATAGCTGGGGAGCCATAAGGCAATCTGAGGAAATACAATAATTAGAATTAATCCAATTACTTGAATTACCATAAATTGCATCATTCCATAATAAATATCTTTTAAATCCCATTCTGGAACAACACCTTTTAAGAAATAGGCTGATAAAGCGACCGGTGGTGATAGCCAGGCGGTTTGGAGATTTACTGCAACTAAAATTGCAAACCAAGTTAAGTTAAATCCTAAAGCCTCAACTAATGGTAAAATAATTGGAACAATAATCATAACGATAGGTACCCATTCTAAAGGCCAACCTAATAAAAAAATCATAGCCATTATCATTGCTAAAATTAAATATCTGTTCATTTCTAAGCTTAGTAAAAACTCAGTCAGAAGCATTGGGGTTCCTAACCTTGAAAAAACTGCTCCAAAAAAATTAGATGCTGCAACTAAAACCATTATCAAAGCAGAAATTTCTAAAGTTTTTACTAATGCATCTTGTAATTTTCTAAGAGTTAGTTTTCTATACGCTAATGCTAAAAGCAATGAACCCATTGCTCCACAACCAGCTGCTTCTGTCGGTGTTGCAAAGCCAAATAAAATACTTCCCAATGCAGCAAAAACTAGTGCAGCTGGTGGAACTAGGCCTAAAAAGAATTCAATCCAAACAGCTTTTATACTTGTTGCTCTTAATTCTGGAGGTAAAACTGGTCCTAAACTTGGATCAATCCAACATCTGATTGTTGTATAAGCAGCATAAAGAGTTGCTAATAAAATTCCTGGAATAATTGCAGCTGCAAATAAATCTGTAACAGGAATTTCCATAATAGGTCCCATTACGACCAACATAATACTTGGTGGAATTAAAATACCCAATGTACCACCTGCTGTAATTGTACCAGCAGCCAGCCTTACATTATAACCAGATTTATTCATAGATTTTGCCGCCATAATTCCTAGAATTGTAACTGAAGCACCAACAATTCCAGTTGCTGCAGCAAAAACTACTGAAACAAATAATACTGCGTAATATAAAGATCCTCTAACTTTAGCTAACATTAGTTGAAATGCTGAAAATAGCCTTTCCATCAAACCAGCTTGTTCCATCATAATTCCCATAAATACAAAGAGTGGTACGGCAGCTAAAGTTTGTTCAGTCATGACCATTGAAAACTGCAAGGTCATCAAATAAAATACTAATTTACCAAATCCTAGATAACCAAAGAAAAACCCTAAAAATATTAAGGTAAATGAAATTGGAAAGCCTACAAAAATAGAAAATAACATCACACCTATAAGGATAAACCCTAGAATAGCTGGGTCCATAAATTCTGCTAACATTACTCCTCTCCTCCCGGCCACTTACCTTTTGTGGCTGCCCAATAACTTTTAAATAACTCTGAAATACCTTGCACAATTAAAAATATTATTCCTAACCATAAACATGATTTGATTGGCCACATAAAAGGCATCCATGCTGTGTCCATTCCCTTCTCACCTCTCATGATAGATTCTTGTAAAAAAATCGTCGACATATAAAGAAATACGCTTAGACCTGGAAAATAAAATATCAAATATAACCAGAAATCAATTTTACCTTGGGTTTTAGTTTTAAAATTTCTGTATAAAAAGTCTGCCCTTATATGAACACCCTTAGACAATGCATAACCTGCTCCTAACATAAATAAAGCACCATATAAAAACCTACTCATGTCATATGCCCACATTGTTGGTGCATTAAATAGCTTTCTAGCTAAAACTTCATAAACCATTGCAAATATTAAAGGTATCGTAATCCAGCAGACTACATTACCAATATATTTATTAGCTAAATCAATTTTTGTAATAGTTAATGCCATCCATTTTGGCATATCTTTAGGCATTGGACCTGGTCCACCTCTTCTTTCAGCAATCATTTCATCTGAAATATCAAGCTTTATAGGATTAATTTCTTCTTTTGGTTTTTGGGAATCGTGATTTCTTGGCATAAATAAATTCTCTAAAAAAAAGAAGCGGACCGTTAAGCCCGCTTCAATTGTAATTATCTTTTATCTAGATACTACTTTAATGTTTCTGCGTGAGCCATTCCAAGCTTAGCATTTGACATTTGAGATCCAGACCAGAATGGTACAGCTATGTCAGCAAAGTCTTTTTGAGACTGCCATACTTTAGCAAAGAATGGGTTCTTAGCCGCATTTTTTTCTAAAGCTGCTTTTGCTGCAGCCATATATGCTGGGAAATAGTCAGCTGGAGTATCATGTAAAATTACACCATGTTTTCCAGTTAACTCAGCAAGAGCTTTTCCATTTTCATATATTCTGTAACTCATTGATTTTGATAGAGATGCATTCGCAGCAACTTCTAAAGCTTTTTTCTCAATTGCAGACATCTTTTTGTATTTAGAGCCTGTAATGTAGAAGTCAGCATTTACTACTACTTGGTGAAGACCTTGTAGGTAGTAATGTTTTAGAACTTTCTGAAAACCAAATGTCATATCCGGCTTAGGACAACACCATTCAGCAGCATCAATTGTTCCTGCTTCAAGAGCTGGTAGAATATCTCCACCACCCATAGCAACAGAAGCTACACCGATATCTTTATAAGTTTGTCCTGGAATTCCTGGAGGAGTTCTGAACTTGTACTTTCTAAAGTCAGCCATGCTATTGATTGGCTCTTTGAACCAACCCAATGCTTCAGGGCCTACTGGTTGTAACATAAAACCTTTAATGTCTCTTCCCATTTCAGTCCATAATTGGTCATAAAGCTCTTTACCACCACCATATTGGAACCAAGATAAAAATGCGATGTTATCTATACCAACACCTGCACCTGCTACTGGAGAACCAAATAACATTGCTGCTGGGTGATCGCCTGACCAATAGTGAGTCCAAGCAAAACCACAATCGATTAGTCCTTTATCAACTGCATCTAAAGTTTCTTTAACACCAACTACTGAACCAGCTGGCATAATTTCGAACTTAAGTGATCCCTGTGTTAGTTCAGTAACCGTGTCAGTGAAATCTTTTAACATTTTCACTTCATCAGCTTTTGCACTAATTACAGTTTGACACTTAAGAGTTTGTGCAGAATTTGCTCCTGAAACAGTCATAACTGTTAAAAGAAGAGTTCCTACTACTAATGATAAGATTTTTTTCATATTATATATTTCCCTCTTGTTGTGTTTTTTATAAAAAAGAAACCTTTTCAAATAAATAAATCTAAAACAAGAGCTAATATCTTAAATTCCCCCTCTATTAACACTGGTAACACTGGAATTTTAAATTTAACGCATTATAAATGTTCTAATCTAATGGAAAATTTTGATTATATTATACTTGGAGCAGGATCCGCAGGCTGTGTAATAGCTAATAGATTATCTGAAAATCCGAACCATAAAGTATTACTTTTAGAAGCTGGTGGGAAAGATAATAATCCATGGATCCATATTCCAGTTGGTTATTTTAAAACGATGCACAACCCTAATACTGATTGGTGTTATCGAACTGAGCCAGACAAAAGTATGAATAATATATCTATAAGATATCCAAGGGGGAAAACTTTAGGTGGAAGCTCATCAATCAATGGTCTTTTATATATAAGAGGACAACATCGAGATTATGATATTTGGAGACAATCAGGAAATACTGGTTGGGGATGGGATGATGTTTTGCCATATTTTATAAGAGCAGAAAACCAAGAAAGAGGCAAAAGTGAGTTTCATGGAGTAAATGGACCCTTATCCGTTTCTGATCAAAGAATACATCTTCCTCTTTTAGATGAGTTTCAAAATGCAGCAGAAGAATTTGGTATTCCTAAAACAAAAGATTTTAACACAGGTGATAATCATGGTTGTGGTTATTTTCAAGTTACTCAGAAAGATGGATTTAGATGTAGTACATCGGTTGGATATTTAAATCCAATTAAACATAGAAAAAATTTAAAGATTATTACAAAAGCACATATTAAAAAAATAAATTTTGATAACAGGACTGCTAAAGAGGTTGAGTTTTGGCATGATGATGAATTAAAAAAAGTAAAAGCGAATAGAGAAATCATTATATCTGCTGGAGCAATTGGTTCACCTCAAATTTTACAAGTATCAGGAATTGGTAATCTAGATAAACTAAAAAATCTAGGTATTGATTTGGTTCAAAATCTAAACGGGGTTGGAGAAAATCTACATGATCATTTAATGTTAAGACCAATTTATAAAGTACATGGACTTAAGTCTCTTAATAAGAAAATTAATAGTTTATTTGGTAATTTAATGATTGGGTTAGAATATGTATTTAATCGTAGCGGTCCAATGACAATGGGTGCTAGCCAACTTTGTATGTTTGCTAAAAGCGATCCCTCTTTAGAGCTTCCTGATTTACAATGGCACGTTCAACCGATGAGTATGGATACCTTAGGTGCAACTAAAAATCATGATTTTCATGCATTCACCCCTACTGTTTCAAATATTAGACCCACAAGTAGAGGTCACGTAAGTATAGTTGATAAAGACTCAAGAACTTATGCAAAAATTAAACAAAATTATTTATCAACTGATCATGACAGAATGGTTGCAGCAAAAGGGCTTAAGCTAACAAGAAAAATTATATTAGAATCAGAAACATTTAAGAAATATACACCTGAAGAGTATAGACCAGGGATAAATATTAATGATGATGAAGAGTTAGTTAAAGAAGCATCAAACTATGCACAAACTATTTTTCACCCTGTTGGAACTTGCAAAATGGGTCAAGATGATATGGCAGTAGTTGATGAAAAATTAAAAGTTAGAGGTATTAAAAATTTAAGAGTAATTGATGCTTCTATTATGCCTAGCATCACATCAGGTAATACAAACGCCCCAACAATAATGATTGCAGAAAAAGGTGCGGATATGATATTAAACAGCTAATGTTTTCAGAATTATTTGGAGCTGAACAGCTCGTTATTTTAAGCCAAATTATTTTTATAGACTTAGTATTAGCAGGTGATAATGCAATTATTATTGGAATGGTTGCTTCTAAATTTCCAGCAGAACAAAGAAAAAAAGTGATCTTTTGGGGAATTGGTGGTGCAGTTATTTTAAGAATTATCTTAACCATGTTAACTGCCTATTTATTACAAATAACAGGATTAAGATTGATAGGTGGATTACTTCTTCTTTATATAGTCTACAAACTCTATATAGATGTGATTAAAGGTCAGTCAGATAATGAGGACATTAAAGTAGATAATTCAAGTTTTATGAAAGCTATATGGACAGTTTTGCTTGCTGATTTTACAATGAGTCTTGATAATGTTTTGGGTGTGGCTGGTGCTGCAGGTGACCACTATGTATTATTAATATTTGGTTTGGCTTTATCGATAATTCTTATGGCAACAGCTGCTACCGTAATATCAAGATGGATTAATGAATACAAATGGATAGCCTGGATTGGTTTAATTGCAATATTAGTTGTAGCAATAGAATTGATCTATACTGATTTAAAAATATTTATTTAAATGTACTTACAAAAAATAAACCTTAAAAACAAATATGCATTAGTTACTGGTGCTGGCAAAGGACTTGGAAGAGCTTGCTCAATTGCACTTGCTGAAGCTGGAGCAATAGTGATTGCATTAAGTAGAACGAAATCTGACCTTGATAAGCTAGAAAAAGAAATAAAAAAAATCAAAGGTAAGGTTGTTAAAATTAATTGTGATATAATGAACTATAATGATTTAAAAAATAAACTAGATAAAATTAAAATCATAGATATTTTAGTTAATAACGCTGGAACAAATATTCCAGAACCTTTTGAAAAAGTTAAACAAGAGAGTATGAACTACTTAGTAGACTTAAACCTTAAAGCAGCTTTTAATGTTGCTCAATTAGTCGTTAAAAAAATGCTAAAGAATAAAAAAAGAGGTGGATCAATTATTAATATGTCTTCTCAACTTGGTCATGTTGGAATGGCAGGTAGAAATGTTTATAATATGACAAAATTTGGTATTGAGGGTTTAACAAAAGGCATGGGTGTGGAGCTTGCAAAAAAAAACATTAGAGTAAATACAGTAGCCCCTACTTTTGTTGCTACACCAATGGTCAAAAGATTTTTTAAGAATAAAGATTTTAAAAAACTAGCCCTAGGTAACATACCAATGAAAAAGCTTGCAACAGAAAGTGATATTGCAACAAGTGTTTGTTTTTTAGCTTCTTCTGCCTCATCAATGATTACAGGAACATCTATAATAATAGATGGTGGTTGGACAGCTCAATAATGTTTAGATTGCTGATTATCATAGCAATTTTTTTTTCAACTCAATCTTTTGCATTAGAATTCCAGGGGAAATTTATTCAAGGTCATTTCATCATTGGAAAAACTGACCCTGGTAATTCAGTTTTATTAGATAAAAAAAGAATTAAAATTTCAAAGGATGGTTATTTTGCTTTTGGTATTGGAAAAGATAGAAAATTAGACATTACAATAACTGAAAATAATAAAAATATTGTAAAAAAGATTAAAAAGAGAAAATACGATATTCAAAGAATTGAAGGATTGCCTAAAAAAAAAGTTACACCACCAGAAGAATTTTATGCAAGAATAAAAAAAGAAAATAAATTAATAGCTGATGCAAGAGAGATTGAGAGTGACTTACAGTTTTTTAGAGAAAAGTTTATTTTGCCAGTTGATGATGCAATAATTACTGGCGTTTATGGTAGTCAAAGAATTTTAAATGGAATACCTAAATGGCCACACTATGGTTTAGATTTTGCCCAAAAAAAAGGTACTCCTATTAAAGCAATGAATAGTGGTATTGTTACTTTAGCAGAAAAAGATTTATTTTATACGGGTGCTACTTTAATATTTGATCATGGTCATGGAATTTCTACTCTATACATGCATATGGATAAAATTTTTGTAAATGTAGGTGATCATGTTAAAAAAGGAGATATTATTGCAACTGTTGGTTCATCAGGTAGATCAACTGGACCTCATCTTGATGTAAGGCTTAATTGGTTTGGTGCTAGACTAGATCCTGCAACTATATTAAACATTCAATAGTGAAAAAAACCTTATTAGAAAAAACAGCAGATAAATTAGTTAATGCATTTGTTAATAATAAGATAATTGCTCCTCTTCCCTCAAAATATACAAAAAAACTAAGTGAAGCTGAAAAATTAAGAAAACTTTGTGAAAGTAAAATTTCTGACCCAATAATAGGATTTAAAGCTGCAGGGACTGGAATTCCTTTAATTAAAAAATTAAAAGAAAAAGAACCATTTTATGCTTCAGTTTACAAAAGAAATTTTTTAAAAAATGGAAAAAAAGTAAAAATTAACAAATCTACTTTAGGTATTGAGCTAGAGGTTTGTTATTTAGTTAAAAAAAATTTCTTCTTATCCAAAGGATCAATTACAATGAAAAATATTCCAAAATTTATTTCTCATATGGCTCCTTGTATTGAAGTAGTAGGTTATAGGCAAAGAAAAAAAGGAATTACATCATTTGGTGATTTGTGTAGTGATTTTGGTGCAAATGTTAAGTTTTTAATTGGACAAAAGAAAAAGTACAAAAAAATTAAAATTGGAAACCTCAAAACAGTTATTTCAAATAAAAAAGTAAATCAAAGTGTTTCTGGCAACACAAATACAGTTTATATAAACCCTTTAAATTCACTTCGTTTTGTACTTAACAAACTCAAAAAAGATAAAATTAATCTCAATAAAGATTTCTATGTTTTTACTGGTTCTACAGTTGGTGTTGTGCCAATTATGGGTAAAGGTCTTTACACAGGAAAAATAGATAAATTGGGATCAGCAAAAGCTATTATTTATTAATGGCATTACATTTTACCAAGGAAGAGTTTCAAAAAAGAAAATCTAATATTTTGAAATCTATGAAGGAGCAAAATTTAGATGCTCTTCTAATGTTTAGACAAGAGTCTATGTACTGGCTTACTGGATATGATACTTTTGGTTATGTTTTTTTTCAAACTTTAGTATTAGATCAAAAGGGAAATATTATTCTTTTAACTAGAGCACCTGATTTAAGACAGGCTCAAAATACTTCAAACATTGAAGATATTAGAATTTGGGTTGATAAAGATAATTCTAATCCAACAAATAACCTCAAGTTGATTTTAGATGAGTTAAGTTTAAAAGGTAAAAAAATTGGTATCGAATATGAAGCTTATGGAATGACTGGTCGCAATGCTTTAAGATTAAATAAATCTTTAGAAAATTATTGTGAAATTGAAGATCAATCAGAGTTAATTACAAAACATAGAGTTATTAAATCTAATGAAGAAATTATTTATATAAAAAGGGCTGCAGAATTAGCTGACAAGGCTCTAGATGAGGCTTGGAAATATACAAAAGCTGGTCAAAGTGAAGCAAAAATTTTAGCAGAAATGCAAAGAGTTGTTTTAGAAGGTGGTGGTGATTATCCAGCTAATGAATATATAATAGGATCAGGTCACAATGCTTTACTTTGTAGATATCAGGCAGAAAAAAGAATTTTATCTAATACCGACCAACTAAGCATTGAGTGGGCAGGAGCTTTTAGACACTACCATTCAGCAATGTTTAGAACAATACCAATAGGTAAAGCAGATCCAAAACACATAAAAATGCATGAAGCATGCCTTGAAGCTTTAACTAATTGTGAAAAAAATCTTGTTACTGGCAAAACTGCTGGGGATGTTTTTGACATACATGCAAAAACATTTGATGATTTGGGTTTTAATGCAGCTAGAATGAATGCATGTGGTTACTCTCTAGGTTCAACCTTTTCCCCAAATTGGATGGACTGGCCAATGCTATACACCGGCAATCCTTATGTCATCACACCAGGCAACGTCTTCTTTATGCACATGATACTAATGGACTCAGAAAATCAATTAGCTATGAATCTAGGAGAAACTTATCTAGTAACTGAAAATGGTAATGAAAGATTAGGTAAACAAAAACTTGATTTAGTAGTTCTTTAAAATTTACTATTTTTTAAATTTCATTTTTTGCTCTAAAACGTTCATAAATTAACCTACTTTTAATCCCAATATCTAAGAATGGTTGAGGAAGAAGCCAAGTTGGTTTGTGTCTTGTCTCTATAGTTTCAATTTCTTTAGTATGCTCATTACTTGCTTTTATTGCAATTTGTTCACCAAATAAAGTTCCAACTCCTATGCCTGAACCATTATAGCAACCTGCAACAAATACATTGGTGTCAATTTTCTCAAAAATTTGAGAACTATTTCTTGTTCTTGAGACAATTCCAGACCATGATGATTGAATAATGTCATCTGGCAGTTGAGGAAATCTTTTTTTTATACCTATTTTTTGTTTAAAAGATCTTTTGTCTAAATCCATTTTAGACATTTTTAAAGGGTTATGCACTTCTGCTGTATTTCTTATTAAGATCCTCTTATCTTTTGTCATTCTGATAGTTGCTCCCATTGGTCTTACTGGTAAAACTCCCCATTCTTTTGGTTCCCCAATAGATTTAAATTCTTCATTTGATAAAGATCTTGTCATGCTTGCAGTTAAAGTAAGTGGAAAATTGTAATTCTTTTTAATACCTAAAGATTTTAAAAATCCATTTGTTGCAAAAATAATTTTCTGTGAATGAATTGTTCCATTTTTGAAATAACACTTAACTTTATCATTGGTTGCCTCCCATTTTAATAATGAAGTATTTTCAAATAATTGTACGTTTTCAGGTAATGTGTCAATCATTGCTCTTACTAATTTACCTGGATGTAATAAAATTCCTCCTTTGGTATTAAGGGCTATATTATAAAAACTTGTTCCTAATCTTTTTTTAAGTTCACTATTAAAAAACAAATTATGTTCAAAACCTAATTTTGTTAGAGTTTCTGAAAAATTTGTTAATATTCTTTCATCATTAGCATTTGATGAGGCAAAAAACTTACCACACTCATTCCAATCACAGTCAACTTGATATTCTTTTATAAATTTTTTAACAACTTGAATTCCTAGTTCATAAATATTTGCTTTTTTTTTGTAGTTTTCTAATTCTTTATTTGATGTGAAGCCGTCATTAAGTGTTGTATCAACCAGATATCCTGAGTTTCTAGAACTTGCTCCCTCACCTGCTAATTGTGCATCTATCAAGATTATCTTTTGATTGGGATGTAATTGACCTAATTTTCTTGCAGCAGACAAACCTGTATAACCAGCACCAATTATTATCCAGTCGCAGTTCTCATCAGACTGTATAGATTTTACATCATTTCTTGGAACAAGATCATTAATCCAGCTACAGCTATTATCATTTACTACTTCCATGTAGCAAGATTATTATAACATTTGACCTATTAAAAGATATTTAAGAAACCAAAGAAGGTTGCTTGATCATGTCTTCTTTTTTGATTCCTGCAACTTTAACTGGTCTTTTCATAGCATCTCTTCTGAAAGGCTCTCCCAGTTCTTGGTTAAGAATTACTTCAATAAATGTTGTAATTCCTTTCTTTTGATCTTCACATGATTGTTTGATTGCAGCTGTTGTCTCTTCCATAGTGCGGACTGTAACACCCTTTAAACCACAGGCATCAGCAACTTTTGCATAACTTAATTCTGGATCAAGTTCTGTTCCAACAAAATTATCATCAAACCATAAAGTAGTATTTCTTTTTTCAGCGCCCCATTGGTAGTTTCTAAAAATTACCATTGAAATTGCTGGCCATTCTTCTCTAGCACATGAGCTCATTTCGTTCATACTAATACCGAATGCACCATCACCTGCAAAACCAATTACCGGTGTATCAGGACATCCAATTTTTGCTCCAAGAATTGCTGGAAAACCATAACCACAAGGACCAAATAAGCCTGGTGCTAAATATTTTCTACCTTTTTCAAATGTAGGGTAAGCATTTCCAATTGCACAATTATTTCCAATATCACTTGAGATAATTACGTCATCAGGCATTCCTGCTTGAATTCCTCTCCATGCTTCTCTAGGAGACATTCTATCTGCATCTCTTTTTCTAGCTTCTGCGTTCCAAACTGTACCTTCATCATCATCTTCATGATCAAGACTTGATAGCTCTTGTAACCAAGCAGATTTAGTTTGGTGGATGGTATTTTTTCTCTCTTCTCTATTTTTGTCTCCTGCTGTTGAAGTGAGTTGAGCTAAAATTTGTTGAGATACCAATTTTGCATCCCCACAAATACCAACTGATACTTTTTTAGTTAAACCAATTCTATCTGAGTTCATATCAACTTGAATAATACTTGCATCTTTTGGCCAGTAGTCCATTCCATAACCCGGTAAAGTTGAGAAAGGGTTTAATCTTGTACCAAGTGCAAGAACAACATCTGCTTTCTTAATTAATTCCATTCCAGCTTTTGATCCATTATATCCTAATGGTCCAGCAGCTAATGGATGGCTTCCTGGGAAACTATCATTATGCTGATATCCTGAACAAACTGGGGCATCTAGTTTTTCAGCTAATTTTTTACAATCTTCAATCGCTCCACCAATCACAACACCAGCACCAGATAATATTACCGGAAACTTAGCGTTTGATAATAAGTCAGCTGCCTTTTTAATTGCATCAACTCCACCTGCTTGTCTTTCCAATCTAACAATTGGGGGAAGATCAATATCAATTACTTGTGTCCAATAATCTCTTGGAACATTTATTTGTGCAGGAGCTGACCCCCTAATAGCTTTTTCAATTACTCTATTTAATACTTCTGCCATTCTTGAAGGATCTCTAACTTCTTCTTGGTAGCAAACCATATCTTTAAATAGATTCATTTGTTCTACTTCTTGAAAACCACCTTGGCCCATTGTTTTATTTGCAGCTTGTGGTGTTACTAATAATAATGGTGTGTGGTTCCAGTATGCAGTTTTTATTGGTGTTACAAGACCAGTTATTCCTGGACCATTTTGTGCAATTACCATTGACATTTTACCAGTAGATCTTGTGTAACCATCTGCAATTAATCCACCATTTGTTTCATGAGCAACGTCCCAAAAAGTAATTCCAGCATCTGGAAAAATATCTGAAATAGGCATAAAGGCTGAACCAATAATTCCAAACGCATGTTCAATTCCGTGCATCTGTAAAACTTTTACAAAAGCTTCCTCTGTTGTCATTTTAGTCATAATAATTAAGCCTTTCCGTCTATATTGTTAAAATTCTATAAATAATTTGTTAAATTAAAAGATTAATATATAAGAATTATAAAATTTCAAACAAACAAATCGACACAATTATGACCACAGATATTATTATTCACGATGAAAAAGATAACGTAGGAGTTGTCGTTATTGACAAAATTGCTCCAAAACAAGATTGTGCATGCTGGATTATGGAAAATGATAAGACAGTCCAAATTCAATCAATAGATGAAATTCAATTGGGACATAAAATTGCAATGGTTGACCTTAGTGAAGGTGATACTATTTTAAAATATGGTCATGATATCGGAAAAGTAGTTAAATCAATAAAAAAAGGTGAGCACGTTCATGTTCACAATGTAAAAACTAAGAAGTGGTAAAAAATATGGAAATTCCAAAAAGTTTTTTAGGTTATAAAAGAGAAAATGGCAGAGCTGGTACTAGAAATCATGTAATTATTCTTCCAGTAGATGATATTTCAAATGCATGTGCTGAAGCTGTAGCTAATAATATTAAGGGTACTATTGCACTTCCGCACTCTTATGGAAGACTTCAATTTGGAGCAGATTTAGAATTACATTTTAGAACGATGATTGGAACAGGAAGTAACCCAAATGTTGCAGCTGTTATAGTTATTGGAATTGAACCAAAATGGACAAAGAAAATAGTTGATGGAATTGCCAAAACAGGAAAGCCAGTTGAAGGTTTCCATATTGAGCGTACTGGAGATATTGGTACTGTTATGAAAGCTTCTAAAAAGGCTCAAGAATTTGTAATGTGGGCATCCGAAAAACAAAGGGAAGAATGTCCTCTAAGTGATTTATGGATTTCAGTTAAGTGTGGTGAGTCAGATACAACATCTGGATTAGCAGCAAATCCTACTGTTGGAAATTTAATGGATAAATTAGAACCAATGGGTGTTCATTTATGTTTTGGAGAAACTTCAGAACTAACTGGCGCTGAAAATGTTTGTGCTAAAAGAGGTGCTACACCAGAAGCCTCAGAAAAATTTATGAAAACATGGAATTCATATAATGATTTTATACTTAAAGAAGCAACTGACGATCTTTCAGAAAGTCAACCTACAGCTGGAAATATTGCAGGTGGTCTTACAACAATAGAGGAAAAGGCATTTGGTAACTTTCAAAAAATTGGTTCATGTAAATTTATTGATGTACTAGAGCCAGCAGAAGAACCAACTAAAGGTAAGGGCTTATACTTTATGGATACATCCTCAGCAGCAGCTGAATGTGTAACACTTCAGGCAGCAGCTGGATTCAATATTCACCTATTTCCTACTGGTCAAGGTAATATTGTGGGGAACCCAATAGAACCTGTAGTTAAGCTAACTGCTAACCCGTTAACTGTTAAAGGCATGGGTGAACATATTGACTGCGATGTGTCAAAAATACTATCTCGTCAAATGAATATGTCTGAAGCGGGGGATGAATTAATCAAAACAACTCTTAGAGTTGCTAATGGAAGGTTAACTTGTGCTGAAGCCTTGGGTCATAAAGAGTTTGTTATGACAAAGCTTTACAGAAGTGCTTAAAGATAATTTTTATAAATCAACGCTATTTAAAAAATACATGGTCATAGTACCAGGTATAACTTTAGCTTTTGTTCTCTACTCCCTTTCTCAAGGCCTAAATAACATTATTGGTATTGAGTTATTAGGTTATAGTAAAAGTCCTATATCTACAGCTATGATTGCAATCATAGTAGGTATTACTCTTGGAAATATATTTCAAATAAGAAAAGGTTTTTTACTTGGAATAGATTTTACTCAAAAATATATTTTAAAACTTGGAATAATATGCCTTGGAATTCAGCTAAAGCCATTTGAATTTTTAAAATTTGGTACAATCGCTATTCCATTAATCATTATCTGCATAATAAGTGTATTAATTATAGTCAAATTACTTATCAAAAAATTAAAGATTTCAACAAGGATGGCTTATTTAATTTCAATTGGAAGTACAGTTTGTGGAACAACTGCTATAATGGCAACTGCACCAGTTATAAAAGCAAGTAAAGGTGAGATTGCATATGCTATAGCAAACATGACTGTCTTTGGAATAATCTCAATGCTTATATATCCATATTTTGCAAATATTTATTTTGATGGCGATCCTTTGTTTGTTGGATTATTTCTAGGAACAGCTATTCATGAAACATCTCAAGTTGCAGCTGCAGGATTAATTTATGATCAACAATTTAATAGTCCTGAAACTTTAAATATTGCAACTGTTACGAAATTAATTAGAAATACCTTTTTAGTAATTATGATTCCTCTATTCGCTATTTTATATAATAGAAATACAACAAATAATAAAAGCTATTCTATAACTAGTATATTTCCTTATTTTGTTTTAGGTTTTATAGGAATGATTATCTTTCGAAATATAGGAGATCAATTTTTTTTAAATGAGAGCTCAGAACAAATTTGGCAAAGCTCAATATCCAATATTAAAGATTCAGCTAAAATATTTTTAAGCATGGCCATGGCTGCAGTGGGGCTATCAACTAATTTAAAAGACATAAAATCAATGGGCTATAAACCCTTTATAGTAGGATTTATTGCAATGATAACAGTAGGTTTAGTTAGTATTACAACAATGCAAGTATTCACTAAAATTTTTATATCTTAGAATATTTTTTCCAGTTTTCTTGATAGTGCATGGCATTTTTTGTAATTGATTTTGACTCTTCATCTGAAACTTGACGCACAATTTTACCAGGAGATCCAATAACTAAAGAATTGTCAGGTATAACTTTATTTTCTGTTATAAGAGCATTTGCACCTACGATACAATTTTTACCAACCTTTGCACCATTTAAAATAACTGCTCCTATTCCGATTAAAGAATTATTTCCAATAGTACATCCATGAAGCATCACTAAATGACCTATGGTTACGTCTTTTCCAATTTTTAATGGGTATCCGGGGTCAGTGTGCAAAACACTCCCATCTTGAATATTTGAACCTTCACCAACATAAATATTTTCAACATCACCTCTTAAAGTAACATTAAACCAAATACTGGTATTTTTTTCTAAAGTAACATCTCCAATAATAGATGCATTAGAAGCAGACCAATTTTTACCTAAATTTTTTACTTTTTTATCTTCCAAATCATAAAACATAACTTATATATTATTATAACATGCCGATAAAAACTCCAATATGTGATTTTGGACAAGCAGCTAAAAGCTTTGAATTAAAATCAACTAATAATGAAATTATTAATTTAAATGATGTTAGAGGGGAAAATGGAACATTAATAATGTTTATTTGTAATCATTGCCCTTACGTTGTTGCAGTAATCAAAGATATTATTGAAGATTATAAAAATTTAAAAGAATTGGGTATTAAAGCGGTAGCAATATGTCCTAATGATTCAATTAATTACCCTGACGACTCGTTTGACAAAATGATAAAATTTCATAAGGATAATAGTTTTAATTTTCCCTACTTAATTGACGAAACTCAAGAAATTGCAAAAAGTTATGGCGCTGTGTGTACTCCAGATTTTTTTGGTTATAACAAAAACTTAGAGCTTCAATATAGAGGGCGGATTAGAGAATTAAAAGATTTAAAACCAATAAAAAAAGATGAAAGTGATTTATTTAAAGCTATGAAACAAATAGCTAAAACTGGCAACGGTCCTAAAAATCAAATTCCAAGCATGGGTTGTGGAATAAAATGGTTGGATAACTGATGTATCTAGTAGTCACAAGATCTTTTCCACCAGAAATTGGTGGTATGCAAAATTTAATGTGGGGTCTTGCAAATGAACTTTCTAAAAACTACATGATAAAAGTTTTTGCTGATTATAATAACAATCATAAAATTTTTGATGAAAAAGTTTCTTTTTCAATTGAGCGTGTAGGTGGAATGAAACTTCTTAGAAAATATAGAAAAGCACAACTAATTAATGAATATATAAAAGAGAATAAAGTTGAAGGGATTATTGCAGATCATTGGAAAAGTCTAGAACATCTTAAAACAAATAAAAAAAAGATATGTTTAATTCATGGAAAAGAAATTAATCATGAGAAAGGAACTTTACTTAATAAAAGAATGTTAGAAGTTTTAAATAACATTGAAATAATAATTGCTAACTCACAATATACTAAAGATTTAGCTATTAAGCTGGGTGTTAAGGAGAATAGAATAATAGTTATAAATCCTGGGATAGATGAGGCTCAAGAATTAAATAAGAAAACTTCAGGCAAAGTTGAAAGTTTATTAAAACATAAATCACCAAGATTAATTACTGTTTCAAGATTTGATAAAAGAAAAAATCATGAAAAAATAATAATGGCTCTTCGAAATTTAAAACAAATTTACCCAGGCATTGTCTATATTTGTGTAGGTTATGGTGAAGAGGAAAAAAATATTAAAAAACTAGTATCTGAATTAGGTTTGCAGCCTCAAGTAATGTTTTTTAAAGATATTTCTAATGAGTTAAAAAACGCCTTGGTTGACAAATCAAATATTTTTGTAATGCCATCAACTGTTCACAAAAAATCTGTAGAAGGTTTTGGTATTGCTTATGTTGAGGCTGCTCAATATGGCGTTCCTTCTCTAGGTGGAAGAGATGGTGGAGCTGCGGATGCGATTGAGCATAAAAAAACTGGATTAATTTGTGATGGAAATAGTTTGGACGATATTTATTCATCTATTAATTCAATGTTAGAAAATAAAAAATACATTGAATATGGCAAAGCTGCTAAAGAACAGTCTAATAAATTTAAATGGAATAAAATTATTGAAGAATATAAAAAAATTCTTAGTTAAATTTAAGAAATTGAATTAGACAATCTTTCAAACACTTTTTCTGCACTTAATTTATTTAGATCATCAACTTGTATTGCTTTAAAGTTTTCTCTTTCAATACTAACTTTAAAGGCTGTTGTATGTTTACCAAATAAAGCTAATCCTTTGGCATTTAAATGAGCTGCCATGTGGGCTGGACCTGTGTCATTTGCAATAACAAAGGAACTGTCTTTGATTAAAGAAGATAATTGTGCAATATCTAAAATTTTTTCACTATCTAGTATTGATAGTGCATTAATATCTTTAGCATCTTTAATCTCTGAAGGGCCTGGAGCTACAACTACTTTAAATTTACTGTTGTATTTATTTTTAATTAGTTCAATTAGCTTATTATAATAAGGCCATTTTTTAATTTGTAAATGGGCTGAACAAAAAGGAAAAAGAACTATATATTTTTCTAAATCATAGTTTCTTTTAATACTATCTATATTTCCACAAGCCCAACTAAAATTAGGCTTCATAGTGTTTGATGTATTGAGACTAGATGTTTTTAGCTGATGATCAAACCTATCTAGAACAGGGTTTTTATCAAATTCTACTTTGGTTATGTTTGTAGGTAATGTTGTCTCAGAGCTAGACCATTTATCAAATTTTGATTTTGGAAATAAAATATTTTTATAAAAAACTGTCCTTGATGAGTTTTGAAGGTCATATATTTTTTTAAAATTTAAGTTTTTTAATTTTCTTGTAAGTTGATAAAGATAAATAAGATTAAATTTGGATAATCTTTTGTCTAAAATGGTGTTGTGAATAAATGGATTTTTTTTAAATAATTCAAAATAAGGCTTCGTAGTTAACAAGTGTATCTGATCTTCCTTATGATTTTCAGAAATATCTTGAATTGCACCACTAGCTTGCGCTATATCTCCAAGTGAACCGTGTTTAATAATTAAAATATTAGACATAATTTTAACAAGTTAACATACTATAAATTTTTATGAATAAAATTCTAGTTGAAGTGTCTATTGGTGAGCTTTTGGACAAAATTTCTATTCTTGAAATAAAAAAAGAAAAGATTAAAGACTCTGAAAAACTAAATTTCATTAATGATGAACATGTTATTTTAAAGGAGCAATTAGACCAAAATGTGAAGTCTGACGATAAGCTTAATAGATTGTTTCAATCCTTAAAAGAAATTAATGCAAAATTATGGGTAATTGAGGATGACAAAAGGCTATGTGAAAAAGATAAAGATTTTACAGAAAAATTTATAAAGCTTTCAAGAGATGTTCATTTTTTAAATGATGATCGTGCTAAAATAAAATTAGAGATTAATAATCACACAGGCTCTAAGATTAAAGAAATCAAAGAGTATACCTCTTATTGAAAACTATATTTTTTTTCCAAATATTTTATTAAATTGTGAATTAAAAAAGTCATTAATAAATAAATTCCACCAGCAGTGATAAATATTTCTAATGGTTTGTATGTAGTAGAAACAATATGTTTGGCAACACCTGTTATATCCATTAATGTTACTGTGCTTGCTAACGACGTTCCTTTCATCATTAGTATTATTTCGTTACCATAGGCTGGCAAAGATTGTCTAATGGCTACAGGTATCTGAATTTTATAAAAGATTATCTTATTTGATATTCCTAAACTTTTACCTGCTTCAATAATTCCAGGTTTAATTGTTTGAAAAGCTGATCTTAAAATTTCAGATGTGTATGCACCAGTATTTAGTGAAAATGCAATTATAGCACACCAATATGGTTCCTTAAAAATAACCCAAAGAAAAGTTGATCTAAAATATTCTATTTGCCCTAGTCCATAATAAATTATAAATATTTGAACCAGCAAAGGTGTGCCTCTAAACACATAAGAATATGCATAAGCAAATCTATTAATAATATAATTTTTACTTAGTCTTAAAATTGCAAACAACAATCCAATAAATAAACCAATAATTAAAGAAACTGATAAAAGTTTTATAGTTATAACTGCTGCACTCAGTAATTTTGGCAAGCTAGAAGCCATTAAACTTAAATCCATTAAAAACCCTTACTATACTTAACTTCAAGTCTATTAATTAATTTCATGCTAAAAAAAGTTAACATCAGGTATAAAAGTGCTGCAAAAGAATAAAAAAATAAAGGATCTCTTGTTGATCCAGCTGCAATATATGATTGTCTCATAATCTCAACTAAACCAGTAACAGATATTAATGATGTATCTTTCAAAGTTATTTGCCAAACATTACTTAAGTTGGGTATAGCTAGTCTTAGCATTTGAGGCATTATTACTTTTAGAAAATAAATACGTTTTTTTAATCCTAACACTTTACAAGCTTCAAACTGACCTTTATCAATCGATTGGATTGCTCCTCTAAAAACTTCTGTTGAATAAGCGCCTGAAATTATCCCAATAGCAACAGATCCTGTAATAAAAGCATTTATTTCAATATATTCATTGTAACCAAATATTGATGCAACATACATAATTGCACCACTTCCGCCAAAGAAAAAAAGATAAATTACTAGTAACTCTGGAACACCTCTTATGACCGTAGTGTAAAAATTAGCTATAAGATTTAAAAATTTTTTATTTGATAATTTGAGGGGCGTAAAAATTGCTGAAAATAAAAAACCTATTAACATTGCTGTAATTGAAACAGCAATAGTCATTAAGGTTGCATAAAACAACTCGTCTCCCCATCCTGTTTGTCCGAAAGTTAAAAGATCCATTATCGAAAGGGCGACTATATTTAAAGTCGCCTTTTCAAAATATTAATTACATAGAAGCATCAAAACCGAAATGTTTGATTGCAAGTCTACTAATAACGCCATCTTTTCTTGCTTGATTAATAGCTTTATTAAAAGCTTTTAAAAGCTCAGCATCTCTAGCACCTAGTGTTCCTCCTAATTGAGAGGCTTGTCTTAAGCCAACACCAACACCATTTCCAAATGCTCCACCTGAAAAAGTTGGCCCAACAAGAACAACTGATTTTCCAGATTTGTCAGCATAGTCAGTAAAAGCAACAGCTGCAGCTAATGCAACATCACATCTTCCAGAAGCTAAATCTAAGTTAACCTCATCTTGGGTTTTGTAAGTTCTTACGTTAACTTTTCCTACATCGCCTGACTCTAAAAAGTTTTGGTGAATAGTTCCTGTTTGAGTACAAACAGTTTTTCCAGCTAAAACAGAAGTAATTGTTTTTAAGGCTTTTTTAGCATCACTGTTAGGACTTGAAAGACCAATTCCTGCTGGAGTATTCATTCCTTCAAGACTTGAACCTTTCATTACAGCAAGAGAAGCTACTTCATCAGCATAACCTTGAGAAAATGTTATAACTTTTTTTCTCTCATCAGTAATTGACATCCCAGCCATTATTGCATCAAATTTTCTCATTTGAAGAGCCGGTATCATTCCATCCCAATCTTGTTCAACGACTTCACACTGTCTTCCAATATATCTACAAAGCGAATGGGCTAATTCGACTTCAAATCCAATTAGTTTACCAGACGCATCTTTTGAATTCCATGGAGGATAAGCGCCTTCAGTTCCAATTCTAATTTTATCAGAAGCATAAACATTTCCAATAATTAATAAAAAAGCCAGAACTGAAAAAATAGTTTTTTTAAATATATTCATTATTTTCTCCTTTGATTAAAAAAATATTATTTCACAAATTTAGTGAATTAAAAAGAAAATTAATGGTTTATTGAAGAAGAAAAATTCCAAGAGCAATCAAAACTAGGAATATAAACCCTATCTAAAGTTGTATTACCAAAATTTTTGTTAAAAACATCTAGCCATTTTTCAACTTGTTCTGGTTTTTTATCTTGGCTACCAACTTGAGCTGTAATTACTCCATTTGGTTTTAATATTCTAATTAATGAGTCCATATTCTTTGCTGCAAGATCTATACAAAATTGATCATCATTAAGATCAACAAAAATTTTATCATACTTATCATCATCAACAGATTTTATGCTTTCAAAAGCGTCGCCCCAAACACATTTAATTGAGTTTTTTTCTGTAGACTTGTTTCCTATACTTCCTAGGTGCTTATTACAAACATTAACCACTTCGGGGTCTAATTCATACCAATCAATAAAGTCAAAGCCTTTGGAGATGCACTCTCTTGCAACACCACCATCACCACCACCAATAATTGCAGCAGTACCCATGTTATTATTTAGCTTTAAGGCTGCATTTACAAAAGTTGAGCTATACAAAATTTCATCATTTGTTGCTACCTGGATTTCATTATCTATAAAAAGTGATTTTCCGAATTGTTCCAAGTCCAATATTTCTATATGTTGTCCAGCCTTAGAATTAAAATCCTCCAAAACTTCATTTACAACATAAGATTTTTGTAAACCTGGTGAACTATAAATGTCAGGATATAATGATTTGGTATCTCTATTAAATTCTTTTTTAACAATTCGTTTATGTTTAAATTCTTTTCTAACAATATCTAAGGCTATAGATGGACTAACTTTCCCACATGTAAAAAAATCAAAACTGATAATACCTTTTTCAGGAAATGTATGAAAGCTAATATGACTTTCTGCCAGCAGTGCTAATATTGTAAAACCCTGTGGTTCAAATTTGTATTTAGAGATCTTAAGGACTGTTACTTCTGCTGCTTTTGCAATTTTATGAATTACACTTTCAAATAATGATGGATCATATTCTTGAGTAGTTCCAATAATATCTAAAGTTACATGTTCACCTACTTTAGTCATAAAAAATTATCCCCTCTTATAATTTTTTGCTTTCCTTAAAACTTTATTCATTTCTTTTGATGATAAAATTTTAGGCTTCCCAATTTTTAAAGCTTTTATATACTGGTTCGAAAGATTTTCAACCTCTTCAGCTAATTCAAATGCTTCTGATAAATTTCCTGAAAATGCAATCTGTCCGTGATTGCCTATTAGACAAGCATTTCTATTTTTTAATGCTTTTAGAATATTTTTAGATAATTCTCTTGTTCCATAGGTTGCATATTTTGCGCATTTAATATCGTTACCTCCAGCCATTGCAATCATATAATGAAATGCTGGTATTCCTTTTCCATGAGTGGAGATTGCCGTAGCACAGTTAGAGTGAGCGTGTACAATTGCTTTAGCCTCTATTTTATTTTTGTATATATCTTGATGAAATCTCCATTCAGATGATGGTATTCCCTTTTTTTTATCAAACTCTCCTTTGAGAGTTACAAAAACTATATCTTTACTTTTTAATGAAGAATATTTAGCTCCTGATGGTGTAATTAAAAAACCATCTTTATATCTTGCAGATATATTTCCAGATCTTAATGCTGAAAGTTTTTTGGTATTCAGCATTTTAGAGTATTTTATGACTTCGATTCTTAAATTTATCATTATCTAAAAATTTTTTTTAATGCATCAGGTGAGGCTTTACAAATACCTTTTTCTGTGATCAATCCTGTTACATATTTTGCAGGCGTTACGTCAAAAGCCAAATTTAAAACTTTACTTTGCTTGGGGTATATTAATATTTTTTTAAGATCATTATTTTCATCTAATCCTACTATATGAGATAATTCCTCAGGATCTCTCTCTTCAATAGGAATATCTTTAAAATCTTTAATATCCCAATCAATAGTTGAACTGGGTAATGCGACATAAAAAGGTACGTTATTATCATGCGCCGCTAATGCTTTAAGATAAGTTCCAATTTTATTACATACATCACCAGTTGATAAAGTTCTATCAGTTCCAACCATACAAATATCAATCTCATTTCTTTGCATTAAAATTCCACCTGTATTATCTGCAATAATAGTATTTGGTATTTCTTCTTCATTTAATTCATAAGAAGTTAAATTTGCACCTTGATTTCTAGGCCTAGTTTCGTCAACCCATACATGTACTGGTATGCCTTTTTTATGAGCATGATAAATTGGAGATGTTGCTGTACCCCAATTGATGGTGGCTAACCAGCCAGCATTACAATGGGTTAAGATATTTACTGTATCTTTTTTTTTATTATAAATTTCTTCAATTATTTTAAGCCCATTAATACCTATATTTTTGCAGAACTTTTCATCTTCATCACATATTTCTTTAGCTTCGGTTAAAGCTACATTTAAAATTTGATCACTGTTAATTCCTGATAATTTTTTCATCATTCGATCTACTGCCCATTTTAAATTTATTGCTGTAGGTCTAGATTTTATTAATTCTTCCCCACTCTTTTTAATAAATTCAGAGCTATTATTTTCTTGAACCGCCAGAACCATTCCATAAGCAGCTGTCGCGCCAATTAATGGTGCACCTCTTACTTCCATTATTTTAATTGCGTTAATTGCATCCTTTACTGTTTTAAGATCTTTAATTATAAATTGATGTGGAAGCTTAGTTTGGTCAATGATTTTGACAACGTTGTCTTCGTACCAAATAGTTCTGTATTCTTTACCTTCTATTCTCATCTTAATTAATTCTTATTTAGTAAAGTAAATAAAATTATAACTAATATTTTTTTCATTTATTAAGAGCTCTACCAGCTATTGTTTTGAGTTTATCTATTGTTTTTTGAGTTCTTTTTTCAGGTGCTGTTATTATTGCAACATCTAAACAATTGTTAGTTGGGTCGTTTGGATCAATATGATCTTCAAAATTATCTATTAAATTTTTAATCATGACTTTTGCTTTTTCAGCATTTCCTAATAAAACTTTAACTACTTGTTGAACGTCAACGTTTTCATGATCGGGATGCCAACAATCAAAATCGGTTACCATTGAAACTGATGCATACCTTATTTCTGCTTCTCTAGCGAGTTTCGCTTCTGGCATATTAGTCATACCAATTACATCTGCTTTCCATGTTCTATATAAATTAGACTCTGCTAATGTTGAAAATTGTGGTCCCTCCATAACAACATAAGTCCCATTTCTTTGACAATCTATATTAGATTTTTTAATTGCTTCTTCACACGCATTCATCAGCCCATTTGAAGTTGGATGAGCCATTGACACATGAGCTACAATTTCATTATCAAAAAAAGTTTTTATTCTTGCAAAAGTTCTATCAATAAACTGATCAACAATAACAAATTTTCCTGGTGGCAAATCTTCTTTAAGAGAACCAACAGCTGAAACAGAGACTATATCTGTAACACCTAGTTGTTTTAATGCGTCAATATTTGCTCTAAAATTTATTTTAGAGGGTGAAATAAAATGCCCTCTTCCATGTCTTGGTAAAAAAAAAACTTCTTTGTTATTGTATTTAGTTTTTAGAATTTGATCAGAAGGTTTTCCCCACGGTGTTTCTATATTAAGTAACTCTCTATCGTTAAATTTCTCAACATCATAAAGGCCACTTCCACCAATAATTGCTAATTTATTTTTAACCATATAAAAAAAATAATTTTACTATATATATCTTAAAGAATTATGAATTTAAAAGATTATATTAGATCAATTCCAAATTATCCAAAAAAAGGAATTTTATTTAGAGACATTACCACTTTAATCAAAGATGAAAAAGCATTTGCTGAGACTATTAATCAAATAGTTAAAAAATCAAAAAAATTTAAAGTAGATAAAATTGCTGCCATAGAGTCTAGGGGATTTGTTTTTGCTTCAGCTGTTTCTTATTTGCTTAAAAAACCATTTATAATGCTAAGAAAAAAAAATAAACTACCTGCGGAAACCTTTTCTGTAGATTTTGAATTAGAGTACGGAACAGCAACCATAGAAGTTCACAAAGATTCAATTGAACAAAATGATTCAGTCTTGATTATAGATGATTTAATCGCAACAGGTGGTACAGCAGAGGCCGCTGCTAAACTAGTAGAAATGTCTGGTGGAAATGTTTCAGCTTTTATATTTGCTATTAATCTTTTTGATTTAAATGGATCCGATAATTTAGCTAAAAAAGGTTATCACGTGGAAAACTTAATGGACTTCCCTGGCCATTAAAATTTCAAAATTGCGATCTATACCAAGATTTTTTATTTATTGCTGCATTAAAAAAACCTGAAATTCTATTCAAATAAATTTTTTGTTTAATCTTATTTTTTATTAAAGAATAAAAAATATATTTAATCAAGCTAGAAAAAAGTTTTGGAAAGCCTTTTAAAAAAGCTACAGAGTAACCATTGTGTTTTTTATTAAAATAAAACTTAGACCAAATCCAATGCCAATTCCTTGCAAGCTCTACTTCATCTTTATATTTAATATTAACTGCTTTTCCTCCTAAATGTTTTATTTTTGAATTGGGCGCTATGTAAATATCTTCTTTTGCATCAATTATTCTTTTACACAAATCATCATTTTCTAGATACATGAAAAAATTTTCATCAAAATAATTTTTGTTAAGTATTTTATCTAATTGTTTTTTATTAAAGAGCATTGCAAAACCATCAATGCTTCTGACTTTAAATGGAAATTCATTTTCAATTACAATTTTTGTTTTATTATTAAGTTTATAATTTGGATAATTAATGTTCGAAGAAATTGGTGCCAGTATAGCAAAACTAGAAATTTTTTGTGATGCAATGATGAGTTCATTAATTGTTGATTTTTCAAGTATCACATCCGGATTTAGAATTAAAACAAAGTCTGTTTTTACTCTTCTAATACCAATATTATTTCCAGCTCCCATACCTAAATTTTCAGCTGAAAGGACGCATGATACATTTTTATATAATTCTTCTAATTCATTTTTAAATTGATGATTGTTGGAATTCTCAACTACTATAATTTTTATATCTTTATCGATTGATTTTATACATTCATGAATTACTCCTTCACTTTTAAAAGTAACAATAACTATTGATAAATTTTGCCTAGATATTGACATACTGTATGAATAATGATCTTTAAATAATGAACTATACTAATACTTTTTACTAATGTAAAAAATAAAATAATGGAAAAAATTATTGTGACTGGTGGGCTTGGTTTTATTGGTAGTAATCTAATAGAACTGCTAGTAAAAAAAAAATTTAACGTAATAAATATTGATAGCGTTACCTATTCTTCTAATTTTTATAATACTCAAGAATTTTCAAAAAGCAGATACTATAAATTTATAAAGTGCGACCTCAATAATAAATCTAAACTTAATAAAGTTTTTTCTAAATATAAACCGATCTGTATTTTTAATTTAGCTGCTGAAACACATGTTGATAGATCAATTGATAGTCCAGAAAATTTTATTAAAAGTAATATTTTGGGTGTTTTTAATTTACTTGAAATATTTAAAAAATATTCAAAAAAAAATAAAAAAGCTAAATTAATTCATATTTCAACTGATGAAGTTTATGGAGATATTTTGAAAGGTAGATCTCATGAAGATTTCCCTTATAAACCTAGTTCACCCTATGCTGCAAGCAAAGCTGCTTCAGACCATCTAGTTTATTCTTATGTCAGAACTTACAAAATTCCAGCAATAGTTACTAATTGCTCTAACAACTATGGACCTAAACAACATCCTGAAAAACTTATTCCAAAGTTAATATACAATATCCTTAATAATAAAAGTTTACCTATATATGGAGATGGAAAGAATTCTAGAGAATGGATATATGTGAAAGATCATTGTGAAGCTTTATTAAGAGTTTTTCAAAAAGGTAAGATTGGAGAATTTTACAATATTGGTTCAAATAAAAATTTAAATAATCTTGAAATTTGTAAATTTTTGATAAAAGTGGCTAGAGAAAGAATTAAAATTGGTAAGAATGTCAAAATTAAGTTTGTAAAAGATAGACCTGGTCATGATGTAAGATATGCCCTGGATAGTAAAAAGATATTAACAAAATTAGGTTGGAAAACTAAAACGAATTTTAAAAATGGATTAGAAAAAACTTTTTTATGGTATCTAAGAAATGACAAATATTATAAATCTATATCCAAAAAAGATATTACAAAAAGAATTGGTAAAATATAATGATTAAAAAAGGAATAATTCTGGCTGGTGGCGAAGGAACTCGAATGAGTCCACTTACAAAAGCTGTTAATAAACAACTTCTACCAATTTATGATAAGCCTTTAATTTTCTATCCACTTTCAATTTTAATGTTGGCTAAAATTAAAGATATTTTAATAATTGTAAATAAGGGTCAATTAAATCAATATAAAAAATTAATACCTGATGGGAATAGTTTGGGAATTAAAATTACATATATAGAACAAGATAAACCAAGAGGTTTACCTGATGCTTTTATCTTGGGTGAAAAATTTATAGGTAATGATAATGTTGCCATGATACTTGGTGATAATTTTTTTTATGGTCAAAATCTTACCTCAAAGCTGCAAGAATGTTCAAAAATCAAAGATGGTGCTAAAATTTTACTACATATCGTTCAAACACCAGAATTATTTGGTGTAGCTAAAGTCAATAAAAATAAAAAAATCATACAGATAAAAGAAAAGCCCAAAAAATTTATTTCTAATCATGCAATCACAGGTTTATATTTTTTTGATAACAAAGTTGTAAAATATTCAAAAAGTTTAAAACCGTCTAGAAGGGGAGAGATAGAGATTATTGATTTACTATTAAAATACAAAAAAAATAATAAATTGTCAGCAGATTTTATTGGCCGTGGTGGAGCTTGGCTAGATACTGGTTCTATTGATGACTATTACAAAACAATAACATTTGTTCAGGCAATTGAAAATAGGCAAGGATTTAAAATTGCCTGTATTGAAGAAATTGCTCTTAACAACAAATGGATAAAAAAAAAAGAAATTTTAAAATCAATAAAATTTTATGGTAATTGCAGCTATTCTAAATATTTAAAAAATTTGATTTAATGATCAAAAAAATTGTTATTACAGGTGGTGATGGAAGATTTGCTCAGGTTCTTAAAAGAGATAATAAAAAGTTAAATATATTCTATCCCAATAAAAAAGATTTAAATATTCTCAATATCAATTCTATACAAAAATATTTAAAAAAAACTAAACCAAGATATGTTATTCATGCTGCTGCACTTTCTAGACCAATGAATGTTCATAATGTAAAGATTTCAAAGAGTATTGATTTAAATATAATAGGCACTTGTAATATTGTTAAAATTTGTTCTGATCTTAAGATTAAGCTTATATATTTTTCAACAGGATATGTTTATAAAGGAAAAATAGGTAACCACAAAGAAAGTGACCCTGTCCTACCGTTCAACAATTATGCTTGGTCAAAGCTAGGTGGTGAATGTGCAGTTTCCATGTATAAAAATTCTTTGATTTTGAGAATAACTATGTGTGAAAAACCTTTTTTGCATGAACATGCTTTTTACGATGTTAATACTAATTTTATGTTTCAGGAAGAAGTAGTAAAGATTTTACCAAAAATTTTAGATAAAAAAGGAATACTAAATGTTGGTGGAAAAATTCAATCAATTTACTCTTTTGCTAAAAAATATAATAAAGATGTTAAAAAGAAATCTGGAAAAAATTTATTTCCTAAAAATATTTCAATGAATGTTAGTAAATTAAAAAAAATTATGAAATGGTAGCGGGAAGTGGAATCGAACCACTGACCTCAGGCTTATGAGTCCTGCGCTCTAACCGACTGAGCTACCCCGCCACTTAATTATCGTTGTTTTATAATAGTTTTTATTTTCTGTCCAATCAAGTATTTGCCTATTTTCCTTGCTGACTGAGTCAAGAGTGTGTCAAGGATATATGCCTTTTTTGTGAGTCAAGATTATTGTAATGTGTGTAGATTATGAAAAAAATTTTAATTGTTGACGATGATTAAATATATTCTGCCAGCTATAATTGTCCTCTTGATTGTAGTATTCTGGGAAAAAATCACTGAAATAGTTCTTAAAAAATTTAATATTAGGCTGAAATATATTATTGTGAGTGCTGTGTTAATAATTATCGCTATAATAATTTTATTAATCAATTATGGGTAAATTTAATTGATGAAAAAATTTTTAGGGATCTTAATTCTTTTTTTGTTGAGCTTAAATTATGCTGAAGCTGCAACAAGCAGTGAAGCTAAAAATAAAAAGTATGTATATAAATCTCTATATGACTTAAAAAAAATAATCAAAAAAGAAGATCCATCAGATTTAAAAAAATTAAAATTTATAAGAAAATCAGAAAATAAAGAATTTTTTGCCATGTCAGGAAAACCAGCTGGCTGCAACGATTGTGGAAAAAGAAAATCTTACGAATATGATGCTTTTGTATTTCATGCAATTTATAATTCTGGGCATAAGATTATTTTTTTAGTTGATATAGATTTTGCAAAAAACTTAGAAAAAGCAAGAGAGTATGCATCAAAATATTCAAACACTATGGGGCAAATACCTTCATTCCTAAGAGAGGGTACTACAAAACTTGATGGAGAGTATAAAGACACAAATTTAGGGGTTGGAACTGGCACTGAAAGAGGTGTTAAAGTTATAGTTATAGCAAAAGGAAATAAAAGATGGTGGGCAGATTTTAACCAATCAAGATTTATGCTTTATCCGCAAAACAAATATATTGTGAAAGAACTAATTTTGATGCATGAATCAGCACACTTGAGTATTCATGGAAAAATCACAACTGATGTTAAATGGTACCCTGCTGTTTTGGCAGATGGAAAATATATCACTAAATATGCAAGAACTGACAGAGGAGAAGATGTTGCTGATACTATTAGTTTTTGGGTTGCTGTAAGGTGTATAAAAAACTTTTCTGAAAAAAAGAAAAATAAAATTTTAAAATCTATACCTAATAGAATAAAATTTTTGGATGACTTCGTTAGAGATAATAAACTAAGCACATCACCTATGGTTTGTGCTCTGAAAAATTAATATCTCAATAATTTTATATTAAAATTAAATTTTAAAATTTGCAGATTTTGCGTCTTTATAGAAAGTTCTAACTGTTTCTTGAGTTAATTTATCAAATGATTTTCCAAATTTTTCTATTTTTTCAATTATACCAGGAGGTGTTGTTATTATGTGGCATCCCAATTGTTTTGCTTGCGTGTAGTTATAGGGTTCTCTTACACTGGCCCAAAGAATTTCTACATTTTTAAAACTTTTTGCCAAACTTATACTTTTTTTAAACTCGGGGACAGGATCTTTGCCAGTGTCTCCTGCTCTTCCTGCAAATATTGAAATAATAACTTTAGATTCTTTATTAATTAATTTAAGAATTCTTTTTGTTTGTTTGGAATTATAAATTGCAGTTATATTAAGTTTGATATTCATACTGTTAAGCTCTTTAATTATTCTACCCATAAATACTCCTTTAGAATTAATCACAGGTATTTTTACATAAACATTTTTCCCCCATGTATTTATCTCTAAGGCTTGATTTTTCATATTATGGTAATCATCTGCAAACACTTCTAATGAAACTGGCTTATTTGGACAAATTTTAAGTATTTTTTTAGAGTAGTTTTTGTAATCCTTAGCACCAGCACTCTTCATAAGACTGGGGTTTGTTGTAAATCCTTTAACAATTTTTTTTTTATTAAACTTTTTAATAAGCTTTAATTCAGCAATATCACAAAAAATTTTAATTTTTTTCATTATAATATAATTTATTACTATAAAATTTTTTATTAAAAATCCAATAATATAAAGTGCTATTTTTTAAATTTATTTGCAAAATATTGTTTTCTTAAGTTTGATAAAAACTTTCTGATAAAAGCGGCACTTACACCTAAAGTTATAGCAAAAATAATTGAAAATAATCCGTAAAGAATTGGTGCTTCTAATGATAACTTTTTAACAAACATTGATAATGGGTTTAAATCATTCAAATTAATTTTTATTATTTCTTGCGTCGTTTTTTCGGCAAAAAAAGTATCATAAGCGATAGCAATCCCCACTAATAACAATAAAAGTGCAAGTAAAGTCTTTATACCCGTACTATCAATTGACTCACCCACTTTTTGACCTATTTGAACACCTAAAATAGATCCAAGAACTAACATGGTTACTAAAATTAGATCAATTGAGCCATAATTAAATGCGTGCAAAAAAGTTACTATCACGCTAACAAAAATAGTTACAAATAAAGATGTACCTGGGATTAGTTTTGTTGGCATTCCTATTATGTAAATCATTGCAGGAACTAAAATAAATGCACCACCTATCCCCATAATTGCAGCTATAAAACCCACAATTAAACCAATAATGATTGGTGTAAAAGCACTTTCGTATAGTTTTGATTTTTGAAAACGCATTCTTAAGGGAAGACCATGTATCCAGTAATGAACGTGTAATTTTTTCTTAGTTATAATTTTTTTTCTAGCCTTGTCTATTTCACCCAAGCCTTCAACCAACATGGCTGTTCCAATAATTGCAAGAATATACATATAGGCTAACGAAATAACTATATCAATTTTCCCAGTACCTTTAAAATAAGTAAAAGTCCATATTCCAAGCAAAGTTCCAATTATTCCACCTAAAACAATCATCAAACCCATTTTATAATCAAGCGTATTTTTCAAGTAATGTGTTGTTGAGCCAGACACAGATGTTGCTAAAATATTATTCGCTTCATTTGCAACGGCATATGTTGGTGGAACACCAAGAAAAATCAAAAAAGGAGTCATCAAAAAACCTCCACCGACACCAAATAGCCCTGAAAGAACTCCAACAACTCCACTGAGTGAAAAAATTGCTATAACGTTTACTGATACTTCAGCAATAGGTAAAAAAATATTCATAAAAAGATTAAATTATACGTATCTTCATATCAACTTATGTCAATAGACGAAATTAAAAAAAATAAAATTATTAATAATATTACTACTATAGTTTATTTTTAGAAACTTTTTTTAAATCTATAAACCAGGCTTTTAATAATTTTAGTTCTTTTTTATTTATAAGATTTATGTGGATTAACTCTTTATAACATAAAATCATATTGTGTTTTATGTTTTTAATACCTGGCTTAAGATTTAATTTCATTAAACAGTTCATAATATTTAAATTGTTTTCATATCCACAAACCTCATCTTTGAAATCTTTCATTAGATCATGCTCATTTCTTTTTTGTACAACTGTGCTAGCATGAAATAAAACACTCCAACCACAAGTCCACGCTATTCTTTGAGCAATAAAAGACCTCCAAATATCAGTCATTCTAAAACTGCAAAAAGATGGTAAATACATTAAGGGATAAGCGTCTCTAAGCCATCCAGTATTTTGACTGTTAAATGGACAAATAGAACCAGCTCCTAAAGAAATACTCTTAGAAGAATTAAATTTTATTGGTAGTGCTCTTGTAAGTCGATAAATTGCATCCACATCAGGATTTTCATCAGCAAGTCCCTGTTGAATAGGGCATTTAATTTTTGAAAGTTTTAGTTTTTTAATAAGTGGCGTGTTAAGTTTTTCTAATGCAAAACCCCTGGGCCATATGTGCTTTTTGGTAAAAAATTTATAAACATTAACCCAACCATTTTTTTTTGAAATATAAGTTTTTTGTTTTGTTGTTTTTTTTATAGAAAAAAAATTTTTTAGTGGGATGTTATCATCATCAGTTTCAATAATTATTTCAGGTTTTTTTTTCATTGCTATTAAATACCCTAAATTTTTTCTTGCGTAATGATTTATAGGTAAAATCTTAGCTAAATTAAACTTCAAAGATTTTTGTTGTTGTAGAGAAAAATAATTAGCACCTTTTAATGAAAATTTTTGTGGGCTCTTTTTATCACCAACAATTATAAAATTGATATTTTCTTTTAATGAAATCTTAGCATATTTTCTTAATATATAATTTTTATTGGAAGCAATAGTTGTAATAACTAAAGCTGTTTTTTTTGGATACATTATTTATATGATTAATCTTTTATGAATTACAATCAAACTAAAAGTTTGATTTTATTAATTTTAATAAAATTGTATTAGGGTGCCAATAAGTATTATTATCCAGTAAGCTGAAAGACCAACAAATATACCCGTTTTTAATTTATTTTTTTTTAGCTCACTTGGTAAATTTTTAAGTAATTCTGGCATTATAAATTCTAATTAACACGAGGGCTGTATTTGTCAAATTATTACTTAAAAAAAGGTTAGAGAATTTCCTAATTTTTTTTTTGAAATTAATAAATCGTTGCTCCAAAGACTTTAACTTCATCTCCTTCAATACCTAAAACTAATCTTCCAAGAAATTCCCCTTCAATCTCTTTGCTTCTTTGCTTGAACAGTACGGTTATGTTTTGGCCCCTTCTTAAGCAGCCAAATGCCTCATAATCCTCTGCTAAACTGGTTAATAGCTTGTTGTTAGCCCATTGTTTTCCAAGCTCAACTTCGTTAGCTCCAAATAGCATTTGAGTTCCAAAATCTTTTGTAAAACCACCATAATCTTTCATATTTGAGGTCTTGACAAGATTATCCCAAATAGGGTTAGCAATTGCTATAATCTCATCATCAGATTTCTCTAATAAATTCATAATTTATGTTTAATTATTTTAAGAAGCTTTTCTCTTCTCGTTCTCATCAACTATATGGTAAACCGGCACTTTTTCTAGTGAGAATTTACCAGTCTTTGGATCTCGTCTAGAAACTGTTAAACAATGCCAGTTATCATCATCAAGTTTCATATGATCACCTCTATAATAATAACCAGGCCATCTAGTTTCTTCACGGAACATAGTGTGTTCAGTTACACACTGAGAAGTTAATGCTCTATGCTTTAATTCCCAGGCTCTCATTAATTGGTGCAAGTCTTCAGCACCTACTTTTTCTAGATCTTCTTCTAACCAAGCTAAAAGCTCTAAACCTCTTTTGAGCATATTACCATTAGTCATATAATTAGTTGCTATTCCCCCAACATACTCATCCATAATTCTTTGAAGACGTTGAAGTCCTTGAATTGGTGAAATATAACTTGGTGAAACTGTTCCACCTGTAATCTCATTTTGAGCAACTTGGTATATCTCAAGGGGTTTAAATATAGCAACTTTAAAATCTTCACATTGTTTATCTGAAACTTTAATACCTTCAGCTTTTTGGTCTTCTATATATTTAACAGCAGCTTTTGCAGCTAAACGACCTTCAGTAAATGATCCAGATGAAAACTTATGAGCACTTCCACCAACAGTATCACCTGCACCAAAAAGTCCATCAATTGTTAACATTCTATTATAACCCCAGAAATATTCTGGTGGAGATAAATCTTCAGGTCCACTAACCCAAGCTCCAGAACATGTGGCATGAGAACCCATAACATATGGTTCCGACGTAGTTAATTCAGGATTTGTGTATTTTGGATCAATATTTTGAGAAGCCCAAACAACAGCTTGACCAACAGTCATACCTAAGAAATTTTCCCAACCAACTGTTTCTAAATGTGGATCTTGAAAAGCTTCAGTAGTCACCATGTGAATTGGTCCACCACCCGCGATAGTTTCTTGAATAAATGCGTGGTTTCTTAAACATGTAGGAGTTGGATGGTGATCAATGTATTCACCAACTAATTCTTTAGTTTGATCATACCATTTCTTTTCATAATTTTCACCATTTGCATTTTGAGTATATGTTTTAAGATGCAAGAAGTATGCTCCAACTGGACCATAACCATCTTTAAATCTACATAACACAATTCTGTTTTCCATTTGTGTCATTTTAGCTCCAACAGCAATAGGTAATGCATATGCAGAACCATTACTCCATGGTGCATACCAAGTTCTTCCCATTCCTTCACCTACAGCTCTTGGTTTGAAAATATGTGACGCTCCACCTGCAGCAACAATAACTGTTTTTGATCTAAACACATGAAAATCACCAGTTCTCATATTGAAACCCACGGCTCCACCTACTCTGTTTTCTTGAGATTCATCCATTAAAAGATGAGTAATCATTATTCTATTATAAATTTTGTCAGCTGATTTTTTTGCAGCTTCTGCAACGATTGGCTTGTAACTTTCACCATGAATCATAATTTGCCATTTACCTTCTCTAAGGTAACGACCAGTTTTTTCATTTTTCATCATTGGTAATCCCCACTCGTCAAACATGTGAACAGTAGAGTCAACATGACGGGCCATATCATAACCTAAATCTTCTCTGACCATTCCCATTAAATCATTACGAGCGTATCTTACATGATCTTCTGGTTGGTTTTCACCCCACTGCATACCCATGTAACAGTTAATAGCATACAAACCTTGGGCTACTGCTCCACTTCTATCAATATTGGCTTTTTCAACACAAATAATTTTCATGTCTCTTCCCCAGTGTCTAGCTTCAAAAGTAGCACCAGTTCCAGCCATACCACCACCAACAACTAGAACATCGCAATCTTCATAATGTGTTTTATGTTTAGCCATTAGTAGTAAACTCCCTTTTTAAATGTTTCTTTTGGTACAGATGGTAGTTTACCATCAATATTTAAACCGTTAGGTTCTGTATAAAGCATTTGAGAATTAATCTCACCTTGGTTTGGTTTTTCACCTTCTGCTAATTTTGGAATAAACTTTCCCCATGGTTTCGTTGTAATTGGAGAAACAAAGTCTTTAGTTGTTCCATTTCTAAATTTAATTTTCCAAGAAATTGTTCCTTTTTCTTCTTCACGTCTAACTCTTACACTATGACCCATAGGAGCAAAGTCTGCGTAACCACGAACATCAATTGCATGATTAGGACAAGCTTTTACACATGAATAACATTCCCAACAAAAATTTGGTTCAATATTTACAGCTCTTCTAATATTCTCATCTATGTGCATGATATCTGACGGACAAATATCTACACAGTGACCACATCCATCACATCTCGTCATATATACAAAAGTTGACATATTATATTACCTCTTTCATTAATAGTGTTTAGGTTGTTCTCTTTTAATTCCTAGTCCAAATTGCTTAGGTGCTTCTGCTAATGGAGGAAGATTATCTCTAGATCCGTCTGCTTCTGCTAAGTTTTTTTGGATTGCTGCACCAGGTTTATAAAACATATGAGCAAATTTTGACCAATAAACGCCTCCAAATAAAGCAAGGTTTGAAACAATATATAAAATTAAGAATACTTTATCATCCCATCTATTTTCTAAACTCAAAGATTGAGTATAAGACCAAGCTAAACCAAATGTTGCACACGCCAATAATGTTAATACAAATAAGTCTGCCTTAATAATTCTATACCAAGGGTGAGCTTCAGCTAATACATCTACTCTTAAAAATAACCAAAACCAATAACCACCTACACAAGTCATGATTGCTCCTATATGCCACATCATTGGCCATAAAGTTGGTGTTGCTGTTTCAGAAGATGTGTAACAAAAAATCATCACAACTGAAGCAACCCAAAATAAAATAGTTCCCCACATTCCTAAAACGTGAGCTATTCTTCTTTTTCCAGCACCAAGTTCTGCTGTTGTTGCAATATCATGGACCACTGTTTTGGCAATTATTGTAGCTTTCTCACCTGTTCCAAGCTCTCTTTCAGCTGATAGTTTTGCTTTTTTTGCGTTATTAAAAAAGTAAGTAATATTTTTATGATGGATCATTTGAATAACAGTTCCAAAAAGTATTAATACCAACATTAGTAGAACAAAACCTTGAATAAGCACTGAAGGTACTGTTTCTGCTAACGCAGAATATGGATTTATAGACATCATATTGTTTACCCTTTTTAATAGAATCTCAAATTATTTCAAATGTTTCTAATATAGTTAAAATAATAGATCAACTTTATTATGCTGGTTACTTTGTCATTTAATTACAACCTAAGATTTACGTTTATAATGTTGTTTTAGAGGAATTACTGATCTAACTCCACCTTGTGGATTCTCAACATCGCCTTCTCTTCTAGGTATTAAGTGAATATGACAATGAAAAACTGATTGTCCTGCTGATTTTCCTGCATTTGTACCAATATTAAAACCTTTAACTAGAGGATCTTTTAATAAAATTGATTCTTTAATTTTTTTAATAAGCTTGTTACAAGCAATAACTTCATCAGTAGATAATTCGAAATAATCTTTAACATGACGCTTTGGAATGATCAAACAGTGAAGTTCTGAAACTGGATAAGTATCATAGCTTGCATAAGCAAGAAGGTTTTCATCAGCAAGACCACTCTCATTAATATTACAAAATAAACATGGATTATTTGGATCTCTCATAATTAGTTTCTATCTATAAATTGGGGTATTTAAAATTTCATTTTTATAAAAATTAAATAGTATTTTATAATATTTAAGACTTTTTCTACTCCATTTGATCTCTTTAATAGTTTCAACTGAAGTAACAGCTTTTCCAGAACCTATCAGTAAGATTTCATCATAATTAGATAAAGTATTAACTAAAATTTCTTTATTATAAATTTTACCTAATTTTTTTTTAAAAAAATTATAAGTAACCCCTATGTAAACTTGCCTTGAGGGAGAATATATTTTATTATTTTTTATAAAGAATATATTAGAAGTTCCGCTTTCCAATATCTTTTTTCCAAAACATAAAGCAATATCAGAGGTAGTATTATCCATTTTTGATAAATGTTTTATTATTAATTTATATTTAAGGTTTTTAAGTTCGGGGTCAATTCTTTTATAATTTATTAATTTTAAATTAAATTTTAACTTGGGAGTTTTTCTATCCCTTAAAGATACTGAAATTATATTTTTATTAACAGCGACTCTAAGCAGATGATTATAAGATTTATTTTTATCAATATTTAATTTGATCAATTTAAAAATATTTTTTTCAAGATTGACCTTATTCAATTTATAAACTTTTAATGATTTAATTAAATTGTTAATATGTTTTTTAAAAAAAATAATTTTAGCTGGTTTTCCCAAAATTCGCATTGTGGTGAATACACCTTTGTCGCCCCAAAGATCCTTAAATTTGACTTCTTTGAGTGTTTTATGCTGATAAGATTTTTTTAATAAGTAAGTTACCATTTTCAGTTAAAAAAGATTCTGGGTGAAATTGAAAGCCGTATACCTTTTCTTTATTATTTTCTATTGCCATTGCTGTATTTGAAATAGCACACCTCATTGTAATTTCAAAATTCTTTGCAGTAAAAGGCTCTTTTAATTTTAAAGAATGATATCTACCAACTTTAAATTTATGATTTTTTTTGAATAGTGATTTTTTGCTGGTAACTTTTATTTGAGATTGATACCCATGATAGATTTTGTTTTGTTCAATTATTTTGCCTTTTTCACAGTATAAAATTTGTTGAAAACCTAGGCATATACCAATAATTTTTTTTTTACCCTTAAACTTTTTGTAAATATTTGAAGTAATTGGATAATTTTTAGGAGCACCTGGACCTGGTGACAGAACAATCACGTCTGCATTATTTAACTTATTTTCATTAATCTCATTATAATTATTACAAACCACATTATCAAAACTTTCAAATTGATGAACTACATTGTGGGTAAATGAGTCTTGATGATCAATAATATAAATCATTTATAAAGATCTATTAAAGCTTTTGCTTTGATATAATTTTCATTAAATTCATGTTTGGCATTGCTGTCAATTACCACCCCAGATGCAACTGATATTTCTGATCTATTTTTATAATTTAAGATTGCTCTAATTATTATATTAAATCTCATATCCCCATTAAATTTAATATAACCAAAACTGCCAGTATAAATGTTTCTACTTTCTTTTTCTTGATTATTAAGCAAATTAAGGGTGCTTATCTTAGGGCAGCCTATCACCGAACCACCTGGCATCATTGCTTTTATAATATCTAAGGAAGAAATGTTATTTTTAATTTTACCACTTATTAAGCTAACATAATGATAAAGGTCTTTATATTCTTCAATAATCTTCTTTTTTAATATTTTTACGGTTCCAGACTTACAAATCTTGGATAAATCACTTCTTTCCATATCTACAATCATATTATGTTCTTTAGTTTCTTTTAGATTTTTTCTAAAAAAAGCTAAAGCTTTAGTTTTATCAAGTTTTGGTGTTTTCTTTAAGGTGCCAGCTATAGGCTTTGTGGTTATGAAATCATTTTTTTTATTTATTAAATTTTCAGGCGAACAACTTATTATAGAATAATTTTTATCTTTAATCATGAAAGCTTCTGGAGCCACGTTTGTTTTTACAAGTCTACAAAAAAAATCTAAAGCATCAATTTTTGCTTTATTGCTATATTTTGTACAAACCTTAATTTGATAAGTTTCACCAGATTTAATTTTCTTTTTAAATTTATCAAAGATAACCTTGTAAGATGCTTTATTTATATTTATTTTAAAAGGCTTATTAGACTTAATTAATTCTAAATTTTTATAATCTAACTTGTTTTGAAGTTTTATTTTTGTCTCTGGTTTGTAAAATATGCCTTTTGGAAATTTTAAACCTTTTTGTTTTTTTACCTTAACTCCTATTAAGTTATTTAAAATCTCATAACCAAAAAAACCTATAAAAATATCGGTCTCTTTTTTTTTAAACTTAAATTGTGTAGCCTTATTAATAAAGTTTTTAATATTACTATTAGTTAGAATAATTTTTTTAGAAAAATCTGTATATAAATCAAAACCTTTATCTGATTTATAAATTATAAAAGACTTGTTTAATTTAGCTATTTTTTTTAAGTGATTTATTTTAGTCAATTTTTTAAACAGTTTGCAGTCGTTTAACTTGATTTTCTTTTATTGGTAAATGTATCAAACCAGCAAAAATTGATAATGCGATAGAAACGTACCAAGCATAGTCATAAGATCCATAAACTTCTTTAAATACTCCTCCAAGATAGGCACCAAAAAATGAGCCTACTTGATGACTTAAGAAAACTATTCCATAAAGTAAACCCATATATTTTGTACCAAATATAAAACCTACTATTCCTGCAGTTGGAGGTACAGTTGCTAACCATAAAAATCCAAAAGCGATTCCAAATAGCACAGCTAAAGTTGGGCTTGGAGGTAAAAATATAAATAATGCTATTACAACTCCTCTCATAAAATAAATAAAACTAAGAACAAACTTTTTTGGGTATTTAGTTGAAAGATAACCAGATGTGAGTGTTCCAAAAATATTAAATAAACCAATCATAGATAACAATGTTGCTGCACACCATCCTGGTAAACCTTTATCATTTAAATATTCAGGTATATGAGTTGCTACCAAAGTTATGTGCCAACCACATACAAAAAAACCTAGCGTCAAATAAATAAAACTTTTGTTGTTAAAAGCTTCTTTTAGCGCCTCCATAGTAGTTTGTTTATCGTCTACTATCCCTCCAACAACATTTTTAGGTGTTGTAAGTAAAAAAGCTAAAAATAAACCAATAACTAAAAAAATAGAAAAAAATAATAAAGTATCTGACCATCCATATTCAACTAAAGACATTCTTGTAAACAATGGAGAAACGAAATACCCAAATGAACCAGCTGCTGTGACTATACCAGAGGCTATTGTTCTATTAGAAGATGGAAAATGCTTTGATACAACAGAAACGGGAATACTTACAGCCGTAGCACCTAGACCAATACCAATTAAAATTCCCATATTCATAATAAAATAAAAACCTTTATTAAAACCTGAGTATAAAAGTAAAATACCCAAAAGATAAAAAGCAAAACCTATAAATACAGCAACATGACCTCCATACTTGTCAGTAACAATTCCAAACCAAGGACCAAATAAACCCCATAAAAACATTTGAAGACCTATCGCAAAACTAAACTGTCTTAGTGTTATTTGTAAATCTAATTCAAAATCAAAATAAAACATTCCAAAAGTTTGTCTTATTCCAAGAGATATTATTACTATTAAACTAGCTGCAATTAGGGTGACTAATGCCTTTTTATTTTTGATGAATTTTTTCGAATTCATTTGATATATTTTAAGGATTTTTTTAAATCTGTAATTAGATCTTTTGGATCCTCTAAGCCAATATGTAGTCTTACTAAATGTTCATCTTTAGCTAATTTTAAATATTGTCTGTTACCTTGTTCTCGCTTGTCTTGATATAAAGCCAGGCTTTCAAAACCACCCCAACTATATCCATAACCAAACAACTTTAAAGAATTAACAAACTTAATTACAGAATTTTTATTTTTTGATTTGATCTTAAGTCCCATCAGTCCTGATGCACCAGAATAGTATTTTTTCCACATGCTAAAATTAAAAGAATCTTTTTTATGTGGATACAAAAGTTTTATATTCTTATATTTAGAAATGAACTCAGAGACTTCTTTTGCACTTTTTTCGTGTTTATCTAATCTAACATCAAGAGTTCTCAATCCTCTAGTAATTAAGTAAGCATCATCAGGTCCCAATCTTAAGCCAGTAATTTTATTTGCTTTATCAACTTCTTTGAAAACTTTTTTATTAACAGCAAGACTTCCACCCATCACATCCGAGTGTCCAGAATAATATTTGGTAGCTGATACAATTGACATATCAAAGCCTAATTTAATTGGTTTTAAAAAATAAGGAGTTCCCCAAGTATTGTCTATAGCAGTTAAAACTTTATTCTTTTTTGCAATTGATATTATCTTACCTAAATCTTGAAAGTCAAAAGAGTTACTGCCAGGATTTTCAACAAATATTAATTTTGTTTTTTTTGTTATATTTTTTTCTAAAGTTTTTAAATCATGTGGATCATAAAAAGTTGTTTTGATTTTAAATTCTTTTAAAAAATTTTCTGTTAATATTCTTGTTGGTGAGTAAGTAGGATCAGCTACAATTATTTCATCACCAGGTCGGACAACACTAAAGATCGCAAGAAAAACTGATCCAAATCCTGTTGGTGTTAAAAATACATGAAAAGACTCCTCCATCTTTTTCAATATTTGAGAAAGAATATGAGTTGTAGATGTCCCTTGTCGTCCGTAATCAAAATGACCTCCTGTAGGATCTTTTTTTGACTTATCCTGCATTTTTCTAATATCTTGCATAGACTTAAAGATAATAGTTGATGCTCTTACTACAGGGGGGTTAACTGACTGATTATGGTAATCTTTTGCAGTATGTTTAAGAAAAGTCTTGAATGATTTTGTCATAAAAAATTTGATAAGTTAATAGGACAATGCTATATCCCTCGAATTACGTCAATAAAATTATATATAGGATAAAATGGGTTACCCAAAAAAACATAGAGGCCGTAGAAAACAAGGCTCTAAAAAAAGAAGAGCTAAAAGAAAAAATAAGAAAAAATAGTTCTGTTAATGGATAACATTTTAAAAGTTAAATCCATTAGCATCTGGATATTTTTGATACCTTTCATTTCAGTAAATACTTGTCTTGTATTAATTACAGAGTTTCAATGGCTTTTTCCAAATCAAGAAGATATAATTCATAATACCTTCCCTTATTTTGATGGTGGGGCCTCCATAAGTAGAACTGTTAGACCTTATCCAACATGGTTAATTTTTAAACCTGCAATGTTTCTAACTTCATTTTTGCTAATCAGATATTGGTATTTAAATAAAGGTATTATTTTGAACTGTGATAAAAATAATAAACATACTAAAAAATTTGTTTTTTTTGGAGTAGGTTCCGCATTAACTTTAATAGTTCATTCAATATTTTTAGGAATAGAGTTTGATAATAATCTCTATAAATTATTTAGAAGACTTGTTATGCTAATTTTTATTATTTTTGAAGTTGCTGCGCAGGCTTATTTAATTTCAGCATTGTATTCTTATAAAGATAAATTACTTAATTTTATCAATTTTAATATATTAAAATTAAAGTTAATATTAGTTTCGACATTAATAGTGGTTGCAATAATTGCCGTGCCAATAATTAGTTGGCCTGGAAATACATTTAAATTTGTAAAACATGCTCTTGAATGGGACTACTTTTTGGGAGTTATTACTTTCTATTTATTAACTTATTTTATGTGGAAAAAAAGTATATATAATGAAAAAGATTTATGAATAAAATTTTAATTATAACATTTTTTTTTACTTTTTTATTAAATAATAAAGCGTTTGCTTATCTGGACCCTGGAACTGGAAGTATAATCTTACAATCAATCTTAGGAGCAATAGCAGCTGGCGCATCTTATTGTGCAATATATTGGAAAAAAATTAAAAATTTTTTTAATAAAAATTTAAGAAAAAAAGATAATAAAGATTAATCGTGGAATTATTAAAAAATCCTGGCTCATTTAGAGATCCATCAGGTCAAGTCTATAAATATAATAATAGAATAATAAGAATTGTTAAAAAATTTGGTAAAAATAGGTATGAATTTATCAAAGAACAAAATTTAATAAAAGAAAGTATAGATAGTGATTTTTTAATTAATACTGAAGAAATAGAAGATGAATTTACAAACTTCAAATCAAAAGATTTTTGTTATTTTTTAGAACACGAAAAACTAGACTATATTTCATATCCATATGAATGGGGATTTCAACAACTTAAGGATGCTGCTTTACACCATTTAAATTTTCAAATTTTTTTATTAGAGCGAAATGCAATTTTAATTGATAGTTCAGCTTTTAATATCCAATTTAAAAACAATAAACCAATTTTTATAGATGTGCTATCTATCGACAAATATGTGGAAGGTGAATATTGGAAAGGCCATTCACAATTTTTACAACAATTTTTAAATCCGCTATTATTAAGGTCATTAAAAGGAATTTCTTTCAATGATTGGTATAAAGGAAATTTAGATGGTATTAAAACAACTGAGCTTAATAGTCTATTGAACTTAAAAGATAAACTTTCATTTAATGTATTTTTCTCTGTAGTTCTTTTGTCCAAATTGGAAATGAAAAATACAAGAAACCCTAAAGCTGCTTTAAAAAAAATTAATGAAAAAAAACCTTTATCAAAAAATTCATACAGAGGGCTTTTGATACAATTAAAAAATTGGATTAAAAAATTAACTCCTCTCAAAACAAAAACAGAATGGGACAGTTATTCAATTTCTAATACCTACGAAAAAGAACAGGAAAATAAAAAAATTCAAGTAATTAAAAAATTTTCAAATAAGATTAAACCTAATTTGATGGCAGATATAGGATGCAACGATGGTTTATATAGTTTTGAAAGTTTAAAAGCAGGATGTAAAAAAGCTGTAGGTTTTGATATTGATATAAATGCAATTGATAGAGCTTATAAAAATTCTTTAGAAAATAATTTTAATTTTTTACCCTTATATTTTAATGCCACAAATCCAAGTGCAAAACTTGGTTGGTATGAAAAAGAAAGAGAAAGTTTTATTGATAGGCTAAATTTTGATGCTGTAATTGCTTTAGCATTTGAACATCATTTAGCTTTAGGACAAAATATTCCACTTGAAGATACTGTAAGTTGGATTATGAAAATTGCCAAAAATGGTTTAATTGAATATGTTGAAAAAACTGATGAGACAGTCAAAAGAATGCTGTCTTTGAAAGGTGACATTTTTCCAAATTATAACCAGAACAACTTTGAGAAAAATATATTATTAAATGGGAAGATTGTAGATAAGACAATTATTAGCAAAACAAGGGTTATCTATGAGTTTGAGACAAACTAATTTATTAATATTTCTCTCTTTTTTTCCAGTTTTTGTATTTAAGTCCAACTTAAATAATACTGAAATATTTGGCTCTATCATAATTTTTACTCTTCCTATTTTGTTGCTAAATATTTTTTTTGTTAAAAATTATATTTTAAATAATTCATTTTTAAAAATTTATTATTCTTTAATTATTGCTTTTGGAATAGATAATAATATTGGCCTTTGGAACGGTATTATATCTCCATTTAAATATTTTTTAATGGGAATATTTAATATTATATATGTTCCAGGATTTATTTTATTAATTGTTTTAACACTGCTTATATTTGTAATTATCTCAAAGGCAGATAAAAGGTTTTATAGTGTTATTTTAATTTTTATATCTGTACTCTTTGTTTTTAAAATTTTCGATCAAACAAAATCTTATAAAAACATTCCTTCATTTGTTAAAAAAGTAGATAATAATTATAAAAAAACTGAGCTAGTAATTATTTTAGATGAAATGTCTGGTATTAATAGTTTTGAAAGTTTAAGTAATGATGGTGTTGAATTCAACATTTTAGCTAAAAAATTTTTTAAAAAATATAATTTTGAGTTTTATACAAATGCTAAAACAATAGAAGCAAGTACAGTTTTATCTCTATCGGCATTGCTAAATTATTCAAATAATACAAAAATAAGAAATGTGGTTAATACTTCAAAAAATTATTTTATTGGTTATAATTTAACTAAAAGTTTATTCTTTAAAAAATTTAACAATATTTCAATTTTTCAATCAGAGCATCTCAATTTTTGTAACTTTAAAAACATTTCTAAGTGTGATGCATATAACCCATTCAATAAAAATGAGTATTTAACAGGATATAAAGATACACCATTAACTAAAATTATTTCTTTATGGAAAATAAATGGCTCGATTTCTTCAGTATTTATATGGAGAATATTTAGAGAATTAAGAATAATAGACAGCAATCTGGAACCTGAAGGACACAAGGCAAATTTTCAACATCTATTTAATAAAATCAATAAAGATATTGAATCTGAAAAGTTTGATCTTATTTTTGTCCACACTTTAGTTCCTCACAAACCTTATGGATTTAATAAAAATTGCACATACGATGGTTCCTTATCAACCAAGAATTACTACTATTCTACTGCTAAACATGTAGAGCAGCATAACGTAGAGAGAAAATGCGTTTTGATATATTTAGATAAGTTTTTAGAAAAATTAGCCAACAACAATAAGATTGACTCTATTAATTTAACAATCTTATCAGATCATGGCTCACGTATTACAAAGAAAGATAATAGCTCGTTATCAACTATCTATGCTTACAGGGATAACAACACTAATTATAAAGAAATTGAAGAGAAGATTTATATTCAAGAAATATTTTCTAATAAGTTTAATTAATCTTTTTTTATCCATCCACCACCTAAAACTTTATATCCTAAGTTATTCTTTAAATAAAAAACACATGCTTGTCCTGGTGATATTCCATACTCTTCTTCTAATAAATTAACATTTGCAAATGGTTTTTGAATAGTAATCTTAGCTTTGATTAGCCTTCCAGTAGATCTTACCTTTACAAATAATTCTTTTGTAAAATCGTTTTGATCATTTGTTATTATATTTAAATCTTTTAAATTAATTTGAGTTTTAACAAGGCATTTTTTATCACCTACAATAATTTCATTTCGATCTGCGATTATTTTTATTACATACAGTGGCTTTTTATTTGAAATTCCGATTCCTTTTCTTTGGCCAATTGTATAGTTAATAATTCCATCGTGAGTACCTATTACTTCACCCTTCATATTTTTTATATTACCCTTGCTAAAAGAATTAGGTTTAAATTTTTCTATTACTGAAGCGTAGTCACCATTTGGTACAAAGCATATATCTTGGCTATCAGGTTTATCTGCAACATTAAGATCAAGTTCTCGTGCAATATTTCTTGTCTGATCTTTTAAAAAACCTCCTAAAGGAAACCTTAAAAAATTAAGTTGATCTTTTGTAGTATTAAACAAAAAATAACTTTGATCTCTATTTAAATCAATTCCACGATACATATCTGTATTATTATTTTCTGTAACACTTTTAATATAGTGTCCTGTGACTAAAGCATCAGCTTTTAATCTTTTAGCCTCTTCAAATAAATCTGTAAATTTTACTGTTTTATTACATTGAACACACGGAATCGGTGTTTCTCCATTTAAATAACTATCAATAAAATTATCAATTACACCTTCTTTAAATTTATTTTGGAAATAAAGAATTTTATGCTCAATCTTTAATTTATCAGCAACACGCTTGGCATCCATAATATCTTGGCCAGCACAACACTGTTTTGAGGAAGCTATTTCTTTACTATCATTATAAAGTTTTAAAGTTATACCAATAACATTGTAGCCTTCCTTCTTCATCATGGCAGCTACAGTTGAAGAGTCTACTCCACCTGACATTGCTACAACAACTAAAGTATCTTTTGGTTTTTTTGCTATTCCAATTGAATTCAATTTTGTCATATATAATGATATTTATTAGTATATTAGATATAAGTAAATTAAATGATTTTAGATTATGAACCAGGGGACAAAGTCTCCAATCCCAACAATAAAGACTGGGGAACTGGACAGGTACAATCAATAATTAACGGTAAAGTTACTGTAAATTTTGAAAATGCTGGAAAAAAAGTTATTAACTCAAGAATAATTCAGCTAGAAAAACTAAAAAAATGAATTTTGAAGAAAAAAAAAAAATCACACTTACACTTATACGGACTTTTAATAAGGCAAGCCAGTTAGCTTTAAACTTAAGAAAGGCTGGCTTAAAGAAGGAAATTAAGTCAGACAATACTCCTGTTAGCAATGGTGATATTGAGGTTAATAAAATTTTAACCAGTAAGATCCAGCAAATAACTCCAAACATTACTATTATTTCTGAAGAGAGCACAAATCATAAAAAGGATAATAATTTACATAATTTTTGGTTAATTGATCCAATAGATGGTACTAGAGATTATATTAATAATCGAGACGAATTTACTTTAAATGCTGCTTTGATAATAGATAGAAAGCCAGCGATTGGGATAATTGCAGCTCCAGCAAAGAAAAGAATTTTTTATTCTTATGGTTTATCAAGTAGCTATGAACTTATTGATGGTACGGAAGTTTCTTTAATAAATGAAAAAAAAAAATATGAAGGAATAAAAGCTGTAAGTTATTCAAATGAATTAAAACCAGAAATTTTAGAAATTTATAAAAGATATAAGATTATCTCACATCAAAAGATGAAAAGTTCCTTAAAATTTTGTGTTATTGCTGCTGGTGAGTTTGATATGTATGTGGCCGAACCAAGAGCTTGTGAATGGGATATAGCTGCTGGACACGCAATATTAGAACACGCAGGTGGAAAAATAACTGATTTCAATGGTAATGAAATTTTATATGGTAAGCCTGAATTTAAAAACCCAAGTTTAATTTTAAAGAATAAAAATATACTTTAATGGATGAACAGCTAAGAATAATCTTAATTATAATAGTCTCTGTATCTATTTTTGGTTTGTTAGTTTTTGTATTTGTAAAGAACTATATAAGAAATATAGTTAATCATTTGGCAAAAAAAGAGAAAAAAAAATCAAAGTAGCTTAATAATTTTTAAATATTCTACTTGATCAATATCCATTATTCTTTTTGAAGTTTCAAAATCAAAACCATTTCTTGCAAGAAGAGAAATATCTTTTTTATAAAATAAAGGTCTATTATCTTCAGCTCTGGCAGGTCCTATTCTTTTTTTCTTACATATTTTAATTCCTGAAAAAAAATCTTGATCTGAGTTATCTTCTTTAATTTTCTCCAGTGTTTCTTTAATATAGATATCGTTAATTCCTTTACCCATTAAATAATTTCTAATCTTATTTATGGAGCTACCTTTTTGAATTAAGCTACGTGACTTACTTTCTGAATAAAACTTATCGCTAATGAATTTACTTTTTTCAAGATCTACTAAAACGATATCTATAAGATCAGTGATATCTTGTTTTTTTACATTAGGAACATTAGCTTTAAGGTATTTTTTCAGTAAATAAGTTCGTAACTGCTGTTTAGAAGGGGCATATTTTTCAATATAGGCAAAAGAAAAGTTTCGCATCTCATCCATTGTAACTTCTAATGTTTTTTTTCTATTTCTCATGGGAATCATGTTATCTTGTAATATAATACACTAAAAAATGATTGAGCAAATTTATACATACTTTACTATAGAGATGATTTTTATGTGGTTAAACCTTGGAGTTTTGCCATTTTGGTTAGTATTAATAATTTTTCCTCAATCACAGATTTGTAGAGTTTTTATTGCATCAATTTTTCCAATTTTAATTTTAAGTCTTGTTTATGGTTATTTGCTCTATTTATTTTTCAATGAAGGTTACGATTTTATTGGAAATTTTGAACTCTATCTTGGCTTAAATGCTGTTAGTAATTTATTTACAGATAAGTCTTTTACAATTTTATTTTGGTTACATTTTTTAGCAATAAATTTGTTTTGTGGTGGCTGGATTGTTAAAGATTCTCAAAAATTTGGGATCAATAAAATCTTAGTATCCTTTCCACTTTTAATAACATATTTTATTGGACCGATTGGATTAACTCTTTATTGGATTATAAGAATTTTTTATGCCAAAAGAATTAATCTATATGACTAAGCAAATAGATTTCTATTTTGATTTCATAAGTCCCTATTCTTACCTAGCACACTTAAAAATTAAACAAATTAAAAATATTAATTTTAATTATAAACCAGTTCTAGTAGGTGGTCTGCATAATCTACAGGGTATTACAGCACCAGCTTTTATTAAACCCAAACTAAAACATATGATAAGCGATTGTGATTTAATCGCAAAAAAAGATAAGTTTGATTTTATTTGGAATTCTAAATTTCCTATTAACTCTCTCAATATTATGCGTGGTTATCTTTTTATCATCAATGAAAATAAAAATTTATATCTAAATTTAATTTTTGATGCTTATTGGAAAGATAATCTTGATATTTCTAATGAAGAAGTGTTAAAAACACTCCTTAAAAAATGTAGAACTGATTCAGATAGCTTCTTTGAAGGTGTTAAAGATCCTAGAATTAAAGATGAATTAAAAAATATTACTCAAGAAGCGCATGACAAAGAAATATTTGGCACGCCTACATTTGTTGTTAATAATAAAATCTTTTGGGGGCAAGATAGATTAGATTTTGCTTTAGATGAATATAATAAATAGTTTAAACTATTTTAAAATCACTTTGACTTATCGCTGCAAAGCCACCATCGATGTGTGATACTTTCTCAAATCCCATTTCTTTTAAAGACTTAGCTGCAAGAGCAGATCTTAATCCACCAGCACAAAATAAAATCATTTTTTTATTCATATCAATTTTGCCACTTTTAAAATAAGGACCTTCAGGATCTAACCAAAACTCTAACATTCCACGAGGGATGTGATTTGAGTTTTCAATTCTACCTGTTTTATCCAGTTCACCCTTTTCTCTAATATCAATTAAGGTACATTCACCCTCATTAGATAGTTTAAATGCTTCTTCTACACTAATAGTTTTAACTTCACTTAATGCTTCAGAGACTAGAGTTTGTGATGATTTAATAGGCATAATATTGTAAAAATTTAATCATAAACAATTATATGAAAAAAAGCATTATAAAAAGACTATTTATTAAACTCTCAAGATTTTTGGGATACGAGATAATTGACCAAAATGACTTTAGCTCACCTACCCTTCAAAAAGAATTAAACGAAGATCTTTCAATTATAAATAAAAAATCAATTATTTTACCACTGGGCGAAGTAAAAATTACGAAAAAAGTTAATTCTGTAATGATTATATTTAGAACTAATACTGATGTTGAGATATGGGATCAAAATAAAAAAAGATTATTTGAAGAGCTCAAAATTGAGTATTCTTTAAGAGCTTTAAAATCATTAATAAGGTCAGTTAATTTTTCTAAAACTAAGTATCCAGACATTAAATTTAAGACAGTAATTGTTGATGATAAATCTAGAAAAGAAAATTTAGATAAGTTGAAGGAGCTTATAGATGGAAGTGGTTTGGATATAGGTATTACTCCTTTAGACTGTGAAAAATACAAAGATACAATCAAACAACAAAAAAATGATCAAACCTTTTCGAATTTAGCAAGTTTACTTCAGTCATTTGAATTGGGCAAAGAACATGGTGAAGATTTAATTTTCTTTGTTGAGGATGATTATTTACATTTTGAACCTATGATAGAAGAAATGATAGCATCGTACGAAAGAATTGCTTCACAAGTTAATAGTGATATTTTCATGTGCCCTGCTGATTATCCATATCTTTATATGAATAATGAAAAAACAAATATTCTAATTGGAAATAAAAGACACTGGAGAACAATCAATCAAACCTTGTGCACATTCATGACTACAAAATCTTTATTAGATAAGTATTGGGATAACTTTTATAATACATGTTTAGATAGGAACGATCCTTTTGAAAAATATTTAAATGAAATCTATAAAAAAGAATTTTGTATTTCACCTTTAAAGAGTCTCTCATTACATCTAACGAATGTAAATTCTAGTTATGGGCTATCACCTTTTATAGATTATAAAAAACTTTGGGATGAAAATGAGTCCTAATGATAAAAAATTTTATTATTTTTACTTTTATAGTTTTTTCAACACCTATTAACTCTCAAGAAAAGTTAATTGATTTATTAAAAGATGGGAATAAACTTATCTTTATTAGACATGCTTATGCACCTGGTAATGGTGATCCAACAAATTTTAAATTAAATGATTGTTCAACTCAAAGAAATTTAAATAATGAAGGTATTATTCAATCAAAAAAGATTGGTCAATTTTTTTCAAGAAATAAAATTCAAGTAGATAAAGTTTTGTCTAGCGAATGGTGTAGATGTAAAGACACTGCAAGATTTGCTTTTAATAAATACTCTACTTTTGATGCTCTTAACTCTTTTTATGATCCTAGATTTAAAATCAATAAAAATAAACAAATATATGATTTAAAAAATTATATTAACAATTGGAAGAGTGAGAAGAATTTAGTTTTAATAACACATTTTGTTGTTATTTCAGAAATTCTTAAAGTGGGCGCCAACTCTGGCGAAATAATAATTTCTGATAAAGATTTTAATATAATCGGCCGCTACTAAATAGGCCCCAATTAAGGGGCCTGATTGTTAACTTATAAGAGAGAGTTAAGTTATTTTGTTAATCTCTGATTGCGTAAGCAATTACACCTGTTTCAGTAACGTCGGTACCTCTGGTTTCACCTTCTTTACTTAATCTTAGACCAACAGTTACTTTCATAATGCTAAACACAATGTACGCTACTATAAACACAAATATGTTTACTGATAGTACTCCAATTAACTGTGTACTAAACACGGCATCAGAGTTTGTAGCAGGAACTATTAAAGTTCCCCAAATACCTGCAAATAAGTGTGCGGGTATTGCACCAACTACATCATCAATTTTTAGTGATAATAATAGTTTAGTTCCGTAAACCACAATTAAACCACCTACTGTACCAATTAAAATTGCTGCTAAAGGTGATGGAGCTAATGGTTCGGCTGTAACTGCAACTAATCCACCAATGCATCCATTTAACATTTGAATTACATCTGTTTTACCAAAGTGTAATCTTGTAATAATAGCAGCACCAATTACTCCACCGGCACCTGCTAAGAATGTATTAATAAAGATAGTTGATACAGCAATTGCATCGTCAGCTGTACCCATTGCTAGTTGTGATCCACCATTAAATCCGAACCAACCTAACCAAAGGACAAATACTCCTAAGGTTACAAGAGGTATTGATGATGCCGCAAATGGCTTTATTGGAGCTGGAGAGCCAGACTTAGTAAATCTTCCCAGTCTAGGACCAATTATTATTGCACCAGCTAATGCTGCAGCACCTCCAGTTGAGTGTACTAAAGTAGAACCAGCAAAATCAAAAAAACCAATAGAAGCTAACCAGCCTCCGCCCCACTGCCAACCCATTACGATTGGATAAATAATTCCTGAAAGTATTGCTGCAAATAAAAAGAATGGCCATAATTTAATTCTTTCAGCCATAGCCCCTGACACAATTGAAACTGTTGTAGCACAAAATACCATTTGAAAATACCAGTCTGAACCATCAGAATACCCAGTATCAACTGCACTTGAATCTGACCAAGGTATAAATTTACCTATATAACCACCTTCAGGTATTCCATAAGCTAAATTATAACCCACCATCCAAAACATTATTCCTGAAATTGATAGTAAACCGATATTTTTTGCACAAATTACAGATACACTTTTTGATGTAACCATCCCCGATTCTAACATTGCAAACCCTGCAGCCATAAAAAATACTAAGAAACCACAAATTAGAAATAACAATGTATTAAAAATAAAACTTACTTCAGCAGAAACGGTTGTATCTGCCATACCTGTGCTACTCATATTTAATAAGAATATTAAACTAATAAGTGGCGTACTTATTTTTTTTATTATTTTTGTCATTAAATCCTCCATGTTTAAGATATTGTTTATATTCAGGACTTAATTAAAAACTAATGCTGATGTAGAAAAAGGGGTATGCTATTTTTGCATATGCTAACAGCCTTGTTACATTTCTGTAAAAGGCTGTTAATTAAATTATAGATGTAATTATTTATTAAACATTTCTTTAAGTGATTTAGCTGGTAAGAACTTAACTTTTTGAGATGCACCAATTTGAATTTGCTCTCCAGTTCTTGGGTTTCTTCCAACTCTAGCTTTTCTTTTTGCAACTTTATAAGTTCCAAATCCAGCAATTTTAACTGTATCATCGCCTTTTAAAGCGTCTAGAATAGTGTTTGTGATTGTATCAAAAGTACGCTCAGCATCAGCTTTACTCAGGTTTAAAGAACCTGAAAGTTGCGCTATTAGTTGTTTTTTATTCATTTGTTTAGCTCCGGTTTTATTGGTTATTTTCACATAATTTACATAAAACCCTATAAATCAAGCTTTTTATTAGTGTCTTCTAAAAAAACCCCCCCCACATGTTGTGATTTATTGAATAAGTATTGATTTTAAAGGACTATTTAAGAAATATAATTGTTGAAAAACTCAATTAAACCAACATCTTTTAGGTCATTAAATGTTGTAAAAAACATCAATGATAGCAATAAAAATAGTCCGATTCGAAAAAAACCTTCCTGAGTTTTTTGAGATAAAGGTCGCCCTAATATTTTTTCAATACCATAAAACATTAAATGTCCTCCATCTAACATAGGAATTGGAAACAGATTTATTAACCCTAAACTAATAGATATATAGGCCATAAGGCTTATAAAAGGCAAAATACCAAATTCAGCAACCTGACCACTAATTTTTGCTATCCGAATTGGACCACCTAATTGTGAGCTATCACCAGAACCAGTAATCATACTCCCAATATATTTAAGAGAAGAAACGCTTACATAATAAACTTCGTTAACCGCATAAAATAAAGCTTTAGCTGGACCAAGTTTAACGTGATTTACTTCATTGTTATACGCTCCAAGCTTAATACCAACCATACGTTTACTGATTATATTTCCAAGGTTATCCTCTCCTTCGACAATATTAGGTTTTACTTTAAAAGTTAAATTTTGGTCATACCTATTAACTGTAAAATTGACGAATTCATCAGTGGACATCATGATGAATTTTGAAACTTCCATAATACTTTTAACTTTGTTACCATCAATTGAGACTATAATATCGTTGTCTTTTAAGCCTGCTGTCATTGCGGGACTATCTTTTTGTACTTCGTTAATAACTGCTGGAGTAAAATCTTTACCAGCAAAAGTGTAAACAGAGAAAAATATTAAAATTGCTAATAAAAAGTTAGCTAATGGTCCACCAAATACAATTAGAGCTCTTTGATATAAAGGCTTTAGCACAAACAGTTTATCTTGATCTTCTTTACTGTATTCTTTTGTAATCTTTTCATTGTCAGCCTGGCTATAAACATTTCTATCACCAAAAAATTTAACGTACCCTCCAAGTGGTATCAGGCAAACTTTCCATCTGGTACCTGATTTATCATTCCAACCAAACATTTCTTTACCAAAACCTATTGAAAAATCAGTAACACCAACTCCAAACCGTTTTGCAAAATAATAATGCCCATATTCATGAATAAATACAACGACAACAATTAAAGCAATGAAGGGTAATATGTAAGACAACATGATTATAATTTAATAATACTATTTATTATTCAAATTTCTAGCTTTTAATATTATAGCCTTTTTTAACTAGCATTGTGACTAAAATTATACAAACCGCTAAAAAAAATACCATCGAACTTATGCTTATCCAAATATTAAAATCAGATACACCATAAAAAGAAAATCTTAAGCCATCAATTAGATAAACTACAGGATTAAAATAAGAAATTTTTTGCCAAAATGGTGGTAACATATCAAGAGAGTATAAACTTCCTCCTAAAAACACCATGGGTGTTATAACTAATGATGGAATAATAGACATTTGTTCAAAGTTTTTACTAACAACGCCAATTAAAAATCCAAATAAAGCAAAAGTAAAAGAAACTAAAATTAATAAAAAAATCATTAACATTGGATACTTAACTGTAACATCAGCAAAAAATGAAGCAGTGGCAAAAATTACAGCACCAACAATTAATGTTTTAGTAGCTCCAGCCCCAACAAAAGCTAGAACTGTTTCAAGTGTTGAAATGGGTGCTGCTAAAATTTCATTAATAGTTCCATTAAATTTTGGAAAAAATATTCCAAACGAAGTGTTGCTTATTGATTGAGTTAATAGAGTTAACATTAATAAACCTGGTACAATGTACGACCCATAACTTACACCATCAATTTTTTCAATATAGCCTCCAATAACAGAACCAAAAACAACAAAATATAATGATGTAGATATTACCGGTGAAAGAATAGACTGACCTACAGTTCTTATAAATCTATTCATCTCATGGCTATAAATAGCTTTTAATCCATAATAATTAAATTTCATTATTCTCCTTAACTAAATCAACAAAAATTTTTTCTAATGAACTTTGTTCTGTTATCAAATCCTTTAACCTTAAACCTGCATCTTTAATGTCTTTAAGTAAATCAGTGATCCCAGTTTTTTCCCCTTTAGCCTTGTAAGTATAAATTAAAGACATTTTTTTATCATTAATAATTAAATTATACTTTTCTAATTCTTTTGGGATTTCTAGTATTTTATCTTGCAATTCAATTGTTAGCTTTTTGTGGCCCATTCGTTTTATCAATTCATTCTTATCATCAACAACAATTATTTCACCTTGATTAATAACTGCAACACGATCTGCAATAGCTTCTGCTTCTTCTATATAATGTGTAGTTAAAATGATTGTGACCCCTGTTTTTCTTAACTCTTCAACAACCATCCACATGTCTCTTCTAAGTTCAACATCTACACCAGCTGTTGGTTCATCAAGAAATAATATTTTGGGTTCATGAGACAAGGCTTTTGCAATTAAAACTCTTCTCTTCATACCTCCTGATAATTCCTTTAATCTTTGATCTTTTTTATCCCAAAGACTTAAATCTTTTAAAATTTTTTCAATGTGTTCTGGTTTGGGTGACTTTCCATATAATCCTCTAGAATAAGATACCGTATCAAAAACAGTTTCAAAAGATTCTAGATTTAATTCTTGAGGCACCATTCCTATTCTTGATCTTGTTTCTCTATAATCTTTTATAATATCAAAACCATCAATAGTTACTATTCCTGAGGAAGGCTTAACAATTCCACAAATAATACTGATTAAACTTGTTTTTCCAGCACCATTTGGTCCAAGCATTGCAAGAATTTCTCCTTGTTTAACTTTAAGATTGACATTATCAAGAGCTTTAAAGCCATTGGCATAAATTTTAGATAAGCTGTTAATGGATATTTGAATTTCAGACATTTGTTAAGGTGTATATAGTTATTAATACACCTTTTACAAATTTTTAGATCTATTTTTTAGATCCTTTTATTTTCCAAAATGCTATTGGTAAAAAAGTTGCGACAATAAAAGACAAAAATAACAATGATTGAGGCACAAATACTGGAAAAATATCCACGGGTAAAATTACACCAACTAGCAAACTCTTTGAAAAATCAGGAGCAGGGAATAAAAGAAATCCCCCAATTAATCCAATAATAATTGAGATATATGCAGTTTTTTCATTTAACTTCTTATTATAAAAGCTATAGAAAACCGTAAGCACAAACGCACAACAAAATAAATCAGCTAATAGGAATAAGTATAAAACACTAAATCCTTTTGAAGCAATTGCAAATGCCACAATTGAAAGCACTACTATAAAATATTTTGAAAGAGTTAAGTAATTAGTTTTTTTATTTAAATTTAAAGTTGCTTTGCCATCAACTACTATTAAACTTGATATGGCATTAACTAATGTATCAACCGTACTAATTGTTAACGATAAACCAAGAATCACAATGATTAATGATAAAAATTCTGTCTGCTCACTTAATAACAGAGAGAAGAAACCAAGGTCGGGAATAACCTTTGGATTGGCTGATACTGCTACCAAACCACTAAAACCCATAAAAAAGACGATTGGAATAATTATAATAAATGCAACAATTAAACTTTTCTTTAAGACGTCATTATTTTTTGCAGCATAAACCCTTTGCCAATTACCTTGATGAAAAAGATTAGTTGCAGCAACAGCGATAAAGAAAGTTAATCCTGCTGTATAGTTTGGAATGTAACTAGCACTTAATAAATGAGGGCTTCTTTCTTTTATAAATGAGAAAGAAAATTGGTCACCTATAAATGATGTTAGATAAAAAACTGAAATTAACAATAAAACTACAATTACTATCATTTGAATATTGTCTGTAAAAATTGAAGCTCTTAATCCACCATATAAAGTGTAGGCAAGGGTTGCTATTAATATAATTAAAGATGTAATCCAAAGTTCAGTACCTGAAATATAGTTTATTAATATTGCAACAGCAGTAACCTCTGCACACAAAAAAACAAACATATAAAATACTGTCATCAATAAAATAAGTTTAAACAAACTCTTACCAAATCTTTTTCTTAAAAACTCAATTAAGGTTGAGCCTTTTGGAAACTCAGTTCTTATTTTTTTTCCAAGTGAAATTAAAAAAATCATTGGAAACGCAGTACCTAATGCATAACCAATCACAGCCCCTATTCCACCCCATGTCGCAGCAGACGCTGGACCAAATAAAATCCAGGCACCGAGTGCTGATGCAATTAGACTTGTAGTTAGTGAAAAGAAACCAATATTTCTATTCGCTGTTAGATAATTGTTTATCCCTTGATATTTCTTTGAGTAAATTAAGCCAACTACTGTAAAGATTAAGCTTATAATAATGACGAGTGCTAATGATGTTGATTGACTTATAAAGTATGTTTTATCCATTGTTCTCCCTTTCTGAATTACCGGACAGGTTATTAGGGTTTATTCTCAGTCAGTTACGACACCCCTTATAGTTTTTATAGACTATAATTTAGATTATTAAAGAAAAACTTAGTGTTTAGTATCTAATATTTCTAATGGTAATGGAGCTCCAGGGTATTTTTTTTTACAAAGTTTTTCATAATTTTTGCAAAGAGTGCTTACAGTGTCATGCGCCTCATCTTTAGAGATTAAAAATTTAATTAAAGTATCTCTCTCAAATTCAATTTCTTTAATATCTGCTCCACTTAAATATTCACCCGTCTCTACTTCCCAGTAAGTATCATTTAATTCTTCAATTTTTAAAGTGTTAAGTTTTCTTTGTAACTCAATAATAATCTCATCATCAGTTTTACTATTTTTCATTGGAGAGTTTACTAATTTTCCTAAACACTTGTCTTTAAGATCATCTAAAAAAGTATTGTAGGGTTTGCCTTCTGCTAAACCTGTAAAGTGATTACTTTCAAAATATTTAGTGATTGCAGCACTAGTGGTAATTTTATTCTTACCTTTTGCAACAGCTACCTGAACATAAACTTCTTGGCTTATATATTCGTTTAAATAATCTTTAATCTTGTTAGTAAGCATTTTTTAAAATTATACAAATTAATTTATCATTAAATTTTATATTATTTTTATATTTTAAATTAATTTCTTTCACTCCTTTTAAAAGTTCCTTTTTAGATAAAGGTAATAAAGTTGATATATATTTATTTTGTATCATCTTTAAATAATTTTTTTTAATTATTTCAACTTTGTAAATAAAAAATTTTTTTATTCTATATGGATATAATTTTGTTAAGATTGTTAATATTTTCTTATCTCTTTTAAGAGATTTTATAAGTTTTGTTTTCATAAGTTTGAAAGTTGGTATTTGATTTTTATCAGTATCTAAAGTAAATATAAAAATTTTACCACTTGGACTTAAGTTTTTTTTAGATAATATTAAAAATTTTTTTATTTCATCTAAATTTAATAAATGAATAGTTTGTTTAATCAAAATTAAATCAAATTTATCTTTATTTTTTAAAAAGAAAGACAAAGCATCAATCTTTTTAAATTTAATTCTTTTATCTTTGTCTTTATGATTTGTTATATCTATACCTAAGGGCTTATTTTTTAATCTTAATTTTGAGCTTAAGGAGCCCACAATTTTTCCTCTACCACAACCAATATCTAATATTTTAGAATCTCTATTTAATTTTATATGTTTTAAGATAAAGTTATTGAAAGATTCGATATATTTTCTTGATGAAATCCAAGTTTTATTATCCCAATTTTTTAATGAAGGCATAATTTTTATCTAAAATTTAATGACAATTAAGTCCAAAATTTTTAAGTCTCCAATAATTATATGGCCATGGGGTTAAAAAACCTACAATTAACATAATAGGTATAACCCACCAGGTTAAAATTGCTCCCCCTGTAAATAAATAATCTGTTAGATTCATCATCACTTCCATACTTAACATCGAAATTAGACTCATGCCTGAGGCTGTTTTAATCGCTCCAATAAAAGAAAAATTTTGCCTCATCAAAATAAAAGTTTCAAGAACTATGCTTGTTATTAAGCCATTAATGATTGCTAAGATCATTATTCCCGTTAATGGAAAAGTTGTTTGAGTCAATTGAAAGAATAAAATTGTTCCAAAATCTCCAATGGAGCAGCCAATCACACACCAAATTGTGTTTTTTGCACTTTTCTTCCATGTGCGTTTGCACGACCAGTTAAAATTGGTTTTAACCGAACTGACCATAAGGCTAATTTATATTAACTTTAGCAATCATTCCAACTTGATAATGGCCAGGTACATTGCATGCAATTTCAATATTAACTGCATTATCAAATTTCCAAATAATATCTCCCTTTTTCTTGGGTTCTAACAAAACACTATTACTATGAGAATGACCCATAGACTTATCAATCTTTGCCATTTTTTTCATTTTATTTTTATCGATTGAGTCAGCAAAAAGAATTTCATTCTCTACCATTTTTTCCATTTGAGGCTGATGTTTCATATGCATCATTTTATTAGCAATATTAAATTCATGAACAAGTTCACCAGCATTTACTAATTCAAACTTTATTGTTTCACCTGCTTTAATTTTAAATGAACTTGGTTCATAATAATTGTCATACATGACAACTTTTACAACTCGATTTACATCATTTAAATTTCCTTTAGATCCAATTTTCATTTCCTTGTCAGCGTAAGCTAATGAGTTTATAAACGATATGATAAATATAATTTTTATTAATCTCATAAAATAAAGTTAGTATTTAATTATGTTTTTAACAATGGGTCAATTTATACTTATATGTTATTATAAATTATGATCTTTAAGCAGTTATTTGACACTAAATCATCAACATATACTTATATAATTTCTTCAGGACAAGGGAGAGAGGCATTAATTATTGATCCAGTTATAGAAAATGTCATTGAATATATAAATGTGCTTAAAGAGTTAGATTTAAAATTAGTAAAAGTAATTGATACACATATTCATGCAGATCATATTACTGGGGCTAGTACTTTAAGGGATCAAACTAAATGTATAACTATTATGGGTGAACAAACACCGGCTGAAACAGTAGAAATAAAAGTAAAAGATGAAGAAATAATTAAGCTCGATAAATTAAAAATAAAAGCTCTTTACACTCCAGGACATACATCAGATAGCTATAGTTTTTTAATGGATAAATATTTGTTTTCTGGTGATACTTTGCTCATTAATGGAACAGGAAGAACTGATTTTCAAAATGGTAATTCTAGAGACGCTTATAATTCATTATTTAACAAACTTCTAAAACTGCCAGATGAAACACTTTTATATCCTGCGCATGACTATAAGGGTGAAACAGTAAGTACTATTGGAAAAGAAAAAAAATTAAATCCAAGATTACAGGTAAGAAATGCTGAGGAATATGTAGAGATAATGAAAAATCTTAATCTTAAAAAACCTACAGAGATAGATTTTAATATTGCTAGTAATCTTAAGTTGGGTGTTTCAATCTAAATTGAGGATTTTATAGCGTCGTAAATTAAATCTTTAGTTGTCTCACCAATACTTCTATAAACTTCTTTATTATCTTTAAAAATTAAAAGTGTAGTTTGATATTTCACGTTAAATAAATTAGAAATTTCTTTATTTGTTACATCAAATGCGAAGTATTCAATATTATCAAATTCATTCTTTGCTTTATTTAAAACTTTCATTTGACTAGCACAAGATGAACAATACTTAACCCAAGAACTTACCACCACAACCTTGCCCTCTGATTGTGCTTTATTAAACAACTCTTGATTAAAAGTTGTTTTTTTCTCACCCGCATTTACGCTAAATGCAAAGATGAAAAAAATAAATATAAAAATTTTGTTCATAAAGTTTTATACAACAAATATTAAAAACCAGTAAGAAGTTAATCCTGCAACAATTGTCGCAATGATGTTTTTACTTAAATAACCAACAAGTATAGCAAATATTGCAGCTAATATTTTAGGGTTATTCTCTAAATCTAAAGAACCAGAGTTATCTAAAAATATTGGCGGAAAAATTATTGCTGGAAAAATAGCTGATGGAACATATGACAAAATTTTTTTCATTTTACTATTCAATATGTCCTCCTTTAATAAAAATATCATAGAGAACCTTGTTAAGTAGGTAATTATTCCACAGTAAATAATTGTCGACCAATGCATTATTTTTTTTTTAAGTTAATTAAAGTTAATAATGTAGCAATCAATAAGGCTGATAGTGCTGCTACAATGATGTAAGCTTGAAATGGTATTGTATTATAACCAATAGTTGCAACTACCCCTGATACCAACATTACAATAATATTTTTAAACTTTCTAAAATCGTTAATTAACAAAGCTAAAAAAGTTAAAGAAATAGTAAAACTTAAACCCAACTCTTCTGGAACAACTGATCCTAGAACTATACCTAAAATTGTTGATATCTGCCAAATAGCCCAACAAGTAAAGCCAGCTCCTAATAAGTGATAGTGTTTAAAGCTGTTTTTTTTATTTTTTTTAAAATAAGTATTTGAGACAGCAAATGCTTGATCGATTAACACATAAGATAAAATAATTTTCCAAGTTAATTTTAAATGAGATAAGTATTCAGAAAAAACTGCACCATATAACAAATGTCTTGAATTTACCGCACCAACAGAAGTTATTGCAACTAAAGAAGAGGCTCCACCTGAAAATAACTGAAGCAATACTATTTGAGAGGCTCCACCAAAAATTATGATGGACATTCCAAATGTCATATACGCACTTAACCCTAACTCCATTCCAATAACACCAAAAATAATTCCAAATGGAACTACGGGTATCATTAAAGGACTTACGTCAATTATTCCTCTAGATAAGGTTTTTAATCTAACATTCATTTTAAATTAAGTTTTGTATTAGAAACAAACTATATGATCAATATTAATTGGTCTCTTAATACCAAATTTTTCATCTACTTCGTGTTGATGAATATGGTGAGAGTGCACAAATACAGGTATTAATTTATTACTCATAGTTTTAAGAGTATAGATAAAATTTGTTCCTCTGAATTTTCTATCTACTACTTCTAATTTTAAATTGCTTTGATCATCATGTTCTAGATCTTCTGGTTGTAATAAAAGTTGAACCTCAGATCCTTTCGGGTAATGCTTTATAAAATCTCCAGTTATCGTTCCTAAATCAGCGTTCTCCAAACTATTTTCACCAGTGACTTTTGCGGGAATTAAAATTCCCCTATTCAGAAAATTGACTACTTCTACAGAATTTGGAAAATGATAAACATTATATGGATCATCAAACTGTTTTAATTGTTGGTCTAGAATTATTCCACATTTTGTACCTAGATAAAAAGCTTCATACGAGTCATGTGTAACAATAATAGTGGTTATTTTTTGCTCAGTTAATATTTGTTTTAACTTAACTTGGATTTCCTCTTTAAAGCTTTGATCAACATTTGATAAAGGTTCATCTAATAATAATAAATCTGGGTTAGATAATAAAGATCTAGCTAAAGAAGCTCTTTGTGCTTCACCAGAACTTATTTGATGTGGAAATTTATCGACTACATGATCAATATGAAGAAATTTAATTATCTCATTTATATTTAAGCCTTTTTTTTTCTTTTTATTTCTCTCAGCACCAAATTTTATATTTTCTAAAACATTATAGTGTGGAAAAAGAGAGTTATCTTGAAAGGCCATTGATATGTTCCTATCTTCTGGCTCTACATGGATATCTTTAGAAGAAAGAAGTTTATTTTTTAATACAATTTTTCCAGAATTAATTTTTACAAGACCAGCTATTGTTCTAAGGATTGTAGTTTTACCAATTCCAGATGGCCCTAATAAACAAATAATGTCCCCCTGATTTTCAATAGTTAATGATACATTGCTAACTTTATTTTGTGCACTAGCAGTAAATGTTACATTATCAATTTCTAGAAAATTTTTTGTCATATTATTAGTCTTTAAGAATATATTTAGATGTAATTAATATAAAGAAACTTGCAATAGTTATAAGAAATAATGATGGAGCTGCAGCAGCTTCTAATAAATCCTGAGAAGCATAAATATATGCCTTTGTTGCAAATGTCTCAAAATTAAATGGTCTCATAATTAGCGTTATTGGTAGCTCTTTAATGATTTCAATAGCTAATAAAATTCCTATCAATAAAATTGAATTTTTAAGATATGGAACGTGTATGTTTTTGAATGTCTTGAATTTGGAATAACCCAGCAGATATGCACTTTCATCTATAGAATAGTTAATTTTTAAATATCCTGATTTAATTCCATTACTCGCTAATGAATAAAATCGAATAAAATATACTAAAACTAGACCAAGAATAGATCCTATAAAAATTGGCTTTATGCCTCCCTGACCTAAAATACTATTGTCAAACCATGAGATAAAACTGATGAATGCTACCGCCAAAATAATTCCTGGTATTGCATATCCTGAAATTGAAAAAGTAGTTAGTGCTTCTAAAAATTTACTTTTAGAAACTCTATTTCCATAATTTGAAATAAAAGCTAAGGCAATTAACAAACAGCTAGATAAAATTACTAAAATTACAGTATTAGAAAATAAGTCAACTAGATCTAAATCAGCTAAATGTTTTGGAAATAGAATTGTCCAATAAAGCATCTGTATAACAGGAAATAAAAAACTTATAGTAAAAACTAACATGCAAAAAGAAAATGCTAAAAACGATTTGTATCCACTTAAATTAATAACTGATTTAGACTTAAACCCTCCTTTAGAAGGTGAGTGATATTGAGCCTTTTTTCTTGAAAAATTTTCTAAAACAAACAATCCAAGAATAAAAATCAATAGGTAAAATGATAATCTGTTAGCAAGGGTAAGATCGTCAAAAGAAATCCAAGCATTATATATCCCTGTAGTAAAAGTGGATATTCCAAAAAAAGATACAGATCCAAAATCTGATAAAGTTTCCATTGCAACCAATGACAAGCCAGCAACTATAGCAGGTCTTGCAGAGGGAAGTATTATCTTAAAAAAAGATCTTTTTTTTGAAAAACCAAGATTTTTTCCAAGTTCTATTAAATTCTGAGACTGATAATGAAATGATGTTCTAGTTAAAACATAAACATAAGCAAATAATGAAAATGATATTGAAATTATGGCTCCAATCATTCCATCAAATTTAGGAATATGGGAATTATAATTACCTTCTCCGAATAAGTTTTTTAAGATTGAAAAAGCTGTTCCATAATTTTCAAAAAAAGCAGTTAAGGAATATGCATAAATATAAGCTGGGACAGCAAAAGATAGTATCAATGACCATTTAAAAAAATTTACACCTGGAAAATTATAAAATGAAACTAAATAAGCGCATCCAACACCAATTATAAATGTTAAAAATAAAACACCTATTAAAAGTATTAAAGAATTATAAATATAATCATAAAGGAAAGTATTTTTTAAAATCAAACTATAGTTTCCAGTGGTCTCAAAAAAACTGCTGAATACTGTTAAAATTGGAGCAGCCACTACTAAAGAAATAAGTAGTGATGATACATACCAGATATTTATTTTTCTAAATTCCATACTTTACATTACCTTAATAATTATTTTTAAGAAACTTCCCTCGTTGCCAAGGGAAGTTAATACCAACTCTAAACCAATTTGAGAGAGAGATTATAGAGCTAATTCCTAAAATTTTCTTATTAACTATGGGCTTGTAGCTTTTATTTTTTAGATAGATATTCTATGCAATTCTCAGGAGTTGTTTGATCATATGGATCAGGATCACTTCCATCATTATTCATGCCATCCTCTTGCCACCATTTTTCAACCACACCATCATTAATAATTGTACAATATCTCCAGCTTCTTTGACCAAAACCAACATGTTTTTTGTCAACTAACATACCCATTGCCCTTGTAAAATCAGCATTTCCATCTGGTAAAACCTTAACTTTTCTTAATTTTTGTTTATCAGCCCAAGCATTCATTACAAAACCATCATTAACGCTAATGCAATAAACTTCATCAATACCTAAGCCTAACAATTTATCATAATTTTCTTCAAATCCTGGTAGCTGCTTTTCAGAACATACTGGCGTAAATGCACCTGGTAATGAAAATAGTATTACTTTTTTACCTTTGAATATTTCATCAGTATTTACATCAACCCATTTTCCAATTTTTCTTGTTTTCAAAACTACATTTGAACATTTTTTTCCTTCTATCATTCTATTCCTGTTATTTTTTAAGTGTTTGTTTAATCGAATTACTTGCATTTGAATTTTTTAGTGCTCATAGTTAAATTAGGTAGGGTAAATACCTTTTGTAAAGCTATGAGCACAATCATTAAAAAAGAAAATTATGTATTAAAAGGAGAGAGGATATGTGCAACCTCTTTTTCTTCAATATCTGATAATTTTCTATTATTTATTTTTCTATTGATTTTTTCACACTCTGCTGCACATGGATCACAAGCTTTCAGAGATTGTGACCCATATACGTCAGAAGATTTATCTAAATCAATATTAAATAAATTCTTTTTCACTCGCTTATTACTTCCAACTTGCAGCTAACATACACTCAAGTGCTGTAGCTTGCTGTTTTCCATAATTAGCAACTTTAGTTTCTAAATCTTGATTATATCCAAGACCCATTTGTTTTACTAATGCATGAGGTTCTACACCATCAATCATTGGATATTCAAATGTATTATTAACTATATGCTCTTGTGCTTCTTTAGTTAATAAAAACTCAAGTAGTTTTTTTGCATTATCAGGATTTGGTGCAGTTTTAAGTACTCCTCCTCCACTAATGTTCATGTGAGTTCCTCTATCTCCTTGGTTAGGGAAAAAAGGTAAAACTTTTTTAGCAGCTGCTTGTTGTTCAGCACCTTTTTTTCCAGATAACATCAAAGCATAATAGTATGTATTAGCCACTGCTAAATCAGCTTCACCTGCTGCTACAGCTAAAATCTGAGCTCTATCATTTCCTTTAGAGTCTCTAGCCATATTAGCTACTACACCTTTTGCCCAAGAACATGTTGCTGCTTTACCATTATTCTTTACTAATGATGCAACAAGAGATTGGTTATAAATATTGTTAGATTTTCTTATAACAACTCTACCTTTCCATTTTGGATCTGCAAGACCTTCATAAGTCATACCATTAAGCTCATTTGCATTTACTCTTTCGGGTGAGTAATACATAATTCTTGCTCTTTTAGCTATTCCAGTCCACTTAGATGTTCTAAAGTTGGATGGAACTGCAGCTTTAATTGCTGGAGACATAGAGTTTTGGAACATTCCTTTTGCAGCGAATGCACCTAATCTTCCTGCGTCAGCAGTAATATAAAGATCAGCTTTTGAATCTGCACCTTCTTCGGTTATTCTTTTTTGAAGAGCTTTATCTTTGCCAGATACAACGTTTACTTTAATTCCAGTTTTAGCTGTAAATTTTTCGTAAAGTTGGATGTCTGAGTCGTAATGTCTTGCGCTGAACACATTAACTTCAGCTGCAAAAGTCATGTTTGCAAATAAAGTTATAAAAAAAGTGATAATTGTTAGTTTTTTCATTATTATATTCCGTTTTAGTTAATTTAATTAATTTAGAATGCTTATTATTTGCATTGCGAATGATTATCAATCGCACTTAGTGTCGCAGTTGTTCTCTTTAATTAAGATAATATCAAAATAAGGAAATTGCTTATAAATGCCATGGAAACAAAAAAGCCCATGAAAAAATTACAATACATAAATGTAATTATGCGGTTTCTAATTCTTCTTTTTCTTACAAAAGGTTTATCATCAAGATCTGAAAAATCTCTTTCTCCTATAACTTTATAATCATAAGTCCAGCGCCATACCGATTTACCAAATCTTTCGTCAGTATTATTGTAATAAACAATCCAGGCAACAATATATCTATGTGAAATATAGAAAATAATTAAAAGAATGCCACTTATAACCATTCAAATATTAAAACATATTTAGAGGTTATGTTAAAGGGTAATCTAAAACTGTTCAGACTCTGTCGAACCATCCATTGCTGTAGTCGAGCTTTTACCACTGCTTATAGTATTTGAAACTGCATCAAAATAAGATGTTCCAACTTCTCTTTGGTGTTTAACACTTGTGTAACCATCTTTCTCTCTAGCGAATTCAAGTTCTTGTATTTTAGAATAAGCTGTCATTCCTTCAGTTTTATATTTTTCTGCAAGTTCAAAAATTGCAATATTTTGAGTATGAAATCCTGCAAGAGTAATAAACTGAAATTTATAACCCATCTCACTAATTTTTTGCTGAAATGTTGCAATTTCAGCATCTGATAAATGTTTTTTCCAATTGAACGAGGGAGAACAGTTGTAAGCTAACAATTTACCAGGGAAGTTTTTATGAATTGCATCTGCAAATTTTTTTGCTTCTTCAAGGTTTGGTGTTGCAGTTTCACACCAAATTAAATCAGAATAAGGTGCATAAGCTAAACCTCTAGAAATAGCTTGATCAATTCCATGTTTAACATAATAAAAACCCTCAGGTGATCTTTCACCAGTCAGAAATGGTTTATCATTTTCATCAAAATCATTTGTAATTAATTTTGCAGCATTAGCATCTGTTCTTGCTAAAATTATTAGCGGTACATCAGCAATGTCTGCAGCAAGTCTTGCAGCTTTTAAGTTTTTAATCATGGTACCAGTTGGAACTAAAACTTTACCACCCATATGCCCACATTTCTTTTCACTAGCCAATTGATCTTCAAAATGAACACCAGCAGCGCCAGCTTTAATAAATTTTTTTGCAAGCTCAAAAACATTTAATGGTCCGCCAAACCCTGCTTCACCATCAGCAATAATTGGTAGCATATAATCAGTTCTGTCTTTTGATTGCATATCACCGTCATTAAGTTCCATGTGCTGAATTTGGTCAGCTCTAATTAATGCATTATTCATAGATTCTACTAATTTTGGTGCACTATCGTATGGATATAAAGATTGATCGGGATACATCTCACCAGCAGTGTTAGCATCTGCAGCTACTTGCCATCCACTTAAATAAATTGCTTTTAATCCAGCTTTAGCATGTTGAACAGCATGATTTCCAGATAGGGACCCTAGTGTATTAATATAAGGTTCTGAATTTAACAAATCCCATAACTTTTTTGATTGATGTTTGCACATCGAATATTCGATCTTAATTGATCCTTTAAGCCTCTCTACTTCTTCTGGTGTATAATCTCTTTTAATACCAGCAAATCTTTTTAAATCGTATGAAACTTTAGCTTCTGAGCTCATGAGTTAGGTCTTTCCAGGTTATGTAATTAAGAAAATTAGACTTTAAGTGAACGAATTATTGACTGTCGTTGATTTGATCAACAAAAGCTTCCATTCCACTTGAACCCCAATCACAGTGATCATCTCTCATATAAATACTTTTAGTATTATATGCAGATAAGTCTTCTTCTCTTATGATTTGAGCCTCATTTTCTGTGTTTTTTAATTTATCGTTCATATAAAACTTATAATTTACAAGATTTACAAATACTACTAAAAAGCACTATTTTACTTGTAAACTGAGTTTATTTTTTGTAAATTTTAATTTACAAAATTTACAAATGAGTGAATAAAAGTGAGCATAAACGTCAATATTGGTAATAAAATTAAAGACTTTCGAAATAAGTTAGGTCTTCAAGCTAAAAAATTAGCTGAACAAATAAATATTTCTCCTAGCTATTTAAATTTAATAGAA
>NZ_LANA01000003.1 GCF_012932795.1 Candidatus Pelagibacter communis
CATCCACAACTTGCCATATTGGTGGATGAGGTTCTTGTTTTGGTTTTGGTACAACACTTATTTTTTTTATTTCATTTGTTGCTGTATCTAAAAATTTTTCACTAGGCGGACTCATATCATGTTGCCAAGTAAAATTTGGTGACGGGTAAGTATAAAATTCACCTTTATGACTAAAAAATTCTTCAGTCCAAGCTTTTTTCATAATTGTTAAAGATTCTTCAAATAATCTAAAATTTTTAGCTTGATCTTTTAGATCAGCCTCTTTGTTCATGTTAATAGCTTCTCTTCCATAAATTCCTCTACCAATACCTACGTCAACTCTTCCCCCAGACAATTGATCTAATAAAGCTATGTCTTCAGCCAGACGGATAGGATTATGAAATGTAATTACATTGCAAGCTTGACCAATTCTAATTTGTTTAGTTCTTGCAGCTGCATCAACCCCCATCATCAAAGGGTTTGTGCAGGACTCCATACCTTCGTGATTGAAGTGATGTTCCGTATACCAAATAGAGTCCCAATTATTTTCATCACAGTAAGTAGTGATTTCTTTGGTTTCATTTAATAATTGATTGTATGGTTTATGATCCCAATTAGTAGTGTTACAAAAATATCCAAATTTCACTCAAACCTCCTTAAATAGTTAAATTTAAAGACGACTGATCCCACTTTCGTATACTCCTTGGTACCCTTTAAACCCAGTAAAACGACGAGTTATGTATCTATCTTTTATTGTTCTTACCTAAGATTAGCACAAACCCAGAAAATTAACATGTTTTTAACATGTTCTACAATCCAATCCCTAAAGGAATAAATAAGTAGGACCCTAAACAGATCCGGTTTTTCAATGTTTTTTAAACCCCCTATGCTCCTTTTTGTGTATTAGGTTCGCTTATATCTAGTCTTTTTAAGCATTTTTTATTTTTATTATTTAAATATAGATTTAGTTAGGGTAAATTTTTTTACAATAAAATGCCAAGTAGAAAAAAAGAAAGATTTAAATATAAAAAAAAACCCTTTAATTCAATTGGTTTTATACTGGCATTTATAGTTTTAATATCTTTATTTTCAGAAACCACAAGAACCAAACCGGCTGGATCAAGTGAATATTTTGATGAGTCTTTCAAAACTGTTCCGAAATTAAATTTAAAGACACTAGAAGTAAAATTATTAAATAATTTTTCTAAATTTAATGAAGAACCACAATATGTCTATAAAGAAAAAACAGCTGTCGCTAAAATGAACAGTAATCGAGAAAATTTTATTTTAAAGTTAGTAGACACTTATTTTGTTTTGAAAAAGAAGATGCAAAATAAAGAAACAATAGTGGATGAAAAAAAATCTCTCATTGATAATCAGACTGTGAAAAACCTAAAAGATTTAAAATTAGGCTATCAATATGCAAAAGAACAATTTAGTGCAGGAAATATTAATGAAGGTATTAATATAATAGAAAAATTGTCTAGGATTTATCCAGGAAATATAAAAATTAAATTAGATCTGCTTGCAATATATAAAGAAGCGAATTTAAAAAATAAAGCTATAGTTTTAATTGAAGAAATTAAAGCAAATGATAATACTACTGAGGAAAATTTAAAATTTGTTAATAAATTTGAGTCTTCGCTTATTGATAGTTTTGCGCATCAAAAAAAATCCTCACCTAGTTTAGTTTCATATATGAAGGAAATTAGTCAACTTTCAGAAAGCTTATCTCAAAGAAGTATTAAAAATGAAAATGTTGCTAAGACAATTGTCTCTTATGGTCAAATTTTACAAAATCCAAAAAATTTAAAACTTAACTATAAATATGCCAAACAGCAGTTTAAGGCGGGAGATATTAATGAAGGAATAGCAACTATTAAAAGAATGAGTAAAGTTTATCCAGATGATATAAAAATAAAATTAAATTTACTTTCAATTTATAAACAAGAAAATTTATTTAATGAAGCCTTGACTTTGATTGATGAAATTAAAGATAATAAAAACACAACTAAAAAACAATTAGAAATAGTAAATCAAATTGAATCGTCTTTTACTTTTGTACATAGTGAACCTGCAAAAAAAAAACAACCATGGATGTTATCAGCAAGAGTATCTTTTGGAATAAACCAGGATAACAATGTAAGTAGTGTTTCATCAACTAGATTACAAAGTAGCGAAAACGTTATTTCTGGATTTAATGATGCTAAATTTGATCATACCTTTACAAAAGGTGTGGGAGTTACGGGTTTTAAATTTTTTGGAAAAAATTCATCTTTAATGATTAATGCCAACGCTGGAAATGCAGACCAAGATGTAGGGACAGGTGATTATGATAGTTATGGAATGATTTTTTCTTTAAATACTTATTTAGGATCTCTAAACCTTGCTCCATATTTAATGTTAAGTAAGTATGAAAATAAATTTAGTGCTGAAATGCTTTCTTATTTATTAGGCTTAGACGTAACTATTCCAATTACTGATCGTAATGATTTTAGTTATGGATATTCTTTTAGTGATACAAAGTATGATCAAAGTTCGAGTTATACTTCAATGGCAGATAATAACACAAACAGTAATAGTTTTTCTTTAGGCCACGCTTTTTTCAAAAATGAAAAAATTTCAACATCTACAAGCCTTACATACACAGACTCAGATTCTGTTGTAGACGCTGGAAATGATTATGATTCTTATGAATTAGGATTAGGTTTAAATTTTGCTTATCCTTGGGCCTATATATCTATAGGTAATACTTTAAATTTTAGTGATTATAAAACGGTTGATACATCTATTAATTCAAATTTAAAAAGATCAGGCACAGTAAATACTGTTGATATTTCAATGAGCAAAGCTTTGGGAGATTTTTTTCCTTCTTTAGATCCTAAAAAAAATTTAACAATGAATATTGCATACGAAAAAATCTTTTCAGAATCTAATATAATTAATTATGATTACATTTCTAACTCATTATCATTTGGAATTTCAAAATCTCTTAACCTTAATAAACAATAATAAAAGAAAATTAAAAAAGTAGGTTCACTTCATAGTTGCACAAAAAATCTTACAAAATAAAATACAAATATTTAAAATTAAAGATTTTTATAATAAACTTAATAAATGAAAAAATTTATAGCACCTCTAATTAGTTTAATTTTTTTAGTAAATATCTCAAATGTTAAAGCTTTTGAATTGCCAGAGCTTCATGCTGCTGAAGAAATTGAAATTGAGATAAGCACTGGTGCAAGCACAAGTTCATCAACCTCAGTAGGTGGTGCAACATTAAATACAGAGGCATCTGCTGAAGCGAGTGCTGAAGCTGGGGCTTCAGTAGAGGTTACAAGTTCAAGTGTTGCTGCTGAGGCAGGCGCTTCAGTTGGAGCCGAGGCAGGAGCAAGCGCTGAAATAGGTGGTGTGACGGCTGAAGCAGGTGCATCTGCAAGTGCTTCTGTTGGAGCAGAAGCATCAGCAGAAGTAACAGATACAGCGGTTATTGCAGAAGGAGGGGTAAGTGCTGAGGTAAGCGTAGAAGCAACAGCGGGAATTTCAGGAAGTTTAAATGATGAAACAGATGCGAGTGTAGGAGCTGGAGTATCCGCAACTGTAGGAGCTGGAGCTGAGGCATCAGGAATGGTAGGATTAAATGATGGTCAACTAGGTGCTGAAGGAGGAGCGGAGGCTTATGCAGGTGCTGCTGTTGAAGCTACAGCAGAAGCGGAAGTCGATGGAAGATATGGAGGTGGTGGTGCAGGTGCTGGAGTATCAGCCGGAGTATCAGCTGGTGCCGAAATAGGTGGTGGAGCAACCGTAGGAGCAGATGGTGTCGTTGGAGCAGAAATAGATATAGGAGCAAGGTTATTAGTTGGCGCCGAAGTAAGTTTATCAGTTGAGGTTGATACTTTTGCTATTGCAAAAGATGTTTATTCTACTGCTTATGATGCAAAACCAATAGAGGGCACTCTCCAAGAGGCTAGTAAATATACAACATCAAAAGAAGCAAAATTTGTTAGAAAAATAGTAGACGGTCAAGCAAAAGCATTGGGAGTTAAAAAAGAATTAGATGCAGTTGGTAATGTAGTAAACGCAGCAGCTAAAGGAAAAATTCAGGAAAAATTAAAAATTGCAGAGACTAAAAAACTAGTTGTAGCATTAGTTAGTAAAAACACTGAAGCTAAAGCGTTAACAAAAAAAGCTAGCATAGCTAAGGAAGTAGCAAAACAAGTTGGAAAAGAGGCGCAGTTAAAAGCTGAAAGAATTGCAAATAAAACTGCAGCAGCAGCTCAAAGGCAAGCAGAAGAAGCCGCCGAAGCTGCAGCTAAAAAAGCAGAGGAAGCTATAAAGGAAGCTGAAGAAGCAGCCGCTGCTGCTAAAAAGAAAGCTGAAGAAGCC